>CAVZPT010000015.1:0-88190 GCA_963777195.1 uncultured Actinomycetota bacterium | reverse complement strand
CGCGGGTGAGGTTGAACGCGATGACCGCGAGGACCAGCCAGGCGGCGTTGGCGGTGAATACCCCGGACGGCAGGTGCGCCAGCGCTGAGTCCTTCAGGTCGGCGTGGACCTGCTCGATGACCGCGTGATGCGCGGTGGGTCTGGTCCGCGGCGACGGTGTCGAGACTCGGGATCGGCGGTGGTGAAGAACGCGTGGAACCGCCACATGTCGAACAGGGTGTCCTGGCCGGCTGCCTTGTTCTTCTCGGCGTTGAAGTCGGGGATCCGGCGGACCACCAGCCGCCCGGGGACCTGTCGGTCTTCTTCGGCGCGCCGAACGCGGTGAAGTCGATCTCGGCGACCTCTGCACGAGAGATCCAGCGGCCGGTGGTCTCGTCGAACACGGCGTCGGTGTACTCGATCGTGGTCCACGCGTCGTCGCCGATCGTGGCGATCGCCTTCTTGACGGCCTGGTCCATCCGCACCGTGACCGACACCGCGGCGCCGCCGGCCAGTGCGGCGTGGACGGGTCCGCGGCCGTAGAACGCCGAGTCCATCCGCACCAGCACCGGCTGGGTCTTGCCGAGCAGTCGCCGGGTGGTCCTCACCGCGTCGCCGACCAGGCGCTTCGCGCCGCGTGGCGACCCGGTCGATCCCTTGCGGAGCCGTTGGGCCACGACCACCGGCGCCGTCGTCGGCGGTGGTCAGCGTGGCCAGCAGCGCGTTGAGGCCGCGGACACCGGAGTAGCCGAACCCGGCGCCCTGCTTGGCGTGGCCGTGGACCTCGATGATCGTGTCGTCGACATCGAGCAACGCGTACCCGGCCCTGTCCCGCCAGGTCGGCGGCCGGACAGGACCGGCCCGACGCCCAGGAGTCGGGTGAGCCCGGCCAGCGCGATCAGGAACCGCGAGGCGATCGCGTCGAGCTGGCGGACGTGGCCGAAGGTGAACGCCCGCAGGAACGACCCCAACGTCGAGGGCGCGTAGGCCCGGGCGAAGACCCGGCCCATCCCGCCGTGCCGCAGCAGCGCCATGTCATCGATCGAGTCCGCACCGGCGACCATCCCACCGACCAGCGAGGCGACCTTCAACCCGGCGTTCGCGCCCTTGTCGGTCGGCACGCTCAGGTGCTCATCAGCCAGCTCCCGCAGCCCGGCGGACTCGGCCAGCGCGAGCACCGGAACCAGACCCGCCGGCCGACACGAGATTCGGGTCATCGAACCTGCCGACGTCGCCGGAGCGTGTGAGAGAGTTTCACCTCAGAGATGTCCTTTGCGTTTCGGTCGAATCGTTGCCTGAAGAACTCCGATTCTCCCGCCACGCAAGGGCATTCTCGTTCTACGGCACGCTCACCCGACCAAGCTCATCGGTGGATCCGGGCTAAGACTTGCGGTCGACCAGCCCGGTCATACCAAGCACATTGGCGTCCTCGCGCAGGACCCCTGGCATGTCGAGCCGCTGCCGACCATCCTTGGCCAGCCGTGGGTTGTGCCGGTGCAGGTCACGGGACCACTCAGCTTCACTGTTCTCGCTGTATGGGCACTAGGTCCACAGTGGGCCGAGGGTCGACTCACCTACGCCGCCCAGACGGCGCGTGTGGTTGCCGAGGTGATTCCCTCGATCGACGGCCCGGTTGTCCTGGCGGGCGATCTCAACGCGCCGATCTCCTCGGCGACGGCTGACGCACGTCGGCACGCACACACAGTGAGCGAACTCAGTGCACGAGGGCTCGTCAGCGCCTTCACGCTGGCGCGAGGAGGGGTCGACCCGCTCACCGAGCCGACCCTGTACCACCAGCGGAAGCTCGAGCGGCCGTTTCACATCGACCACATCTTCGTCCCGGCCGAGTGGACAAGAGGCATCGAGCTGTCGGTGGGGACCTACGCGGACTGGGTAGCGACCAAGCGGTCGGACCACGTACCGATCGTCGTGGATCTGTTGCTGCCGGACATGGCGACGGCCGCGGCGACCACCGGACTCTGATCTCGAGGTGAAGCGTCACCGCTTTGCAGCGCACAGCACACACAGAGGGCCAGCAGCCCCCCGCGGCTGCTGGCCCTCTGTCGTTTCGTGGAGTCAACCGCTCATCGTGCTCCTCCGGCCGCCCGAGCGGAACCCCCTGACGCCGTGTGACTAGACCGCTCGCTAGCACATCACCCCAAATTTCTGGGCACTTCAGACATTTCGCCGTACTCTGCCCATGGGGTGGGCGTGTGAGTGTTGCCAGCCCACCCGCCGCGTCCTTACATGAAGACCGTCGTGGGGGAAGGGCGCGCAACACTCGGTTCCGCGCCTGGGTCTCCCGTCCTAACAGGGGGCTACAAATGAAGACCGCACATCCCTGGCGAGGAACAGCTCGCCAAGCCACCAGCGCACTGATCGCGCTGCTATTGGCCGTCGCCGGACTCGCAGTGCTGAGTTCGCCGCAAGCCACTGCGGCCGGTCTCGGCGGGCCGGTGATCCTCGGTGGAGACGACCTCACCGACCACGGCAGCTACGACGGAGGCACCCAGACCAACCAGGTCGGCTGGCTCTACATCGAGAAGGCCATCGCCAACATCAAGCCGCAGGTCGCGCGTCCGGGTGCGAACGGCAGCATCGCCGCGCTGGGCTCGGCGGATCCCAGCTTCGACCCGGCCAACAGCTACTCCGGCGACGCCGGCGCCTCGATCGCCAGCGCCGGGGTGAAGAACTCGATGCCGGTCAACTACTTCCCTGACGATGCGGCGATCAACGGCTTCTTCGACGCGCTGCGCGCGGGAACGGCAAAGCCGAGCATCATCTGGATCGCCGGTGACGGCGCCTCCAACGACCTCGGCAGCAACGGCGGTGCTGCGGCGCTGACGTCCAACGCGGCGACCATCGGCGACTTCGTCAACAGCGGCGGCGGGCTGATGTCCCACGGCACCGAGTACGGCTGGCTGGGTGGCGTGCTGCCAGGGGTCTCCATGGGCTGCGGCGGAAACTCGGATGACCTGGTGCTCACGCCCGAGGGGCAGGCTGCCTTCCCGGGACTGACTGACCCCGACGTCAACTCCGGGCCGTGGCACGGCTGCTTCGAGGGCGACATCGGCGGTCTCGGGGTCCTGGTCGAGTCCACTCAGATCAAGGACACGGCGAACCGCAACGCGCGGGTCATCATCGGGGGTGCGGCAGTCACGTTGCCGGGCAGCCTGACGCTGACTCCGGCCTCGGCCAAGAACCCGGTGGGCACCAGCCACACGGTCACGGCCACGGTGCGCAACACCGACGGGACCCCGAAGTCCGGGGCCACGGTCAGCTTCTCGGTGACGTCGGGTCCGGGCAAGGGGGCGGCGGGCAACCGCGTCACCAACGCCAGCGGGAAGGCCACCTTCACCTGGACGAACAACGGCACCCCAGGGACGGACACCGTGCAGGCGTCGTTCACCAACGGCGGCACCACGTTCACCGACACCGCGACCAAGACCTGGGAGGGTGCGACGGCGACCCCGAAGGGTCCGATCGTGGCCGGTCGTGGCACCACCAAGTGCCCACAGACGTCGTATGCACGCGCGAAGTGCGACTCGGCGTTCTACTTCTACCTGCGCAAGGTCGGCAACGACGTGCGCGGCTCGATCGTGCTGAACAACTACAAGGGCCGCTTCGACGCCACCCGCAGGAAGAAGGGCCGCACCCTGCGGTTCCTGAGCAGCCACGAGGCGGTCTTCAAGGCCAGGGCCGTGTGGAGCAAGCGGGGTCGTCCGCTGATCATCGCGCGGGTCTACGACGGGGCCCCTGACCGGGTGCTGTTCCGGATCTTCCTGCGCGGCAAGCTGATCGCGCGGGTCGAGGGCGTGGTCCGCAGCGGGGACGTGAAGGTCATCCGCTAGACCCGACGATCCTCGGGACCGGCCCCCGGCCGGTCCCGAGGATCAGGTCGTGTCCGGCGGCTCCTCTGCGAGGCCGTGGCACCATGACCGCCATGGACGAGGAGCTGGACGCTGCCGACGCCCGGCGCCGCGGGCGTCCGGGGTACGACGGGGACACCGTGCTGCGGCGCGCGATCGACCTCTTCAACACCCAGGGGTACGACGCCACCAGCGTCGGTGACCTGGCCCGGGAGCTGGGCGTCACGAAGTCGGCGATCTACCACCACGTGCCCGGCAAGGAGCACCTGCTCGCCGCCGCCCTCGACGAGGCGCTCGACGAGCTCTCCTCGGTGATCCGCACGGCGGTCGACGCCGCCCCCGCGACCAGTGCCCACGACCGGCTTCGCAACGCGGTCGAGCAGTCGGTGCGGATCCTGGTCACCCACCTGCCCGCGGTGACGCTGCTCCTGCGCGTCCGCGGCAACAGCGAGACCGAGACCGCCGCGCTGGCTCGCCGGCGCCAGCTCGACGAGCAGCTCGCCAGCCTCGTCCGCGCGGCCGCGGAGGAGGGCTCTGTGCGCGACGACATCGCGCCCGAGCTGATCAGCCGGCTGCTCTTCGGCATGGTCAACTCGCTGGTCGAGTGGTACCACCCCGACGGGCCGGTCGACGTGGACACCCTGGCCCGGTCGCTGACCGATCTCGCCTTCGACGGACTGCGCCCCCCGCCGCAGGCCTGAGCCGGGTGGGTCAGCCCGCGGCCGGGTTCGACCGGCCGGTGGAGCGGCTGCGACCGCGGAACTCGGCGAGCACCGTCTGGTCCGAGGAGCGGGTCACCGTGACGTCGTACACCCCGGAGCGGCCGCGCAGCGCGCGCTCGGTGGCGGTGGCCACCAGGAGGTCGCCGAGCCGGGCGGACTCCAGGAAGCTCACGTCGAACCCGGCGGCGACCGTGACGGTGCCGCGGGAGTTGCAGGCCACCGCGAACGCGCTGTCGGCGAGCGCGGCGACCAGGCCGCCGTGGCACAGCTGCCAGCCGTTGACCATGTCCTCGCGGA
The DNA here is from genome assembly GCA_963777195.1 of uncultured Actinomycetota bacterium. Taxonomy (GTDB): domain Bacteria; phylum Actinomycetota; class Actinomycetes; order Propionibacteriales; family Nocardioidaceae; genus Marmoricola. Next base: position 83,323 of record CAVZPT010000015.1, on the reverse strand, counting down.
CCGGCATCGAGACCGACGCAGCCCCGGGCGCGACCGAGGTGACGCTCATCCCGAGCATCCGGCTGGCCGCATCGGCGCCCCACATCTCCTCGGTGCAGCGCTCGGCGAGCCGCTGCTCCTCCTCGGTGCTCATGCGTCGAAGTCGACGGTGACGTCGTCGGAGACCGGGTAGCTCTGGCAGGTCAGCACGAAGCCGCGCGCCACCTCGTCGTCGTCGAGGGCGTAGTTGCGACGCAGATCCACCTCGCCGACCGACAGGTGTGCCCGGCAGGTGCCGCAGACCCCGCCCTTGCACGCGAACGGCAGGTCGGCGCGGGTCAGCTGCGCGGAGTCCAGGATCGGCTGGTCCTTGGCCATCGCGGTGGTCGTGCTGCGCCCTTCGAGTACGACGGTCACGGTGCTCGTCTCACCGGTGACGACGGCGTCCGGTCGCTCCAGGGCAGGTGGCGGCTCATCGACGTAGAAGAGCTCGAAGTGCACCTTCTCGGGCGCGACCCCGAGCTCGGCGAGCACCGTGCGGGCGTCGCTGATCATCCCGAACGGACCGCACAGCCAGACGTGGTCCACGGCAGCCATCGGCACGAGCGAGGTCAGCAGCCGGCGGAGCCGGTCGGCCTCGAGCCGCCCGGAGAACAGCTCGACGTCGCGCGGCTCACGAGAGAGCACGTGCACGAGGTCGAAGCGGGGGCCGTAGCGGTTCTTGAGGTCCGCGAGCTCCTCGGCGAACATCACCGACCGGGTGGTGCGGTTGCCGTAGAGCAGGGTCACCCTGGAGTCGGGGTCGGTGAGCACGGTCGAGGCGATCGAGAGCATCGGGGTGATCCCCGAGCCCGCGGCGATGCACAGGTGCCGGCCGCCGTCGGGCCGGGCGCGGAAGCTGCCCCGCGGGGTCTGCACCTCGATCCGGTCGCCGGGCCGGACCTCCTCGACCAGCCACTGCGAGAACCGGCCGCCGGGGATCAGCCGCACCCCGACCCGCGGCCGCTCCCCCGCCGGGGCACAGATCGAGTAGTCACGACGGTGGTCGGCGCCGTCGATGACCCGGCGCAGGGTGAGCGACTGACCGGCCTCGAAGTCGTAGTCGCCGCGCAGGTCCTGCGGGACCTCGAAGCTGACCGCGACCGCGTCGTCGCACAGCCGCTCGACCTCGGCCACCGTGAGGGTGTGGAACTCGCCTCGGGTGCCGCGCAGTCCGGAGACCGCCGTCGAGCCCATCAGATCTCCTTCACGTGCTCGAACGGCTCCAGACACGAGCTGCAGCGGTAGAGCGCCTTGCAGGCCGTGGGACCGAACTCCGAGGTCAGCTCGACCCGATCGCCGGCGCACCGCGGACAGCTCAGGGCCCTGCGGGTGGGGAGCAGGGAGATCGGCGTCGGTCCCTGCCTGTGGGGCGCGGGGCCGGGGGCGGAGAGCCCGTGCGCGCGCAGCGCGTCCCGGCCGCGCTCGGTGATCCAGTCGCTCGACCACGCCGGTGACAGCGTGACCCGCACCCGCGCATCGAAGCCGGCGTCGGCCAGCCGGTGGCGCAGGTCGTCACGCATGGTGGCCATCGCCGGGCAGCCCGAGTAGGTGGGCGTGATCGTGACCACGACCGTCCCGTCCTCCCGCTCCACCGACCTCAGCACCCCGAGGTCCTCCAAGGTGAGCATCGGCATCTCGGGATCGGTCACCGAGGCCGCGATCGTGCGTGCGCGCTCGAGGGTGTCGTGCTCGGAGGTCGCGGTCACCACTGCCCCTCCGGGTGCGCCCGGGCCACCGACTGCATCGTCGCCAGCAGGTGTGAGAGCACCTCGGTGTGCCGACCGTGCCGGCCCGAGCCACCGGCGACCGGGCCGACCTGCGCCACGTCATGACGCTCCACGCCGCTCACGGAGAAGACCTGGTCGAGCAGCACCCCCACCTCGGAGGCGACGCCGGCCGGGTCGACGCCGACGCCGGCGGCAGCGACCTCGACCTCGACCGGGTGGGCGGTGAGCAGCTCGTGGTGGAACTGCCACACCTCGGGCACCGCCGCGAGGAGCCGCGAGCGCGACTCGTCGGTGCCCTGGGCCAGCGTCAGGAACCAGCGGCCCGCGTAGTCGCGGTGGTAGGTCATCTCCTTGACGCCCTTGGCCGCGATCGCCGCCAGCACCTGGTCGCGCGAGGACGCCAGCCGCTGCAGCAGCGCCAGTCGCCAGGTGGAGAACAGCAGCAGCCGCACGATCGTGTGCGCGAAGTCGCCGTTCGCGGCCTCCACCAGCCGGACGTTGCGGAAGTCCGCGTCGGAGCGGAAGAACGCCAGCGCGTCCTCGGGCGGCACCGGCGAGCCCTCGGGCATCGGCGGCACCACCGAGGGGTCCGCGGCCGCCGCCCGGGCCAGGAGCAGGCGCGCCTGCCCGAGCAGGTCGAGCGCGATGTTGGCCAGCGCGATGTCCTCCTCGAGGTCCGGGGCGCGGCTGCACCACTCCGAGAGCCGGTGCGAGGCCACGAGCGCGTCGTCGCCGAGCATCAGGCAGTACGCCGCGAGGGCGTTCGGGTCCACGTCGTCGGGCACCGTGGTGTCCACCCCGGCCAGCGGGTCCTCGAAGTCGGTGCCGAAGGCCCACTGCGAGTCGTCCATCACGGTGTGGTGGTCCAGCAGGCCGTCGTACGCCGAGTCGTGGAAGGTGGCGTCGTCGGGGCTCGGGTGGGTCATCTCGCGCTCACATGTGGGGGACATCGTCGGGGATGTCGTAGAAGGTGGGGTGCCGGTAGACCTTGTCGCCGCTGGGGGCGAACAACGGGTCCTTCTCGTCGGGGCTGGACGCGGTGATCGCCGCGGAGCGCACCGCCCAGATGCTCACACCCTCGTTGCGCCGGGTGTAGACGTCGCGGGCGTGCCGCAGAGCCATCTCGTCGTCGGCTGCGTGCAGCGACCCGACGTGCACGTGGTTGAGGCCGCGCTTGCCGCGCACGAAGATCTCGTAGAGCGGCCAGTCGTCCGCAGGGGGCTCGGTCATGAGCTTCCTTCCTCGGCCATCCGGGCTGCGAAGGCCGTCGCGGCCTCCCGCACCCAGGCGCCGTCCTCGTGGGCGTGCCGGCGATGCGCGATCCGCTGGGTGTTGCAGGGGCCGTTGCCGGAGACCACGGCCTTGAACTCCTCCCAGTCGGGCTGCCCGAAGTCGTGGGCCTGCCGGTCCTCGTTCCAGCGGAGGTCGGGGTCGGGCAGGGTCACCCCGAGTGCCGCGGCCTGCGGCACGCTCATGTCCACGAACTTCTGGCGGAGCTCGTCGTTGGTGTCGCGCTTGATCCCCCAGGCCATGGACTGCTCGGTGTTCGGCGACTCGGCGTCCGGCGGCCCGAACATCATCAGCGCCGGCCACCAGAACCGGTCGACGGACTCCTGCACCATCGCGCGCTGCTCCTCGGTGCCGCGCATCATCGTGGCCAGCAGCTCGAAGCCCTGGCGCTGGTGGAAGGACTCCTCCTTGCAGACCCGGATCATCGCGCGCCCGTAGGGACCGTAGGAGGTCCGGCACAGCGGCACCTGGTTGCAGATCGCGGCGCCGTCGACCAGCCAGCCGATCGTGCCGACGTCGGCGTAGGAGAGCGTGGGGTAGTTGAAGATGGAGGAGTACTTCTGCCGGCCCTCGATCAGCATCTCGGTCAGCTCACGCCTCGAGGTGCCGAGCGTCTCGCAGGCGGAGTAGAGGTAGAGCCCGTGGCCGGCCTCGTCCTGCACCTTGGCCAGCAGGATCGCCTTGCGTCGCAGCGAGGGCGCCCGGGTGATCCAGTTGCCCTCCGGCTGCATCCCGATGATCTCCGAGTGCGCGTGCTGCGCGATCTGGCGCACCAGGGTGCGGCGGTAGCGCTCGGGCATCCAGTCCCGCGGCTCGATCCGGTCGTAGCGGGCGATGGTGTCCTCGAACCGCGCCAGCTGCTCGTGCTCCTGCTCCTGGACCGACATGCCCACCTCCCAGACAGATTTACAGACCGATCGGTCAGTAATAGTGTGGCACGCGACCCCACCCTCCGGCAACGAAGGACGACGCCCGCATGCATCGCGTGACCATCCAGTACGCCGTACCCCAGGACCCGGCTGAGTTCGACGAGCACTACTTCACCCGGCACCTGCCGATGCTCGCTCCGGTCCCGGGCCTCGCCGGGGTCTCCTGGTCCAAGCCCCGGCCACTGGGTGGGGAGCACGGCGTCTACCTCGTCGCCGAGCTCGACTTCGCCGACGAGGAGGCGATGCGAGCCGCCCTCGCCTCGCCGGCCATGACGGCGGCGGGCAAGGACGCCCGGGGGCTCGGGGTGGCGATGACGATGTTCTGCGGCGAGGTCCACCCGATCGGCTCGTAGCCCGCGCAGCACGCGGTTCCGGCACTGACGTGGTCTATATCAGTATCCTGATTTACCACCGTAAAAGCGGTCAAATAACGTAGCGTCGAGCGTGGCATCGCCTCACCAGCTGCCGAAGGACCCTCGGGGGAGGGTCGTGCCGATTCTGAGGACAGTCTTTTGCCCGGGACACGTCATAACGAGCTGCGGACCGCAGGCATGGTCGCCTTCGCGGTCCTCGCCTGCTATCGCGCCCTGGCCCACGCCCCCGACCCCGACCTGATCGCGCGCTGGTGGGTCACCAGCGCCCTGATCGCGGTGCTGTTCCTGCTGCTCCCCCGCCGCCAGATCCCCCTGGTGGGCGGGGTCTGCGTGCTCGGCCTGGTCGCCGCTGGGCACCTGAGCGGCAACACCGCCTTCTTCTCGATCACCTTCGCCGCCGCCGCGGTCCTGGAGTCGGTGCTCGTCGCCTGGTGGCTGACCCGCGGCGCGACAACCCGCCCGGAGATGCTCTCCTGGGCCAGCTTCTTCACCTGGCTGCGGGCGATCGCCCTCGCGAGCGGCATCAGCGCGCTGCTGATCGCGCCGATCATGTATCTCGACCAGGGTGCCAGTCTGTGGCGCACCTTCGCCTGGGTCTTCGTCACCCACCTCGCCGGCCTCAGCGTGATCCTGCCGCTGGCGATGCGCTGGCCGCGGCACACCGCACGCGTCTCCACCCTGGAGACCGGCTCGCACCTCGCGCTGCTCGCGGTCGCCGTCGCCGCCTGCGTGAGTGCCGACGAGAACGAGCCGGTCGCGTTCCTCCTGCTGCCGATCCTGCTGTGGTCCGCGGCGCGCTTCAGCAGCCGGTGGACCAACATCGAGCTCCTGCTCACCGCGTTGGGGATCGCGGTACTCACCGCCGTCAACCACGGTCCCTTCCAGGGGCTCAACGGCCGGATCAGCCTGCTCGAGATCGCTGCCAGCTCGCAGGCCTTCGTGGCCGTGTGCGGGATCGCGGTCGTCGCCTTCTCGGTGGCCGTGGCCCACCTGCGCGACAGCCTGCGGCAGAACGCCGAGCACGAGGGTCAGCTCAAGCAGCTTCTCGACTCCGCCAGCGGTACGGCGTTCATCGTCACCGACCCCAACGGCACGATCACGTTGTTCAGCCCCGGCGCCGAGCTGCTCCTGGGCTACACCGCCGAGGAGGTCGTCGGCCGGAGCACCCCGATCCCCTTCCACGACCGCCGCGAGATCCACACCCGCGCCCGCGAGCTCGGCATCACCCCGGACTACCGGGTGGTGACCAAGCCGCTCGAGGACGGTGCGGAGCAGGAGACTCGCGACTGGACCTACGTGTGCAAGGACAAGACCCGGCTCAGCGTCTCCCTGAGCGCCACCGCCGTCCGCGACGCCGAGGGCCGGCCGCTGCGGTACCTCAACATCGTGCGCGACGTGAGCGACCGCCGGGCCGCCGAGCAGGCCCTGGTCTACGCCCTCGACAAGGAGCGCGAGACCAACCACCGGATGCAGGAGATCGACCGGGTCAAGGACGAGTTCATCTCCACGGTCAGCCATGAGCTGCGCACCCCGCTGACGAGCATCATGGGCTACACCGAGCTGCTCACCGACGAGGTCACCGGAGGGCTCAGCGACCCCCAGCTCGACCTCGTCGAGCGGATCGACCGCAACAGCGAGCGTCTGCTGCGACTGGTCGAGGACCTGCTCACCCTGGCCCGGTTCGAGCACGAGCAGGCCACCACGGAGCGGGTCGAGACCGACCTGCGCGAGGCCGTGCACTCCGCCTCCCGCCAAGTCGCGTTCGCCGCCAGCCGGCAGGGGGTGATCGTGCGGGTGGTGATGCCCGAGACCCCGGTGCTGGTCGACGGCGACCCCCACGACCTGCAGCGGCTGACCACCAACCTGATGGACAACGCGGTGAAGTTCAGCCCGCCCGGCGGCATCGTCGACGTCACCTTGAGCGTGCTCGGCGAGGTCGGGCGGCTCACGGTGCACGACGACGGTCTGGGCATCCCGGCGGAGGAGCAGGACAAGCTCTTCCGCCGGTTCTTCCGGTCCTCCATCTCCTCCAAGCTCGAGATCCAGGGCACGGGCCTGGGCCTGAGCATCGTGCAGGCGGTGGCCGAGGCGCACCACGGCCACATCACCTTCGAGTCGACGCCCGAGACCGGGACCACCTTCGAGTTCAAGGTGCCCCTGCGCCGGGCCGCGAGCCGCCACGACAGCCACCCCGCCAACGGCAGCCACCTCACCAACGCCAGCCACCCCGCCAACGGCAGCCACCCGCACCAACGGCACCAACGGCACAGCGCGGCTCACCGAGCTCACGGCGGACGCCGACGTGCCCGACCAGCCGACCGCCGCGTCGAGTGAGGCCACTCAGAGGTAGAGACCGGTCTGGCTGTCCCCGAGTCGCTCGGCCGCCACCGCGTCGACGTCACGCTCACGGACCACGACGTAGAGCTCGCCGTTGACCTCCACCTCGGCCTTCTCCCCCGCGTCGAAGAGCACCCGGTCACCCACCTCGACGGTGCGCACGTTGGCGCCGACGGCGACCACCCGACACCACGAGAGCCGCCGGCCGCCCATGGCCGCGGTCGCCGGGATCAGGATGCCGCCACTGGAGCGGCGCTCCCCCTCCGCCTGGTCGACGGCGACGAGGACCCGGTCGTGCAGCATCCGGATCGGGGCCTTCTCCCCCGTGGGCTCGGGAACCTCGCCGAGCGGGCCGAGGGGCCGCCTGCTCACCGGACGAGCTTGCGCACAACCACGAACAGGGCCACGGCGCCGGCCACACCGCCGGCCACCTTGAAGATGTTCTCCTGCCGGGGAGTGCCGTCGGCGTCGACGAAGAAGGCCTTCACCGAGCGGATCTCGCGCCGCACGATCGTCTTGGGACTGGCACGGTAGACGAGCTGGTCGATCGTGGCGCCGAGGCGCTCACGGGTCTGTTCGATCTCGTGCTCGAGGGACGACACCTTGTCGGACACAGTCGATGCTCCTTGTCGAGCGGTCGGTCAACGGATGACGCTGGAGACGGTCAGGGCCGAACGTTACCAATCCCGGGGATCAACGCAGGATCGAACCCGAACGGGAGCTCCAGCCGGTGTCGCCGCATCAGCTCGTGGTCGGTGAGCAGGTCGTAGGTCGGGCCGTCCGCGACCACCGCCCCGTCGTGCAGCACCACCGAGCGCTCGCACAGCTCGAGGGCGTAGGGCAGGTCGTGGGTGACCATCAGCACGGTCACCTCCAGGGAGCGCACGATGTCGGCCAGCTCACGGCGCGACGCGGGGTCGAGGTTGGAGGACGGCTCGTCGAGCACGAGGATCTCCGGCTGCATCGCGAGCACGGTGGCCACCGCGACCCGGCGTCGCTGGCCGAAGGAGAGGTGGTGCGGGGGCCGGTCGGCGTACTCCGCCATCCCGACCTGCTCCAGCGCGGCCATCACCGTGGCCTCGAGCTCGGCGCCACGCTGGCCGAGGTTGGCCGGGCCGAAGGCGACGTCCTGGCGCACGGTCGCCATGAAGAGCTGGTCGTCGGGGTCCTGGAAGACCACGCCCACCCGGCGCCTGATCTCCGCGAGGTTCTCGCGGCGCACCGGCATCCCCGAGACCGTGACGGTGCCCAGCCCGGCGGCGAGGATGCCGTTCAGGTGCAGCACCAGGGTGGTCTTGCCGGCCCCGTTGGGCCCGAGCAGCGCGACCCGCTCCCCCTGGTGCACGTGCAGGTCGACGCCGAACAGCGCCTGGTGGCCGTCGGGGTAGGCATGCGCCAGGCCGCGTACGTCGAGCACGGGGATCGCCATCAGGAGTGCCTCTTCCCAGCCGTCTCGAGGTCCGGCAGGGTGCCGGAGTAGCCGCGCGAGAGCATCGCGAGGTGCACCCGCTCGCCGCGCTCGTAGGAGCGGATGAACAGCGCCCCCAGCGCCTTGGCCAGCACCGGCCAGTGTCGCGGCGAGCGTGGGTCGAAGCCGCGCGAGCGCATCGCGGTCAGCATCCGCGACATCTCGGCGGTGACCACGTCGAGGTAGCGCAGCATGAAGCCCATGATCTGGACGAGCTGGTCGGGGAGGCGGAGGCGACGCAGGCCGATCAGCACGTCCTGGGGCTCGGTGGTGGCGGCCAGGGTGAGCGCGGCGAGCACACCGAGGGTGCCCTTCATCAGCAGTCCGCCGGCCGCGGCGAGGCCGGGCGCGGAGACCGAGACCCCGAGGACCTCGACCCGCGGACCCTCGGCGATGAAGGGGACTGCGATCGCGAACAGCACGAACGGGGTCTCGACCAGCATCCGCTTGGCGAGGTAGCCCGGCGGGACCCTGCTCGCGGCCACGACCGCCACCAGGATCAGCAGGTAGCCGGCGAAGACGGGGTACCAGTCGCGCGGTGTGGCGACCACCGTGAGCATGAAGGCGACCAGGACCACCAGCTTGAGGTGCGGCGCGGCCCGGTGGACCACGCTGTGCCCGTGGAAGTGCAGGCGGTGGCCGTGACCGGCACCCATGCCCTCAGCGCTCCCGGGAGGCTGGTGGGTCGGAGTCCTCGCGCCGGCGCAGCACCCAGAACAGGCCACCGCCGAGGCCGAGCACCAGCACCGCCCCGGACAGGCCCGCGAGCCCGCGGCTGAGCCGCGGGTCGCTGACTCCCTCGGTGGCGTAGCCGGCGAACGGGCCGTCCGCCGTCGCCGACTCCCGCTGCTGGTCGGCGAAGCCGGTCTGCTCGGCGACCTTGGCCAGGCCGTCGGGGTGGGAGCTGGCGTAGAAGCTGGCCACCCCGGCGATCAGCAGCGCCGAGAGCAGGAACACGACGGCGAAGCGGCTGCGCCGCGGCGCGCTCACGACACCTCCCCCGCTCCGACCGGTCGCCTCAGCTCCAGCGTGCGGGCACCCAGGGCGGGTCGGGCGCCGTAGACGAGATCGGGCCGGGCGGCGATCACCGAGGCGACCACCAGCCCGGTGATCAGCGCCTCGCCGAGACCGATCACGCTGTGCCAGCTCAGCATCGCGACCAGCACCTTGTCGGTGGCCACGGGCGCCGTGCCGCCGACGGCGAAGAGCCCCGTGAAGACTGCGGCTGCCGCCAGCACGCTGAGCAGGGCGCCCAACGCGGCCGCCGGGGCGACCATGCCGAGGCGGCGGGGCAGGACGGCGCGGATGCCGGCGAAGACCAGCCAGCCGACGCCGACCCCGACCAGACCCATCAAGGTGATGTTGGTGCCGATCGCGGTGATCCCCCCGTCGGCCATGAACAGCGCCTGCACGAGCAGCACCGTGCTCAGGCAGAGCACCGCGGTCCACGGCCCCACGAGCACCGCGGCCAGGGCTCCCCCGAGGAGATGCCCGCTGGTGCCGGCACCGACGGGGAAGTTCATCATCTGGCCGGCGAAGACGAAGGTCGCGACGAGGCCCGCCATCGGCGCGGTACGGTCGTCGAGCTCTCGGCGGGCCCCACGCAGGGCCAGCGCCACGCCAGCGACAGCGACCACACCGGTCGCGACCGAGGTCGGGGCGTCGAGGAATCCGTCGGGAACGTGCACGTCTGCCACCCTACGTTATTGCAAACAACTCGCAACAAGCCGCAAGTGACAGGAGCGCCCCCGTGACCCCGACCGACGCACCCGCCCGCCTCTCCCCCGGTGATACCGCGCCCGACTTCACCCTGCCCACCGACACCGGCGAGCAGGTCTCGCTCTCGGCCCTGCGCGGCAGCAAGGTGATCGTGTACTTCTACCCCGCGGCGATGACCCCGGGCTGCACCAAGCAGGCGTGCGACTTCTCCGAGTCCCTGGACTCGTTGCGGGACGCCGGCTACGAGGTCGTCGGGATCTCGCCGGACAAGCCGGCCAAGCTGGCGAAGTTCCGCGAGCGCGACGGCCTGGGCATCACCCTGGCCGCCGACGAGGACCGCGCCGTGATGACGGCGTACGGCGCCTTCGGTGAGAAGGTGCTCTACGGCAAGGTCGTCCAGGGAGTGATCCGCTCGACGGTCGTGGTGGACGAGGACGGCACCGTCGCGCTGGCGCAGTACAACGTCAAGGCCACCGGGCACGTCGCCAAGCTGCGCCGCGACCTCGGCCTCGGCTGAGCCCGCCTAGACTCTGCGGCGCGCGCCCGTAGCCCAATCGGCAGAGGCACCAGGTTTAGGTCCTGGCCAGTGCGAGTTCGAGTCTCGCCGGGCGCACTCCCCCTAGAGTCCACCCATGGACTCCGTGCTGGTCACCGTCGGTCTCCCGCTCGCGCTCGCCATCATCATGTTCGGGCTGGGGCTCGACCTCACCATCGACGACTTCCGCCGGGTGGGCAGGCAGCCGCGGGCCGTCGCGGTCGCCCTGGCCTGCCAGCTGCTCCTCCTGCCGGCGATCTGCTTCGCTCTCGTGGTGGTGCTCGACCTCCCCGCACTGCTCGGGATCGGGCTGCTGCTGCTGGCGGCGTCACCGGGCGGCACCAGCGCCAACCTGTTCAGCCACCTCTTCCACGGCGACGTCGCCTTGAACATCACCCTGACCGCGATCAACTCCGTGGTCGCACTGTTCACCCTGCCCGTGGTCACGGGTCTCGCGATCGGCTACTACGGCCGCGGGGAGGACGTGTCGCTGCCCTTCGTCGAGGTCGTCCAGGTCTTCGCGATCGTGTTGGTCCCCGTGATGATCGGCATGCTGGTCCGGGACCGCGCGGCCGGCTTCGCCGCCCGGATGGACCGACCGGTGCGGATCGGCTCCGCGGTGATCCTGGCGGTGCTGGTGCTCGGCATCCTGCTCGACCAGCGCGAGCACCTCGGTGAGTACCTCGCCGACGTCGGCCTGGCGGCGGCCCTGTTCTGCGCGATCAGCCTGGTCGTGGGCTATGCCGTGCCGAGGGCGGCCGGCATCTCGGACCGGCAGTCGATCGCGTGCTCGATGGAGATCGGCGTGCACAACGCGACGCTGGCCATCTTCGTGGCCGTCGAGGTGCTCGACAGCACCGAGATCTCGGTCCCGGCCGCGGTCTACTCGCTGTTCATGTTCGTCTTCGCGAGCCTCTGGGGCGCGTTCATCTCGCGTCGCGTGCGCCTGCCCGGCTGAGTCGTGCGGCCACGACGGGGGCGATCGCGCTCAGCGCCCGGCCGCGGTGGGAGACCTGGTCCTTGGCCTCGGCGGTCATCTCCGCGGAGGTGAGGTGGCCGTCCTGGTCGTCGGGCACGAACAGCACGTCGTAGCCGAAGCCGCCACTGCCACGCAGCTCCCGCAGCACCCGCCCGCGCATGGCTCCCGGCTCGACGTGCTCGGAGCCGTCGGGGTGGCACAGGGCGACGACGCACCGGAACTGCGCACCCCGCCTCTCCTCGGGTACGTCGGCCAGCTGGTCCAGCAGCAGCGCATTGTTGCGCTCGTCGCTCCTGGGCAGGCCCGACCAGCGGGCCGAGAGCACCCCGGGCATGCCGTTGAGCGCGTCCACACACAACCCGCTGTCGTCGGCCAGGGAAGGCAGCCCGGTCGCGGTGAGCCCGGCCCGCGCCTTGACCAGGGCGTTGCCCTCGAAGGTCGGCTGGTCCTCGACCGGCTCCTCGTAGGGCTCCACGTCGTCGAGGCCGAGCACCTCGATGCCGGGGAGGCGCGCGTCGAGGATCCTGCGCATCTCCTCGATCTTCTTGGCGTTGCGCGAGGCCAGGAAGACCCGGCGTGCCGGCTCAGCCACCCAGGGCCTCGTGCTGCATCCGGGTGAGGTCGGCGCAGCCCTTCTCGGCCAGGCCGAGCAGCGCGTCGAGCTCGGCCCGGTCGAAGGCCACTCCCTCGGCGGTGCCCTGCACCTCGACGAACTTGCCGTCACCGGTCATCACGACGTTCATGTCGGTCTCCGCACGGACGTCCTCCTCGTAGGGGAGGTCGAGCCGCGGCACACCGTCGATGATGCCGACCGAGACCGCCGCGATCGAGCCGGTCAACGGGTCGCCGCTCAGCGCACCCTCGCCGCGCAGGTGGGCGATCGCGTCGGCCAGAGCGACGTACGCCCCGGTGATGGCGGCGGTGCGGGTGCCGCCGTCGGCCTGGAGCACGTCGCAGTCCAGCACGATGGTGTTCTCCCCCAGCGCCTCGTAGTCGATCACCGCGCGCAGCGAGCGCCCGATCAGCCGCGAGATCTCGTGGGTGCGCCCGCCGATGCGGCCCTTGACCGACTCGCGGTCCGAGCGGGTGTTGGTCGACGAGGGCAGCATGGCGTACTCGGCGGTGACCCAGCCCAGTCCGGAGCCCTTGCGCCAGCGCGGCACCCCGACCGAGGCGGAGGCGGCGCAGAGCACCCGGGTGCGGCCGAACTCGACGAGCACCGACCCGGCCGGGTGGTCCTGCCAGTGCCGGGTGATCCTGATCGGGCGGAGCTCGTCGTCGGCGCGGCCGTCAGCGCGGGAGGCAGTCATGACAGTGACCCTATGTGGGCTACTTCAGCTCGGCGCGCAGCACCCTGACCAGCCCGAGGACGAAGGGCAGCAGCACCCAGATCAGGATCCCGGTGCCGAGCTGGGCCCACTGTTCGCCGCTGAGGTTCGTCCCCTCGAAGAGCGGCTGCTGCGAGGTGCCCAGGTCGACCCAGGGGGCGACGTCCGCGAGCGCCCCCCACAGGCCGGCCACGATCGAGAACGCGATCGGCAGCACGAAGAAGGTCACGATCGCCGCGGCACTGTTGAGGAAGATCAGGCCGAACGCAAGGCCCTGCAGCACGCCGGTCACCTGGAGGAGGCTGAACTTGGCGAAGTCGTCGACCCCGATGTTCTCCCAGGCGTCCGGAGCACCGCTCACGGCGGTGCCCAGCGAGGCGAACACGATCGCGACCAGCACGGCCAGCAGACCGAGGACCAGTGCCGCGATCACCTTGGCGGCGATCACCTTGGCGCGGTTGGGCTCCAGGGTGAAGGTGACCATGCCGGTGCGCTGGCTCCACTCCTGGGTGACCAGCAAGATGCCGAGCACCGGGAGCAGGAACCCCTGCGGGGTGGCCATGATGCCGATGTAGTTGGTGAAGATGCGGTCGCCCTCGTTGGCCGCGAACATGAAGATCACGGTGATCAAGGCGGTGAGGGCGACGATCGCGACGATCAGCCACAGGCCCGCCAGGGTGTCCACCATCTTGCGCAGCTCCACCCTGACCAGGCGGGTGAGCGGGACCGCCTGTGTCGCGGAGAAGTCCAGGGACCCGGTGGTCGTCGAGGTGGTCATGAGGTGGCTCCTTGGGGGGTGATCTCTTCACGGGCGTCGTCGGCGGTCAGCTGCAGGAACATCTCCTCCAGCCCGGCCCCCTCGGCGCGGCGCAGCTCGGCAAGCACGACCCCCGCCGCGGCTGCGGCCCGGCCGACCTCGATCGGCTCGCACTCGGACCGGAAGCCACCGTCGCCGGAGGGCAGCGCGGTGATGTTCGCCGCCTGCAGCGCCCGCTCCAGGGCCGCTGGGTCCTCCGGCTTCACGTAGGTGCCGGCGGTGTGGAGCAGCTCGTCCTTGGTGCCCTGGGCGACGATCTTGCCGCGGCCGATCAGGACCATGTCGTCGGCGATCATCTCCACCTCGTGCAGCAGGTGGGAGGAGAGCAGGACGGTGCCGCCGTTGCCGGCGAAGCTGCGCAGCACCCCGCGCATCCAGTGGATGCCCGCGGGGTCCAGCCCGTTGACCGGCTCGTCGAGCACCAGCACCGACGGGTCGCCCAGCAGGGCGTTGGCGATGCCGAGGCGCTGCCGCATGCCGAGGGAGTAGTTGCGCACCCGCCGCTTGGCCTCCGAGCCGGAGAGGCCGACCAGGGTGAGCATCTCCTCGACGCGCTCCTCGCTGGCCCCCATCGTCTGGGCGCTGAGCCGGAGCACCTCGCGGCCGGTGCGACCGCCATGCTGAGCCGAGGCGTCGAGCAGGACGCCGACGTGGCGCGCCGGGTTGGGGATGTCGGCGTAGCGGTGCCCGCCGATCGTGGCGATCCCGCCGCTGGGCGGGGTGAGGCCGACCATGACCCGCATGCTGGTGGACTTGCCGGCGCCGTTGGGGCCGAGGAACCCGGTCACCCGACCCGACCTGGCAGTGAAGGAGATGTCGTCGACCGCGGTGAAGGCGCCGTAGCGCTTGGTCACGTTCTCGAGCGTGATCATGGCGCCATCATGGCCCATCGATCAGCTCAGACGTCGTACGACGTGCCCGGCACCGCGAGGTCGACTGGACCGGTGTAGCAGCCGACCGCCTCCGCGACGATGATGGCCGGGTCGTGCCACGGCGGGATGTGGGTCAGCACCAGCCGGCGGGCCGCTGCGGTGCTGGCGGTGCGACCGGCCTCGGCCCCGGTCAGGTGCAGGTCGGGCGGGTTGTCCTCGCCCTCGACGAACGAGGCCTCGCACAAGAACAGGTCGGCGTCGCGTGCGGAGTCCTCGAGCGGTCCGCAGACGCCGGTGTCACCGGAGTAGGCCAGCGTGCGCCCACCGGCCTCGATCCGCAGGGCGTAGGCCGTGACCGGGTGCGCGACCAGTCGCGCGGTGACCGTGAACGGGCCCAGCTGCATCGGCTCGTCGGCGGTGTAGGAGAGGAACGAGAACTCCTCGTTCATCCCCGGGTCCTCCTCGAGGTCGTAGGCCTTGGCCATCCGCCGGGCCGTGTCGACCGGCCCCCAGACCGGGATCCGAGGCAGGGCGCCCCGGGGGTGGTACTTGCGCATCACGTAGTAGCCGCACAGGTCGAGGCAGTGGTCGGCGTGCAGGTGGGAGAGCAGGACCGCGTCGATGTTCTCGGCGTCGGTGAACCGCTGCAGCGAGCCGAGGGCGCCGCTGCCCATGTCGAGCAGGACCCGCCACAGCCGTCCCTCGTGCTCGTGCTCGAGCAGGTAGCAGCTCGCGGAGGAGTGCGGCCCCGGATAGGAGCCCGAGCAGCCGATCACGGTCAGCCTCATGCGCTGACCACCCAGCCGCCGCCCGCGAACTGGGAGACGTGGTCGAGCTCGGGGCCCAGGAAGCGGCGACCGATGCCGGCGAACTCCTCGGGCTGACCGGTGGTCAGGAACCGGTGCGCCGGGGGGTCGGTGGCGTCGCGCTCGATCCCGTTTCGGGCGAGCATCGCGTAGACCTCCTTGGCGCACTCCTCGGCGCTGCTGACCAGGGTCACCTGATCGCCGACGACGTAGGAGATCACGCCGGTGAGCAGCGGGTAGTGGGTGCAGCCGAGGATCAAGGTGTCCACGCCGGCGGCCACCAGCGGGTCGAGGTACTCGTGCGCCGCGGCCAGCAGCTCGGGGCCGTGGGTGATGCCCTCCTCCACGAACTCCACGAACCGCGGACAGACCTGGGTGGCGAGGGTGAGCTGAGGCGCGGCGGCGAAGGCGTCGTCGTAGGCCATCGACTCGGCGGTCGCGTGGGTGCAGATCACGCCGATCCGGCCCGAGCGGGTGGCGGCGACGGCGCGCCGGGTCGCGGGCAGGATCACCTCCACGACGGGGACGTCGTAGCGTTCGCGCGCGTCGCGCAGCATGGCGGCGCTGGCGGAGTTGCAGGCGATCACGAGGGCCTTGACCCCCTGCTCGGTGAGATGGTCGAGACACTCCAGGGCGTACTCCCGGACCTCTGCGATCGGCTTGGGCCCGTAGGGCTGCCGCGCGGTGTCCCCCAGGTAGAGCACGGCCTCGTTCGGCAGTTGGTCGATCACGGCCCTGGCCACCGTCAACCCACCAAAGCCCGAGTCGAAGATGCCGATCGGTGCGTCCGTCACATCGTGCAGGCTAGTTGCCCGACCCCGAGTTGGCCCGCGTTAGCGACCCAGATCACCCGCGTCGTGTCGGCGCAGCAGCCACCACAGCCCCGCGACGGGCAGCACCAGCGGCACGAAGCCGTAGCCGCGGCCGAACTCCGACCACACGGTGGTGTCCTGGTAGTCCTGGGGCAGCAGCACACTCGTGAGGCCGACCAGCAGCACGCCGGCCAGCTCGATCGCGACCGACACCAGCGCCAGGGCGCGCCGGCCGGTCGCCAGGGCGTAGGTCGCCACCAGGTAGATCACCGCGGCGAAGGCGCTCAGCCCGTAGGCCAGCGGCGCCTCGGAGGCCACGGTCGCCAGCTGCAGCGTGGACCGCCCCGTCGCCGCGACCGCGAAGACGCCGTAGACGAAGACCAGCAGGCGACCGAACCCGTGGGCGATCCGCGGGTCAGGCACCGGCGGCCCAGATGTCGGAGAGCCGCAGGAACATGAACGGCACCAGCAGCACGGCCACGAGCAGCACCGCGGTGCCGCCCCGGGTGCGCTCGCCGAGCGACCAGACCACGCCTGCGGGCAGCAGCAGCAGGGTCCCGATGAGATAGGCGAGGTACTCCCAGGTGGAGACGTCGTTGGTCTCCGAGACGAGCCGGGCGATGCCCAGGAAGAGGTTCACCGCCAGGCCGGCCTCGATGACCGAGATCGCGTTCAGCACGATCCGGTCGGGGGTGCGGTCGCGCACGATCAGCACCACGAGCCACAGCGCGCTGAGCAGGCACAGGGCGGTGAGGGCGAGCTGGAGCGACTTCATCGGCGGGACCTCATGCCCAGAGCTGACCCTCGAGGCGGTCCTCGGCCTCGTCGATGGTGCCCTCGTAGGCGCCGGTGGAGAGGTACTTCCAGCCGCCGTCGCAGACCACGAACGCGATGTCGGCGCGCTCCCCCGCCTTGATCGCCTTCGCGGCCTGGCCCAGGGCGGCGTGCAGGATCGCCCCGGTGCTGATGCCGGCGAAGATCCCCTCGGCCTCGAGCAGCTCACGCACCCGGCGTACGGCGTCGCGCGGACCCACCGAGAACCGGGAGTCGATCAGCGACTCGTCGTAGAGCTCGGGGACGAACCCCTCGTCCATGTTGCGCAGGCCGTAGACCAGCTCGCCGTACCTCGGCTCGGCCGCGACGATCTTGACCTCGGGCTTGTGCCGGCGGAAGAACCGGCTGACCCCCATCAGGGTGCCGGTGGTGCCCAGGCCGGCGACGAAGTGCGTGATCTCGGGGAGGTCGGCGAGGATCTCCGGGCCGGTGCCCTCCTCGTGCGAGAGCGCGTTGCCCTCGTTGCCGTACTGGTAGAGCATCACCCAGTCGGGGTGCTCCTCGGCGACGCCCTTCGCCGTGCGCACCGCCTCGTTGGAGCCGCCCGCAGCAGGTGAGGACACGATCTCGGCCCCCCACATGCGCAGCAGCTGGCGACGCTCCTCGGAGGTGTTCTCCGGCATCACGCACACGAGGCGGTAGCCCTTGAGCTTGGCGGCCATCGCCAGGGAGATGCCGGTGTTGCCGGAGGTCGGCTCCAGGATCGTGCAGCCGGGGCGCAGGATGCCGTCCTTCTCGGCCTGCTCGATCATCCGCAGGGCCGGCCGGTCCTTGATCGAGCCGGTCGGGTTGCGGTCCTCGAGCTTGGCCCAGATCCGGACGTCCGGGGAGGGCGACAGCCTCGGCAACCCGATCAGCGGGGTGCCGCCGACCGAGTCGAGGAGGTTGTCGAAGCGCATCTGCGGGTCAGCCGCCGGCGACGGCGGGGAGCACGACGACCTGGTCGCCGTCGGTGACGCTGGTGCCGAGACCGCCGGTGAAGCGGACGTCCTCGTCGTTGACGTAGACGTTGACGAAGCGGCGCAGGTCGCCGGACTCGATCAACCGCTCCTTGATGCCCGGGTGGTTGCTCTCCAGGTCCTCGATGACCTCGCTCAGCGTGGCGCCGGTGGCGTCGACCGCCTTCTGACCGTCGGTGTAGCTGCGCAAGATGGTGGGAATGCGGACCTCGATGGCCATGGACTCACTCGCTCTCGTTCGGGGAGGTGCCTGACTGCGGTTCGTCGGTGACCGTGACCTCTTCCTCGGTCACCTCGCCGTCGATGATTCTGTAGGACCTGAACTCCACCGGGCCGTCACTATTCCCGTGCACACGTGTGCTGACCAGCACATAGTGGGCGCCCGGCTCGCTGGCGAGCCCGATGTCGGTGCGGCTCGGGTAGGCCTCGGTGGAGGTGTGCGAGTGGTAGATCACCACCGGTTCCTCGTCGTTGGCCCACATCTGCTTGTAGAGCGCGAGCAGCTCGCCGGAGTCGAACTCATAGAACGTGGGGGAACCGGCGGCGTTGATCATCTCGACCACCCGCTCGGCGCGGTCGCTGCCCTCGGGGCCGGCGACGATGCCGCACGCCTCGTCGGGGTGGTCACGCCTGGCGTGCGCGACGATGGCGTCGTGGATCGCTCGGGAGAGGGTCAGCACGGCCCAAGGGTACGGCGGGCCTAGCGGACCGAGTGCACCAGCGTCTCCTGGAGGTAGCCCAACCAGTCGTAGATGTCGTGCACCTGCGCGCGCGGGTCGTCGTCGGGCAGCGAGTGCCAGTAGTCCTCGTCGCCGTCCTCCACCCCGAGGCGGGTGGCGATGGCCAGGCGCATGTCGGTGAACGAGCGCATCCAGGTCATCGCCGCCGCCTCGTCGAGCTCGACGTCGATGAACAGCCCGTCCTGCGGCTCGGCGGGAAGACCGGACTCCTCGAGGGTGTCGATGATCAGTCCGGCCGCGCCCGCCTTGCCGTCGCGCAGGGTGCTCTCGGTGAAGCGACGGAAGTCCCCGGCCGCCTCCTCGTCGTCGGGATAGGCGGTCGGGAACAGCCGCGCCAGCACCGGGTCGTCGGGCTCGGTGGTCGGACCGGAGAAGTCCATCAGCTGCTCGAACGGGTCCTGGTCGAGCGGCGCCGTGGCCAGCTCGTTGCGCAGCAGCTCGATCAGCTGCCCCGCGAGCGAGCGCAGCAGGTCGGCCTCGAAGGCGGTGAACGTGGCCACCGCCGCGCCGCTGCGGCGGTGCCGCTTGAAGCCGCTCATGACCGGTCCACCTAGGCGTCCGCCTTCTGCATCGTGGCCCACAGTCCGTAGCCGTGCATCGCCTGCACGTCACGCTCCATCTCCTCGCGGCTCCCGGTGGAGACCACCGAGCGACCCTCCTCGTGGACCTCGAGCATCAGCTTCTCGGCCTTCTTCTTGGAGTAGCCGAAGTACTTCTGGAACACGAAGGCCACGTAGGACATCAAGTTGACGGGGTCGTTCCACACGATCGTCACCCACGGTCGCGCGAGCTTGGTGAGCTCGTCGACCTCGGGTTCCTCGAGCTCGACCGGTGACGTGGACACGCCCATATTGTGCACGTGCTCACTAGGGTGAGCGGGTGCGCACCCCCTCGCCCGGCCGCTCGACCGCCCTGCTCACCGACCACTACGAGCTGACGATGCTCCAGGCGGCGCTCGGCTCCGGCATGGCGGGCCGCCGCTCGGTCTTCGAGCTGTTCGCGCGCCGGCTGCCCGAGGGGCGTCGCTACGGCGTGGTCGCCGGGGTGGGTCGTGCCCTCGACGCCGTGGAGTCGTTCCGGTTCACCGACGACGAGATCGGCTTCCTGCGCTCGGAGGGACTGCTCGACGAGGCCACCTTGGACTGGCTGGCGGACTTCCGGTTCGGCGGCGACATCTGGGGCTACCCCGAGGGCGAGACGTACTTCCCGCACTCGCCGCTGCTCGTGGTCGAGTCGACCTTCGCCGAGGCCGTCGTGCTGGAGACGGTGCTGCTCTCGATCTACAACCACGACTCGGCGATCGCCTCGGCCGCCTCCCGGATGACCTGGGCCGCCGGTGAGCGGCCGTGCATCGAGATGGGCTCGCGCCGCACCCACGAGCAGGCGGCGGTGGCCTCGGCCAGGGCCGCCTACGTCGCCGGTTTCGCGGCCAGCTCCAACCTCCAGGCCCGCCGGGAGTACGGCGTACCGACGACCGGGACCAGCGCGCACTCCTTCACCCTCCTCCACGACAGCGAGGAGGCCGCCTTCCGGGCCCAGGTGACCACGCTCGGGCGCGGGACCACCCTGCTCGTGGACACCTACGACATCGCCGAGGCGGTGCGGCTCGGCGTCGAGGTGGCCGGACCGGGGCTCGGCGCGGTCCGGATCGACTCCGGGGACCTCGGCGTGCTCGCCCACCAGGTGCGCGCCCAGCTCGACGACCTCGGCGCCCGCGAGACCCGGATCATCGTCACCTCCGACCTCGACGAGTTCGCGATCGCCGGGCTCGCCTCGGCGCCGGTCGACGGCTACGGCGTGGGCACCGAGCTGGTCGGCGGGAGCGGTCACCCGACCTGCGGGTTCGTCTACAAGCTGGTGGCCCGGGCCGGAGCGGGCGGCGAGCTGGTGAGCGTGGCCAAGCAGAGCTTGGACAAGGCCTCAACCGGTGGCCGCAAGTACGCCCTGCGCCGGCTCTCCCCCGCCGGGGTGGCCGAGGCCGAGGTGATCGGCATCGGCCACCCCGTGCGCGACGACGGGGACGACCGGCACCTGCTGGTGCCGCTCGTGCGCGCCGGTGAGGTCGTCGGCCGCGAAGACCTGTCGCTGTCCAGGCAGCGACACCTGCGCTCGCGTGCCGAGCTGCCGCTGACCGCGCGCCAGCTCTCCCGGGGAGAGCCGGCCATCGACACCGTGCACGAGGCGGGCTGAGCCCACCCCCGACCGCGACGCCCGGTAGTAGCCTCGGAGCGTGAAGAGGGCACTCATCGTCGTCGACGTGCAGAACGACTTCTGTGAGGGCGGTTCCCTGCCGGTGGCGGGGGGCGCCCGGGTCGCGAGCGACATCTCGATCATCCTGCGGCACTGGACCCGGAAGGACCCCCAGGCGCCGGCGTACGACGTCGTGGTGGCCACCAAGGACCACCACATCGACCCGGGCGCGCACTGGTCGACCGATCCCGACTACGTCGAGAGCTGGCCGGTGCACTGCAGGGTCGGCACCGACGGCGAGGCGTTCCACCCCAACCTCGACCCCCAGCCGTTCGACGCGGTCTTCCTCAAGGGCGAGCACGCCGCGGCGTACTCCGGCTTCGAGGGCACCGAGCGCAACGGCGCCTCGCTCCTGGACTGGCTGCGGGCCCACGAGGTGGCCCAGGTCGACGTGTGCGGGATCGCCACCGACCACTGTGTGCGGGCGACCGCGCTGGACGCGGCCCGGCACGGGTTCCAGACCCAGGTGCTGCTGCCGCTGTGCGCGGGGGTCGCCCCGGAGACCACCGAGGCGGCGGTCGCGGAGATGCGCCGGGCCGGGATCCTGGTCGGCTGAGGCCTCAGCGTCCCTGGAACTGCGGGCGCCGCTTGTCCACGAAGGCGCTCATCCCCTCCGCGACGTCGGCGGTGCGCAGCAGCAGCGACTGCCCGGCCTGCTCCCGGCCGAAGGCCTCCTCCAGGTGGCCGATGGTGGCGGCGTTGACGGCACGCTTGGTCGCGGCGAAGGCGAGCGGCGGTCCGGAGGCGAGCCGCCGCACGATCCTGGCGAGCTGGTCGGCGTACTCCGCGTCGTCGAAGACGTGCGAGACCAGGCCGGCGTCGTAGGCCTCCCGGGCGCTGACGAGGTCGCTGAGCAGCGCCAGCCGCATCGCTCGCGCACGCCCGACCGCGGCAGCCACGGTGGCGGTCGCTCCCCCGTCGGGCATCAGGCCGATCCGGGTGAAGGCCAGGGTCAGGGCGGCGGACTCGGTGGCCACGACCAGGTCGCAGGCCAGGGCCACCGACATCCCGACCCCGGCGGCGATCCCGTTGAGTCCGCACACGACCGGCTTGTCGAGCTCGGTGATCGCCCGGACCACCTGGTTGGCGGCGTCCACCGAGCCGGCGTCGTACTTGTCCTGGGGGTTCTCCCCGGCGAGGTCCGCCCCGGCCGAGAACGCACCCCCGGTGCCGGTGAGCACCACGACCCGTACGTCGTCGCGGGCGGTCGCTCCCCGCAGCTGCTCGATCGCGGTCACCACCATCTCGCCGGTGAGCGCGTTGAACTGCTCCGGCCGGTCCAAGGTGAGCCACAGGGCGCCGTCGTCGAGCCGGACTTCCAGGTCGGTCATGCCCTCATCCAAGATGTTGACACAATCACTGTCAACGTCGCGATGTCCGCGCCGGGCCCGTAGGGTCGGTGGCGTGGTGAACGTGCTGGTAGTGGCAGACGAGGTGGCGCCGGAGCTCGACGCCCGGCGGCTGCGCGGCATCGCGCCCGACCTCGTCCTCTCCGCGGGCGACCTGCCGTGGGACTACCTGGAGTTCATCGCCAGCGCCGTGGACGCCCCGCTGGTCTTCGTGCCCGGCAACCACGACCCCGCCATCCCCGCGCACCGCCGCGACCAACGGCCGCTGGGCGCGGTCAACGCCGACGTCGCCGTCGTCGAGGCGGCCGGGCTCACGATCGCCGGCCTCGGCGGGTGCGTGCGCTACCGCGACGAGGGCCCCCACCAGTACACCCAGCGCCAGTACGCCTGGCGCGCCCGCCGGCTGCTGTGGCGCGCCAGGTTCTCCGGCCCTGTGGACGTGCTGCTCACCCACGCTCCCCCGCGCGGGCTCGGCGACGGCGAGGACCGCCCGCACGAGGGCATCGACGCCCTCCACCCGACGCTGGCCCGGCTGCAACCGGCCTGGCACCTGCACGGCCACATCCACCCCTTCGGCCAGGAGATGCCCGACCGGCAGGTCGGACCGACCACGGTGCGCAACGTGATCCCCTGGACGACGATGCAGGTCAGCGCACGCTCGGCGGTCTCCGCGCGGCAGCGCGCCTGAGGGAGACTGTCCCCATGGTGCGGGAGACCGGTTCGCCGCGAGCGGATGCCGAGAACGACTTCCTGCGAGCGCGGCGCCACCAGGTGCTCTCCACGCTCGCCAGCTGGGTGCGCTACGACTCCCACCTGGACAACGAGACGTTCTCCTTCAGCGAGGTGGTCGACGCCCTGGGGCGCAAGGGCGAGCGGGCGCTCGGGGTGCAGGAGATCCCGATGGACGCGATCGTCGGCTCGGTGGACAAGGTGCGCGACTTCGACCGCCGGTTCCGGCCCACGTCGAGCAAGAGCCGCGAGCGGTGGGAGCGGCTGGCCCGCAAGACCCGGACCGGCGAGACCTTCCCGCCGATCGAGGTCTACCAGCTCGGCCATCTCTACTTCGTCCGCGACGGCCACCACCGGGTCTCGGTGGGACGCGCGCTCGGTGCGACCACGATCGAGGCCGACGTCACCCAGATCGACACCGAGATCTCCACCGAGGGGGTGGGCAGGCGCAGCGACCTCGACGCCAAGAACTGGGGCCTGCGCTTCCTCAAGCGGGTGCCCCTGGACGCGACCCGGCGCGGGGAGATCGTGTGCACCGACCCGGCCGGCTACCACCGGCTCGCGGAGATGATCGAGGCCTGGGCGTGCCGGCTGATGCATCACGAGGGCGCCTACCTCGACCAGGAGACGATGGGCCGGCGCTGGTTCGACGAGGAGTACACCCCGGTCGTGCAGATGATCGACGAGGCCGGCGTACGCGGTCCCGGGGAGACCGGGGCCGATGCCTACCTCCGGGTCGCCGGAGAGCGCTACCGGCTGATTCGCGAGCACGAGTGGAACAGCGAGGTGCTGCAGATGATCGCCGAGCGCAAGACCTCACGCCTGCGCGGACGCACCCAGGTTCAGTCCTGACGCTGCGTCGAAGACCTGCATCCGGGACAGGTCGATCCGCAGCCTGACCCGCTCGCCGGCCCGCTGGGCCACCGGCCCGCTGATCCGGGCGGTCGCCGCGGTGCCGACGACGGGTACGGCGAACCCCGGGGGCAGCGCCCGGGCCGGGGCCGCACCGGGCTCGGGCACGGTGAAGTGCACCTGCGTCTGCGACCCGGCCGACTCGACGTCGTCGATCGTGACGGTGACCAGGCCTTCCTCGGGCCGGTCCTCAGGCTCTCCGGGACCGGCGAGGTCGAGGTCCTCTGGCCGGATGCCGATCACCACCTCGCGACCGCTGCTGAGCTCTGCGGCCCGGCGTACCCGTGCGGGGAGGGCGAGCCGGCCGAGCCCGGTGACCACCTCCTCGCCCTCGATGGTGGCCGGCAGGAGGTTCATCGCCGAGTCGCCGACGAACTCGGCGACGAAGAGGTTCTCCGGCCGGGAGCGCAGCTCGGCGGGCGTGCCCACCTGCTGCACCACGCCGTCGCGGAGCACGACCACGCGGTCGCTGAGCGCCATCGCGTCGGCCTGGTCGTGGGTGACGTAGAGGGTGGTGTTCGCGAGCCGGCGGTGCAGGTCGGCGATCAGCGCCCGCATCTGGCCGCGCAGCCGGACGTCGAGGTTGGCGACCGGCTCGTCGAGCAGCAGCACCTCGGCGCGGCGCACGATCGCCTTGCCGATCGCCACCCGTTGTCGCTGCCCACCGGCGAGGGTCCCCGGCAGTCGGTCCAGGTGGGCGCTGATCCCCAGCAGCTCGGCGGTCTCGCGCACCCTGGTCGCGACCTCGGCCGCGCCGGTGCCGGCGAGACCCATCGAGAAGCCCAGGTTCTCGGCCACGGTCAGGTGCGGGTAGAGCGCCGGGGTCTGGAAGACCACGGCGACGTCGCGCTCCCAAGGTGGTACGTCGGTCACCACCCGGCCGTCGAAGCGGAGATCGCCGCGGGTGATGTCCTCGAGGCCGGCGACCATCTCCAGCACCGCGGTCTTGCCGCTGCCCGAGGGGCCCAGCAGGGCCACGAACTCCCCGTCGGCCACCGTCAGCGACAGGTCGGCGACGGCCAGCCTGCCACTGGCGTAGCGCTTGACCAGATGGTCCATCACGATCTCTGCCACGGGTTCACCTCCTCCGGGCGGGGCCTCAGCCCCGGACCGCCCCTGCGGTCAGGCCGGTCACGATCCGGCGCTGGAAGACCAGCACGACCGCGAGGATCGGCACCGTGATCACCACCGCCGCGGCGGCGATCGCGGCCGTCGGGCGCTCGAAGGTGGTGGCCCCGGTGTAGTACGCCAACGCGGCCGGCACGGTCCGCGCGCGGTCGGAGGAGGTCAGCGAGATCGCGAAGACGAAGTCGTTCCAGCACGCGACGAAGACCAGGATCGCGGTGGTGCCGATGCCCGGCCGGGCCAGCGGCACGAACACCTTGCGGAAGACCTGGTAGGGCGTCGCGCCGTCCATCATCGCGGCGCGCTCGAGGCCGCGCGGGATCTCCCGGAAGAACGCGGAGAGGGTGTAGATCGTCAGCGGGAGCGCGAAGGTGATGTAGGGCAGCACCAGCCCGAGCCAGGTGTCGAAGATGCCCAGGCGGGTCTCGAGCCGGAACAGCGGGGTGACCAGGGCGATCTGCGGGAAGGTCGCCACCAGGGCCGCCAGGGCGATGATCAGCCGTTTGCCGGGGAACCGCAGCCGGGCGATCGCGTAGGCCGCCATCGTGCCGAAGAGCAGCGCGACCGCCGTGGAGACCAGGCAGATGCCGAGTGAGTTGAGCAAGGGCCGCAGGAAGTCGGCGTCGGCGAGGCTGCGGTAGTTCTCCAGGCTCGGGTCCCTGGGCACGAAGGACTGGTCGCCCAGGGTGCCGGCCCCCTTCAGCGAGAGGGACAGCAGCCACAGCAGCGGCGCCAGCGCGTAGACCAGCACGAGGACGTCGGCCCCCACCCAGCCGAGCCGGGGCAGCACCCCCCGCGACCGCCCGCTCACTCGTCCTCCCCCGAGCCGGGCAGCAGCCGCCCCACGAGCCGGAGCACGACCAGCGCCAGGATCGCGGCGGTCGCGAGGATCAGCACGGCCATCGTCGACCCGATGCCCAGGTTGAGCCCCTTGATCAGGTTGTCGTAGGCCAGCAGCGAGACCGAGGCGGTCCCACTGGTGCCGCTGGTCAGCACGAAGATGCTGTCGAAGATCCGGAACGCGTCGAGCACCCGGAAGACCAGCACCACCAGGATGGCGGGCTTGATCATCGGCACCGTGATCTGCCAGAAGCGCTGCCACGCCGTGGCGCCGTCGATCGCGGCGGCCCGGGTCAGCTCCCGGGGCACCAGCGTCAGCGCCGCCATCAGCACCAGCGCGACGAAGGGCACCGACTTCCACACCTCGGCCAGCACGATGACGCCGATCGCCGGCCAGCGCTGCGTGAGCACCGGGGTGTCCCCGGTGAGCCAGCCGACGCCGGGGGTGAAGGCGAAGCGCCAGGAGAACGCAGCCACCACCGAGACCACCGCATAGGGCAGGAGTACGGCGGTCCGCACCAGCCCGCGGCCCACGAGGGTCCGGTGCATCACCACGGCGAGCAGCGTCCCCAGGGCCATCTCCAGGACGGTGCCCACGACGGTCACGAACATCGTCACCCCGAACGCCTGCCACCAGATCGGGCTGCCGAGCACGGTCACGTAGTTGGCGAGGCCGACGAACTCGTTGGCCTCCGGGGTGCGCAGGTCCGCCCGGAACAGCGAGAGGTAGCCGGCGTAGAGGAGCGGGTAGGCCACCACGAGCAGCATCACCGCGGCCGCCGGTGCGCAGAGCAGCAGGCCCAGCCGCCGCTCGGCCCGCTTCCGGGCGCCGGCGCGGCCGCGTGCGATCTCCAGGGTCTCCTGATCCTCGGCGGTGCTCACGGCAGGATCCCTCGTCCGTCGAGCACCCGTTGGATCGCCTCGTCGAGCTCGGCAGCCGTGCGCTCGGGGTCGATCGAGGCCGCCGGCGAGATCGTCCGCGCCACCACCGAGGAGAGGTTCTGGTAGAGCGGCGTGACCGGCCGCGGCATCGCCGTGGAGAGCGAGTCCAGCAGCACGGCGTACAGCGGGTAGGCGGTCTGGAACTGCGGGTCGTCGTACAGGCTGCGCGCCACGGGCGGTGTGCCCGCCCGCAGCGCCGACTCACGCTGGTGCTCGGGGGTGCGCAGGCACATCGCGGCGGCGAAGGCCGCCCGCGGATGGCGGCTGTAGCTGCTCACCGCGTAGTTCATCCCGCCCAGGGTCGCCCGCGAGAGCCTGCCGGGCACGAACTCGGGCAGGCGGGCGTAGCCGAGGTCGGCCGCGACCAGGGGGTCGGCCTCCCACATGGCCGAGAGCACGTAGGGCCAGTTCATCGCGAAGGCGGCCTGGCGCGACTCCAGCTGCTGGAAGACCTCGGGCTCCTGGCTCCCGGCCAGGGAGCCGCTGGCGTAGCCCCCGGTGGCCAGCTCCTTGAGGATGGCCAGCGCCCGGACGGCCCTCTCGTCGATCGCCGAGCTGGTCCCGGTCATGTCGATCATGCTGCCGCCGAGCGAGGACAGGATCGTGTTGAAGGCGACCACGATGCCTTCGTACTGGGCCCCGGTCACCGCGATCTCGAAGGGGTCTCCTGCACCCTGGAGCCGCGCGCTCTCGGCGAGCACGTCGTCCCAGGTCCTCGGCACCTGTGGGACCAGGGACTTGCGGAACCACAGCAGCTGCACGTCGGTGTGCTTGGGGATCGCGTAGAGCTGCCGCCGCCAGGTCGCGGTCTCCACCGTGGTCTGCAGCGTGTCCCGGGTCGCGAGCGCGCGCTGACGTGCGCTCAGCCGGCGGATCCAGCCCGCCGCGGCGAACTCCGCGGTCCAGGTGACGTCCATGCCGATCAGGTCCAGGCCCTCGTCCTCGGCCACCAGGCGCCGGACCAGCTGCTCGCGCTGGCTGTCGGCGTCACTGGGCAGCAGGTTGCCGACGATCCGGTAGCGCCCCCCTGCCTGCTGGTTGCACTCCTCGATGACCTGGTCGAACCCGCGAGCGGCCGCCCCTCCGTAGAGGTTGACCACCGGGACCCCATCGCCCGAGGAGCCGCACGCAGCGAGGACGCCCAGCAGCAGACCGCCCAGCGCAGCGAGCACGCACCTCCTCCGCTGACCGCTGCGCATCGGTGGCCCAGGCCCTAGGGCTGGCGCAACCAGACCGCGGTGTCGGTGGGCAGGGCGTCGTCCTGGTCCAGCTCGGCACTGGCCACCAGCACCCGCGCGTCGGCCGGCAACGGCAGTGGCGCCGACCCGAGGTTCGCCAGCACCCGCACCGTGGCGTCGTCGGAGACGATGTCGAAGGCGAGGACGTCGGGTCCCAGGTCGTCCCACACCAGGCGCCCGTGGCCGAGGCCGAGCTCGCGACGCCGCGCGAGCAGGCTGCGGTAGAGCTCGAGGGTCGATCCCGGCACTCCCTGCTGGCGGTCGACCGCCAGGGCGGCGTACGCCTGCGGCTGCGGGAGCCAGCTGAGCCCGGCATCGGAGAAGCCGTACGCCGGGGCGTCGGCCTCCCAGGGGATCGGCACCCGGCAGCCGTCACGTCCACGCAGGGTGTGACCGGACTTCTCCCAGGTGGGGTCCTGGCGGACCTCGTCGGGGAGCTCGGTGGCCTCGGGGAGGCCGAGCTCCTCGCCCTGGTAGAGGTACGCCGACCCCGGGAGCGCCAGCATCACCGTGGTCGCGGCACGGGCACGTCGCAACCCCACCGCGGCGTCCGGCTGCGGGTCGCCGGGACCGATGCCCGCGACGTGGATGGGGCCCGGCACCGGGTCGAAGCCGAGCCGGGAGGCGTGCCGCACGACGTCGTGGTTGGAGAGCACCCAGGTCTGCGGCGCCCCCATGTCGGCGACGGCGGCCAGGGACTCCTCGATGTTGCGCCGCAGCTCCTCGGCGATCCACGAGCTCATCAGGAACCCGAAGTTGAAGGCCTGGTGCAGCTCATCGGAGCGCACGTAGCGGGCCATCGCGTCCGCGGGACGCACCCACGCCTCGGCGCACAGGATCCGGTCGGCGTCCTCACCGTCACGGGCGTAGGAGTCGGTGACCTTGCGCCAGCGGCGGTAGATGTCGTGCACGCCCGGCTGGTCCCACATCGGCAGGGCGGAGGTGCGCTCGATCGCCATCTCGTGCACCAGCTCGGTGTCGGGCAGCCCGGGGACCTTGACCAGTCCGTGCGCGACGTCGATCCGGAAGCCGTCGGCGCCGCGGTCGAGCCAGAACCGGATCACCGACTCCATCTCGTCGCCGACCTCGGGGTTGGTCCAGTCGAAGTCGGGCTGGGTGACGTCGAAGAGGTGGAGGTACCACTGCCCCGGCGTGCCGTCGCTCTCGGTGACCCGGGTCCAGCCCGGGCCGCCGAAGTTGCTGCGCCAGTTGTTCGGGGGCTCGGCACCGTCGGGACCCTTGCCCTCGCGGAAGACGTAGCGCGCCCGAGCAGGTGAGCCCGGCTCGGCGGCGAGCGCCTCCTGGAACCAGGGGTGCTCGCTCGAGGAGTGGTTGGGGACCAGGTCCACGATCACCCGCAGGCCGAGCTCGTGGGCCCGCGCGAGCAGGGTGTCGGCGTCGGCGAGGCTGCCGAAGCGCGGGTCGACGTCGCGGTAGTCGGCCACGTCGTAGCCCGCGTCGTGCTGCGGTGAGGTGTAGAACGGCGAGAGCCAGACCGCGTCGACGCCGAGCTCTGCGAGGTAGGGCAGCCTGGCGGTGATGCCGGGCAGGTCGCCGAGACCGTCGCCGTTGCCGTCGGCCCACGACCGCGGGTAGATCTGGTAGATGACGGCCTCGCGCCACCACTCACGGCCGGTTGCGTTCGTGCTCATGGACCCCACTTCTCGACGAGCTTCGTGATCACGCTCAGGCTACGGGTCGTGGCGACCCCCGCGTGCCGCTCCACCTCCGCGTTGCCGGTCGAGGACTCGTGGAAGGCCTTGTCGAGCAGCAGGTGCACGACCCGGCGGCCGACCCGGACCGTCTCCCCTTCCTTGGATCGCGCCTCGAGCTGCGCGAGCACGCTCGCGCTCGGCGGCTTCGCGAGCAGGGCGAGGTAGTGCCCCGTGACCGTGCTGTCCTTGGACACCTCCGCGGCCACGTCCTGCGCCTCGGCGTACACCTCGGCGAGCTCGGCGGGCGTGAGCAGCACCACCGGTACATCGAAGCCGCGGTCCGTCAGCATCGCCTTCTCGAGCGCGGCGACGACCTTGGCCCGTGAGCGCATCGTGGTGCCGACCCGGACGTTGCCGGTCTGGATGTGCGTGGCGACGTCGGTGAACCCGGCCTCGGTGAGGACCTCGCGCAGCTCGGCCATCGGGTAGGCGCGCTTGCCCACGTTGACCGCGCGCAGGAAGGCGATGAAGGTCGACACGGCGTCAGCTGTTGGAGAACACGGCCGGGCCGCCGTCGTCGTCCCCGCTGTCGGGTCCCCGGCCGGCCCAGGTCCAGGCGTACGCCGGGTCCTCGACCGCGCGGCCCGCCTCGCCGAGCTCGAGGGGTCGGAAGGTGTCGACCATGACGGCCAGCTCGTCGAAGTACTCCACCCCGATGGAGGCCTCGATCGCGCTCGGCTGCGGGCCGTGCGCGTGGCCGCCCGGGTGCAGCGAGATCGAGCCGATGCCGATGCCGGAGCCCTTGCGCGCCTCGTAGTCGCCGCCGACGTAGAACATCACCTCGTCGGAGTCGACGTTGGAGTGGTAGTAGGGCACCGGGATCGACTGCGGGTGGTAGTCGACCTTGCGCGGGCAGAAGTTGCAGACCACGAAGTTGTGGCCCTCGAAGACCTGGTGCACCGGCGGCGGCTGGTGGACCTTGCCGGTGATCGGCATGAAGTCCTCGACGTTGAAGGTGTAGGGGTAGAGGCAGCCGTCCCAGCCGACCACGTCGAGCGGGTGCGTGGCGTAGGTGACCCTGCTGCCGACCAGGCCCGAGGGCCCGTTGCCGCGGTGCTTGACCAGCACCTCGACGTCGGTGCCGGTCTCCACGAGCGGCTCGGCGGGCCCGTGCAGGTCGCGCTCGCAGTAGGGCGCGTGCTCGAGGAACTGGCCGAACCTGGAGAGGTAGCGCCGCGGCGGCGAGATGTGGCTGTTGGCCTCGATCGCGTAGAGCCGGCTCGGCTCCGCCGGCACCCAGCGGTGGGTGGTGGCGCGGGGCAGGAGCACGTAGTCGCCCGTGCGGTAGGACAGCACCCCGAAGACGGTCTCGACGGTGCCGCTGCCGGCCTCGACGTACACGCACTCGTCGCCGACGGCGTTGCGGTAGTACGGCGAGACCGCGTCCGCCACGACGTAGGAGATCCGGACGTCGCCGTTGCCCATCACCAGCCGGCGCCCGGTGACAGGGTCGGCGCCCGCCTCAGCGGGCAGGTCGTGCAGCCTCAGGTGGCGCGGCTTGAGCGGGTGGTTGGGCTCGGTGCCGAGGTCGCCGAGCTCCCAGACCCGGCTGTCGACGATCGCCGAGGGCACGCCCGCGTGGTAGAGCAGCGAGGAGTCCGAGGAGAACCCCTCCTCGCCCATCAGCTCCTCATAACGCAGGTTGCCGTCGTCGTCTCGGAAGGCGGTGTGCCGGGTCGGCGGCACGGCACCCACGGATCGGTAGTAAGCCACGTCGCAACCCTCTCGCGCCGTCCTCTAGCGTGGCAACCATGACGGCTCCAGCCTTCCTGCACGCCTTCGTCGACGACGCCGCGATCTTCCCGCCGGGCAACGCCGCACTCGCTGACGCGGTCCTCGCCCACCAGACCCACCGTGCCTCGGGGTACGCCGACCTGGTCGGCGGCTTCGTGGTCAGCGACCTCAAGATCGCCGACCTCGCGCAGGTGGTCCAGGGCTCGGTGGTGCAGGGCTCGGTGGTGCAGGGCTCGGTGGTGCAGGAGCGAGGATCGAGCGTCGCGAGACCACCGCTCGCGCTCAACGTGGTCGTCACCGGCGGCGCGGGCGCCATCGAGCCCGCGGTGACCTGGGTCGCCCGCTCGGAGGGACTCGCCCTGCATGCGCTCGAGTTCGCGTTGCGCGACGAGGAGGACCTGGCCCACAACGCCCGCCGCCTGGTCACGGTCGTCCAGGGGCTCGGCGAGGCCCTCGACGACGTCACGGTCTACGCCGAGCCCCCCATCCCGTCGGGCGAGCCGACCCACGGCTGGTCGGCCGCCCTGGACGAGCTCGCGGCCGCGGAGATCCCGCTGAAGTTCCGCACCGGCGGCGTGAGCGCCGAGTTCTTCCCCTCACCCGAGCAGCTCGCGGTGTGCCTGGAGTCAGCGCTGGATCGTGAGCTCCCGTTCAAGTGCACCGCCGGCCTCCACCACGCGGTCCGGCACCGCGACGAGCAGACCGGGATCAGCCATCACGGCTTCCTCAACGTGCTGCTGGCGACCCGGACCGCGCTGCACGGCGGTGGGGTGAGCCGAGGTCGCCCGGACCCTGGAGGACACCGACGGTACGGCGATCGCCGCGCGACTGGCCGATGACCCCGGCCTGGCGTTGCGCACCCGTCGGTGGTTCACCTCGTTCGGGTCGTGCAGCGTCCTCGAGGCGCACGAGGACCTGGTCGAGCTCGGACTGATGGGAGACCTGTGATGGGCAGCTGGGTCGAGGGAGCCAGCGGGTCGGCGTACGACCTGGACAACCTGCCGTACGGCGTGTTCTCCGTGGCCGGCGACGCCCCACGCGTGGGCGTGCGGATCGGGGACTTCGTGCTCGAGGCCGGCGCGACCGCGGCGCTGGGAGGCGACGCCGGTGACGGACCCCACCTCGCCGCGCCGTGGGGCCAGCCGGGGCTGGACGCGTTCCTGGCGATGGGCCGCCCGGTATGGGACATCGCCCGGGACTGGTTGATCGAGGTCCTCGGCAACGAGGTCCACCGCGCGCGGGTGGAGCCGTTGCTGGTGCCGGTGGCCGAGGTGACCATGCACCCTCCGTTCGAGGTCGCCGACTACGTCGACTTCTACTGCTCCGAGCAGCACGCCACCAACGTGGGCCAGATGTTCCGGCCCGACGGCGACGCGCTGACGCCGAACTGGAAGCACCTGCCGATCGGCTACCACGGCCGCGCCGGGACGGTGGTGATCTCGGGGACCGACGTGGTCCGGCCGTGCGGCCAGCGCAAGGCCCCCCACGAGGACTCCCCGAGCTACGGCCCCAGCCGCCGCCTCGACATCGAGGCCGAGCTCGGCTTCGTGGTCGGCACACCCACCCGGCTCGGCGAGCGGGTGGCTCCGTCGGGCTTCGCCGAGCACGTGTTCGGGGTGACGCCGCTCAACGACTGGTCCGCGCGTGACATCCAGGCCTGGGAGTACGTCCCGCTCGGTCCGTTCCTCGGCAAGTCGTTCGCGACCTCGATCAGCCCGTGGGTCACCCCGCTCGCCGCGCTCGAGGCGGCCCGGGTTCCGCTGCCCGGGCAGGACCCCGCGCCGCTGGAGTACCTGCGCGTGGAGGAGCCGGCCGGCTTCGACATCGACTTCGAGGTGGTGCTCAACGGCGAGGTGGTCAGCAGACCGCCGTACGCCTCGATGTACTGGTCGCCCGCGCAGATGCTCGCCCACATGACCGTCAACGGCGCCTCCCTGCGCACCGGAGACCTCTACGCCAGCGGCACGATCAGCGGTGACCGGCGAGACCAGCGCGGCTCGTTCCTCGAGCTCAGCTGGGGCGGCAAGGAGCCCTTCGGGGGGAACCGCACCTTCCTCGAGGACGGCGACACCGTCACCCTCCGCGCCTCCGCCCCCGGCACCCTCGGCGGCCGGATCGCGCTGGGCGAGGTGAGCGGGAGCGTCCTGCCGGTTTTTCAGGAGACCTTGTGAAACTGGCACTTCTCTGTCGTTGCAATGGCAGAGAAGTGCTGGTTTCACAAGGTCTCCTGAAAAACCGACAGCGCTAGCCGAGCAGCAGCGAGGCGCGCCAGACCCGCTCCTGGCTCCGCGGCAGGAGGTCGTTGGCGCGGAGGAAGGCGAGCGGCTTCTCGCCCATCCAGCGCATCGTCTCGCGGTAGTGCGGGTTGGCGAGGGCGGTACGGCGGCCCACGGCGGGGTCGATGCCGACCGAGCGGTAGACCTCCGGGTTCACCAGCGCCCGGGCGACGATGAAGCAGACCTGCGCGGTGACGCTCTGGTGTACGGCGAGCCGGGCCCTGCTCAGGCCGGGCACGGACCGCTGCACCTCGTCGCGGGCGAAGGTCATGTGCCGGGCCTCCTCGAGGACGTGGATCCGCGAGACCATCCGGGTCACCGGCTGGACCCGCTCGTCCTTGACCAGCTCCCGCTGCCAGGTGTCGAGCATCTCCTCGGCGACCAGGGTCGAGGCGTAGGCGCTCGGGCCGCGGACGACGGTGTTGAACAGCTGGCCGAGCTGATGGATCCGCCTCTGCGGGCCGTACGCCGGTACGCCGAGGTGCGCGATCGCCTTGCCGAACATCGTCGAGTGCCGGCACTCGTCGGCCACCTCGGTCAGGGCGTAGTGCATGTGCGCGCTCGTCGGGTCGTCGTGGTAGAGGTCGCGCAGCATCATCTGCATCAGCAGGATCTCGAACCACAGCCCCACGCTGGCCATGGATGCCGCCTCGTGCAGGGAGAGCACCCGCTGCTGCTCCTCGCTCAGCCCACGCCACAGGTCGGTGCCGTAGAGCGACATCCGCTCCGGCTGCATCCCCCACTTGTCGTCGGGGATCGGCGCCGACCAGTCGATGTCGACCTCGGGGTCGTAGGAATGGCGCGCCGAGGACTTCAGCAGCCGCTCGGCGAGGGCAGCGGACTCGGGGCGGAGCGTCGCGGTCATGGGTCCTCCTGATCGACGGTAACTGTTACTTTCAGTAACGGTTATCAGCTACTGTGGGACACATGTCGCGCATCGTCAAGGACCCGGACGGCCGCAACTCGCGGTGGGACGACCACCGCGAGGGCCGCCGCACCGAGCTGGTCGAGGCCGCCGTGGCCGCGATCGACACCCACGGCCCGGCCGCCAGCATCGCCGAGATCGCAGCCAGCGCCGGGGTCAGCAAGCCGGTGCTCTACCGCTACTTCACCGACAAGGACGATCTCTATCGCGCCGTCGGCGCCTGGGGGGCGAACGCCGTGATCGAGGGCCTGCTGCCGGTCCTCACCGCGAACGTCCCGCTGCGCGACCGGATCGAGCAGGGGTGCGAGACCTTCCTCGAGCTGATCTCGCTGCACCCGCACGTGTTCTTCCTGCTCGTGGACCACCCCACCAACGAGGACCCGCTCGCCGACGGCAAGGAGATGGTGGCCGCGACGATCTCCCGACTCCTCGGCGACACCCTGCGCGAGCTCGGTGTCGACGCGGCGGGCGCCGAGCCGTGGGCGCACGGCCTCGTCGGGCTCGGGCTCTCCACCGGAGAGTGGTGGCTGCGACGCAACACGATGAGCCGCGCGGCGGTGACCCGCTACCTGGGCTCGTTCATCTGGCACGCCTTCGAGGGGATCGCTCGCGAGCACGGCGTCCGGGTCGACAGCCGGGGGCGGCTGCGCCTGGTCGAGGGAAGGAGTCAGTGATGGAGCAGGTCCACGAGCCGCAGGAGCAGTACGACGGCCCGGCCCGGATCGTGGAGACCCAGGTCGAGGTCGAGGTGACCCTGCGCGGGCACTTCCAGCCCATCGACGGCCTCTTCCACTGGTACGGCCGGATCGCTCGCGACCCGGCCCTCGACCAGCACCGCTCCGGCGCCGTGGTCACGCTGCGAACTCCGCACGGCTCGGCACAGGGCCGGCTCTCCGACGTCGACCCCTGGGGCCGGTTCCGGGTCAGCGGCACCGGCAGGCCGCCGTTCTGATCCCTGGACCGGATCCCTGGACCGGGCCCGATCCCTGGACCGGGCCGTGCGGCTCGAGCGAGGGTGATCTGGTCGCCGCAGGTGTGACGCCGGCTGACCCTCGGCGGAAGAGGGCCAGCCGACGAGTCCTCAGCTGACCTTGACGGTGATCTTCGCGATCCCCACCAGCAGGCCAGGCTTCACGGCCTTGGTGCCGAAGGTCTTGTTCAGCAGCGGTGCGGCCACCGAGGAGATCTCCACCCGGGTGCCCTCGAGGATCGCGGTCTTGCCCTTGGTCTTCAGGGGCTGCAGGGTGCGGCCGTCGAGCTGGAAGAGGAAGGCGTTGGTGACGGCGGTCTTGCCGTTGACCGCCACGTCGCCGTAGACCCGCGAGACACCGGGGTCGACGTTGAAGTTGCTCAGCCGGACCTTGGTGCCCCCGGCGGCGAGGGTCAGGCCGGAGTTCTCGTGCTGGATCTGGCCGATGACGTACGGCGAGACCTCACCGGGCGTGAACACGCTGACGTTGCCCCCGGTGATCGGGAAGACCAGCGAGCCGTCGACCAGCTTCGCGCCACCGGTCACGCCGGGGGTGAGCTCGAGGGCGCCGAGCGCGTCGACGAACCCCTGGTCGAGCTTGATCGCCGTCGAGTTGCCGGTGAGCGTCTCGATCACCGCGACCGCCTGGGGCGGCCCGTCGTCACCGCCGACGCTGCAGCCGGCGAGCGGCACGGCCATCAGGGCGGCGACCGCGAGGGCGGCCAGGGGCTTGCGGGCGGGGAGTCGACGCATCAGGGGCTCCGATCGGTCCGGGATGCTCCGGGTCTGTCCCGGTCCCAGCGACCGTCGTTCGTCGCCCCGCCCCCACCGGATTGGTGGAAGTCGGGAAAATCCTCACAGGTTGCCGCGAAGGTCCTGCTCGCGCTCGATCGCCTCGAAGAGCGCCTTGAAGTTGCCCTTGCCGAAGCCGAGCGAGCCGTGCCGCTCGATGAACTCATAGAAGACCGTGGGTCGGTCGCCCATCGGCTTGGTGAAGATCTGCAGCAGGTAGCCGTCCTCGTCGCGGTCGACGAGGATCTTGCGCTTCTTCAGCTCCTCGATCGGCACCCGCACCTCGCCGATCCGGGCCCGCAGCTCCGGGTCGTCGTAGTAGGAGTCGGGGGTGTCGAGGAACTCGATCCCGTTGTCGCGCAAGATGTCGACGCTGCGCAGGATGTCACCGGTGGCGAGCGCGATGTGCTGGCAGCCGGCACCGTCGTAGAACTCGAGGTACTCGTCGATCTGGGACTTCTTCTTCGCCACGGCCGGCTCGTTGAGCGGGAACTTCACCCGGTGGTTGCCGCTCGAGACCACCTTGCTCATCAGCGCGGAGTAGTCGGTGGCGATGTCGTCGCCGATGAACTCGGCCATGTTCGTGAAGCCCATGACCCTGTTGTAGAAGGTCACCCACTCGTCCATCCGGCCGAGCTCGACGTTGCCCACACAGTGGTCGATCGCCTGGAAGAGCCGCTTGGGGTGGCCCTCACGGCGGGTGACGGTGGTCGTGCGGGCCACGAACCCGGGGAGGTAGGGGCCGTCGTAGCGCGAGCGGTCCACGAGGCTGTGCCGGGTCTCGCCGTACGTCGCGATGGCCGCCATCCGCACGGTGCCGTGCTCGTCGGAGATCTCGTAGGGCTCGTCGAGGATGGTGGCGCCCATCGCCCGGGCGTGCTCGATGCACTTGTCGACGTCGGGCACCTCCAGGGCCAGGTCGACGACGCCGTCGCCGTGCTTGCGGTGGTGCTCCAGCAGCGGGCTCTCAGGGCTGACGCCGCCGGCGAAGACGAAGCGCGCCGAACCCGAGCGCAGGACGTAGACCTTGGCGTCGCGCATGCCGGTCTCCGGGCCGCGGTAGGCCTCGAGCTCCATGCCGAGGGCCAGCTGGTAGAAGTTCGCGGTCTGGGTGGCGTTGCCGACCACGAAGCACACCGCGTCCATCGCCGTGACCGGGAACGGGTCGGTGCTGGCGTCGTACTCCACGAGGCCGACCAGCTGCTTGAGCTGGTCCAGGGTCAGGTCGGCACGGATCTCGGCAGGCGTCAGCGAAGTCATGGGTCAAGGATCACGGCACGTGACAATATGTGCAACGCAGCCACTCTCGACTGGACAACCTGTCTACCCAGGAGGCCCACCATGGACCGACTCGACCGCACTCTGCTGGAACTCTTCGCTGCCGAGCCCCGGGTGGGCGTCCTCCAGGCGTCCCGCCGCCTCGGTGTCGCGCGGGGCACGGTGCAGGCGCGGCTGGACCGGCTGCAGTCCTCCGGCGTGGTCTCGGGCTGGGGGCCGCAGCTCGAGCCGGCCGCCCTCGACCACCCGGTGATGGCCTTCTTGACCCTCGAGATCCGCCAGGGGCCGACGACCGAGGGCGGCCACGACGCCGTCGGCGCCCACCTGGCCGTGATCCCCGAGCTGCTCGAGGCGTGCACGATCACCGGGCCGGGCGACCTGTGGTGCCGGGTCGTGGCCCGGTCCAACACCGACCTGCAGCGGGTGATCGACCGGGTGCTGGCGCACGAGGGGATCGTGCGCTGCTCGACGGTGATCGCGCTCGCGACCCAGGTGCCCTACCGGGTGCTGCCGCTGCTGGGCTCGGTGACCGGCGAGACCTGAGGACCGCTCAGGGTGTGTTGCGGGTCGCCCAGTCGCGCAGCAGGTCGATCCGCTTGGCCAGCTGCGCCGCGGTCGCGGCGGCCGCGGCCGGCCCGCCGCACTCCTTGCGCAGCGCGGCGTGGGTGACGCCGTGCGGCTGGCCGGTGCGGTGGTGCCAGGCCGCCACCAGCCCGTTGAGCTCACGGCGCATCACCGAGAGCTGCTCGTGGGTGGAGACCTCGCGGACCGGCTCGTCCGCGGCGGCGGCCGGGCGCCGGCGAGCGCGCTCGCTCTGCCGGTGCTGGAGCAGGTTGCGCACCTGGTCGGCCTCGAGCAGGCCGGGGATGCCGAGGAAGTCCATCTCCTCCTCCGAGCCGACGTGCACCTCTCCCGCATGCCCGAACTCCGCGCCGTCGTAGAGGACCCGGTCGAAGGTGGCCTGCGACCCCAGGGCCTCCCACGGCATCAGCGTCTCCTCTCCGGAGGCGCTCTCACCCTGCTGGGCCTGGGCCATCAGTGCGTCCTCCGCGGCGAAGATGTCGCCCTCGTCGCTGATCTTGCGCTGGAGCACGTGGTCGCGCTCGACCTCCATCTGCGAGGCATGGCCCAGCAGCACCGGCACCGACGGCACGAAGATCGAGGCGGTCTCCCCGCGCTTGCGCGCACGCACGAAGCGACCCACCGCCTGGGAGAAGAACAGCGGGGTCGAGATCGTGGTCGCATAGACCCCGACCGAGAGCCGGGGCACGTCCACGCCCTCGGAGACCATCCGCACCGCGACCATCCACCGGGACTCGTCCGCGGCGAACTTCGCGATCTTCTTCGAGGCCGCCTTCTCATCGGAGAGCACGACGGCCGGCTTCTCCCCGCTGATCCCGGCGAGCACCCGCGCGTAGGCACGGGCCGAGTCCTGGTCGGTGGCGATCACCAGCCCCCCGGCATCCGGCACGTGCCGCCGCACCTCGGAGAGCCTGCGGTCGGCGGCCTCGAGCACCGAGGGGATCCAGGCCCCGTCCGGGTCCAGCGCCGTACGCAGCGCGTGCGCGGTCATGTCCTTGGTCAGCGGCTCCCCCAGCCGTGCCGCGATCTCGTCCCCGGCCCGGGTGCGCCACTGCATCTCGCCGCTGTAGGCCATGAACAGCACCGGGCGTACGACGTGGTCGGCGAGCGCGTGGGCGTAGCCGTAGGTGTAGTCGGCCAGCGACCGCGGCACCCCGTCCTCGCCGGGGGCGTAGGTCACGAACGGGATCGGGTTGATGTCGGAGCGGAACGGCGTGCCGGTGAGGGCGAGCCGGCGGCGGGCGGGCTCGAAGGCCTCGCGCACGGACTCGCCCCACGACAGCGCGTCACCGGCGTGGTGCACCTCGTCCAGGATCACCATCGTGTTGAAGCGCTCGGTGCGGATCCGGTGCGCCAACGGGTTGGCCGCGACCCCGGCGTAGGTCAGCGCCACCCCCACGAAGTCGCCGCTGGTGCGGCCCTTGCGACCGGAGTACTCCGGGTCCAGCGGGATCCCCACCTTGGCCGCTGCCTCGGCCCACTGGGTCTTGAGGTGCTCGGTCGGGGCCACCACGGTGATCCGATCGATCACCCGGCGGGCGAGCAGCTCCGCGGCCACGGTGAGGGCGAAGGTGGTCTTGCCGGCACCGGGGGTCGCCACGGCGAGGAAGTCGCGCGGGTTGCGGTCGAAGTAGGCGTCCAGCGCGGCCGACTGCCAGGCGCGCAGGCTCCCGGCCGTGCCCCAGGCGGCACGTGCGGGATAGGCGGGTGGCAGGTCGAGCGGGACGGGAGCAGGGCGTCCGTCGCTCACATGACCCTCTCGGCGGGGATCGACAGCGGCACTAGTACTGCCGCCACTTCACGAAGGCCGCGTCCATCCGGCCCACCTGGCCGGCGGTGAACTGGTTCATGCAGGCGTCGCGGGAGTAGTCCATGAAGTTGCGCACCGGGTCGAATCCCGGCATCGCCGGGCAGGTGTCCCGGTTGGTCTCGCAGTAGAAGCTCGGCTCGGCCTCGGCCGGGGTGTCGGCCACCTGGTCGTTGGTCTCCGAGCAGCCGCCCTGGAAGGTGTGCAGCAGCCCCATCCAGTGACCGGTCTCGTGGATCACTGTGTCGCCGAGGTTGTAGCCGCGGGCCTTGCCGCCGGGAAGCGCCGCCACGTTGACGCTGACCCCGTCGAGCCGGGGGGCGCTGGCGTACTGCCACGGGAACCGCGCCCAGCCCAGGACCGGCTCGTCGGTGCGACCGCCGCCGTTGATGTAGAGGTTCAGGGTCCGCGCGTTGCCGCGGTGCAGCTTGCGCTTCATCTTCCGGTCGCGCGGGCCGTTGAGGAACGCGTGGTACCAGCTGTCGTTGCGGGTCCAGTCGATCTTCTTGAGCTTGAAGGTGTAGCGGGTGGTCGTGCCGAGCGCGCTCTGCCGGGAGTCGAAGCCGGCGTTGAGGATCCTGATCACCCGGGCGACGCGCTTGGGGCCGGCGGTGTGCCGCTCGCGGCGGTGCTTGCCCTTGATCACGTGGACGTAGACCGGGATCGTCACGCTCGACGCGAGCCGTGGGCTCACGTCGCGGGTGAGGGCGCGACGGCTGGTCTCCTGCGCCGGGAGCGCGGCGAGGTCGGCGGCGGTGACCGGGGAGGTGTCGTTGCCCCGCCGCCACACCGGGGTCGCGCCCTGCGTGCCGGCGGTGTTCAGGCACGGCACCGCCAGGGCCGCGTGGGCGGTGGCCGGGGCCACGAGGGTGGGCAGGGCGGCCAGGGTGAGAGCGACCGCAGCCACTCCCACTCGTCGTGCGAACCTCATTCGGTGCCCTCTCGCATGCTGTCCCAGATCTCCTTGCACTCAGGGCAGACCGGGTAGCGCTCCGGATCCCGGCTCGGGACCCAGACCTTCCCGCACAGAGCGACCACGGGGGTCCCGTTGATCATCCCCTCCATGAGCTTGTCCTTGGGGACGTAGTGGGAGAGCCGCTCGTGGTCGCCGTCGTCGGTGGGACGGGTGCGTTCGTCGAGCCGGGTGTCCTCCATGACATCGACGGCCCCGAACCCCGCTGTCTGTCGCTTGCTCATCGCCGGATCATATCCGGGAATGACGAGCCCCAGACCACCTGGGAGGGGGTGCGGCAGGGAGGGCCGCGCGATGGTCTGGGGCAGGTCAGCTCTGGGTCAGGCGGCGAGGACCGCCTTGAGCCGGCGTACGAAGGACTCGTTGGCCTCGTGCACCGCCTGTGCACCGGTCTCGGCCTCGGCACCGGTCTCGACCGGCGCGGCCTGGGCTGTGGGCAGCACCAGCCCGGTCCGGGCCGACTCCTCGATGCGGCGTCCGGCCCGCACGGCCGCCGGGCTGGCGGAGTTCGCCATGCCCGCCGCCATGGCCAGGCGTGCCCACTCGCGCTGCTGGGCCCGGTCGACCATGGGTGCGAGCTCGGTGTTGTCGTGGTGGCCGGCCCGGTCGAGGATCAACCGCACCCCGGGCATCTGCTCGGCCGTACGCCGCCACGCGGCGGCGACGGCGTCCTCGAGCCCGATCGGCTCGTTCATCAAGATCCGCTCGACGTTGCCCGAGAGCCGGGCGTGCCACTTGAGCAGGAGGGCCGAGACCAGGTCGGTCTCGGTGGCGAATTCATCGGTGACGCCGGGCAGGTCGGTGGGCAGGTTGCCATCGAGTCGGCGGTCAGCGGTGTCCACTACCGCGCGAAGGATCTCCTCGCGTCGGGCGAAGGCGTTCCAGGTCATGGTTCTCACCTTTCTGAAGTTTCACATACCGCAAGTACGTACTCAGAGTATGTACAGAACGCCCGGTTTGCCAGCGCGGGCGCCGTGACCTGACCCACACCGGGCGCCCTAGACTGCCCGGATGGGTCGATCACACACGGAGAAGCTGCTCACCAGCCTCCCGAAGGTGGCCGGGAGCAGTCGCCGGGCGACGTTCTCCTCCTCCACCAAACGGGCCCTGATCGAGGTCGCCACCGCGCAGTTCACCGAGCACGGCTACCGCGGCACCAGCCTGGACGCGATCGTGGCGGGCGCGCGGGTGACCAAGGGAGCGCTCTACCACCACTTCAGCGGCAAGCAGGCGGTCTTCGAGGCCGTCTTCGCCAAGGTCGAGGACGACGCCGCCCGCGAGATCAAGGGCTCCCTGCGGGGCTCGCGCGACCCCTGGGAGAAGGCGCTCTCCGGGCTGCGGGCGTTCCTCGCGGTGGTGCAGGACCCGACCTACCAGCGGGTGGTGATCCAGGACGGGCCGGCCATCTTGGGCTACGAGCGCTTCCGGGAGCAGGAGGAGCGCTCCAGCTACGCCATCGTGCAAGACATCGTGGGCTCGGTCCTCGAGGCGTCCACCTACGAGCTCGACGAGCCGATGAAGCAGACCTTCAGCCGGATCTTCTTCGGCGCGCTGTCCGCCGCCGGTGAGAGTGTCACCACGGCCGAGGACCCCGCGCGCGCGGTGGCGCGGATCGAGGTCGCGATCGGGTTCATCCTCGACGGTCTGCGTTCGCTGGCCGACCAGGGCGTCGTACTCACCGACCCCGCCCAACCCTCCTAGCGGCGGAAGGCCACCCCTCCGCCGTCCTTGTCGGTGGGCACCAGCTCCACCCACACGTGTCCGGCGGGGACCTTGATCGGTCCGGCCGCCGTGCTCAGCTGCACCGGGGTCTTGTTGGAGGACTTCTTCCAGGTGCCGCGCACCACCTGCCCGTTGTGGAAGAGCAGCATCGAGCCCTTGCCGGAGTAGATCGTCTCCGGGACCGGGTTGCCCGCCGGGTCGAGGTAGCCGGCGTCGCCCTGACGCACCCGGATCACCAGGATGCTGTCGGGCTGGAACTGGGAGCCGGCCTCCGCGAAGGAGTTCAGGTTCTGGTAGCGCCCGCCCGCGTAGCGCCAGGAGGTGGTGTGCGAGCGGCTGAAGATGGCATCGATCTCCTTGGCCGGCCGGCTTCCGGCGAAGTC
The DNA here is from genome assembly GCA_963777195.1 of uncultured Actinomycetota bacterium. Taxonomy (GTDB): domain Bacteria; phylum Actinomycetota; class Actinomycetes; order Propionibacteriales; family Nocardioidaceae; genus Marmoricola. The sequence goes on along the minus strand of CAVZPT010000015.1, from coordinate 40,234 downwards.
GGTCTCCTTGCCCCAGGGCAGGTAGCTGGCGGGGACCACCGCCTTCTTCTTCACGGTCTTGGCCAGCTGGGGCAGGTTCACCATCAGGTTGTACGGCGAGCGGCGGCTGCCCTCGCGGAAGTAGCCCGGCCCGCCCTCGGTGAAGAACGGCACCTTGGCGGCGTTGAGGCGCCCGATCGTCGGCGGGGCGGCACCACTGGCCACGATCACGGCGTGGGCAGGCTTGACGATGCCGATGTCGGAGGCCCGCATGGACCGCACCGGGCCGACGACGTCGGGGAGCTGGCTGTAGTAGAAGACCGCCAACCGGGTCATCCCGCCCTCGACGAGCTCCTCGGTGATCAGGTCGGCCTTCTTCAGCCCGACCTGGGGGCGGCTGCTGGAGGTGTTGTCGATCTTGGTGACCAGCACCGGGCGGTCGGGGGTGCTGCCGGTCACCGGCAGCCCGGTCAGGGGCCAGAGCGCCGCCAGCTTGGTCCCGCCCTCCAGCGGTTGGGAGTCCGGCTTCTTCGCAGCGGCCGGGTCCTTGTCCCCGCCACAGGCGGCCAGCACGAGACTCAGGGCCACCGCGACCAGGGCGGCCTTGCTGCGAGAAGGGACAGTCATGGCGTCATGATGACAAAGCGGGCCCCGCGCAGCGCGCAGGGCCCGCCAGAGTCGGGCGACCAATCTCTTCTCAGATCTTGGCGCCACCGTCGACGTAGAGGGTCTGACCGGTGATGTAGGAGGCCTCGTCGCTGCACAGGAAGGCTGCCGCGGCCGCGATGTCCTCGGGGTAGCCGACCCGCTTGACCGGGTTGGCCTCCGCGTTCAGCTTGCGGAACTCCTCGACGTCGAGCTTGAGCCGGCGAGCGGTGTCGTCGGTCATCTCGGTGGCGATGAAGCCGGGGGCGATCGCGTTCACGTTGACCCCGAAGGCACCGAGCTCCAGGGCAAGGGTGCGGGTGAAGCCCTGCACGCCGGCCTTGGCCGCGGAGTAGTTCGCCTGGCCGCGGTTGCCGTTGGCCGAGACGCTGGAGAGGTTCAGGATCTTGCCGTACTTCTGCGCCACGAACGTCTTCTGGGCGGCCTTGCTCATCAAGAACGCGCCCTTGAGGTGCACGTTCATCACCGCGTCCCAGTCGTCCTCGGTGAGCTTGAAGAGCAGGTTGTCGCGGGTGATGCCGGCGTTGTTGACCAGCACGTGCAGGCCGCCGAGCTCCTCGAGGACCCGCGCCACCGCCGCGTCGACCGAGGCGGCGTCCGAGACGTTGCATCCGACGCCGATCGCCTTGGCCTCGCCGCCGAGAGCGTCGGCGGCCTCCTGCGCCTGTCCCTCGTCGAGGTCGAGGACGGCGACCGCAGCGCCCTCCTCGGCGAACCGCTTCGCGGTCCCGGCGCCGATGCCGCGCGCGGCCCCGGTGACGATGGCGACCCGTCCGTCGTAACGACCCATGTGGCTTGTCCTCTCGAAAGGTGGCTGAAGTCCGTCGGTCACTGTAGTGCGGCGCCGATCCGGGCCGCCCAGGCGTCCCGTTCGGCGGTGTCGGCGTACTTCGTGCGTGGCCAGAAGAAGCCCCGCAGGCCGTCGCCCTTGGTGCGGGGTACGACGTGGCAGTGCAGGTGCGGCACCGACTGGGACACGGTGTTGTTCATCGCCACGAACGACCCCTGCGCGCCGAGCCCGTCGAGCATCGCAGCCGCGAGCCTCTGGGCGGCAGCCAGGAACGGGCCGCCGAGCGCGGCCGGGAGGTCGGGCAGGGTGACGACGTGCTCGCGCGGGACCAGCAGCACATGCCCCTTGAAGACCGGCCGGACGTCGAGGAAGGCGACGAAGTCGTCGTCGCTCCACACCACCGAGGCCTCCGCCTCGTCGGCGGCGATCGCGCAGAACAGGCAGCTGGTCATGGCCGGTGGCTCAGGACGCTCCGTCGCCGGACCCGCCGACCCTCGCCTGGAGCAGCGCGAGGACGATCAACGCCACCACGGCTGCGGAGGCGAACCCCCAGGCGTTGAGGGCCATCACGCCCTCGGAGAGGAACAGGTTCATCGCGACCCCGCCCAGCACGGCGCCGGCAGCCCCGATGATCAGCTGCGTGGCCAGCCTGGGGTCACCCGACTCGTGCTTGAGGAACCACGCGAGCGCGCCCATGATCAGGCCGGCGACGATGTAGGCGAGCATCCGCGCAATATAGCGGGCCGGCGCCCGCTGTCGGCGTCCGTCGTCGCATCCCGGCAACGACGCCCTCGTAGGCCCGCCACACCGCGATCCCGACGGCGAAGGAGGCCAGCGTCGCCAGCAGGGGATGGTCCACCTCGAGGTGGGGGTAGACCTGCCAGTGGGTGAGGTAGGTGAACAGCGACGAGGCGGCGACGGCGCTGAGCAGGGGCAGCGACCGGCGTGGCACCGGGATCCGGGGGACCCAGACGAGCAGGCAGACCCCGGCCACGACCAGGCCCTCGCGGACCGGGTCTGCGAAGAACCCCCAGCACGCGACGATGCTCGCCGCCGAGGTCACCAGTCGCTGCAGGTCCGTCCGGGACCGGGCGGCCATCCATCCCAGGGCCAGGCACCAGAGAACGGGCAGCAGTGCGTAGCGCTCCGTGGGACCTGCCTCGATGCCGACGAGCGCGTAGCGCAGGGCCAACGCGGCGACGAACACCGAGGTGGCGGATCCGAACGGGCGGGCACGCTCCCACCGGTCCACTGCGCCGAAGCTGAAGAGCAGCGCCGCACCGACCAGTGTCCAGACCACGACCTCGAGGAACCAGAACTGCCACCGCACGTCCCAGTCGTCCGAGCCCAGGACACCGTTGAGCAGCAGCGCCGTCGAGGCGTCGTACATGCCGGTGACCACGGCCACGCCACCGATCCACAGCGCCGACGGCACCATCACGTTGCGCGCCGCGCGCAGCAGGCTGCGGCGGCGCTCGGTCCGCTGCGCTCCGGCGAGCTGGAAGCGGGCCAGGTTGAATCCCACCACCGCCAGGAGCACGTGCGCTCCCCCCGCCATGCTGAACAGGTTGGCGTGCGAGCCGACGATCAGCACGATCGCGACCGCGCGCAGGGCGACGCTGATCTCCAGGGGGGCCCACCGGGAGCGCCGCTGCGCCGTGCGCTGGGCCATGGCGGCGAGGTCCCTCGCGGACCGCTGCGCCCAGTCGGCCGGCAGGTCGGGAAACAGGCCGCCGAGGCGCACGGACGCCTCGACGTAGGACAGGGAGTCCCCGCGCAAGGACACGAAGCTGTCCTCCGGGGTGGCGTCGGGCCGACCCAGGAGGTGGGCGTAGAGGTCACGGACCCGTTCCGCCGTGACGGCCGGAGCCCGCCGCTGGCGGGCAGCGGACCGGTCCCGGGCGACGGCTGCGGCGTGGTCCCCGAGTGCCCGGTAGTCGGTCTTGCCGTGCGAGGTGAGCGGCACGGCGTCGACCACGTGGATGGTGCTCGCGTGCGCGGGAAGGTGCAGACCGCGCAGCACCTCGGCCACCGACGCTTTGTCACGATGGCGGGTGACGAACGCGTCGAGGTGACCATCGCGCTCGATGACGCACGCGTTCACGCCGGCGGCGGTGGCGAGGGACTCCACCCGGTCCAGGTCGATGCGCAGGCCGAAGAGCTTCGCGAACCGGGACCTGCGGCCGACCAGCTCGTAGAGCCCGTCCTCGTCCTGCCGAGCCAGGTCGCCGGTGCGCAGCTCCACCTGGGTCCGCCCGAGCGCCAGGTCCGCAGGCTCCTGGGCGTAGCCGAGCATCACGTTCTCGCCGGTGTAGACGAGCTCGCCGACGCCGTCGCCTTCTGCTGTACCGCTCGCGGGATCGATGCGGAAGCTGCCCCCCGGGATGGGGATCCCGATGCTCGTCGGTCGTTCGGCGGCCAGGTGCGGCGGCAGATACGCCATCCGTGCGGTGGCCTCGGTCTGGCCGTACATCACGACCAGGTCGAACCCGCGTTCCTCCCCCATCCGGGCGTAGCGGCGTACGGTCTCCGGGTCGAGCCGACCGCCCGCCTGGGTCAGCGTGCGCAGCGTCGGCAGGTCCCGCGCAGCGAAGCCCGAGGAGTCGAGCAGGGCGAAGGTGTGCGGTACGCCGGCCAGCGAGGTGGCACCGCCGGCGGCGAAGGCCTTCCAGAAGTCCTCGTCGACAACGGAGGCCTCGGTGAGCAGCACGCTGGCGCCCACCCGGAGGTGGCTGTTGAGCACCGAGAGCCCGTAGCAGTACTGGAGCGGGAGCGAGGTCGCAGCGCGGTCGTCGGCCGTGAGGTGGAGGTACTCGGCGATCGCGTCGGCATTGCTGCGCAGGTTCTCGTGGGAGAGCCTGACCAGCTTGGGGGATCCGGTCGAGCCGGACGTGCTGAGCAGCACGGCGAGGTCGGGATGGAGATCCGGGGACAGCTCGACCTCGCTGATCTCGAGCCGCGCGCCGCGTGCCACCACCTCGGGGCGGTAGGTGGCGCGCAGCTCGTCGCTGTGGCAGTCCGCGCCGACCAGCAGCACCGGATGCCGCCCGTGCAGCGCGGCGAGGTAGGTGACCACGGTCTCCACGTCGTTGCGGCACTCCAGCAGGACGAGCCGCCGGCGCCCACCGAGCCGGTGGGCGCGTTCCTCCACCCGGTCGGCCAGCTCGGCGTAGCCCACGGTGCCGGTGGCGGCCACCAGGGCCGGCGCGGTCCCGAACCTGCGCAGGTCGACCAGTGCCGTGGTCGAGGCCATGGTCCGCCTCATGGGTACACCCCCACCGGCCCGACGACCCGCACGCCCACGAGCGCCCCCGGGACCGGCAACGATCCCGGGTCGACGCGAGCCACCAGCGCCGCGCCATCGGCGGTGACCAGGCGCACCGACGCGTAGGCGCCGTAGAAGGTGACCTCCTCGACGTGGGCGGTGCTGCCCGAGGTCGAGGGGTCGACCAGGCGCAGCTGCTCAGGCCGGGCGAGCAACGTCACGGCCGATCCGACCGACATCGCGGACCCGACCCGCAGCTCGACCTCGCCGAGCGCGCAGCTGGCCCCTTGCGAGGTCAGCAGACCCGGCATCAGGTTCGCGTCGCCGACGAAGCTGCCCACGTGCACGTCCACCGGTGCGCCGTACAGCTCGGCGGGCCTGGCCACCTGGCTGATCCGACCCTCCTTCATGACCGCGACCCGGTCGGCGAGCGACAGCGCCTCGCCCTGGTCGTGGGTCACCAGCAGCGCGGTGGTCCCGGCGTGGCGCAGCACCCGAGTCACGGCGCGACCGGCGTTGACCCGCAAGGAGGCGTCGAGCGAGGAGAAGGGCTCGTCGAGGAGGACGACCCGAGGTCGTGGCGCCAGGGCCCGGGCGAGTGCCACCCGCTGCTGCTGACCACCGGAGAGCTCGCGCGGGAACGACGTCGCGATCTGGGACGGGAGCTCGGCGAGCTCCAGCATCTCCACGAGCCGGGCGCGGGTGCGCTCGCCGCGAGGAAGCCCGAACAGGATGTTGTTGCGCACGTCGAGGTGCGGGAAGAGCGCTCCCTCCTGCGGCACGTAGCCGACCTTGCGCTCCCAGGCCTTCAACGTCCCGCGGCGGTCGGAGACGACCAGGGAGTCGAACTCCACCTGTCCGCCGTCCGGGTCCAGGAAGCCGGCCAGGATCCGCAGCAACGTGGTCTTGCCGCACCCGGACGGTCCCAGCACGGCCATGATCTCGCCGTTGCGGACGTCGAGGTCCACGCCTTGCAGCACGGGGGTGGACCCGAACGCCTTGGTCAGGTCGCGCACGCGGACGCTGCTCATGCCACACCAGCCCGCGGTCGACGGCTGAGCAGCCAGGTGGCCGGGAGCGAGACCAGGATCAGCAGCAGGGCGTACGGCGCTGCGGCACCGTAGGCCAGCGAGGAGCTGTTCGCCCAGAACTCGGTGGCCAACGTGGCGGTGCCGATGGGCGCCATCAGCAAGGTCGCGGTGAGCTCGGTGGACACGGCCAGGAAGACGAGCGCCGCCCCCGCACCGAGCCCGTTGCGCAGCAGCGGCAGGGTGACCCGGAGCCACACTCCGAGCGGGCGTTGACCCAGGCTGCGAGCCACGTCCTCGAGGACGGGCTGCGCGTGCTCGAGGCTGCTGCGGATGCTGACGATCGCTCGGGGCAGGAACAAGATGGCGTAGCCCAGCAGCAGCAGCGGCACGGTCTGGTAGAGCGGTCGCACCGTTCGCACCGACATGGCCACCAGCGCCAGCGCGACCACGATCCCGGGCAGCGCGTGGGCGGTGAAGGTCGCCCGCTCGATGAGATTGCCGATCGTGCCCCGGTGGCGCACCGCCAGCCAGACCACGGGGAGGGCCAGCAGGGTGGTGCAGGCCGCGGCGGCGAGGGCGAGGCCCGCGGTGGTCACCGTCGCCGTCACCAGCTCGCCGATGGGGAACGCGGTCGAGGAACCGACCAGCAGCCACCGCACCAGGCTGGAGAGCGGGACCCCGAGCGAGAGCATGACCAGCGCCCCGACGGCGGCCAGCGCGACCGGGCGGGCGCGACCGAGCCGGACCCGCGGCACCTGCCGGGCGCTTCCCGATCCCACGCGCCACAAGGCGGCGTCACCGCGCATCGAGAGCTCGGCCAGCAGCAGCACCAGACACGCCAGCACGAGGACGCTGGCGAGCACGTTGGCGCCGGCACTGTTGAACGCCGAGCGGTACTGGTCGTAGATCGCGGTGGTGAAGGTCGGGAACCGCAGCATCTGCAGGGCTCCGAACTCGGCGAGGGCGTGCAGGCCCACCAGCAGCCCTCCTCCGAAGACGGCCGGGCGGAGCCCGCGCAGGACCACGCGCCGGAACGTGGTCAGGCGGTCGTTGCCGAGGGCGTGCGAGACCTCCTCCAGCGCCGGGTCCAATGTCCGCATCGCCGCCACGGTGGGCAGGTAGACCAGCGGCGCGTAGGACAGCGAGACCACGAGCACCGCCCCGGCGTACCCCTGGACCGCGTGGGTCAGCGACACCCAGCCGTAGCTGTTGACGAAGGCCGGGATCGCCAGCGGCGCCACGAACAGCACGTGCCACACCGACCGGCCCGGCAGGTCTGAGCGTTCCACGAGCCAGGCGCATCCCACCCCGACGACCGTGCTCAGCGCAACGGTGCCCACGAGCAGGCCGAGGGTGTTGCGGAACAGCTCGGCCACCCGGGGGCGGGCGAGCAGCGCCCAGGTCTCGGTGGGGCCGAGCGACCAGGTGAACCAGGCGACGTACCCGAGCGGGAGCATCACCAAGGCCGCCACCGCGGCCGCCGCCAGCACCAGCAGAGCCGGCGCGCCCTGGCGCGTCCGGGTCAGCCTCGGCGGGGTCAGGGTCGCGCTCAGAGGAATCCGGCTTCCTGCATCAGCTCGACGACCTCGGGCCCGTTGAGCTTGGAGAGGTCCACTGTCGGTGGGTCGAGGTCGGCCAGACCCTTGACCCCTCGGGCCAGGTCGATGTCGGGGTTCAAGGTGTACTCGAGCGCGTAGCTGTCGGCGATCACCTGCTGGCCGTTCTTGCCGACCAGGAACTCCACGAACCTCTGGGCGTCGCTGCTGTCGTCGGAGGACTTCAGCACGCCCGCACCCGAGACACTGACGAACGCGCCCGGGTCCTGGTCGCCGAAGAAGTGCAGCGCCGAGCCGTCGCTGTTCTCCCCGGACTCCTCCTGGTCCCGGTACCAGTAGTAGTGGTAGATCACGCCGGCCTCGGTCTGCCCGGAGTTCACCGACTCCAGGACCACGTTGTTGCCGTCGAGGACGCTGCCGTTGCGCTTCAGGCCCGCCAGCCACTCCCGAGTGGTCTGCTCGCCCTGGGTGGCGAGGACCGCGCTCACGATCGCCTGGAAGTCGGCACCGGTCGGGGAGAACGCGATCCGGTCCTTCCACTCGGGCTCCGCCAGGTCGAGCAGCGACTTCGGCAGCTCGTCCGCAGCCACCTGGTCGGTGTTGTAGACCAGGACGGTGGAGCGAGCGGCGAAGCCGGTCCACTCACCGTCGCTGGGTCGGTACTGCGCCGGGATCTGGTCCAGCGTGGCCTGGTCGAGCTTGGCGAAGAGCCCCTTGCTGTCCACCAGGGTCATCGCCGGGGAGTTCTCGGTGAGGAACACGTCGGCTGGTGAGGCGGTCCCTTCTGCCGCGAGCTGGTTGGCCAGCTCGAGGTCGGAGCCGTTGCGCAGCTGCACCTTGATGCCGGTCTCGGCGGTGAACTCCTTCGCGACGGCGTCGATCAGCTCCTTGTGCTGGGCGTTGTAGACCACGAGGGACGGCTCGTCCGCACCCCCGCACGAGGTCAGCAGGGGCAGGGCCAGGGCGACGGCAGCCACGCGGGTTGCCAGACGTCGCGACGCGCGCATGAGCAGAGTCCTTCCGGTTAGGTATGCCTAACCTTAACCGGAACTGCCACTCTTCCGCGCCCCGGGTCAGCTGAGCTGGTCGGGCTCCACGTCGGACTTGTGCCCGCGGTCGGAGCCCACCGGCTTGCCGCTCCCGGTGGAGCTCGCCTCGCCTCCGCTCGCGCGCTCGAGCCGGATGATCACCGACTTCGAGGTCGGGCAGTTGCTGCCGGTGGCGGTGGAGTCGAGCGGGATCAGCGGGTTCACCTCGGGGTAGTAGGCCGCCGCACACCCGCGCGGGGTGTCGTACTCCACGATCCGGAACGACGGCACCGTGCGCTCGGTGCCGTCCTCCCACTCGCTGACCAGGTCCACGACATCGTCCTTGGCGAACCCGTGCGCCGCGATGTCGTCACGGTGCAAGAACACCACCCGCCGACCGCCGGAGACCCCGCGGTAGCGGTCGTCGAGGCCGTAGATGGTGGTGTTGAACTGGTCGTGGCTGCGCAGGCTCTGGAGCAGCAGCCTGCCCTCGGGCACGTTGATCACCTCCATCGGGCTTGCCGAGAACACGCCCCTGCCGGACTGGGTCGGGAAGGTGCGGCTGTCCCGCGGCGGGTGCGGGAGCACGAACCCCCCGGGCTGGTCGACCTTCTCGTCGTACGCCGCGCAGCCGGGCACGACGTGCGAGATCGCCTCGCGGATCTTCGCGTAGTCCGAGCGGTACGCCGACCAGGGCACCGGTCCGTCGGTGCCCAGGGTCGCCTCGGCGATGCCGCAGACGATGTCCACCTCGGACCTGATGTGCTTGCTGGCCGGCTTCAGCGGCCCGCGGGAGGCGTGCACCGCCGACATGGAGTCCTCGACCGTGACCCGCTGGTCCCGGCCACCGGTCTGGTCGCGCTCACTGCGGCCCATGGCCGGCAGGATCAGCGCGGTCCGGCCGCAGCGGACGTGCGAGCGGTTCAGCTTGGTCGAGATCTGCACGGTGAGCTCGGCCTGCTCCATCGCCTCCTCGGTGACGATCGTGTCGGGTGCCGCGGAGACGAAGTTGCCGCCCATGCCGACGAAGACCGACGCCTTGCCGTCGCGCAGCGCCCGGATCGAGTCGACGGTGTCGAGGCCGTGCTCGCGGGGCGGCTCGAAGCCGTACTCGGCGCGCAGGGCGTCCAGGAAGTGGTCGGGGACCTTCTCCCAGATGCCCATGGTCCGGTCGCCCTGGACGTTGGAGTGGCCGCGGACAGGGCACAGCCCGGCGCCGGGCTTGCCGATGTTGCCCTGCAGGAAGGCGACGTTGACGAACTCCTTGATCGTGGCCACGGCGTTGCGGTGCTGGGTGATGCCCATGGCCCAGCAGTGCACGGTGGCGTTCGAGGCGATCATCATCTCGGCCGCCTCACCGATCTGGGCCCGGCTCAGGCCGGTCGCTGCCTCGACGGCCACCCAGTCGAGGCCCTTGATCTCACGCACCCACTCCTCGAAGCCGGTGGTGTGGCGCTCGATGAAGTCGCGGTCGAGCACGCTGCCATCGTTGCCGGCGGCCTCCTCGGCCTCCAGGATCAGGGCCCCGATCCCCTGCCACAGGGCGAGGTCGCCGTTGATCCGGATCGGCAGGTGCAGGTCGGAGAGGCCGGTGCCGTGCCCGGCGACGCCGCGCACGTTCTGCGGGTTCTTGAACCGCATCAGCCCGGCCTCGGGCAACGGGTTGATCGAGATGATCTTCGCGCCGTTGCCCTTGGCGATCTCCAGCGCGCTGAGCATCCGCGGGTGGTTGGTGCCGGGGTTCTGCCCGCTGATCACGATCAGCTCGGCCTCGTGCACGTCGTCGAGGCTGACCGAGCCCTTGCCGATCCCGATCGTCTCCGCGAGCGCGACCGAGGTGGACTCGTGGCACATGTTCGAGCAGTCCGGCAGGTTGTTGGTGCCGAAGGCGCGGGCGAAGAGCTGGTAGGTGAACGCGGCCTCGTTGGAGGTCTTCCCCGAGGTGTAGAAGATCGCCTCGTCCGGGCTGGCGAGCCCGCGCAGGGTCTGCCCGATCAGCTCGAAGGCGTCCTCCCACGAGATCGGCTCGTAGTGGGTGGCGTCGCGACGGCGTACGACGGGGTGCACCAGCCGTCCCTGGTGACCCAGCCAGTAGTCGGTGTGCTCGCGCAGGTCGGCGATGCTGTTCTGCTCGAAGAACGAGGGCTGGAGGTGCTTGGTGGTGGCCTCCTCCGCGACCGCCTTGGCGCCGTTCTCGCAGAACTCGGCCGTGTGCCGGTGCGACGGGTCGGGGTCCGGCCACGCGCAGCCCTGGCAGTCGAACCCATCGGTCTGGTTGAGCTTGAGCAGGGTGCGCGCGGTGCGGGCGAGGCCCATCCGCTCGATCGAGCGCTTCATCGTGACCGCGACCGCCGTGACACCGGCGGCGGCGTTCTTGGGGTCGCCGACCTCGACGTCGTTCTCGTCGATGTCTGCCAGGGGAGAACTTCGTCGGATGGGCATGGACCCTGAGTACCCGGTCGGGCCCCCCGCATTCAAGGGGCGCGCTCAGGTCCCGAGCGAGTCGCAGTGGTCGGGCACGTAGGTCGAGCTCTCGCGGGGCGGTCGCTGGTAGCCCCGAGGACTCGGCCGTGCGGGCAGCTCCAGCACCGGGGAGCCGACATCGGTGTAGGGGATGGTGGAGAGCAGATGGGCGATCGTGTTGAGCCGCGCCCGCTTCTTGTCGTCACTCTCCACGACGTACCAGGGCGCCTCGGGGATGTCGGTGTGCACCATCATCTCGTCCTTGGCCCGCGAATAGTCCTCCCAGCGGGTGATCGACTCCAGGTCCATCGGAGAGAGCTTCCACTGCCTCATCGGGTCCTTGAGCCGCGACCTGAACCGGCGCTGCTGCTCCCGGTCGCTGACCGAGAACCAGTACTTGCGCACCAAGATGCCGTCCTCGACCAGCATCCGCTCGAAGATCGGGCACTGGTGCAGGAACCGGCTGTACTCCGCGGGCGTGCAGAAGCCCATCACCTTCTCCACCCCGGCGCGGTTGTACCAGGACCGGTCGAAGAGCACGATCTCCCCGGCGCTCGGCAGGTGCTCGACGTAGCGCTGGAAGTACCACTGCCCACGCTCACGCTCCGTCGGTGCCGGGAGCGCGGCGATGCGGGCCACGCGTGGGCTGAGGTACTGCGCGATCCGCTTGATCGTGCCGCCCTTGCCCGCGGCGTCGCGGCCCTCGAAGACGACCACGATCCGCTGCCCCTCGGCCCGCACCCACTCCTGGACCTTGACCAGCTCGGCCTGCAGGCGCAGCAGCTCGGCCTCGTAGACCGCCCCCGGCACCTTCGCCTCACCCATCCCCCGAGGCTAGCCCCGCGGGGCAGGGTCGGTGGTCGCGTGTGGCGGGCCTGACCCTCACCGCAGCTTGGGCAGCACCTTCTCGCCGTAGAACGAGATCATCTCCGCGTGGTGCGGGCCCATGTTGGCGACGTACAGCTCGTCGTACCCCGCGTCGGCGTAGGCCTGCACCTGCTCGAGGTGGTCGGACGGGTCGTTGCCGGCGACCACGGAGTCGCGGGTCATCTCCTCGGTGACCAGCTGGCTGGCCTGCTCGAAGTGTTCGGGGGTGGGCAGGATCTGCGCCATCTCCCCCGGCAGGCCGGCGTTGGGCCACAGCCGGTGGGCGTGTCCCCAGCCCTCCTCCCGCGTGGGGGCGAAGGCGACCTTGGCGCCGGCCTGCGCGGGCTTCCCACCGGAGGCGTCCTTGAAGCGCTTGACCTGGTCGGCGTCGGGCGAGGTGTTGATGAAGCCGTCGCCGATCCTCGCGGCCAGGTCGATCGCCTTCGGGCCGAAGCCGGAGACATAGATCTGCGGAGGGGTCTCGGGCAGGTTGTAGATCCTGGCGTGGTCGACGCGGTAGTGCTTGCCGGCCGTGGTCACCACCTCGCCGGTCCACAGCTCGCGGATCAGTGCGACGGCCTCCTCGAGCATCTCGAGGCGGATGTCGGCCGAGGGCCAGACATCGCCGAGGATGTGCTCGTTGAGCGCCTCCCCCGACCCCACGCCGAGGATGAACCGGCCGCCCAGCATCTCGGCGCTGGTGGCAGCGGCCTGGGCGATGATCGCCGGATGCGTGCGCACGGTGGGACAGGTGACCGCGGTGGTCACCGGCAGGTCGCAGACCTGGCTGATCGCGCCGATCACGCTCCACACGAAGGGACTGTTGCCCTGCTCGTCGTTCCAGGGGTGGAAGTGGTCGCTGATCCACAGGGCCTCGAAGCCGGCGTCGGCCGCCGCCTTCGCCTGGGCGACGAGCTCTGCGGGCGAGTACTCCTCGGTGGACAGGAAGTAGCCGATGCGCATGGGGTCTCCTCAAGGTCTAGGTGACATCCCTTGCGTCGTACCCATCTCGCAGCGGTTGATGGCTACATTGGGCCGATGCCCGTCAACCGCACCCGCGCGGCCAGGTACGCCCGGCGGCGCAAGCGCCGGATGGACCAGGTGGAGCACGACCTCAGCGACGCCCAGTGGACCGCGCTGAAGGAGGCCTGGGGCGGGTGCGCCTACTGCGGCGCCACCGACAGGCCGTTGCAGCGTGACTGCGTGCAGGCGCTCTCCCGCGGCGGTCGCTACACCCTGGACAACATCGCCCCGGCCTGCGGCTCGTGCAACGCCAGCAAGTGCAACGACGAGGTCACCGGGTGGCTGCGGCGCAAGCGGCTGGACGAGCGCGCCTTCCTCGCGCGGCACGTGGAGATCCGGGCCGCGATGGCGCTGCAGTTCGGCGAGCCGATCGGCTAGCGGGGCGCGACGACGAGCTCCAGATCGAGCCACGTGGCGAGATCCCGGATCTCCCGGTCGACCGCACTCGCCATCGCCTTGCCGAACGGCACGTCCTCGTGGATCGCCTTGACCCGCAGCTCGCCCTCCTTGCGGTCGGCCACGGCGTCGAGCTTCCCGACCAGCCGGTCGCCGTACAGGATCGGCAGGGCGTAGTAGCCCCAGATCCTGGCGGCCGCGGGCTTGTACATCTCCAGGATGTAGTCGAACTCGAAGAGCTCGGCCAGCCGCCTGCGGTCGGCGACGAGCCGGTCGAACGGCGAGAGCAGAGCTGCTCGGCCCGAGAACGGTTGACCGAGCTGGGCCGGGTCGACCCGCCACTCCCCCTTGACGCCCTCGACCACTGCGGGCTCCCCGGCCTCGCCGACGTCGACGGGCTCGACCGGGAGCTTGGTCGTCCTGGCCCGGGCGATGCCCGCCGAGGCCAGCCGACGCTCGTCGCGCAGCCGCTCACCCTCCTCCACCGACGGGACGGGGTCGTCGGGGTAGACCCGGCTGGCCAGGTCCCATCGCCGGTCGCGACCGCTCCCCCCAGCCGCCGCGACCTCGCCGCGCTCCACCAGCCGGTCGAGCATCATCCGCAGGTTGCGGTTGTCGTTCCAGCCCGATGAGGCCCACGGCACCACACAGGTGTCGGGCAGCTCGCTCGACGGCAGCGGCCCGTCGGCGCGGAGACGGTCCAGAATGTCGCGCCGGCAGTCGTTGTTGGCCCGCACCCAGTCACGCACCCTCCCCGACCCCTCGCCCATCTCGGCGCGGAACAGCGCGATGTCGTCGGCCACGCGCAGCGTCTGTCGCAGCTCGATCAGCCGCTGCTCCGCCACGGCGTCATCGAGCTCCCGGGGGTCGAACGCCGATCCCAGCCGGCTCCACAGCACCAGCTCGGCGCTCGGGGCGATCGCCCGGGTCGGCTCCAGCTGGAGGAGCCACAGCTGCCTGACCGTCTCGACGAGATCGTCGGGGCGCTCCCTGGTCAGCAGCTGGGCGCGTACGGCGATCCGGCGCGCGTCCGCGCGGGTCAGCTGGTGCGGCACGGCCATGACGGCAAGCCTAGAGCCGAGACCGCGCCCCCTGTTCTAGACAGGCTGCGTCGGCTCCGGTCCCGATTCGCACGATCACTTGACGGCGCCATCCCCTCGCAGGACTGTGAAGTGCGGATCTCGGCTGGAACCCTGAGCCTCCTCTCGGCAACCGACCCCGGGACCGGATGCGGGGGCTCACGATGAGTGCACACACGATCCTTGCCCAAGTCGCCGACAGCAGGTTCCGCCGAGTCGTGCTGGTGCTGGTGCTGGCCCTCAGCCTCTCGGTCGGCGCCAGCGGCACCGCGACCGGGGAGCCCCCGGATCCACGGGCCGCGGGGTTCACGGCGACACCGCTCCAGCCGTCGGAGACCATCTCGGTCGCGAAGTCCGCGTCCGGTCGCATCGCCCGGACCGACCCCTCGCTGCTCGGCGCGAAGGGCTCCGCCCCGGTCAACGTGCTGATCAAGTACGACTTCGACTCCCCAGGCTCCTACACCGGCGGCGTCGACGGGCTCGCCCCCACCAGCCCGCGCCGGACCGGCAAGAAGCTGAAGGAGAACAAGGCCCCGGTCGCGGCGTACTCGAACTACATCCGCCGGTTCGCCACCCGGACCACCGACCGGCTGAAGTCGAGCGTGCCGGGGGTGGCGGTGCGCCAGACCCTCACCGGTGCGTACGGCGGGGTCGCGGCACGGGTCCCGGAGAGCTCGATCGCCTCGATTCTCGACGTGGAGGGCGTCGTGGCCGTGCAGAAGGACGCGCTGCGCCAGCCGACAGCGGCCGACGAGGAGATCTGGACCGGCGCCACCAAGGTCTGGCCCTCATTGGGGGGACAGGGCAAGGCCGGTGACGGTGTCATCGTCGGCGTGCTCGACACCGGGATCTGGCCCGAGCACCCCTCCTTCGCCGACCCCGGAGACCTCGCGCCCGCAGAGCCCGGCCCCGGGCCCGGTGGGACCTACGCCTGCGACTTCGGGGACGGGAGCGACCCGGCGCTCGGGGACGCCTTCACCTGCAACAACAAGCTGCTCGGGGCGCACAACGACACGGCCACCTACATGGCCGTGGTCGGGGCGGGGCCGACGGAGTTCTGCAACAACTCCACCCAGGCCTGCTCTGCCCGCGACGCCAACGGACACGGCACCCACACCTCCTCCACGGCCGTCGGCCGGGGGCTCCAGCACGCCACCATCCTGGGCACCGACCGGGGGCCGATCAGCGGCATGGCCCCAGGAGCCAAGCTGATCGCCTACCGGGTCTGTGCCGAGGCGGGGTGCTTCAACTCCGACTCGGTCCACGCCATCGGGGAGGCCATCGCCGACGGCGTGGACGTCGTGAACTTCTCCATCTCGGGCGGCTCCTCGCCGTACACCGATCCGGTGGAGCTGGCCTTCCTGGACGCCTTCAACGCGGGCATCAGCGTCAACGCCTCCGCGGGCAACTCGGGGCCGGGTGCCGGCACGGCCAACCACGGGAGTCCGTGGGTCACCACCGTCGGTGCGTCCACCTCGAACCGGTTCTTCACCTCGACCCTGCACCTGACCTCCTCGGACGGAACCAGTCTCGACAAGGACGGCGTGACGGTGACCGCCGGGATCGGCAGCGCCACTCCTGTGGTCCTGGCCTCGAGCCTCGGTGACACCCGCTGCCTGAGTCCGTTCGCGCCGGGCTCGGTGAGCGGCAAGGTCGTCGTGTGTGAGCGCGGCACCAACGCCCGCGTGGCCAAGGGCCTCAACGTCCGCAACGGCGGGGCCGAGGGAATGATCCTCTACAACCCCACTCGCATGGATGTCCAGACCGACAACCACCACCTCCCGGCGATCCACCTCGAGGGTCCCAATGGCGACGTGCTCGCCTTCATCTCGGGCCATCCGGACGTCCGGGCCACGTGGGCAAGCGGCGTGTCCTCGCCCACGCGCGGTGACGTGATGGCGGCGTTCTCCTCGCGAGGCTCGGGAGCCCAGGACTTCATCAAGCCCGACATCACCGCACCCGGCATCCAGGTGCTGGCCGGGATGACCCCCCAGCCGTCGGGGAGCGACGGTGGCCCGGCGGGTGAGTACTTCCAGGCCATCGCCGGCACCTCCATGTCGAGCCCCCACCTGGCGGGAGCGTCCGCGCTGGTGAAGGCTGCCCACCCGACCTGGTCACCGGCGATGATCAAGTCCGCGCTGATGACCTCCTCGGCCCAAGACGTCCTCAAGGAGGACGGTGTCACCCCGGCCGACCCGTTCGATGCGGGCTCCGGTGGCCTCCGGGTCGACAAGGCGGTGAACCCGACCTTGGTCTTCGAGGAGTCCTATGCCGACTACCTCGCCTCGGCTGCCGACCCGCTGGGCCGGGTCAACCTCAACCTGGCCAGCATCGCCGCGACCACCATGACCGGGACCCAGACGGTCAAGCGCACCGCAACCAACGTGACCGGCAAGACCCAGGACCTGACCGTCTCCACCCAGGCTCCACCCGGGGCGAAGATCGTGGTCTCCGACAAGGCGCCGAAGCCGGGCAAGCCGATCAAGCCGGAGAGCAAGGTGCAGCTGAAGAAGTCCGGGGACACCGATCTGTGGATCACGATCATCGGGCCAGAGCTCCCCGACGGGCTCTACTTCGGGCAGATCAGGCTCAGCCCGAAGAAGGGTGCGAGCAGCGACGTCGTCCTGCCGGTCGCGTTCACCAAGAAGCAGGGCACGGTCTCGCTGAGCCACGCCTGCAGTCCCACCACGATCCAGGCCAAGACCGGGCACTCGCACTGCTCGGCCACCCTCGCCAACGCGGGGAGCGAGCCGGCCAACGCCCAGCTGACAGTGACGAACCTGGACAAGGGCAAGGGGCTCGACTTCTCGAACATCTCCGCTCCCGCCCGTGCGATCAAGAAGAAGGATGGCGTGCAGTGGAGCGGGATCCTCTCCCCGGCCCTGCCGCCCACGGTCGACTCGATCACCCCGGCCACGGGACCCGCAGGTGGCTACCTGCCGTTGTCGACGATGGGGATCGGCCCGATCCCGGGAGTCGGGGACGAGACCGTGACCAACGTCACGACCCCGACCTTCTACTACGGGGGCGAGCCCTACACCCGGATCGGCGTGGTCTCCAACGGCTACGTCGTGATCGGCGGGGGCGACAGCGCCGACGTCGACTACTTGCCGCAGACCTTCCCGGACTCGGCGCCGCCCAACAACGTGGTGGCCCCGCTGTGGACCGACCTGGACCCGACTGCGGGGGGCGATGTCCGGATCGGACTGCTGACAGATGGTTTGAACACGTGGCTGGTGGTGGACTACGACGCCGTGCGCAACTACGGCGACGCGAACGTGCACACGTTCCAGATGTGGTTCCAGGTCTCGGGTGGGGTCGCCGGCACCGGCCCGGTCAGCGAGGAGACCACGCTCACCTACGGGGCGGCGAACACCACCGCCCCCGACTTCGTGGGCGGCAGCTCCGGCGCTGAGAACCGCGTCGGCAGCAGCGGGCAGAACCTGACCACACCCGCGGACCACACCGAGTGGGCGGTCGATACGAGCCCGCCCTCGGCGGGCGGCGGGGTCACCGTGG
Organism: uncultured Actinomycetota bacterium; assembly: GCA_963777195.1. Classification (GTDB taxonomy): domain Bacteria; phylum Actinomycetota; class Actinomycetes; order Propionibacteriales; family Nocardioidaceae; genus Marmoricola. The sequence goes on along the minus strand of CAVZPT010000015.1, from coordinate 22,572 downwards.
AGTACGACGCATCCTCGAAGAAGGCCGGCAGCTACCGGTCGCTGGCCAGCATGACCTCCGACGTCACGCCCGGGACGACCCAGGTGGTGCGGACCATCACGGTGGTGAAGTGACGATCACATGCAGCTGACGGGGGCCGTGCACGCCCTCGACACGGTCGAGCTCGATGTCGCTGGTGGCCGAGGGTCCGCTGATCCAGGTCAGCGCGCTGGTCGGGTCCAGCCGGGCGACCGCGTCGGCGACACCGGCGACCACCTGGTCGGCGCGCACGATGCAGACGTGCCTGTCCGGCACGAGCGTCAGCGCGCGACGACCCTGCCCGGGACCGTGGTCGAGCACGATCGTGCCGGTCTCGGCGATGCCGACGGTGGCCTCGGTGACGACGGCGTCGATGCCGTCGAGCTCGGTGGCCGTGAGCGCGTCGTCGTGGCGGGCGCCGTCGACCGGCACCCCCAACCCGGCGGGTACGACCACTGAGCAGCCGCGCACCGCCGCCGCGACGCGGTCGGCCAGCTCATCCGGCGTACACCGCTCGACCACGGCGCGGTAGTCGGCCACCCGCTCGATGAAGAGGTCCACCGACCCGGCGCCCACCAGCGGCCGCGGCGCCGGTGACGCGGGCGCCACTGCACCTGCGGTCGCCGCGCGGACTCGAGCCAGGATCTCCTCGCGCGCACTCATCGGCGTCCTCCGTCGGTGCGTCTCCACCAGGCCCGGAAGGACTCGCGCGGCGCGATGGGGAGGTCGCGCGCGCCCGTCCACGACGATGCCACCGGCAGCCGCCGCGCCAGGCCGGTGCCGAGCCCCACGAGTCGCTCGGCGAGGCCGAGTCTCCCTCCCGAGGCGAAGGCCGCAGCCGCCCCCCTCATCGCCAGCGCCTCCGGCTTCGGCACCCCGCCACGGTGCGCGTCGACGACCTGGGCGCGCAGGTCGACCAGCACCGAGGGGATGTCGATCTTGACCGGGCAGACCTCGTAGCAGGCACCGCACAAGGAGGAGGCGTAGGGCAGCGAGTCGGTCTGCGGGTCCTCCCCCACGCCCTTCATCAGCGGGTTCAGGATCGCGCCGATCGGGCCGGGGTAGACCGAGCCGTAGGCGTGGCCGCCGACGCGCTCGTAGACCGGGCAGACGTTCAGGCACGCCGAGCAGCGGATGCAGCGCAGCGCTTGGCGACCGACCTCGTCGGCGAGCGCCCGCGTGCGGCCGTTGTCCAGCAGCACCACGTGCACCTCCTGCGGCCCGTCGCCGGGGGTGACGCCGGTCCACATCGAGGTGTAGGGGTTCATCCGCTCGCCGGTCGAGGAGCGCGGCAGCAGCTGGAGGAAGACGTCGAGGTCGGCGAAGGTCGGCACCACCTTCTCGATGCCGACGACCGAGACCAGCACCTCGGGCAGGGTCAGACACATCCGGCCGTTGCCCTCGGACTCCACGACCACGAGCGTGCCGGTCTCGGCGACCGCGAAGTTGGCCCCGGAGACGGCGACCTTGGCGCGCAGGAACTTCTCGCGCAGGTGCAGCCGCGCGGCGCCTGCGAGCTCGGCGGGGTCGTCGGTCAGGTCCACCGGTGCCGGGCGCCCGGCCGAGGCCATCCGCTCCAGGAAGATCGCCCGGATCTCCGCGCGGTTGCGGTGGATGGCGGGCACCAGGATGTGCGAGGGCAGGTCGTCGCCGAGCTGCACGATCAGCTCGGCGAGGTCGGTCTCCCAGGCGGCGATCCCCTCGAGCTCGAGCGCCTCGTTGAGCCCGATCTCCTGGGTGGCCATGGACTTGACCTTCACGACCTCGTCGACACCGTGCGCGCGCGCCACCTCGGCGACGATCCGGTTGGCCTCGGCCGCGTCGCTCGCCCAGTGCACGGTGGCGCCCTGTGCGACCAGCCGCTCCTCGAGCCGCACCAGGTGGCCCTCGAGATCGGCCAGGACGGCGTCCTTGATCGCCGCCCCCGCCGTACGCAGGTCCTCCCAGTCGGGCACCTCGGCCACCACCCGCGCCCGCTTGTCGCGGATGGTGTGCGTGGCGTGCGCCAGGTTGTGTCGCAGCTGGGTGTCGCCGAGCGCGGTCCGCGCCGCCTCGGGGAACGCCGGCATCCCGACGAAGGTGCCCCCCATCAGGCGATCCCCTCGGTGGCGGCCAGGACCTCGGCCAGGTGCATCGTTCGTACGCCGGAGCGCTGCCTGCCGAGCAGTCCGCCGATGTGCATCAGGCAGGAGCTGTCACCGGCCACGAGCACCTCCGCGCCGGTCCCACGCACGTGCCGGGCCTTGTCGGAGCCCATCGCCACCGAGGTGTCGGCGTTCTTCATCGCGAAGGTGCCACCGAAGCCGCAGCACTCCTCGGCCACCGGCAGCTCGACCAGCCGCAGCCCGCGGACCTGCTCCAGCAGCCGCCGCGGGCGGTCACCGACGCCGAGCATCCGCAGGGAGTGGCACGTCGGGTGGTAGGTGACCGTGTGCGGGAACGACGCACCCACGTCGGTGAGACCCAGCACGTCGACGAGGAACTCGGTCAGCTCGAAGACACGCGGCGAGGTCTGCTCCACCGCGTCCACGAGCGTCGGGTCGCCGGAGCGCTGGGCGACGAGGCGGTGCTGGTGCCGGGCGGAGCCGGCACACGACCCCGACGGCGTGACGATGGCGTCGTAGCCGGCGAAGGCCCCGACGAACGACCGCACCGCCGGCACCGCCTCGTCGAGGTAGCCGGTGTTGACCATCGGCTGCCCGCAGCAGGTCTGGGCCTCCGGGAACTCGACGTCCACCCCGAGCCGTCGCAGCAGGGTGAGGACCGAGCGCCCCACGTCAGGGAAGAGCGCGTCGTTGAGACAGGTCACCTGCAACGCCACCCGCACAACCAGTCACCTCCACCCCGAGAACGTGCCGCCGCGTCAGCCAAGGTAGCGCTCGAGGAAACCGTTGCCGAACTTCCTGGCCGGGTCGACCTCGTCCCGCAGCGCCACGAAGTCGCCGAGCCGCGGGAAGACCTCGCGCAGGTCCGCTGCCTCCAGGGTGAAGCACTTGCCCCAGTGTGGTCGAGCCCCGAAGGGACGCAGGGCGGCCTCGAGGACGGGCAGCACGGCGTACACGCCCGGCACGTCGAGGACCCAGGTGAAGTGGATGGCGACGGTCTCGGTGCCGAAGGCGCCGCTCAGCCAGAGGTCGTCGGCGGCGATGCTGCGGATCTCGCTGACCTGCAGGAGCGGCTCGAGCTGCGCACCGACCTCGTGCACGGCCCGCACCGCGGCGGCGACGTGGTGCCGGGGCACGAAGTACTCGCTCTGCAGCTCGGCCCCCCTGCTGGGCGTGAACTCCATCTTGAAGTGCGGCAGGCGCTCGTGCCACGGTCCGGGCGCACCGAGCTGCGCGGTCAACGCCTCCTCCGGGGCACCACGCAGCATGTGCGTGGTCGCGACCGCCGGCGAGACCCCCGGGAACGCCAGGGCCGCGAACCTGTCGCTGAACGGCTCGCCTGGCGAGGGCATCCGCGACTTCACCCAGACCTGGTTGGTCTCCGCATGCACCCAGTCGGTGAAGACGCTCACGCTGTGCCCGGTGCCGGTGACGGCGTCGTACTCCGAGGCGAGCTCGTCCCACCCGAGACCGAGGTGGACGTCCTGCCGGACGGCGAAGGTGGGCTCGACGTCGAGGGTGAGGTGGGTGACCACGCCCAAGGCCCCGAGGGAGACCACGTGGCCCTCGAAGCCCGGCTCGCCCCGGCTGATCGTGCGGGACTGCCCGCTCTCGCCGATCAGCTCGAGGACGCGGACCGCGCTCGCGAGCGAGCCGACGCTGTCGCCGGAGCCGTGGGTGCCTGTCGCCACGGCACCTGCCACGGTGATGTGCGGCAGCGACGCCATCCCGCCCAGGGCGAACCCCTCCCGGTGCAGCTCCGCCGCGAGGTCCGCATAGGTGACCCCGGCCGCGACGCGTACGACGCCCCGGGCACTGTCGATCTCGACCTCGGCCGGGAGGCCGGCCAAGGAGACCAGCGTGCCCGTCGTGTCCGCCAGGTCGGTGAAGGAGTGCCGGGAGCCGAGTGCCCGCACCTGCCCGGCAGCGGCGACCGTCCGGCTCAGCTCGGCGAGCGTCTCCGGTCGCGCGAGCTCCCGGGCGGCGTACTCGTAGTTGCCCGACCAGTTCGTCTCACGCGGCTGCATCCGAGCAAGCCTAGGCAGCAGAAGCCCGCTGGCTGTGCGTGTGGTGCCAGTGGGACGAGATCGCTGTGATCTCGGTCACATCCTACGGCGGCAGCGTCATTCGCGGGTCCCGAGCCCTGAGTACGGTCATGGGCAGCCCATTCCCGAACGTCTGGACTGTCCTTGACCAAGCTCTCCCGCCGCGCCGCTGCCGTGGCGCTGGCCGTTGCGGTGAGCCTTGCTCCCGCGAGCGCCGGCGCCGACACCCCGCCCCAGAAGACCGAGCCCGCGGCGGTGCCGCACAAGGGCACGGTCCCCGCGCCGTCCCCGGACTCGTTCAACGTCGCCACGTTCAACATGCTGGGCGGCAGCCACACCAACGGGCGTGGCGGGTTCCGCTCCGGCTCCTCGCGGATGAAGGGCGCCACGGGGTACCTGAAGAAGCACTCGGTCGTGCTCGCCGGACTGCAGGAGCTCGAGCCCAAGCAGGCCTCGGAGTTCCTCAAGCGGACCCGCGGCAAGTGGACCCTGGTCGGGGCGCCCTCGCGCAGCGGCAAGAGCACCGACACCCGCAACGCCGTGGTGTTCCTCAAGCGCCGGTTCACGCTGCTCAAGCGCAGCTACGTGCCGATCAGGTACTTCCACGGCAAGCGGGTCAACGTGCCGCTGGTGAAGCTGAAGTCCAAGAAGAACGGCCGGGTCGTCTGGGTCCTCAACACCCACAACCCCGCCGACATGTCTGGTTCCAACCGCCGCTGGCGCGCCGTGTCGGTGGGCCGCCAGCTCAAGCGCATCGAGCGCCTCCACTCGCGCGGCAAGACGGTGCTGTACACCGGCGACATGAACGCCAAGCAGGAGTTCTTCTGCAGGGCGACGAAGTCGGGCACCCTGCGCTCCGCCTCGGGCGGCTCGGCCGGCAAGCGCTGCCGCTACCCCAAGGCGAACGGCATCGACTGGGTGCTCGGCACCAAGGACGTCCGGTTCGCCCGCTGGCGCTCGGACAAGTCGACCCGCTCGCGCGGCATCTCCGACCACCCGATCGTGGTGGCCGAGGCGACGATCCCGCCGCGCAAGCGCTAGTGCCTCGCGGCCCCATGGGAACCGCTGTCACTGGTGCCGCCGCCTAGCTCGTCGGCGACGGAGACCACCAGGCCGCCCAGCAGGAAGGCCGTGATCACGGCCACCAGTGTCGAGGTTGCGGGATCCGGAACCCAACGGCGAGCCGCGTCAGCGGTGCCGTGGTACTGGTGGGTGAGGGCGTGGCCCTTCCCGCGTCCCAGCAGATGGCGGTTGACGGGGTACGCGGCCAGGAACGCCGCCACCAGTGCGAGTGCCATGCCCAGCCAGAACACCGGGTTGACCAGGCCGGCGTTCATCGCGCCGGGGATCAGCGCCATCACCAGGTTGTCGACCACCTCCATGGTGAGGATCGACAGGGTGTCCGCCGCCAGGACGACGCTGAGCGCCGCGCCGAACGCGAGCCCGGCCTTGAGCAGCGGCAGCGTCGAGAGCGAGTAGCCGAAGAGGAAGGCCAGAGCGATCGAGAGCGCGATCGTGAGGCCACTGCCCAGACCTGCCGCGGTGCCGATGAGCAGGCCCACGATCTCGCCGATGGCACACCCGGTGAGGCAGTGCAGCGTGGCGCTGAGGGCCATTGCGTTCAGACCGGAGCCAGGCGGGTGAGCATCGTCGTGAGCAGCACCTTCGGCAGCGGCACGGTCGTGCACGTCGTCGTGGTTGCTCTCGGAGTGCGTCATGGTGAGAACCCCCTCGCAGAGGATGTGCGGAGCCGGTACCGCCGGAGGGTACTCGGACGCACCGGCGTTGACCCATCGCTGGCCCGGGGCGGGGGCCTCGGAACCGTCGCCCGTGCCTCGGTGCACTGTGCCTCGTCGCATGACCGCTCGAGGATCACACGTGCGGCAATGCACATTGGTGGAGCTGGCGGGAATCGAACCCGCGTCCTGTGGCGCCGTACCAGGTCTTCTCCGGGTGCAGTTCGTGATGGCGATTTTCTCGGCCCCGGCACTCCCACGAACAGGTTGCCGACGGGCCCAGTCAGGATTGAGTCCCGATCAACCCTCCTGACAGGAGTTGATCAGCAAGTCCCCTAGATGAGGCCAGGGTCCGGGACGGAGACGGATGCCCGGTCTGACCCTTCGATCACTGCTCAGGCAGCGAGAGCGAAGTCAGTGCGCTTAGAGTCGGCACTTGTAGTTTCCAACGAACGTTTACGAGATGACGTTGGCTTCTCGACCCGCTTCTCCTGGGACTAACGTCCCCAGTCGAAACCAATCAGCCCCTCTTGAGTTGTACGACGTTGAGTCTACGCGGTAACGCCGACGCACTCATCACCATTCCCCCTCAGCCCAGGATCGACGGGCGCAGCTCGAGGTCGGGGACAAGCTCGACCAGCAGGGAACGGACGCGGGCGTCGAGGTCGGCGATGATCGCACGCACGGTGGCCTCGTCCTGGCCTCCCGGGTCGGCGACCGGCCAGTCGCGATAGCTGACCCCCGGCACGTAGGGGCATTCCTCGCCGCAGCCCAGCGTGATCGCCAGCGTGCTCGCAGCGATGGTCTCCCGGGTCAGCAGGGTGGGACGCTCCGCGGAGGTGTCCAGGCCGAGCCTCTCGAGGACGTCCGCGACCTCGCGGTGGATGTGCTCCCCCGGCTTGGTGCCGGCCGACAGCGCGACGACGCGACCCTGGGCGTAGTACTCGGTGAGCACGCGGCTGATCACGGAGCGGCCGCCGTTGCGAATGCAGGCGAACACCACCTGGGGTACGTCGACGGGGCTGGCGTTCATCGGAGGTCTCCTGCACGGTCGGGAGTCGGGAAGAACCGGCGTGCCCAGAGGCTGACGTAGACCAGGCCGACCAGCGCGGGGACCTCGATGAGCGGCCCGACCACGCCCGCCAGGGCCTGGCCGGAGGTGACTCCGAAGACCCCGATCGCCACCGCGATGGCCAGCTCGAAGTTGTTGCCGGCCGCGGTGAAGGACACTGCCGTGGCTCGCGGGTAGTCGAAGCCGAGCACCCTGGTCAGAGCCATCGAGCCGCCCCACATCAGCGCGAAGTACGCCAGCAGGGGAACCGCGATCCGCGCGACGTCGAGGGGTCGGCTGGTGATGGTGCTGCCCTGGAGGGCGAAGAGGATCACGATGGTGAACAGCAGGCCGTAGAGGGCGGCGGGGCCGATCCTCGGCAGGAACCGCTCCTCGTACCACTCCCGACCCCTGATCCGCTCGCCGAAGGTGCGGGTCAGGAACCCGGCCAGGAGCGGGATCCCGAGGAAGACCAGGACGCTCTTGGCGATCCCCCAGACCGAGACCTCGAGCAGGGTCTGCTCCAGCCCCAGCCAGCCCGGGAGCACCTGGAGGTAGAAGTAGCCGAGGAAGGCGAACGCCAGGATCTGGAAGACCGCGTTGATCGCGACCAGGATCGCGGCCGCCTCGCGGTCACCGCAGGCCAGGTCGTTCCAGATCAGCACCATCGCGATGCAGCGGGCCAGGCCGACGATGATCAGGCCGGTGCGGTACTCCGGGAGATCGGGGAGCAGCAGCCAGGCCAGGGCGAACATGAGCGCGGGACCCAGCACCCAGTTCAGCAGGATCGAGGCGGCCAGCATCCGACCGTCGCCGGTCACATGGCCGAGCTCGTCGTAGCGGACCTTGGCCAGGACGGGATACATCATCACCAGCAGGCCCACGGCGATCGGCAGTGACACCGAGCCGATCTCGACCGCGGCGAGCGCGTCGTCGAGGCCGGTGACGAGACGTCCCAGGAGCAGCCCGGCGACCATGGCGAGCCCGATCCAGGCGGGCAGGAACCGGTCCAGGGTGGAGAGCCGGTGCAGGACGTCACCCTCCGGGGAGTGCCCGCTCCGGGTCTCATCCACGGTGTCGCTCATGGGGTCGTGAAGAGGTTGCCGAGGGCCGCCATCGCCTCGGGGCGGGCCAGGTAGTAGACCCAGGTGCCGCGCTTCTCCCGGTCGAGCAGGCCGGCGTCGTGCAGCACCTTGAGGTGGTGGCTCACCGTCGGCTGCGACAGGTCCAGGAACGGCAGCAGGTCGCACACGCAGGCCTCGGCCCCCTCGTGGGAGAGCACCAGCGAGAGCAGCCGGAGTCGGGCGGGATCAGCGACGGCCTTGAGCATCGGCACGACCTGGGCCGCGGCCGCAGCGCTCAGCGGCTCCCCGGCGAGCGGGGTGCAGCAGGCCAACGCATCCTGGACGAGTGGAAGAGAGTTCGACACCCGTCTATCTTTACATACGTCTATATCCGATGTCGAAGAGCTCGACGCCGTTGTGCCAGCAGACCCGGCGCAGCCAGTCCTCGTCCAGGCCGGGGTGCCGGTCGCCGAGGCGGCGCAGCCCCTCCAGCTGGTCGAGGTAGGGGTAGGGGATCGTCGGGAAGTCGCTGCCCAGCAGGACCCGGTCGCCGAGGTCGGCCAGTCGCGGCAGCAGCGCGTCGGGGTAGGCCCCGCCCGCGGCGAAGAAGTCGGTGAACACCATGGTGGTGTCGAGCCGGGTGTGCTCGTAGGTCTCCGCGAGGGTGAGGAACTCGGCGTACTCCGGCGCCCCCATGTGCGCGATCACCACCGGCAGCCGCGGGTGCCGGCGCAGCAGCCGCTCGAGGTGGGCGGGGCCGGTGAACTCGTTGCCGACCGGCCCGGACCCGACGTGGATCACCGTCGGGACGCCCGCGTCCTCGATCAGCCCGAACGCGTCGTCCAGCAGCGGGTCGTCGAGGAGGAACTCCCCCACCTGGGTGTGCAGCTTGAAGACCTCGACACCGGCCTCGATCAGCTCGCCGACGTACTCCGCGGAGTCGGGCTCGGGGTAGAACGTGGCCGACCACAGGCACTCGGGCACCCCGGCGGCGAACTCACGCGCCCAGCCGTTGAGGTAGGCCGCGATGCCGGGGCGGTGGGCGTAGGGCAGCGCCGAGAAGTGGCGTACGCCGAGCGCGCGCAGCTGCTCGACGCGTTCGGTGTGGCTGCCGCGGTAGCGGATCGGCCACTCGCGGCCGATCTTCGGCCCGGCCTGGTCGAACTGGGCGTAGACCTTGGCCTGCACGTTGGGCGGCAGGAAGTGCACGTGCACGTCGAAGAGCCCGGGCAGCCCGAGGTCGCCCCAGAAGGCTCGGGTGGCCTCGACCGGCTCGACCGAGTCGACCGACGGCTCAGCCAACGTCGCCCTTGAGCCGCCGGCCCAGCGCCTGCTGCTTCTCGCGGTTGGCCTGCCGCTCCGCGAGGGCGTGCCTCTTGTCGTAGGTCTTCTTGCCGCGAGCCAGGCCGAGCTCGACCTTGGCGCGGCCGTCGAGGAAGTACAGCGAGAGCGGGATCAAGGTGAAGCCCTTCTCGTTGACCTTGCTCTCGATCTTGTCGATCTCGTGCCGGTTGAGCAGCAGCTTGCGCACCCGGCGCGGCTCGTGGTTGGTCCAGGTGCCCTGGGTGTACTCCGGGATGTGCACGCCGTGCAGGAACGCCTCCCGCTCGTGGATCTCCGCGAAGCCGTCGACCAGGGTCGCGCGACCGGCGCGCAGCGACTTCACCTCCGTGCCGACGAGCACCAGCCCTGCCTCGAAGGTGTCGTCGACGTGGTAGTCATGGCGCGCCTTGCGGTTCTGCGCAACCAGCTTGCGCCCCACTTCCTTGGCCATGGGCGCATCCTCTCAGGAGCACTCACATGTATTTCATCGGGTCGACGGGGTTGCCGTCGACCAGCACCGAGAAGTGCAGGTGGCACGCGGTCGACCAGCCCGTGGTCCCCGACCAGCCGAGCACCTCGCCGCGGGCGACCCGCTCGCCCACCCCGGCCTGGTAGCTGCTGGCGTGGTTGTAGACGGCCGTCATGTTGCGGCCGTTGACCCGGCCGAGGTCGAGGTAGAGCCGGTTGCCGTAGACGTCGGACCACTGCCGGGCGATCACCGTGCCCGAGGCGACCGCGCGCATCGACGTACCGCACGGGGCACGGAAGTCGGTGCCGTCGTGCAGGCCCCAGTAGCCGTAGATCGGGTGCACCCGCCAGCCGTACGACGAGGTCACCGGACCCGGGACCGGGCGGGACAGGAACCCGCCCGACTGACCGGAGTAGCCACCGCTCTTCTGGGCGCGGGCCCGCTTGAGGATCAGCTTCTTGATCCGGTTCTCCTGTGACTTCAGCTCGCGCAGCTTGATCGCGTCGGCGGCCCGTGCCTTCGACGCGGCCGCGCGGGCCGCCCGGTTGTCCGCGACCGCGGTCGCCACCTCGGTGCGAACCCTCGCCGCGGCCTGTTCCAGGGCCTGGGTGCGCACCAGGTTGACCGCGGCCGCCTTGCGCTGGACGGCGACCGACGCCGTCATCTGCTCGACCTTCGTCTCCCGGGCGGCCAGTCGCAGCCGCGCGGCGGTGAGTCGTTCCAGGGTGCCGCGCTGACGGTCCATCAGCGAGTCCACGGTGTTCATCTGGCTGGTCAGCTCACCGACGTCCTGGGAGTTCAGGATCACCGAGAGCCCCATCAGGGCGGGGTCGCCGTTGGCGTAGTTGTTGGCGGCGAGCTCGCCGATCTGGCGCCGCTGCTCGACCATCTGCGCCTTGGCGGCCTGCAGCTTGGCCCGGGCGACGGCCAGGTCGTGCTCCGCGGCCTGGAGCCGTGCCTGCATCTCGGCGTCCCGGCGAGCGGCCGCATCGACCCGGCCCTGCGCGACGCCGAGCCTCTTCTGTGCCGCCTGCAGCCGAGCCTGCGAGCGCTGCAGCTGGCGGGCCGCCGCAGCGAGCTCCTTGCTGGACTCCTGCAGGTCGCCCTGGGCGCTGCTGATCTGGCCGCGGACCTTGTGCTGGCGGTCGCGAAGATCGTCAGCGTGCGCAGCGGACGTCAGCGCCGCGGCCAGGACCATGATCAGCGCCGCGAAGACGGCTGTCCTGGTCCTGCGTTGGCGGAGGGTAGTTCGGGGGAAGGAACGGACCACCGTGATGCCTGTTCATTGTGGGGAAGTGAACGGGTTCGACCGTAACCGAGACGACTCAGACTTTGAGGTATTTGCGGGTCATCACGAGTGTCGGGACCAGTGTGAGGACCACGCCGAGCACCGAGATCCCGGCGAGGGCGTAGAAAGCGTCCTGCCAGTCGACCCACTCCACGATGTTGGAGCCGGGTCTGAGCTTGCCGTAGATGACGAAGTACATGAAGGCCAGCAGGGTGACCCCCGACAGCGCCACGCCGATCAGCGCCGCGACCAGGGTCTCCATCAGGAACGGCAGCGAGATGTAGAGGTTGGAGGCGCCCACCAGCCGCATGATCCCGATCTCCTTGCGACGCGCGAACGCGGCCAGCCGGATCGTGTTGCCCACCTGCAGGATCGCGGCCACCAGCAGGAACGAGGCGATCGAGATCGCCCCCCACTTCATCACCGTGATCCAGAAGTAGATCGGTTTGAGCACCTGCCGCAGGTCTCGTACGGCGGTCACCCCGTCCATGCCGGCCAACGCCGACTCGATGCCGCGGTACTTGTTGGGGTCCTTGAGCTGGATCCAGTAGGACTCCTGCATGTCGGAGGCCTTGACCGTGGAGTAGATCTCCTGCTCGGACTTGTCCTTGGAGATGTAGACCCGCTTCCAGGTCTGGTAGGCCTCCTCCTTGCTCTGGCGGTAGTAGGAGGAGACCTCCGGGTGCTGGGAGATCACGTCCTGGATCGCCGCCCGCTGCGCAGGGTTCACCTCCCCGCCGGTGCAGTTGGGGGTGCGGCTGTTGGCGTTGCACATGAAGACCGTGATCTGCAGCTTGCTGCCCCAGAACTTCTCGGCCTTGTCGGCCTGCGAGTTCAGCAGCAGCCCCATCCCGACCAGGGTCAGGGACACGAAGATGGTCACGATCAGCGCCACCGACATGGAGACGTTGCGCTTGAGGCCGGTCCCGGCCTCGGAGAAGACATACCTCAACTGCATGGGTGGGTCAGTGCTCCTCAGTGCTGGTAGCCGTAGACACCGCGGGACTGGTCCCGTACGACGTGCCCGTCGGCGAGCTCGATGACGCGCTTGCGCATCTGGTCGACGATGCCGGAGTCGTGGGTCGCCATCACCACGGTGGTGCCGGTGCGGTTGATCCGGTCGAGGAGCTTCATGATCCCGACGCTGGTGTTGGGGTCGAGGTTGCCGGTGGGCTCGTCGCAGATCAAGATCTTGGGCCGGTTGACGAACGCGCGGGCGATCGCCACCCGCTGCTGCTCACCGCCGGAGAGCTCGTCGGGCATCCGCTGCCCCTTGCCCTCGAGGCCCACGAGCTCGAGGGTCTCGGGCACCACCTTGTTGATGTGGGCGCGCGGCTTGCCGATCACCTGCAGGGCGAAGGCGACGTTCTCCGAGACGGTCTTGTTCGAGAGCAGCCGGAAGTCCTGGAAGACGGTGCCGATCTGGCGGCGCAGCGCCGGCACCTTCCAGCTCGCGAGGCGGTTGACCTCCTTGCCGGCGACGTAGACGCGGCCCTCGGTGGCACGCGTCTCGCGCAGCACCAGGCGCAGGAACGTCGATTTGCCGGAGCCGGACTCGCCGACGAGGAAGACGAACTCCCCGCGGTCGATGTCGGCGCTGACACCCCGCAGGGCAGGCTTGGTGTGCCCGACGTAGGTCGCGGACACGTTCTCGAATCTGATCATCGCCCATGGAGTCTAGGTGACTGCCCTTAGCGTTGCCCGCATGCGCCTCCCCACGGCCCGGCGGCCCGCCGCCTTCCCGGCTCTCCTCCTCGCCGGCCTCCTCGCCGGCGCCATGGCGCTCGCCGGCTGCTCCTCGGAGGACCCGAGGACGGCGCCCACGCCGGAGCCGTCGCCGACGGCGATCGCCGACCTGAACACCGCGGGGATGCAGGTGCCCCGGATCGACTTCTGCAAGCTGGTGCCCGCGGAGGCGGTCACGGACGCGCTCGCCGGGAAGCCGACCGACGCGGCGGCGTACGGCAACGGTGACGTGGAGCCGCTCAGCGGGGTGGCCGAGCAGGTGCTGCACGAGATCGGCTGCGTGTGGCAGGGCGACGGGGACGTGACCGCACGCGCCTGGCTCTTCGCCCGCCCGGTGGAGCCGGGGTTCGCGCGCCGGGTGGTCGCCGACGCCCGGAGGACCAAGGGCTGCCGGGTGGTCGAGGGGCCGGGGTTCGGGCAGCCGTCCTACAGCCAGGCGTGCACCCGCGTGAGCGGCGAGCAGCGAGTGCGTCATGCTGGTCTCTTCGGCCAGAGCTGGCTGAGCTGCGAGATCGCGGCACCGGCGGGTGACCCCGTCGCCGACCTCCGAAGCCGCACCGACGCCTGGTGCGTCGAGGTCGCGAACGCCCTGAACACCTCGCGCTGACGCACCGTCCCCAGGAGTCCCCATGACCACGAGCACCCAGGTCCGTCTTGCCCGCCGCCCCCACGGCGAGCCCGACGACGCCACCTACGCCTTCGTCGAGCACGACCTCCCCGACCTCGTCGAGGGACAGCTGCTGCTGCGGGTCGTCTACCTCTCCCTGGACCCCTACATGCGCGGTCGGATGAGCGAGGCCAAGTCCTACGCCGCCCCTGTCGGGATCGACGAGGTGCTCGGCGCGGGCACGGTCTGCGTCGTCGAGGAGTCCCGGCACCCCGACTTCGAGACCGGGCAGATGGTGCTCTCCTACTCCGGCTGGCAGACCCACCAGGTCAGCGACGGCACCGGGCTGCGCCGGCTCGACCCGTCGGTCGCCCCGGTCTCCACCGCCCTCGGGGTCCTCGGCATGCCCGGCTTCACGGCGTACGCCGGGCTGCTGGAGATCGGGCGACCCCAGGCCGGCGAGACCGTCGTGGTCGCGGCGGCGACCGGCCCGGTCGGCTCGGCCGTGGGCCAGATCGCCAAGGTCAAGGGCGCCCGCGCGGTCGGGATCGCGGGCGGTGCGACCAAGCGGCAGGCGCTGCTCGACGAGTTCGGCTTCGACGTCGCGCTGGACCACCGCTCCCCCACGTTCGCCGAGGACCTGGCCGCGGCCGTGCCGGACGGCATCGACGTCTACTTCGAGAACGTCGGCGGCCACGTCGCGCGCGAGGTGTTCCGGCGGATGAACCGCTACGGGCGGGTCCCGGTGTGCGGCCTGGTCGCCGACTACAACGCCACCGCCACGCCGGAGGGTCCCGACCGGCTCCCGGGGTTCATGCGCCTGCTGCTGACCCGGAGCCTGACCGTGCGCGGGTTCATCCAGGACGAGTTCACCGCTTCGCACGGGCGTGACTTCGTCCGCGAGATGTCGCAGTGGATCGCCGACGGCCAGGTGCGCTACCGCGAGGACGTCGTCGAGGGTCTCGATGCTGCGCCTGAGGCGTTCCGCGGCCTCCTCGCCGGTCGCAACTTCGGCAAGCTGCTCGTGCGGGTCTCCCCCGACCCCACGATCTGAGAGGCGCACCGATGAGCCAGGCCCAGCACTCCGGACCCGTCACGGTCTCGATCGTGCGCCACATCGACCCCGAGCACGCAGGCCAGATGGTCGCCTGGGTGCGCGCCGGGTCGCTGCTCGCCGAGCGGTTCCCGGGCTTCCTCGGCACCGGCTGGGTGCGCCCGTCGGCGGACTCCGAGGAGTGGCACATGCTCTACCGGTTCGAGGACCACGACGCCCTCGACGCCTGGCAGTCCTCCTCGCAGCGCGACTGGTGGCTGGGCGCCGCGCAGGGGCTGGTCGGGGAGTCGCGCCTGGAGCGGCGTACCGGCATCGAGGGCTGGTTCGACGAGCCCGAGACCCACGACGTCGAGGACCTGCGCCCCCCGCCGGCAGCGCCACCCCGGTGGAAGCAGGCGGTGGTGATCTGGCTGACCTTCTTCCCGCTCAGCCTCGTCCTCGGCGTCCTGATCGGGCTCTCCGGTCTCGACCTCGACCTGCCCCTGCGCACCCTGCTGCTCACCGTGGTGGCGACGCCGATCATGACCTACGGGCTGCTGCCGTGGATGACCAGGCGCTTCGAGTGGTGGCTCAAGCCCCGCTCGGAATGACCTTCCCGGTTCGTGGGTAGGGGCAGGGAGAGCCCGCGAACGAAGGGAGAGGTTCGATGCCCAAGGCATGGAGCGACAAGCGTGAGCGACAGTACGAGCACATCAAGGAGGGTCTCGAGGAGCGCGGCCGCAGCGAGGACACCGCCGAGGAGATCGCGGCCCGCACCGTGAACAAGGAGCGCGCCCGCGCCGGGGAGTCCGAGGAGGCGAGCAAGAGCTCGACCGAGGACATCTCCTCCTCGCGCCGAGGTGGCCTGCGCTCGCACTCGGGTGCGGGCGGGCGCACCAAGGCGCAGCTCTACGAGGAGGCGAAGAAGAAGAACATCGAGGGCCGCTCCTCGATGAGCAAGGCCCAGCTGGCGAAGGCCGTCGGCCGCTAGCCGGTTCAGGCCGAGGCGTCGGCCCCGCGGCGCCAGCGGATGCCGGCCTCGAGGAACGCGTCGATCTCGCCGTCCAGCACCGCCTGCGGGTTGCCGGACTCGTGCTCGGTGCGCAGGTCCTTGACCATCTGGTAGGGGTTCAGCACGTAGTTGCGCATCTGGTCGCCCCAGCTGGCCTGCACGTCTCCGCGCATCTCGTCGAGGTGCGCCTTCTCCTCGGCCTTCTTCAGCGCGAGCAGCTTGGCCTTGAGCACGACCATGGCGCTGGCCTTGTTCTGCAGCTGGCTCTTCTCGTTCTGGCAGGACACCACGGTGCCGGTCGGCAGGTGCGTGAGGCGTACGGCGGAGTCGGTGGTGTTCACCGACTGGCCGCCGGGCCCACCCGAGCGGTAGACGTCGACGCGGATGTCCTCGTCGGCGATCTCGATCTCGTCGGTCTGCTCCAGCACCGGCACCACCTCGACCGCGGCGAAGCTGGTCTGGCGGCGACCCTGGTTGTCGAAGGGGCTGATCCGGACGAGGCGGTGGGTGCCGGCCTCGACGCTGAGGGTGCCGTAGGCGTACGGCGCGTGCACCGCGAAGGTCGCGGACTTCAGGCCGGCCTCCTCGGCGTAGGAGGTGTCGTAGACCTCGACGGGGTAGTTGTTGCGCTCGGCCCACCGGGTGTACATCCGCATCAGCATCTCGGCGAAGTCCGCGGCGTCGACGCCACCGGCGCCGGAGCGGATCGAGATGATCGCCTCGCGGGCGTCGTACTCCCCGGAGAGCAGGGTGCGGACCTCGAGCTGCTCGATCTGCTTGTGCAGTCGCAGCAGTTCCGCCTCGGTCTCGGCCGCGGCCTCGGAGTCGCCCTCCTCGGCGGCGAGCTCGACCATCAGGCTGAGGTCCTCGAGGCGAGACTCATACTCCTCGTAGCGGTCGAGGTCGTGCTGCAGGATCGAGAGCCGGCCGGTGACGCGTTGGGCGTTGGCCTGGTCGTCCCAGAGGTCCGGGGCCGCGACCTGCTCGCCGAGGTCGGCGATCTCACGTCGCATCTCCTCGAGGTCCAGGACGGACCCGATGGTCTTCATCGTCGCCTGGAGCTGCTTGATCTCGCTGTCGAAGTCGGTGGCCACAAGCAGTCAGGTTACGCGGCCGGGACGTATCCTGAGTGGGGGGTCGACGGCCGGGCGCCGACTGAGCAGAGGGAGCCCCGGTGGCAGAGGCCTACCGCGAATATCTCGATCCGCATGTCCCGGCCGAGGTCGCCGAGGTCGTGCGGCTGGTCGCCGAGCCCGTCCGCGCCTGGTTGACCCGCTGCGAGGACGGCTCGATCGGCTGGCGGATGTTCCTGGAGGGCTCGTTGAGCACCGCGGACCTCGAGGGCACCTTCCACGAGCTGGTCGAGCGTGCGGTGCAGTCAGGAGCCGAGGAGTTCCACGTCTGGTCGCGCACGCAGTCGACCTACACCCAGTTCAGCCGGACGACGGTGCGCGTCCCCGACTAGGCGTGCTTTGTTGACCAACGGGCTGGCGGCGTTCAACGTCCGTCGCTGAGCGGCCGGCCGGGGTGGGCCGGCCGCCGTCGAGCCGGTGGCGGTCTAGTCAGTTCCGGTCCTGGCGATGGACAGGTCCGGAACCCAGGCGCAACGTGAGTGGCAACAAGTTGCGGGTTCGGCGCCACAACGAGACGACGACCCCGCCAAAGCACGGGGGGAACCATGAAGAGAGTTGCTACACGCACGTCCTTTGCCGCAGCCGGTGCGGCCGTCGTACTCGCCATCGGCGCCACCGCGGTCTACGCGGTCACGTCCGACCCGGTCATCACCGGGTGCTATCACAAGTCCAACGGCAACCTGCGCATCGTCAACAGTCCCGGCAACTGCAAGTCGCAGGAGACCGCCCTGCAGTGGAACAAGCAGGGTGTCAAGGGTGACTCCGGAGCGCCTGGCCCCAAGGGCGACACCGGGGCTGCGGGTCCTCCCGGACCCCAGGGTGATCCGGGCGCGCAGGGCGACCCCGGGCCCCAGGGTGAGCCGGGCGCGCAGGGCGACCCCGGACCGCAGGGTGAGCCGGGCGCGCAGGGCGACCCCGGACCCCAGGGCGAGCCGGGCGCGCAGGGCGACCCCGGACCCCAGGGCGAGCCGGGCGCGCAGGGCGACCCCGGGCCCAAGGGCGACCCCGGACCCAAGGGGGACACCGGCTCGCCGGGTCCCGTCGGACCACAGGGACAGCCAGGACCGCGCGGTCCCGCGGGTGCCTCCGGCCAGCAGATCGTCCAGGCCACGGTGTCGGTCGGCGGCGGGTCGACGGCGACCGCTCAGGCCACCTGCCCCGCCGGAAAGGTCGTCACCGGTGGGGGCCTCCGGACTCAGGGTGACGTGTTCGCGGTGAGCACCTTCCCGGCAGCTCCCAACTCCTGGCAGGCGCAGGCCCGCGGTACGACCCTGTTCTCCTCCGGACTGCTGACCGTCTACGCCGTCTGCGTGGCTGTGTCCTAGCCGCAAGCAGGGTGCCGGTCCCGTGCTGCACCGAGCCGGGACCGGTGCTCTGGCGCGTCGTCAGTCGCTGACCACGACCACCGAGGCCGCCGTACCGCTGACCGGCACGCCGCTTCCCACGCCCGGCAGCCGGAAGGGCAGGTCGAGGGGGGTGGAGACCCGGACCACGACGGTGTCCCGCGTGGTCGAGACGGAGAAGTCGAGGCCGCGATAGCGCCGCGCCGTGCCGCTCGTGGCGAAGTAGTCGGCGACGTAGCGGCGCGCCGCGGCCGGGTCGATCACGGCCCGTTCGCCCAGACCGTGGGTGTAGACCTCCTGGCCCTGCACGCCGTCGGTCGCAGCCAGCGCGGCGGCGTCGGCGAGGGAGTTCAGCGACTGCCGGCGCAGGTAGGCCGCACTCGCGTCGACCACGGCACCGACCAGCAGCGCCACGACGACGGCGAAGCCGATGATCAGCGGCGTCACCGATCCGGTCTCGTCGCGTCGGGGACTCACGGCCGGGCCTCGCGGAAGCTGCCGTAGGGCGCCTCGTGCACCGCGTCGACGCCGATGCTCGGGGTGTCGGATCCCAGCGCTGCCGGCATCAGCGGCAGTGCGACCGAGGAGTGCACCCGGGCGACCACCACCGAGCCGGGGGTCAGGCAGTCGCGCGGATCGGGACGGCAGGAGATCCGCAGCTCGGGTGCGGAGTCGAGTCGCTGGTCGGTGAACGCCAGCCTGGCCGCCGCACGGGCGCGCACGTAGGCGCTGGACTGGTCCGGAGCGGTGACGAAGGCCCTGCCGGCGGAACGCGCGGCGGCGGAGGCGGCGTAGGCCGTGCGCTGGGTCTCGAAGGCGCCGAGCACGATGTAGAGCAACGGCACGAGCAGCAGGATCGCCAACCAGACGAACTCGATCACCGCGCTGCCGGACTCCTCGCGCCTGCTCACGGTGCCGCCTCCTGCACCCCGTGACCGGTCACGGAGAGTCCGACTCCGGGTCCCCACAGCCCGAGCGGGGGTACGACGGCCCGCACCGTGACCGTCACCGTCGGCACCCCGCCCACCGTCGTGGTCGAGGCGGAGACGTCGTCGGCGAACCGGTCGGCGACTGCGCCTCGGACCTGCTCCCGGGTCCGCGCGACCGCGTCACCAGGTCCCCGGTCGATCGTCGCGCCGTAGCGGGCACCCTCGCTCGCGGCGGCCGCGAGGGTGTTGCGCACGTGCAGCACCAGCCCGACCTGGACCAGACCGAGCACGAGCGGCACGAGCACGAGACTGACCAGGACGAAGTCGACGACCGCGGCACCGGACTCGTCGCGGCCCCGCGCCTCAGCCGGAGACCGAGGCCAGCGCTTCACGCAACATCGCACCCAGCTGGGACCCGGCCACGGCCCACAGGCCGGCCACGAGTCCGGCTGTCATCACGGTGATCAGCACCCAGCCGGGCACGTCACCGCGTTCGTCACGGCCTCGACGCCGCATCAGGTTCCTCATCGTCCTCCTCCTTCTACGAGACCACCAGGCGCAGGCCGACCAGGCCCGGCCAGAACGCGAACACCACCACCACCGGCAGCACCAGGAACACGACCGGAACCATCATCAGCACCTCGCGACGGGCCCCGGTCTCGATCAGCGCGCGCCGTCCGGCCTCGCGGACGTCACCGGCCTGGGCGTGCAGGACGTCGGCCAGCGGGGTGCCACGCTCCACCGCGATCGCGATCCCCTCGGCGAACCGGGACACCACGGCGAGTCCCGAGCGGGCGGCCAGCTCGTCGAAGGCGCGGGCGAGAGGAGTCCCGGTGCGGATCTGGGCGAGCACCTGGCCCAGCTCCACGGACAGCTCGCCACGGGTGCGGCGTACGACCCGGCCGAGGGCGGCCACGGGGCTCTCCCCCGCCGCGACCGCGAGCGCCAGCAGCTCGGCGACGGTCGGGAACTCCTCGAGGATCAGGCGCTCCCTGCGGGCCACCTGGGCCGTGAGCCGGTTCTCGCGCAGCAACACCCCCATCGCGAAGGCCACCAGGCAGAAGATCAGCAATGGCACGGCGCGCTCCGGTGAGGCGGCGCTGACCATCGCGGACGGAATCGCGCAGACCACGAACCCGGTCAGTCCCCAGACGACCTGCTCGACGCGGAACTGGCCCACGTCGGGCTCCAGGCCCGCGCGCACCAGCCGGCGTCTGACCGAGTGGGCACCGCCCAGGACACGCTCGACCCCGCGTCCGCCGACCCGCAGCCAGGGGCCGAGCACACCCGCGAGCGCGCCGGCGCTTGACGGTGCCGTTGCGAGGTTCTCCGGCTGGGGCAGGTCACGCAGGTAGGGCAGCACCCGCAGCTCGATCGGCGTACGCCGGGCCGCGACCACGCCCGCAGCGACCAGCAGCAGCCCGACGCCGAGCGTGCCACCGAGCAACGCACCCACGGTGAGGCTCATGCGAGGATCCGGCGCTCGGTGGGCAGCCTGCCGATGCGCACCATCAGCCGGTAGGCCAGGACACACATCGCCGCGCCGCCGGCCAGGACGACCACACCCGCCGGGGTCGAGTAGCGCTGGATCACCTCGGGCTGGAAGCACAGCATCAGCAGCACCAGCCAGGGTGCCGCGACAGCGAGCCGGGCGCCGTTCACGGTCCAGGCCTGACGCGACTGCAGCTCGGCGCGGGTGCGCGCGTCGTCGCGCAGGTAGCCCGAGAGACCACGCAGCAGCCGACCGAGGTCGCCGCCGCCGACCTCCCGCGCCACGCGCAGGCTCTCCACCACGCGGTCGCCCACGGGATCGGCGAGCCTGGCCTTGAGCCGGTCGAGCGACTCCGAGAACCGGCCGCTGACCTGGTAGTCCAGGGCGAAGGCGGCGAACGACTCCCGCAGCGGCTCGGGGCCGCGCTGCGCCAGGGCCGCGAGCGCCTCCGGAAGCGCCATCCCCGCGCGGACGGCCGAGGCGAGGTTGTCGACCGCCTCGGGCCACACCTCGGCGAACTCGCGCTGTCGCCGACGGGCGCGTCCCTTCACCGCAGCCACGGGCAGATAGCCGCCCATCAGCCCGAAGACCAGCGCGACCGGCGGGGTCCGCGAGGCCACCAGCACCAGGAGGGCCGCGACCAGACCGCTGGCGGCACACAGCGCCACGAACCCGACCGGACGCACCTCGCCGAGGCCGGCGCTCTGCAACATCGGGCGCAGTCGCGCGGTGTTGCGCCGTCGCGGGGCGGCTGGCTCCCAGAACGACGACCACACCATCAGGAGACCGAGACCTGCCACCAGCCCGAGAAGCGCACCCATCAGGTGGCCTCGCGCAACAGTCGGCGCACGTCGATCCCGGCGCGCTCGAAGGTCTCGACCCGGGTCGGCATCCCACCGGCGCGGACGAGGTCGCCGTCGCGGCGCACGAAGATCGTCTCGGTCTCGACGATGTCGTTCTCGACCCTTCCCGGCACGGCCACGATCTCGTTGACCCGGCGTACTCCCCCGGCGTCGACGCCCAGGTGCACCACGAGATCGACCGAGCTCGCCACCGTGGGCACCACGAACCGGGAGGAGATGTTCTCCCCCGCCAGCAACGGCAGCGTGCACAGCTTGACCAGCGCCTCGCGCGCGCTGTTGGCGTGCAGGGTGGCCATGCCCGGCAAGCCGGAGTTCAGGGCCAGGAGCAGGTCGAGGCACTCCGCCGAGCGGACCTCACCGACGATGATCCGGGTGGGCCGCATCCGCAGCGTCTCGCGGACCAGCTCGCGCAGGGTGACCTCGCCGGTGCCCTCGAGGCCCGCCTGCCGGGTCTGCATCGCGACCCAGTCGGGATGGGAGAACCGGAGCTCGAAGACCTCCTCGGCGCTGATGATCCGGTCGCCGCCGGGCACCGCGGCGGCGAGGCAGTTCAACATGGTGGTCTTCCCGGCCTGGGTGCCTCCGGCGACGACGATGTTCTGGCCGGCGAGGACCGCGGCCTCCAGGAACCTCGCCGCCGACGCCGGCAGCGAGCCGAGCCGGACCAGGTCGCTGAGCCGGGCGGCTTTGAGCACGAACTTGCGGATGTTCACAGCCGCGAAGTCGCGGCTGATCCCCTCGAGCACGACGTGCAGCCGGTGACCCTCAGGCAGCATCGCGTCGACGAACGGCTGGGAGAGGTCGATCCGGCGGCCGCTGGACTTCAGCATCCGCTCGACCAGCTCCTGGACCTCGCTGCGGCTCAGGATCACCGTGGTCAGCTCGTGCTTGCCGTTCCGCGCGACGAAGACCCGGCTCGGGTCGTTGATCCACACCTCCTCGACCTCGGGGTCGTCGAGGAAGCACTGCAGCGCACCGAAGCCCGCGACCCGTGCCACCAGCTCGGTCACCACGGCCGCCGATCCCGGGACCGGCGCCACCACGCCGGTCAGGCTGCGCTCGTCGTGGTCGCGGACGACCTCTTCGGCGATCCTGCGCACCCGGGCGATGTCGTGCTGGGGATCGACCCCCTCCCGGCGTACGACGGCGCGCACCTGCTCATCGAGGTCACCGATCAGCTCCGGCGACGGGGTCTCCGAGACGTCCACCGACATGAGCCGTTCCTACCCGGGAACCGCCGGTCTGAAAACGGGGACCGGCCAGGTTGTGGACAACGCCAGGAGTTGCCGACCACACCTCGGTCGAGTGCAGGACT
>CAVZPT010000014.1:0-239995 GCA_963777195.1 uncultured Actinomycetota bacterium | reverse complement strand
CATCGTCTTGGACTCGATCTGGCGGATCCGCTCGCGCGTGACCCCGTAGACCTTGCCGATCTCGTCGAGGGTCTTGGGCTGGCCGTCGGTGAGCCCGAAGCGCATCGAGACGACGCCGGCCTCGCGCTCGGAGAGCGTGTCGAGGACGGCGTGCAGCTGCTCCTGCAGCAGGGTGAAGCTGACCGCGTCGGCCGGGACGATCGCCTCGGAGTCCTCGATCAGGTCGCCGAACTCGGAGTCGCCGTCCTCACCGAGCGGGGTGTGCAGGGAGATCGGCTCGCGGCCGTACTTCTGCACCTCGATGACCTTCTCCGGGGTCATGTCGAGCTCCTTGGCGAGCTCCTCGGGGGTGGGCTCGCGGCCGAGGTCCTGCAGCATCTGGCGCTGGACGCGGGCGAGCTTGTTGATCACCTCGACCATGTGCACCGGGATCCGGATGGTGCGGGCCTGGTCGGCCATCGCGCGGGTGATCGCCTGCCGGATCCACCACGTCGCGTAGGTGGAGAACTTGTAGCCCTTGGTGTAGTCGAACTTCTCGACCGCACGGATCAGGCCGAGGTTGCCCTCCTGGATCAGGTCGAGGAAGAGCATGCCGCGACCGGTGTAGCGCTTGGCCAGCGAGACCACGAGGCGCAGGTTGGCCTCGAGCAGGTGGTTCTTCGCGCGGCGGCCGTCCTCGCGGATCCACTCCAGCTCGTCTTGCACCTTGGGGGTGAGCTTGCCGCCCTTGTTGAGCTTCTCCTCGGAGAACAGCCCAGCCTCGATGCGCTTGGCCAGCTCGACCTCCATCTCCGCGTTGAGGAGGGGAACCTTGCCGATCTGCTTGAGGTAGTCCTTGACCGGGTCGGCGGTGGCGCCGGCGACCATGACCTGCTGCTCGGGCTCGTCGGTCTCGTCGGCCGAGGAGACGATGAAGGTGGCGTTCTTCTCGTCCTCCTTGATCGTCGGGTCGTTCTTGACGTCCTTCTCGAACTGCTCGTCGGGGACGTCGGCGAGGACCGGCTTCCCGTCGGGACCGATGACGGCGACCGCGGCCTGGATCTGCTCGGCGGTCTTCTTGGCGGCAGCCTTGGTCGCAGGGCGGGCGGCTGCCTTGGAGGCAGGCGCCTTCTTCGCGGGGGTCGTCTTGGCTGCGCCGGCGGAGGTGGGTGCTGCGGTCTTCTTGGCCGCCGCCTTCTTGGCGGTCGAGCTTGTCGAACTCGAGGACACGAACTACCTCTCGATTGCCGTTCAGGAGCTTTTCAGGAAACTTCGGGGGCGCGACAAGACCCGTACCTGTCAACAGCCGCTCGCATATTGTGGCACGTCCCCCAAGCACGAACCGCACGGGCGTCGCCCGGCGGTCATCTCGGGCTCACCCGCGCGCGGCCGCCTTCTTCTCCTTCTTGAAGGCACGCACCTTCTCCAGCGAGTCGGTGTCCACGACGTCGGCCACCGACCGGAAGCCGTCGAGGGCGTAGTCGCCGACTGCCTCCTCCCACCCCTGCGGGCGTACGCCGAGCTGCTTGGCCAGCAGCGCCACGAAGATCTGGGCCTTCTGCTTGCCGAAGCCGGGCAGCCGGGTCATCCGCCGCAGCAGGTCGCCACCGTCCGATGCCTCGGTCCAGATCCGCTCGGCGTTCCCGTCGTACTCCTCGAGCACCTGCTGGGCGACGGCCTGGATCCGGCCCGCCATCGAGCCCGGGAACCGGTGCACCGCCGGCGGCTCGGCGCACAGGGAGGCGAACTGCTCGGGCTCGGCCGCGGCGATCTGCGCCGGGTCGAGGTTCCCGAACCGGTCGCGCAGCTTCGCCGGGCCGGCGAAGGCGCGCTCCATCGGGAACTGCTGGTCGAGCAGCATCCCGAGCAGCAGCGCGAACGGATCCTCGGTGAGCACCTGGTCGGCGTGCTCGTCGCCGGTGATGTGGATGGCCATCGGGCCATCATGCCAAGGGCCGGGCGACGCCCGCCGTCACCGCCTGTGGATCGCAGACCACGGTCGTCGGTTCGGCGAGGCAGGCTGGGGCCATGACCTCCTGCCCGCAGTCGACCGCGATCGCGGTCGAGCTCCGCGCCTTCGCGGCCCGTGCCGGGCGGGACCGCGCCCTCGCCACCACCGTGCACGTCGGCAAGCCTGGCGGCGAGCACGTCTCGATGGTGCACAGGCCCGAGCACGACCACGGGCTGCGCACCGACCTGGTGGTGCGCGCCCTCGACGGGCTCACCGACACCCATGCGGCGTGCGCCTGGCTGACCCGCGCCGGCGAGTTGCACCGCACTGACGCCGACGCCGTCTGGCTGGCGGCGGCCCGGGCCGGCTTCGCCTGCCACGGGCTGCCGCTCCCCCACTTCTACGTGGTCAGCCGCCGGGGCTGGCTCGACCTGGTCAGCGGCGAGCAGCGGGTCTGGAGGCGGTTGCGGGCACGCTAGCCACCGCGCCCCTCACACCGGCCAGGTGTGCACCGGCTCGTTGGCGTGCATCAGCTCGCGGTAGGTCAGCAAGGTGGTGCGCAGCGCCTCGGCGCGGTCGCTGCCCTCGGCCTCGCGCGCCTGCACCCGCTCGATGAACCACGAGGCGCCGTTGCGGCGCAGCACGCAGCGCTGCTCGATGATCGAGAGCAGCCGGTCGCGCTCGTCGGCCTCCACGCCCCACTGCTGCAGCCCGGCGTCGGCCATCGGCAGCAGCCGCCGGAGCACGAGCTCGGTGGCGTCGACCTCGCCGACACCGGGCCAGTAGACGCGGGCGTCGATGCCGTGCTGCGCCGCGACGTGGAAGTTCTCCTCCGCGGCCGAGAACGACATCTGGGACCACAGCGGACGGTCGTCCTCGGCCAGGGTGCGCACCAGCCCGAAGTAGAAGGCGGCGTTGGCCATCGTGTCGATCACGCTCGGTCCTGCTGCCAGGACGCGGTTCTCCACCCGCAGGTGCGGCACCCCGTCGACCACGTCGTAGACCGGTCGGTTCCAGCGGTAGATGGTGCCGTTGTGCAGCTTGAGCTCCGAGAGCGCCGGGGTGCCACCGTCCTGGAGCACCTCGAGGGGGTCCTCGTCGTCGGTGATCGGCAGCAGCGCCGGGAAGTAGCGGACGTTCTCCTCGAAGAGGTCGAAGATCGAGGTGATCCAGCGTTCGCCGAACCAGACCCGCGGACGCACGCCCTGCTCCTTGAGCTCCTCGCTGCGTGTCTCGGTCGCCTGCTCGAACAGCGGGATCCGGGTCTCGTGCCACAGCTGCCTGCCGAGCAGGTAGGGCGAGTTGGCGCCGACGGCGAGCTGGATCCCGCTGATCGCCTGGGAGGCGTTCCAGTACGCCGCGAAGTTGTCCGGGCTGACCTGGGTGTGCAGCTGCGTGCTCGTGCAGGCGGCCTCGGGCATGATCGACTCCGAGGTGGTCCGCAGCCGTTCGGCGCCCTGGATGTCGATCACCAGATCCTCCCCGCGGGCCGCCAGGATCTGGTCGCTGAGCAGCTTGTAGCGCGGGTTGGGGCTGATCTGGGCGGGGCCGAGGTGGCCGTCCTCCAGGGTCGGCAGGATGCCGATCATCACCATGTGCGCGTCGACCTCGTTGGACCTGGTCTCCGCCTGGTTCAGGCTCGAGCGCAGGTCGTCCTCGAAGCCGCTGACCCCCCGCGCACCCAGGCGCCGGGGCGGGACGTTGATCTCCAGGTTGAACTGGGCCAGCTCGGTCTGGAAGGCCGGGTCCGCGATCGCCTCGAGGACCTCCATCCCCTTCAGCGCCGGGTGTCCGTCGTCGTCGACCAGGTTGAACTCGATCTCCATCCCGGTCATCGGATTCTCGATGTCGAACCGGGACTCGCGCAGCATCCGGGCGAAGACGTCGAGGCAGCGGCGGACCTTCTCGCGGTGCCGGGTGCGGTCAGCCCGGCTGAACTCCTGCAGATCGACCTCTTCTCCCATGAGCAGAACCCTAGACCCGCGCGCGCCGGGCCCACGAGACTTCTCAGGAGGCGCGGTCGCGGGCTCGTCGCGCAGCACCGGAGTCGCGGAGGACCGGCAGCTCCTCCTCGCTGATCGGCACCCAGGTGCCAGGCGGCACCGCGCGGGTCAGGGTCTCGGCGATGCAGTGCGCCATCGAGTAGTCCGGATCGACCTCCAGGCAGCGATCAAGGGCACACCAGGCGAGGGCGCCGTTGCCGTGCTGCCAGGCGGCGAAGGCCAGCAGGGAGGCCGCGCCCGGCAGCAGGTCGCGTGGGGCGCGCCGGACCAGGCCGCGCCACAGGTCCACGTGGCCGGCGGCACCGGGCCGGGTGATCTCCGACCAGGCCACGTCGCGGGTCGCCACGACCGAGGCCAGCACCAGCAGCCGGCCCGCCTCGGCCGGAGCGGGGATGCTGCCGTGGGCGACATGCTCGCGGATGCAGCGCTGCAGCCACCTCGCCTCGTCGCGCCAGAACCCGGGGTCGCGTCCGGTCCCCTGCACCGGGCGCCCGCCGGTGACCATGGCGAGGTCGGCGTACCTCGTGGCCGCCAGGGCGACCGCGGTGGCGTCGTCCTCGTCGGTGCCGACCAGGGAGTCGGCCACGGCGCTGCGGTCGCGCGCGACGACGCCGCCGGTGAAGACGTGCTCGGCGGTGAACCGATGGCTGGCCAGGTCGTAGGCCGTGCCGGGATCGTCATCCTCGGGCACCGGGAAGAACCGTTCGTCCTCGACCCGCAGGACGTCGATCACCTCGACGCCCTCCTCCAGCAGCCGGGCCAGCACGACCGTGCCCTGGGCCTCCGCCGCAGCCACGTCGTCGGTGTAGACCAGCACCGCCGCCCGGCGCACCCGGTTGGACACCGCGGCCGCCACCAGCAGCTCGGCGACCTCGTCCTGCTCGCTGCGGCTCACCGGCAGGTCGACCCGCGCATGGAAGCCGCCGCCTCGATCGCCGAAGGTGATCAGCACGACCGAGTCGCTCGGGTGGAACCCCAGCGCGAGGGGCACCATCGCGACGAGGTCGCCCGGGCAACGTGCCACCAACGTCGTGGACTCGGGGGCACTCGGGGAGGGGGCAGGCCGGTCGGCAGGGTTCGGTGTCGTCATGGGCCCAACCCTGCGACCGGCCGAGGACGGCAGGAGCCTCCGCCCGCGTGGCCTGTGTGCTCGCGGCCCCGTGACACCGGCTGTGGACGCCGGCTGGCCCAGCGGGCAACCAGGCGAGGAGTGCTGTCAGGATCAAAGGGTGCGCTCCGAGCCGACGATCCTCCACGTGGATCTCGACGCGTTCTTCGCCTCGGTGGAGCAGCGCGACAAGCCCTCGCTGCGCGGCAAGCCGGTCGTGGTCGGCGGCACCGGCGGCCGCGGGGTGGTGGCCACGGCGTCGTATGAGGCCCGTGCGTTCGGGGTGCACTCGGCGATGTCGACGGCTGAGGCGCGGCGCCGGTGCCCGAACGCGGCGTTCCTCTCGGGCCGCTTCCACGCCTACCGCGAGGCCAGCCTCTCGGTGATGGAGCTGTTGCGCTCGATCAGCCCGCTGGTGGAGCCGCTGTCGCTGGACGAGGCCTTCGTCGACCTCGAGGCCGCGGACCTGCCCGACCGCTCCGTGTCCACGGTGAGCGCCCTGGGCCGCGACCTCAAGCGACGCGTGCACGAGGTCACCGGGGGGTTGACCGGGTCGGTGGGGATCGGCACCTCCAAGCTGCTCGCCAAGATCGGCAGCGACCTCGACAAGCCCGACGGCCTGGTCGTGGTGGCACCCGGCATGGAGCAGGACCTGCTGCGGCCGATGCAGGTGACGGTGATCCCAGGGGTGGGCCCGGCCACCGCCGAGCGGCTGCGCCGGGTCGGCGTACACACGGTGGAGGACCTCGAGGGGCTCACCGAGGCCGAGCTCGTGCGACTGCTCGGCCGGGCGCACGGCAGCAGCCTCTACGCCCTGGCCCGGGCCCGCGACGACCGCTCGGTGCACCCGGAGCGGGAGACCAAGTCGATCAGCGTCGAGGACACCTACGACACCGACCACGTCGACCAGCGGCTGTTGCTCGCCCTGCTCGACCGACAGTCGGCCAAGGTCACCGAGCGGCTGCGCAAGGCCCGGTTGTCGGGGCGCACGGTCTCGATCAAGGTGCGCCTGCACGACTTCTCCACGCTGAGCCGCTCCGCGACGCTGTCGGAGCCCTCCGACGACGGCCGTCAGATCGCCCGGGTGGCGCGCAGCCTGCTCACCGAGCTCGACACCTCCGGCGGTGTGCGCCTGCTGGGGGTGGGGGTCTCCGCGCTCGCGGACTGGATCCAGGAGGACCTCTTCGCCGACGACGAGGACCCCGAGCCCGATCCCGACGACGCCTCCGCCGAGGCCGCGGTCGCTGCGGCCGCACGCCACCGCGGCTGGGCACCGGGCATGGACGTCGTGCACGCGGAGCACGGCCGCGGCTGGGTCTGGGGCTCGGGCCGCGGTGTGGTCACCGTCCGCTTCGAGACCGCCGAGACCGGGCCGGGGCGCGTCCTCAGCTTCGGCATCGCCGACCCCGACCTCTCACCGTGGCAACCCGAGCCCGCGTGATCGGCCGGGGTCAGGCCAGGATCTCGAAGCCGATCTCCTCCCCCGGCCGCAGCTGGGCACAGGTGGCGAGGTCCGCGGGGAGCACCACGCCCACGACCGGGTAGCCGCCGGTCGTCGGGTGGTCGGCGAGGAACACGACCGGCTGCCCGCTGGGTGGCACCTGCACCGCTCCCAGGACCATCCCCTCGCTGTCGAGCTCGCCGGTCCGGGTCCGGCGCAGCGTCGGGCCCTCCAGGCGCAGGCCGATCCGGTTCGAGGCACTCCCCACGACGTACGTCGACCCGGCGAGCGCCGCCACCGAGTCGCGGTCGAACCAGTCCTCGCGTGGCCCGAGCCGCAGCCGCAGCCGCTGCCTGCGCCGCGACGGCCAGGCTGCCTCCACCGGAACCGGGTCCCCCTGCGCCTGCCCGAGCGGCAGCACCGTCGCGTCGAGGACCGGGTCGGGTCCCAGACCGGAGAGCTGGTCGCTGGACCGCGAGCCGAGCACCTCGTGCACCACGATCCCGCCGGACACCGCCAGGTAGGCGCGCAGGCCGTCCTCGGCAGGACCGAGCTCGACCTCCACGCCCGCCGGCACCGCGACAGCCTGTCCCCACGGCTGCGCCCGCCCTCCGACCCGCACCGAGGTGCGCGCGCCGGTCACCGCCACGGTGACCGCGGCGCCGGCGCGGACCAGGATCCGGCCGTCGAGGCACTCCAGGGTCGCGGCCGACTCCTCGTTGCCGACCAGCCGGTTGGCGAGCCGGTGGGCGGGCAGGTCGAGGGCCCCGCTGCGCGGGACGCCGAGGTGGGCCAGCCCGGGCCGACCGAGATCCTGCACGCTGACCTGCGGGCCCGCGCGCAGCACCTCCAGGGAGCGCTCAGGCATCGACGAACCTGATCCGGGTGCCGGGCACCAGCAGGGCCGGCTGCCGGCGGCGCAGGTCCCACAGCCGGGCGTCGGTGCGCCCGATCAGCTGCCAGCCTCCGGGGCTGGACCGGGGGTAGATCCCGGTGAAGGTGCCCGCCAGCCCGACGGACCCGGCCGGCACCGTCGAGCGCGGCTCCTCCAGCCGGGGCACGGCGAGCTCCTCCGGGAGGCCGGCGACGTAGGCGAAGCCGGGGGCGAAGCCGCAGAAGGCCACCACGTGGTCCAGCGCCCGGTGCCGCTGCACCGCCTCCTCCACGCTCACCCCCCAGTGCCGGGCGACCGTCTCGAGGTCGGGACCGTCGTAGCGGACCGAGAGCTCGACCACCTCGGCCTCGTCGGCCGCCGGCGGTTCCAGGCTCCACCCCGACAGTGCCTCGCGGACGAGGTCACGCTCACGCACCCCGTCGAGGAGCACGGTCGCGGCCCCGGGAACGACGTCGACGCAGTCCAGGTCGCCTCGCGCGCGCCGGTCCAGTGCCTCGGCGTACGCCGCCCGGACCTCCTCGGCGTCCGCGCACTCCAGCAGCAGCGCGTCCTCACCGAGCAGCCGAGCCCTCATGGGGTGATCCTGCCAAACCGCTCAGGCGGGTGCCGGTCACGGGTCGGCGGTGCCGGAGATGGACGTGGGGCCCAGCGGAGGTATGAGCTCCGCGGGCCCCACTCCACGGCCCTGACGGGCTGCGGTGCTGTGATTCTTACGCGATCCAGGGCCCCCGGACAAGGGGCCAACGGTCCCTTTCGTCCCCCACCCTCACCAGGGGCGTACGGCGTACCCCTCGGCCTCGAGTGCCGCGCGGACGGCCGTGGCCGCCTCGACGGCACCGGCCGAGTCGCCGTGCACGCACAGGGAGAGGACCTCCCCCGCCGTCGCCATCCGGACCGCGTTCTCGGCGATCGCGGCCGCCCCCTGGACCAGCGCACCGGGCCGGTCGCGCGGCAGCAGTCGGCCCTCCTCGGTGTAGCCGCGGTCGGGGAAGCCCTCGGTGACGGTACGGCGGCCCTGCTCCCCCGCGAGCCGCAGGATCGCCGAGACGGGCAGCCCCAGGACCGGCAGTCCGGCACTGCCCCGGAGCACGGCCGCGGCCTGCTCCTCGTCGTCGACCACGCGGTTGTAGAGAGCTCCGTGCGGCTTGACGTAGGCCACCTCGATGCCCGCGGCCTCCGCGATCTCGCCCAGCAGCCCCACCTGCTCGAAGACCCAGCCGGCCAGCACGTCGGCGGCCACGTCCAGGTGCCGCCGGCCGAAGCCCTCGCGGTCGGCGTAGGAGACCTGGGCACCCACCACCACCCCGCGCTCGGCGGCCTGGTCGCAGACCCGGCGCATCGTCGCCTCGTCGCCGGCGTGGAAGCCACAGGCCAGGTTGGCGCTGGTGACCACGCCCAGCAGCCCCTCGTCGTCGGTCACGCCCTCACCGAGGTCGGCGTTGAGATCGATCTGCACGAGACCAGTGTGCCCGTGAGATCCGGCCCGTCTGAGAAGTGGCTGAGAAGTGGCGTCGGAGGCAACCAACGGGGGTACCCGCTTCGTACAACAACTGACGCACCACGACGTGGCGCCGACCGACACCCGGGGGAATCTCCCGGTCCCCCCGGGCGTTGGACC
Source organism: uncultured Actinomycetota bacterium (assembly GCA_963777195.1). GTDB lineage: Bacteria > Actinomycetota > Actinomycetes > Propionibacteriales > Nocardioidaceae > Marmoricola. Next base: position 231,000 of record CAVZPT010000014.1, on the reverse strand, counting down.
AGCAGGACCGCTAGAGCCGGTCCACCTGTAGGAGGGAGTGCAGCCATGACCGCCACCCGCACAGAACGTGAGATCGAGGGCCGCGACAGCGTCGGGCTCTACCTCGACGAGATCGCGCGCACTCCACTGCTGGACGCCGAGACCGAGGTCGAGCTCTCCAAGACCATCGAGGCGGGCCTGATGGCCGCCAAGCTGCTCGAGGAGGGCCGCGTGGGCCGCCGCAAGGGCGGCGCCCCCAAGTTCGCGACCGAGGACGAGCTGCGCTGGATCGTGGAGGAGGGCGAGCGCGCGATGCAGCGCTTCATCAACGCCAACCTGCGCCTCGTGGTCTCGATCGCCCGCAAGTACGGCCGCAGCCAGATGCCGATGCTCGACCTGATCCAGGAGGGCAACACCGGCCTGATCCGCGCCGTGGAGAAGTTCGACTACGCCAAGGGCTACAAGTTCTCCACCTACGCCACCTGGTGGGTGCGCCAGGCGATCACCCGCGGCATCGCCCAGCAGGCCCGGGTGGTGCGCCTGCCGGTGCACGTCGTCGAGGAGCTCAACCAGGTCGGCTCCGCCCGGCGCACGCTGGAGCGCCAGCTGGGCCGCGAGCCCGACCCCGAGGAGATCGCCGCCGAGCTCGACATGGACATCGAGCGGGTGCTCGACCTGATGTCGTGGGGACGCGACCACGTCAGCCTGGACAGCCCGCTCGACGAGAACGGCGACACCTCGCTGGGCGACCTGATCGCCCAGGAGAGCTCGCCGGGCCCCGACCTGAACGTGCTCGACACCGAGTCCCGCGACCGGCTCAACACGCTGGTCGACCTGCTCGACGAGCGCTCGGCCGACATCGTGCGCTCCCGCTACGGCCTGGTCGACGGCCGCCAGCACAAGCTCGCCGACATCGGCACCAGGCACGGCATCTCCGCCGAGCGAGTGCGCCAGCTCGAGCGCGAGGCGATCAACAAGCTCCGACGCCTGGCCGACCCGGACCTGGCGGCCTAGACGACCGGCGCGCTCACCGCAGCGAAGACCTCCGCAACCCGGTTGCGGAGGTCTTCGCGCGTCCCGGTGTTCTCGATGACGTGGGTCGCGATCGCGCGCCGCTCGTCCCGGCTCGCCTGGGCGGCGATCCGCGACCGCGCCTCCTCGTGCGTCCAGCCACGCTCGGCCGTCATCCGCTCGACCTGCAGCTCCTCGGGGGCGTCGACGACGATCACCGCGTCGAAGGTGTCCGCGCGACCGCTCTCGGCCAGCAGCGGGATGTCGTGGACCACGAGCGCGTCCGACGGCGCCTGCTCCTCCAGGTCCACGATCCGCTCGAAGACCAGCGGGTGCACGATCGCCTCGAGCCGGCGGCGAGCCCCCTCGTCGCCGAAGACCAGCCTTCCCATCGCAAGGCGGTCCAGCTCACCGTCGGGGCCCAGCAGCTGCTCCCCGAACTCGGCGACCACGGCCGCCAGGCCCGGCGTACCCCTGGCGACGACCTCGCGGGCCAGCACATCGGCGTCGATCACCACGGCCCCGAGCTCGGCGAGCATCGCCGCCACCGTGCTCTTGCCCGAAGCCACCCCACCGGTCAGTCCCACGCGCGTCATGGCCGGATCATCCCAGTCCCGCTCAGGCCCCGCTGCCCTCGGGCTCCTCGCCGCGCTTGCGCTCGCGTCGCTCCCGTTCCTTCTCCAGCCGCTCCTTCTCGGCCGCGAGCTGGGCCTCCCGGTAGGCGCGGCGCTGCTCCTCGGCGCGCTCGCGGACGGTGCGCAGGAACTCCTCGTCGTCCTCGGGGCTGGTCGCGGCGGCCCGCCCGGGCCGGTCGTACTCCGGGAACTGCGGCACCGGTCGCTCGTGCCGCGACCGACCGCCCTCCCCTCGCGGGCGTCCGGCCACCAGCCATGCGATCGAGCCGACCAGGGGGAAGAGCAGGATCAGCACGATCCAGCCGACCTTGGGCAGGTTGCGGATCTCGCCGCTGCCGCGGCCGATCACATCGATCAGGCAGTAGACGCCGAGCGCGAACGCGAGCACTGCGAAGAACAGCTCGAAGCGGATCATGGCGCGATTGTGGACCACCCAGCCCCGTCGTGTCCCCCACTTGGCTGGCAGGATCGGGTCGTGGATCCGCGCGACCTCGCCCCCGGCTCCCGGGTCGTCCTGCTGGTCCCCGGTTCCGTGGCGTACGCCGAGCTGGTGGTCGCGCTGCTGCGGCGGGGGATCTTCCCGGTCCCGATGGACCCCAAGCTCACCGCCAGCGAGCGTGCGGCGCTGCTCGGCGACCTCGACCCGCACCTGGTCATCACCTCCGACGAACAGCTCCAGGACCTGCTCGCCGCCGTGCCGGAGGAGGTGACGGGTCCCCCACTCGGTCGCCCGATCCACCTCACCAGCGGCACCACCGGCCGGCCGAAGGGGGTGTTCTCGGGCCTGCTGGACCCGGCCGGGGCCACGGCACTGGTGGCCGAGGAGCGCGAGCTGTGGGGCTTCTGCGCCGACGACATCAACCTCGTGCTCAGCCCGATGCATCACTCCGCACCGCTGCGGTTCGCCACCGGCACCCTGCTCGCGGGCGGGCAGGTGGTCGTGCCCGGCGCCTTCGACCCGGCCGTGGTGACGACCGCGATCTCCGAGCATCGGCCCACGACGATGTTCTGCGTCCCCGCCCACCTCCAGCGGCTCTTCGCCCACTGGGACGAGCACGGCTGCCCAGACCTGGGCTCGTTCCGACTGGTGGCGCACGCGGGTGCTCCGTGCCCGGAGTGGGTCAAACGCCGGCTGGTCGAGGCGTTCCCGGCCCGCTCGACGTGGGAGTTCTACGGCTCCACCGAGGGCCAGTTCACCGCCTGCCGCAGCGAGGAGTGGCTCCAGCGCCCCGGGACGCTGGGCCGGGCCCGCCCCGGCCGCACGATGAGCGTGGACGGCGAGGGCCACCTGTGGTGCGTCGTACCCCCGCATGCGCGGTTCAGCTACCTCGCCGACCCCGAGAAGACCGCGGCCGCGTGGCGCGAGACCCCCGACGGGCCGGCGTTCAGCGTGGGGGACCTCGGCCGGATCGACGAGGACGGCTATGTGTGGCTCGACGGGCGCCGCGAGGACCTGATCATCAGCGGCGGCGTCAACGTCTACCCCGCCGAGGTCGAGCAGGTCCTGGGCGAGGTCGCCGGCGTCGAGGACATCGCCGTCTTCGCCAGCGAGGACCCGGAGTGGGGGCAGCGGGTGTGCGCGGCCGTGGTCGGTCCGGTGGCCGAGGAGGCGCTGCGGGCGCACGCTCGCGAGCACCTGTCCCCGGCCAAGCGGCCCAAGGAGTACCACCGGCTCGACGTACTCCCCCGGACCCCCACGGGCAAGGTCCGCCGCCTGGACCTGCCCGGCCTGGTCGCGGGCTGATGGGGTTCAGCCGGGCCGAGCTGGAGTCCTTCCGCGACGTCGAGGTGCCCGACCTGCTCCCCATCGGATCCGACCCGCTGCGGCTGCTCTTCGTCGGCATCAACCCGGGGCTGTGGACCGCGGCGGTGCAGACGCACTTCGCCCACCCGGGCAACCGGTTCTACCCGGCTCTGCTGCGCGCCGGCATCCTCGAGCACGCGGTCGACCCCTCGGCTGGGATGAGCGAGGCCGACCGGTCGCGGTTCCGGGCACGCGGGCTGGGCATCACCAACCTCGCACCGCGTGCCACCGCCAAGGCCTCCGAGCTCACCGCGGCCGAGCTGCGCGAGGGCGGTCAGCGCCTGCGCGAGCTGGTGCGGTCCCGGCAGCCCCCGGTGGTCGCGGTCGCGGGCGTCACGGCGTACCGCCAGGCCTTCGGCCGGCCCCGGGCCGTGCTCGGGCGCCAGGAGGAGCCGTTCGAGGGTGCCGAGCTCTGGGTGGTGCCGAACCCGAGCGGCCTCAACGCCCACGAGACCGTGGCCACGCTGGCGCAGGCGTACGCCGCCCCCGCCCGCGCGGCCGGGATCCTCTGAACCTGGCGCGGCCGCGAGACCGGGTCAGCGCCTGGTCGCCCGGAGGTTCTCAGCGACCCGGTCGGTGCGCCTGCCGTCCAGGGCCGAGAAGCCGCGCACCACGACGCGGTAGCGGTTGCCGACCCGGGCCCGCTTCAGCCGGCTGACCACGACCTTGAGGTCCACGTGGGCTCCCGGGCGCAGCCCGCGGCGGTAGCTGCCGGCGACCACGCGGCTCGTCACGTTGAGGCGACCGAGGTAGTAGCGGACCCGGAACCTGCGGTTCCCCGCGGACCCACGCACCGTGACGCGGTCGATGCGGTTGCCCTCGTTCTGCACCCGCACCCACGCCGTACGCCGCGCATTCCGGCGGGGAAGGGCCTGGGAGACCTGCTGGCGCGCGGTCCCGCCGTGGATGTCGGCGCCGGCCCAGCGACCGCCGGGCGTGCGGATGCTCAGGTCCGGGCGCGAGGTGGGCGTGGGCGCCGCCACGTCGTAGTGCCGCGTCTGCGTGGTGGCGTTGCCGTCGCCGTCGGTGCCCGTCACGGTGAAGGTGTGCGGGCCGGGCGCCGCGGTGTCGAGCGCCCCGCGAGGGCCGGTGCACGACTGCAGGCTCGAGCCGCCACGGTCGGTGCAGCCGAAGTCGGAGAGCACGCTTTGGCCTACGGCGTACGACGCCCCCTCGGCGGGCACGACCACGTCCACCACCGGATCGGTCACGTCGGGAACGTTGGCCTTGGCGGCCCGGTAGGAGAGGTAGCTGTCGCCGGTGCTCAGCTCCCACAGCACTTGGCCGCCGGAGTCCACCTCCGAGGCGAGCGCCCGGCGCTCCGAGCCCCAGCCGACCAGGGTGTTGCCGTTGTCGAGCCGGCGGGCGGACCCGGCGAAGTAGGCGAACCGCTGCGGCGGCTGGAAGCTCCACGTCAGCGTCGCAATGCCGAGATCGGGATCGAGCGCGTACTCGGTGATCCGGGTGGACGGCCGGCTCACCTGCTGGCCGGTGGCATCGACGCACCGGGCGGGGTCGGTGCCGACCGCGGCGGAGCCGTTGTCGAAGATCAGGATGTGCCCGTTCGCCAGCGGGGTGGCGGTGTGGTTGGCGCACGGGCCCCAGTCGGGGTCGTTGGGGAAGACGAAGTCGCTGGCACGGCCGCCGAGCCGCCACACGACATCGCCTCGGTCGAACCCGTCGTGGGCGGACCACGCGATCTTGAGCACCGAGCTGAGGTGGCGGAAGGACGCCAGGATGTCGCCGTCCGGCATCACCTCGATGGAGTTGATGTGGGCGTACTCCGGGTCGCCGGGGTTGTTGGTCGTCTCGCTCGCGGGATCGAGGTGGTCGCCGCTGTCCCAGGTGTAGACGACGTCTCCCCCGGCATCGACCTCCTGGATCACCGCGTCGATGAGTCCGGTGGCGGAGTCGGGCTCGTAGGCCAGCAGGATCCGGCTGCCGTCGGGGCGCAGCACCGAGTCGTGCACGTCGGTGTCGACGAGCCCGACGGTGCTCAGGCGGCGTACCTCGGCGAACGCGGCGTCGAGCTCGACCACCTCGCCACCGGTCCGCCCTTCGGGCGCGGGCCCGCGCCAGACCGAGAAGTGACCCGGTGTCGCCACCGCCTTCAGGTCCCCGGCGGGACTGCCTGCGGGGTTCGAGCGCACGTGCGTCGGCACACCGTGCGTGTCCAGGGCCGCCTCGAAGTTCGGGCTGTCGCCTCCGGAGTAGCGGTTCAGGGTGACCAGCAGGTCACCAGGACTGGTCCCGGGCGCCGCGGGCACGACCTCGGTCATCTCCGGGAACCTCGCAGGCAGGTAGATCAGCGAGTGCACCTCGGTGCCCCCGGCGTCGTGGAAGATCACCGAGATCTCGTCACCACCGCTCAGGCCGCTGACCATCGTGCTGGGGCCGGAGGCCGGGCGCCCGTTGACCAGGACCGTCCCCCCGGGATCGCTGGTGGTGGCCGCCACCGTGACAGCGCCGCCCGTCGCCGCTGTCGTGGTCACGCCGTAGCGCTCGATGTCCGGCGCGAACGCGGGATACATCCCCACCTCGGTGCCGCTCACCGAGATGTCGTGCGTCACGGTGCTCGCAGCCGCCGCGGCCGGCATGGCTGGCATGGCCGGCATGGCCGCCGCGGCCGGCATGGCCGGTGCGATGGTGGCCGTTGCGGTCGTCGCCGCGGCGGGCGAGGTCAGCAGTGGCAGGTTCAGGAGCAGGACGACACTCAGCAGCGCAGCACAGGCACGGGGCACCCGCACAGGGTAGACACACGTGCAGCCGCGGCCGGGGCCCGAGTCATCGAGTGGTGGCTATGCCCCACTTTGCCTGCCCGGTCGACACGCAACCACTGGGGCAGGGCGTGCTGGTGGCCCCGACCGGGCTGGGGTCGGGGTGCTGGGGCGGTCAGGTTCGTCGGCGCTGGCGTGGGATCACGAGCTGCGCCAACTGCGCCGGAGCTGTCCACTCTGCCGGTCGTGCCGGGCGGGGTCGCGTGGGTGGGCGGCGGTCGCTGGGCGTGACCTCGTAGTGCTGCCCGTTCGGTGAGGTCCACGCATAGCCGCCGTCCTCAAGGCGGGTGTAGTCCCAGGCGGTGTGGGTCTTGACCCGGTGATGGGTCCGGCACAACGGCGCCAGATTCCCCGGATGCGTCTGGCCCGGGGGCCCGCCCTCGTCGATCGGCACGTAGGGCGTGAGGTGGTCCAGATCGCAGGCCCGGGATTCCCGCGAGCAGCCGGGAAAGACACAGTGCGCGTCGCGGAGGAGAACCTGCTCGCGCATGGCCGGGGGCGGGTCGTGCTGGTCGACCGCTGTGTTCGCGGCCAGGTCGAGGACCGGGCGGATCACGACCTTGCCGCCGGTGCCGGCCAGGCGTCCCAGCCAGTCGGTGAGCAACCGGGTGGTGGCGGCACCGAGCCGCTCGATGGAGACCGCGCCCGTCCCCGCGTCGGTGCCGTCCTGAGCGAGGTCGGCTTCGAGGTCGGCCGGGGTGAGGTGCACGAACAGGTTCGCCACCCCCCGGCCGCTGTCTCCGCCCCGCATCGACGGTGCTGCGCCTTCGCGCCCCGACATCAGGTCCAGGGCGTACTGCGGGTCGGCCAGCACCCCGACCGCCCGCGCCCGGCGCACATCGAGACTCTCGGGGTCGCCGAGGTCGCGCAGGTCGGCTGCGACCCGGGACAGGCTCTGGTCGAAGAGCTCCGCATCAGGGGTGTCCAGGGTCATCCACATCTCGGTGGTCGCCGCGCCACTGGCTCCGGGCCGTGACCAGACCCCGCGCCGGGCCAACGCCTCGTCCTCATCGGCGATCGCGCGGTCGGGGTCGAAGTAGAGCCGCGCCTCCTGGACCAGCCGCGCGGCCTGGACCTGCCCGATCCGGTCCGGGGTCGCGGCCACCAGCCGGTCCGCGAACGCTGCCGCCTCCAGGGACAGGTCGCGGGTCTCCCTCGCGATCATCCGGGCCCGCCACGCCGGCACCACCAACCCTGGACCAGGGCCCAGAGCCGGGGCAGCCGGTGGGCCAGCTCCAAGGCGTCGCCGAGGAGCTGCTTGGCCGCCTCCACCCCGATCCCGAGGGCGGCACCGAGCTCGGCCGGAGCGAACTCCGCCACCCACGGCGCCCCCACCCCCGCCAACGGGCACACGCTCTCACCGTGCAGGTCGCGCTGGCCCCAGTGTGCCGGGACCTCCTCGGCCGGGCACGGTGCAACCGCGCCCACACCAGAGCCAGGGCGAGCTGCTCGGCCGCGGCCCGGGCCTCGGCCTCTCGGGCCCGGCGGACACGCACGACCACCTCGGCCGGGGAGCACCCCGAGGCGGTGACCGTGCATGCGTGGTGTCCATGGACTCATTCTAGGATCGACCACCGACACAATCGAGTGGGTGTTCGACATCTGTGGACAACTTCTTCAGGCGTCGTCGCGTCGAGTTCAACCGGCTGTTGCAACGAGCCTCTGGTTGAGGACCTTGGCTGGAATCTTCCACTCCACGGTCTTGCGGGGTCGGGTGTTGAGTCGCCGGGCGAGCTCATCGCACTTGGTCTGGGTCAGGTCGCGGAGGTCGACGCCCGTCGGCCAGCACTGGCGCTGCAGCCCGGGATCCGGATGTTCTCGGTGATCCCCAAGGTCACTCGTTTCGCCCCACCGCCTTGGGCCTTGCGCCTGGTCCGTTGGCTGCGCAGGTGCGCAGCCAGGTCGCGTCTGAGCTCGCCCTTGGTCTGCACGAACAGCGACTGGTAGATCGTCTCGTGGCTCACGCGCATCATCGGATCATCGGGGAACTCGATCGGCAGCGCCGCCGCGATGATCCGAAGACCAGTCCGCGCGCAACCACTCCCAGGCCTGCTCACGCAGCGGCCCGTGATCCAGGCGAAGATCCTTGCGCCTGCGCGCCTTAAGCTCATGTCGCGCCCCTCGCCGAGTGGTCAGGAGTGCGGTCGATCGGGCGCACCTGGTGAGCCGGATCGACCGCACTCCTCGCACATGCGGAGCGGCGACCGCCCTCAGCAGCCGTGTCGAAACCAGCCAGCCGTGTCGAAACAGCCAGGCGTGGTGCCGAGCCGGGCCGGGCCGTCCGCCGAGCCGCGGACGCACCGGAGCCCGGCCCCCACGAGGGGACCGGGCTCCGGTGCTCAGCTCGTCAAGCGTGCTGCGGGTCAGGCGCCCCCGCCGGTCAGCTTCTCGCGCAGGGCCTGCAGCGCCTCGTCGGAGGCGAGCGAACCGCCTTCGACCTCGCCGTCCTCGCTCGCCACGGTGTCGCCACCGCTGGAGTAGGTGGTCGCCTCGCCGGCCTCGACCTCGGCCTGCTTGGCCTCGACCTGCTGCTTGAGGTGCGCCTCCCAGCGCGCGTGCGCCTTGGCGTACTGGTCCTCCCAGACCTTGCGCTGGTCGTCGAAGCCCTCGAGCCACTCACCCGTGTCGGGGTCGAAGCCGTCGGGGTAGATGTAGTTGCCCTGCTCGTCGTAGGTCGCCGACATGCCGTAGAGCGTCGGGTCGAACTCCTCGCCCTCGACGGCCGTGGCGGTCTCGTTGGCCTGCTTGAGCGAGAGCGAGATCCGGCGACGTTCGAGGTCGATGTCGATGATCTTGACCATGACGTCGTCGTTGACCTGGACGACCTGCTCGGGGATCTCGACGTGACGCTCGGCGAGCTCGGAGATGTGCACCAGGCCCTCGATGCCCTCCTCGACGCGGACGAAGGAGCCGAAGGGCACCAGCTTGGTGACCTTGCCCGGCACGATCTGGCCGATCTGGTGGGTGCGGGCGAAGTGCTGCCAGGGGTCCTCCTGCGTCGCCTTGAGCGAGAGCGACACGCGCTCGCGCTCCATGTCGACGTCAAGGACCTCCACGGTGACCTCGTCACCGACGGTGACGACCTCGCTCGGGTGGTCGATGTGCTTCCAGGACAGCTCCGAGACGTGCACCAGGCCGTCGACGCCACCGAGGTCCACGAAGGCACCGAAGTTGACGATCGAGGACACGACACCCTTGCGGATCTGGCCCTTCTGGAGCTGGGTGAGGAAGCCGTGACGAACCTCGGACTGGGTCTGCTCGAGCCACGCGCGGCGGGACAGGACCACGTTGTTGCGGTTCTTGTCGAGCTCGATGATCTTCGCCTCGAGCTTCTGGCCGACGTAGGGCTGCAGGTCGCGCACGCGACGCATCTCCACCAGCGACGCGGGCAAGAAGCCGCGCAGGCCGATGTCCAGGATCAGGCCGCCCTTGACGACCTCGATGACGGTGCCCTCGACGACGCCGTCCTCCTCCTTGACCTGCTCGATCGTGCCCCAGGCGCGCTCGTACTGGGCGCGCTTCTTGGACAGGATCAGCCGACCCTCCTTGTCCTCCTTCTGGAGGACGAGCGCCTCGACCAGGTCACCGACCTCGACGACCTCACTGGGGTCGACGTCGTGCTTGATGGACAGCTCGCGCGAGGGGATGACGCCTTCGGTCTTGTAGCCGATGTCGAGCAGGACCTCGTCACGGTCGACCTTGACGATGGTTCCTTCGACGATGTCTCCGTCGTTGAAGTACTTGATCGTCGCGTCGATGGCCGCGAGGAAGTCCTCTTCCGAACCGATGTCGTTGATCGCGACCTGCGGTGCGTCGGAGATGGTGGGGGTGATCGTCATGTGGACAGGAGTTCCTTGGATGGATGGAGGAGTCGTGCGGGCACGCACGGAAGCCTGTTTCACCATCACGAATTCACGATTGTCCGAAGAGCTGACTGCTCCGCCGGACCGACAGCGAGCGAGAGACTGCTAGGTCTGAGACTCACGCAGACTTCTGGCGCAGGGGCAAGGCTATCGGCGCCGCGTACCCCGGTCAAAAGAGCCGGCTCCCCCGTGAGCCTCAGCGCTCGGGCGCTGCCGCGACGACGAGTACGCCGGAGGGCTCCACCGTCACGCTGACGGGGTCGCCGACCCGCAGCTCCCTGGCCTCGGCACTGGACATCTGTGCCACCACGTCGGCGCCGTCACCGGCAGCGACGTGCACCCGCGAGAACGGCCCCAGGAACTCCACCGAGGTGACTGCGGCCCCGCCCTGGGGGCCGGGCGTGACGCGCACCGACTCGGGACGGACCATCGCCACGCCCCGGCCGGAGGCGATCGAGCCCGACAGCACCGGCACCCGGCAGCCGAGCACCTCGGCTGTGTCCTGCGAGACCTCGGCCGGCAGGCGGTTGCTCAGGCCGACGAACTCCGCGACGAACGGAGTGGCCGGCCGGGTGTAGAGCTCGATGGGCGCCGCCAGCTGCTGGAGTTTGCCCTGGCCCATCACCCCGACCCGGTCGGCGATGGCCAGCGCCTCCTCCTGGTCGTGGGTGACGAACAGGGTCGTCGTACCGACCTCCTGCTGCACGCGACGGATCTCCTCGCGCAGCTGCACCCTGACCTTGGCGTCGAGGGCCGAGAGCGGCTCGTCGAGCAGCAGCACGCTCGGCCGGATGGCGAGGGCGCGGGCGAGGGCGACACGTTGCTGCTGGCCGCCGGAGAGCTGGCTGGCGTACTTGTCCCGGTGCTGGCTCAGCCCGACGAGCTCGAGCATCTCCGAGGCCCGGGACCGCCGCTCGGTGACGCCCTCCCCGCGCAGCTTGAGCCCGAAGGCGACGTTGTCGAGCACGGTGAGGTGCGGGAAGAGGCTGTAGGCCTGGAAGACCATCCCCATGTCGCGCTTGTTGGCGGGGACACCGGTCAGGTCCCGGCCACCGACCGAGACGCTGCCCGACGTCGCCTCGTCGAGACCCGCCAGAATGCGCAGCGCCGTGGTCTTGCCGCACCCCGAGGGGCCGAGGAGGGCGACCATCTCCCCCGGCTCGATGTGCAGGGTCAGCCCGTCCAGGGCGTGCACGGAACCGTAGACGCGGGTCAGGTCGGTCAGCTCCACCGCCAGGCCGGCCTCCGTGCCGCGGGCGTGCTGGGTCGTGGTGGTCATGCGTCGGCTCCTCGGTGGGCGGTGGTGGGGGCTGGGGTGAGGAGCGCGGGCTCGTCGTCCTCGACGCCGAGCTTGCGGTCACGGGTGAACAGGGACAGCAGCAGCAGCAGCGCCACCCCCAGGAGGAGAACGGCCAGCGAGGCCGCCACCGAGGTGGCCCCGTCGGTCTTGCCGATCTGGACGATCACCACCTGCAGGTTCTCGAAGCCGCTGAGCGAGGCGATGGTGTACTCCCCGATCACGACCGCGATCGCGATGAAGGCCGCCGAGACGATGCCGGACCAGATGTTGGGGACGACCACCTGCACGATCGTCTTGGTCCAGCCGGCCCCCAGCGACCTGGCCGCCTCCGAGAGCGTGCGCAGGTCGATCGCCGACAGTGCCGAGTCCAGGGCGCGGTAGGCGTAGGGCAGCACCAGCACGGTGTAGACGAAGGTCAGTGTCAGGGTGGACTCGCCGAAGAAGTAGGTGACCCACAGGTAGACGTCGCGCAGCCCGACCACGATCACCAGGGCCGGGATGGTCAGCGGCAGCAGGCAGAGGAACTCCACCAGTCCCTTGGCCCAGGGGGCCCGCAACCGCACCCAGATCATCGTCGGCACCAGCACGAGCAGCATCGCCGCGACCGTGGACACGGCCAGCGCCACCGAGATCACGATGCCCCCGAAGAGCAAGTCGTCCGCGACCAGGTTGCGCCACGCGTCCAGCGTGCGATCTCCGCCGCCCGGTGGGCGGGTGCTGAAGTCGGCCATGGCGAAGAGCGGGAAGAGGAAGAACAGCGCGAACAGCAGGTACGCCGCGAAGCGCAGCCCCCGCGTGGCCGGGCTGCGGCCGCTCACTGCAGCCACCTCGACGTACGCCGGACCAGGATCGTGTAGGCGACCATGATCACGGCCACCACCACGACGGTCTCCAGGGCGAGGGCGAAGGCGAAGCCGGCCTGACCGAGCACGACCTCGCTGGTCAGCGCCGCCCGGATCAGCAGCGGCAGGATCGGGCTGCCCTGACTGACCAGGGCTGCCGCGGTGGCGTAGGCAGCGAACGCGTTGGCGAACAGCAGCAGCATCGAGCCGAGGAACGCCGGCCGCAGCAGCGGGATCGCCACCTCGCGCCAGTAGTCCCACGTCGAGGCCCCGAGGCTGACGGCGGCCTCACGCCACTGCTCGCGCAGGCCCTCGAGGGCCGGCAGGAAGACGATCACCATCAGCGGGATCTGGAAGTAGGTGTAGACCAGGATCAGGCCCCGGAGGCTGTAGAGCCAGGTCGAGGAGCCCAGGTCCAGGCCGAGGTGCGCCTCGGCCCAGACCGTGAACACCCCGGCGGACCCGACGGTGGCCAGGAACGCGAACGCGAGCGCCACTCCCCCGAACTGCGCGAGCACGCTGCACAGCGAGATCACGCTGCGCCGCAGCAGCGAGGCCGGCGGGCTGCTGACGATCAGGTAGGCCAGGACCGCGCCGAGCACGGAGCCGATCACCGCCGTGACCCCGGAGAGGATCACGCTGTTCTTCAGCGCCCGCAGGGCCGTCGGGTCCCCGAGTGCAGCGATCCGGTCGAAGGAGAACTGGCCGTCGAGGTAGACCGACTGCACGATCACCGTGACCGTGGGGATCAGCAGGAAGATCCCCACGAGGGCCAGGAACGGCGCCAGCGGCAGGCTCTGACGCACCTGCCGGCCGACGCCGTCCGTGGCCATCTGCGGACTCAGCCGATCGCCTTGGCCCAGTTGGCGGCGAGGTAGTCGGCTGCCTTCTTGGACTGCGCCTCGTCGACGACCACCGGATTGCCCTGGACGGGCGGCAGTGCGTCGAACGCAGCCTTGTCGATCGTGCCGGCCGCGTCCATCGCGTCGGCGCGGACGGGGCGGGCGCCACCGGCGAGCCAGAGGTTCTGGCCCTCGTCGCTGTAGAGGAACTCCTCCCACAGCCGGGCAGCGGCCGGGTGGACCGCGTCCTTGTTGATCGCCTGGAAGTAGTAGCCCGCGATCGGGTCACCGGGCGGGACGACGACCTTCCAGCTCTTCAGCTTGGCGGTCTCACTGGCGTTGAGGTAGTCCCAGTCGATGACCACCGGCGTCTGGCCGGACTCGATCGTCGCCGCCGTGGGGTCGACGGGAAGGAAGTTGCCGGCAGCCTTGAGCTTCTTGAAGAACTCGACTCCCGGGGCGATGTCGTCCGCGGAGCCGCCGTTGGCCAGCGCCACCATCATCACGCCGGCGAACGCGGCGCCTGCCTGGGTGGGGTCGCCGTTGAGGGCGACCTTTCCCTTGTAGTCGGCCTTGAGCAGGTCCTCGACCGACGCGATGTCGGGGACCTTCGCCGAGTCGTAGCCGATCGACATGTAGCCCCCGTAGTCGTTGACCCACTTGCCGTCGGCGTCCTTGAACCCGTCGGGGATGTCGTCGAAGGTGGCGACCTTGTAGGGCGCGAACATGTCGGTGTTGGCGAGCGCGACGGACTGGCCGAGGTCGAAGACGTCGGGGGCAGTGCTCTTGCCCTTCTGCTGCTTGGCCGCGTTGATCTCGTCCTGGCTGGCACCGTCGGGCTGCGCGGAGTTGACCTTGATCCCGTACTTCTCGGAGAAGGCCTTGATGATGTTGCCGTAGTTGGCCCAGTCCGGTGGCAGGGCGATGACGTTGAGCTCGCCCTCCTCCTTCGCCGCCTTGATCAGGGCGTCCATGCCGCCGAAGTCCTCGGCGGAGGTGGCCTCGGAGACCTTCACACCCGAGTCGGTGGAGGCAGAGTTGTCGTCCTTGGCCGGTGGGGAGCAGGCGGCGAGCGGGGCTGCGATCAGGGCCACGATGGTGGTGGCGGCGAGGATCCGGGTTCTTTTCATCAGCGAACCTTCCGGTGAGCGCGAGACGGCACCGCAGCGCTTGGGCAAGCGCCGAGGGTCCAGATAACTGCAAACTAGACCCGCCGGGGGGCTCCGTCGAGCATCCGGTCGTCCGCGGCGCGCCTCAGGGACCCGGCCGCGGGGCCAGGTAGTGCAGGTCACCGGTCCGCGCGATGCCGAGAAGCTGCGCGTGGGCAAGGTCGGCCACCGGGCTCTGCCCGCGCCTGCCGGCCAGGTCCACGAGCGCGAACAGGTCGCTGGCCCGGGCGCGGTCCAGCAGGTCCTCCGGCGTCGCCGGCATGAAGTCGCGGTAGGACCCGAGCACCGCCTCGGCGAGTGCAGGGTCCCGGTCGAAGCGGAGCAGGTTCCCCAGGTCGGCGTACGCCGAGCCGGCGTGGCAGTACTCCCAGTCGACGAGGCCGGTGATCTCCAGGGTGGAGGGGTCGACCAGCACGTTCTTGGGGTTCAGGTCGCCGTGCACCAGGCAGAACCGGCGATCGCCGGTCTCGAGCAGGTCCTGGGCCGACTCGGTCACCGCGAGCAGCGCCGCCAGCTCGCCGGGCTCCAGCCCTAGGGATGCCTCGTGGTGCTCGACCCAGGCCGACAGGTCCTGGGCCTGCCTGGGCATCGGCTCGAGCACGAGGTCGCGGCCGGAGAAGAAGCCGCCACGCGGCTGGGCCAGGTGTCCCAGGCGACCGAGCAGCACCCCGAGCGACTCCCCCGCCGCGACGACCTGCTCGGTCCGCAGCACCGGCAGCACCAGGTCGAGCCGCTGACCGGGCAGCCTGGCGGTGACCAGCAACCCCGGTCGCTCCTCCTCGACGTCGCCGGCCCGCACCTCGAGGACGCGCGGGACCGGCAGCAGTCCACCGACGAGCTCCAGCACTGCGGCGTCGATCTCCGGGGCCGCCGGACCGCGCGCCAGCGAGCGGCCGCCGTAGATGCGGACGACCACCTCCTCCCCGGCCGCCTCCGCCAGGAAGGTCTCGCCGCTGAAGCCGCCGTCCAGCGGCACCATGGACGTGGGGAAGGGCTCCATCCGACCGACCCTGCCATGCACCGGTGCCGCGGCGGACCCTCGGGTCTAGCCTTCGAGGGTGTCAGGAGTCCGCCCCGAGCGTCGCCCCGTCGATGAGGCGGAGTCCGTCCGGGCCAACCGCGCCGACTGGGACGCCTACGCCGACGAGTACCAGGCCACCCACGGCGAGTTCCTCGGCGACGCCGGCTTCCTGTGGGGACCCGAGGGCGTCCGCGAGGACACCGTGCGTGCTCTCGGCGACGTGACCGGCAAGGACGTCCTCGAGATCGGCTGCGGGGCCGGCCAGTGTGCGCGCTGGGTGCGGACGCGCGGCGGCCGCTCCATCGGGATCGACGTCTCGATGCGCCAGCTGCAGCACAGCCGGCGCATCGACCAGGAGACCGGGGTCGCCGTACCCACGGCGTGCGCGTCGGCGGCACAGCTTCCCTTCGGGGACTCCACCTTCGACGTGGTCTTCTCCGCGTTCGGTGCGCTGCAGTTCGTCGCCGACGCCGGGTCGCTGGTGACCGACGTCGCCCGGGTCATGCGGGCTGGTGGCACCTTCGCCTTCTCGGTGACGCACCCCACGCGGTGGATGTTCCCCGACGATCCCGGCCCGGAGGGGCTGGTGGCGTCACAGTCCTACTGGGACCGAACACCCTACGTCGAGGTCGACGACGAGACCGGAGAGACGAGGTACGTCGAGCACCACCGCACCATCGGCGACTGGGTCGGCACCCTGGCCCGGAACGGGTTCGTGCTCTCCGAGCTGCACGAGCCGGAGTGGCCCGCCGACCACGAGCGCACCTGGGGTGGCTGGAGCCGCATCCGCGGCATGCTCACTCCGGGGTCGGCCATCTTCGTCACCCGGCTCGGCGAGGTCCCTCACACCTGAGCAGAAGCGGACGTGGCGGCCGCCTTGAGGGCGACCACCACGTCCACGCTGTGCGGTCAGGCGCGGCGGGAGCCACCGGCGCGCAGCATCATGACCGCCCCGGCCATCAGCAACAGCAGGCCGCCGACGATCCCCACGATCGGGATGGTGCGGGTGATCAGGTTCAACGTGGAGAGGCTGTCCTCGGTGTCGGCCACACTCGTCTTGACCTGCTCGTCGGTGAAGGCGAGCTGCAGGTCGAGTGCGAGGGTCCCGTCCGCGAGCGTCCGCTGCTGGTCGTCGGTCTGGTTGACGATCGCACCGCTTCGCGGCTCGACGTAGATCTCCTTGACCGAGTCATAGGTGCCGTCGACGCCCTCCGCGATCTGGATCGGGACGCCCTGCGCGGTGACCTTGTAGACGTAGGCGGTCAGGCCGTCGACCTTGGCGGTGCGGTCGTAGCGCGCGGTGAGCGCCTCGCCGACTGTGCCGTCCCAGTAGGGGTAGGACTTCTTCTTGGCGTCGAAGGGCCACTTGTTGACCAGTCCCTCGTGCTTGACCGCATCGGCGGGGAGGTACTTGCTGTCGTTGACCGCCAAGCCGGTGACCCGGCTGGTGGCGAAGACGTCGGTCGAGGCGGTGATCAGGCGCGGGTCGTTGCCATCGACGCAGTCCGGCACGTCGCCGTCGTCGATGACCAGGCACGAGGAGTTCGTCCAGGCCTCGACCGTGTCGTCGGAGACCTTGGTGTCGGACTTGGTGATGCTGGTGGCCAGCACGGGGTTGGTCTCCAGCTCGCCCGTGGAGGGGTTGAGCTTGGCTGCCTCGCCGCTCAGGTGCGTGGTCGAGTTCACCTCGAGTGGGGTCTTCTCCACCACCCCGGGCGCCCACAGCGCTGCCACGAGCCCGGCGATCAGCAGGAACCCTCCCAGGCCGAAAAGGATCGGAACTGTCTTGCGCACGGCGAGTCCTCCCAAACTCTCGAGGCCGCACCCATGTGCCCTGCACCGGCAGCGTGACCATCGTGGGGCGGCCGAACGGCCGCCAGCGGTGGGGCGACGCACGTCGGCCCACCTGCCGATTCATACCGGATAGGGGTGCATCTCGGCAAAACGGGTGCAGCCGGAGTAGGGCCTGGTCTAGATGGCGGCTGCGTGACCTCCAGCACGCGGGTGCAATGGTCCCCGGCTGGGAGGAGGCGGGGTGCGACGAGTTCGCCTGCTGGATGCTCCTCGAGTGGGGGAGGTCACGCGACGCCTGGGACGTCCCCGGGCGTTGGTCGTGATCGCACTCTCGCTGCTGGTGTGCGCGGTGGCTGTGCGCGCGTGGGCGCTCTACCCGAGCTGGTTCTTCCTCGACGACTACCTGCTCCTCGACGAGGCTCGGGGGCAGGCCCTCGACATCGGCCACCTGACGACGGCGGTGCACGACCGTCCCGCGCCGGGCCTGCGCGCCCTGGTGTGGCTGGTCTCGGCCTCGGGGCCGCTGAACTGGACACTGGCCGCGACCGTGACGCTGCTGCTCTCCACCCTGGCGGCGCTGGCGCTGCTGTGGCTGTTGGTCACCCTGTTCGGGCGCCGGCCCGCGGTGCTGGTGCTGGTCGGGCTCTACCTGACGACGGCGCTGACGGCGCCCAGCCTGATCTGGTGGGCCACGGCCGCCGCGCTCGTGCCGGTCCAGCTGAGCACGTTCGTGGCGCTGGGCTGCTGGGTGCACTACCTCCGCGGCCACCGGCTCCGTTGGCTCGCCGCAGCGGGAGCCTCCGTGGTGGTCGGGCTCGCCTTCGACGTGTCGGCGGTGCTGGCCGTGCCGCTCATGGCCTACCTGGCCGCGGCGTACTTCTCCGAGGGTGGGCTGCTCAGGAGAGTGGGCCGCGCCCTGCGCGACCACTGGCCCGGAGCAGCCGTGCTGGTGCTGCTGCTCGCCGGCGAGGTCGTGGCCCAGCTTGCCGCAGGGTCGCGGCTGCAGTGGCCCGGCACCCGCACCGTCGCGGACTTCGCCGGCGCCATGGTCGGCACCGCCTTCCCCGCGGGCGCGCTCGGCGGTCCCTGGCGCTGGGAGGCGTGGTCGCCACCGGCCGCGGTGCCGAGCACCCCGGAGCTGCTGGTCCGGCTCAGCTGGGTGGTGGTCGCCCTGGTCATCGCCCACACCGCGCTGAGACGTCGCTCGAGCCTGCGCGCCTGGGGACTGCTGGCCGGCTACCTGGCCCTGTCGGCGCTGTTGCTCGCCACCACCCTGCCTGCCGTCAACGAGCTGGCAGGGCTGGACTACCGGCTCCTCCCCGGCGCCGCGGGAGTGGCCGTGCTGAGCCTGGGACTGGCGTCGCTCCGCATCGACGGGTCGGTGGAGTCCAGCCTCGGCCGCGAGGAGCCGCTGCTCTCCCGCCCTGCTCCCGGGTGGGCCGTCTCCGGGCTGGTGCTCGCCGTGGCGGTCTCGGGCGTCCTCAGCACCGTCGGCTACATCCGCTTCTGGCACACCGAGAACGCCAGCGCCGCCTACTTCTCGCGCCTGCAGGCGGATCTCGCCGACCGGGGCAGGGTGGACCTGGCCGACTCGGTGGTGCCCGAGCCGGTGCTCTCCATGCTTGCCACCCCGACGAACACCACCCGGGCCCTGGCCCCGCTCGCGTCCTCCCTGGTGCGCTTCCCCGTTGCGACCTCCGAGCTCTCGGTGGTCGACCCGACGGGGCGGGTGCGCGGAGCGCTGATCCAGACCGGGGTGACCTCACGTCCGGGGCCGGTGCCGGGGTGCGGCTGGAAGCTGGGGCCGCTCGGCGGAGAGGTCCCGCTGCAGGGGACCGTGATCGAGGGCGGCTGGTGGATGCGGATCGGGTACCTCGCCTCGGTGCCCTCGGCGATCGAGGTCCGAGCCGGTTCCAGCACGGTCCGCAGCACGATCGAGAGCGGGCTGCACAGCCTGTTCCTCCAGGTGCAGGGACCCTTCGAGCGGGTGCGCCTCGACGGGCTCGGCAACGACGCCGTCCTCTGCGTCGATACGATCGAGGTCGGCTTCGCCGTACCGGAAGGGAGCGTGCCGTGACTCCCGACCCCGGTGTGCCGACGGCCCGGCCCCAGTTCCCGGCGCTGGACACGCTGCGCGCCGTCGGTGCCATCGCCGTGCTCACCACTCACGTCGCCTTCCAGTCCGGTGGCTACCTCCGCAACGGCGTGGTGGGCGCGTTGCTCGCGCGGCTCGACGTGGGCGTCGCGGTCTTCTTCGTGCTCTCGGGGTTCCTGCTCGGGCGCACCTTCCTCGTGGCCGCGGCGCTGGACGCGCCGATCCCGTCGACCGGCCGCTACTACTGGAAGCGGTTCCTGCGGATCTACCCCGTCTACGCGGTCTGCGTGATCCTCGCCCTGCTCGTGCTGCCCGAGAACGGCTACGGCGGCGCCTCCCAGTGGTTGCGCACGCTCACCATGACCGACCTGTTCTCGGCGCGACAGCTGCCGGCCGGTCTCACCCAGATGTGGAGCCTCTCCGTGGAGGCGACCTTCTACGCGGCGCTGCCGCTCGCGATGATCCCGATGCTCGGGCGTCGGCCACGCCTGCGCCCCCGACGGGTCGTCGCCTTCCTGGGGGCCGGCACAGCGCTCGCGATCTGGTGGAACGCCGGACTCGGCAGTGTCGTGGACGGGCACACCGCCGGGGTGCCCGAGCTCTGGCTGCCGGCCCACCTGACGTGGTTCCTCGTCGGCATCGGGCTCGCGTTGGTGCACATCTTGACGGAGTCCGGCTCGACCAGTCCGGCCGTGCGGCACCTGACCTCGCTGGGCGCGATGCCCGGGGTGTGCTGGGCGATGGCCGGCGGGCTGCTGCTGGCCTCGGCCACACCTCTGGGGGGCCCCATCCAGCTCGTGGTCGCCACCCAGAGCCAGACGGTGTTCAAGCACCTGGTGTATGCCGTGATCGCCGCCCTGATGGTGCTTCCGGGCATCTTCGCGGACCCCAGGGGACGTTACGCACGAGCCATGTCGGCCGGGTGGGCGCGTCACCTGGGGCACATCTCCTACAGCATCTTCTGCCTGCACCTGGTGCTGGTGCACGTTGCCCGGGACCTGTTGGGCCTGGAGCTGTTCCGTGGCGGCGGCCTTGAGCTCTGGACGGTCACCCTCGCGTTGACCCTGCTGGGCGCAGAGCTGCTCTACCGGTTCGTCGAGCTGCCGGCGATGCGGCTCAAGAACCTCCACTGGCGACTACGGAGATCTGCGGAGCCCACGAGCAGCGCGGTGCACGAGACCAGCACCAGGTAGTGCGGCCAGGCGAGCGTGCCGGCCCATCCCCCGTCACCGCCCCAGGGCCTGAGCGCGTAGGCCAGCGCTGCGGGGAGCACCGCGGCCGAGAGCAGGAGCAGGCTCCCCACGGCTATCCGTCGTTCCAGCACCGTGCCCAGGGCGTACGCCGCAGCGGCGATCCCGGCTCCCGGCCAACCCGCCAGCAGCCCACCCAGCAGGACGGCCGCGACCACGGCTGCCGGGGCGCCGAGGGTGCGAGTGCCGAGCGGCTCGGTGAGCAGGTGGCGCGCGGACTCGCGGCGGCGCAGGCCCAGCGCGAGACCCGCGACCAGCAGCGCCAGCGCGGTCAGGCCGGCGAACAGCCCCCACCGGAAGGGCGTGTCCGGGGCGAAGGTCTGGGTCACGGCACCGGCGCCCCTCAGCCGCCAGCCCTGCTGCCAGCCGTCCACCAGGACGGGCTCCAGAGCGGACCCGCCCTGGGTGGCGGTCCAGCCGGGGTTGGAGTTCTCCCGGAGCGCGACCACGCCCGTTGCCGCGATCGGGTCGATCGAGCGCTGTGACGGACCGGCCAGCTCGGCCGCGACCGGCTGCTGCGGCACCGGCGCCACCCGGCCGCTGCCGAGCACGAGCGAGCGGGCGGCGAACAGCTCGGAGTCACCGACCTCGACCCGGTTCTGCCCGGCCAGCATCGAGACGGACTCGGTGCCACACACCTGTGCGTGGATCTGCGCGCCGGCGTACAGCTGCTCGAGGCTGGCCCTGACCGAGGTCCGGTGGAGCCGACCGTTGACCGCCAGCGTCGGCCCTGACCCGCACGGCAGCCGCTCCACCTTGCTCGGCACGGCGATCGGCAGGTCGGGCAACCCGGTCACCTCGAGCTCGGTGACTCCCACCGGGACCGGCGACGCGACGGAGTCGAAGTCGAGGCTGACCGCCTTGTCCGCCTGCTCGACCCGCAGCTGCAGCGACCTGGTCCGGATCGCCGGGAAGCGCGCGACCCCCTCGCGGTCCAGGGTCACCTCACGCTGCCCGCGGGGCCAGGTCAGGGTGAGCCGTCGTGGCACCCGCGCGTCCGAGCTGATGTCGGTGCGCAGTCGCACGCCGGTCACGGTGCGGGAGGTCAGCCAGCTCAGCGTGAGCCGAGGGTGCTCGTCGTCGATGGCGGCGCTCCACGTGGTGTGCGGGTCGCCGTCGACGGCGGCAAGCACCGAGCCCCGCGGGTCGGGGACCGCGGCCGAGGAGGCCGTCACCGTGATCGGCTGGGTGCGCATCACCGCGGACGCCAGTGCCGCCCCTGGACGCACCCCCACGACGAGATCAGGCCGGTAGTCCGCCTCGGCGTTGAGCCCGATCGAACGCCGGAAGCCGCCGGTCTCCTCCCCCGCCACCACACGTTCCGGTATGCACCGCACGTCGGTCTCGACCGTGGCGCAGCCCAGCCTGGCGTCGGTGACGCGGCGCAGCACGATCTCGTCGGGGTTGCCCCAGGACTCCGGCAGCTCGGGGAGCTGCAACCACCGTTGCGCGCGCACCCCGGGCACCGCGACCTCCGCCAGGGACAGCCGGTGCCCCGGGATGCCGGAGGCGTCCGCGACCCGGAGGCTGGCGGTGCTGGTGTCGTCCACCTCGACCGTCACGGTGGAGCCTGCGGCCACGGTGACCGGTTCGCTGCGCCGGCGGTCGGTGCGCACCGTGACCACCTCTTGCGAGTCGGGTCCCGCCGTCACGCTCACCGCCATCACCCCGCGAGGGGAGCTGAAGTCGACCTGCCACCAGGCGACCTCGTCGTCGCCGAGGTAGTTCGCGTGCCAGGCGGTGGCGGGGTCCGCGTCGATCGCGGCGAAGGGCTGTCGCCCGGGCTGCACCCTGCCGAACGCGTCCGCGTCCGCGGTCGAGGACGACGCCGTGACCGAGCGGACTCCCTCGGTTCGCGCAGTCGTCAGCCAGCGGCTCGCCTCCGGCGGCAGGTAGTCCGGTGTGCGGTTGCCCACCCGCCGCGCCTGCCCCTCGGTTCGGGTCGCCGAGACCCCGTCGTGCACCCGGCCGAAGTTCCGCTCCACCGCGCGCAGCCCGTCGGTCAGCACCAGCGCGGACCCAGGGCTCCGGGTGCCCACGTCGGTGGCCAGCACCGTCGGCTCGGAGTCCAGCACGCCCAGGTCGCCCAGGGAGAGCAGGTCCTCGGGACCGCCCGCGACGGTCGGTGGCTGCGCGACCGACTGGACGGCGAAGGCCGGGTCCCCGTCGACCCGGAAGATCTCGATGGCCGGGAACTCCGACTGCCAGCCGCCGTTGACCAGGATCCGACCCGACTCCTCGTCCCCCGAGAGCACCGGTTCCCCGCCGATGTCGGGCCCGAAGCTGGCGACCCGCCGCACCCCCGGCGAGTCCGCCAGCGCCTGGTGGACGAGGACCGGGTCGGGGATGTCGGAGGTACGCCTCAGGTCGTTGCGCACCAGGAGGAACTCGATGCCTGCCCGGCGCAGGTAGCCGGCGAGGCCGGGTGAGCCGAGGCCCTGGGCGAAGCGGGCCTCGAGGGCGTCGAGCATCCGGATGTTCCCCGGCGGGGTCAGGGGTACGGCGTTGCGCACCGCCCACCTGCTCCGGGCCAGGGACTGCATCGGCTCGTCGTGCGGCGTCCCCCACACGTAGGTGCCGAACGAGGAGCCCGGGACCAGCAGGGTCAGGCCCTGGCCCGAGGCCTGGCCGGGCTCCTGGCCTGGCTCCTGGCCTGACTCCTGGGCAACCCAGGCCGCGGCCTGCTTCCAGTACCCCGGGACCGACTCGAACCCACCGGCCGGGGTGATCCGGCCGGTCAGCGCCGGCAGCGCCGCACCGACGACCGCGAACCCGGTGATCGAGACCAGCACCCAGAGCCGGATCCGGACCGCCACCGGCTCGGCGGCGTTCCCGGCACCGTCGACCGCGTGCAGTCGTTCCCAGGCACTCTCGACCAGCCACGCGAGCCCGATCACCATCGGCAGCCGCAGGATCGGGTCGAACTTGTGCACGTTGCGCAGCGGCGCCAGCGCCCCGTCGAGGAGGTCCCGCAGCTCCGGGGCGAACCACCCCTGGACGCCACCGAGGTGTCCCATCGTGACGAGCAGCAGCCCGGCGAAGACACCGAGGGTGAGGAAGAGCCGGTGCGGGTTGCGGCGCAGCATCAGCCCCGCCAGGCCGAGCACCATCACGATGCCGCTCTCCACGACGAGCACCGGGAGCCGAATCAGGTCGTTGCCCGCCCGGGAGCCGGTGTCGATGTAGGGCACCCAGTTGCTGGTCCCGCGCAGCGTGTCGAAGAGGGTCGCAGGGAAGGTCGTGGCGGCGGCGGACTCGATGAAGTCCAGGAACGGCGGGCTGTAGGCCCCCAGCACGAACAGCGGAACCAGCCACCACAGCGTGCCGAGGGCCGTGAACACCGGCCACCACACCATCATCGTGCGGCGCCGGGGGCCGGGGGTCCGGGTGAGCAGCCACAGCACCCCGAGCGGGAGTACGGCGAACGTGGCGGCGGCGTTGACCCCGCCGACGGTGGCGATCGCCAGTGCGGAGAGGGCAGCGGCGCGTCGCGGCGAGCCCCGGGTGCTGCCGATGACGAGCGGCAGCAGGACCCAGGGGGTGAGTGCGCTCGGCCAGGCCTCGATCGAGATCGGGCCGAGCACGGTGAGCATCCGCGGGGAGAGCGCGTAGGTGAGGCCGCCGACCACCAGGGCCAGGTCCGAGCGCACGCCCAGGGCACGGGCGAGCAGGGCGGCGCCGAGGAACGCCACGCTCAGGACCAGGGCGAGCCAGAACCGCTGCACGGCCCAGTCGGGCATTCCCAGGAGGTGACCCGCCCAGAAGAACGGGCCCATCGGCCACAGGTAGCCGTAGGCCTGGTTCTGCAGCTGCCCTCCGGCAGCGAGCGGGTCCCAGAGGTGCAGGGCCCGCGCGAGGAACCGCCCCGGTGCCAGTGCGAGGTCGAGCTTGGTGTCGCGTTCGACGTACCCCGGCGACTGCGCCAGCGCGAGTCCGGTGAGCACCACGCAGGCGGCCGCCAGGCGAAGGCGGGTGCGCAGCGCGCCCGGCTCGCTCACCGCTTGCGCAGCACGATCACCAGGTTCCACGTCACCACCTCGCGCAGCAACGGGACGTGCAGCAGCCACCTCGACCACCACGGGTTGTAGCGCGGCGTCAGCGCCACCACGTCGGCGCCCTGCTGGCGCCGGGCCCAGGCGAGACCCTGGCCGACGGTGACCGCGAACAGCGACTCGCCGTACTTGTTCTTCGGCTCGTGCCCGTGCGTGCGGGCGTAACGGCGACGGGCCCGCATCCCACCCAGGTAGTGCCAGGGGGCCGTCTCGTGACCGCCCCAGGGGCCGAACCACACGGTGTAGCTGATGAAGACGGTTCCTCCGGGACGGGTGACCCGCACCATCTCCTCCGCCATCAGCCACGGGTCCGGCACGTGCTCGAGGACGTTGCTGGAGTAGCAGACGTCCAGTGCCCCGTCACCGAAGGGCAGCTGCATCCCACTGCCGATCACGGTCCGGTTCGAGATCGCGCCCAGGCCCGCCAGCTCGCCGACGTCGGCGTCCAGCGCGACGTAGGTGGCTCCGGCTCCCTCGAACGCTGAGCGGAAGTAGCCCGGTCCCCCGCCGACGTCGAGCATGCTGGCCCCGGAGAGATCCGCGTAGTGCCCGAGCTGCCCCACGGAGTCCTGGGCGAGGGCGGTGTAGAACCGCGCAGGGTCGGGCTGCTCGTAGCGGAACTCGCGCAGCAGCCGCACCGAGCGCCGCAGCGTCGCCCGCCAGCGCGAGCGCTCCACGGACAGGGGGTTGGGCACGCGGGCGACCTTATCGCGACCGGCTAGCGTGAAGGCCATGATCGAGCCGGACCTCGCAGGCAGACAGGTCGTCTTCCTGAGCTGGCGCGACACGCACAACCCCGAGGGTGGCGGGGCCGAGCGCTACCTCGAGAAGATGGCGGCCGGTCTGGTCCAGCGCGGCTGCCGGGTGACGATCTTCTGCGCCGCCCACGCCGCGGCACCACCGGACGAGGTGGTCGACGGGGTCCGCTTCGTGCGCCGTGGCTCCAAGCTGACGGTCTACCCGGCGGGCATGCGGGCCCTGCGTCGCGGAGACCTCGGCGAGCCCGACGTGGTGGTCGACGTGCAGAACGGGCTGCCGTTCTTCTCGCGCCTGGTGACGCGTGCACCGGTGGTCGTCCTGGTCCACCACGTGCACCGCGAGCAGTGGCCCGTGGTCTACCCCGGTCTCAGCGGTCGCATCGGCTGGTGGATCGAGCGGCGGCTGGCGCCCTTGCTCTACCGCCGCGACCAGTACGTCGCGGTCTCGCTGGCCACCCGGAGCGAGCTGCGCGAGCTCGGTGTGCGAGGCCCACGCGTGGCCGTGGTGCACAACGGCACCGACCCGGCGGTGCCGGTTCCTGCCGCCAAGTCAGCGCACCCGACGGTCGCGGTGGTCGGCCGGCTGGTGCCGCACAAGCAGGTCGAGCACGCCATCGACGCCGCGCTGGTGCTGCGTGAGCAGCTGCCGGCGTTGCGGCTGCACGTCGTCGGCGGGGGCTGGTGGGAGGGCAGGCTGCACGAGTACGCCGCCGCCCACGGAGCCGGCGAGACGGTGGTCTTCGAGGGACATGTGACCGAGGAGCGCAAGCACGAGGTCTACGAGGAGGCCTGGCTGCTCGCGCTGCCCTCGCTGAAGGAGGGTTGGGGCCTGGTCATCGGCGAGGCAGGCATGCACCGCACGCCCACGGTCGCCTACCGGTCGGCCGGCGGCACCCGCGAGTCGATCGACGACGGGCGCTCCGGAGTCCTGGTGGACACCCGCGAGGAGTTCACCCGCGCCCTGGGGGCGCTGCTGCACTCGCAGGACGCCCGGTCCGCGCTGGCCGAGGGCGCCTACGAGGTCAGCCACCTGTTCACCTGGGACCATGCCCAGCACTCGTTCGCGGTGGTGCTGCACGAGGTGCTCGAAGGGCGGCGCGTGGAGAGCCAGGATCCTGACGAGTGAACGGCGATCGGCGACCGCGCCCGGTCGGTGACCGGCGCTGGATCAGCCGTTGGTGCCGTAGTCGATCGAGACCGGCTGCGTGACGTCGGTCGGCGACGCGCCGTCGGCTCCGGTCTGGCTGTTGACCACACCGACGATGGTGACGGCTGCGACAGTGCCCCCGGCAATCAGGCTACCGATGGTCGTGATGAGTGATGTTCCCACAGTGAAAGGCCCTCCCTGGCTCCCGGCGAACTCTAACCGCTGGTTGAACTCTTCACGAACTCGTGCGCGGGGACCTGCGGCCGATTCGCGGCAAACGCGCTGCGGCGACGAGGAGACAGCCTGCGAACAGTGACCAGGCACACATCATCAGCGCACGCCAGCCCCCAGGTGCGACCTCCGGCTGGGCGCCTGAAATGCCCTGCACGACGAGGGAATCGCCGGTGAACAGCCGGTCTGCGCCCAGCTGTGGAGAGTCGCCTCGCGCACTCGCCACGAGCCCGATCCCCTGCGCGGCCAGGGCTAGACCACGCTCGGTGGCCGAGGGCAGGGCGAGGGCGGCGGCGGCCTCCCGCACCCGGGGATCCTCACCCTCGATCCGCTCGCCCGAGACGAACAGCTCGTCGCTCGCAACGTAGTCGGGCTGCAGGAAGCGCCCGACCGGGTCCAGCACCTTGTGCCCGTCGTTCCAGGCAGGCTGCCGGTAGCTGCTCAACGGGAGCACCAGCAGGTCGCCCCGGTTGCCACCCGCGACCGCACGACCGACCGCGTCCCGGGCGAGCGCGAAGTCTGCGGGATACCGGACCGCAGTGAGCCGGCCGGAGGCGCCGTACGCCGCGTCGGGCATCAGCGCCACCGGGGCCAGCACCAGAGCCAGCCCCAGTGCCGGGCGGGCGGGGTTCGGCAGCGCCTCGAGGACGCGGGCGGCGCCGGCGGCGGCGAGCGGCACCAGCGAGATCGCGCACAGCGCCAGCAGCCGCGACCCGTCACGCAGCAGCCCGGCGCCGGGGACGTTCCCGACCAGCCAGCCCATCAACCCCGGCGCGGCCCAGGTCAGCACCGCCACTCCCCAGCCGACCGCCCAGCAGGCCGCGAAGGCCAGCACGTCGCGCCGCCCCTCCCCACCGTCCCGGCTCCAGCGGCCGGCCCAGCGGCGCGCGCCCAGCACCACCAGCGCCAGCAGCAGCGCCAGGAACAGCCAGCCCGAGACCCCGGTGCGCGAGGGCGGCACCACCTCGCTGTTCCAGATGCCGCCGAGGCTCAGTGCCGCCAGCGGCGCCGGGAGGTGGCCCTCGCCGAACAGCGCGAAGCGGGCGGCGCCCGCGGGGTCGGTGGTGGCGCTGCCGGCGTGCAGGAGACCCGACGCGACCCAGGGCGCGTTGGCGGCCACGGCCAGCAGCAGCACCCGAGCCGAACGGCCCAGATCGCGACCGACCCCGAACGCGAGCAGCACGACGGCGGTGGCCACGCCTGCGCTGGCGCTGAGGCTGCCGACGGGGACCAGCCACCACAGCGCCGTCGGCGAGTGGCCGGTCGTGCGCCACGTGCGGGCCGCCAGCACCACCCACGGCAGGGCGGCGTAGCCGACCAGGACCGGCCAGTGCCCGATCACGAGGCGTTCCACGACGAAGGGGTTCCACTCGAAGAGGGTGACGGCGACCAGGCCGGCAACCGTCGAGCGCTCGCCGGTCAGGCGCAGCGCCCCCAGGCCTGCGGCGACCAGGACCGTGACCAGCATCAGCTTCTGCAACAGCATCCCGGGAACGACCTCGTCGAGCACCGCCACCACGGCATCGGAGGGCACCGCCCGTGGCAGCCCGGAGCCCAGGCCGAGGAAGTCACCCCGCAGCGCCAGGTCGGGGACCCAGACCATGTCGTAGCTGAGCACGTAGCCCGGAGCCAGCGCCGGACCCAGCATCAGGATCGCCAGCAGGACCGCCCAGGCACGGGGAACCAGCAGGCGGCCACGGGTCACAGCCTTCCTCCCCATCCTCGAACGTCGTCGGACCGATCCAACCACCCGCTGCCGCGGGCCGCTCAGTCACGAGGCCGTACCCTCGCCGGGTGAGGGAGCGCCGTCGGAGTCTGCAGGCCGGGACCGCGATCGCCGTGGCGATGGGCGTGATGAACCTGACCACCTACGGCTACCAGATGCTGGCCGCCAGGCTCCTCGGCCCCGAGCCGTACGGCGCCTTCGCCGCGGTGATGAACGTGCTGATCGTGATCACCGTGATCGCGCTCGCGCTGCAGGCCAACGCGGCCCGCCGGATCGCTGCCGCACCGGGCGACGCGCATGCGGTCGAGGACGCCATCCGCCGGGTCGGGCGGCAGGCCGCCCTCGGTCTCGCCGTGCTCAGCTTCGTGGCCGCCCCGCTGATCGACTCGGTGCTCCGGCTCGACAGCCTGCCGACTGCGCTCCTGGTCGGGCTGACCGCGGTCCCGCTGACGTTGATGGGCTACCAGGCCGGCGTACTCCAGGGTGAGCGGCGCTGGCAGGCGCTCGGCCTGGTCTACGTCGCCGCGGGGCTGCCACGCCTGCTCGTCGGGACCGGACTGCTGCTGTGGGACCCCTCCCCGTTCTGGGCCGTCGCCGGGGTCACGATCGGCTCCTGGGCTCCCGTCGCTGTCGCGGCTCTCGTGCTGCGGCGCCCCCGCGACCGGCGCAACCATGCAGCCGCCGTGCACGCCGCGCGAGACCTCTGGCGCGAGACGCTGCGCAACTCCCATGCGCTGCTCGCCTACTTCGCGCTGTCCAACGCCGACGTGGTGATCGCCCGCAACGTGATGCATCCGCAGGAGGCCGGCCTCTACGCCGCCGGGCTGATCATGACCAAGGCGGTGCTGTTCCTGCCGCAGTTCGTGGTCGTGCTCGCCTTCCCCTCGATGGGGCAGGAGGAGTCGCGGCGGCGGGTGCTGCTCGCCAGCCTCGGGGCGGTCGCGGGCATCGGCATCGTGGTGGCGGTGGGGGTCAGCGTGCTCAGTGGGCTGGCGATGGTCTTCGTGGGCGGCGACCAGTACCTGCCCGTCGAGGGCTCCCTGTGGGTCTTCGCGCTGCTGGGTGCGGTGCTGTCGATGGTGCAGCTCGTGGTCTACAGCGTGCTCGCGCGGCAGGCCAACAAGTCGGTCCTCCTGGTGTGGGCCGCGTTGGTGACCGTGCTGGCGCTCGGCAGTCGCACCGAGTCCTTCGGAGACCTGCTGCGGGTCGTCGTACTCACCGACCTGACGCTGCTGGTGACGCTGGTCGCGATCAGCCTGTGGCGGCTGCGCTCCTCGGCGATCGGGACGGACCGGGCCTCAGTGCGCGGCGGCGTGCCAGCTGGCACCGGTGCCGACGGAGACGTCGAGGGAGACGCTCAGCTCCGCGGCTGAGGCCATCTGCTCGCGCACCAGCTGCTCCAGCGCGTCGCGCTCCCCATCGGCGACCTCGAGGACCAGCTCGTCGTGGACCTGGAGCAGCATCCGCGAGGCCAGCCCCTGCGCCCTCAGCTCGCGGTCGACGTTGAGCATCGCCACCTTGATGATGTCGGCGGCCGAGCCCTGGATGGGGGCGTTGAGCGCCATCCGCTCCGCCATCTCCCGGCGCTGCCGGTTGTCGCTGGTGAGGTCGGGCAGGTAGCGACGCCGGCCCAGGATCGTCTCGGTGAAGCCGGTGCGCCGGGCCTCGTCGACGATCCCGCCGAGGTAGTCGCGGACTCCCCCGAAGGTCTCGAAGTACTCGTCCATCAGCCCGCGCGCCTCTCCCGCCTCGATGCGCAGCTGCTGGGAGAGACCGTAGGCGGAGAGTCCGTAGGCGAGGCCGTAGTTCATCGCCTTGATCTTGGCGCGCATCTCGGGGGTGACCTCGAGCGGCTCCACCCCGAAGACCCGCGCCGCGGTCACGGAGTGGAAGTCGTGCCCGGAGCGGAACGCGGCGGTGATCCCGGCGTCCTCGGAGAGGTGGGCCATGATCCGCATCTCGATCTGCGAGTAGTCGGCCGTCATCAGCTCGGTGTAGCCGCTGCCGACGACGAAGCCCTCGCGGATGCGACGTCCCGCCTCGGTGCGCACCGGGATGTTCTGCAGGTTGGGGTCGGTGCTCGAGAGCCGGCCGGTGGCGGCGATCAGCTGGTTGTAGGTGGTGTGGATCCGGCCGTCCTCGGCCACCGTCTTGAGCAGGCCCTCGACGGTCTGGCGCAGCCGGATCACGTCACGGTGGCGCAGCAGGTGGGCGAGGAAGGGGTGCTCGGTCTTCTCGAACAGACTCTGCAGCGCGTCGGCGTCGGTGGTGTAGCCGGTCTTGGTGCGCTTGGTCTTCGGCATCCCCAGCTCGTCGAAGAGCACCACCTGCAGCTGCTTGGGCGAACCGAGATTGATCTCCTTGCCGATCACGGCGTAGGCCTCGTCGGCCGCTTCGCGCACACCGGCGCCGAACTCGGCCTCCAGACCGGTGAGCAGGTCGTGGTCGACGGCGATGCCGACCTGCTCCATCCGGGCGAGTACGTCGATCAGTGGGAGCTCCACGCCGGTCAGCAGGCCGGTGCCCCCGCGCCCCTCCAGCTCCTCGTCGAGTGCGGCGGCGAGGTCGAGGACGGCGCTCGCGTGCAGCATCGCGGTCTCGCTGCTGGTCTCACCGTCGTCGCCGTCGATCCCCTCCAGGCTGAGCTGGCCGTCGTCGGTGCTGCCTTGGCGCAGCTCGCGCTTGAGGTAGCGCACAGTGAGGTCGGCGAGGTCGTAGGAGCGCTGGTCGGGGCGGTTGAGGTAGGCCGACAGCGCCGTGTCGCGCTCGAGCCCGAGCAGCGGCCAGCCCCGCGCGGACAGTGCCAGCATCGGCCCCTTGGCGTCGTGCAGCACCTTGCGTCGCTGCGGGTCGCCGAGCCAGGTCATGATCGCGGCGTCGTCCTCGGGGGTGACGTCGTCGACCACGATGTGCGCCGCCACGCCCTGACCGGTCGCCAGGGCCAGCCCGCGGACGTCGCCGGTGCCGGCACGCCAGCTGCCCTCGAGGTGGACGCCGACCCGCTCCTCATCGTGGGCGTGCTCGGCGAGCCAGTCCCCCACGGTGCCGGGTGCGAGCCGCGAGGACTGCAGCGTGAAGCCGCTCTCGTCGATCTCCTCGACCGACTCCAGCGTCTCGAAGAGGCGGTCGCGCAGCACCCGGAACTCCAGGCCGTCGAAGAGGGTGTGCACCTCGTGCCGGTCCCAGGGCTGGCGCTCGAGGTCGGCCGGGCTGCGCTCGAGGTGCAGGTCGCAGATCAGCGCGTTGAGCCGGCGGTTGCGGATCACGTCGTCGAGGTGGGCGCGCAGGCTCTCGCCCGCCTTCCCGGTGACCTCCTCGGCGCGGTTGATCACGTTGTCGAGGCCGTCGTAGGTGGTGATCCACTTGGCGGCCGTCTTCGGCCCCACCCCGGGGATGCCGGGAAGGTTGTCGGAGTCCTCGCCGACGAGCGCGGCCAGCTCGGGGTAGCGGTGGGGCGGGACGCCGTACTTGGTCTCGACCGCCTCCGGCGTCATCCGCGCCAGCTCGGAGACCCCGCGCATCGGGTAGAGCACCGTCGAGTGCGGGGTCACCAGCTGCAGCGAGTCCCGGTCGCCGGTGAGGATCAGCACGTCGAACCCGGCCGCCAGCGCCTGGGTGGACAGGGTCGCGATGATGTCGTCGGCCTCGTAGCCGTCCAGCTCCAGGTGCGGGATCCGCAAGGCGTCGAGGACCTCCTGGATCAACGGCAGCTGGCCGGAGAACTCCACCGGCGTCTTGTTGCGCTTGGCCTTGTACTCGGGGTATTCCTCGAGCCGGAAGGTCTGCCTGGACTTGTCGAACGCGACCCCGACGTGCGTGGGCTCCTCGTCGCGCAGGACGTTGATCAGCATCGCGGTGAAGCCGTAGACGGCGTTGGTGGGCTGGCCCGTGGTCGTCGAGAAGTTCTCCACCGGCAGCGCGAAGAACGCGCGGTAGGCCAGCGAGTGCCCGTCGAGCAGCAGCAGGCGGGGACGACCGGAGGCAGGGACGGCAGCAGACGACTCGAGCACGGATTCGACCCTAACGGGTGCCTCTGACACCAAGGCCGGTGCGGTTGGTCGTGCACCGTCGGGCACAGTGGGGCCATGAGCAACCACGAGCCCGACCAGAGCCCCGACGCGGGAGCGGCCTACGAGCGGCTGATGCCCCAGGGCATGGGCGCCCTGAACACCAAGCTGGGCATCGAGCTCGTCGAGGTCAGCGCCGAGCGCGTCGTCGGCACGATGCCGGTCGAGGGCAACACCCAGCCCTACGGCCTGCTGCACGGCGGGGCCTCGGTGGTGCTCGCCGAGACGCTGGGGTCGGTCGGCTCGGCGATGCACGCCCTGCCGGAACGACTCTCGGTCGGCGTGGACATCAACGCCACCCACCACCGATCGGCGACCACCGGCATCGTGACCGGCACCGCGACCGCCATCCACCTCGGGCGCAGCATGGCGGCCTACGAGGTCGTGATCACCAACGCGGACGGCAAGCGCGTCTGCACGGCGCGGATCACCTGTGCGCTGCTCCCGGCAGAGAAGTACGCCGGCCCGGCGTCCTGAAGCCGACCGAACGGGCTACTCGGTGCCCTCGCGGCGGCGCATCGAGCGACGCTGCGCCAGCACCTGGACCAGGTGCCGGTTGCTCCCGTGCCCGGAGCGGCCCCGGTCGGCGGTGAGCTTCTTGCGCAGTGCCACCGTCGTGGTGTGCCGCACGTGGGCGAGCGGGGCGAGCCCGAGCCGGGCGAAGAAGCGGTTGGTGTCGCGGGTGGGGTCCGAGATCGCGGTGATCTGCGCGATGTCCTTCTCCTCCGCCCACGCGAGCGCGGCCTCCATCAGAGCGTGACCGTGGCCGTGCCGCCGGTGCGCCGGGGCGACCAGCATGAACGAGGTGTGCACCACGCTGTCGAGCACCAGCGGCGAGATCGGCCCACGGGTGAGCTGCACGGCCGCGACCACCTCGCCCTCGACCTCGGCGACGAGCATCCTGGAGTCCGGGTCGGCGGAGAGCGTCGCGAGGGCGGCCTCGGCATCGCCGAGGCTGCGCGGCGAGGTGTCGTTGCTGCGCACGGTCAACGACCAGAGCTCCAGCAGGGCCGCGGCGTCACCGGGAGCAGCCTCCCTGATCTGCGGAGCCTGACGTGGCATGCACACTCCTCTGTCGAGCTGTCGAGCGAGAGCACCGAGGGTGGGGGACGGGGGGAACGGTGAGACACTAACCGCCGTCGTCGTCAGCCAAGGATAAGGGGGTATCGGTGATTCCGGGTACCGGAACTGCCGTGAACGTCGCCGCCGTCCTGGTCGGCACCATCATCGGCACCCTCGTGGGGCACCGCCTTCCCCAGCGCACCCGGAGCGTCGTCACCGACGCCCTGGGCCTGGTCACCCTGCTGATCGCGGGCAGCTCCGCGATCCACGTCTTCGACGCGTCCCTGTCCCGTGCGGTGGGCGACTCCGCGCCGATGCTGATCGTGCTCGGGTCGCTGCTTGTGGGCGGCATCTGCGGGTCGCTGCTGCGCATCGAGGACCGGTTGGAGGGTTTCGGCGCCACTTTGCAGCGCTTCGCCGCGCGGCGCCTCGGCGCCGGCTCGGGGCACGAGGCGCGAGAGCGTTTCATCCAGGGCTTCGTCACCAGCTCGCTGGTCTTCTGTGTCGGGCCGCTGACCTTCCTCGGCTCGATCAACGAGGGCCTCGGCAACGGAGCCGACCAGCTGCTGTTGAAGTCGGCACTGGACGGCTTCGCCGCGATCGCCTTCGCGGCGTCGTTCGGCTGGGGCGTCGGAGCCAGCATCATCGCGCTGGTGGTGATCCAGGGCGGGTTGACCGCGCTGGGTGCCGGGCTGGGCAGCTTCGTTCCCGATGCCCACCTGGCGGCACTGACCGCGACCGGGGGGCTGATGCTGATCGGAGTGGCCCTCCGCCTGCTCGACCTCAAGCAGATCAAGGTCGCCGATCTGCTGCCCGCGCTGCTGGTGGCCCCCCTGCTGGTCGAGCTCGTCGTCGTCGTGAGCTGACCGGCCCGGCTCCGGGCCGTCGGTCAGTCGCCACCCATCCGCGGTCCGTGCTCCACGACGCCCTCGGCGACCTGGCGCATCGAGAGCCGCAGGTCCATCGCGGTCTTCTGGATCCACCGGAACGACTCGGGCTCGCTGAGCCCGAGGCTCTCCTGCAGCACGCCCTTGGCCCGGTCCACCAGCTTGCGCGTCTCCAGGCGTTCCCCGAGGTCGGCCACCTCGGACTCCAACTGGCGCAGCTCACCGAAGCGGCTGACTGCCATCTCGATCGCCGGCACGAGGTCAGACTTGTCGAAGGGCTTGACCAGGTAGGCCATCGCGCCGGCGTCGCGGGCCCTCTCCACGAGGTCGCGCTGGCTGAACGCCGTCAAGATGACGACCGGCGCGATCCGCTGTCCGGCGATCTGCTCGGCGGCCGCGATGCCGTCCAACCGAGGCATGCGTACGTCGAGGATGACCAGGTCCGGTCGCAGCCCGACGGCGAGCTCGACGGCACGCAGCCCGTCCTCGGCCTGACCCACCACGTCGTACCCCTCCTCCGCCAGCATCTCGGCGAGGTCGAGCCGGATCAGCGCCTCGTCCTCCGCGATCACCACGCGGCGCGGGGCGGGTCCGGTGACGAGGGGGTCGGCTGGTGGCAACGGGCTCACGACCGACCACGGTATCCGCCGGAGGGCTCGGGTAGCCTGCTGCCTGCTCGCCCCGGTAGTCCAACGGCAGAGACAATGGTCTCAAACACCATCCAGTGTGGGTTCGAATCCCACCCGGGGTACCACCTCTCCACCGATTCCGGGCACGCCACGCCAGCGGCGCTCCGACCTGTCCAGACCAGTCAAACGCGGATGTCTCGACTGGGACACGATGCCCCGCGGTGCTTGACACAAATGTCCGGTGCGACCAACCTGCGAGCACCGGACTCGCCCGAGGATCGGCATCGCGTGGCCCGCAAGGGCCCCGGCAACGGAGGAAAGTGCATGCGGACTCGCCCCCTGGCGAAGCTTGCTGTGGTCGGCCTGGTGAGCGCCTTGGCGCTGACCGGCTGCGGCAGCTCCAACGACGACAGCAAGGACAGCGGCCTGAGCGGGGGTGGGGGTGGAGGCAACAGCGGTGACACCTACACGATCGCGTTCCAGGGTCCCCTGTCCGGTGACAACCAGCAGCTGGGCATCAACGAGGTCAACGGCGTCGAGCTCGCGATCGAGGAAGCCAACAAGAACGCCGACCTGGGCTTCACCTTGAAGCTGCTCAAGGCCGACGACATCGGTGACCAGTCCAAGGCCCCCTCGGCCGCGGCCCAGGTCCTCCAGGACTCCTCCGTCATCGGCGTGGTCGGTCCCGCCTTCTCCGGTCCCACCAAGGCCGTGGCGAAGACCTACGGGGACGCCGGCGTGGGCCTGATCAGCCCCTCGGCCACCAACCCCGACCTGAGCAAGCAGGGGTTCACCACCTTCCACCGCATCGTTCCCCCGGACAACATCGAGGGCGTGCAGGCTGCTGACTGGCTGGCGAAGAAGGCCAAGAAGGTCTTCGTGATCGACGACCTCAGCGAGTACGGCAAGGGCGCGGCGGACGTGGTCCGGGCACAGCTGAAGAAGAACAAGATCCAGGTCATCTCCGAGGGCGTCGACGCCAAGACCGACGACTACGGCCCGATCGCGACCAAGATCGCCCAGTCCGGTGCGGGCGCCATGTTCTACGGCGGCTACGACGCCCAGGCCACCAAGCTCGCCAAGGCGCTGGTCTCGGCGAAGTACAAGGGCATCGCCATGGGCGGCAACGGCGTGAAGTCGTCGGTGTTCTCCGACGGCGCAGGCAACGCCGGCAACGGCTGGTACTTCTCCTGTGGCTGCCTCGACGCCGTCACGGCGCCGGCCGCCAAGGCGTTCACCGACGCCTACAAGGCGATGTTCAACGCCGACCCGTCGACGTACTCCCCCGAGGCCTACGACGCCACCAACGCCATGATCGAGGCCATCAAGGCGGCCAAGGAGTCCGGCTCGGTGACGCGCGAGTCGGTCGCCAAGGCGATCAACGAGCTCGACTACAAGGGCATCACCACCACCATCAAGTTCCAGCCTGACGGTGAGCTCGAGGAGGCCTCGCAGGTGATCAACCTGTTCGAGCAGAAGGACGGCGCCATCGTCGTCGTCGGCGACATCAGGGAACAGAGCTGAACCGTGGTCCCTCGGTGAACCACGAATGACACATAGGGCGGTGCGCTTGCTGAAGAGCAGGCGCACCGCTCCTATGTGAAGATCAGACCAACTCCGCGCACACCTCAGCCTGGGAGGGCGACCGGCGAATGCAAGACTTCCTCAACTTCTTCGTCCTCGGGTTGACCCGTGGGTCGATGTACGCCCTGATCGCGCTGGGCTACACCCTGGTCTACGGCGTCCTGCAGCTGATCAACTTCGCCCACAGCGAGGTCTTCATGGCCGGTGCGTTCGGCAGCTACCTGGTGGTCAACCTCGTGGCCGGCGACAGCATCCTGCCCTGGTACGGCGCGGCGCTCGTGCTCCTGCTCGGGCTGACCTCGGGCGCCGTGGTCGGCGCGTTGGTCGCCCTGGGTCTCGAACGCGTGGCCTACCGGCCACTGCGCCGGCGCGGGGCCCCGAGGCTGGCCTTCTTGATCAGTGCCATCGGGATGTCGTTCCTGCTCTCACAGCTCGCCGGCAAGCTGTTCAACCGGCAGAAGAACAACTTCTTCCCCGAGTACTTCGACGCCAACCACCGCATCATCGACATCGGCGGCGTCTACGTCACCTTGCTGCAGCTGATCATCGTGGTCTCCGCAGTGGTGATGATGATCTTCCTGGACCAGCTGGTCTCCCGGACCAAGCTGGGGCGCAGCATCCGCGGTGTCGCCGAGGACGCCCCCACGGCCGCGCTGATGGGCATCGACATCGACAAGACGATCGCCCGCACCTTCATCATCGGCGGTGCCCTGGGCGGCGCAGCGGGCTTCTTGTTCGGCACCGCCTTCGGTTTCTTCAACACGATGGGGTTCATCCCCGGCGTCAAGGCCTTCGCCGCCGCGGTCCTCGGGGGCATCGGCAACATCCGCGGCGCCATGATCGGTGGCCTTCTCCTCGGCATCGTCGAGGCGCTGGTGCCCAGTGCGCCGTGGGGTGACCGACAGTCCTGGATCGGGCTCGAGTGGACCGACGTCGTCGCGTTCGTCGTGCTGGTCCTGGTGCTGGTGTTCCGACCGTCCGGTATTCTCGGTGAGCGCCTTGGGAGGGCGGCATGAGTGGGTTGAAGCGCGAGTCCGAGCTCAGCATCCATCTGAAGAGGCTGGCCGGCTCACTGGCACTCGGGTTCGCCCTGGCCCTGATGGTGGGCAAGCACGAGGGCACCCAGCGCGACTACGGCTACGCCTTCCGGGAGGCCGTCTTCGCTCCCCGCATCCTGATCTTCCTCGGCATCGGGGTCCTGGTCTATCTCCTGGTGACGTTCTGGCCCCGCGTGACGCCGTACCTCAAGCGGCCCGGGGTGCGGCCGCTGGCCGCCGGCGCGGTCTCGGTGCTCGCCGCCAACGCACTGCTGAAGTGGAGCGACAGCGGCCAGATCGACGGCGGCAAGCTCGGCACGCTGTCCGCAGCGGCCCGCGACACCGGCGGCCTGGACTTCGCGACCCGACTGTTCTTCGGCTCGCTGGTCCCCGGGACGGCGTGGATCCTGCTGATCGTCGTCTCGCTGCTCGCCGCCGCCGCGATCGTGCTGGACCGCAGCACCATCGCCTGGGCTGCGGCCGGGCTCGCCGTCGTGGCCGGTCTCTGGGGCTTCTTCGCGCAGGTCTCGGTGCGCAGCTTCCTCGGCAATCCCGACCACACCACGGGCGCGCTGGTGGCCCTGCTGGGCTACCTCACGATCGCCTCAGCGGCCGTCGTGGTCGCCCGCTCGACGGCTGAGCGCGCCGACACCCAGGGCTTCGTCGACCGGGTGTTCTCCTGGCGTCCCGGCTTCCCGCTGGTGGTGCTGGGACTGCTCACCGGGCTGTCCTCACTGCTCGTCGCGTCGTGGTTCTCCCCCACCAGTCGCAACGACGCCCTGCTCGACCTCGGCAACAGGTTCTCCGGGACCGACGTCAGCGCGCTGACCTCGGCGTACATCACCTGGCTGGTGTGGGTGCTGTTCCTGGTGACCCTGGGGCTCGCCGCCGCCGCGACCTACCTGGGCCGTCGTGATCTCGGCTGGGCCGCAGCCGGCCTGGCGGCGGTGTCCCTGCTGGTGACGCTGATGACGCTCCACGACTTCACCGCGGTGGCCGCGGCCGTCGGCTTCGACGGCATGAGCAAGCCGTGGAAGAACCTCGGTGTCGGTGGCTGGCTGATGTGCGTGGTCTTCACCCTGCTCGCCGGCGCCGGCTGGATCGCAGCCAACAACAAGGCCACCAAGGACCCTGTGGCCGCTGCCGCTGCCGCCGGGGACTCCGACCACCTGGTCACGACCTCGGCGAACTTCAACAAGGTCGCGCTGTTCGTGGTCATCGCCGCGGCTCTGTTCTACCCGCCGATGGCAACGCCGTTCTGGCAGTCGGTGCTGGTCTCGCAGATCGGCATCTACGTGCTGCTGGCGATCGGCCTCAACGTGGTCGTCGGCTGGGCGGGGCTGCTCGACCTCGGTTTCATCGCCTTCTACGCGATCGGCTCCTACACCACCGCTTACCTCGTGGGCGTGCTGCCGGTGAAGCCGCCGGAGTGGCTGATCCTGCCGCCCCTGGCGGCGATCCCGTTCGCGATCGTGATCTGTCTGCTCGCCGGTGTGACGCTGGGTGCACCGACCCTGCGGCTCCGGGGCGACTACCTCGCGATCGTCACGCTCGGCTTCGGTGAGATTATCCGGATCGCGGCGAACAACAACCCGGGCGGCTTCACCAACGGTCCTCGCGGTGCCATCAACATCCCGCACCCGAGCATCGACCTGGGGTTCTTCGAGTTCAAGTGGGCCCTGGACGCACTCCCCTACTGGTACCTCCTGCTGGTGCTGGTCCTGGTGATCGTGCTGCTCTTCACCCGGCTGGAGCACTCTCGGCTCGGGCGTGCCTGGGCGGCCATCCGAGAGGACGAGGTCGCCGCGCAGGCGACCGGCATCAACACCACCCGGGTCAAGCTCCTGGCGTTCGCGATCGGCGCCTCGACCTCGGGTGTCGCGGGTGTGTTCTTCGCCAGCCAGGTGGGCGTGATCAGCCCGGACAACTTCTTGCTGAACAACTCGATCCTGGTCGTCGCCTACGTGGTCTTCGGCGGCATGGGCTCGCTCCCCGGTGCCATGGCCGGTGCCGCGATGCTGACCTGGCTGCCTGAGTTCCTCAAGGACCAGGTGCCCGCCGAGGACCGGCAGATGTGGATCGGCGCGGTGATCTTGCTGATGATGATCTTCCGTCCCGCGGG
The DNA here is from genome assembly GCA_963777195.1 of uncultured Actinomycetota bacterium. Classification (GTDB taxonomy): domain Bacteria; phylum Actinomycetota; class Actinomycetes; order Propionibacteriales; family Nocardioidaceae; genus Marmoricola. Next base: position 191,316 of record CAVZPT010000014.1, on the reverse strand, counting down.
CCTGATCCCAGCCAAGAGACGCAAGGCGGAGCTGTCCGGCCTCGACAAGACCGACCGAGTCGAACCCGTGGCCGTTCCGGCCAGCGAAGGAATGTGACGACATGACCGCGACAGCCCCCGAGACGACGACCGCAGAGGTGGTCTACGACGTCTCGAACGTCACCCTCCGCTTCGGCGGCGTCACCTCGCTGAACAACGTCTCCCTGCAGATGCGCCGGGGCGAGATCCTCGCCATCATCGGCCCGAACGGTGCCGGCAAGACCTCGCTGTTCAACTCGCTGACCGGCGTCTACACGCCCCAGGAGGGCACCATCACCCTGGCTGCCCGCCAGGGTGACCAGATGGAGTCGGTCCTGGGCAAGAAGACCCACGTGATCAACCACATGGGGGTTGCTCGCACCTTCCAGAACATCCGGCTCTTCCCCGCCCTCACCGCGCTGGAGAACGTGAAGGTCGGGGTGGAGACCCGGCAGAAGTCCGGCCCGATCTCGGCAATGCTGGGAATGCCCTGGCAGCGTCGCGAGGAGCGAGAGTCCACCGAGCGTGCCTATGAGCTGTTGTCGTTCGTCGGCCTGACCCACCGCGCCAACGAGCTGGCCGCCTCGCTTGCCTACGGCGAGCAGCGTCGCCTCGAGATCGCCCGCGCGCTGGGCACCGACCCCGGCGTGATCCTGCTCGATGAGCCCGCTGCCGGCACCAACCCGGTGGAGAAGCAGGAGCTCGCTGCGCTGATCCGCAAGATCAACGTCGAGGACAACATCTCGGTGCTGCTGATCGAGCACGACATGAAGCTGGTGATGTCGGTGGCTCACCGGCTCGTCGTACTCAACTTCGGGGAGAAGATCGCCGAGGGCAGCCCGGAGTCGATCCAGAAGAACCCCGCCGTGATCGCGGCCTATCTCGGCACCTCCGAGGACGAGGCCACCGCGATGACCGAGGGCCTCGAGGTCCACGCGATCGATATCGACACCGAGCCCGGCGGGTCCACCCCCGACACCCAAGGAGGGCAGCGATGAGCCTGCTCGAGGTCGACGACATCGAGGTCCGCTACGGCGCCATCCGCGCGATCAAGGGCGTCAGCTTCCACGTGGACGAGGGCGAGGTCGTGGCGCTGCTCGGCGCGAACGGAGCCGGCAAGACCACCACCCAGAAGACCATCTCCGGGATGATGCGCCCCAGCCTGGGCGAGATCCGCTTCGACGGCCTGCGCATCGACGGCCTCGCCGCGCACGACCTGATCTCGCTGGGCATCTGCCACGTGCCCGAGGGGCGCCGCGTCTTCCCGCGGATGTCGGTGGCCGAGAACCTCGAGATGGGCGCGTTCCGGTTCAAGAAGGCCGACCAGCAGGTCCTCGCCCGCTGCTACGAGCTGTTCCCTCGTCTGCACGAGCGGCGCACCCAGTTCGCCGGCACGCTCTCCGGCGGCGAGCAGCAGATGCTCGCCATCGCCCGCGCCCTGATGGGCAAGCCGCGCCTGCTCCTGCTCGACGAGCCGTCGATGGGCCTGGCGCCGCTGATCGTGCGCCAGATCTTCGACATCGTCAAGGAGATCAACTCCACCGGCGTGACCGTGCTGATCGTGGAGCAGAACGCCGCCCAGGCGCTCGCCCTGGCCGACCGCGGCTACGTGCTCGAGACCGGTGAGCTGGTTCTCTCCGGCACCGGCGACGAGCTGCTGGCCGACGACCGGATCCGCGCGGCCTACCTCGGCGAGGAGATCCACACCTGATCGGGGTGGCCGCTGCCGTTCGGGCGGGTCAGTGCGCGCGGCGGTAGGCCGGGGCGACCTCGTTGATGGCATCGCCCATGCGGTGGATCCGCATGGCGTTCGTGGAGCCCGGGATCCCCGGGGGGCTCCCGGCGATGATCACGACCAGGTCGCCCTGCTGCACGCGTCCGATCGCGAGCAGCTGTTCGTCGACCTGGCGCACCATCTGGTCGGTGTGCTCGACCTCAGGGCTCAAGAAGGTCTCGATCCCCCAGGTCAGTGAGAGCTGCGAGCGCACGATCGGCTCGGTGGTGAACGCCAGCACCTGGATCTCGCCGCGGTAGCGGGCCAGCCGGCGGGCGGAGTCGCCGCTCTGGGTGAAGGCGACGAGGTACTTCGCGCCGACCCGGTCGGCCACCTCGGCGGCCGCCTTGGCGATCACGCCGCCGCGCGTCTTGGGCTGCCAGTCGATGGCGGCCATGTTGTGCAGCTCGTGGTTCTCGGTGGAGCTGATGATCCGGGCCATCGTCTTGACCGTCTCGATGGGGTAGTCCCCCACGCTGGTCTCACCGGAGAGCATCACGGCGTCCGCGCCGTCGAGGACCGCGTTGGCCACGTCGGAGGCCTCGGCGCGCGTCGGTGCCGGGTTGTTGATCATCGACTCGAGCATCTGGGTGGCCACGATCACCGGCTTGGCGTTGCGGCGCGCCTTCTCCACGACCCGCTTCTGCAGGAACGGCACGTCCTCCAGCGGGCACTCCACGCCGAGGTCGCCGCGCGCGACCATGAACCCGTCGAAGGCCTTCACGATCCCGTCGAGGTTGTCGATCGCCTGCGGCTTCTCGATCTTCGCGATCACCGGGAGCATCACGCCCTCCTCGCGCATGATCCGCCGCACGTCCTCGACATCGGCGGCCGAGCGCACGAACGAGAGCGCGATGAAGTCCACGGTGAGGTGCAGTGCCCAGCGCAGGTCCTCGGTGTCCTTCTCCGACATCGCCGGCACACTGACCGCGACTCCGGGCAGGTTGATGCCCTTGTGGTTGCTGACCTTTCCGCCGACGACGACCTCGGTGTGCACCTCGGTGTCCTCCACGGAGGTCACCTTCAGCCGCACCTTGCCGTCATCGATCAGGATCTGGTCGCCCGCGGAGACGTCACTGGGCAGCCCGGCGTACGTCGTGGAGGCGACGGCGGCATCGCCGGGCACCTCGCGCGTGGTGATCGTGAAGGCGGCGCCGTTGACCAGCAGCGCCGGACCGTCGGCGAAGTTGCCGAGGCGGATCTTGGGACCCTGGAGGTCGACGAAGATGCCCACGCCGTGGCCGGACTCGTCCGAGGCCTCCCGCACCCGCCGGTAGATCTCCTCGTGGTCGGCATAGGAGCCGTGACTGAGGTTGAGCCGGGCCACGTCCATCCCAGCGTCGACGAGTTCGCGGATTCGCTCGCGAGAGGAGGTAGCCGGGCCCAGGGTGCAAACAATCTTCGCTCTACGCACGCACTGAGCCTAGCGGCCCCCACTTGAACGATCCAATCCCTCCCCCTTCCGCCGAGACGTCGCAGATGAAACGCACGCCCTCGCCGAGACGTCGCAGATGAAACGCTCTCGTGCCCGGTTTCACCCGACATGCCGCGTTCATCCGCCCGACTCTTCGGGAACCTAGGGCAGCAGGGATCCCCCGCGTTTCAGATGCGACGTCTCGGCGAGGTCGTGCACACGTTTCAGATGTGACGTCTCGGCGAGGATCCGCGTTTCAGATGCGACGTCTCGGCGAGGACGGGCGTTTCAGATGCGACGTCTCGGCGAGGGGGGAAGGGGGCAAAGGGGGAAGCAGGGTCGGTCAGGCGGTGAGGGGGCGCTCGGTCGGGGGGATCGGGGCGGGAAGGTTGGTGGACCCGGCCAAGAAGGTGTCCACGGCGGCGGCCGCGGCGCGACCTTCGGCGATCGCCCACACGATCAGGGACTGGCCGCGGCCGACGTCGCCGGCGACGAAGACCCCGTCGACCGAGGACCGGTAGCCGTCGTCGCGCAGGACGTTGCCGCGCTCGTCGAGCTCGACCTCGAGCTGCTCGATCAGCCCGGGCTTCTCCGGCCCGGTGAAGCCCATCGCGAGCAGCACCAGCTCCGCGGGGATCTCGCGCTCGGATCCCTCGACCTCCTCGAACCTGCCCTCGACGAACCTGACCTCGACCAGGCGCAGGGCCCGGACGTTGCCGTCCTCGTCGCCGAGGAACTCCTTGGTGGAGACCGAGTAGACGCGCTCGCCACCCTCCTCGTGGGCCGAGGAGACCCGGAAGGTCATCGGGTACGTCGGCCAGGGCTGGCCCTCCGGCCGGGTCTCGGCCGGGCGGTCCATGATCTCGAGCTGGGTGATCGACGCGGCGCCCTGCCGGGTCGCCGTACCGAGGCAGTCGGCGCCGGTGTCGCCGCCGCCGATGATCACGACGTGCTTGCCGTCGGCGCGGATCTGCCCGTCGACCTTCTCGCCCAGGCTGACGCGGTTGGACTGCGGGAGGTACTCCATCGCCTGGTGGATGCCGCCGAGCTCGCGCCCGGCAGCCTGCAGGTCGCGGGCCTCGGTGGCGCCCATCGCCAGCACCACGGCGTCGTAGCGCTCACGCAGCGCCGGCCCGGTCAGGCTCTCGCCGACGTTGACGCCCGCGCGGAACACGGTGCCCTCGCGGCGCATCTGGTCCAGCCGCCGGTCGAGGACCTGCTTCTCCATCTTGAACTCGGGGATGCCGTAGCGCAGCAGCCCGCCGATCTTGTCGGCGCGCTCGTAGACCGCGACCGTGTGGCCCGCACGGGTCAGCTGCTGGGCGGCGGCGAGCCCGGCCGGGCCGGAGCCGATCACGGCGACGGTCTTGCCGGAGAGCCACTCCGGGGGCTGGGGGCGCACGGCCCGGGACTCCCAGGCGCGGTCGATGATCGCCACCTCGACGTTCTTGATCGTCACGGGGTCCTGGTTGATGCCGAGCACGCAGGCCGTCTCACACGGTGCCGGGCAGAGGCGGCCGGTGAACTCCGGGAAGTTGTTGGTCGCGTGCAGCCGCTCGATCGCTCCGTCCCAGTCGTCGCGCCAGACCAGGTCGTTCCACTCCGGGATGATGTTGCCCAACGGGCAGCCCTGGTGACAGAACGGGATGCCGCAGTCCATGCAGCGGCCGGCCTGCTCGGTGATGATCGGCAGCAGCGCGCGACCGGGGCCCCCGGGGTAGACCTCGTTCCAGTCCTTCGTGCGCTCCTCGACCGGGCGCCGGTCGGCGAGCTTGCGGCCGTGCTTCAAGAATCCCTTGGGATCAGCCATGGAGAGCCTCCATCATCGCTGTGGCAGTCTCGTTCTCGTTCAGGCCGTCGGCCTCGGCCTTCGCCTTGGCCTCCATCACGATCCGGAAGTCACGTGGGATCACCTCGGTGAAGCGCTCCAGTGAGGCCGGCCAGTCGGCCAGCAGGGCCTCGGCGACATCGGAGCCGGTCTCCTCGGCGTGCTGGCGCACGATCTCGTGCAACGCCTCGCGCTGGTCACCCTCGACCGCACCGAGCTCGACGAGCTCCTTGTTCACCCGGCCCTCGTCGAGGTCCAGGACGTACGCCGTACCGCCGCTCATGCCTGCCGCGAAGTTGCGGCCGGTCTGACCGAGGACGACCACGACGCCACCGGTCATGTACTCGCAGGCGTGGTCGCCCACTCCCTCGACGACCGCCGTCGCGCCGGAGTTGCGCACGCAGAAGCGCTCCCCCGCCTGCCCGCGCAGGAAGATCTGGCCCGACGTGGCGCCGTAGCCGATCGTGTTGCCGGCGATGATCTGCTCTGCGGCCTCGAAGGTGGCCGAGCGGTCCGGACGCACGACCAGGCGACCCCCGGAGAGTCCCTTGCCGACGTAGTCGTTGGCGTCGCCCTCCAGCCGCAGGGTGATCCCGCGCGGCACGAAGGCCCCGAACGACTGACCGGCCGAGCCGGTCAGGGTCAGGTCGATGGTGCCGTCGGGCAGTCCCTCGCCGCGGTAGCGCTTGGTGACCTCGTGACCCAGGATCGTGCCCACCGTGCGGTTGACGTTGCGCACCGTGACCTGGGCCCGCACCGGCTCCCCACGCTCCAGCGCGGGCTCGCAGATCCGGACGAGCTCGTTGTCCAGGGCGTGCTCGAGGCCGTGGTCCTGGCCGCGGGTGTTGTGCCGCACGGCCCCCTCGGGCAGCTCGGGGACGTGGAAGATCGGCGAGATGTCCAGCCCGGCGGCCTTCCAGTGGTTCACCGCCTCGGTGGAGTCGAGGACCTCGGCGCGGCCGATGGCCTCCTCGAGGGTGCGGAAACCGAGCTCGGCGAGGAGCTCGCGCACCTCCTGGGCGATGTACTCGAAGAAGGTGACGACGTACTCGGCCTTGCCGTTGTAGCGCTCGCGCAGCACCGGGTTCTGGGTGGCCACGCCCACCGGACAGGTGTCGAGGTGACAGACCCGCATCATGATGCAGCCCGAGACCACCAGCGGAGCGGTCGCGAAGCCGAACTCCTCGGCGCCGAGCAGCGCCGCGACGATGACGTCGCGCCCGGTCTTGAGCTGGCCGTCGGTCTGGACGACGATCCGGTCGCGCAGCCCGTTGAGCAACAGCGTCTGCTGGGTCTCGGCCAGGCCGAGCTCCCACGGACCGCCGGCGTGCTTGAGCGAGGTCAGCGGCGAGGCGCCGGTGCCGCCGTCGTGACCGGAGATCAGGACCACGTCGGCGTGGGCCTTGGAGACACCGGCCGCGACCGTGCCGACCCCGACCTCGGCGACGAGCTTGACGTGCACTCGGGCCGAGGGGTTGGAGTTCTTCAGGTCGTGGATCAGCTGGGCGAGGTCCTCGATCGAGTAGATGTCGTGGTGCGGCGGCGGCGAGATCAGGCCCACACCCGGGGTGCTGTAGCGGGTCTTGGCCACCCACGGGTAGACCTTGTGGCCGGGCAGCTGGCCGCCCTCGCCGGGCTTGGCGCCCTGCGCCATCTTGATCTGGATGTCGTCGGAGTTGGTGAGGTACTCCGACGTCACCCCGAAGCGCCCCGACGCGACCTGCTTGATCGAGGAGCGCCGCTCCGGGTCGTAGAGCCGCTCGGCGTCCTCTCCGCCCTCGCCGGTGTTGGACTTGCCGCCGAGGCGGTTCATCGCGATCGCGAGGGTCTCGTGCGCCTCCTGCGAGATCGACCCGTAGGACATCGCGCCGGTGGAGAAGCGCTTGACGATCTCGGAGACCGGCTCGACCTCGTCGATGCTGATCGGCTCGCGTCCGGTCGCCCCGGCGTCCTTGAAGCGGAACAGCCCGCGCAGGGTCAGCAGTCGCTCGGACTGGTCGTTGACCCGGCCGGTGTACTGCTTGAACACGTCGTACTTGCCCGCACGGGTGGAGTGCTGGAGCCGGAAGACCGTCTCGGGGTCGAACAGGTGCAGCTCACCCTCGCGACGCCACTGGTACTCACCGCCGATCTCGAGCTCGCGGTGCGCGGGCGCGATCCCGCCGACGGGGTACGCCGTACGGTGCCGGCGGGCCACCTCCTCGGCGATCACGTCGAGCCCGATGCCACCGAGCTTGGAGGTGGTGCCGGTGAAGTAGCGGTCGACGAGCTCCTGGGAGAGCCCGAGCGCCTCGAAGATCTGGGCGCCGGTGTAGGAGGCGACGGTGGAGACGCCCATCTTCGACATCACCTTGAGCACGCCCTTGCCCAGTGACTTGACCAGGTTGGAGACCGCCTTCTCGGGCTCGACCTTGACGTAGAACCCGTCGCGGGCGAGGTCCTCGACACTCTCCATGGCCAGGTAGGGGTTGACCGCTGCGGCGCCGTAGCCGATCAGCAGCGCGACGTGGTGGACCTCGCGCACGTCACCGGCTTCCACGAGCAGCCCGACCTGGGTGCGGGTCTTCTCTCGGACCAGGTGGTGGTGGACGGCCGCGGTCATCAGCAGCGACGGGATCGGCGCGTTCACGGCGTCGGAGTGCCGGTCGGAGAGCACGATCACGCGCGCCCCACCGGCGATGGCCTCGCTGACCTCGAGGCAGATCTCGTCGAGGCGCTCGGCCAGGGCCGCTCCCCCGCCGTTGACGGGGTAGAGCCCACGGGAGACGTGGGTGATGAAGCCCGGCATGTCGCCGTCGCGGTTGATGTGCCGGATCTTGACCAGGTCGTCGTTGGTGATCACCGGGAACGGCAGCACCACCTGCCGGCACGAGGCCGGTGTCGGGTCGAGCAGGTTGGCCTCGGGGCCGATGGTGCCGTTCAGGCTGGTCACCAGCTCCTCGCGGATCGCGTCCAGCGGTGGGTTGGTCACCTGCGCGAACAGCTGCGCGAAGTAGTCGAAGAGCTGCTTGGGCCGGTCGCTGAGCACCGCGACCGGGGTGTCGGTGCCCATCGAGCCGATCGGCTCCGCGGCCGAGTTGGCCATCGGGGTGAGCAGGACGCGCAGCTCCTCCTCGGTGTAGCCGAAGATCTGCTGGCGCCGCGTCACCGAGGCGTGGCTGTGGATCACGTGCTCGCGGTCGGCGATGTCGGCGAGCTTGATCAGGCCGGCGTGCAGCCACTCGTCGTAGGGGTGCTCGCTCGCGAGCTCGGCCTTGATCTCCTCGTCCTCGATGATCCGGTGCTCCTCGGTGTCGACGAGGAACATCCGGCCCGGCTGGAGGCGGCCCTTGCGCACGATCTTCTCCGGCGCGATGTCGAGTACGCCGACCTCGCTGGCCAGCACCACCAGGCCGTCGTCGGTGACCCAGTAGCGGGAGGGACGCAGGCCGTTGCGGTCGAGGACCGCACCCACCTGGTGGCCGTCGGTGAACACCACGCAGGCCGGGCCGTCCCACGGCTCCATCAGCGCGGAGTGGAACTCATAGAACGCGCGGCGCTTGGCGTCCATCTCGGTGTGGTTCTCCCACGCCTCGGGGATCATCATCAGCACCGAGTGCGGCAGGCTGCGCCCGCCCATGTGCAGCAGCTCGAGGACCTCGTCGAAGGAGGCCGAGTCGCTCGCCCCCGGCGTACAGATCGGGAAGAGCCGCTCGGGGTCGCCGGGGATCAGGTCGGAGCACAGCAGCGCCTCGCGGGCCCGCATCCAGTTGCGGTTGCCCATCACGGTGTTGATCTCGCCGTTGTGGGCGATGTAGCGGAACGGGTGCGAGAGCGGCCAGCTCGGGAAGGTGTTGGTCGAGAACCGCGAGTGCACCACGGCGATGGAGGACTCGACCCGCTCGTCGACCAGGTCGGGGAAGACGTGGTCGAGCTGGTCGGTGGTGAGCATGCCCTTGTAGGCGAGGGTCCGGCTGGACAGCGAGGGGAAGTAGACGTCGGTCTCGTGCTCGGCGCGCTTGCGCAGACAGAAGGCGAGCCGCTCCAGGCCCATCCCCAGGATCCGGCTGCCCCGGGCGGCGACGAAGAGCTGGGCGAAGGACGGCATGCAGTCCAGGGCGGTCTGCCCCAGGGAGGCGGGGTCGGTGGGGACCTCGCGCCAGCCGAGGACGCTCAGGCCCTCCTCGGCGGCGATCTCCTCGATCCGGTCGCGGGTCTTGGTGACCTGCTCGGCGTCACCGGGGATGAAGGCGGTGCCGACCGCGTAGGAGGACCGCGCCGGCAGGTCGAAGTCGACGACCTCGCGGAAGAAGCGGTCGGGGACCTGCATCAAGATGCCGGCGCCGTCGCCGGAGTTGACCTCGGCACCCGCGGCACCGCGGTGCTCGAGGTTGCGCAGCGCGGTCAGCGCCTGGCTGACGATGTCGTGGCTCGGGACACCGGTCATCGTGGCCACGAAGGCGACGCCACAGGCGTCGTGCTCGTGGGCGCCGTCGTAGAGCCCCTGTGCTGGCGGCGTGCCCAGGGCCTGAGGCCCTGCCCCGGGTGCGGGCGGCGGGAATGCCTGCATGTGCCTCTCCCGTCGTCGGTCGGCGCAGCCGGAGCGAGCCCGGACGTGCAGCGAGTGTGAGCATGCTTGTGCTGGGACGACATTGGCCCATGCGGAAAACTCAGCCTACAGCAGGCATTCCGCCTCCCGGGAGAGCGTTTCAGGAGACGAAGTTCTCACCCTGGCTCGCACCCAGGTCTCACTGCGGCACGGCCCGGCGCCGCCGGCGCAGGTCGAAGATCGTCATCACCAGCGCCAGGCCGGCGAAGGCCAGCTGTACGGCGGCCCGCTCGGGGGTGACCAGGGCGGTGACGAGGACCACGAGCAGGTAGGCCACACACCACTCCTCGCGGGCGCCGAAGCGCAGCGCGAGCAGGGTCGCCACGCCCAGGCCGAGACGCACCAGGGTGAGCACCAAGAACACGGTCGGCAACCCGTCGGAGAGCAGGTCGAGCGCTCCCAGCACCATCACGGCGGGGACCGCGCGGACCGCCCAGACCAGGGTCCAGCGCCGGGGCTCCTCCTGCGGTGCGGGGTCCGCCTGCGACGGGTAGGGCGCGCTCACGCAGGGTCACCGGACTCGGTGGACGGCGCGGGCTCGGCGGCCTCGGGCACGTCGTCGGGCCCCCGCCCCACGGCGTACGGCGACTCCTCGCGAGTGTGCGGCGGGCGGTGACGTCGGCCGGCGAGCACGTAGTAGCCGGCGGCGAGCACGAAGAGCACGATCGAGGTCCACACGTTGAACCGGAGCCCGCCGACGTCGCGGAGCTCGACGGGATCGATCCGCAGGTCCTCGATCCAGCTCCGGCCCAGGGTGTAGAGGACCACGTAGAGCGCGAAGACCCGGCCGAAGCCCAGCCGCAACCGGCGGTCGAGGAGCAGCAGCAGCGCGAGCGCGGCGAGGTTCCACAGCGCCTCGTAGAGGAACGTCGGGTGGAAGGTGGCGAACTGCTCGTAGCCGAGGGGCCGGTGGGCGGCGTCGATCTCCAGCCCCCAGGGCAGGTCGGTCGGCTTGCCGAAGAGCTCCTGGTTGAAGTAGTTGCCGAGGCGGCCGATCGCCTGCGCGAGCAGGAGGCCCGGGGCGACGGCGTCGGCGACCGACCGCAGCAGCATGCCGTGCGAACGGCAGTAGAACCAGGCGCCGAGAAGCCCGCCCGCGATCGCGCCCCAGATGCCGAGGCCGCCGTTCCAGATCTGCAGGGCCTCGACCGGGCGGCGTCCCTCGCCGAAGTAGAGCGCGTAGTCGGTGGCGACGTGCCAGGCGCGCGCACCGATCAGGCCCGCCGGGACCGCCCACAGCGCCATGTCGCCGATCTGCCCCTTGGTGCCGCCGCGGGCCACCCACCGACGCTCGCCGAGCCAGACCGCGGCCACCACCCCGAGGATGATCGCCAGCGCGTAGGCCCGGATCGGGAGCGGTCCGAGGTGCCAGACGCCCTGTGCGGGACTGGGAATGGAGAGCAGGATCATGGGTCCGCCTTCAGGATCTTGGTGAGGTCGCCGGCGATCTCCGCCGGCGAGGTCGCGGCCGTCCACACCAGGTCGCCGGTGCCGGCGCGCACGCCGATCACCGCCGTGGAGTGGTCGACCTCGTAGCCGCCGCCGGGCAGCTTGGTGCCCTTCTTGACGTAGATCGCCATCGACTTGCCGAGCTCGTCGATCTGTGCGATCGAGCCGGTCAGGCCGATGTAGGAGGTGTCGAACCGGTCCAGGTAGGTGCGCAGGGCGGTGCGGGTGTCGCGTGCGGGGTCGGTGGTCACGAAGGCCACCTGCACCTCGGCGCGCTCCTCGGGGGTGAGCTTGGCCAGGCCGGAGGCGATGGTGCTCATCACCACCTGACAGATGTCGGGGCAGTTGGTGTAGCCGAAGAACACCAGGGTCCGGCGGGTCTGCGCGGCGAGGTCGAACGGCTCCCCCGCGGTGTCGGTCAGGGTCACGTCGGGCACCGAGTAGGGCTCGTCCAGCAGCACGCCCGCGTAGCCGTCGTCGTCGGAGACCCGGATCCCGCTCACCGGCGCCCCGGTGTCCTCGGCTGAGCCGCATCCGGCCAGCAGCAGCACGGCGGCGACCAGGACGGCCAGCAGCCGGGTCATGGCCGGCCCCCCCGGGCCACGCCGGCGGCGAGGTCCTCGGTGAGCTTCGCCAGGGCGGCCAGTCCGCCGGCGGCGGTGTCCGCGTCGAGCAGGGCCCGCACGAACGCCGAGCCCACGATCACCGCGTCGGCGTACGACGCCACCTCGGCGGCCTGCGCGCCGGTGGAGACGCCGAGGCCGACTCCCACGGGCAGGGCGGTGACCGCCCTGGTGCGGGCGACCAGCGGCCCGGCGAGCTCGGAGGTGCTGGCGCGGGCACCGGTCACACCCATCACGGCGGTGGCGTAGACGAAGCCGCGGCAGGCCGCTGTGGTGTAGCGCAGTCGCTCGTCGGTGGACGAGGGCGCCACCAGGAAGATCTTGTCGAGACCGTGGCCGTCGGCTGCGGTGATCCACTCCGCGCCGGAGTCGGGGGTCAGGTCCGGGGTGATCAGGCCCGCCCCGCCCGCGTCGGCCAGCCGGGCCGCGAACCGCTCGACGCCGTAGCGCTCGACCGGGTTCCAGTAGGTCATCACCACGGTGGGGGTGCCGGTGGCGGCGACGGCCTCGACCGTGCGCAGCACGTCGTCGGTGCGGGTGCCCTGCTCGAGCGCCCGCTGCGCCGCGGCCTGGATCGTGGGGCCGTCCATCACCGGGTCGCTGTAGGGCAGCCCGACCTCGATCACGTCGCAGCCGGAGTCGACCATCACCTTCATCGCCTCGATCGACCCGGCCACGTCGGGGAAGCCGGCGGGCAGGTAGCCGACCAGGGCGGCGCGGCCCTCGGCCCGGGTGCGCTCGAAGGCGAGCGCGGTCGTGGAGGCGCTCACTTGGCACCCTCGGCGATCTGCTCGTCGGTGGCCGGGGCGGGGGTGCCCTCGGGGGTGACCTGGCCGAGACCGAACCACTCGATCGCGGTGCCCATGTCCTTGTCGCCGCGGCCGGAGAGGTTGACCAGGATGGTCTGCCCGGGGCGTTCGGCGGCGAGGCGCACGGCGCCGGCGATGGCGTGCGCCGACTCGATCGCGGGGATGATCCCCTCGGTGCGGGCCAGCAGGGCCATCGCGTCCATGGCCTCGGTGTCGGTCACCGGCAGGTAGCTCGCCCGCCCGGTGTGGGAGAGGTGGGCATGCTGCGGCCCGACGCCGGGGTAGTCCAGGCCCGCCGAGATCGAGTGCGACTCCACGGTCTGGCCGTCCTCGTCCTGCAGGACGTAGGTGCGCGCCCCGTGGAGCACGCCGACCTCGCCGGCCCAGATCGTGGCGGCGTGCCGAAGCGTCTGCACGCCGTCGCCGCCGGCCTCGAAGCCGTAGATGGCCACGTCCGGGTCCTCGAGGAAGGCGGTGAAGATGCCGATGGCGTTGGAGCCGCCGCCCACGCACGCGGCCACCGCGTCGGGCAGGGCGCCCGTCAGCTCGAGGCACTGCTCTCGGGCCTCGTCGCCGATGCCGCGGCAGAAGTCGCGCACCATGGCGGGGAACGGGTGCGGGCCCGCCGCCGTCCCGAAGCAGTAGGCGGTGTGGTCGACACTGGAGACCCAGTCGCGGATCGCCTCGTTGATCGCGTCCTTGAGCGTCCGCGAGCCGGAGGTCACCGGGATCACCTCGGCGCCGAGCAACTGCATCCGGGCGACGTTGAGTGCCTGCCGCTCGGTGTCGACCTGACCCATGTAGACGGTGCAGTCCAGGCCGAGGTACGCCGCTGCGGTGGCCGTGGCGACGCCGTGCTGGCCGGCCCCGGTCTCGGCGATCATCCGGGTCTTGCCCATGCGGCGCGTGAGCAGCGCCTGGCCAAGAACGTTGCGGATCTTGTGCGCGCCGGTGTGGTTGAGGTCCTCGCGCTTGAGCAGGATCCGGGCTCCGGCGACCTCGCTGAGCCGGGTGGCCTCGAAGAGCTGGCTGGGCACACCGGCGTACTCCCGCAGCAGGCGCTGGAACTCCCCGGTGAAGACCTCGTCGGCCATCGCCTCGTGCCAGGCGGCGGTCAGCTCGTCGAGCGCCGCCATCAGCGCCTCGGGCATGAACCTGCCACCGAAGGTGCCGAAGTGACCGGTCTCGTCGGGTCCCAGCGTCATCGGGTGCCTCCCTGGATCGCCTTCATCGCGGCCACTGCGGCCCTGGGGTCGCCGTCCTTGACCAGCGCCTCGCCGACGAGCACGACGTCGGCGCCCTGCTCGGCGTAGCGCGCGGCGTCGACGGTCCCGGAGATGCCGGACTCGGCGACCCGCACCACCCCCTCCGGCAGCAGCCCGGCCAGGCGCCCGAAGGCGTCGGGGTCGATCTCGAGCGTCTTGAGGTTGCGGGCGTTCACGCCGACCAGCCGGGCGCCCAGCGCGATCGCACGCTCGATCTCGGCCTCGTCGTGCACCTCGGTCAGCACCGTCAGGCCGAGCTCGAGCGCCTGGTCGTGCAGGTCGCGCAGCAGCACGTCGTCGAGGGCGGCCACAATGAGCAGGACCAGGTCGGCCCCGGCGGCCCGGGCCTCGAGCAGCTGGTAGCCGGAGACCATGAAGTCCTTGCGCAGCAGAGGTGTCGGCACCGCAGCCCGCACGGCACGCAGGTCTGCGAGGCTGCCGCCGAAGCGTCGCTGCTCGGTGAGCACCGAGATCGCGTCGGCACCACCGGCGGCGTACGACGTGGCCAGCGCAGCGGGGTCAGGGATGTCGGCCAGCGCGCCTTTGCTCGGCGAGCGGCGCTTGACCTCGGCGATCACGGAGAGACCGGGTGCCGCGAACGCCGGCATCGGGTCGTGGGCGGAGGGCAGCTGCTCGACCACGGCGAGCAGTGCGGCCTCATCGACCGTGGCCTGCCTGGTGGCGAGATCCTCGCGCACACCGGCGACGATGTCGTCGAGCACGGACATGCAGGGGACCTTCCGGCGCGGGGTTTCCATCGATCCGACACGACGAGGTGCGGAGCCTCAAGCGTCTCACACGCTCCCAGTCGGTAGGTTCGCCCCATCAACCGGTGAAAAGCCTCGGGTCCAGGGGACGCAGCCACGCACGCCGGGCCAGATCGAAAGGGCAGCAGATGAGCAACGACTACCCCCCTCCCGGGTCGAGCGGTGACCCGTCGCGGGACCCGTCGCACGACCCGTCGCAGGACCCGGCAGCGTCCGGACAGCCCGCGGAGCCCGGGACTCCGCCACCGCCCCCGCCTCCCCCGGCGTCCCCCTACGAGCAGCCCCCCGCCTACCAGCCACCCGCCTACCCGCCACCGGGTGCCGGCGCCCCGATGCAGGGTGGCCCCGCCTCGGCGCAGACCTCGCCGCTGGCGATCGTCTCGCTGGTGGTCGGCATCATCGGGGTCTGCTGCGGCCAGCTGTTCGTGCTCAGCATCGCCGCGATCGTCACCGGTGTGCTCGGCCGCAAGCAGGTCAAGGAGGGAGCCGGCCGCTTCAAGGGCGACGGCCTCGCCCTGGCCGGCCTGATCCTGGGCATCGTCGGGATCGTGGTCGGCATCGCCTACTGGGTGCTGGTCGCCTCCGGCGCGCTCACCGCGAACTTCAACGTCAGCGGCTGAGCCCGGCTCGCGCGCGGCGCGGCTGGGTGGTCCTCACGGGGCCAGCCAGCTGCCCGCGGGGAGGTTGCGCACCACGCCGAAGACCACCATCACCACGGCGAAGACCGCGATCAGGGCACCGGAGCGGGCGCTCGACGTCGCCGGCCGCTCGGCCCCGGTCCAGGAGCGCTGTAGCCACCGGACCCACCACCACAGCAGCAGGGGCACGGCGGCGACGAAGACGAGGTTGCTGCTCGCGGCGCCCACCAGGTCGCCGCTGCTGAGCTCGTTCACCGCGCGCAGACCACCGCAGCCGGGGCAGTAGAACCCGGTCAGCGCGAGCCACGGGCAGTAGCCCCAGCTCCCGGTCTGGTGCGGATCGCGCAGGTGCAGGGCCAAGGTGGCCACTCCGACCAGACCGCCGAGCACGAGCGGGCCGCGGACCCGAGCCAGCCGGCCCAGTCGTTCCGAACGCGGCAGCAGCGTCCCCGGGTGGACCCCTGCAGCCGCCGGGTGTCCCGGCGGAGGCGGCAGGTCGTCGGTGGCGGTCATCGGATCAGTCGCCGACGCCGACGCCCATCTTGCCGACCACGGAGCCCGCGACCGCGGCGATCGGGACGAGCGCCACGCCCACCCAGAACATGGTCATGCTGCCGGCCATCAGGCCGATGCCACCCACGACGAAGCCCGCGAGGGCGACGACGACGGCAGTCCAGGCAGCCGGGGTGTTGCCGTGGTTGTCGGACATGGGGCTCCTCAGGGTTCGGCGGGCACGTCGCCGACATTCTAGTGGGCGCCGCACTGTGGGACAGGCGTGCCCCGACGCTCAGGGCCTGTCGGTCGGGGCCCGCCGGTCGGGGTCGGTCGGGTCCCGGCCCTCGTCGATCTCGCTCCACAGGTCGCGGGTGGCGTCGCCGCGCCGGTTGGCGGCGTCGTGCTCACGGCCGGCCGGGGCGTCGTACTGCGATCCCATCTCGGGCCACCGCGGGGCGAGGCGTACGGCGAGCAGGGCCGGTGGGACTGCGAGCACCGCGACCACGGCCGCGGTCCAGAACCAGCCGGTGAAGCCGCCGCCGTCGCCGTCGACGGAGCGCAACAGCCCCTCGGCGGAGGCGGCGGCGCTGTCGGGAAGGGTCAGGTAGGCGGTGAGGACCGCAGCCAGCACCGCGGCCGAGGCCAGGACCGCCACCACGGCGAACGCGCGGCGCACCCGACCGCGGGTGACCAGCAGCACACCCCAGGCCGCGAGGAGGACCAGGCTGGCCGCTGACGCGGCGGGGTAGGTGGTGCCGCGGTCGATCACGGTCATGGTGGCGTCGGTGCTGCCCGATGCCCCGGAGTCGCCGTACCAGGGCCTGGCGGCGGCGACCGCGACCAGCGCCGAGGTCGCCAGACCGGCGAGGACGACCGGGCCGAAGCCGGTCCGGTCCGTGACCGGCTCAGCCATCGGTGTCGACCGCCAGCAGCAGGTCGCGGTCGAAGCAGCTCTGCGACCCGGTGTGGCATGCCGGGCCGTGCTGGTCGACCTTCATCAGCACCGTGTCTCCGTCGCAGTCCAGGCGCACCTCGACCACACGCTGGGTGTGCCCGGAGGTCTCGCCCTTGACCCAGTACTCCTGGCGCGACCGGCTCCAGAACGTCCCGCGGCGGGTGGTCAGGGTGCGGTGCAGGGCCTCGTCGTCCATCCACCCGAGCATCAGCACCTCGCCGGTGTCGTGCTGCTGCACGACCGCGGGCACCAACCCGTCGGGGCTGCGCTTGAGCCGCGCCGCGATCTCCGGGTCGAGTGCCGTCAGGCCGGTGGGTTCACTCACCCGCCCAGTATCCCGGTCCATCAGCTCAGCGCGACTGCTGGGCGACCCAGGAGGCGTGCAGGCGCGCGTAGACCCCGGGCGCACCGTGACCGTCGTCCTGGGCGACGAGCTCGGCGTGCGACCCGCGCTGCACGACCCGGCCCTGGTCGAAGACGAGCACCTCGTCGGCGCTCTCGGCGGTGGAGAGCCGATGGGCGATCGTCACGCTCGTGCGTCCCGACATCAGCCGCTCCAGCGCCCGGCCGATCCGCATCTCCAGCGCCGGGTCGACCGAGCTGGTGGCCTCGTCGAGCACCAGCAGGTCGGGGTCGGCGAGGTGGGCGCGCAGCAGTGCGACCAGCTGGCGCTCCCCGGCTGAGAGCGACTCGCCGCGCTGCCCGACCCGGGTGTCGAGGCCCATCGGCAGCGCCTCGAGCCAGTCGCCGAGCCCGAGCTCGCCCGCCGCGGCGACCACCTCCTCGCGGGTGGCGTCGAGGTCGCCGTAGCGGGCGTTGGCCACGATCGTGGAGTCGAAGAGGAAGCCCTCCTGGGGCACCAGCACCACCCGACGACGCAACGAGGCGAACTCCACGGTGCGCAGGTCGACCCCGTCGAGCAGGACCTCGCCGTGGGTGGGGTCCATCAGCCGGGTCAGCAGCTTGGCGAAGGTGGTCTTGCCCGAGCCGGTCTCGCCGACCACCGCGATCCGGCTGCCGGACCCGATCTGCTCGGTGACGTCGCGCACCACCAGCGGGCCACCGGGATAGCCGAAGGAGACCTCGCGGAACGCCACGTCCATGGCCCCCCGCGGCAGCGAGGCACCGGCGGGCCCGGGGTCGTCAAGGTCGGCCGGGGTCTCCAGGATCCCGATCACCCGGCGCCAGCCCGCGATGGCGTTCTGCGCGTCGGTGAGCACCTGGGTGCCCATCTGCACGGGCCCGACGAAGAGGGTCACCAGGAACGCGAACGCGAGCACGACTCCTGAGGTGAGGTCTCCGGCCAGGCCGAGCCAGATGCCCAGGATCAGCACACCGGCGTTGGCGAGACCGGCGGAGACGCCACCGAGGGAGAAGGAGAACGCCGTCAGCCCCTGCGCCCGGGTGGAGGCGCGCTGGTTGACCCGGATCGCCTCGTCGATGCGCTGCTGGGTGCGGTCCTCGATGCCGTAGGTGCGCACGGTGACCGCGCCGACGACCGGCTCGGAGATCGCCGAGAGCATCGTGCCGACCGAGCGCCGCACCACGCCGTAGGCATCGGAGAGCCGGCGCTGGAAGTAGCGCAGCGACAAGAACAGCGGCAGGAAGCAGATCCACACCAGCAGGGTCAGCTGCCAGGAGTAGAACAGCATCACCACCGTGGCCAGCAGCACCTGCCCGACGCTGATCACCCCGAAGATGCCGCCGAAGACCAGGAACTGCGAGACCTGGTCGACGTCGCTGGTCACCCGCGAGACCAGCGCCCCGCGGCGCTCGGTGCTCTGGGTGAGCAGGGGCAGGTCGTGGACGTGCCGGAAGGCCTTGATCCGCAGGGTCGCCAGGCCGCGCTCGGCGGAGGTGAACAGCCGTGCGGTCATGAAGTACGACGAGATGCCGGTCGCGACGATCGCCAGCGCTGCGAGCGCCGCCATCTGGGCGACGAAGCCCAGGTCGATCCCGGAGGGGCCGTTGAGGCCGCGGTCGAGGGTCTGCTGCACCGCGACGGGTACGACGACCCGGCCGGCCGTGCCGATCACCGCCAGCAGCAGCGTCCACCTGTAGCCCTCGGCCAGCTCGGGGGAGAAGGCCAGCCCGCGGCGGATCGTGTCGATCGCGGAGATCTCCTCGCCGCTCTCCACGCTGGTGCCCTCGCCGGTGAGCTCGTCGGCGGTCGTGGCGCTCATGGGGCGACCCCCTCGGACTCGTAGGCGTTGACCAAGGTGGCGTAGGCGGGGTTGCGGGCGAGCAGCTGCGCGTGGGTGCCCCGGTCGGCGATCCGGCCGGCGTCGAGGAAGAGCACCTCGTCGGCGAGCGCGATCGTGGCCTTGCGGTAGGCGATCAGCAGCAGCGTCGAGTCGGCACCGCGCTCGCGCACGGCGGCCAGGATGCGGGCCTCGACCTCGGGGTCGACGGCCGAGGTGGCGTCGTCGAGCACGAGCAGCCGGGGCCGGCGTACGAGAGCACGCGCCAGCGAGAGCCGTTGGCGCTGCCCGCCCGAGAGCGTGGTGCCCCGCTCCCCCAGCCGGCTGTCGAGACCGTCGGCCAGGCCCGCGACGAAGCCGTCGGCCTGCGCGACCCGCAGCGCGGCCCAGACCTCGTCGTCGGAGATCTCGGCGCCCAGACCGACGTTGCCGCGCACGGTGTCGTCGAAGAGGAAGGCACTCTGCGGCACCAGGGCGACGTGCTCGGCCAGCGCGCCGCGCTCGAGGTCGCGCAGGTCGTGACCGTCGATCCGGATGGTGCCGGCGACGGGGTCGACGAGTCGGGTGACCAGCGAGGTGAGCGTGCTCTTGCCCGACGCCGTGGCGCCCACGACCGCGACCGTTCGGCCGGGCTCGACGGTGAAGTCGAGGCCGTCGAGCAGGCGCTGGCCGGGCACGTAGGAGTAGTCGACCTGGGCGACCTCGAGCGCCGCGCCGGCACCGCTGCCGGGGACCCGGCCGTCGCCGTAGGTGGTCTCGTTGACGGTGTCGATCACCTGGCGCACCCGGTGGTAGCCGACCACCGAGCGCGGGAACTCCCCCAGCAACCAGCCGATGGAGCGGATCGGGAAGGCCACGATCGTGAGCAGGTAGGCGACCGTGACCACGTCGCCGGGGTCGGCCATGCCGTTGCGGACCCGCCACACCCCGACGCCGAGCACGCCGAGCACCCCGAGGTTGGGCAGCCCCTCGAGCAGCGGGTCGAACGCCGCGCGGATCCGGCCCGCACGCACGCCCTCGTCGCGCAGCTCGCGCGCCTTGGCGGCGAAGCGGTCGGTCTCCTCGCTCTCCCGCCCCAGGGTCTTGACCACCATCGCGCCGTCGAAGGACTCGTGCGCGACCTCGCTGAGCTCGGCGCGCAGGGCCTGGATGCGGGTGAAGATCGGCGAGGAGAGCCGCTGGAAGACCACGTTGGCCACGATCACCAGCGGGAAGACCAGCAGGCCGACCGCCGCCATCACCAGGTCGGTGACCAGCATCTGCCCGACCGCGATCACCATCATCGCGACGGTGCCCACCGCCATCGGCAGCGGCGCGATCGGCGCGAACGCCGCCTCCACGTCGGAGTTGGCGTTGGAGAGCAGCTGACCGGTGGGATGGCGGTGGTGCCAGGCCATCGGCAGGTCGAGGTATTGCCGGGTGACGTCGCGGCGGTAGTGCGCCTGCATGCGGTACTGCATCACCCCGGCGCCGAGACGCCGGGCCACGATCCCCACGGCCCGCAGGATCGCCACGCCCAGGAAGAGCGCCAGGATCGCGACCAGGCCGCCGGTGGTGGTGACCCCGGTCGAGAAGGCCGGCAGCACGACGTTGTCGGTCGCCCAGCCGAGCACCCAGGCGTCGGCGACGGTCAGGGCGCCGAAGAGCACGCTGCCGAGCGCGGAGAGCGTGAAGATCCACGGCTCTCGCCTGATCGCCACCCCGAGGACCCGGAAGCCGGCTCCCATCGAGGACAGACCGCCCACGGCCCGCCCCGGCGAAGCGGCCGCCGGGGTCGGGGCCGACTTCGGGGCCGACTTCGGGGCCGGAGTCGGGGTCGGCTTCGGGGTCGACTTCGTCCCCGGACGGGAAGCTCGGGTGGAGCGGTCGGTCTGCGAAGTCGGGGGCGGCATCACCGTGCCAACCTAGGTGGCGGGTCCGACATTCCCTATTTGCTGCGCTGCTCGCCCGCGGGCTCCCCGCGAACCTAGGATCGGGCCCATGCCGTCGATGTCGCGCACCGAGCGTGCCGCCCTGTGCAACTCCGCGCTCGACGCCGGTGAGGGCGCCCCCACACTGTGCGGCGCCTGGACCGTCAAGGACCTCGTGATCCACCTGCTGGTGCGTGAGCGCGATCCGCTGGGTGCCCCGGGAATCGTGTTCCCGCCGCTGGAGCGGCTCACCGACTGGTCCTCACGGCGGCTGGCCGGGGAGGACTTCGCCACCCTCGTCGAGCGAGTTCGGTCGGGCCCGCCGCGCTGGTCGCCGATGTCGATCGGGGCGCTGGAGCGTTCGCTGAACACGCTGGAGTACTTCGTCCACCACGAGGACATCCGCCGGGCCGCCACCGACTGGACTCCGCGCGAGCTCACCGAGCGCGAGCAGCGGGCGCTGTGGAAGTCGATCGCCGTGGCCGGGAAGGGACTGGTCCGCCCGGCCGGCGTACCCGTCGAGATCAGGTGGGTCGGCGAGAGGGACGAGCCCGCCGCAACGGCGACCCTGCGAGCCGGGGAGGACCCGGTGGTCGTGACCGGCGCCCCCGCGGAGATCGTGCTGTTCTGCTTCAGCCGCAGCCAGACCTGCGGCCTCGACCTCTCCGGACCACCGGAGGCCGTCCGCGCGCTGGCCAAGGGGCGTCTGGAGCCGTAGCGGGTTCGTGCTCGGCTCCGGTCCTCGGGCTGACTCTCGCTCGCCCACCGTCCACCGTGGCTTCGAAAGTTGACCGGTCTGGTTTACTTCGACCTGGAGGGGAGTAGTCCCCCGGATAGTGATCGTCAATACGGCCTCGCCGTTCGAGGCCCGGTCACTACGGCCTCATCAGAGGCTGACGAGACCTCCAGTCGTTCGACTGGAGGTTGTGCTGTGGACGTTCCGCTGTGGTTGTGGTTCGCCGTGCTGGGCGCGGTGCTCGTGATGTTGCTGGTCGACCTGGTCGCGCATCGTCACGCCCATGTGATCGGGGTGCGCGAAGCCGCCACCTGGACGGTCGTCTGGGTGCTGTGCGGTGTCGGCTTCGGCGGGTGGATCTGGTGGCACTACGGTGCCGATTTCGGGCAGGAGTACTTCGCCGGCTACCTGATCGAGAAGTCCCTCGCGGTCGACAACGTCTTCGTGTGGGCGATCATCTTCAGCTACTTCGCCGTCCCCCGTGAGTTCCAGCACCGGGTGCTGTTCTTCGGAGTGCTCGGCGCTCTGGTGTTCCGGGGCGCGTTCATCGCGGCGGGTGCGGTGCTGATATCGAGCTTCGGCTGGGTGCTGTACCTCTTCGCGGCCTTCCTGCTCTACACGGGCTGGCGGATGATCGCCCAGCGCAACGAGCACCTCGACCCCGAGCAGTCGCGCGCGCTGAGGTTGTTCCGGCGCCGGGTACCGATGACCGATGCCTACCACGGACAGAGATTCCTGATCCGCAAGAACGGCGTGCTGCTCGCCACGCCCCTGCTCGCCGTCCTGGTGCTGGTCGAGGTCACCGACATCGTCTTCGCCGTGGACTCGATCCCCGCGATCTTCGCCGTCACCGACGAGCCCTTCCTGGTGTTCACCGCCAACGCGTTCGCCATCTTGGGCCTGCGGGCGATGTACTTCCTGCTCGCCGACCTCATCCACCGCTTCGTCTACCTCAAGCTCGGCCTGGCCCTGGTGCTGATCTGGGTCGGCGTCAAGATGCTGCTCAAGATCGACGTCGTCTACATCCCCACCACGATCTCCTTGGCGGTCGTGGCCCTGATCCTCGGGGTCTCGGTCGTCGCGAGCGTCATCGCCACCCGCGGTCAGTCACGTCGGGCGATACCTGCACCCGAGAACCCGCCGTTCCGGGCCGCCACTCCAGAGGAGATCGCAGCCACCACCTCGGTCTGGAGACGCTCTCCCACCACCAAGTCAAGCCGGTGAGACGTGCCGGCGACACGGTCAGCGGTCGACCCCGTCGGGACACAGCGCCCGGACCAGGCTGGGCAGCAGCACCTTCTCCGAGACCATGTGGTCCTGGCCCCCCAGCACCTCATGGGTGGCACCCGGTATCGCCGCGGCCACCGCGCTCGCCACGGCGTGCAGTCCGCCGGGGCTGCGTTGCCCGACCATGACGTGCACCGGGACGGCGATCTCGGCGGCCACCTGCAGCGGCGGCGGTTGTGCGGTGAGGTCCATGTCGTGGCGCAGCGTGGGGGCCAGGGCTCGCAGACGACGCCAGCCAGGCATGACCGGCAAGAGCGCGGCGAAGGCACGTGGCATGCCGATGCCGACCAGGAAGCGCTGGAGTGCGCGTCCGTGCCGCCCGCGAGCCAGCAGCACGTCCACCTCGGCGCGGAGACCGGCGTACGTCGCGGCCTCGGTGTCGTCGGCCACCCACGACGCGTCGTAGAGCACGACGCGCTGCACCCGGTCGCCCAGACGGTGGGCCGCGTGCATCGCGAGCACAGCACCCGAGGAGTGTCCGTAGAGCAGGGCGCTGCCGCCCAGCTCGTCGATCAGGGCCGAGATGTCCTCCACCTCGCGGTCCAGCGACCAGTCGCCGCCGCTGCCGGAGTCACCACGTCCGCGCCGGTCGTAGGTCAAGACCCCGAAGGCGCTGGAGAGCACCTTCGTCCCGGAACGGATCGGCCCGAAGGTGCGGTGGCAGATGGCGCCGGTCACGAACACCAGGGGCGGACCGTCGCCGTGGATCTCATAGGCCAGGTCGGTGCCGTCGGCCGAGGTGGTGGTCTGGAAGCCCGTCCGACGCTGCATGCTGTGACCCTGCCATTTTCTAGACTAGCCAGTGTGATGTTCTGAAAGTAGACTCACTGGTATGAAGAGTCAACCGCCGGGCGCGCTGCGGCCCTCGTCGGTGGCGAAACGGCGCGCGATCCTGACCGCCGCCGAGGAGGCGTTCCTCGCGGCCCGGTACGACAGCGTCACCATGGACGAGATCGCCGAGACCTCGCAGGTCTCCAAGCAGACCATCTACGCGCACTTCGGCACCAAGGACCAGCTCTTCGTGGAGCTCGTCACCGCCATGACCCGTGCGGCCGGCGACGAGGTCTTGGCGGAGTCGGCCCTGCCCGAGACCCGCACCGACGTGGTCCCGACCCTGGAGGGCATGCTCGGCCACCAGCTCGCGGTCGTGCTGTCTCCGCGCCTGGTGCGGCTGCGCCGGCTGGTGATCAGCGAGGTCCCGCGGTTCCCCGACCTCGCCCGCGCAGTGTTCGAGCAGGGACCGCGTCGCGCGCTCACCACCCTCGAGGCGCTGCTGCGCGAGCTCGACGCGCGGGGGTGGGTGCGAGTGCCGGATCCGGCCCGGGCCGCCGAGCAGTTGAACTGGCTGGTGATGGGCGCACCCACCAACGCCGCGATGTTCCTCGGCGACGACGTCGCGCCGACCCCAGCCGAGCAGCAGGCTCACGTCCGGGACGCGGTCGCACTGTTCCTGGCGGCGTACGCCCCGAGGTCCTGATCCGACCGGCTCCTGCGGAGCACACCCGCGGGAACCGTCGGTGACCCCGCGGCGTCAGGGCCGGACTCCGTCGCCCGGCTGATCGCCGATGCGCGCCAGCAACTGCTCACCGAGTACGACGTCGTGCGGTAGCCGCGCCAGCCCCACGGCGTCCGCGTCCACGCGGTGGCGCTGGAGAACCGCAGCGAGTCCGCCCCAATGGTCTGCCTCCATGTCCTCGTGCGAGCGCCCACCGAATGGCTCGTCCGGGCCGACGACCACCCGTGCGGTGTCCGCGATCTCCTCCACCGTGGTCACCGCCCAGACGTCGAGGGAGCCCGAGGAACTCCACCCCCGATCGGCCAGGAGCAGCACCCGGCCGCCGTCCTCGAGGACCGCCTCGTGGCGCGCCGAGACCGACAGCTGCCGAGGGTCGGCGGCAGTGTCGTCGACCTCGACGAAGGTGACCAAGCGCGTCACGTGGACCACCCGCACATCATGCCGCTGTCGACCCTTGGTCCTGCACGGTGCGGGCCTCACTCCCGAGCGGGAGTCCGCAGCCGTCTCCTTTAGGTCAGGCGGAGCGCACGGCGATCCCCGGGTAGGCCACCACCAGGCCGGCTTCGTCGTAGACCAGCCGGCAGGAGAAACCGAAGGCCGGAGCGCTGTAGTCGTAGCGTTGATGCCCGTCCAGGTCGCCGACGCGCGTGTAGTGCTGTTCGAGGCGTTCGACGCCCAGGTCGAGGGCTCGCACGTACGCCGCCGGCGCCTGCGCCGTCTCGCCGACAGCAAGGTCGAGGCGATGCACCGGAAGGGTGTTCGTCATCGCCGAGGACTCCAGGTCGACGTCCAGGCAGCCGTCCAGGTGCGCAGCCACGCGCCCGTCGATACGCCAGCGGCCTCCGCCATCCGCCTCCACCAGCACGGTGCGCGACCCGCCGCCGGACCGTCCCGCGACCAGCGCGCGGCGGGTGACCCATCCCTCGTCAACGCGAATCTCGTAGTCGACGATCCAGGAGCATCCGTCCTCGACGGCGGCGGTACAGCCGCCGATCAGGCGCCCTTCGTCGGCGGGTGCGAAGAAGGCGACCTCGAAGCCGGCGCGCGCACCCTGGTGTGCCCAGGCCCCGCACGAAGGCGGGGGCAGGAAGGGCATGCGATCACCTTGCCCCTGCGGCGAGAACCCTTCAAGCATCTTGCGGCAGCCGGCAGGAACGGCCCCCGAGCCTTGACGGTGCGCCGGGTGCCCCAGGAGGCTGAGGGCTGCCCACCAGTGGAGGACCCCATGGCTCCGATCGACCTGACCGACCTGCCGGCCCCGACATGGACGAACTGGGTGGGCAACCAGTCCTTCACCCCGGCCTTCGCCGCAGCACCGCGTGACGAGGAGGAGGTGGCCGCGCTCGTCCGGCAGGCCGCGGAGCGGGGCGTCGGCGTACGCGTTGCCGGTGCGGGTCACTCGTTCACTCCGGTCGTCGAGACCAGCGGGTTGCGGCTCGATCTCTCGGCGTTGCGCGGGGTCCTGGCCACGGACACCGAGCGCAAGCGCGCGACCACGCTCGCCGGCACGCGGATCCACGACTTCTACGAGCCGCTGTGGAAGGCCGGCCTGGCGCTGCGCAACCAGGGCGACATCGACACCCAGCACATCGCCGGGGCCGTCGCGACAGCGACGCACGGCTCCGGGACGCGGTACACCAGCCTCTCG
This sequence comes from uncultured Actinomycetota bacterium, assembly GCA_963777195.1. Lineage (GTDB taxonomy): Bacteria > Actinomycetota > Actinomycetes > Propionibacteriales > Nocardioidaceae > Marmoricola. The sequence goes on along the minus strand of CAVZPT010000014.1, from coordinate 165,395 downwards.
GGCGTCGTCCGCGGCATGCGGCTGGTGACCGCGACCGGTGAGCTGCTCGACATCGGCGAGGACGACCCTGATCTCCTGCACGCCGCGCAGGTCTCCATCGGGATGCTCGGGGTCGTCACGCAGCTCGACCTCGCCGTCACCGACGCCTACCGCCTGCGCGAGCACGTCAGCCTGCGTCCGTGGGACGACGTCATGGAGCACTGGGACGAGCTCGTCGAGCAGCATCGCCACTTCGGCTTCTTCTGGCTGCCGAGCGAGGAGTCCGGCAGGCTCTACAACCTCGACGGCCACGGTGAGCAGATGGCCGACCAGTGCTACGTGAAGGTGTACGACGAGGTCGACCCCGAGGTGGCCGACGACGACACCGAGGGCCGCCGGGTGGATCGCTGCTACCGGATCTTCCCGATGGTCTACGACCCGAACTTCCACGAGCTGGAGTACTTCGTGCCGCTCCAGCACGCGTCGCCGGCGTTGCAGGCGATGCGGAAGCTGATGCTCTCCCGCCTGCCGGAGTCGGTGTACCCGCTCGAGGTCCGGACCGTCGGCGCCGACGAGGCGCTCCTCTCCCCGCAGTACCAGACCGACACGGTCGTGATCTCGGTGTCCGGCAAGCCCGGGACCGACTACTGGGGCTACCTGCGGACGGTCGACGCCCTCCTGGCCGAGTTCGGCGCACGCGCGCACTGGGGCAAGCTGCACTTCCTCACCCCCGAGCGGGTGCACGAGCTCTACCCGCGCGCCGACGACTTCATCGCGATCCGCCGCCGCCTCGACCCCGAGGGCGTCTTCCTCAACGACCACCTGCGCCCGCTGTTCGCCTGAGGGTGGCGGACCCGCGAGGTGCGCCCAGCCGTGTCACGGCGTACGGCCGCTAGGCCCTGAGGATCTTCTCCATCGACCTGCCCCTGGCAAGCTCGTCGACCAGCTTGTCCAGGTAGCGGATCTTCTGCATCAGCGGGTCCTCGACGTCCTCGACACGCACCCCGCACACCACCCCCGTGATCTGGTTCGCCTGCGGGTTGAGGCGCGCTTGGGAGAAGAAGTCCTCGAACGTCGTGCCGGCGACCAGATGACCGCCCAGTGCTGGCTCGTCGAAGCCGGTCAGCCACTCGATCACGTGGTCGAGCTCGGCCTTCGTCCGCCCCTTGCGCTCCACCTTGTTGACGTAGTGGGGATAGACGGAGGCGAAGCTGGTGGTGAAGATCCTGCTCACCCTCGAGATCGTAGTCCGACCCCACGGCCGACGAGCCGACGAGGCGCACGCCCCCTTGCCGAGATCAGTGCACGGGTGCGTCACGGTGGCGGTGTCTCAAGGGCCTGCTTGAAGATGGCGTCGACCATCCATTGCTGGAGGGCACTGACTTCGGTGGGCGCAAGGCCGGCGACGTCGCTGAGCCAGACGCGGGTCCCTTCGAAGGATCGGCCTGCATCGTCGACTTCGCCCGGATCGCGCAGAGCGCCCAGGAGAACGGCGGGATCGAGATCGTGGGGCCTCCACCGTTCTAGAACGCTCGTGCGGCGAACACGGCCGCGGGACGTGGCCGCGAGGTGGAGTCACACCGGAGGAGGCGCTCCACGCGTACATCCAACGCATGCATCATGCGTTGGATGTCGCATCGCAGGGAACTAGTTGACCTTGATGTGCACGTGGTCGTAGTGGTTCGCCGTGGCGGAGCCGCGGTCGGACATCGACCGGAAGCCCTCGCCGGAGCGCTCGATCGTCCAGATCCGCTGTGCCCAGATGATGTCGAAGAGGTTCAGGGCGGAGCGGTTGGCGTAGAGGTAGTCCGCGACTCGCTGCCCGACCGAGTGGCTCGGGACCATGAAGTCGATGGCCTCGCCGTTGACGTGCTCGCCGTGGCCGTCCTGGCCGCCGTAGGAGCTGAGCTCGGGGAAGGCGGCGCAGACCGCGCGGTAGACCTTGACCGAGGCGGACTGGAGGCCGGCCTCGATGCTGGAGCCGTCGGGGCACGGGGCGCCGCTGATGCCGGCGTCCTCGGGGGCCTTGTCCTTGCTGAGGTACTCCGCGGTCACCCAGCGGGGCAGGGTGCCGACAACGACCTCGGCGTACTTGCCGTCGGTCTCACCGGTGATCGCCACGCGCTTGCCGGACTTGACCAGGCCGACCACCTTGGAGCCCTCGCGCGGCTCGACCCGGAGGTCGAGGTTGCCGGTGGTCCAGCGCTTGCCGGCCACCTTGGGGACGCGGTGGTCGACGAGCGGCACGCGGTCAGAGGAGCGGGAGGTGCCGAGCGTGCGGGTGGGGGTGCTGACGTCGTCGGAGGCCGCCTGCGCGGCGCTGATGGCGCCTGCGGCGGTCGGGGGTACGTCGGACTGCGGGAGGTCGAGGGTGGCGACGCCGACGCCCACGGCCATCATCGTGACCAGGGGTGCCGCCACCAGGGCGAATCGTCGGGCGCTGACCGAGTTCGGCACCAGGCTGTGTCTGCCTCGGAGCACGGATCTTCCTATCGTTGTCGATCGGGATTGCCACGATGGAACCATGCGAAGGCGGTCCGTTCACAATCAACTGTCCGATTTGTCGGGGTGAGTCACGACACGTCCCCTCAGCCGCCGCCGATCTCCTCGGTGTCCTCGTGCACGACCGTCCCGGTGCCGTCGGTGTCGTCGAGCCAGCCCTCCGGCAGCACCACGCGCTTGCGCGGACTACCCTGCCGGCCGCGCGGCGAGCCGAGCTCGGTGACCGGGAACGCCGCGGTCGGGTCCAGTCCGGCGAGCAGCTCCTCGAGCTCCTCCAGGGTGCTGACCAGGGCCAGGTCGCGGCGCAGGTCACCGCCGGCCGGGAAGCCCTTGAGGTACCAGGACACGTGCTTGCGGAACTCCTTGCAGCCCCGCTCCTCACCCATGTGACTCGCCAGCAGCTCGGCGTGGCGGCGCATCATCGCGGCGACCTCCCCGAGCCGGGGCAAGGTGGCCACCTGCGCACCGGCGAACGCCGCGGCGAGGTCGCGGAAGAGCCAGGGCCGGCCCAGGCAGCCGCGGCCCACGACCACGCCGGCCGCCCCGGTCTGCTCGACCATCGCGAGCGCGTCCGAGGCCTCCCAGATGTCGCCGTTGCCGAGGACCGGGAGGTCGACGTGCTCGACCAGGCGCGAGATCGCGTCCCAGTCGGCGGTGCCGGAGTAGCCCTGGATGGCCGTGCGCCCGTGCAGAGCGATCGCCGCCGCACCGGACTCCTGGGCGATCCGGCCGGCGTCCAGGTAGGTCAGGTGGTCCTCGTCGATGCCCTTGCGGGTCTTCATCGTCACCGGCACGTCGTAGCGGGCCGCCGCCTGCACCGCCGCCACCAGGATCTCCCCGAGCAGGGTGCGCTTCCAGGGCAGCGCCGCTCCCCCACCCTTGCGGGTCACCTTGGGCACCGGGCAGCCGAAGTTCAGGTCGACGTGCGCGACGCCGTACTCCTCGCACAGGATCTCGGTCGCCTTGCCGACGTACGCCGGGTCGGTGCCGTAGAGCTGGACCGAGCGCACACTCTCCTGCTCGTCGAACACCAGCATCTGCCGGGTGACCGCGTCGCCCTCGACCAAGCCGCGACTGGTGATCATCTCGCAGACGTAGAGGCCCGCGCCCTGCTCGCTGCACAGGCGCCGGTAGGCCGCATTGGTGATCCCGGCCATCGGGGCCAGCACCACGGGAGGGCTCACCGTGAGTGATCCCAGGCGGAGCTCGGTGGGATGACTCAGGGCTTGGCCTTCTTCTTGGTCTTCTTGGCGTTCTTCTTCGCCTTCGCCGGTTTCTTCACCACGGCCGGCTCGATGGTGCCCTGCCACACGATCGGGTCGAAGGCCTGCAGCGGGCGGAAGCTCATCTCGGTGAGGGTGCCACCGGCGGGGACGAGGTAGACCAGGCAGCCGCGAACCTGCTTGTCGGCGACGAAGCCGGCCGGCAGCGGGGTCGAGGGGCACTTGTCGAAGGTGTTGTTGAAGCTGGACGGCTGGATCAAGGTGTCGCGCGAGTCGACGGCCAGCAGCGGGATGCCGGCGCGGCTGAGGTCGCCGGTGCCGACGTTCTTCACCGTCACCCGCACGTAGTAGGGCGTGGAGGCCTTGGTTCGCGCGTCGAGCTCGTAGGCCGCGAAGTCCTTGATCCGGCCTGCCTTCACGGAGTTCACCGTCACCGAGAGCACCGAGCTGCGACGGCTGTTGGGCTCGTAGGCCACGGTGGCCGGCTGTCCGAAGTCCAAGGTGGTGCCGGCCTTGGTCAGACTCACCCCCGTGGGGACCTCCACGCTGCCCGTGGGCAGGTCGACCGACGGGCTGGCGCTCGGCTCGGCCTTCGGCTCGTCGGTCCCGCAGCCGGCGAGCACGAGGACCAGGGCTGCCAGGGTTGCCAGGACGGCGAGAGGTGCGCGGTGTGCGCGGTGTGCACGGCGTGGGGTCACGTCGTCATTGTGCCGTTCGTGGCTCGGCTTCGCCCGCATTTGGCCGCTTCGCCTCAGCAGCCGACGAGCCGCTCGGCGAACCAGGTTCGCAGCCCGTCGAGGCTGATCCGCTCCTGCGCCATGGTGTCGCGCTCCCGGATCGTGACCGCGCCGTCCTCCAGGGTGTCGAAGTCGACGGTGACGCAGTACGGCGTACCGATCTCGTCCTGGCGCCGGTAGCGGCGACCGATCGCCCCGGAGTCGTCGAACTCCACGTTCCACAGCTGGCGCAACTCGGCTGCCAGGTCCTTGGCCTTCGGGGTCAGCGCCTCGTTGCGGCTCAGTGGCAGCACCGCGACCTTGACCGGCGCGAGCCGGGGGTCGAGCTTGAGAACGGTGCGCTTGTCGACACCGCCCTTGGTGTTCGGCGCCTCGTCCTCGGTCCACGCGTCGACCAGGAAGGTCATCAGGCTGCGGCTGAGCCCGGCCGCCGGCTCGATCACGAAGGGCAGGTAGCGCTCGCCGGAGGCCTGGTCGAAGTAGGAGAGGTCCTGGCCGGAGTGCTCGGAGTGGGTCTTGAGGTCGAAGTCGGTGCGGTTGGCGATGCCCTCGAGCTCACCCCACTCGGAGCCGGCGAAGTTGAAGCGGTACTCGATGTCGACGGTGCGCTTGGAGTAGTGGCTGAGCTTCTCCTGCGGGTGCTCGAAGTGGCGCAGGTTGCCGGATTCGATGCCCAGGCCGGTGTACCAGGCGGTGCGCTGGTCGATCCAGTACTGGTGCCACTCCTCGTCCTCGCCGGGCTTGACGAAGAACTCCATCTCCATCTGCTCGAACTCGCGGGTGCGGAAGATGAAGTTGCCGGGGGTGATCTCGTTGCGGAAGCTCTTGCCGATCTGGGCGATCCCGAAGGGCGGCTTGCGGCGCGAGCTGGTGACCACGTTGGCGAAGTTCAAGAAGATCCCCTGCGCGGTCTCCGGGCGCAGGTAGTGCAGGCCGCTCTCGTCCTCGACGACGCCGAGGTAGGTCTTGAGCAGGCCGGAGAACTGGCGCGGCTCGGTCCAGGCGCCACGGGTGCCGCAGTTGGGGCAGGCCAGCGTGGCGAGGTCGACCGTGTCGGGGTCGGAGATCGCCTTCTTCTCGGCGTACTCCTCCTGGAGGTGGTCGGCCCGGAAGCGCTTGTGGCAGGACTGGCACTCGGTGAGCGGGTCGGAGAAGGTCGCGACGTGGCCCGAGGCCTCCCAGGTCTGGCGCGGCAGGATCACGCTGGAGTCGAGGCCGACGACGTCCTCGCGCGACTGCACCATCGAGCGCCACCACTGCCGCTTGATGTTCTCCTTCAGCTCCACCCCGAGCGGCCCGTAGTCCCACGCCGAGCGGGTGCCGCCGTAGATCTCACCGCACGGGTAGACGAAACCCCTGCGCTTGGCGAGGGAGACGACGTTGTCGACGGCGGTCGGCGGCGGCTTGGCCACGGTGGAGCTCCTAGCGTCAGGGCGTGCCCGACCGTTGGCTGCGGCGGGCGGAAGGACCACCCTATCGAGGGTCCGGACGGCCGCTCACCCCGCTGCTAGCCCGACCCCCGTGGCACCCACCGGTTGAGCTCCCCCGCCACCGGCTCGTAGGCCGACGGCTCGTCGATCGCCCTGCTCAGCAGCGGCACGGCCCCGATCTTGACCTCATAGGAGGACAGCGCGCGCCGGTAGCTGCCCACGTCGTCCCACACGGTCACCATCGTCCACAGCTGGGGGTCGTCGAGGTTGCGTCCGAGGTGGCCCCCGGCGTACCCCCGCCGCTCGGAGAGCACTGCCAGGGCGGCCTCGAGGTCGGCGCGGAACCGCTCGGCCTCGGACTCGGGGACGCGGAACCTGTTCACGACCAGCACCTGCCCGACCCTAGGCCATCGGCGATTTGACAACGATTCTCATTTCCACTGAGAATGATTCCCATGTGGAGATTGCGGGGTATCGCGCTCGCGCTGGTGCTGGCCGCTCCGCTCTCCGGGTGCTCGGCCGGCGGCGGGAGCGCCGGGCTACAGGTCGTCACCGGCTTCTACCCGTTGCAGTACGTCGCCCAGCAGGTCGTGGGCACGCACGCCGAGGTCACCAACCTGACCCGCCCCGGCGTCGAGCCGCACGACACCGAGCTCTCGCCGGGCCAGGTGGCGGACGTCTCCCGGGCCGACGTGGTCGTGGGCATGCGTGGCTTCCAGCCGGCGCTCGACGAGGCCGTCGCCAACGTCGGCGGCGACGTCGTGGTCGTCGACCCGGCGGCCGAGGACTTCGTGACCGCCAGCGCTGCCACGATCCGCCCCGACAACCCGCACTTCTGGCTCGACCCCCTGCTGATGGCCGATCTCGGTGACGCCGTGGCAGCAGCCATGGCCGAGGTCGACCCAGACCATCGCGACGCCTACACCGCCAACGCGGCCGATCTGCGCGTCGCCTTGCAGAAGCTGGACGAGGAGTACGCCGCACAGCTCGCCGACTGCGATCGGAGGACCGTGGTGGTCAGCCACGACGCGTTCAGCTACCTCGACCGCTACGACCTCGCCTTCGAGCCGATCGCCGGCCTCTCCCCCGACGCCGAGCCCTCCGCCCGGCACCTCGCCGAGCTCTCCGACCTGATCCGCACCGACGAGATCACCACGGTCTTCACCGAGCGGCTCGCGAGCCCACAGCTGGCCGAGACGCTGGCCAGCGACCTCGGCGTCCAGACCGCCGTGCTGGACCCGATCGAGGGGCTGACCAAGGGCTCCTCGAAGGACTACCTCTCGCTGATGCGGGAGAACCTCACCGCCCTCGCGCTGGCGAACCGATGTCGATGAGCACCACCGGCTCCGCGGACACTCCCGTGGTCTCGGTCCGAGACGCCGGGGTGGTCCTCGGCGGCCGACCGATCGTGCGCGGCATCGACTTCGAGGTCACCACCGGCGAGGTCGTGGCGCTGCTGGGGGCCAATGGCTCGGGCAAGTCCACCCTGGTCAAGGCCATGGTCGGACTGCACCCACTGAGCACCGGGGAGATCACGCTCTTCGGCGAGCCCGCGCAGCGCTTCACGCAGTGGTCGCGGCTCGGCTACGTGCCGCAACGCTCGATGATCGCCGCCGGCGTGCCGGCCACGGTCGCCGAGGTCGTCGGCGGCGGCCGGCTCTCGCGTCGTCGCCCGTTCACGCCGATGCGGCGTACGGATCGGGAGGCGGTGCGCCGCGCGCTCGAGACCGTCGGCCTCGCCGACCGGACCCGCCACCAGGTCTCCACGCTGTCCGGGGGCCAGCAGCAGCGCGTGCTGATGGCGCGCACGCTGGCCGGTGAGCCGGACCTGCTGGTGCTCGACGAGCCCAACGCCGGCGTCGACCTCGCCAGTCAGGAGGCCATCGCCGCGACGCTCGCGAGCCTGGTCGAGACCGGCGCCACCATCGTCGTCGTACTTCACGAGCTCGGGCCGTTCGCCGGCATGGTCCAGCGCACGCTCGAGCTCGCCGACGGCCGGCTGGTCTACGACGGCCCCGCGACCGGCCGGCTTCCAGGCGAGCACGGGCACGACCACCATCACCGCCCGCCGGTCCCGCCGCTGCTGCGGCCACCGGTGCGGGCCCCGCTGGACGGCCGACGCTGATGGACATCCTGCTCTCACCCTTCATGCTCCGGGCGTTGATCGCGGCCGCTGTGACCGGTCTCGCCGCACCGGCCGTCGGCACCTACCTGGTGCAGCGGCGGCTCTCGCTGATGGGCGACGGCATCGGGCACGTCGCCGTCACGGGTGTGGCGCTGGGTCTGCTGACCGGCACCTCGCCCACCCTGACCGCGGTGATCGTGGCGATCGCCGGAGCGCTGCTGATCGAGCTGATCCGCTCGAGCGGGCGGGCCACCGGTGACGTCGCACTGGCGCTGCTGTTCTACGGCGGGATCGCGGGCGGGCTGCTGCTGGTCTCGCTGGCCGGCAACGGCGCGTTCGCGCTGCAGCAGTACCTCTTCGGCTCGATCACCACCATCTCGACGCAGGCGATGCTGGTCAGCGTCGGGCTCGCGGGCGTGGTGCTGGTGTTGTGCTTCACCCTGCTGCCGCAGTTGTTCTCGGTGGCCAACGACGAGGACTTCGCGCGCACCACCGGCCTCTCGGTGAGGTTCTACAACGTGCTGATCTCTGTGCTCGCCGCGGTCACGGTGAGCGTGGCGATGCGCACCGTCGGCCTGTTGCTGGTCAGCGCGCTGATGATCATCCCCGTCGCCACGGCCCAGCAGTTCTCGCGCGGCTTCCGGGTGACGATGCTCGGCGCGATGGCGGCGGGCACCCTCGCCGCGCTGACCGGCGTGACCTTCTCGGCCTTCGTCGACGTACCACCGGGCGCCACCATCGTGCTGGTCTCGCTGGCCGGCTTCGCACTCACCTTCCCGCTCGGGCTCGTCGTACAACGGCGGCGGCTGGCGCGGATCCCCTTCAACGTCGAGGCCACCGAGGTTCTCGAGCGTGCCGGCGAGCCGCACCAGCACACCCACGGACCCGGCTGCGGACACCCGGCGGTCGAGCACGGTGACCACGTCGACTATCTCCATGACGGCCACCGCCACGCCCCGCACGCGGATCACTATGACGAGCACTGAGCCCCTCGAGAACGGCCCGGTCCGGCCGACTCGGCAACGCCGGGCGATCGCGGCCGCAATGGAGACCTTCGACGGCTTCCGCAGCGCCCAGGAGGTGCACGCCCTGCTGGTCGCCGGTGGCGAGTCGGTCGGGCTGTCCACGGTGTACCGCACCCTCCAGGCCCTCGCCGACGCAGGGGAGGTCGACTCGCTGCGCACGGAGTCCGGGGAGAGCAGCTACCGCCGCTGCAACGCCGGCCACCACCATCACCACCTCGTCTGCCGCAGCTGCGGTGCCACCGTCGAGGTCGACGGCCCGGCCGTGGAGCGCTGGACCCGCGGCGTCGCAGCCGCCCACGGCTACCGCGACGTCAGCCACACCCTCGAGATCTTCGGCACCTGCGCCTCCTGCTCCTGACCCCCTCCCCCCTTCGCCGAGACGTCGCAGATGAAACGCGCGGCCCCACGCCGAGACGTCGCAGATGAAACGCGCGCGCCCCCGCCGAGACGTCGCAGATGAAACGCGTGCGGCGTACGATCGAGGCGTGGAGAAGGACCTGACGCAGGACCCGGAAGCGCAGGGCGATGAGCCCAGCCGTTACGCGAAGCTGCCTGCGCAGGTGCGCCGCGAGGACATGCGCACCAGCCAGGACGTTCGCAGGCACCCGGACGAGAAGGGCGAGCACGATCGCGAGACCGATTGGATGCTGCGCACCACCGGGCTCTTCATCTGACTAGGCCGCGCGACGACGCGCCGTTCGCACCCCAGCGAGCAGGATGCTCTCGATGTCGCGGTGTACGCCGAACACGTTCGCCTTCGTGACGGGGCGGATCAACCAGTCCTCCTCATCACGCAGCCAGGCAAGACGGCGTTGGTCGCGTTGGCGCTGCCTCGCGGTGCGCAGGTGCCACTCCTCGCCGAAGTACTCGACGCCGTAGCGGAGCTCCTCGACGCCCAGATCCACCCAGTAGGACCACCTGCCCGGTCTCACGACCTCGATCTGGGGCTCTGGCTTCGGCAACGTGCTCAGGTCGAGCCAACGCAGCCGGAGCACCGACTCGCCCAGTGACTCCGACCTCGGATCGGCAAGCGGCGCGAGCGCACGCAGTTGACGTACGCCGCGCATCCCGCGGAACCCGCCTGCCGCGTCGCACAGCTCCTCTCGGTCGAAGCGTCCCAGCCGCAGCATCGCATCGAGCGCGGCGAAGGCCGAGTCACGATGCAGCAGCCGACCCAGATCGCACGCGGTGCGCAGCGGCCCCGTCACTCGGATCCCGTGCACCTCCGTCACGTCGGCCTTCGGCAGGAGTCGCTGTCCGCTGCGAGTGAGCTCGTTGCGCAGCCGAGCACCCTTGCGGTTGAGGAACATCGAGACCGGCGGAGTGGCCAGGTGGTCGTTCGGCGCGAGCACCATGGCGGTGCCGTGCAGCCAGCCTGCTGTGCGGTCGGTGACGATCGCGTCCGGGGGCACCACCAGGCTCAGCGCGGCAGCCCTGAGCTCGAGGGAGTCCGGGACCTGCGCCGCGACGTACACCCCGGAGAGGAGGCGGCGCAGGAAGCCTGCCTGGCACAGTCGGCTGACCTGGGTCGAGTGCAGCCCGGCACCTCGCGCCTCCTCGAGGGTGAACGGTGCCGCCAACGACAGCGGGAACCTCGAGTCGAGCAACACCTGGCCGGGATCGACGTACGCACGGAGCATCGTCTGAGGATGGGGTGCAACGGCAGAACCCGCACGTCACTATCCACAGGCTCACGGCGTCGCGTTTCACCTGCGACGTCTCAGCGGGCCCGTCGCGTTTCAGATGCGACGTCTCGGCGGGGCCGGTCGCGTTTCAGATGCGACGTCTCGGCGGAGGGGGTCAGGCGGAGCCGTAGCGGCGGTTGCGCTGGGCGTAGGTCTCGATGGCGGCCCACAGGTGGCGCCGGTCGACGTCGGGCCACAGGGTGTCGGTGAAGACCATCTCGGAGTACGCCGCCTGCCAGAGCATGAAGTTGCTCAGCCGCTGCTCCCCGGACGTGCGCCAGACCAGGTCGGCGTCACCGACGTCTGGGAGGTAGAGGAAGCGGGCGAAGGTGCGCTCGTCGATGCGCTCGGGGTTCAGCTTCCCCGCCGCCACCGCCCGGCCCATCGCCCGGGCCGCGTCCGCGAGCTCGGCCCGCCCGCCGTAGTTCACGCACATCGTCAGCGTCAGCACGTCGTTCTCGGCCGTCATCTCCTCGGCGATGCGCAGCTCCTTGATCACCGAGCGCCACAGCCGCGGCTCGCGACCGGCCCAGCGCACGCGTACGCCGAGCTCGTGCATCTCGTCGCGCCGCCGACGGATGACGTCGCGGTTGAACCCCATCAAGAACTTGACCTCGTCGGCCGAGCGCGACCAGTTCTCGGTGGAGAAGGCGTAGGCGGAGATGGCCTCGACCCCGACCTCGATCGCTCCCTCGACCACGTCGAAGAGCGAGTGCTCACCCTGCTCGTGGCCGGCGGTGCGCGGCAGCCCTCGCTCAGCGGCCCAGCGCCCGTTGCCGTCCATGATGATCGCCACGTGCCGCGGCACCTGGTCGGCGGGCATCGAGGGCGCCGTGGCGCCGGAGGGGTGCGGCGTCGGCCGCCGCACCTGCCGTCGGGTGAAGCGTCGCATCAGGTCCCCTCGCTGAGATAGGGCAGCGAACGCAGTCCGCGCTCGAGGTGCCAGGAGAGGTACGCCGCGACCAGTCCGCGGGCCTCCCGCCGGTGCCGGGGCTCGGCCGCGTCGACGACCACCCACTCCCCGGCCAGCAGCGCACCGAGCAGGGCGAGCGTCTCGGCGGCGGGGTTGGCCGACCCCGGGACCCGGCAGCCCGGGCACAGCGACCCACCGGCCGCGGGGCTGAACGCCCGGTGCGGTCCCTCCAGGCCACAGCTCGCGCACGCGGAGAACGACGGCGCGTAGCCGGCCACCGCCAGCGACCGCAGCAGGAAGGAGTCGAGCACGTCGGTGCTGCGATGCTCCGCCGCTGCCATCGCGCGCAGCGCCCCGACGAGCAGGAGGTACTGCTGCACAGAGGGCTGCCGCTCCTCGGAGACGAGGCGCTCGGCGGTCTCCAGCATCACGCTCCCCGCGGTGTAGCGGTCATAGTCGGCACTGATCGCGTTGCCGTAGGGCGCGAGCGTCTCCGCCTGGGTGATCATGTCGAGGTTGCGCCCCACCGCGAGCTGCAGGTCGACGTGGGTGAACGGCTCGAGCCGCGATCCGAACCGCGAGGTGGTGCGGCGTACGCCCTTCGCCACGGCACGGACCACGCCGTGCTGCCGGGTGAGCAGGGTGATGATCCGGTCGGCCTCGGCGAGCTTGTGCGTGCGCAGCACGATGGCTTCGTCGCTGTACAGGGGCACCTGAGCATTCTCCCCCCGGCATGCTCGGGGCGGCCACCGACCCGCCGGGCTCAGCCCTGCAGCCGCCGGCCCTGCTGCCCGCTGGAGAAGCAGTCCTCGACGAAGGCAGCGGCGATCGCGGTGAGCCGCTCGGGGCGCCAGCGCCACTCCAGGATGCTGTGGGCCTCGACGAAGGTGGACCGGGGCATCTCCTCGGCCAGCATCGCGGCGTCGGCTGCCGGGTGGATCGGGTCGCGCGGGTGCCCGACCACCAGGGCGGGTACGTCGATCCCCGACCGGGCCCGCGACGACGGGGCGATTCGGCCGAAGAAGATGCCGTGGATGGCGGCCGCCATCGGCCCGGGCCGCTGTCCGGCCGTGTCCAGGCCGATCCCGACCCAGAACGGCACCAGCCGTCGCGGCACCAGGCCGGTCGCCGCACGGAGGCCCGTGACGACCAGTGGCAGGAACCGTGAGACGAACAGCAGCGGGGCGAAGGCCAGGATCCCGGCCTCGAGTGCGTTGTCGAGCACGGGCATCTCCACGACGAGGCCGTTGACCCGCTCGGGCGCGAGCACGGCCACCTCGAGGGAGACGTTGGCGCCCAGCGAGGTGCCGCCCACGACGGCGCGGTCGATGTCGAGGTGGTCGAGCAGGGCGATCACCTGCTCACCGAATGCGGTCATCGAGTAGAGCCGAGGGTCGTCGGGCCGGTCGGAGCGGCCGTGCCCCAGGAGGTCCAGCGTCACCACATGGGCCCCGGACGCTGCCAGTGCGCGCGCCAGCGGCTGGTGCATCCGGCGCGGCATCAGCTGCCCGTGCAGCAGCACCACCCAGCGGTCGCCGCCGCCGTACTCGGTGAACTCGAGCCGATGACCGTCGTGGAAGAGCTGGCCGACGCGCTCGGAGACCAAGGACATGGGGCACACTCTCCCACGCAGTCAGGACCTCCCGGCGGAGAACCGCCGCTTGGACAATTCCGTCAACGCGACCAGCGGAATTGTCCTATTCCCACCCAACCGCGACGCGGCGCTGCGAGACTGCGTCGGTGCGTCTCAGCCCCCCTGCCCAGGACCTGACGCGGGCGGCTCTGCTGCTCGCGCTGGTCTACCTGGCTGGAGTGATCGCGGTGCTCTTCCGGCCCGAGGGCAGCGACGTGGCCACCTGGTGGCCCTCGGCCGGCGTCGCCGTGGCGCTGCTGATGCTCTCCCCGCGCCGATCGTGGCCGTGGTTGTGCGCCGGCATCGCGGCCGCCTCGTCCCTGGCGGGCCTGACCGGGGGGCGCGAGGTCGAGATCGCGGCGCTCTTCGCCGTGTGCAGCACGCTCGAGGCCCTCGTGGTCGCAGCCCTCCTGGTCCCCGCAGACGGGACCGGCTTCTTGCTGGACAGCCCGGCGGCCTTCTTCAGGCTGGCTCGGGGCTGCGTCGCCGGGGCGCTGGTGTTCGGCATCGGCGTCGGGCTGGTGGGAGGCGCCCTGGGGCGCGAGGCGCTGGTCGCGGCGCTGACGGCCGCCCCCGCCCATCTCGCCTCGACGCTGGTGATCGTTCCGCTCCTCGTGCTGCCGCGGCAACGGGTGCTGACCCGCGGACGACGCTTCGAGCTCGCCGCCCAGTCGGGGCTGCTCGTCATCACGACGCTCGCGGTGTTCTGGCCGAGCCACACCCTCGCGCTGACGTTCCTGACGCTGCCGGTACTGCTCTGGGCCTCGCTGCGGCTGGGCGCGGTGGTCGCCACCACCGAGCTGATGGTGCTCGCGGTGATCGCGACCGGCATGACCGCGCGCGGCGGCGGCCCTTTCGCCGTGGGAGCGAGGGACAGCGCCGTCGACGCGACCCTGGCGGGGGCGCAGGTGCAGGTCTACCTGATCTGCGCGGCACTGCTGGCGCTTCCCACCGCCCTGGCCGCCAACCAGCTGCGGCAGCTGCTGACACGTCTGACCTCCGAGCGCGAGCTCACCTCGATCACCCTGGCCACGACCGAGTCGATCATCGTCGTCACCGACCCCGTGGGGACCATCTTGCAGGTCAACCCGGCGACGGCGCGGATCACCGGCTTCCCGCCGAGCGAGTACGTCGGCCGGCCCATCTGGGAGACGGGCATGGTGCCACGCGAACGCGTGGGGATCGTGCGCGCGCTGTTCGCCAGTCCCGACGGGTCCAGCATCCCGGGCAGTCGTGAGGCCGACGTGATGCGCACCGACGGAGAGCGACTCCGCGTGGTCTGGAGCAACAACATCGTGCGCGACGCGTCCGGCGAGATGCTCCATGCGGTGTTCACCGGCGTCGATGTGACCAACGAGCGCACCACCAGCGGCATGGTCCAGCACCTGCTCGAGGCCCCGGTGGCGACCGCCGTGGTCGGCACCGACAGTGCCGGCAGGGTGACCCTGTTCAACCAAGCCGCCCAGGAGATGCTCGGCCGCTCCGCCGAGGAGACGATGGGGCAGCCGCTGACCGACATCGTGCTCTCCCCCCAACCGGGGGAGTTCGCGGCCGGGGACACCCCCACCGAGACCGGCGACTGGGCCTGGACGCGGGCGGACGGCAGCGTGCTGACGATCTCGACGACCATCAGCGTCGTCCACAACGGTGCCGGGAAGCCGATCGGCTACCTCTGTGTCGGTCGCGACGTGACCGAGCAGCGCAAGACCCAGGAGATGCTCGTCGCGGCCCTCGAGAAGGAGCGCGAAGGCATGGAGCGCCTGCGCCGCCTGGACACCGCGAAGAACGACTTCGTCTCCACCGCCAGCCATGAGCTGCGTACGCCGACCACGAGCATCGTCGGCTACACCGAGATGCTGCGCGAGGGGCTGGCCGGCGAGCCCACCCCCGAACAGGTGCTGATGCTCGACGCCATCGCCCGCAACGGGGCCCGGCTGCTCACCGTCGCCAGCGACCTGCTGACTCTCTCCGAGCTCGAGTCCGACACCTCGGACTGGCAGCACGCGCCGGTGGACCTCTCAGCGCTGGTGGGTCACATGGAGGAGGCGGTCCGGCCGCTCCTGATCGGCCGTGACCTCTCGATCACCTACGAGACGCCGAACACGCAGGTGGTCGTCTCGGGCGACGCCGCGCACCTCGACCGGGTCCTGATGAACCTGCTCAGCAACGCGATCAAGTTCACCTCCGACGGCGGCTCGGTGCACTGCCTGCTCGAGGTCGTCGACGGCGAGGCCCAGCTGCTCGTCAGCGACGACGGCATCGGCATCCCCGAGAGCGAGCAGCCCGACCTGTTCACGAAGTTCTTCCGCTCCTCGACCGCTCAGCAGCGCGCCATCCAGGGCACCGGGCTCGGCCTCTCGATCGTCTCCACGATCGTCGAGGCGCACGGCGGCTCGATCGCCGTACGCTCCGCGCACCTGGCCGGGACGACCTTCGTCGTCCGGCTTCCGCTGGCTCGGGCGCAGCTCCCGCCGGCACTGCCGGTCAGCTCCGGTTGACCGCCGAGATCACGGCCTTGAGCGAGGCCGTGACGATGTTCGGGTCGAGCCCGACACCCCACAACAGCTCCTCGCCGACTGCGCACTCGACGTAGGCGGCCGCGATCGCGTCGCCTCCCGAGGAGAGCGCGTGCTCGTGGTAGTCCAGCACCCGCACGTCGATCCCCTCGGGGAACTGGGGGGTCTGCAGCTCGTTGAGCGCCCCCACGAACGCAGCGATCGGGCCGTTGCCGGAACCGTGCAGCTGGTGCAGCTCGCCCTCGACGTGCACGCCCACGGTCAGCTGGTCCTTCTCCCCTGCCGCCGACGAGGTGTGCACGGAGTCCAGGCTCAGCGGGCTCTCGCGGGAGAGGTACTCCTCGCGGAAGGCCTGCCAGATCGCGGCACCCGACATCTCCCCGCCCTCGACGTCGGTCCTGGCCTGGACCGCGCGGCTGAACTCGATCTGCAGCCGCCGGGGCAGGTCGAGATTGTGCTCGGACTTCAGCACGTAGGCGACCCCGCCCTTGCCGGACTGGCTGTTGACGCGGATCACGGCCTCGTAGGTGCGGCCCACGTCCTTGGGGTCGATCGGCAGGTACGGCGCCTCCCAGTCGTGCTCGCCGACCGGGTGCCCGGCGGCGCGCGCCTCCTCCTCGAGAGCCTCCAGCCCCTTCTTGATGGCGTCCTGGTGGGAGCCGGAGAAGGCGGTGTAGACGAGATCACCGGCGTAGGGGTGGCGCGGGTGCACCGGCAGCTGGGTGCAGTACTCGACCGTACGGCGGATCTCGTCGATGTCGGAGAAGTCGATCTGGGGGTCGACGCCCTGGCTGAACAGGTTCATCCCGAGCGTGACCAGGCAGACGTTGCCGGTGCGCTCCCCGTGCCCGAACAGGCAGCCCTCGACCCGGTCGGCGCCGGCCATCAGGGCCAGCTCGGTGGCCGCCACCGCCGACCCGCGGTCGTTGTGCGGGTGCAGGCTGATCGTGGTGTGCTCGCGCCGAGTCAGCTGGCGGGAGAACCACTCGATCTGGTCGGCGTACACGTTGGGCGTGCACATCTCCACCGTCGCCGGCAGGTTGAGGATGATCTCGCGCCCGTCGTCGGGCTGCCAGACGTCGGAGACGGCCTCGCAGACCTCCACCGAGAAGGGCAGCTCGGTGCCGGTGAAGATCTCCGGGGAGTACTCGTAGCCGATCACGGTCTGGGCGAGGTTGGCCTCGGCGTACTTCATGAACAGCTCGGTGCCGCGCACCGCGATGTCCTTGACCTCGTCACGGGTGGCCCGGAACACCACGCGCCGGAACAGCGGGGCCAGCGCGTTGTAGAGGTGGATGTTGGCGTGGTGCACGCCGACCAGCGACTGGGTGGTGCGCTCGATCAGGTCCTCGCGGGCCTGGGTCAGCACCGAGATGGTGACGTCCTCGGGGACCTTGTCGCGCTCGATCAACTGGCGCACGAAGGCGAAGTCGGTCTCGCTGGCCGAGGGGAAGCCGACCTCGATCTCCTTGTAGCCCATGGACACCAGGAGGTCGAACATCCGGTGCTTGCGCTCGGGCGACATCGGGTCGATCAGCGCCTGGTTGCCGTCACGCAGGTCCGTGGAGAGCCACCGCGGAGCGGCGAGCACCTGCTGGTCGGGCCAGGTGCGGTCGGGCAGCTCGACGGGCGGGAAGGCGCCGTAGCGATGCACCGGCATGCCGCTGGCGCGCTGGGTGTTGTGGAAACCGGAGTGCTGCAGGGTCATGGTTCTTCTCTCGCGGGAGTCGTGGGCGCCGGGCGTACGCGAACTCTCCGCAGCGAGGGGGCCGGCGTCGCACCTAGCGGTGCGGGGTGACCTCGCGGCGGCAGCGAAGGAGCAGCTGGCGCGTCATGACAACGACGAGCCTAGCAGCGCCTCCGGGAACCGGCCCGGGACCTCATTCCACGAGCGGGAGCCGGAGCGTGACCGTGGTCCCGACACCCTCCTCGGAGTCCAGTTCGAGGCTGCCTCCGTGGCGGTCCACCACGGTCTTGGACAGCGCCAGGCCGAGCCCCGTGCCCTGGATCTCGTCCCGGACGGCGAGGGTGGAGCGGAAGAACCTGGAGAAGACCTGGGGCATCTCGGAGGCTGGGATCCCGATCCCCGAGTCTGCGACCACCAGCACCGCGTCGTCGTCCTCGACGTCGAGCCGGACGGTGACCAGGCCGCCGTCGCGGCTGAACTTGACCGCGTTGTTGAACAGGTTCAGCACCACGCGGTGCAGCTGCTCCTCGTCCCCCATGGGCCGGGGGCGGTGCTGGTTGAGCTCGAGCAGGATCTCGATCCCGCGCGCGTCCACGGCGGGGAGCAGGGAGTGGTGACACTCCGCCACGAGCGCAGCCAGGTCGACCGGCAGGCGCTCCAGGGTCACTGCGTGGGCGTCGTACGCCGAGAGGGTGAGCAGGTCCTCGACCACGGCGCGCAACCGGACGGCGTTGCGCCCGATGATCTCGACACCGTGGGCGACTTCGTCGCTGAGCTGGCCCATCCCGCCATCGGCCATCATCTCCAGGTAGCCGACGATGCTGGTCAACGGCGTCCGCAGCTCGTGCGACACCGTCGAGATGAAGGCGTCCTTGGTGCGGTCGAGCTCCTCGAGCTGGCGCATCGAGGCGCGTTGCTGCTCGAAGGCCTGTGCCTGGACGAGCGTGGCGACCAGGTCACGGGTGAGGCTCTCGCAGATCACCATCTCGCGGGTGCGCCAGTGCCGCGGCGTCGAGGACTCCAGCAGGATGCATCCGATCAGCTCGCGGCCCATGGTGGCCGGCACGCACGCGAGGGCCTGTACGCCGCTGCGGGCGGCGAGCTCGGGCCCGAGGTCGCCCAGCCGCTCGTCCTCGGTCACCCGGTCGAAGCGAACTGCCTCCGGACGCCGGGAGGCCCCGCTGAGCAGGCCGTCGACGTGCTCGATCAGGTCGTCCATCCGGAAGGGGTCGCCCAACGGCCGCAGCTGGGTGTCGGCCTCCCACACGCCGCGGTGGGCGGGTGAGGAGTCGGTCTCGAACACGATCACCTGGCAGCGGTCGAGCAGCAGGGTGTGTCCCATCAGCTCGGCGGCCCGCCCCACGAGGTTGGTGCTGTCGAGGTCCTGGCGAAGGGCCCGGGTGAGGTCGCTGACCAGGCGCGACTGGGCGGCACTGTCGATCAGCTGAGACTGCGTCTCGCGCAGCTGCCTGACGATGTTGTACAGGTCGGCCGTGGCGCGCTCGCCGATGCTCTCGGCAGCGATTCGCCGGGCGCGCTCCCGCTCCAGCTGTCGACGCAGTCGGGCCACCTCGGAGGCGGGCTCGCCCGCCTCGCCGGAGACGGCCTCGGTGGCCGTGCTTCGCGACTGCCTCACCGCGCCTCGAACCTGGCGTCGATGACGCAGTGGTCCTCGCCGTCGAGCATGCAGGACTGGTGCACCAGCCGGGCCTGTTCGCCGAAGTGCGTGGCGGCCCCGCCGATCATGCCCTCGGCCAGGGCACACAGACGCCGTTGCGAGCGGTAGTGGATCCGGAGCCGACGCGGGTCGTCGTTGCCGAACCAGAACTCCGGGGGCGCGGTGTCGGGGTGGACCTTGCGCACCTCGGGGTGGATCACGTCCTCGAGGGTGAGCAGGAAGCTTCGGGTCTCGGTGTGCGGCTCGAAGTAGTGCGGGAACCGGGCAGCCAGACCGAGCGCGGCCTCGTGGCCCATGGACCGGGCGAGCTCGGCCGGGGTGGTCCCCACCGTCCGGGCGGCCTCCTCGATCAGGACGGCGAACTCGGTGTCGGCGTAGTTGCCGAGGCTGGTGTAGACGCCGTTGAGCCCGCTGCTGTCGAGCAGTGTGTCCCAGGCGCCCTCGCCGTACTCGGCCACGAAGGCCTCTTCGACGAGGTTGAAAATGATTCCCTTCACCGGGACCTCTCCTGGCAGTGGTCGGCGTCCATCCGAAAGCCTAGGGCTCAGCGCGGTGCCCAACAGGGAGTTGGGGTAAGCGACTGCCACAATCGCAGGCATGGCCCGCCTGCTGGTGATCGCGCACTCGCCCACCAGGGCCATGCAGGGTCTCACCGAGGCGGTGGTTGCTGGGACCCGCGACGAGGCCGTGGAGGGCGTGGAGGTGGTGGTCCGCGAGGCCCTGGACTTCGCGCGCGGGACGGCCGACCACGAGGACCTGCTCGCCGCGGACGGATTCGTGCTCGGAACCCCGGCGAACTTCGGCTACATGAGCGGTGCCCTCAAGCACGTCTTCGACGCCACCTTCGTGCACGTCGGCGGCGCCCTCGATGACGGCGGAACCTTCCAGATCAGCCGCCGTACGACGAAGAACAGCCCGTTCGGGCTCTACGTCCACGGCCGCTACGACACCACGGGAGCGGTCCGCTCGGTGCTGAGCATCACCGGCGCCCTGGGCTGGAGACAGTCCGCCGACGTGCTCGTGTCGATGAACGATCCGACCCCGGTCGACCTCGCCGCGGCCTACGATCTCGGGGCTACCATCGCGGCACTGCTCGGCACATGAACCGCGACCGACGAAGGGGACATTCTGTGCGTGTTCTCCGTCGCCACGCCGCAGTCTCCGGTCTAGTCCAGTTGGTCATCGGGGTGTCGCTGCTCGGCGCCTGCGCTGCTCCGCTCAAGCCGGCCACGCCCGCCGACCGCGCCACGCCACCGCGGCTGGGGGCGTGCTACCAGCTGACCCCGAAGGACACCGAGAGCCCGAGCAGCACCGCCGATCCGGTTCCCTGCACCACTGACCACACCGCGCAGACCTTCGCGATCGGGGAGCTCCCTGAGAGCACGGGCAGCTCGTGGAAGTCCGCCGCCCACGGCAGGTGGATCTACCGCACCTGCCAGCTGGCGTTCCAGAAGTTCCTGGGTATCGACGACAGCCTGGCCCTGCGGGTCCAGCTCAGCTGGGCCTGGTTCCGACCCTCCGAGAAGGCCTGGGACGGTGGAGCGCGTTGGTACCGCTGCGACCTCGTCGGCGGCCCGGCCGAGGCCAGCCGCTACTCCGCCCTCCCGCCGGACGCCAAGGGGCTGTTCGCCGGCAAGCCGCCCGACGAGTGGCTCACCTGCGCCCGGGGCAAGGCGGTCGCCGACTCCCCCAAGGTCCCCTGCTCCCAGCCGCACGACTGGCGCGCCGTGACCACCATCAAGCTCGGCACGCCCGCAGACCCCTACCCCGGGGACCGGCTGGTCGCCCTGCGCTCCCACGACTTCTGCTCCGACTCCGTGGGTGCCTGGATGAACTATCCGGTGGAGTACGAGTTCGGCTACACCTTCTTCCACGAGGCGGAATGGAAGGCGGGCAACCGGCGCTCCGTGTGCTGGGCGAGGACAGACCGGTGAGGACGGGACCGTGCTGACGAGGTCTCGACCGCGCCGGACGGGCGCGCTCGTCGCGGGCGCGGCCGTCCTGCTCACCGCCTGCTCAGGTGGCGGGTCACCCCCGCCGGAGGCGGCGACCACCACCCCCGGCGTCTCGGTCTCGGTTGCGCCCTCGGCGCCGGCCGCACCGACCGTCGGGAGCTGCCACGCCCTCGACCTCGACCAGGCCACCCAACCTGTCGACCCCACCAGACCGGTGCCGTGCGCGCGCCCGCACACGTCGGTGACGGTCGCGGTGGGCCAGATCGCCCCCCTCGCCGACGGCCACCTGCTCGCGGTCGACTCCGCGGCGGTGCGGGCACAGATCGCCGCCGCCTGTCCCGCCACCCTGGCGGGCTTCGTCGGCGGCACCCGCACCACACAGCGGCTGAGCCGGCTGCAGGTGGTCTGGTTCAGCCCGTCGCTCCAGCAGGCCGACGCCGGTGCGAACTGGTACCGCTGCGACGTCGTCGGGCTGCGGGACCAGGGCCGGCTCCTGGAGCTGCCCCGCAGGATGAAGGGCGCCCTCGACGCGCCGGGAGCGCTGGACCGCTTCGGGACCTGCGGCACCAGCGCACCCGGCCGCAAGGGCTTCGAGCGGGTCGCCTGCAGCGAGCGGCACTCGTGGCGCGCGGTCGCCGTCGTGGAGATCGACCCCAGATCGCGCTACCTGGCCAAGAGCGCCGCTGCCGCCGGTGACGCCCGCTGCAAGGACGTGGCCGCCGACCGGGCCGGGAGCTCGCTGAAGTTCACGTGGAGCTTCGAGTGGCCCACCAAGGGGCAGTGGCGCTCTGGCCAGCGCTACGGCTACTGCTGGGTGCCCCAGGGTTGATCGGAGAGCCGCTCGGGTTCAGCCACGTCAGCGCACGGGGTGGCCCGACGCGGCCAGCGCGTCCTTGACCTCCTGCACCCGCAGGGCGCCGAAGTGGAAGACCGAGGCCGCCAGCACCGCGTCGGCGCCGGCGTCCACCGCCGGCCCGAAGTGCTCCACCTTCCCGGCGCCGCCGCTCGCGATCACCGGGATCGTGACCTCACCTCGGACCAGCCGGATCAGGTCGAGGTCGAATCCGTCCCGGGTGCCGTCGGCGTCCATCGCGTTGAGCAGGATCTCCCCCGCCCCGAGGGCCGCGGCACGAGCCGCCCACTCGATGGCGTCGAGGCCCGCGGAGGTCCGGCCACCGTGCGTGGTGACCTCGAACCCGGAGTCGGTCCCGACCGCTCGGCGGGCGTCCACCGAGAGCACGAGCACCTGGTTGCCGAACCGGTCGGCGATCTCCGCGACCAGCTCGGGGCGCCGGATCGCGGCCGTGTTCACCGCGACCTTGTCGGCTCCCGCCCGGAGCAGGCGGTCGACGTCCTCCACGCTGGTGACGCCACCGCCCACCGTCAGCGGGATGAAGACCTCCTCCGCCGTGCGCGAGACGATCTCCAGGGTCGTCGTACGCCCCTGGTGGGAGGCGGAGATGTCGAGGAAGGTGAGCTCGTCGGCACCCTCGGCGTCGTAGAGCCTGGCCAGCTCGACCGGGTCGCCGGCGTCGCGGAGCTGCTCGAAGTTGATCCCCTTGACCACCCGGCCGGCGTCGACGTCCAGGCAGGGGATGACGCGCACGGCGAGGGTCATCGGGCCCGCCCGGGCCAGGTCAGGTCGAGCGCCTCGGTGAGGTCGAAGCGGCCCTCGTAGAGCGCGGTCCCGATGATCGCGCCCTCGACGCCGTCGCCGACCAGGCCCATCAGCGCCTCGAGGTCGCTGAGCTCGGTGATCCCGCCGGAGGCCACGACCGGTCGGTCGGTCTGCTCGCAGACACTGCGCAAGAGCTCCAGGTTGGGGCCCTGCAGCATCCCGTCCTTGTTCACGTCGGTGACCACGTAGCGCGCGCAGCCCTCGGAGTCCAGGCGCGCCAGGACGTCGTAGAGGTCGCCGCCGTCGCGGGTCCACCCGCGGGCCGCCAGCGTCCGGCCGCGTACGTCGAGACCGATGGCGATCCGGTCCCCGTGGGAGGCGATCGCCGCCGCGCACCACTCGGGCTGCTCGAGCGCGGCCGTGCCGATGTTCACCCGGCGGCACCCCGCCGTCATCGCCGCCGCGAGGGACTCGTCGTCGCGGATGCCGCCGCTCATCTCCACGTCGATGTCCAGGGTGCCGACGATCCGCGCGAGCAGGTCGCGGTTGTGCCCGCGGCCGAACGCGGCGTCGAGGTCGACGAGGTGGATCCACTCCGCGCCCGCCTGCTGCCACCGCAGCGCCGCCTCGACAGGGTCGCCGAAGCGCTTCTCCGAGCCGGCCACCCCCTGGACGAGCTGGACGGCCTGCCCGTCGGCGATGTCGACGGCGGGCAGGAGCTCGAGGTGGTCGCTCATCAGGTCTGTTCCTCTGGGATCGGGTGGCATCGGGTGGGTGGGAGCGCTCGGGCCGGGCGGGATCAGGCGCGCGGGAAGAGCATCGTGTGCAGCACGGGGACGGCCAGCAGGCTGACCGTGATCGCCATCGCCCGCGTGGGCCAGTCGGGGAAGACCACCCAGACCAGCACGTTGACCCCGAGCAGCACGGCGGCTGTGACCCCGCGCTGTCGCCGCCGCCGGGCCGCGAGCAGGCCAGGCGGCCGCCTCCGGCGACGTGGCAGCACCCGCGCGACCGCCTGCCGGCGTGCCCGCTGCCGCTCGCGGCGCTCGGACTGCGCCGCGCGCGCCGCGGCCACGACCGCGGCCTCGCGCTCGCGTGCCTCGCGTCTCCTGGCGCGCTCCTTGCTCATGCTCGCCGCAACCCCTCGACCCAGTTGTGCAACAACCGGGCGCCGGCATCGCCGGACTTCTCGGGGTGGAACTGGGTGGCCGACAGCGGGCCGTTCTCCACGGCTGCGACGAAGCGGTCACCACCGTGCTCGGCCCAGGTCACTCTCGGCGGTCGGGTGCGGCCGTTGGTCACCAGCGACCACTCGCGCACGGCGTAGGAGTGCACGAAGTAGAAGCGCTCCCCCTCCACGCCGGCGAACAGCGTGCTGCCCTCGGGCACCTCGACGTCGTTCCAGCCCATGTGCGGCACGACCGGCGCCTGCAGCCGCTCGACGACGCCGGGCCACTCCTCGCAGCCCACGCTCTCCACGCCGTGCTCGACGCCGCGCTCGAAGAGGATCTGCATCCCCACACAGATGCCGAGCACGGCACGACCGCCCGCCAGCCGACGGCCGATGATCTCGTGCCCGCGGACGGCGCGCAGACCCTCCATGCACGCGGCGAACGCGCCCACCCCGGGCACCACGAGCCCGTCGGCGGCCAGCGCCACGGCGTGCTCGGCGCTCAGCGTGACCGAGGCGCCGGCGCGCTCAAGTGCACGGACGACCGAGCGCACGTTCCCCGACCCGTAGTCGAGGACGACGACGTCCGGGGAGCTCAGAGCGTGCCCTTGGTGGAGGGGACACCCGTCTCGCGCGGGTCGAGGGCGACCGCGTCGCGGAGGGCGCGCGCCACCGCCTTGAACTGCGCCTCGACGATGTGGTGGGGGTCGCGTCCGCTGAGCACGTGCACGTGCAGCGCGACCTGCGCGTGGTGGGCGATGGTCTCGAAGACGTGCCGCGTCAGCGAGCCGAGGTAGGCCTCGCCGATGCTGACGAACTGCTGACCCTCCGGCTCCCCGGCGTGGACGCAGTAGGGGCGCCCGGAGACGTCGACGGCGCACTGCACCAGCGCCTCGTCGAGCGGGACCAGCGAGTTGCCGAAGCGACGGATGCCGGACTTGGGCCCCAGCGCCTGGAGCAGCGCGTCGCCGAGCACGATCGCGGTGTCCTCGACGGTGTGGTGGGCGTCGATGTGGGTGTCCCCGTCGGTCTGCACGGTGAGGTCGATCAGGGCGTGCCGTCCGAAGGCGGTGAGCATGTGGTCGTAGAAGCCGACCCCGGTCGAGACGTCGGTGCGTCCGGACCCGTCGAGGTCGAGCTCGACGAGGACCTTCGACTCCTTGGTCTGGCGCTCGATACGTGCGGTCCTGCTCATCGGGTTACCTCCGTCAAGGCGTCCTTGAACGCCGTCATCTCTGCATGCGTGCCGATCGACACGCGCAGCCAGCCCTCGGGTCCGGTGACCCTGATCAGCACGCCGGCGTCCAGCAGCTGCTGCCAGACCCGTTGCCGGTCGGGGAACTGTCCGAAGAGTACGAAGTTCGCATCACTCTGCGCGACCTCGAATCCGCGCTCGCGCAGCCAGTCGACCGTGAGGTCACGCTCCGCGCGCAGGTCGGCCACCCGGCCGAGCAGCTCCGCGGAGTGCCGCAGGGCGGCTCCGGCGACAGCCTGCGTGACGGCCGAGAGGTGGTAGGGCAGCCGGACCACCCGCAGCGCGTCGCAGATCTCGGGGGCGGCCGCGAGATAGCCCAGGCGGGCTCCCGCGAGGGCGAACGCCTTGCTCATCGTGCGGCTGACGACGAGGTTGCGGTGCCGTGGCAGCAGCTCCAGCGCCGAGGGAGTGCCCTCCCGGCGGAACTCGGCGTACGCCTCGTCGATGACGACCACACCGCGGCGCCCCGGCTGGTCGAGCAGCGCGCACAGCTCGCCCACGACATCGGGCGGCAGCGCGGTGCCGGTCGGGTTGTTCGGGGAGGGCAGCAGCACCACCGTCGGCCGGTGCTCCTCGACCAGGCGCCGTGCCTCGTCGAGGTCGAAGCCGAAGTCGCTGCGCCGACGGCCCTCCACCCAGCCGGTCATCGCGTCGCGGGCGTACTCGGGATACATGGAGTACGTCGGGGCGAAGGAGACCGCCGTGCGTCCCGGGCCGCCGAAGGCCTGCAAGAGCTGCAGCATCACCTCGTTGGACCCGTTGGCGGCCCACACCATGTCGGGGGTGATCTCGGTGCCGGCATCAGCGGTGAGGTAGGCCGCGAGCCCCTTGCGCAGCTCGGTGAACTCCCGGTCGGGGTAGCGGTTCAGCGTCGCCGCGGCGGCGCGGGCCGCCTCGGCGATGTCGGCGACCACCGCGGCAGACGGAGGGTAAGGGTTCTCGTTGACGTTCAGCGACACCGCGACGTCGAGCTGCGGTGCGCCGTACGGCTCCACTCCGCGCAGCTCCTCGCGCAACGGCGGCCAGCCCGCGTCGCTCTCACCGCTCATCGGGCGTCGTCCGTGGTCGGCTCGCCGGCGAAGCGCACGCGCACGGCCGCGCCGTGGCCGGGCAGGTCCTCGGCGTCGGCCAGGGTGACCACGTGGTGGGCGACCTCCTCCAGGGCCTCACGGGAGTACTCGACAAAGTGCACCGCACGCAGGAAGGACCGCACCGAGAGCCCCGAGGAGTGGCAGGCGCAGCCAGCGGTGGGCAGCACGTGGTTGGACCCGGCGCAGTAGTCGCCGAGCGAGACCGGCGCCCACGGGCCCACGAAGACCGCACCCGCGTTGCGCACCCGCGCGGCGTCACGGGCGGAGTCGGCGGTGTGGATCTCGGTGTGCTCGGCGGCGTAGGCGTTGATCACCTCGAGACCCTGTGTGACGTCGTCGACCAGGACGATCCCGGACTGCCGCCCCGAGAGCGCAGTGCGGACGCGCTCGACGTGGCGGGTGGCGGCGACCTGCTTGTCGAGCTCGGCCTCCACGTCGTCGGCGAGCCGCAGCGAGTCGGTGACCAGCACCGAGCCGGCCATCGGGTCGTGCTCGGCCTGACTGAGCAGGTCGGCCGCGACGTACGCCGCGTCGGCCGTGTCGTCGGCCAGGATCGCGATCTCGGTGGGGCCGGCCTCGGAGTCGATGCCGACGACGCCCTTGAGCAGCCGCTTGGCCGAGACCGTGTAGATGTTGCCCGGTCCGGTGACCATGTCCACGCGCCGGCACGGCCCCGCGCCGTGAGCGAACATCGCGATGGCCTGCGCGCCGCCGACGGCGTAGACCTCCTCGATCCCGAGCAGCTCGCACGCGGCCAGGATCGTCGGGTGCGGGAGGCCCTGGTGGTCCTTGTGGGGCGAGCTGGTCAGCGCGATCGAGCCGACCCCGGCCACCTGGGCGGGGACGACGTTCATCAGCACACTGCTCACGAGTGGGGCCACGCCGCCGGGGACGTAGAGGCCCACCCGGTCGACCGGGATCAGCCTGGCGGTGACCCGGGCCCCGGGGCCGAGCTCGGTGACCGTGTCGGTCTCCAGCTCCGCCTCGCAGGTCAGCCGCAGCCGCCGGATGGACTCCTCGAGCCCGGCGCGCACCGCCGGGTCGAGCGCGGCGAGAGCGTCGCGCAGCGCGTCGCGCGGCACCGTGATCGATGACTGGGTGACTCCGTCGAAGCGCGCGGAGTACTCCGCGATCGCCTCCACGCCCCGGTCGCGGACGTCGTCGCAGATCGGGCGCACGACCTCGACCGCGGCCTCGACGTCGAAGTCGGCACGCGGCACGAGGGTGCGGTAGTCCGGCGCCGACGGGCCGGTTCCGCTCCCCCTGAGGTCGAGTCGACGAATCATGGCGCCCATTCTAGGTGTGGCGGTACGCCGTACCGACCCTGCCGTCCCGCCGTGCTTGTAACGCGGTGTTCGTGCTGCTTGTTGCCGTGCCGGCGGGGTGCGCAGCAGCACGAACACCGCGTTACAAGCGGCAGCGGGCGCGGACACGGGAGGCGACGCGGGGGGGTGGGCGGCCGGCTCGGGCACGGGGTGCCCCCGCGGACCCCTAGATTGGGGACGTGACCCACGTGCCTCTGTTCCCGCTGAACGCGGTGGTGTTCCCGGGCGTCTCCACGGGCCTGCACATCTTCGAGGACCGTTACCGCGCCCTGGTGCAGGAGCTGCTGGGGGTGGAGAGCGTCTTCGACCGCGTCTTCGGGGTGATCGCGATCCGGGAGGGCTACGAGGTCGGCGACCACGGCATGCAGGCGGCGCACCGGGTCGGCACGCTGGTCCAGCTGACCGAGGTCGAGCCCTACGAGGACGGCCGCTTCGACATCGAGGTGATCGGGCGGCAGCGGCTGCGGGTGCTGGACTCGGAGAACACCGCGGGCACCTTCCTGCGCGGCGAGGTGGAGCTGCTCGCCGACACCGACGAGCCCGACGCATCCGAGGCGGCTGCCGAGGCGCGCTACACCTTCGAGCGCTACCGGATGCAGCTCTCGGACCTGCGTGGGGGCCCGGTGCTGACCGGGGAGATGCCCGGCGACCCGGCGTACCTCTCCTATGCGCTCGCGGCCACCTGCCTGCTCACCCTCCCCCAGCGCCAGTCGCTGCTGGAGGCCGACACCAGCCTCGAGCGACTCACGATGATCACCCAGGCGCTCCAGCAGGAGATGCGGGCGATGCGGGCGCTGCCCTCGCTGCCCGCCACCGAGGTGGCCCGCACACGCTGGTCCCCGAACTGAGGTGGCCAGCAGATCCGCCGGGGGTACGCCGGCCACACGCGCCCTCGAGCGGGCCGGGATCGGCTTCACGCCCCTGCCCTACACCCGCGACGCCTCCGCCACCTCCTACGGGCTCGAGGCCGCCGAGGCGCTCGGTCTCGACCCGCGCCAGGTCTTCAAGACGCTGCTCGCGGACGTCGACGGGAGCCTGGTCGTCGCGCTGGTGCCGGTCTCGGGTCAGCTGGACCTGAAGTCGCTCGCCGCAGCGGCCGGCGGCAAGCGCGCCGCGATGGCCGACCCGGCGACGGCCGAGCGGGCGACGGGATATGTGCTCGGCGGGATCTCTCCCTTCGGCCAGCGGCGGCAGCACCCCACCTTCGTGGATGCCTCGGCCCTGGAGCACGAGACCATCTACGTCAGTGGCGGCAAGCGCGGGCTGGACCTGGCGGTGGCCCCGCAGGACCTGATCGACCTGCTCACCGGGAGCACGGCACCCATCCGCCGCGCCTGAGCAGGGCTCAGGCCGGTGGCGGGTCGGCGGCCACCGGGGTCTGGGACTCCTGGACCGGCTCGGGATGCGAGTGCTGCGGGGTCAGCCACACGTAGGCCAGGCTCCCCAGTGCCGCGGCGGCGGGCCACACCCAGACCACGCCGGGGGCGTGCGGGACCAGCTGCATCGGCGTGCGAGCTCCGTCTGCGGCCGCGCGCAGGACCGCGGTCTGCTCGTCGGGGCCGAGCACGAGACCGGTGGCGCGCATCAGGTAGCCGGCCCCGATCGCCCCCACCGCCACGAGCAGCACCGTGGCCACGGGGTCGCGGCGACGCCAGGCTGAGAGCGCGACGCCGCTGAGCAGACCGCCGACCGCGGCGATCAGGAAGAACCAGCCGTCGATGCCGACCTCCTTGGTCAGCTCGGTGGGCTGGAGGACGGCCCGGCCCTCGAAGCGGGTCACCTGCGGCAGGTCGGTCAGCTGCCACCAGAGCACGCCGCCGAGGATCCCGGCGAGCAGGAACCAGCCGACGACCACGAGGACGTCGACCGCTGCGGCGGACCGCGGCGGCCTCATCCCAGACATCCCGGACCCAGGAGGTGCTTGAGGTCGCCGTAGAGCGCAGGCGAGGCCCGCACCCGCAGCCGGTCGTCGAGCTTGAGCACCCTGGTCGCGCCCCGGGTCACCAGCCGCAGCCGCACCTCGGTCGTGCCGGGATGGGTGCGCAGGACCTCCTTGAGCTGCTCGACGACGGGTGGGGTGCACCGCGTGGAGGGCAGCGTGATCAGGACCGGGCCGACGCCGCGGTCCTCCATCACCGGCGTGGAGACGGCCTTGCCGCGCAGCTCGGGCTGGTCCTTGCTCTTGTCCAGGCGGCCCTGGATCGCCACCACGGTGTCCTCGACCAGCAGGGTGCTGGCCAGCTGGTAGTCGCTGGGGAACAGCAGCACGTCGATCGCGCCCTCGAGGTCCTCGATGGTCACGATCGCCCAGGCGTTGCCGGTCTTGGTGATCTTGCGGGTCACGGTGGTGACCAGGCCGCAGATCGTGGCGAACGACCCGTCCGGGCGATCCTCGTCGGTCAGCAACTGCCCGATCGTGCAGTCGGCTGCGTTGGAGAGCACGTGCTCGAGGCCGGTCAGCGGGTGGTCGGAGACGTAGAGCCCGAGCATCTCCCGCTCGTGGCCGAGCAGGGTCATCTTGTCCCACTCCTCGATGTCCGGCACGGCCACGCTCACCCCGAAGGCCCCGAAGTCGGCACCCTCCTCGGTGGCCCCGAGGTCGGCGAACAGCGAGTCCTGCCCGATGGCCTCGTTGCGCTTGATGTCGACGTACTGGTCGACCGCCTGCTCGTGCACCGCCAGCAGGGCGCGCCGGCCGTGCTTCATCTCGTCGTAGGCACCGGCCTTGACCAGGGACTCGATCAGCCGCTTGTTGCAGACCTGGGCCGGCACCTTGTCCATGAAGTCGGCGAAGTCGGCGAAGCGGCCCTTCTCGCGGCGGGTCTCGATGATCTGCTCCACGACGTTCCAGCCGACGTTGCGGATCGCGGTCAGTCCGAAGCGGATGTCGCTGCCGACGGGGGTGAAGTTGGCCGCGGACTCGTTGACGTCGGGCGGCAGCACTTGGATCTTCATCCGGCGACACTCGTTGAGGTAGATCGCCATCTTGTCCTTGTCGTCCTTGACCGAGGTCAGGAGCGCGGCCATGTACTCGGCCGGGTAGTTGGCCTTGAGGAAGGCCGTCCAGTAGGAGACCAGGCCGTACGCCGCAGAGTGGGCCTTGTTGAAGGCGTAG
Organism: uncultured Actinomycetota bacterium; assembly: GCA_963777195.1. GTDB lineage: Bacteria > Actinomycetota > Actinomycetes > Propionibacteriales > Nocardioidaceae > Marmoricola. The sequence continues at coordinate 134,732 of CAVZPT010000014.1, read as the reverse complement.
TCGGAGAACGGCAGCAGGGTGTCCCAGAGCGCCTTGATCGCGGCGAAGGAGAAGCCGCGCTCGGTCATGCCTGCGGAGAAGGTCTCGAACTGCTTGTCCAGCTCCTCCTTCTTCTTCTTGCCCATCGCGCGTCGCAGCAGGTCGGCCTGGCCGAGGGTGTAGCCCGCCAGCTGCTGGGCGATCGCCATCACCTGCTCCTGGTAGACGATCAGCCCGTAGGTCTCCCCCAGCACCTCCGCCAGCGCCTCGGCGAGCTCGGGGTGCAGCGGCTCGACCGGCTCGCGGCCGGTCTTGCGGCGGGCGTACTTGTTGTGGGAGTCCGCGCCCATCGGCCCGGGGCGGTAGAGCGCCCCGACCGCGGAGATGTCCTCGAAGCAGTCGGGCTGCATGCTGCGCAGCAGCGCCCGCATCGGGCCTCCGTCGAGCTGGAAGACGCCGAGGGTGTCGCCGCGCTGGAGCAGCGTGTAGGTGGCCGGGTCGGTGAGCTCGAGCTCCTCCAGGACGATCTTCTCGCCGCGGTTGGACTCGATGTTGATCAAGGCGTCGTCGAGGACGGTGAGGTTGCGCAGCCCCAGGAAGTCCATCTTGATCAGGCCGAGCTTCTCGCAGGTCGGGTAGTCGAACTGCGTGATCTTGGCGCCGTCGGCCGGACGGCGCATCACCGGGATCACGTCGAGGAGCGGCTCGCTGGACATGATCACCCCGGCGGCGTGCACCCCCCACTGGCGCTTGAGCCCCTCGAGGCCGATCGCGGTGTCCACGACCGTCTTGACGTCGTTGTCGCCGTCGTAGAGCGTGCGGAACTCGCCACCCTCGTTGAAGCGCTTGTGCGCCGGGTCGAAGATCTCCTTGAGCGGGACGTCCTTGCCCATCACCGACGCGGGCATCGCCTTGGTGATCCGGTCGCCCATGGCGAAGGGATAGCCCAGGATCCGCGAGGAGTCCTTGACGGCCTGCTTGGCCTTGATGGTGCCGTAGGTGACGATCATCGAGACCCGGTCGTCGCCGTACTTGTCCGAGACGTAGCGGATCACCTCGCCGCGACGGCGCTCGTCGAAGTCGATGTCGAAGTCGGGCATCGAGACCCGGTCGGGGTTGAGGAAGCGCTCGAAGAGCAGCCCGTGCACGAGCGGGTCGAGGTCGGTGATCCGCATGGCGTAGGCCACCATCGAGCCGGCACCCGACCCGCGGCCCGGGCCGACCCGGATGCCGTTGTCCTTGGCCCAGTTGATGAAGTCGGCGACGACGAGGAAGTAGCCCGGGAAGCCCATCTGGGTGATCACGCCGACCTCGAAGTCGGCGCGCTTGCGGACCTCGTCGGGGATGCCCTGGGGGTAGCGGAAGCGCAGCCCCTTCTCCACCTCCTTGACCATCCAGGAGTTCTCGTCCTCCCCCTCAGGGCAGGGGAAGCGTGGCATGTAGGTGCCGTTGCCCTCGGTGAACTCGACGTCGCAGCGCTCCGCGATCAGCAGGGTGTTGTCGCAGGCCTCGGGCAGCCCGTTGCGCACCGCCCAGAGGTCACGCATCTCCGCGGGCGACTTGATGTAGTAGCCGTCGCCGTTGAACCGGAACCGCTTGGGGTCGCTCATCACGCTGCCGGAGGAGACGCAGAGCAGGTGCTCGTGGGAGGGCGCGTCGCGCTGGTGGACGTAGTGCGAGTCGTTGGTCGCGACCGGCGGGATCGCGAGGTCCTTGCTCAGCCGCAGCAGGCCGTCGCGGACCCGGGTCTCGATGTCGAGGCCGTGGTCCATCAGCTCGAGGAAGTAGTTGTCCCTGCCGAGGATGTCCTGGAAGTCACCGGCGGCCTCGCGGGCCTTCTCGTAGTCACCGATGCGCAGCCAGGTCTGGACCTCGCCCGAGGGGCAGCCGGTGGTGGCGATCAGGCCCTCGGCGTACTCGGTCAGCAGCTCGCGGTCGGCCCGGGGCTGGTAGAAGAACCCTTCCATCGACGCGCGCGAGGAGAGCCGGAACAGGTTGTGCATCCCGGTCGTGCTCTCGGCGAGCAGCGTCATGTGGGTGTAGGCCCCGGAGCCGGAGACGTCGTCGTCGCCCCCGTCGTTCCACCGCACCCGCTTCTTGTCGAACCGCGAGGTGTTGGGGGTGAAGTAGGCCTCCATGCCGATGATCGGCTTGACCCCGGCGGCCCGGGCCTTGGACCAGAAGTCGTAGGCGCCGAAGACGTTGCCGTGGTCGGTCATCGCGATCGCGTCCATGCCGAGCTCGGCGGTGCGCTCGAACATGTCCCCGAGCCGAGCCGCTCCGTCGAGCATGGAGTACTCGGTGTGCACGTGCAGGTGGACGAAGCCGTCCTTGCTGGAGGAGTTGCCCGACATGCGGCGCGATCAGCCCTTCCCGGAGCTCTGGAGTGGACACCCGTCTTCTGCACCGGCCGCACGGATCGTGAGGCCTGGTCGTGCGGGGAAGAGGGTTAGCGTACGTCAGCCTGACAGGCCCCCCTGACAGGGACACGGGCCGGACCTGCCGCCCGTTTCGGGGGGTGCGGCCGGGAGCCGGCTCACCCGTCGGGCGCGCCCTGTTGCCACGCGTCCAGGCTCTCCGCGATCACCGCATGCATCACCGTCGCGATGCGCTCGGGACCCAGCTCGGGCACGTGCCGGGCCATCCGGGCCACGATCTCGGCCTCGCGCCCGGCGTCGCGGCCCCGCTCCCCCGCAGGCTCCCCCGAGGAGGCCTTCAGGTCCTGCACGGCCGCGGTCAGGGCGGTACGCCGGGCCAGCAGTACTGCGAGCTCGTCGTCGACTGCGTCGATGCGCCGGCGCAGGTAGGACAGCGGGTCGGCACCCAGCCAGGCCATCTGCAGGTCGGGGGTGGCATCGGGGTAGCTGGTGCCGTCGGTGGCCTCGAGCTCGACGAGGTCGTGGCGGCGGTAGAACGCGCGCGCCCGCTCGTTGGCCTGGTGGACCCGCAACCCGAAACCGGCGGGGTGCAGGGCCTTGACGAGGTCGAGCAGCGCTGCGCCCACTCCGCGGGCGGGCCGGTCGGGGTGGACGAAGATCAGGTTGAGCCAGTCGCCGTCGAGCTGGGCGAAGCCCAGCACCAGGTCCTCGCGGCTGGCCACCCAGAGCTCCTGCCCGGGCCGCGCGACCCTGCCCGCCAGCCAGGCGTGCACCTCCTCGGGCGACCTCGTCTCGGGCGGGTGTCCGGAGCCGGTCGTCGCCGCCGTGAGGACCTCGACGAGGTCCGGTACGTCCTCGGCGTCCCCGGAGCGCAGCAGCAGGTCCTCGGCGGGGTCAGTGGGCATCGCGGATGACCTCGAGGGCCTGCGCGAGGTCGTCGGGGTACGGCGAGCTGTACTCGGCGTACTCCCCCGAGCCGGGGTGCTCGAAGCCGAGCTTGACCGCGTGCAGCCACTGCCGCTCCAGGCCGACCCGGCGGGCGAGCGTGGGGTCCGCGCCGTAGGTCAGGTCGCCCACGCACGGGTGCCGCAACGCCGACATGTGCACCCGGATCTGGTGGGTGCGCCCGGTCTCCAGGTGCACCTCGAGCAGGCTGGCGTAGCGGTGCGCCTCGAGCGTCTCGTAGTGGGTGATGCTGTGCTTGCCGTCCTCGCGCACCGCGAACTTCCAGTCCGAGGTGGTGTGCCGGGCGATGGGGGCGTCGATGGTGCCCTGGGACGGGTCGGGATGGCCCTGGACGAGCGCGTGGTAGGTCTTGTCGACCTCGCGGTGCCGGAAGGCGTTCTTGAGCCGGGAGTAGGCATACTCGCTCTTGGCGATCACCATCACCCCCGAGGTGCCGACGTCGAGCCGCTGCACGATCCCGCGGCGCTCCGGTGCGCCGCTGGTGGAGATCCGGTAGCCGGCTCCGGCCAGGTGACCGACCACGGTCGGGCCGGTCCAGCCCATCGACGGGTGCACGGCGACGCCGACCGGCTTGTCGATCACCACGATGTCGTCGTCGTCGTGGATGATCGCGATCCCTTCGACGACCTCCGCGGTCACAGCGAGCGGGTCCGCGACGGCGGGGATGGTGACGTCGAGCAGGTCGCCCGGGACGAGCCGGTCGGACTTCATCGCCTGGTGGCCCTGGAGGCGCACGTTGCCCTCGGCGATCAGCTCGGCGGCTCGGGTGCGGGAGATCCCGAACATCCTCGCGAGGCCCACGTCGACCCGCTCTCCCCCGAGGCCGTCGGGCACGCTGAGCATCCGCTCCTCGGCCTGGCCCGGCTCAGCCATCGTGCCGGCTCCCGTCCATCCGCACGCCGCGCACCAGCAGCACGACGGCCAGCACAGCCGCCGCGTTGATGCAGATGTCGGCGACGTTGAAGACCGGCCAGTTCGGCAGCTCGAAGAAGTCCACCACGTGCCCGCGCATCGGGCCGGGCGGGCGGAAGAGGCGGTCGGCGAGGTTGCCCAGCACCCCCGCGAGCATCAGGCCGAGCGCGACGGCCCACCCTCGGTGGCGCACCCTGACGACGTACGCCGAGATCACGACCGCCGCCACGATCGCCACGACGGAGATCGCCACGGTGAAGGACGCTCCCGCGCTGAAGGCCGCCCCGGGGTTGAGCAGCAGCCGAAGCTGCAACAGGTCACCGACGACGGAGACCGAGCCTCCTGGGTCGAGCCGGTTCACCGCGAGCTGCTTGGAGACCACGTCCAACGCAAGGCCGACCGCGCCGACGGCGAGGGCCAGCACCGAGGCCGAGCGTCCCCGGTTCGGACCCGAGGCGGGCTCGGGCGGGACGGCGGAGGTCTCGCTGGTGCTCAGCGACGCTCCTCGCGCTGCTTGCAGGTCAGGCACATCGTGGCTCGGGGGAAGGCCATCAGCCGGTTCTTGCCGATCGCATTGCCGCAGACCTCGCACACGCCGTAGGTGCCGTCGGAGATCCGCTCCAGCGCGTGCTGGGACTGCTCCAGCATGTCGCGCGCGTTGTTGACGATCACCATCTCCTGGTCGCGCTCGAAGGAGGCGGAGCCGACGTCGGCCTGGTCGTTGCCGGCGCCCTCGCCGGAGTTCTCGATCATGCCCGCGAGGTCCTCCTCGACCTCGGCGAGCTCGGCGGTCAGCCGCGCCACGTCCTCGACGAGCTGGGTGCGGACCTCCTTGAGCTCGGCCTTGCTCCAGGGCTCCTCGGCCTCGAGGACGAGCAGTGTGCCCGCCGGGCCCTTGGACGTGGTGGCGGCTGCCTTCTTGGCGGTGCCCTTGCGTGGTGCCGGCGCCTTCACGACCGCGGTCGCCTCGGTGGCCTTGGTGGTGGTCATGGTGCTCTCCCCGGTTCTCGCTGCGGTCTTCTTGGCGGCGTTCTTCTTGACTGCGGTCTTCTTGGCCGGCGCCTTCTTGGCCGGCGCCTTCTTCGCCGGTGCCTTCTTCGCGGGTGCCTTCTTGGCGGGCGCCTTCTTCGCGGGCGCCTTCTTGGCGGGTGCCTTCTTGGCGGGTGCCTTCTTCGCCGCCGGCGCCTTCTTGGCAGGGGCCGTCTTCGCGGCCGGAGCCTTCGTGGTGGGCGCCTTCTTCGCCGCGGGGGACTTCTTCGCGGGCGCCTTCGTGGCCTTGACGGCTGCAGGCTTGCGGGAGACGACCTTGCGCGCCGCGGCTCCTGCGCGGCTCACCAAGGACTTGCGGGTCGATGCCATTGCTATGGGACCCCTAACGTAAGGGAGGTATGAGCTGGCTCATACGTGGTGGCGCGAGGATATGTGTCCTGCCCAGTCCCTTCAACCCGACGTACCGGCGGCGCGGAGTACTTCTGGCACACTTGTCCCACCGCAAGGCGTGGAGGGGACGAGTACCCACCTGCACGGCCATGAGCGAGCCGGGGACGGTGCGAGCCCGGTGGCACGGCAGTGGGGAAGATCATCCCGGAGTCGCTGGAAGAAACAGGGGGCAGCCCGGCTGCCGACTGGACTAGAACCAGCAGCGGTGGACCATGAGTGGGTCGGCGAGCACCAGGCCGGCCAAGGAGGGTGGTACCGCGGGATCCGGTGGACGCCGGGCCTCGTCCCTTCGTCAGCAACGCCTGAGACGAAGGACAGTCGTGACCGGTTATCGCCCCGTCCCCCCGCAGGTGGACCTGCCTGCCCTCGAGCGCGAGGTGCTCGACTTCTGGCGCAGCGAGCAGATCTTCGAGAAGTCGGTGGCCCGCAACCTGGGCGCCGAGACCTGGACCTTCTACGAAGGCCCGCCCACGGCCAACGGCCGCCCCGGTACGCACCACATCGAGTCGCGCACGTTCAAGGACGTCTTCCCGCGGTTCCGCACGATGCAGGGCTACCAGGTCAACCGCAAGGGCGGCTGGGACTGCCACGGCCTGCCGGTCGAGCTGGCGGTGGAGAAGGAGCTCGGCTTCTCCGGCAAGGCCGACATCGAGGCCTTCGGGATCGCCGAGTTCAACGCCCACTGCCGCGAGTCCGTGCAGCGGCACGTGGACCTGTGGGAGCAGATGACCGAGCGGATGGGCTGCTGGCTGGACATGCGCCGCCCCTACCGCACCATGGACGCGGAGTACGTCGAGTCGGTGTGGTGGGCGCTGCAGCGGATCCACGAGCGTGGCCTCCTCGTCGAGGACTACCGGGTCGCGCCGTACTGCCCCCGATGCGGGACCGGGCTCTCCGACCACGAGCTCGCGCAGGGCTACGAGACCGTCACCGACCCGTCGGTCTACGTCCGGTTCCCGTTGACCTCCGGCCCCTACGCCGGTTCCGCCGACCTGCTGATCTGGACCACGACACCGTGGACCCTGGTCTCCAACGGCCTCGTCGCCGCCCACCCGGACCTCACCTACGTCACCGCGAGCAAGGACGGCCAGCGGCTGGTGGTCGCCGAGGTGCTCGTGTCCTCCGCGCTCGGCGAGGGCTGGACCGTCGAGGACCGCTTCACCGGCGCGGAGATGGTCGGCTGGTCCTACCAGCGCCCCTTCGACCTGGTCGAGTGGCCCGCGCGCACCGACGGCCGCGACGACCTTCCCCGGGCCCACTTCGTGGTGACCGAGGACTACGTGACCGCCGAGGACGGGTCCGGGCTGGTCCACCAGTCCCCCGCGTTCGGCGAGGACGACTTCGCCTCGTGCCGCCGCAACGGCGTGGCGATGGTCAACCCGATCGACACCCAGGGGCACTTCGCCGCCGACCTCGACCTGATCGGCGGGCAGTTCTTCCGCCACGCCAACGCCGACCTGGTCGAGGACCTCACCCGCCGGGGGATCCTGTTCCGCCACCTGCCCTACGAGCACAGCTACCCGCACTGCTGGCGGTGCCACACCGCACTGCTCTACTACGCCCAGCCGTCGTGGTACGTCCGGACCACCGCGATCAAGGACGACCTGCTCGCGGAGAACGAGAAGACGAACTGGTTCCCGGCGACGATCAAGCACGGCCGCTACGGCGACTGGTTGACCAACAACATCGACTGGGCGCTCTCGCGCAGCCGCTACTGGGGCACCCCCCTGCCCATCTGGCGCTGCGGGGAGGACCACCAGACCTGTGTGGGCTCCCTGCGCCAGCTCTCCGAGCTGACCGGGACCGACCAGTCCGCGCTGGACCCCCACCGACCCTTCGTCGATGACATCGTCTTCGACTGCCCCACCTGCGGCGCCGTCGCCCGCCGGGTCCCGGAGGTCATCGACGCGTGGTTCGACTCCGGCTCGATGCCGTTCGCGCAGTGGGGCTACCCCCATGTGGAGGGCTCGGAGGCACAGCTCGACCAGGCCTACCCGGCCGACTTCATCTGCGAGGCGATCGACCAGACCCGTGGCTGGTTCTACACCCTGATGGCCGTGGGCACGCTGGTCTTCGAGCAGTCGTCGTACCACAACGTCCTCTGCCTGGGGCACATCCTGGCCGAGGACGGTCGCAAGATGTCCAAGCACCTGGGCAACATCCTCGAGCCGATCCCGCTGATGGACGAGCACGGCGCTGACGCGGTGCGCTGGTTCATGGCCGCCGGAGGCTCGCCCTGGGCCGCCCGCCGGGTCGGGCACAGCACGATCCAGGAGACCGTGCGCAAGGTGCTCCTGACCTACTGGAACACCGTCGCCTTCCAGGTGCTCTACGCCAACCTCGCCGGCTGGACACCCGACGCCGCGGCGCCGGCGGTCGCGCAGCGGCCGGTGCTCGACCGGTGGGCGCTCTCCGAGGCGCAGCGCCTGGTCGCCGAGGTCACCGAGGCCTACGAGCGCTTCGACACCCAGCGCGTGGGCACCCTGCTCGCCGCCTACGTCGACGACCTGTCCAACTGGTACGTACGCCGCTCCCGGCGCAGGTTCTGGGCCGGGGAGCCGGGCGCCCTGGCCACGCTGCACGAGTGCCTGCAGGCGGTCACCCTGCTGATGGCGCCGATGACGCCCTTCGTCACCGAGCGGGTCTGGCAGGACGTGTTCGCCTCGACCTCCGCCGAGCTGCCCCAGTCGGTCCACCTGGCTGGCTGGCCGCGCTCGGACGTCGGCCTCGTCGACGCCGACCTCGGTGAGCAGATGGCACTGGCCCGACGGCTGGTCGAGCTGGGCCGGGCGGCGCGCGCCGATGCCAAGATGCGCACCCGGCAGCCGCTGCGACGCGCGCTCGTGGCCACCTCCGCGCACGACCGGCTCTCGGCGGAGCTGCGGCGCGAGGTCGCCGAGGAGCTCAACATCGGCACCCTGGAGCCGCTGTCGGGCGCCGGCGCCGACCTGGTCGACCACAGCGCCAAGGGCAACTTCCGGGCGCTGGGCAAGCGCTTCGCCAAGGACACCCCCCGGGTCGCCGCGGCGATCGCGGCCGCAGACGCCTCCGAGCTGGCGACGGCCCTCGCCGCCGAGGGCCGGGCGAGCGTGCTGCTCGACGGCGAGCCGGTCGAGGTGCTGCCCGAGGAGGTGATCGTCTCCGAGCGACCCCGTGAGGGGTGGTCGGTGGTCAACGAGCAGGGCGAGACCGTGGCCCTGGACCTCGAGCTCACCGCGGAGCTGATCAGCGCCGGCCTGGCACGCGAGGTCATCCGGACGATCCAGGAGGCGCGCAAGGCCAACGGCTTCGAGGTCTCGGACCGGATCGCGCTCAGCTGGCACGCAGAGGCAGAGACCCGCGAGGCGATCGAGCAGCACCGGGAGCTGATCGCCACCGAGGTGCTCGCCTCGACGGTCGCCGAGGCGGACTCGGCCGAGTCGCTGGCCCAGACCGAGGACGACCTCGGCCTGAGCTTCACCGTCTACCGGATCTAGCGCCCCGGCGTACCCCAGCACGCCCGAAGGGGCTGCACCGGGAAACGGTGCAGCCCCTTGGGGTCTGGCTGTGCTGGTGGGGCCGGGTCCGGCCGGGGCTGACTCAGCCCTGGGCCTTCTCCTCCTCGTCGCCGAGGATCGACTTGAGCCGCTTGGGAGCCGGCGTCGAGGAGTCCGGCAGGTCGCCGCCCTCGCCGTTGCCGTCGAGGGTCTGCAGCTGCTGGGTGAAGTAGCTCTTCAGGCGGCTGCGGTACTCGCGCTCGAAGGCACGCAGGTTCTCGACCTCGGAGTCGAGGCGCTCCTTCTCCTTCTCCAGCTCACCGAAGAGCTCCCGGCGCTTGGCCGCGGTCTCGGAGTCGAGCATCTGCGAGCGGGTCCGTGCGTCCTGCTCGAGGCGGTCGGTCTTGGTCTTGGTCTCGGCCTCGAGACGCTCGGCCTTGGTGCGGGCGGCTCCGATGATCCGGTCGGCCTCGTCCTTGGCCTCACCGACGACCTCGTCGGCGTTGCGGGTGGCAAGCTCGAGCAGCCGGGCAGCAGCGCTGGAGGCCTCACCGATCGTGGTGACCTTGATCTCCTCGCGAGGAGCCGCGGCGACGACAGGAGCCGGCTCGGCCGGCTTCTCGGCCGGGGCGGCCTCGGCGGGCGCACCGCCACCGCGCTGGGCGGCGGTCAACTTGCCGCGGAGGTCCTCGTTCTCCTTGAGCAGGCGCGCCAGCTCGGACTCGACCTCGTCGAGGAACTGGTCCACCTCACCCATGTCGTAGCCCTCGCGGAGCCGCACCGGGGTAAAGCGCTTGTTGCTCACGTCCTCAGGCGTCAGCGGCATGGACCTCACCTAATTCTCTGTTTGGGGAAACGTCTGCGTTGTGCGGTTGAACCATAACCCGTTGCACCGGCGCCCGGCACCGGTGGCTCGGTGCGGTCCACCACCGTGACCGGCCTGATGGCGGACGAGGGTGGGCGACTACAGGAAGATCGCGCGGTTGAGAGCCAGCAAGATGTAGCAGATCAGCAACACGGCGATGAAGCTGAGGTCCAGCGCCATCCCGCCGAGCCGGACCGGCGGCAGGATCTTGCGCAGGGCCTTGATCGGCGGATCGGTGATGGAGTAGATCACCTCCAGGATCACCAGGACCGGGCCGCGCGGGGTCCACGAGCGCGCGAAGACCTGGATCCAGTCCACGATGAAGCGCACGAACAGCAGCGCGATGAAGGTGCTGAGGACGAGCTCGACGATCTCGCCGATGAACAACATGGCGAGGTCAGCTCTGGTTGAAGAAGCCGCCCTCGGCGATGCGCTGCTTGTCCTCCGCTGCCACCGAGACGTTGGGGGGCGAGAGCAGGAACACCTTGTTGGTGACCCGCTCGATCGTGCCGCGCACCGAGAAGACCAACCCGGCGGCGAAGTCGACCAGCCGCTTGGCGTCGGTGTCGTCCATCTCGGAGAGGTTCATGATCACGGGGACGCCGTCGCGGAAGTTCTCCCCGATCACGCGGGCCTCGTTGTAGGTGCGCGGGTGCAGCGTCGTGATCCGCGACATCGGGGCGACCGAGGTGGTCGGGCCGGCCGCGGTGCCGTGCTCGCGGGCAGGACGACGACGCTCCGCCAGGTTGGCGACCGGACGTGCCGGCTCCGGCTCGTGGCGGCGAGCAGGCTCGTCGAACTCGGTGTCGGTGTCGACGTACTGCCCGTCGGCGTCCTCGAGGAGGCCGAGGTAGACGCCCATCTTCCGCATCGCGCTCATCAGTTGATTCCTCTGCTCTCGTGGCGCTGATCTGCTGCCGGTGGTGCCGTCCTCACGGCTCTTCGGACACTACTTGACGGGGGGCCTCGGACCGAGGACCGCCGAGCCAATCCGCAGGTGTGTCGCACCCGACATCACGGCCTGCTCCAGGTCGCCGCTCATCCCCGCGGAGATCCAACCGGCCTCCGCGCTGAGTCCGCGGACCATCTCGGCCGCGGAGGCCAGTCGGTCGAAGGCCGCCCCGGGGTCGCCACCGAGCGGCGCGACCCCCATCACGCCACGCAGCCGCAGGCCCTCGGCATCGAGGATCCGCTCGGCGAGGTCGGGCAGCTCGGCCGGGTCGCACCCGGAGCGGGCCGCGCCCGTCCCCGGCGGGTCCAGGCTCACCTGCACCAGACACTCGAGGTCGCGGCCGCGCTCGGCGGCGCCGCGGCTCAGGCCGCCGACGAGCTTGGCCCGGTCGAGTGAGTGCACCACGTCGGCGTACGCCGCCACTGCGGCGGCCTTGTTGCTCTGCAGGGCGCCGATGAAGTGCCAGCGCAGCCCCAGGTCGGCTCCGGCGGCTGCCTTCTCGACGGCCTCCTGGTGGCGGTTCTCGCCGACGTCGCGGACCCCGAGCCCGGCCAGCAGGCGCAGGTCGGAGAGGGGGAAGAACTTGGTGACGACGATCGTGGTGACCTCGTCGGCGCGACGGCCCACCTCGGCGCAGGCCCGGTCGACCCGCTGCTGCACATCGGTGAGGCCGGCCGCGATCTGCTCGCGCCGGCGCTCGCTCTGCTCATTCATCACGTCTCCTGATCACGCCGGCGAACCGGCCGGCGCGGGCACCGTCGCGACGGTGGGAGAACAGGTCCGGTGACTCCAGGGTGCAGCGCGACACGTCGTGGACCTGCACGTCGTGGCGGGCGAGCTGGGCCGTGACGCCGGCACCGATGTCGAGGGCCGCAGTGCCCCAGGACGTGGTGGCGAGCGTGGCCGGCTCGAGCGCCACGACCTCCTCCTGCAGGGCCTCGGGCACCTCATAACAGCGACCGCACACGTGCGGGCCCACCCACGCACTGATCTGCTCGGCGCCGAGTCCGCGCATCTGCGCGACGCAGGCGCCGACCACGCCGACGGTGAGTCCCTGACGACCGGCGTGCGCGGCCGCGATGACCCCGGCCACCGGGTCGGCGAGCAGCACCGGGACGCAGTCGGCGACCCGGACCATCAGCACCACGTCGGCCCGGTCGGTGACCAGGGCGTCGCACCGGGGCCGGGCGCCGCCGGCGATCCTGACGACGTCACCGTGCACCTGCTCCATGTCGGCCAGCTCCGCGCCGGGGGCGAAGTCGGCCACCAGCAGTTCGAGGTTGCGCTGCCGCGCTGCCGGGTCGTCCTCGCCGGAGAGGGCCAGGTTGAGGCTGTCGAAGGGCACAGCACTGACCCCGTCGTACCTGTCGGTGAAGGCGAGGTCGACGGGGCCGGTGCTGCTGCGGTGGGAGTACAGCGCGACGACCTACTTCAAGAAGTCGGGCACGTCGAGCTCGTCGTCGTCGAAGCCCCGCTGGGTCTGGGGCGCCAGCGGACGCTGGGCTGGCTGTGTCTGACGACCGGCCTGGCCGTTGGCGGGGGCCGAGGTCCGGGCCGCACCGACGGGAACCGGCTCCTTGCGCACGGCAGGAGCCGGCTCGGGCGCGATGCGCTGCTCGGCCAGGGCCCGGGCCGCCGCGCGGGTCTCCTCCTGGCTCTGCGGGACCGCCTGGGTGGCCGGCCGCGGGCGCAGGCCGTGGCTCTCCTCACGACGCTTGGGTCGCCCGCCCTCGAAGCCGGCGGCGATCACCGTGACCCGGACCTCGTCGCCGAGCGCATCGTCGATGGTGGCACCGAAGATGATGTTGGCCTCGGGGTGCACCGCGTCGGCCACCATGGCGGCCGCCTCGTTGATCTCGAAGAGGCCGAGGTCGGAGCCGCCGGCGATGGAGAGCAGGACGCCCTGGGCACCGTCGATCGACTCCTCCAGCAGGGGGCTGGAGACGGCGAGCTCGGCGGCCTCGACCGCGCGGTTGTCGCCGCGGGCCGAACCGATGCCCATCAGCGCGGAGCCCGCGTTGGACATCACCGACTTGACGTCGGCGAAGTCGAGGTTGATCAGGCCGGGCGTGGTGATCAGGTCGGTGATGCCCGAGACGCCTTGCAGCAGGACCTGGTCGGCCTGCTTGAACGCGTCGAGCATGCTCACGCTGCGGTCGGAGATCGAGAGCAGCTTGTCGTTGGGGATCACGATCAAGGTGTCGACCTCTTCGCGCAGGGCGGCGATCCCCTCCTCCGCGGATCCGGCACGACGACGGCCCTCGAAGGAGAACGGCCGGGTGACCACACCGATCGTCAGCGCACCGAGCGACCGGGCGATCTTGGCCACGACGGGGGCGCCACCGGTGCCGGTGCCACCACCTTCGCCGGCTGTCACGAAGACCATGTCGGCGCCCTTGAGCACCTCTTCGATCTCGTCGGCGTGGTCCTCGGCGGCCTGCGCCCCGACGTCGGGGTTGGCACCGGCGCCGAGGCCCCGGGTCAGCTCGCGACCGATGTCGAGCTTGACATCGGCGTCACTCATCAACAGTGCCTGTGCATCTGTGTTGATGGCGATGAACTCGACGCCCTTCAGCCCGACCTCGATCATCCGGTTGACGGCGTTGACTCCACCTCCACCAATACCCACGACCTTGATCACGGCCAGGTAGTTCTGGGGTGCTGCCACGGCGGTGCCTCTCACTTTGCGTTGCCACCCCGCTCGGCTGCTGGGCGACTCTCGGATGTTCCTGGGGAAGCCCCTCCGGCTGCAGAACCCTAACCCTGAAGTAGAGGGTTAACGTTATGTCAACCTGAGGTTGTTAGATCAAGTTAGGGGAGCGAGCCCCCACCGCCCGCGCAACACGCGGGTCGCCGCCGAATCCCCCATCTTTTTTTCCCGCCGAGACGTCACAGATGAAACCGGTGCCCCCTCGCCGAGACGTCACAGATGAAACCGGTGTGCCACGGTCCCGTCGCCGCCGAGACGTCACAGGTGAAACCGGTGCGCCGCCGTACAGGTGCACGTCGCGTTTCACCTACGACGTCTCGGCGAGGGGGGTGGCGCGTTTCAGATGTGACGTCTCGGCGAAACGGAGGGGCGGGGTCAGCGGGTGGTGGGACGGCCCGGGACGGTGACGTCGATGACCTGCCCCGGCCGCTTGAGGAGTACGCCGAGCACCTCGGCCTTCTCGCGAGAGCCTTCGGCGCTGCCCCACACCACGCGGCGGGAGCTGTCGAGGAGCAGCGCGATCCGGTCGACGCTGCTGACCTCGACCACGTCGACCTTGGTCGCGATGCCGGTCGGGAGGGCCCCGACCACCTTGCCCGCCTCGACGAGCGCGTCGGCGCTGGTGCTCGCGGAGGTGCGCACGAGCGGAAGGCCGGCCGGGCGGACGGCGTAGCTGCCGAAGATCACCCCGGTCTCGTCCATCGCCCGCAGGCCGGCCCCCTGGTCGACCACGGCGACCGGGGTGCGCTCGGTCACCGAGACCTGCACGGTGTCGGGCCAGCGGCGCGAGACCGCGACGCTGCGCACCGAGGGGATCGACTCCACCCTGGCGACCACCGCCGCGAGGTCGATCCGGGCGAGCGGGGTCCCCATCGGGACGGCAGCGGCGCGCTCGACGCGGAGGCTGCCCACCGACACGTTGCCCTCGACGCGGACCTGCTGGGCGGTCACGAAGCTGGAGAAGTACAGCAACCACACCGCGCCACCGACGATCGCGGCGACGAGCAGGAGCAGGAGCGGCTTGCGCAGGCGCCCGGCGTAGCGGCGTCGCCGGAAGTCCTTGCGGGCCATCCGGACGGTCTGCTCCTCCGCGGACTCCCCACCGGGGCGGCGCTCAAGCATCGTCATGGCCGCCTCCTCGCTCGGCGAGCAGCTCCAGCACCTGCGGTCCGAGCAGGGTGACGTCGCCGGCGCCGAGGGTCAGCACGATGTCGCCGGGCCGGGCCCGCTCGACCAGGTGCGCGGCCGTGGCGGCCCACGACGGTTCGAAAACGACCCGCTCGGGGGCGAGCGGCACCGCGTCGGCCACCAGGGCCCCGCTGACGCCGGGGACCGGGTCCTCGCGGGCGACGTAGATGTCCATCACGACCACCTCGTCGGCAGCACCGAGCGCCACGCCCATGTCGTGGCCGAAGATCTGGGTCCGCGAGACCATGTGCGGCTGGTAGCCGACCACCACGCGCCCGTCACCGGCGATGCTCCGGGCCGCCTGCAGGTCGCCGGCGATCTCGTTGGGGTGGTGGGCGTAGCTGTCGTAGACGCGGATGCCGCCGACCTCTCCCTTGAGCTCCATCCGCCGCCGGGTGCCGCTGAAGGCGCCGAGGCCGCGCGCGAGGTCCTTGAAGCCGAACCCCAGTCGCAGCCCGCAGGCCAGCGCAGCCAGCGCGTCCAGGACGTAGTGCCGCCCAGGGATCTGCAAGGTGACCTCGCCGAGCCGCCGGCCGTTGTCGACGACGGAGAACCGCGAGGTGGAGCCGGCGAAGCGCACGTCCTCGGCGCGTACGTCGGCATCGGCGCGCTCCCCCACCCGCACGACACGTCGGCCCTGCCGCGTCGCCAGGGCACCGAGCTCGTCGGCGCCGGGGTCGTCCGCGCAGACCACCAGGAAGCCGTCGGGATCGAGGTGCTCGATGAAGGTCTCGAACGCCGCCCGGTAGTTCTCGGCCGTGCCGTAGTTGTCGAGGTGGTCGGCCTCGACGTTGGTGACCAGTGCGGCGTACGGGGAGTAGACCAGGAAGGCACCGTCGCTCTCATCGGCCTCGGCCACGAAGAGCTCGCCGCTGCCGTCGTGGGCGTTGGAGCCGGTCTCGTTGAGCTCGCCGCCGATGGCGAAGCAGGGGTCGGCGCCGCAGTGCTGCAAGGCAACGGTGAGCAGGGAGGTCGTCGTGGTCTTGCCGTGGGTGCCCGCGACCGCGACCACCATCCGGCCCTGCATCACCGACTCGAGGGCGGCCGATCGTGGCAGCATCCGCAGCCCCCGGGCGGTCGCCTCCACGATCTCGGGGTTGTCCTCGCGCACCGCGGTCGAGACCACCAGGGTGTCGGCGGAGCCGAGGTTGTCCGCCGAGTGCCCGATGTGGCAGGCCGCCCCGAGCGCGCGCAGCGCCTCGATGGTCCGCGACTCCTTGGCGTCGCTGCCGCTCACGGCGATCCCGCGAGCGAGCATGATCCGCGCGATGCCCGAGAGGCCCGCGCCGCCGATCCCGACGAAGTGGACGGCACCGAGCTCGTCCGCGGCCGGGATCACCTCCGGTACCGGAACCCTCATCGTCCTTCGCCCCTCTCGCTGCCTGCCAGGAGAATCATCTCCGCCAGCAGGTCGTCGGCGTCGAGCGGGATCAGGTCGGCCGCCGCGCGCGACATCGCGGCGAGGCGGTCGGGGTCGGTGAGCAGTCCGGGGACGGTCGCGATCACCCACTCGGGGGTGAGCGCCGCGTCGGAGACCAGCAGCCCTCCCCCGGCGTCGACCACGGGCCGGGCGTTGAGGGCCTGCTCGCCGTTGCCGATCGGGAGCGGCACGTAGATCGCCGGCAGGCCCACGCCCGAGACCTCGGTGACGGTGTTGCTCCCCGAGCGGCAGACCACGGCGTCCGCGGCGGCGTACGCGAGGTCCATCCGGCTCTCGAACCGCACCATGACGTACGCCGGGCCGCCCGGCGTGACCTCGGGGTCGGCCGTACCCTTCGGTCCGACGATGTGCAGCACCTGGACGCCCGCGGCGGCCAGAGCCGGCGCCGCGGCCGCGACCGACTGGTTGAGCCGGCGCGCCCCCTGGGAGCCGCCGGTGACGAGCAGCGTGGGCAGGTCGGGGTCGAGCCCGAAGTGGCGCCGGGCCTCCTCGCGCAGGGCAGCCCGGTCCAGGGTGCTGATCATCCGGCGGATCGGCAGCCCGATGTAGCGGGCGTGGCGCAGCGCGGTGTCGGGGAAGCTGGTGGCCACGTGGGTGGTGAACCGGGCGCCGAGCTTGTTGGCGATGCCCGGCAGTGCGTTGCCCTCGTGCACCACGAGCGGCAGGTGCCGCCGACGCGCCGCGAGGTAGGCCGGCACGGAGACGTAGCCGCCGAAGCCCACGACCACGTCGGGCCGCACGCGGTCGAGGACCTCCAGGGTCGCCACCAGCGCGCCGCGCAGCCGGCCCGGCGTGCGCAGCAGGTCCGCCCCCAGCCGGCGCGGCAACGGCACCGGGGGGACCAGCTCCAGCGGGTAGCCGGCCTCCGGGATCACCCGGGTCTCCAGCCCGCGGGCCGTGCCCAGGGCGACGATCTCGATCTCGGGGTCACGACGACGAAGCGCATCGGCGGTGGCGAGCAGCGGCGAGGTGTGACCGGCCGACCCACCTCCAGCCAGCAGGACGCGGCGAACCGGCATCACTCGCGCCTCGAGCGGGCGCTGCCTGCGGAGACCGCGCCGGGGAAGACGTCGGCGCCGCGGGCGCGACCGTGCTGCCGACCATGCTGGCGGCCACGCTTGCGCTCGCCGCGACGGTCGCGCAGCGCGGCGGCGGCCTCGGGCTCGGAGCGGGCGAAGCCGACGAGCAGGCCGAGCGCGACCAGGGACGGCACCAGGGCCGAGCCGCCGTAGGAGAGCAGCGGCAGCGGGATCCCGATCACCGGCAGCAGCGCGAGCACCATCCCGACGTTGATGATCATCTGCGCCATCAACCAGATCGTGACCCCGGCGGTGAGGTAGCGCACGAACGGGTCCTCGGTGTTGATGGCCAGCCGGACCGCGGCGTAGGCGATCGCCCCGAACAGCACGATCACCAGCAGCGTGCCCACCAGGCCGAGCTCCTCGCCGAGCACGGCGAAGATGAAGTCGGTGTGCGCCTCGGGCAGGGTGCCCCACTTCTGCTGGCTCGCGGACAGGCCCTTGCCCAGGATGCCCCCGCTGGCCATCCCGAGCAGGCCGTGACCGGCCTGCCAGCCGGCGCCCTGGAAGTCGGCGAAGGGGTCGATGAAGCTGGTCAGCCGGCCGCGACGCTCGGCGTTGGAGGCCGCGAGGTAGAAGGCCACCACGCCGACCAGGCAGATCGCGATCCCGAAGAGGCGCGCCGGCACCCCGACCACCCACAGCATGCCCAGCAGGATCGCGAACAGCACCAGGGCGGTGCCGAGGTCGCGCTGGAACACGACCAGCATCGCGACCAGCCCGACCACCGGCGCCACCGGCACCAGTGCGTGGATCGGGTTGCCGAGCAGCTTCTCCTTGCGGGCGTAGACGTCGGCCGACCACAGCACGATCGCCAGCTTGGCGATCTCCGAGGGCTGCACGATCAGCGGCCCGAAGGCGAGCCAGTTGCGGTTGCCGTTGACGGCGAAGCCGAGGCTGGTCTGGGTCAGGGCGAGCAGGCTGGCCGCCAGCACCACCGAGGGCCAGGCCATCAGCCGCAGCAGCCGCCGGTTCATCCGGCTGGCCAGCCACGCCGCGGGCAGGCCGATCGCCACCCAGCTGAGCTGCTTGAGGAAGACGTGGTAGCTGTCGCCGGAGTGGTTCTCATAGGAGTAGACGCTCGAGGAGCTGAGCACCATCATCAGACCGATCGCGAGCAGCATCGTCGAGGCGCCGAGGAGCAGGTAGTAGGACGTGAGCGGGCGCTCCAGCGAGCGGCGTACGCCGGCCCACCAGCCGCCCAGGCCAGCCTGGGTCCGGGCCTGCGTCGGTGCCTGACTCCCGGCCTGGCTGGTGACGCTCACGATTCCTCCTCGTCGCCGGCCAGGGACCGAAGTCAGGGGAACTGGCCGTCCTCGCTACCTCGCCGCAGCCGGTGCACGGCCTCGGCGAAGGCATCGCCGCGCGCGCCGTAGTTGGCGAACATGTCCATCGACGCGCAGCCCGGTGCCAGGAGCACCGTGTCCCCGGCACGTGCGAGTGCCGAGGCCTCGGAGACCACGCGGTCCATGGATCGTTGTGGATCAGTCTCGCTGGCGTCGAGTTCGAAGACGGGCACATCGGGCGCGTGTCGCGAAAGCGCGTCCCGGATCACCGGTGCGTCCCGCCCGAGGAGTACGACGCCCCGCAGGCGTTCGCGCACGGCCGCGACGAGGTCGTCGAACCGGGCACCCTTGGCCAGCCCGCCCGCGACCCAGACCACGTGCTCGTAGGCCTGCAGCGAGGCCAGTGCCGCGTGCGGGTTGGTGGCCTTGGAGTCGTCGACCCAGGTCACCGCGTCCACGACCGCGACCTGGGCGATCCGGTGGCCGTCCGGGCGGAAGGAGCGCAGTCCCTCGCGGACCGCGGCCGGCGCGACGTCGTGGCTGCGGGCCAGCGCGGCCGCGGCGAGGGCGTTGCTGACGAAGTGGGGTGCGTTGCTGGCCAGCTCACCGAGCGTGCACAGCTCGGCGGCAGTGGTCTGCCGGTCCTCCACGAAGGCCCGGTCGGCCAGCACGTCGTCGACGAGGCCGACCATCCCGACCGCAGGTGTGCCCAGGGTGAAGCCGATCGCGCGCGCACCCTCGGCCACCTCGGCCTCGCGGACCAGCCGCTCGGTGACCGGGTCGGCGACGTTGTAGACGCACGCACGCTCGTTGCCGCGGTAGATCCGGCCCTTGTCGGCGGCGTAGCCCGTCATCGGGTCGCCGGGGCCGGCGTACCAGTCCAGGTGGTCCTCGGCGACGTTGAGCACCACGGCGGACCGCGCGGCCATCGAGGAGGTGTAGTGCAGCTGGAAGCTGGAGAGCTCCACCGCGAGCACGTCGTAGGGCTGGGGGTCCATCACCACCTCGACGATCGGCAGGCCCACGTTGCCGCAGGCCACTGTGCGCAGCCCCTGGGCACGGAGCATCGCCTCGAGCATCTGCACGGTCGTGGTCTTGCCGTTGGTGCCGGTGACCGCCAGCCACGGCGCCGGGCTCTCCGGGTCGCGCAGTCGCCACGCCAGCTCGACCTCGCCCCACACCGGGATGCCGCGCGCCACGGCCTGGGCGAGCAACGGCGCGGTCGGCGCCCATCCGGGCGAGGTGACCACCAGGTCGACGTCGTCGGGCAGCGTCGCGGTGGCCCCGGGACCGAGCCGGACGGTGCTGCCGAGGATCTGCAGCAGCGTGGCCTTCTCGGTGCGGTCACCGGCGAGCGAGTCGTCCAGTGCGGTCACGGTGGCGCCGAGGTGGGTCAGGTTGTCGGCGGCAGCGAAGCCGGAGACGCCCATCCCGGCCACCACGACGCGGATGCCGTCCCACTCCGAGGTGCGGCCGAGGTGGTCGACCTCACGCTGGGTCACGTGCTGGCCACCCACTCGGCGTAGAACACCCCGAGCCCCGCGGCGACGAAGATCCCCGCGATCAGCCAGAACCTGATCGTCACGGTGACCTCCTCCCAGCCGAGCATCTCGAAGTGGTGGTGCAGCGGGGCGATCCGGAAGAGACGTTTGCCCTTGGTGGCCTTGAAGAACCCGACCTGGAGGATCACCGACAGCGTCTCGATCACGAACAACCCGCCGAGCAGTGCGAGCAGGAACTCGGTCCGGGTGAGTACGGCGAAGCCGGCCAGCGCGCCGCCGAGGGCCAGCGATCCCGTGTCGCCCATGAAGATCTTGGCCGGCGAGGCGTTCCACCACAGGAAGCCGAAGCAGGCGCCGGTGATGGCAGCGGCCACCACGGCGAGGTCGAGCGGGTCGCGGACGTCGTAGCAGTTGGGGCCGGCCTCACGACCGCACCACTGGTTGTTCTGCCAGATGTTGACCAGCGTGTAGGCGCCGAAGGTCATCACCGAGGCACCTGCCGCCAGGCCGTCGAGCCCGTCGGTGAGGTTGACCGCGTTGCTGGTGCCGGCGATCAGCAGCCAGATGAACAGCACCACGACGGCCGTGGGCAGCACCAGGTCGGCCGGCTCCCGGATGAACGAGATCGAGCGGCCTGCCGGCGTCCGGAAGCGGTCGTCCTCCAGCCACGGCGAGAGCGCCAGCCAGCCGAAGACCACGGCCACCACGGTCTGGCCGATGAACTTCGCCCGGCTGCGCAGGCCGAGGCTGCGCTGCCGGGAGATCTTGATGTAGTCGTCGAGGAAGCCGACGCTGCCCATGCCCACGAACAAGAAGAGCAGCAGCAGCGACGAGGCCGTCGGGGTGTTGCCGGTGATCCAGGTCGCCAGGAAGTAGCTCAGCGTCGAGGCGAGCACGATCACGGTGCCGCCCATCGTGGGCGTTCCGCGCTTGGTGTGGTGCGTGGTGGGGCCGTCGTCGCGGATCAGCTGCCCGTAGCCGAGGTTCGCCAGCACCCGGATCGCGTAGCGCGTGCCGATCAGGGTGAGCACCAGCGACAGTCCACCGGCGAGCAGGATTGCTCTCAACGCACCGGCTCCTCTCGAGGGTGATGGGCGAGCAGGGCATCGGCGATCCGCTCCAGCCCGAGGGACCGGGACGCCTTGACCAGGACGACGTCCGGGCCCGCCACATTGTCGCGCAACCAGGACACCGCCTCGTCGACCCCCTCGAACCGGCGCGTCGAGCCGTCGTCACCCCGCGCGTCCACCAGCACGTCGTACACGCCCAGCGCGCCGGCGCCCACGACCACCACCACGTCGATGCCGAGCCGGTCGGCCAGAGCACCGAGCTCACGATGCTCCTCCTCGGCCGACCCGCCCAGCTCGCGCATCTCACCGAGCACCGCGACGGTGCGCCGTCCGGCCCGGCCCATCCGGGCCAGGGTCTCCAGGGCGGACCGCATGGAGTCGGGGTTGGCGTTGTAGGCGTCGTTGACCACCGCGAGGCCGTCGGCTCGCTCGTGCAGCTCCATCCGCCACCGGGACAGCGCGGTCAGCGACGCCAGGCTGTGCACCACGTCGGCGAAGTCGAGCCCGGCCGCGACCGCGGCGGCCGTGGTGGCAGCCGCGTTGCCGGCCTGGTGCTCGCCGAGCAGCTGGAGCCGGACCCGCTCGCTGCGCCCGGCGTGCCGGAGCTCGAACGACGGCCTGCCGAGGTCGTCCACCTCCACCCCGACGAGGCGTACGCCGGCCCGCTCGTCGTGCCCGAAGGTCGCCACCGTCGCCGAGGTCCGCGAGGACATCGCCGCGACGAGCGGGTCGTCGCCGTTGAGCACCGCGGTCCCGCCGGGGCGGAGGGCCTCGACGAGCTCGCCCTTCGCGACCGCGATCTGCTCCTGGGAGCCGAACTCCCCGATGTGGGCCTTGCCGACGTTGAGCACGAGCGAGATGTCGGGAGGCGCGATCGCGCACAGCGCCGCGAGGTGCCCGACCCCGCGCGCACCCATCTCCAGCACGAGGTGACGGGTCGTGGCGTCGGCGCGGAGCACCGTCAGCGGCAGGCCGAGCTCGTTGTTGAACGATCCCGCGGTGGCGACCGTGGGGGCGGAGTCGGCGAGCACCCGCGCCAGCATGTCCTTGACCGTGGTCTTGCCCTGCGAGCCGGTGATCGCGGTCACCGTCGGCCCGGCGCCGTCGCTGCGCAGCGTGGCGAGCACGTGCTCGGCGAGCTGCTGCAGCGCCGCCCGGGCATCGGCGACCAGCACGGTCGCGACGCCGGTCGCACGGGTGCCGAGGACGGCTGCGGCCCCGCCGGCGATCGCGCCCGGTGCGTGGTCGTGGCCGTCGGCGTGCTCCCCCGCGAACGCCACGAAGAGCCCGCCGGGCTGCGGATCCCGGCTGTCCAGGAAGGCGGGGCCGTCCACGAGGAGGCCGGGGTCGCCGTCGACGACGGTCCCGCCGACCACGGCGGCGAGCTGTGCCAGCGTGATCGCGATCACCGGAGCTCCTCCAGCGCGGCCCGCAGCTCGACCCGGTCGTCGAAGGCGTGCACGGTGCCGCCGATCTCCTGCCCGGTCTCGTGGCCCTTGCCGGCGATCACCACGGTGTCCCCCGGACCGGCCATCGCGACGGCCTGCCGGATCGCGGCGCGCCGGTCGCCCACCTCCACCACCTCGCCGGCACCGCTCGCGGTGGAGGCGCCGGCGAGCACGGCGGCCCGGATCGCCGCGGGGTCCTCGCCGCGGGGGTTGTCGTCGGTCACCAGCAGCACGTCGGCCAGCCGGGCGCCGATCTCCCCCATGACCGGGCGCTTGCCGGTGTCCCGGTCTCCGCCCGCCCCGATGACCAGCACGAGCCGGCCCCGGGTCAGCGGCCGCAGCGCCGCCAGTGCGGCCTCGACGGCATCGGGCTTGTGGGCGTAGTCGACCACCGCCAGGAACTCCTGACCGGCGTCGACCCGCTCCAGGCGGCCGGGCACCCCACCACCGCGGGCGATGCCTTCGGCGACCTGGGCCGGGTCGAGCCCGGCCTCCCCGGCGAGCGCGATCGCGCACAGCGCGTTGGCCACGTTGAACGAGCCGGTCAGCGGCACGCGTGCGGCGATCCGCTCCCCCGTCGGCGTCAGCACGGTGAAGCTCGATCCCTCCGGCGCCAGGCTCACCTCGACGGCGCGCCAGTCGGCCGCCGCACCCGACGGCGAGAAGGTGGCCATCGGGACGGAGGCGATCTCGAGCAGCCGCCGGCCGTGCTCGTCGTCGACGTTGGTCAGGCCCCGCCGGGTGCGCTCGGGGGTGAACAGCGAGGCCTTCGCGGCGAAGTAGTCCTCCACCCCGTCGTGGAAGTCGAGGTGGTCGCGGCCGAGGTTGAGGAACCCGGCGACGTCGAAGGTCACCCCGGCGACCCGGCCCATCACCAGGGCATGGCTGGAGACCTCCATCGCGCACGAGCGCACCCCCTGCTCGACCATCACGGCGAACAGCGCGTGCAGGTCCGGTGCCTCCGGCGTGGTCAGCGAGGTCGCGACGTCCTGCCCGGCGATGCGGGTGCCGACGGTGCCGATCACGGCCGCACGCTCGCCGACGGTGCTCAGCCCGCCCTCGAGGAGCCGGGTGGTGGTGGTCTTGCCCTGGGTGCCGGTGACCGCCATCAGGGTCAGCCGGCGCGCCGGCTCGCCGTACAGCCGGGCCGCGAGGTCGCCGAGCACCGACCGCGGGTCCGCCAGCACCAGGACGGGTACGCCGGGCCCGGTGCCGCCCTGCGCGAGCAGGTCCGCTCCCGCGTCGTCGGTGAGCACCGCGACCGCGCCGGCGGTCACGGCGTCGGCGACGAAGGTCGCCCCGTGCACCCGTGCGCCGGGCAGGGCCGCGTAGACGTCGCCCGGGTGCACCCGGGCGCTGCTCAGGCTGAGCCCGGTCACCTCGACGTCACCCGTCCCGTCGTCCGCACCCTGCTGCGCCCCGGTCCACGCCGCCACCTGCGCGAGCGGGGTCCGCGGTGGGCGCTGCGGACGGGTCAGGTTCAGGTCGGGCACGAGCCGAGGCTATCGAGCGACGCGGCCCTAGCGGCCGGCGCCACGGCCCCACTTGGTCGGCAACGTGGACGGCGGCGTGCCGGTCGGCGGGACGGCGTACTTGGAGAGCAGGTGGGTGAGCAGCCTGCGGAAGACCGGCGCCGCCGTGCCGCCGCCGCTGGAGCCGGCCCGTGGCCGGTTGATCATCACGTAGACGGTGAAGCGCGGGTCGTCGGCGGGGGCGAAGCCGGCGAAGGAGACCGCCGTGCTGCCGTCGTAGCACTTGCACGTCTTGCCGACCTGCTGGGCGGTCCCGGTCTTGCCGGCGACGCGGTAGCCCTCGATCCCCGCCCGCCCTGCGGTGCCGACGTCGGGGGTGGTGACCAGCTCCATCATCTGCGAGGTCTGGCTGGCGGCGTCGGGACTGACCACCTGCCGCCGGACCGCGGTGTCGGTGCCGACCTCCTGGCCGGCCGAGGTGGTGGCCCGGCCCTCGACCAGGCTGGGCGAGACGAACTCGCCGTGGTTGGCCACCGCGTTGACAGCCGCGGCCATCTGCAGCGCACTGACCGAGACGCCCTGCCCGAAGGCGATCTGGGCCCGGGTCAGCGTGGACCACGTCGAAGCCGGCGGCAGCAGCCCGCGGGTCTCGCCGAGCATCCCGACGTCGGTGCGCCGCCCGAGCCCGAACCTGTCGAGGTAGCCCCACAGCTCCTCGGGGGTGAGCTGGGTGGCCGCGAGCGCGGTGCCGATGTTGGAGGAGCGCGCGATCACCCCGGCCATGGTGAGCCTGATGTCGCCGTGGTCGAACCAGTCACCGATCTTGCGGTCGAGCACCGGCAGCTCGGCGGGCACCTTGATCCGGGTCGCGGGCGTCACCTTGCCGGCATCGATCAGCCCGGCGGCGGTGAGCACCTTCTCCACCGAGCCCGGTTCGTAGACGTCGGTGAGGGCACGGCTGCGCAGGTTGTCCTTGGCAGCCTTGTCCGGGTGGTTCGGGTCGTAGGTCGGGTAGTCGGCCAGGCTGAGCACCTCGCCGGTGCGGCTGTCGAGCACCACCGCGGCGCCGTTCTTGGCGCCGGCTCCCTGGACCGCCGTACGCAGCAGGCGCTGGGTGTACCACTGCACGTCGCGGTCGATGGTCAGGTGCAGGTCCTTGCCGTCGACCGGCTTGACCCGGCTGTTGTCGCCCAGCGGGATCCGGTTCCCGCCGCCGACCTCGTAGGTCTCGGTGCCGTCCTTGCCGGCGAGCATCTTGTTGAAGGCGCGCTCCAGGCCCGCTGCCGGCTCGATCTCGCCCTCCTTGGAGAGCTTGTCGCCCACGAAGCCGACCAGGTTCGCCGCGACGTCCCCAGCGGGATAGACCCGCAGCGGGTCGGGCCGGGTGTCCACCCCGACGAGGTCCCGGGTGCGGATCGCGGTCATCACCTTGGTGGCCAGGGTGGACGGCACCCGCCGCGCCAGGTAGACGAAGCGGGTGCCGGTCTTGGTGAGCTTGGCGAGGGCCTCGAAGTAGTCCAGGCCGAGCTCGTCGGCGAGGATCTTGGCGATCGCCTCCCCGTTGGGTGCGGTGCGGGTCGGGTCGGCGACGACCATCAGCCCGGCCACCGACTCGGCGAGGGGTACGCCGTTGCGGTCCAGGATGCGGCCGCGCTCGGCGGGCAGGGTGATCGTGACCAGGCCGGCCTGCGCCGCACGGGTGGCATAGGCGCGGGAGTCGACCCCCTGCAGCTGGAAGAGCCGGGCGCCGAAGAGCGAGAGCAGCATCGCGATCAGGACGAGCCCGACGCGCAGCCGGACATGCGTGTTCCCGCGCAGGTTGCGCTGGGATCGAGTCAACGGTTCGCTCCGGTCCGGGCCCGGCCGTTCGACGGGGCGCTGGTGCCCTTCCTACCGTCTCGGGCGGGTGCGGCCGCGGAGGTTGGCGTGGTGTCGCCGCTCGATGTGCCGGCCCGCACCTTGATCACGATCGGCTTGGGTGCCAGTGCCGCAGGCTTCGGGGCCGGCAGCGGGTTGATCCGCACGGCGTCGGCCGTGGTCGCGGGAGTCGGGTTGCCGAGCACGCGGCCGTCGGTGAGGGAGACGAACGCGGGCTCCGCCGGAGGCACCATCCCCAGCCGCTTGGCGGCGATCGCGAGCCGCTGGGGGTCGCGCAGCGCGTCGAGCTCCATCGCCAGCGACTGCTCCTGGGCACTGAGCGTGGAGACCTGGTCCTGCAGCCGGGTCGCCTCGAAGGAGGACTGCTGCATGTTGGTGTTGAACATCAAGAGCCCCACGACGCCGGCGGCCAGCATGGTCAGCATCAGCACCACGAACGGCGTACGGCCGGTGTCGGCGCGACCCAGGCTGCGCTGCGGCACCACGGTCAGGCGGGCGCGCTCCACGGCGGCCTCGGCGAAACGTGGCACGCGACTGCGTGCACCGGACCTGGCTGGGCTGCTCAAGGTGCTCATGCTGCGGTGTCTCCCCGGTTGGTGTTGACGCGTTCGACGGCGCGCAGCCGGACCGAGGCTGCACGCGGGTTCTCCTCGATCTCCTGCTCCGTGGCCTTCTCGGCGCCACGGGTGAGGTTGCGCAGGGGCGGCTCGTGGCCCGCCGGGACGACCGGAAGGTCGTGGGGCACGCGCGAGGTGGTGCCGGCGGCGAAGGCCCGCTTCACCAGCCGGTCCTCCAGCGAGTGGTAGCTCATCACCACGACCCGGCCACCGACCGCGACCGACTCGACCGCCGCCGGGATCGCGTTGCGCAGCACGCCGAGCTCGTCGTTGACCTCGATCCGCAGGGCCTGGAAGGTGCGCTTCGCCGGGTGTCCGCCGGTACGCCGGGCCGGGGCCGGGATGGTGTCGCGGATCAGGTCGACCAGCCGCGCCGAGCGGGTGAACGGCTCCACCGCTCGGTCGCGGACGATCGCCCGGGCGATCTGGCGGGCGAACTTCTCCTCGCCGTAGTCGCGCAGCACCCGGGCCAGCTCGCCGGCCTCGTAGGTGTTCAGCACGTCGGCGGCGGTGAGCCCTTCCTCGTCGTTCATCCGCATGTCCAGCGGGGCGTCCTCGGCGTAGGCGAAGCCCCGCTCCCGGACGTCGAGCTGCATCGAGGACACTCCGAGGTCGAAGAGGACCGCCTGCACGGCCGGGAGGCCGAGCTCGGCGAGGACCTCGGGGATCTCGTCGTAGACGGCGTGCACCAGGGTCACCCGGTCCTCGTGGGCCGCCAGCCGCTCACCCGCCAGCTGGAGGGCGTGCGGGTCGCGGTCGACGCCGATCACGTGGGCCGAGGGGCAGCGCTCGAGCACCGCCTCGGTGTGGCCGCCGAGGCCGAGGGTCGCGTCGACCAGGGTCGCGCCCGGCTCCTGCAGCGCAGGCGTCACCAGCGCGACGACCCGGTCGAGCAGCACCGGGACGTGGGTGGGCTTGGACATCTGGCCCTAGCTCCCCAACCGGGTGAGCACCAGGAGCAGCACCGCGACACTGCAGGAGGCGACGGCGGAGAGGCACATCACCGCGAGGCCGTCACGCACCTCTTCCCGTACGCGTCGTACGGGTGTGGCAGAAGCGCTGCCGCTCATAGGTCTCGACCCCCAGTAGTGCGCCAAAAGAAGATGTGCCGGAACTGCAGTGGTGGGTGATCGCAGAGCCAGGTTCTCCGTCCGCTCGACCCCAGGAGGGGAAGCGACCTTCTGGCACCGGGGAAGGTGCGCCAGACGGTCAAGGGGGGAGCGGACGTGAGCCTCGCCCTGCGATCACCGGTGTTGAGTTGTGCGTGCCCTCCGACCTGTGCCGACCCCTGGGGGTCCGCTCAGAAGCCGGGGAAGATCTCCTCCTGCAGGTTCGCGAAGGCCTGTTCCTGGTCGGCGGTGTAGGTGGTCCAGGCGCCGGGCTCCCAGACCTCGATCCGGTCGTAGACCCCGATCACCACGGCGTCGCGCTGCAGTCCGGCGTAGTCCCGCAGCTCGGGGGTGACCGTGATCCGGCCCTGCTTGTCGGGAACCTGCTCGGAGGCCAGCGCGAACAGCATCCGGCCGTAGGCACGGAGCCGGCCGTCGGTCTGCGAGGCGTTCTTGAACTTCTCGGCGAACGCGTCGAAGTCGGACTGGGTGCGGATGTCGAGGGCGTGCTCCTGGCCTCGGGTGATCACCAGGCCCTCCTTCATCTCGTCACGGAACTTCGCCGGGAGGAACAACCGGCCCTTCTCGTCGAGCTTGGGGGTGTAGGTACCGGAGAACATCAGTCCCCACCTCCACCAGACCTCGCCCCACCGGCTTGCCTGCTTCCTCCACTGCGCTCCACTTTACTCCACTTCCCTCCCCCGTCAACCACATTGTGTCCACTTCCCTCCCCTTTTCGCCCCCGTACGGCGAGACATCGCCCGCGCCGGTGCCCGCAGGACGACCGGGCGGAGAGCCCGCGCAGGGGTGTGCGCCGCCCACCGATGAGCGAGACTGGGCCGACAGGGTCCGCCGGCGGCGTCAGAGAGGCCGCGACCGGACCACCGGTGGGGGAAAGTGGGGCGAGACGGTGCTCGGTGACTCGGAGGGCGCGGGCGGGACCGGCGTGGACGCGGTGCAGGTGGCCGCGGAGCGGATCGCCGCCAACGTGGCCACGGTGATCGAGGGCAAGCCGGAGATCGCCCGCTCGGCGCTGGTGGTGCTGCTGGCCGGAGGTCACCTGCTGATCGAGGACGTCCCCGGAGTCGGCAAGACCATGCTCAGCAAGGCACTGGCCCGCTCGATCGACTGCACGGTCCGCCGGATCCAGTTCACCCCCGACCTGCTGCCCTCCGACGTCACCGGGGTCTCGGTGTTCAACCAGGACACCCGGCAGTTCGAGTTCCGGCCCGGTGGCATCTTCGCCAACGTGGTGGTCGGCGACGAGATCAACCGCGCCAGCCCCAAGACCCAGTCGGCGATGCTCGAGTGCATGGAGGAGGCCCAGGTCACCGTCGACGGCACCACCTACGCCCTCGAGGCGCCGTTCATGGTGATCGCCACCCAGAACCCGATCGAGATGGAGGGCACCTACGCCCTGCCGGAGGCCCAGCGCGACCGGTTCATGGTGCGGCTCTCGATGGGCTACCCGGTGGAGTCGGCGGAGATCGCGATGCTCAGCGCCCGGGAGGGGTTCAACCCGCTCGAGGACCTCGAGCCGGTCACCGACGCCGCCGAGGTGCGCAAGCTGATCGACATCACCGCGCGGGTGCACGTCTCCCCCGCGGTGCAGCAGTACGCCGTCTCCCTCTCCACCGCGACGCGGCGCTCCCCCGACCTGCGCCTGGGCGCCTCGCCGCGGGCGACGCTGCACCTGGTCCGTGCCGCCAAGGCGTGGGCGGCCATGCAGGGCAGGGAGTACGTCTTGCCCGACGACGTCCGCGACCTCGCGCCGCAGGTTCTGCCGCACCGGTTGCTGCCCACGGTGGAGGCCACGATGAGCGGCCGGCGTACGACCGAGGTGGTGGAGCAGGTGCTCGCCCAGGTGCCCGTCCCCGGCCCCGCCCAGCTGTAGGCAGCACCATGCGCGAGCTGAGCATCCGCGGGCGCTGCTTCGTCGCGGCCGGCGTCGCCGCGATCGTCAGCGGGGTCCAGGTCGGCGAGCCCGACTTCGTGCAGCTGGGGCTGCTCGCCCTGTTCGTGCCGCTGGCCGCCTGGCTGGTGCTGCGCCGCACGGACCGCGAGGTCTGGGTGCGCCGCGAGATCGACGCGGTGCGGGTGGAGGTCGGCAGCACCGCCCAGGTCGTGGTGCAGGTCGGCAGTGCCAACCCGGCGCGGGGGCGCCGGGCAGGGCCACTGCTGCTCGAGGAGGAGCTGCCCGCGGCGTTGGGCGAGCCGCAGCGCTTCGTGGTCGGGGCACTGGGCTCGGAGGAGCAGGTCCCGCTGCGCTACCTGATCCGGGCCGACCGGCGGGGACGTTTCCCGATCGGGCCGATGCGCGTGCGCGTCGCCGACCCCACCGGCATGGTCGACCTCCACCAGGTGCTCCCCTCGACCACGACCCTGCTGGTCACGCCGCGCACCGAGCCGCTGCCGCCGCTGGCGCTGACCGGCCGGTGGTCCGGCGCGGGCGAGCACCGCACCCGTGACCTGCTGGGCAGCGGCAGCCCGGACGTGACCATCCGGGAGTACCGCCTCGGCGACGACCTGCGCCGGGTGCACTGGCCCAGCAGCGCCCGGGTCTCCCAGCTGATGGTGCGCCGCGAAGAGCAGCAGTGGCAGTCGCGCTGCACGCTGCTGCTGGACAACCGCCGTCGCTCCCACCGGGGACACGGGATCGGGTCCTCCCTGGAGACGGCGGTCGGCGTCGCGGCCTCGGTGACCAGGCACCTGGTCGAGCAGGACTTCGACGTGCGCCTGGTCAGCGCCACCGGGGACACCTCGACGCACGGCTGGCACCAGGGCGCCCGGGGCGCCGATCTCCCCCGCCAGCTCGAACGGCTCGCCCTGATGGGGCTGAGTCGCAACGAGCAGCTCGACACCGGCTGGGTCGACGAGAGCCAGCAGGGCGGCATGCTGCTCGCGGTGCTCGGGCACCTCGAGCTCGCGGACCGGGAGTTCCTCGCGGGTCTGGCGGCCGCAGGAGCCGCGGCCTACGCGGTGGTGCTCGACGTCGAGCAGTGGGACCGGCACGGCTCAGAGCACCCTGCGGCGACCGAGTGGCTGCGAAGCCACGGCTGGAAGGCCGCCACCCTGCGCCGCGGCGAGCCGCTCACCCCCTCCTGGCTGGAGCTGGCCAGATGAGCGCCCGAGAGGTCCCGGCCTCGCTGCGACCCGGGCTGGGCGTGACCGTGCCGCTGCTCGCGCTGGTCACCGCGTGGGTCGCGCTGTTCTCCTGGCGCGGCATGGTGACCGAGCCGTCCCGCTACCTGGTCGCGACCTTGCTGATCGGGTTGAGCGCGGCCCTGCTCGGCGTCGGACTGCGCAGGCTGGGCGTCTCGGCGTACGCCGTCGCCGCCGGGCAGGTGGCGCTTGCTCTGGTCGCCCTCAACGCCGTCACCGCCGGCGATGAGGCGTTGCTGCGGGTGGTGCCCACCGTGGCCTCGGTCAAGGAGACGGTCTACGCCATCTCCAACGGCGCTGCGGCGATGAACTTCTACTCCGCCCCGGTGAGCCAGAACGTCACGCACACGCAGGCCTTCCTGACCGTCTGCGGGCTGCTGGTGCTGCTGTGCGTCGACGTGCTCGCCATGGGCGTACGCCGGCCGCCGCTGGTCGCCCTGCCGGTGCTGGTCACGCTCAGCGTCCCGATCACGATCCTCGACGCACGGCTCTCCCTGGTGGTGTTCACCGCGACCAGCCTGCTGTTCATGCGCCTGCTGGCCCTCGAGCACGACCACCGCTTCGCCGGCTGGCGCGGCCTGCACCACCACGTCTCGCAGGTGCGACCGGGAGCCCGGCAGGCTGCGGCCGGCAGCCCGTCGGGCCTGCTCTGGACGGTCTCCTCGGCCGCCGTGGTCGCGGCGATCCTGCTGACGCCCCTGGTGCCGGTCAGCGATCTCCTCCAACGCGCCGGCTCCGGCGGTTCGGGCGCCGGGACGGGCGGCAACTTCTCCATGACGGCGGTGAACCCGTTCATCCGGCTGCGCCGTGACCTGGTCCAGCAGACCCACACGCCGATGCTCTACGCCACGACGGACGCCCCCGACGACGGCTACGTGCGCACCACCGTCCTCGACGAGTTCACCGGCAACGCCTGGCGACCCTCCGAGCGTCAGCTCCCCCCGGACAACGCCGCCAACGGCGACTTCCCCTCCCCGCCCGGCCTGGCTCCCGCCGTGGGCGGTCGCGTCTCGGAGTGGAGCTTCCAGTTCGCGCCCGGCTTCGGGACCAACTGGCTGCCACTGCCCTACCCGGTGCGCAAGGTCGAGGTGCCGGGGGTCTGGCGCTATGACAGCCGCACCCTCGACGTGGCCTTCCTCGGGGGCGGGCCGCGCTCGGAGATGTCCTACAGCGCGACCGCGTTCGCCCCCGCGATCACCTCCGAGCTGTTGCGCGCCACGGTGCAGGCACCGGCCGAGGTCCGCCGGGTCGGGACCCGGCTTCCCGCGGACCTCCCGCAGGTGCTCACCGAGCGGGCGCGGGAGGTGACCGCCGACGCGGAGACCGACTTCGACAAGGTCGTGGCCCTCCAGGACTGGTTCCGCACCAAGGGCGGCTTCGAGTACTCCCTGGACCAGCGGGAGGGCTCTGGCACCGACCTGCTCGCCGCCTTCGTCACCGACGACCGGGTGGGCTACTGCGAGCAGTTCGCCGCCGCGATGGCCACGATGGGCCGGATCCTGGACATCCCCTCGCGGGTGGTGGTCGGCTTCCTGCGCGGCACCCAGCAGCCCGACGGGCGGACCCTGTTCACCAGCGACGACCGGCACGCCTGGCCGGAGATGTACTTCTCCGGGGTCGGCTGGGTCCGCTTCGAGCCCACCCCCGGGCAGCGCAGCGGCGCCTCCCCGGCGTGGACCCGGCAGCTCGGTGGGGAGAGCGATCCGGCCGAGACCTCGCAGCCGAGCCTGGTCCCGGTGCCCCGCCAGCTGCCTCCCGACGTCACGGCCGGCGGCTCGTCCTCGGCCGCCGGTTGGCAGGTGCCCTGGCGACCGCTCGCAGCAATCGGCGTGCTGGTGCTGCTCGTGCTCACCCCGGCCGGCGTACGGCGCGGCCAGCGGCACCGCCGGCTGGCGACCGCCGACCTGCACCGCCTCTCCGAGGGCGCGTGGGAGGAGCTGCGGGCGACCGCGCTCGACCTCGGCCTGACCTGGCCCGACCAGCGCTCGCCGCGCGAGCAGGCCCGCGCTATGGTCCGCCAGGTCGACGCCCCCCAGGAGGAGGTGCGCTCGCTCGAAGTGCTGCTCGTGGAGGTGGAACGGGGCCGTTACGCGGGGACCGCCACCCTCACCGCCGATGCCCGGTCGCGGTCGCTGACCACCCAGACGGTGGGGTCCTGGCGCCGGCGGATGCTGCGCAGCGTTGACCGCGGTCGCGGCTGGCGGGGGCGGGTGTGGCCCTCCTCGGTGCTCCGCAGCCCGAAGGCCTCGAAGGCCCCGAAGGCCTCGAAGGCCGGTTAGGGCTCAGTAGCCCTGGTTGCGGCGGCGCTCCCAGCGCTGCTCCATGCGCTGCATGAAGGTGCCGTGCTTGGCCGAGCCCTGGGCGGGTCGGGCCGGTCGGCCCTGGCGGCCGGGGCGGCGCAACCGCCGGGCCTTGCCTGCCTTGCCGCCCTCGATCACGTCGAAACGCTGCGGGTGGTCGTCGAAGTCGAAGAGGGCGTCGGTGGCGCTGCCCGACTGGCCGGGCGCATGCCGACCGCGCCAGGAGGCAAGACCGATCGTCGCCGAGGCGAGCATCACCACGAACCCGATGATGCCCAGCCAGGTCAGCTGGGCCACGGCACCGGCCATCAGCATCGCGATGCCGACGACGAAGGCGGTGGCAGCGGAGACGGTGCGCATCCGAGCTGCCCGCTCCAGGGTGCTGCCCCGGAGGGTCGAGACGAACTTCGGGTCCTCTTGGGCAAGCGCCTGCTCCATCTGCTCGAGCAGACGTAACTCCTCCTCGGAGAGCGGCACGGTTCCTCCCGGGTTGAAGTGGTCCCACTCAGGAGTCTAGGCAGCCGCCGGTGAAGTCGGTAGCCGGGGCCGGTAAATAGGAGTATCAATTGCGCAGCCGGCCCCACCGGTCTATCCACCCGCCGGCGGCTGGGAACCTCTTCAGGGGCGATCCCCGATCAGCAGTGTCGCCGGCCGGACGGCCGCACCACCGAAGCGCAGGGCTGCGGCATCACTGGCGCGGTCCACCTCCTCCCAGCCGCGCGGTCGGGCACCGAGCACGAGCTGGCGCTGGACCCGCTCCCGGGGCAGCAGTCCCTCGACCCGCACCCCCACCAACCGGATCCGGGCGCGCTGCAGGCCCAATGCGTCGTAGAGGGCGGCCGCGGTGGCATGGATCTCGCCGGTGACGTCGGTGGCATCGCCCAGGGTCCGGGAGCGGGTCAGGGTGGTGAAGTCGGCGAAGCGCACCCTGAGCGTGACCGTGCGTCCCGCGACCCCGGCGACACGCATCCGCCGTGCCACCTTGGCCGAGAGCCGCAGCAGCTCCCGCATCACCACTGCCCGGTCGTCGGTGTCGCGGCCGAAGGTCTCATCGGCGCCCATGCTCTTGTCGGGCTCGTGGTTGGGCCGCCGGGGCGTGAGCGTGCGCCGGTCGGTGCCCCACGCAAGGTGGTGCAGCTGGGTGCCGACCGCCATCCCCAGGGCGCGTTGCAGGGTCGCCGGCGGCGTGTGCGCGAGGTCGCCCACGGTGACCAGCCCGAGGCGGTGAAGCTGGTCGCGGGTCTTCTCCCCCACCCCCCACAGCTCCCCGACGTCGAGTGGGTGCAGGAACCTGGTCACCTCTCGGGGAGGTACGACGACCACACCGTCGGGCTTGGCGCGACGACTGGCCAGCTTGGCCACCGAGACCGAGGCGGCCACCCCGACCGAGCAGGTGATCCGCTGCTCGTCGGCGACCCTGGCCCGGATGTGCTCGGCGATGCGCACCGGGCTGCCGAGGCGCCGACCGGCCCCGGAGACGTCGAGGAACGCCTCGTCCAGGGAGATCGCCTCGACCACCGGGGTGACCTGCCGGAAGATCTCCATCACCGAAGAGGACACGGTCTCGAAGTCGGCGTAGTCGGGCGCGAGCACCACCGCCTCCGGGCACATCCGTCGGGCCCGGGTCATCGGCAGCGCCGAGCGGACTCCATAGCGGCGTGCGGGGTAGTTGGCCGCCAGCACCACCCCCCGGTGCCCGCCCCCCACGATCACCGGCAGCTCGGCCAGCTCGGGCCGGTCCCTGATGGCCACCGACGCGTAGAAGGCATCCATGTCCACGTGCAGGATCGGGCAGTCCTCCGAGAGCTCCGCCCCCGTGTCCGGGCGGCTCCAGCAGCTCATCGGCAGCTCATCGGCAGCTCATCGGCCGCGCATCGGCCGGCTCCTGCTCAGCAGGTGGCGATGACGTGCAGCTGCCCGGCCACGGTGAGGTACTCGGGGCGCTCGGCCACGGCCCGCTCGAGCTCCAGCAGGGCCGCCCCGGCCCCGGGCTCGAGGTCGAGCAGCGAGGAGGGCACCAGGTCGGCGAAGACCCGGATGCCGTGGATGGAGCGGGTCTCGAAGCCGGCCTCCCCGAGCAGCCCGGAGATCTCCTCGACGGTGAACCTGCGCTCGCCCTGGGCCGGACCCTGGGTCGGACCCTGGGCCGGCCCCTGGGGATCCGCCTCGAGCATCGCCCTGGCCTGCTGGAAGTGACCGGCCATCGCCCGGGCGAGGACGGCGGCGTGCCGCTGGCTGACCAGCAGCGAGAGAGCCCCTCCGGGGCGGAGCACCGAGGCGATGGTGGCCAGCGCGACCACGGGGTCCTCCACGAGGCCGAGCACCCCGTGGCAGAGCACCAGGTCGGCTCCGTCGGCAGGCACCAGCTCACGCAGGTCGCCGAGGTCTCCTTGCAGCCCGGCGACCCGGTCGGCCACTCCCTCGTCCTGGGCCCGTCGGGCGAGAGCTGCCAGGGCGTCGGGACTGGGGTCGATGACGGTGACCCGATGACCCTGCTGGTCGGGACCGGCGAGGCCGGCGACCCGGACCGCGAAACCGCCGGTGCCACCACCGATGTCGAGCACCACCTGCTCGCCGTCGCGGGTGCTGCTGGCTTCGAGCAGCGCCCGCACGGCGTCCCACACGACTGCGGTGCGGGCAGCGGTACGGCGTTCCAGCGGTCGCTCCATGGGCGCCACCCTAGGGGGTCGGGGGTTCTCATCCTGCGCTCCCCGGGCTGCGGTGCCACAGCTTGCGGGCGACGTCGCCGGTGACCGTCCCGGTCGAGCCCCCGGCCGGCTTGATGTCGGCGTACGGCGACATCCGGAACCCGCTGGTGTGCACCAGCACCCTGCTGGCTCCCTGGGCCGGGCCACCGGCGAAACCCTCCGGGACCCGCGCCAGCTCCTGGTGCACCGCCTCCATCCCGCCGGTGCGCCACAGGTCGTGCAGGGCGCCGAGGTCCCAGGCCCCGGTCGCACGCAGGGAGACACCTCGCGGGCCGGTGCGTCGCAGCTCACCGCGGACCACGAGCAGCCACGACCCGAACACCGTCGCGGCGTAGGGGCCCTGCACGTCCTCGAAGAAGGTGGCGTCCACCGGCCCGGTCGCGTCGTCGAGGGTCAAGAAGATCACCCGGCGCCCCGACTTGATCGGCGGAGTCTGGGTGGCCACCTTCACCCCGGCCACCAGCAGCCCAC
Organism: uncultured Actinomycetota bacterium; assembly: GCA_963777195.1. Classification (GTDB taxonomy): domain Bacteria; phylum Actinomycetota; class Actinomycetes; order Propionibacteriales; family Nocardioidaceae; genus Marmoricola. The sequence goes on along the minus strand of CAVZPT010000014.1, from coordinate 98,323 downwards.
TGCGGCTGCGGGCGCGCAGCAGGTCGGCCGACCTGGTGATCCCGAGCCGGCCCAGGAAGTCGGCGTGGAAGTCCAGCACGTGCCGGCTGGCGTCGAGGCCGAGGATGTCGAGCTCGGCACGGACCCGGTCGGAGTCGGTCATCTCCGGCAGCCCGCTGGGGCCGCCGCCGGGCTCACTGCCCAGGTCGAGGGTGAGCTGGAAGGAGCCCTCGCCGGCCTTCTCGGTGGCCGGGCGGGACCGAGGCAGGCCCCGCGCCCGGCCGCGGCTCGCCCGGTCCGAGGCTCGGCCGAGCCGGTCCAGGTCACCGATCTCGAGCAGCAGGTCGCGCCGGGTCAACCGGTGCCGACGACCGCTGCCGCTCGCTCCGATGCCGTAGACGGTGTCGAAGGCACCCGCCTGCACCAGCCGCTCCACGACCGGACGGGAGATCCTGGCCCGCTGCCAGAAGTCGGTCAACGACGCATAGGGGGCCGCCCGCCGGGCGCCGACGACTCGGGCGACCTCGCCGTCGTTGATGCCGCGGACCTCGGCCAGTGCGATCCGGATGCCGTAACCCCGGTCGGGCACCTTCTCCACGGTGTAGGTGGCCTCGCTGGCGTTGACGTCCAGGCCGAGGACCGCGATCCCGAGCTGGCGGGCGTCATCGAGGATCAGCCGCTTGGGGTACATCCCCGGGTCGTGGGTGAGCACCCCGGAGAGGAAGTGTGCCGGGTAATGCGCCTTGAGCCAGGCCGACTGGTAGGTCGGCAGCGCGAACGCCGCGGCGTGGGCCTTGCAGAAACCGAAGGAGGCGAAGGCCTCGATCACCTTCCAGATCTGCTCCACCACCTTCAACGGGTAGCCGCGACCGAGCGCGCGCGGGAAGAACCAGGTCCTGGTCATGGCCATCCCGTCGGTGTCCCCCAGGGCGCGGCGCCACTCGTCGCCCTCGGCGTAGGTGCAACCGGTGAACTGCGCGATGATCTCGATCACCTGCTCGTGGAAGACCACCACACCGCGGGTGCCGGCGAGGATCGGGCGCAGGTCGTCGTGGAGGTAGGAGGGCATCTTCCACCCCTGCTTGGCCTCGAGGTAGGGCGTGATCATGTCGCTCTTGACCGGGCCGGGCCGGAACAGCGAGATGTCGGTGATGATCTCGGAGAAGTCCTCGATCCCGGACTTGCCGACCAGCTCGCGCTGCCCGGGCGACTCGATCTGGAAGACGCCCAGGGTCTTGGCCGAGGAGATCATCGCGTAGGTGGTCGGGTCGTCGAAGGGCACCTGGGTCTCGTCGTCGAGATCGACCTCGACCCCGTCGACCCGACCGACCTCGGCGACCGCGTGCGCCATCGCCGACTGCATCCGGATGCCGAGCACGTCGAGCTTGAGCAGGCCGAGGTCCTCGACGTCGTCCTTGTCGAACTGGCTCATCGGGTAGCCCAGGCTGCTCTGCTCGACGGGGGTGCGGTCCAGGAGGGTGGCATCGGAGAGCAGCACCCCGCACGGGTGCATCGCGATGTGTCGGGGCAGGCCGTCCAGGCTCTCCACCAGCCGGAAGAACAGGTCGAAGGAGCCCCAGTCGCCGGCCGCCGCCTCCCTGGCCAGGCCGGTGGACCGCAGCTCCGGGAGGTCCCGCAGGGCCATCCTGGCGTCGCGCGCACGGATGTGTGGGAACGCCTTCGCGATCGCGTCGATCTCGCCCATCGGCATCCCCAGCGCAGCGCCGACGTCCCGGATCGCGTGCCGCACCTTGTAGGTGTCCATCATCGAGACGGTGGCGCACCGGTCGGTGCCGAACCGCTCCAGGATCGCGTCGTAGATCTCCAGCCGCCGCGCGGACTCCACGTCGATGTCGATGTCGGGCAGGGAGCGGCGCAGCGGGGAGAGGAAGCGCTCCATCAGCAGCCCGTGCCGGATCGGGTCCACCCCGGAGATGCCGAGCAGGTAGTTGACCAGGCTGCCCGCCCCCGACCCGCGCGCCGCACTGCGGATCCCCATCGAGCGGATCATCGCGGTGATGTCGCCGACGGTGAGGAAGTAGGAGGCGAACCCGAGCTGGCTGACCGTCTGCAGCTCGTCGTCGAGCCGCTTCCAGATCCGCTGGCGCGGGGCGTCGGCGTAGCGCCGGCCGATCCCGGCCTCGCACCTCGCCCGGAGCTCGGCGTCGGCGGAGGTGGTGCCGGTGTCGAACTCGGGGAAGTGCACCTCACCGAGGCCGAGGTCGGCACGAGGGTCCAGCACGCACTGGTCGGCCACTGCCCGGGTGTGGGCGAGCATCTCGGTGGCCGCCCGCCCGGACTCCCCCAGCCCGGCGTAGCGGCAGATCTCCTCGGCCACCTCGTGCATCTGCTTGCCGGCCTTCAAGAACCCCTCGGCGTTGCCCCGGTATCCCCCGCCGACCTGGCCCGCGCCGCTCCGCCCCGGCCCGACCCCGTGGGGCAACGGCACCAGCCGCCGGGCGGCATCGAGCACGTCGGTGGTCGGTGCGTCGAGCCGGTCGGCGAAACGGACCGCGTTGGTGAGCACCACCGGCACCCGCGCCGGGACCCGGGGGGACCGCGCGAGCCCGGCCATCCGGGCGGCGTGCACCGAGGAGCCCGGCCCGGCACCGGGCAACCGGTGGGAGACCACCTCGACCACGAGCTGCTCGGGGCCGACCAGGTCCAGCCACCGGCGCAGCACCGCTTCGCCGAGGTCGTCTCGCCGTAGCGTCGCCGCCTGCCCGAGCTCGGAGTCGGGACCGAGCAGCACCCGCACGTCGCGCCCCGCGACGTGCTCGGCCACCAGCTCGGGGGTGCACACCGGCCGGCCGCGCTCACCGGCGTGGTGGGTCGCCGAGACCAGCCGGCACACGGCCGCCCACCCGGTCCTGCCGCCGGCCAGGAAGGTCACCCGCGGCAGCTGCGACTCCCGGAAGGCACCGCCCCGCACGGGGGTCCGCGGCTGGGGGCCACCCCCCGCCCGCGCCCGTTCGCGCGCCCCCAACCGGTCGCCTGGAGCGATCGCCAGGTCGACGCCGAGCACCGGTCGGATCCCGGCGGCCATCGCGGCCTTGACGAACCGGACCGCGCCGTAGGTGCCGTCGCGATCGGTGAGCGCCAGGGTGTCCATCTCCTGCTCGGCGGCGCGCTCGACCAGCACGTGCGGGTGCGAGGCGCCGTACTGCAGGGAGTAGCCGGAGAAGACGTGCAGGTGCACGAAGGGGTCAGCCACGGTCGGTCCTCAGGCGACGCGGATCGGGACGTGCTCGGTCAGGCCGAGGAGGGTCTCCACCAGGGCCAGGAACCGGTCGGCGTCGCGGACCAGGTCGTCGGCCTCGCGCTCGGTGACGGCCCGTCGCGACCCCGCCTCGGCAGCGGCCCGCTTGTCGGCGCCGGCGGCGAAGAAGGCCGCCCACTCGCTGAGCTCGGGGGCCACCTCGGCCAGCAGCACCCAGGCGTTCTTCTGCCGCTTGCGCCGGCCCGGGGTCGTCGGCTGGGCCCGGGCCGCCAACAGGGCGGCGGTCGCCCGCAGCGCCGAGACGTGGGCCATCGCGTAGCGCTCCGGCACGCTGCTGCTGGTGATCGCCTCGCGCAGCGAGCTCGCCGCCCGCTCCAGGTAGGAGTGCGTCGCCGCGGGCAGGAAGGCCGGGGCCTGGAGCTGGCCGCTGCTCCGGTCTCTGCCCTGGTCTCTGGTCTGGTCTCTGCCCTGGTCTCTGGTCCGGTCTCTGGTCCGGCCTCTGGTCTGGGTCATCTGCATGGTCGTCCTCCTCAGTCCATCGCCCGGACGAGCTGCCAGCTGCCCGCGGACCAGCTGAAGACGAGGTCGAAGACGCCGTAGCCGAGGTCTGCTCCCGCCCCGTCGGGGCCCCCACGCTCGGCTGCCTGCAAGGCGGCGACCCTTCCCCGGGCCGCCGTCACCCGCCACACCTCGCGCTCGGCCAACAGGTCGGACTGATCGGACTGGCCGGACTGGCCGGGCTGGCCGGGCTGGTCGGACTGGCCGGGCTGGCGTCGGGTCCACCAGGCCCCGGTCTCCACCCAGTGCGCGACCACCTCGCGCACCTGCCACAGCTTGCCCCGCCACAGGAACTGCTCGGGGTCCTCGTCTGCGCCCTTGCGCACCTCCACCAGGTCGTCGTAGCGCCGCACCGCTTGCTCCTTCATCGTTGTCCCGCAGCCGTCGACCCCTGTCGGTGCCCCGGTGGAGGATGGGGGTCGAGGTCATCCCCCACCGGGACGGTTGATCGAACACCTGTTCGAACAACTCCAAGGTACACCGTCCCTCCGACAGGTCGTCAAGGCCGAATCCACAGCTTGCTCAGCAGACTCCTCCGACCAGCCGCCTACGCTGCCTGGGATGAGCCAGGTGCTGCTGCTCCACTCCGCCATGGGGCTGCGCCCCGCCGTACGCCGCCTGGCCGGCGAGCTCGCCGGCCTCGGGCACGAGCTGGTCGTTCCCGACTACTACGAGGGCCGGGTCTTCGACGACGCGACCGCCGGGACCGAGCACCGGGACACGGTCGGAGCCGGCACCTTGTTCCAACGCGTCCAGTCGCACCTGACCACCCTCGAGGAGCTGCGTCCCGACGCCGTACTCGCCGGGCTCTCCCTCGGCGCGGCCTTCGCCCAGGCGCTCGCCCGGCACCGTCCCCGCGCCCGAGCAGTCGTCCTCCTGCACCACGTCACCACTCCCCGGGTCCCGTGGGCCGGCCAGCCCGTCCAGGTCCACCGCTACGCCGAGGACCCCTGGGTCGACCCGGCCGACGTGACCCTGCTCGCCGGGGCCGTGCGCGAGAGCGGCGCCCGCTTCGAGGACCACGTGACCCCGGGACGCGGCCACCTGTTCACCGACCTCGACCTGCCCGACGGCGACGCCGCGGCGACCGCGCGCACCGTGGCCCGCATCCACACGTTCCTGGCGCTCAGTGCACAGGCGTGAGCCCGGCACCCCCCAGCGCTGTCGACGGATCGCAGGAGAGCTCACCCGGCTGCCTCTGCACCCTCGAGAGCCGCCAGACCAGCACCCGCCCACCGGCACCACCGACCCTCGAGCCCAGCAGGCACCCGCTCTCGGCACGCACCGAGATCCCCAGGTCGCCGCCCTGGACCTCCGCGGCCACCTCCGGGTCCAGGGCTCCCGCAGGCGCGGAGGGAAGGGCCTCACGCACGGCCGTGGCCGCAGCGGCCGCCTCCACCGCGTCCGGCAGACCACCGACCAACCGGCGCAGCACCGTCTCTGACCCGGCCGGAAGCTCACGGACAGGCGCAGGTGGAGGCAACGAGACCGCCGCGGTGCGGGCCGGGCAGGCTCGGCGACGTGGCGACCCGACCATCCCCCAGGAAGCGAACTCGACGTCGTAGCAGGCGGTCACGGCCGGCGAGTCCGACCCGAACCCCGTGGCCCGGACGGATTCCAGCTGGATCCGGAACACCAGCCGTGCCACCGGGTCCTGGGGACCTGCTCCCGGCAGGTCCTTCGCCTCGACCACCCGGAGCTCTCCGGACGTGACGGCCCGGGTGCCGGCCGCCGCCCGCGCGAGCCCGATCGCGTCCTCCTGGCGGGGATGGCTGATCGCCTCCGCCACCACCCGGGCGATCTGGTCGGTCTCCTGCGAACGGGGAGCCGGCGTGAGCCCGCACCCAGCGACCACGACCAGCACCGACAAGACCGTCCCGAGGATCCTCATCCCCGCACGCTAGGGACTCCTGGACGCGGGCGCATGAGTGTCCGGACTCAGTTCGGCGCACGCTCTGGCGCGGTCGGTAGCGTGCCCCCATGAGCGAGCACCCCAGCGTCTCCCGCTTCCGCGTCGAGCTGGAGCGCTGCGGCGGGACCGGCCGGATCGTCGTACTGCCCGACTCGGTGCACACCGCCCAGCTCGCCGCCGACGCCCTGGGCTGCGAGGTCGGGGCGATCGCCAACTCGCTGCTCTTCGACGGCGACGGCGAGCCGGTCCTGGTGCTCACCAGCGGCGCCCACCGCGTCGACACCGCCAAGGTCGCCGCCTCCCTCGGCCTGGGCGCCTTGCGGCGCGCGAAGCCGGAGTTCGTGCGGCAGCACACCGGGCAGGTCATCGGCGGGGTCTCGCCGATCGCGCACCCGAGCCCGGTGGCGACCTACCTGGACCCCTGGCTGCGCCGCTACGACGAGATCTGGGCCGCCGCCGGCCACCCGGCCGCCGTGTTCAGCACCACCTACGACGAGCTGGCGGCGATGACCGGTGCCACCGAGGTGGAGGTCGAGTGAGGGCTCGCGGCCGGCCGGCGAGACCGCCTGGGGGACGGTCGTCCCGAGAGGCGGCCCGAGAGGCGGCCCCGAGAGGCGGCACGAGAGGCGGCACGCGGCGTCACCTAGGGTGACCGCCATGGCGGTTGTGGTGGTGGTCGGCGGCGGGTACGGCGGGCTGGCGAGCGCCGCACGACTGGCCAAGAACGGCCACGAGGTCACCCTCGTCGAGGGCGGGGACCGGCTCGGCGGCGCGATCGGCTTCGTCGAGCAGGACGGGTTCCGCTGGGACACCGGCCCCACGAGCACCCTGCTGCCGGCGGTCCTGCGCGACCTGTTCCGCAAGTCCGGGCGTCCCCTGGAGAAGGAGCTCGAGCTCGTCCCCGTCGAGCCGGTACGGCAGCACCGCTTCGAGGACGAGAGCGTGCTCGACCTCCCCGGTGGGAGCCGCGCCGCGCAGATCGCCGCGATCGACGCCTCCCTGGGCTCCGGCCTGGGCGAGCAGTGGGCGGCGTACGTCGACACCTTCGCCGACGCGTGGGAGACCCTGCGCACCGAGTACTTCGAACGGCCCTACTCCGCCGAGCACGCGAGCAAGGACGCCCGGGACCTGCTCGGGTCGCGACTGACGCTGCACAAGATGACCCAGCGGACCTTCAAGGACGAGCGCCTGCGAGAGCTCGCGATCCAGGCCGCCGTGCTCGAGGGCCATGACCCGCGCAACGTCCCGGCCTGGATGGGGATGTGGGCCTACGTCGAGCAGAACTTCGGCGCGTGGACGATCCCCGGCGGCATGGGCTCCCTCGCCGAGGCCCTGGCCTCGCGCCTGGTCACCCGCGGCGTCACCGTGCTCACCGGCACCCCCGTGCGCGACCTGGTGCTCGTCAACGGCCGGGCCGTGGGGGTGCGTACCGACGACGGCGTGATCGACGCCGACCACGTGGTGTGCGCGATCGACCCGCGGCGACTGCCCAGCGTCCGCAGGTACGTCGAGCGGACGATGCCGGCGATCCCGCCCGTGCTGTGCCATCTCGGCATCGTGGGCGAGGTGCCCGACCTCCCCGCCGAGGTGGTCGTGCACGGCGACCCGATGCTGGTCGTCCGCACCGGCGGCCTCGCCCCGGCGGGCGCCCATGCGTGGACGGTGATGGGCCGGGGTCGGCTGGCCGAGGACATCCTCACCGCGCTGCAGCGCAGCGGCCTGCGGGTGCGCGACCTGGTCGAGGTCCGCGTCGACCGCTCGCCCCGTGAGCTCGTCGAGCAGTGGGGCGGCTCGCCGTACGGCGTGCTGTGGCAGGGCCGCAACACCGTGAGCCGCCGCCTCGGCCCGCACACACCCATCCCGGGCCTGCTGCTGGCCGGCGCCCACGCCACCCCCGGCGCCGGTCTGCCGTCCGTCGGTCTCTCCGCCTCCCTGGTCGCGCAGGTGGTCGGACCTGCGTGAGGGCGGTGTCGGTTTTTCAGGAGAACTTGTGAAACTGGCACTTCTCACCCTTTGCAACGGCAGAGAAGTGCCTGTTTCACAGGAGAACGTGAAAAACCGTCGGCTCCAGACTCACGCCGGCAGCGACAGCGCGGCGTAGATCTCCCGCGTCGCCTTGGAGCGGTTCAGGGTGTAGAAGTGCAGGCCGGGCGCGCCGCCTTCGAGGAGTACGTCGCACAGCTCGGTCGCGATCTCGATGCCCGCCGCTCGCAGGGCGCTGGGGTCGTCCTCGAGCGGGGCGAGGCGTTCCATCACCTCGGCGGGGATCTGCCGGCCGGAGAGCTCGACCATCTTGCTCATCGAGGCGAAGTTCAGGATCGGCATGATGCCCGGGATGATCGGGAAGTCCACGCCGGCGGCCGCAGCACGTTCGACGAGACCGAAGTAGTCCGAGGCCCGCAGCACCATCTCGGTCACCGCGAACTCGGCGCCGGCGTCCCGCTTGGCCTTGAGCACGGCCACGTCGGCCTCCATCGAGGTGGCGTCACGATGTCCCTCGGGGAAGGCGGCGACTCCGATCGAGAGGTCCGCGGAGGACCGGATGAACGCGACCAGGTCCGAGGCGTAGTCGACTCCGCCCTCGGTCCGCACCCACTCGGTGCCCGGCCCTCCGGGCGGGTCGCCGCGCAACGCGAGCACGTTGCAGACGCCGGCCTCGGCCAGCGAGGACAGGATGCCGGAGAGCTCATCGGTGGTGTGCCCGACGCAGGTGAGGTGCGCCATCGGCACCATCGAGGTCTCCTGGGCGATCCGGCCGGTGATCGCGACCGTGCGGTCGCGGGTCGTCCCGCCAGCGCCGTACGTCACCGAGACGAACGTCGGCCGAAGCGGTTCCAGCTCGCTGATCGAGCGCCACAGGACCGCCTCCCCGGCCTCGTCCTTGGGTGGGAAGAACTCGAAGGAGAACGACCGACTGCCCTGCCGCAGCAGGTCACCGATGCGCACAGGGCCCGAAGACATGTGCTGAGGATACGGGGCTAGTCTCGCCGGGTGACTGCGCAGCACACTGGATGGGACACCCCGTGGGACGCCTCCCGCTTCCGCGAGGAGATCGAGTCCACGCTGACCACGTTCGTGGACTCCCAGTCCGGGTGGCTCGACGCCTTGGGCCCCGATGCGCACCGCCTCGTCGAGCACGCCCGCACCGCGGTCTCCGGCGGCAAGCGCTTCCGGGCATCCTTCTGCTGGTGGGGCCACCGCGCTGTGGCCGACTCGACCGACGACTCGGCCCTGCTCCGGGCCTGCGCCTCCCTGGAGCTGCTGCACGCGAGCGCACTGGTCCACGACGACTACATGGACGCCTCCGACGTACGCCGGGGCCGCCCCGCCACGCACCGAGCCTTCGAGCTGCTCCACCGCCAGCAAGGCTGGGCCGCCGATCCCGCGCAGTACGGCGCCGCCGCCGCGATCCTGCTCGGCGACCTGCTGCTGAGCTGGTCCGACGAACTGCTGCGCACCTGCGGGTTGCCCGCCGAACGGGTGCTCGAGGCGCTCGGCTACTTCGACCTGACCCGGAGCGAGGTGGTCACCGGCCAGTTCCTCGACGTCTCCGCCCAGGCCCGGGGGGCAGCCGACGTGGACACCGCGATGACCGTGCTGCGCTACAAGTCGGCGAAGTACTCCATCGAGCGGCCGCTCCACATCGGGGCCGCCCTCGCCGGAGCGGACTCCGCCCAGATCGTCCAGCTCACCAGATTCGGCCTCCCCCTCGGTGAGGCCTTCCAGCTGCGCGACGACCTTCTGGGGGTCTTCGGCGACCCCGCTGTGACGGGCAAGCCCGCCGGCGACGACCTGATCGAGGGAAAGCGCACGGTCCTGGTGGCCTTGGCCCTGGATGCTCTCGGCACCGAGCAGGCGCGCACCCTCGATGCCGGTCTGGGCACTCCCCTGAGCCCGGTCCAGGTCGAGGAGCTCTGCCACCTGATCGACACCTCGGGAGCACGGGCGCAGGTGGAGACCGTGATCACCGAGCTCACCGACCGTTCGCTCGCAGCCCTCGCCGCCGCCGACATCAGCGAGCCTGCCCGGACAGCGCTCGAGGGCCTGGCTGCGGAGGCCACCCAGCGGGCCGTCTGACCTGGAGCCACCGACGTGCGCCTCCGGCTCGGGATCGGCACGCTCTGCTGCCTGCTGATCTTTTGGCTGCGGCCACCTCACCGGGGCCGACGCCCAGAGCTTCCGGGTGGTCGGCTCGGTGCTCGTCGCGGACTCCGGGGGGATCGGCGCCTCCTCACAGTGGCCAAGGGATCTCACTGCCAAGGTGGTGGGGCGTACGCCGACGTGGGCCGCGCCGCGCCCGTAGGGGTCGAGGACGTCGACGGGCCCGGTGGCTCACCGGAGGCTGGGACCGGGGCGGACGACCGTCGACCTCACGCAGCTGTGGGACCGCGGGGCCCACGCCGGCCAGAGGTGCCTGATGGGCCTCGCGATCCACCGGGTCCCGGCCCTGGGCGATGCCTGGTCACTGCACGTGGGGAAGCGCGAGCTCAGGTTCTCGTGGGCCGAGGCCGCGAACCTGCTTCTGGTCGGTGGTCCCGCTGTCGGTTTTTCAGGTTCTCTTGTGAAACCGGCACTTCTCCTGCGTTGCAACGGCAGAGAAGTGCCTGTTTCACAAGAGAACCTGAAAAACTTGTGACGCCAGGGCTCACAGAGCGAGCGCCTGCGCCCGACGCTTGACCTCCGAGCCGCGGTTCTCGCGCAGGGCGTCGATGGGGCGACCCGGGAGGGTGTCGTCGGGGGTGAAGAGCCAGACCAGCTTCTCGTGGTCGTCCCAGCCACCGTCGGCGAGCATCGTGAGCAGTCCGGGGACGCCCTTGACGATCTCGCCGTCCATGATCAGCTCGGCCGGCACCTGCTGACCCGACCCGGGGGTGGGTACGGCGGCGACGAGCTGGTGCTCGCGGATCAGCTGGCGCACCTTGCTGACGGTGACGCCGAGCTCGGCCGCGGTCGCCTTCCAGTCGAGCCAGTCGGGGATCAGGGAGGTCCAGTCGGTGCCCTCGGGGGTGTTCTCGCTCACGGCCCCATGCTCCCATCCCGCCGATCCGCCAGGAAAAGGGGCGTTACCCTCCCCGGTCCGGGACCCTCCAGCCTCTAAACTGGCTGGTCAGTCGGGCAACTTCCCCTGCCCCGACAGCTGGAGGACACCGTGGACCGGACTGCCGACGCGCTCATCGGGCGCGTCCTCGAGGGCAGGTACCGCGTCGGTCCGAAGATCGCACGGGGCGGCATGGCGACCGTCTACGAGGCCACCGACCTGCGCCTGGACCGCACCGTGGCGGTCAAGGTGATGCACGAGGGGCTTGCCGACGACGAGGAGTTCGTCCGTCGGTTCCAGCGCGAGGCGCGCTCCGCCGCCCGGCTGGCGCACCACAACGTGGTGGCGGTCTTCGACACCGGCGACGACCACGGGACGCTGTTCCTGGTGATGGAGTACGTCCCCGGCCTGACCCTGCGCGACGTGATCCGCAAGGAGTCGCCGATGTCGCCGGGCAAGGCGCTCGGGGTGATCGAGCCGGTGCTCTCCGCGCTGGCGGCGGCCCACCACGCCGGCATCCTGCACCGCGACGTCAAGCCGGAGAACGTCCTGATGGCCGACGACGGCCGGGTCAAGGTCGCCGACTTCGGCCTCGCCCGGGCGATCAACTCCGAGACCCAGCACACCGCGACCGGCGGGATCCTGATCGGCACGGTGTCCTATCTCTCCCCCGAGCTCGTCGTCGACGGCAAGGCCGACGCCCGCGCCGACGTCTACGCCGCGGGCGTGCTGATCTACGAGATGCTCACCGGCCACAAGCCGCACCAGGCCGACAGCCCGATCCAGGTGGCCTACAAACACGTCCACGAGGACATCCCCGCCCCCTCCGCCTCCACCCGCGGCATCCCGCCGTACGTCGACGCGCTGGTCGCACGCGCCACCGCTCGAGACGTCGACCTGCGTCCCGCCGACGCCGGCGTGCTCCTCCACCAGGTCCGCCGCGTCCGCAACGCCCTCGACCACGGCGTGGTCGACGACCCCGACCTGCTCGCCGACCTGACCCCGACCACCCCCGTCGGCGGCGACCGCACACCCACCGGGGAGCTCCCGGCCCAGATCCTGGAGCCGCAGGAGCTCTCCCGGCTGGTCGGCGCGCACGCGGTCGGCGCCGGGTCGTGGACCCCCGACGACGTCTACGACCAGGAGGTCGACGGCACCAGCGCGGTCGTGCTGCCCCCGCCTCACCGCCCGGCGGAGCAGCGTCCGGCCGGTCCGGGCGGGCCGGGTCGCCCGGTCCAGCGTCGTTCGCGCCGCGGACCGATCCTGCTCAGCGTGGTGCTCGCCGTCGCCGTGCTCGCGGCCCTGGCCGGCTGGTACCTCGGCGTCGCCCGCTACACCACCACCCCCGGTGTCTTGAACCTCACCGAGGCGGCGGCCCGCGCCAAGCTCGACGACGCGGGGCTGAGCATGAAGGTCGCCGACGAGACCTACTCCGAGACCGTCGGCAAGGGCTACGTCGTCTCCACCGACCCGGCGCCGGGCGACCGGGTGCTCCAGGACGGCACGGTCTCGGCGGTGGTCTCCCTCGGTCCGGAGCGGCACGCCGTCCCCGATGTCCGCGGCAAGAGCCTCGACGAGGCCCAGCAGGCGCTCGACGAGGCCAAGCTGGACTACGGCGACGCCGTGGAGCGCTACCACGAGAAGATCGCGGCCGGCCGGGTGATCGCGACCGACCCCAAGAGCGGCACCCTGCTGCGCGGCGGCTCGGCCGTCGACGTCGTGGTCAGCCAGGGCCCGCGCCCGATCACGATCCCCGACTTCACCGGCAAGTCCGCGGCCACCGCCGAGAAGAAGCTCGACGAGCTCGGCTTCGAGGTCGAGACCGCCGAGGTGAACAGCGACTCGGTCGCCAAGGGCCGGGTGATCTCCCAGAGCCCGAACAGCGGCACCGGCCAGCGTGGCGACGTGGTCTCCCTGATCGTCTCCAAGGGGCCGGTGATGGTGGAGGTCCCCAAGGTCCGCGGCATGGGGCTGCAGGAGGCGACCAGCCGCCTGGAGGCCGCCGGGTTCGCGGTCCAGGTGCGTCGCAGCGACCTCTACGTGGGCGTGCAGTACGTCGTCAGCACCGACCCCTCGGGCGGCAGCATGGCCCCCCAGGGCAGCACGGTGATCGTCACAGTGGTCTGACTGCGCTACCACACCAGCACCTTTCGTCACATGCGACACGCTGGTAACGTCGGCGGCTCCCACTGCCACGGGGCTGCTCGGAGGCCCCGACCCGGTCCCCGGGCACGGCACCTGACGACAGGACCGCCATGTCAGCCACCGGACGGATCTCCACCCTGGCCGCGCTCACCGTGGCCGTGGTGCTGCTCGCACCCGCCCCGCTCGCGCAGGCCGCCACGCCCTGGCCCGGCCACCCCGGACGGTCCCTGGTCGTGCACACGGTTCGCCCCGGCGACACCGCCACCGGCCTCTCGGTGCGCTACCACGCCTGGACCCGCGAGTTCATCGCCCTCAACGGCTCCCGGCTCCGGGTGGGTGAGAAGGTCCGGGTGCCCGTGGTGCTGGCCGCCGTACGCCGGGCCGCGAAGGCGCGCGCCGCCAAGCACAGGTCGGCTCCCGTGCGCACACCGAAGCAGAAGCCACACCGCGCCAAGAAGCCCGCCACGGCGCACGCCTCCCCGCACCTGGTGCGGCACGCCACCCGGCCGCGCGGCCGTGGCTGGCTGCACGCCGACCTCTCGCGCCAGCAGGTGCGCCGCCTCGTCGTGACCACGGCCCGCCGGCTCGGCGTACCCCCCAAGCTCGCCCTGGCCATCGCCTGGCAGGAGTCGGGCTGGCAGCAGCGCCGGATCTCCTCGGCCGGGGCCATCGGCGTGATGCAGGTGATGCCCGACACCGGTCGCTGGATGCAGCTCTACCTCGGCCGCAAGCTCCGGCTGCGCGACAGCCACGACAACGTGCTGGCCGGCGTACGCACCATCAAGGTGCTCCTGGACTCCACCAAGCGCGACAACCGGGCGGTCGCGGCGTACTACCAGGGGCTCGGCGCGGTCCGGGAGCACGGCCTGTACCGCGACACCGTGCACTACGTCGCGGCCGTCCGGGCGCACGAGTCCCGGATCGCGCGCACCGGCAGCCCGGTCTGAGGCGCGGGGGGACCCTGCGGTCTAGGCCGACCGTGACCAGTACTGCCACGGGCTCCCGAGTGTGCCTAGCGTCGAAGGTGCGGGCCGCCATCGGGGCAGCCGGGATCGAGGGGGTAGCGAGATGCTCACAGTCGAGGAGTCCATCGTCATCGACAAACCGCGGATGGAGGTCTGGGCGTTCCTGATCGACCCTGAGAACGTCCCGGTCTACAACGGCAACATCGTCGCGTACGACCTCGTCGCCGGCGAGAAGGACCAGGTCGGACGCAGGTGCCACGGGGTGGTCAAGGTCGCCGGTCGCCGGCTCGAGCTCAACGACGAGCTCGTCGAGGCCGAACCAGGGCTCATCGGCAAGCTGGTGGCCGAGGACGCCACCGTCCCGTACACGCTCACTGTCACCTACGCCGACGAGGGCGAGGGCACCCGGGTGACCTGGCGTCAGGAGGTCGAGTCGCTCAAGGGACTCTTCAAGTACGCCGACCCGCTCGTGATGAAGCTCTACTCCCGCGACGTGCGCGCCAACCTGGAGAAGGCCAAGACGATCCTGGAGTCCTGAGCACAGCCGTCCCGGGGCGCATTGGGGGTGCGCGCAGCCCGTCGCTAGCCTGCGCCCATGCCCCAGACCGAGCGTCCCACCGAGCGCCGGACCGCGCTGCTGGCCACCCTGGCCCTGCTCGCGATCACCGCCTGCTGGGGCTCGACGTTCTTCTTGATCCACGACCTGCTCGACCGGGTCCCGGTGGTCGACTTCCTCGCCGTCCGCTTCGCCGTGGCCTCGGTGGCGATGCTGGTCGTCGCCCCGCATGCCGTGGGCAGGCTCTCCCCCGTCAAGCGCCGCAGCGCCGTCGTCCTCGGCGCGCTCTACGGTCTCGCCCAGATCCTGCAGACGGCCGGACTGGCGCACACGGCGGCCAGCATCTCCGGCTTCATCACCGGCATGTACGTCGTGGCCACCCCGCTCTTCGCCGCCCTGCTGCTGCGCTCGCGGATCGGCGGCCTGACCTGGGCGGCGGTGGCGCTGGCGATCGCCGGGCTCGGCGTACTCACCCTGGGTGACCTCGGGTCCGGCCTCGGGCTCGGGTACGGCGAGGCGCTGACCCTGGTCGCCGCGATGCTCTACGCGCTGCACATCGTCGGCCTCGGCGCCTGGAGCACTGCTGCCGACGCGATCGGGATGTCGATCCTGCAGATCGTCGTGATCGCGGCGATCTGCGCCGTCGCCGCCGCTCCGGGAGGGATCGTGCTGCCCACGGGTGCGGCCGACTGGCTCTCGGTGGGCTACATGGCGATCTTCGCCGGCGCCGCGGCCATGCTCGGGCAGACCTGGGCTCAGGCACACCTGCCCGCCACCCGCACCGCGATCATCATGAGCATGGAGCCGGTCTTCGCCGCGCTCTTCGCGGTCCTGCTCGGCGGGGAGGGTCTGACCACCCGGATGCTCGGCGGAGGCGCCCTGGTGCTCTCGGCGATGCTGATCGTGGAGCTGGTGCCCCGGCGCCGGGTGGAGGCCGAGGTCACCCACATCGCGGTCTGACCCCCCCACCCCGCCGAGACGTCGCAGATGAAATGTCGAGGGAGCGTCCGGCAGACCGGCCCTCCCGCATCGCGGACCAGCGTCCCGACATCCGGACATCGGGCCTAGAGTCGAGGCATGGTCATCGTGATGGCTCCGGGAGCGACGGAGGAGCAGATCGCCCACGTCACCTCGCGGGTCGAGGAGACCGGAGGGCAGGCGTTCGTGAGCCGTGGCGTCGTGCGCACGATCATCGGCCTGGTCGGCGACATCGAGTCCTTCCACGGCCTGAACCTGCGTGGCATGGCCGGGGTGCAGGACGTGCACCGGATCTCCGACCCGTTCAAGCTCGTCAGCCGGCAGCACCACCCCGACCGCTCCACCGTGCACGTCGGCCCACCCGGCAAGGTCGCCGCGATCGGCCCGGACACCTTCGCCTTCATCGCCGGTCCGTGCGCGGTCGAGTCGGCACAGCAGACCCTCGAGGCGGCCGAGATGGCCAAGGCCGCCGGGGCCACCTTGCTGCGTGGCGGCGCGTTCAAGCCGCGCACCTCGCCGTACGCCTTCCAGGGGCTCGGTGTGAAGGGCCTGGAGATCCTCGCCGACGTGCGTGAGGCCACCGGGCTGCCGGTCGTGACCGAGATCGTCGACGCCCGCGACGTGGAGGTGGTCGCCGAGCACGCCGACATGCTGCAGATCGGCACCCGCAACATGGCCAACTTCGGGTTGCTGCAGGCCGTCGGGCAGTGTGGCAAGCCGGTGCTGCTCAAGCGCGGCATGACCGCGACGATCGAGGAGTGGCTGATGGCCGCGGAGTACGTCGCCCAGCGCGGCAACCTCGACGTGGTGCTCTGCGAACGCGGCATCCGCACCTTCGAGCCGAGCACGCGCAACACCCTGGACATCTCCGCGGTCCCCGTCGTCCAGGCGATCAGCCACCTGCCGATCATCGTGGACCCCTCGCACGCGGGCGGGCGCCGCGACCTCGTCGTACCCCTCGCCCGCGCTGCCATCGCCGTCGGCGCAGACGGTGTCATCGTCGATGTCCACCCCGACCCCGAGCACGCACTCTGTGACGGTCCGCAGGCGTTGTTCGGCGCCGAGCTGCGCGCGCTGGCCCAGGCGGTGCGGGTCCTCCCCCCGGTGGTCGGCCGGGGCTGAGAGTCGGGCCAGCGTGGCGGCTGACCGGTTTCCCAGCGTCGCGGCTGACCGGTTTCCCAGCGTCGCGGCTGACCGGCTTCCCAGCGTGGCGGCTGACCGGTTTCCCAGCGTCGCGGCTGACCGGTTTCCCAGGTTAAGAGATCAATCTGCCTCTTCACACAGCAATCACTCCGGCGGTGCCAGGCCAGAACGCTCTTCGCACGGCAATCTGCCTCTTCACACACCACGCACGGTGTGTGAAGAGGCAATCTGGGTTCTTAACCTGGGAAACCGACCACGCGGACCACGCAAAGGCACCCCCCGGGGTCGACACGCCAGGCTCAGCCCAGCCCGGCCAGCACCTTGGCGAGCACCACGGCCGCGCGGTCGGCATCCTCACGGCTGAGGTCGAGGTGGGTCAGCATCCGGACGCGGGTCGGCCCCACCGCCCCGAGGAGCACGCCCTCGGAGCGGGCCGCGTCAACGACGGCGCGGGCGTCGGGCACCTCGACGACCACGATGTTGGTCTCGGTCAGCGCGGGGTCGGCGCCGCAGGCCTCGGCGAGCAGGCGCGCGTGCTCGTGGTCCTCGGCGAGACGCTCGATGTGGTGGTCGAGCGCGTAGAGCCCCGCCGCGGCGAGCACGCCGACCTGGCGCATGCCGCCGCCCATCCGCTTGCGGCGCACCCGCGCCTGGTCGATCTGCGCGGACGAGCCCAGCATCAACGACCCGATCGGGGCGCCGAGGCCCTTGGAGAGACAGACCGCCATCGTGTCCGCGACCGCGCCGTACGCCGCCAACGGGACCCCGTGCGCCACATGGGCGTTCCAGATCCGGGCGCCGTCCATGTGCACCGCGACGCCCAGCTCGTCGGCCAGGCCACGCAGGTCCTGCAGGTCTGCCAGCGGCAGCACCGTCCCGCCGGCGAAGTTGTGGGTGTTCTCCACCGAGACCGCCCGGGTGCGCACGAAGAACGGGCCCATGTCGGGCGCGTGCATGCTCCTGATCGCCGCGAGGTCGACCTGGCCCTGCTCGTCGACCCACGTCCGCGAGGTCAGGCCGGTGAACGCCCCGTGCGCACCCAGCTCGGCGCGCACGATGTGGGCGCGTGACTCGCACAGCACCTCCTCACCCGGACCGACCAGGGCAGCGAGGGCGAGGACGTTGGCCATCGACCCAGTGGGCGTGAACAACGCCGCCTCGTGGCCGAAGAGCCCCGCGACCCGCACCTGGAGCTCGGTGACGGTCGGGTCCTCGGAGTAGACATCGTCACCGACCTCGGCCTCGGCCATCGCCCGGCGCATGCCGGGTCCGGGACGGGTGATGGTGTCCGAGCGCAGGTCGATCATGCGGCGAGCCTAGGGGTCACTGCAGCAGCTCCGGGGTCTGCCAGTCCTTGCCGAGCACCTGGTGGTCCAGGAAGGCCAGCACCGTCTGGTACCAGACCTTGGCGTGCTGCGGGGTGAGCACCCAGTGGTTCTCGTCGGGGAAGTAGAGGAACTTGTGCGGCATCTGGCCGTCCTCGCCCTCGGCCTGCGCGGCGAGCTCGGCCCACAGCCGCAGGCCCTCCCCGATCGGCACGCGGTAGTCCTTGTCGCCGTGGATCACCAGCATCGGGGTGACGATGTCCTCGACGAAGCGGTGCGGTGAGTTCGCCGCCTCCATCTCCGCGGTCATCTCGCGCGCCCAGTACCACGGCGCGTCGGTGGTCGGCCCGAACTGGTCCAGCGCCCACAGGCTCGCGTGCGTCACGATCGCGTCGAAACGGTCGGTGTGGCCAGCCACCCAGTTGGCCATGTAGCCGCCGAACGAGCCGCCCATCGCGGCGGTCCGGGTGCCGTCGATGTCATCGCGTGCCACGGCGGCATCGGTCGCGGCGATCAGGTCGGTGTACGGCGCCTGCCCCCAGTGCCCCCAGCCGCGGGCGACGAAGTCCAGCCCGTAGCCGGTCGAGAGCGCCGGGTCGGGCAGCAGTACGGCGTACCCCTGCGCCGCGGCGAGCCACGGGTTCCAGCGCCACGACCAGGCGTTCCACGAGCTCAGCGGGCCACCGTGGATCCACAGCAGCAGCGGCGCCGGGCTATCGGCGCAGGCACCCTCGGGCAGCACCAGCCACGACCGCACGCGGGTGCCGTCCTCAGCGGTGGCCTCGACGTCGAGGAGCGTGCCCGGAAGCGCGGGCGGCTCGGCGGGACCGCGCAGGGCCACCGACCGCTGGTCGGGCGTGCTCGCGTCCAGCCGCGCGGGACGCGCCGGCTCGGCGTACGACGTGCGCATGGCGTAGACGTGCTGCCCGTCCGGGGAGACCTGGACGTCGGAGTAGGCGAAGTCGTCGGAGGTCAACCGGGTGAACCGACCGCTGTCCACCTCGACCCGGAAGACCGGCGCACGGCCGTCCTCGTCTGCGACCACGATCAGCGCGGAGCCGTCCGGCGTCCACCGGGCCGGTCCGGCCGGCCAGTGGTCCCAGTCGCCGCTGAGGTCGCGCAGGGTGCCGTCCGCGACCGAGAGCACCGCCAGCCGCAGGTCACCCGGGTCCTGCGGCGTGGTGCGCATTTCCACCACGACGGCGACGTGGGTCCCGTCGGGGCTGAACACCGGGCTGCCGTACTCCTGCTCGGGGTCGTCGAGCACGATCCGGAGCTCCCCCGTCGCCACGTCGACCAGCGCCAGGCAGGTGCGGGCGCCGCCGCGCTCCGGCACGACCCAGGTGGTGGCGACCGTGCTGCCGTCGGGGCTGACGTCGAAGGCGACCTCCCACAGCGCCCGACCCGGCCGCGGGGTCAGGTCGGTGAGCTCGATCCGGCGGTCCGCCGCCGCCTCGGGCGGGGGGCCGGCGAAGAGCCGCGGCGACGCGGGCCCGAGGTCGTGGTCCCAGAACCGCACCGGCACGCTCTCGTGCAGGATCGCCGAGACCGACTTGTCCTTGCGCTGCTTGCGCTTCTCCTTCTCCGCCTCCTCGGTCTGCGAGCTGGGGTGGGTGCCGGCGGAGAGCACCACCGTGCCGGCATCGGCGGCGACGCGGACGTCGTCCACTCCCCCGGGACGCGAGCCGACCACCCGGGCCTCGCCGCCGCCGACGGGCAGCAGCCACAGCAGCGCGGACTCGTCGTCCTCGTCCTTGCCGGCGTCGGGGTTCGGCCGCGCGGAGGTGAACAGCAACGAGCCGTCGGGCAGGAAGGTCGCGCCGCCCTCGCCCTTGGCACTGCGGGTCAGCCGTCGCGCGGGAGCCTCACCGGCAGGGTCGACCTCCCACAGGGCGGTCACCCACTTGGTGCGCTCGGGGTTCAGCGTCTGCACCGAGGTGACCAGCCGGCTGCCGTCCGGGGACAGCGCCAGGCCGGAGCCGCGCGGGAGGTCGATGTAGGCGTCGAGGTCGTGGAAGGGTTTCGAGGAGTCCGAGTCAGTCACCCCTTCTGCCTATCACGCGGTCACGACAAGCTCGGTAGGGGTGGGGCGGTGCCTGTGGGCCGGGACGGTCACTTCGGCGGCAGCGTCGCCACGAACGCGACGCCCCTGGCCACCCAGCCGGCGAGCTGCTCGTCGGTGCCGGTGGCGGACTGCTCGACGCGCAACCAGCCGCTCATGGCCCGGCCGTGCATCTCGAAGCGCTCGACGCCGTCGTGGGCCACCAGCGCGTCGCTCTCGGCGGGGTCGATGCGCACCATCAGTCCGCCCTGCCCGCTCGCAGCGACCGCCATGTGGCCCTGGACCAGGAAGGCGAGGCCGCCGAACATCTTCTTCTCGCGCACGCCGTCGTGGTCCTGGATCGCCTCGCGGATCCGATCGGCAAGGTCTTCGTCATAGGCCATCGCCCCAGCCTCGCACGAGCGAGTGGCGACAGCGAGTGCTCAGACGTTGCCGATGGCGCTGGTGATCGTGATCCGCAGGGCCACCCGCTGCGGGTTCTCCCGGGGCTGGCGGTAGCGCTCGGCGTAGCGGCGTACGGCCTCGGCGACGGAGTCGGCGTCGTCGCGCACCTCGGCGACCCCCTCGATGGTGGACCACCGGCCGCCGTCGACCTGGCACACCGCGACCCTCGGGTCGCCGCCCGCGCGGAGGTTGGCCACCTTCTGCGAGGACCCCGAGGTGATCCCCCACGCGACCAGGCCGTCGAGCACGATTCCCATCGGTACGACGTGCGGGGAACCGTCGCGCCGCAGCGTGGTCACGGTGCACAGGTGCCGCTCGCGCCAGAACTCCAGGTGGTCGCCGCTGAGCTCGTAGACCCGGGCCACGCGGGTCAGGCCTTGCGGAGCATCTCGGCGACCAGGAACGAGAGCTCCAGCGACTGCACCCGGTTGAGCCGGGGGTCGCAGACGGACTCGTAGCGGTCGGAGAGGTCGGACTCCAGCAGCTCCTCGCCCCCGCCGACGCACTCGGTGACGTCGTCGCCGGTGAGCTCGACGTGCAGGCCGCCGGGCCAGGTGCCCACGGCACGGTGTACGTCGAAGAAGCCCTGGACCTCCTCGATCACGTCGTCGAAGCGCCGGGTCTTGTAGCCCGAGGACGCCTCGAAGGTGTTGCCGTGCATGGGGTCGCAGACCCAGGCCGCCTCGACGCCCGCGGCGTGGACCTTCTCCAGCAGGTTGGGGAGGCGGTCGCGGATCTTGCCGGCCCCCATCCGGGTGATGAACGTCAGCCGGCCGGGCTCGTTGGCCGGGTTGAGCCGGCTGGCCAGGGCGATCGCGTCGTCGGGGGTGGTCGTCGGGCCGAGCTTGACGCCGATCGGGTTCTTGATGTGGCTGAGCAGCTCCACGTGGGCGCCGTCGAGCTGGCGGGTGCGCTCGCCGATCCACAGGAAGTGGCTGGAGACGTCGTACGGCTCCTGGGTGCGGCTGTCGATGCGGGTCATCGCGTGCTCGTACTCCAGGATCAGCGCCTCGTGGCTGGAGTGGAAGTCGACCCGGTGGAACTCGTCGGGGTCGGCGCCGATGGCCTTCATGAAGGTCAGGGCGCGGTCGATCTCGGCGGCCACCTGCTCGTAGCGGCGGCCGACCGAGGAGCCGAGCACGAAGTCGGTGTTCCAGGTGTGCACCTGCCGCAGGTCGGCGTACCCGCCGGTGACGAACGCGCGCACGAGGTTCAGCGTCGCGGCCGAGGCGTTGTAGACGTCGACGAGGCGCTGCGGATCGGGCACCCGCGACTCGGGGGTGAAGTCGAAGCCGTTGACGGCGTCGCCGCGGTACGCCGGGAGGGTGACGCCGCCGCGGGTCTCGAGGTCGGAGGAACGCGGCTTGGCGTACTGACCGGCGAGGCGGCCGAGCTTGACCACCGGGACCGAGGCGGCGTAGGTGAGCACCACGGCCATCTGCAGCAGCACCCGGAGCTTGTTGCGGGTGTTGTCGGCCGTCACGCCGGCCAGGGTCTCCGCGCAGTCGCCGCCCTGGAGCAGGAACGCCTCGCCGCGGGCGACGGCGCCCAGCTTGGCCTTCAGCTCGTCGCACTCACCGGCGAAGACCAGGGGCGGCATCCGGCGCAGCCGCTCCACGGCCGCGTCGACGGCGGCGGGGTCGGGGTAGGACGGCTGCTGGGCGGGGCCCATGGCATGCAGGGAGGCGAGGTCGGGAATGCGTGCTGACACTCCCCAAGCCTACGACCCGGGGCGCGAGTCTCCGCGCGCCCGGTCAGGCCTCGATCTTCTCGACGTCGTCGAAGCGGCTGGAGTCGGCCCCGGTGACCTTGTTGAGGATCCAGGTGAGCAGCCACAGGCCGACGCCGATCACCAGCAGGCCGCCGGCGATCTGGTACTGGATCCAGTCGTCCCGGTCGCGCGCCCACGGCCCGGCGAGGAACAGGCAGGCGACGGCTCCGATGACGGGCACGGCCGCGGGTGCCCGGAAGGCGCCCTCGCGGCCGTCCGAGCCGCGCAGCACCAGGCAGGCCACGTTGACGACCGCGAACACGCACAGCAACAGCAGGCCGGTGGTCCCCGAGAGGGCGGTGATCACGCTGCTCTGCGCGAGCTCGGTGACCACGACGATCAGGCCGAGCGCCATGGCGGTCGAGAAGGCGATGCCGGCCCACGGCGTACGACGACCCGGCAGCACCTTGCCCAGCTGCGGTGGCAGCACGCCCTGCCGGGCCATGCCGTAGAGCAGCCGGCTCGCCATCAGCATGTTGATCAGCGCCGTGTTGGCGACCGCCACGACGGTCAGGAAAGGGAACAGCTTGTCGATCGGGATGCCCGGGGCCCCGGTCCTGACGACCTCGAGCAGGATCTTCCCCTCCTCCTCGGCCACGCTCTCGATCCGGCCCTCGGGAATCACCGCGATCACCGAGATCGCCACCAGCACGTAGCAGACCAGCGCGATCCCGAGCCCGGTCAGCATCGCGCGCGGGAAGGTCCTGACGGGGTCCTTGGTCTCCTCGACCATGTTCACCGAGTCCTCGAAGCCGACCATGGCGAAGAACGCGATCGCGGTGGCCACGGTCACTGCGCCGAAGAGCCCCCGCTCCCCCGAGGAGCTGAACACCACGACCCGGCCGATGTCGGAGTCACCCTGGGCCATCACATAGAAGCCGATCGCGATCACGATCACCAGCGCGGCGATCTCGATCAGGGTGAGCACCACGTTGAACTTGACGCTCTCGCCCACCCCGCGCAGGTTCACCGCCGCCAGCACCACCATGAACCCCAGGGCCACTGCGAGCACGGCGCCGTCACCGCCGGGGACCGAGATGCCGATCCCGTCGAGTCCGGCGAGCAGGTTGGTGGCGAGCAGGTTGGAGGAGGTGGACGCGCTGGTGATCCCCGAGGCGATCACGGCGAAGGCCACCAGGAAGGTGACGAAGTGGATCCCGAAGGCCTTGTGCGCGTAGAGCGCCGCCCCGGCGGCCCGAGGATGCTTGGAGACCAGCTCGATGTAGGACATCGCCGTCAAGGTGGCCACCGCGAAGGCCACCAGGAACGGCAACCACACGATCCCGCCCACCTCGGCGGCCATCTCGCCGGTCACGGCGTAGATGCCGGCACCGAGGATGTCGCCGACGATGAACAGCAACAGCAGTCGCGGTCCCATCACCCGCTTGAGGTCGCCGGGTTCGTTGCCGGTGTCTTGCTCCGCGGTCGTCGCCGACATCTGCGCCTCCAGTCCGAGTGGTGGGGACATCGTGGCGCACGGGGGGACAGACGACCAGCACCAGGGTCACCGCGAGTGCCGGGCCGGTGGGGTCAGCCGAAGAACACCTCGGCCTCGGCGTACTCCTGCGGGTCGACCAGCTTGAGCTCGCCGGTGCCCTCGATCAGGGGCACCCGCTCGATCCGGGTGCCGCGCAGCGCCATCATCTTGCCGAAGTCACCGTCGTGGACGGACTCGACCGCGTGCAGGCCGAACCGCGTCGCCAGCCAGCGGTCGAAGGCGGTGGGGGTGCCACCACGCTGCACGTGACCGAGTACGACGGCCCGCGACTCCTTGCCGGTGCGGTGCTCGATCTCACTGGCGAGACGGTCGCCGATGCCGCCGAGGCGCACGTGGCCGAAGGCGTCCTTCTCCCCCGAGACCAGCGTCATGTCCCCGCCCTCGACGGGGACTGCGCCCTCGGAGACCACGATGATCGGCGCGTACTGGGTCTTGAAGCGGTTCTCCACGTGGGCGCAGACCACGTCGATGTCGAAGGGCTGCTCGGGGATCAGCACCACGTTGGCACCACCGGCGATGCCGGCGTGCAGCGCGATCCAGCCGGCGTGCCGGCCCATCACCTCGACCACCAGCACCCGGTGGTGCGACTCGGCGGTGGTGTGCAGCCGGTCGATCGCCTCCATCGCGATGTTCACGGCCGTGTCGAAGCCGAAGGTGAAGTCGGTCGCGTTGAGGTCGTTGTCGATCGTCTTCGGCACCCCGACCACGTTGACCCCGAGGTCGTGCAGCTTGGTCGCCACGCCGAGGGTGTCCTCGCCCCCGATGGCGATCAGCGCCTCGACCCCGAGGTCGGCGAGGTTGGCCTTGATCTGCTCGACGCCGCCGTCGATCTTGAACGGGTTGGTCCGTGAGGAGCCCAGGATGGTGCCGCCGCGCGGCAGGATGCCGCGGACCTGGGCGACGCCCAGCTCGGTGGTCAGTCCCTCCAGCGGACCTTTCCAGCCGTCGCGGAAGCCGACGAACTCCATGCCGTACTCCTTGACGCCCTTGCGGACGACGGCACGGATCACCGCGTTCAGCCCCGGGCAGTCGCCGCCACCGGTCAGCACTCCGACGCGCATGTTCTCTCCCTCACCGCAGAAATTGGATCGTTCAGATCCAATCGCGAAGCGCGCCGAGAGTCCACCCCCGGGTGAGATCGTGCCGGAGATCGGGAGGGGACACGGCCCACGATTTCCGCAGATCTCGCCCCCCGAGGCGCTGCCGTCCCCTACTCTTCACCGGCCGGGCGCCCGCCGCGGCGCCCACACCACGTATGTCGGGGGAAACACACCATGTCCGTTCGCAGCACCTCAGCCTTCGCCGCCGGCGTCGTCGTCGCACTCGTCCTCGGCACCGGCACGGCGTACGCCGCCACCGGTGGCACGTTCCTGATCGGCCGCAGCAACAAGGCCACCACCACGACCACGCTGACCAACGCCAAGGGCACGGCGCTCTCGCTGAGCTCCAAGGCCGGACAGCCGTCGCTGCGGGTCAATCGCAACACCAAGGTGCCCAACCTCAACGCCGACCTCGTCGACGGCGTGGACTCGGCGTCGCTGGCCCGCGTGGTCCGGATCGGGACCTCGATCGCGACGGGCACCGCCTTCGACTTCGACGGTGACGGGACCGCCGACGCGGTCGTGGCCGTCGCCGTGTGCCCCGCAGGCAGCCAGGTCACCGGTGGCGGGGCCTTCGACGACACCACCGACGGGCTCGCCATCTACTCCGGCCCCGCCGACGACGACGCCTGGATCGTGCTCTCGAACGCCTCCGACCTCTCCGCTGACAACGCCTCCCGTCTGGAGGCCTACGCCCGCTGCTGGAACCCGCGGGCCAACGTCACCGACACCTTCTCCGCGACCTCGCGCAAGGTCTCGCCCTCGACCCGGCGCCTGCTCGTCAAGGCGGCCGAGAAGTAGTCGTCAGGATCGCGGTGCACCCGCCGTACCTGCCAAGATGCCAGGCATGAGCGCAGCGAAAGCCGGCACGGCCATCCTCGCCGTCGACGCGGGTACGACGGGGGTCACCGCCCTGGTGGTGACCGCGGAGGGGCTGATCGCCGCCCGCGGCTATCAGGAGTTCAGGCAGCACTTCCCCAAGCCGGGCTGGGTCGAGCACGCGCCGGAGGAGATCTGGCAGGCCACCCTGGAGGCGACCCAGGACTGCCTCAACGACTGGGACGGCTCCCCCGGCGACCTGGCCGGGATCGGGATCACCAACCAGCGCGAGACCGTGCTGCTCTGGGACCGCGAGACCCTCGGCTCGCCGCGGCGAGCGATCGTGTGGCAGGACCGGCGTACCTCCGAGATCTGCCGGCGGATGCGCGAGGAGGGGCACGAGGACCGCGTCAGCGAGCTGACCGGGCTGCGCCTGGACCCCTACTTCTCCGGCACCAAGCTGGTCTGGCTTGCCGAGAACGAGCCGAACACCTGGGCGCTGGTCGGGCAGGGCCGCTACGCGATCGGCACCGTCGACTCCTACCTCGTCGCGCGGATGACGCGCGGGACCTGGCACGTCACCGACGTCTCCAACGCCTGCCGCACCCTGCTGTTCGACCTCGAGGCCGGCGAGTGGTCCCAGGAGCTGTGCGACCTCTTCGGCGTGCCGATGGACGCACTTCCCGAGGTGGTGCCCAACTGGGGCGACCTCGCCCGCACCGACCCCAAGAGCTTCCTCGACCTCGACCTGCCGATCGGCGGCATCGCCGGCGACCAGCAGTCCGCCCTGTTCGGGCAGACCTGCTTCGACGAGGGCGACTCCAAGTGCACCTACGGCACCGGGTCGTTCATCTTGACCAACACCGGCTCGGAGGTGGTGCGCTCGGACGCCGGGCTGCTCTCCACGGCGGCCTGGCGGTCCCCGGCTGGTGAGACCACCTATGCGCTCGAGGGTGCGATCTTCGTGACCGGGGCCGCCGTGCAGTGGCTGCGCGACGGTCTGCAGATCGTCGGCTCCGCGGCCGAGACCGCGGCGATCGCGGCCACGGTGGACACCACCGACGGGGTCGTGTTCGTGCCGGCGCTGACCGGCCTCGGCGCGCCCCACTGGGACCCGCAGGCGCGTGGCGCGATCCTGGGCATCACCCGGGGCACGACCCGGGCGCACATCGTGCGCGCGACCCTGGAGGCGATCACCTTCGAGGTGCGCGACGTCACCGACACGATGCCGACCCGGCTGACCTCGCTGATGGTCGACGGCGGGGCGGCGGCCAACGACCTGCTCTGCCAGCTCCAGGCCGACCTGCTCGGCGTACCGGTGCGGCGACCGCAGATCGTGGAGACCACCGCCCTCGGAGCCGCCTTCATGGCCGGCCTGGGCACCGGTGTGTGGGACTCCACCGAGGACCTGCGCGAGACCTGGAAGCTGGACGAGCAGTTCGAGCCGCGCGACTCCGAGGAGGTCCGGCAGCGCACCGACTCGGCGTACGCCCTGTGGACCAAGGGTGTCGAGCGCGCCAAGGACTGGGCCGAGTAGCAGGCGTTCCCCTCTTCTCGAGGCGGACGTCATCCGAACTGGTCGCTGCGAGAGCCAGGTCGCATGACGTTGCGCGGGGACCTCAGGGTGCGGTCGTACGCCGTCACGGCCGGTGGGAGTCCGCGGCGGCCTGGATCCGATCGACGAGGGCCTGCCACCAGGCGTCGCCACCGATCTCGTCGCGGTCGCTCCCGGCGCGCCCGTCGATCGTCTCGCGGATGATGTCGGCGTGACCGGCGTGGTGCGCGGTCTCCGCGAGCATGTGCACCACCAGGTGGCCCAGCGTGGTCTCGCGGCGGTGCTCTGGCCACCACGGCACGCTGGCCGGCGCGTCCAGGCCCAGCTCGCGGACCGAGGAGTCGCCGAGCGCCCAGGAACGGCGGTAGAGGTCGAGCAGCCACTCGCGCGACTCCTCGGCCGTGGCCCACATGTCCGCTCCGTCGGCGTAGGCCGCCTCGGCGTCCCACGGCAGCTCGATCCCCGTGGGACGCCCGGGGCACTCGGTGAGGTAGCCGAGCTCGACGGTGAGGACGTGCTTGACCAGTCCCAGCAGGCTGGTGCCGGTCGGCGTCATCGGCCGACGGACGTCGTACTCGCTGAGCCCGTCCAAGGTGCCGACGAGGTGGTCGCGCTCGCTCTGCAGGTAGCGCAGCAGCAGGTCGGTCTGTGACGGGGGTCCGGAGCCGGTCGTCTCGCCCATCTGCCCACCGTAGGCGCGACCGATCGGTACCGGCGACTTGCCGCGGTCCGACCGCAACCGGACCTCACCAATCCCGGACTCTCAGTCCCGCAACCGGTCCCGGGCACGCTCGGCCGCAGCCCGGGCCTGACGGGCCTCCTCGAGCACGGCCCGGGCGTCGTGGCGGGCGTCCTCGGCCTCCTCGCGCTCCTCCTCGACCTGGTCGGCCTCGTCGTCGATCGCCGCCAACCGGCGTCTCAGCTCGTCGGCCTCGCCCTGGAGCTGCAGCCGGCGGGCGTCGAGGGCGCTGACCGCCTCCTCCACCTCGGCCAGCTCCGCCTCGGCCTCGGCGACCTGTGCCTCGGCCTCGGCGACCGCCTCCTCGGCGGCGGCGAGCGCGGCGCCGCTGTCACGTACGACGTGCAGCTCGACCGGTGGCGGCGCCTCGGCGCCCTCGACGGGGGTGGCGGCGACCTCCAGCTCCTCCGGCACGGCCACGACGGAGGCGAGGTCGAGCTCCCCGAGGCCCGTGGAGGTGAACGCCGTCAGCATCCGACCGGTGCGCACCACCTGGGCGGCGACCGGGTCGAGCATCGCTGCGTTGAGCATCCCCTCGACCTGGTCGACCACCGGCCCGGTCAGGCGTACGCCGGCCTCGCGGGCCAGCGACCGGGCCGAGGTGGCCAGCGCGCTGGTCAACTGCCGTCGCTGGCGGGTCAGCGCGCGGAGCTGGTCACCGTCGAGCGCCTCGGCCGCTGCGCGCAACGACTCGGCGAGCTCGAGCACCGAGGCGATCTGCTCGGCCTCCCGGCGCACCAGGAGGTTCACCGCCCACGCTGCGGTCGAGGGCTTCTTCAGCTTCTTCAGCGCCGCCGCCAGCGACTTCTCACCGGCCGCGCCCGCGTCCTTGGCGGCCCGGTTGCGCGCCTCGGTGAAGTCCTCGGCGGGGCCGGCGTACAGCAGGTCGGCGAGGCGGACCAGCTCGGAGGCGTCCTCAGCCATCGCGGACCTCCCCGAGCAGCAGCGAGAGGGCGTCGTGACAGGTGGCGGCGCGGATCTGCTCCCGGGTCCCGGCGAGCCGGAGCTCGACGGACCGGACGCCGCCGGGCCCGGCGAGTCCGAGGTGGACTGTTCCCACGGGACGGCCCTCCTGCTCCTCCGGCCCGGCGACACCCGTGCTCGAGAGGGCCCAGTCGACCTGCAGCAGGGATCGCACCGACGCGGCCAGCTGCTCTGCTGCCTCCGCGGAGACGACGAGCTCCGCGGTGACACCGAGGACCTGGCGTTTGACCCGGCTCGCATAGCAGACCACGGCCCCGCTGAAGGTGGCCGAGGCACCCGGTGTCGCGCTGAGCAGGGCAGCGAGCTCGCCGCCGGTGAGCGACTCCGCACACCCCACGGTCTCGCCGCGGCCGCTCAGGGCCACGTGCACCGCGTGGGCCAGCTCGCGCGCGCTGGTGCCGGGGGCGGACTGGGTCACGAGACGACGCTAGCGAACCCGCGCGCGGTCCTGCGCGAGGGCACCGATGTCGGACCGCAACCGGGTAGTTCCTCCCGGTCTACACCAGGAGAACCGATTGTCAGCGTCTGTCTGACTTGAAAGCTATGTCGGACAAGACTCGGATTCGAGCAACCGACCAGTCCGGGGAGGGACGATGAGGGATCAGCAGGCACAGACACCGATCGAGGAGCGCCGGACGCCGTGGACGGCGCCGGTCGCCCAGCCCGGCAGGCACCGGATGATCCGGCTGCCCGAGCAGTCGGCGCCGACCCACGACGACCTCGAGCCCGAGCCGGAGCCGTTCGAGCCCAGTCAGGCCACCCCGGGCTCGAGCGCGGTCACCGCGCCAGCCTCGCTGACTCCAGCGCGCGCGCTGGAGCAGCGCCGGGTGGCCGCGGCGGCTGCTCCGGCTGGCGTTGGTGGGCCTGCTCCTCCTCACCGCCTGGAGCGGCCTGCTGGTCGCGACCACTCCGCTCAACGGCCGGGTGGACCTGCTCGCGCTGAGCTGCATCGGCCTCGCCGCCGTCTGGACCCTGCTCGCCGCCACCCCGCCGGTCGTCGTGGACCTTCTCGACGGGCAGCTGGTGGTGCGCCGGGGACGTCGCTCGGAGACCTTCCACCTTGCCTCGCCCTACCTGCGGGTGCGGATCATCGGCGAGGTCGCGACGCCGTCGTGGGCACTGGAGCTCGAACGCGCCGACGGCTCCTGCCTGGTGCTGGGTGAGCCCACGGTGCGCTCGGCCGAGCTGCACCCGGTGGTCGAGCACCACCAGGAGGTCGCCGGGCGCCTGCGCGCGCTCCGGGAGGCGAGGTTCAGCCGCTGAGCACCCGCGGGGTCGCTAGCCTGCCTTCCATGCCACTGCCGATCGAGGACTATGCCGCCATCGGCGACGGCCACACCGCCGCCCTGATCGGGATCGACGGATCGCTGGACTGGCTGTGCCTGCCGCGCTTCGACTCCCCCGCGTGCTTCGCCGCCCTGGTCGGTGAGCCCGACAACGGCCACTGGCTGATCGGACCCGACGAGGAGCACACCGCACGCAGACGCTACGTCGAGGACACCGCGGTCCTGGAGACGACCTACACCACCGAGCACGGCGAGATCCGGGTCACCGACCTGATGCCGACCGGGGAGCGGCGGGCCGACCTCGTACGTCGCGTCGAGGGTCTGCGTGGCACCGTCCGGGTGCGACACAGCTGGCTGGTGCGCTTCGACTACGGCAAGGTCCGGCCCTGGGTGCACCGCGAGAAGGTCGACGGCGTCCCGGTGATCATCGCGACCGCCGGGCCCGACAAGCTCGTGCTCACGGGCCCGCGACTCCCACCTGCCGTGGACGGACACCACGAGGAGATCTTCGAGGTCGAGAGCGGTGAGGTCCTCGACTTCACCTTGACCTGGGTGCCGTCCTACCGCGACGTTCCCGAGCTCCTCGACCTCGACCAGCGGATCGCCTACACCCTGAAGGAGCAGCAGCAGTGGGCCGACGACTGCCGCTACCAGGGCCAGTGGCGCCGCGAGGTCGTGCGCAGCCTGGTCACGTTGCGTGGGCTCACCCACGTCGACACCGGTGGCATCGTCGCGGCTCCCACCACCTCGCTGCCGGAGACCTTCGGTGGTGAGCGCAACTGGGACTACCGCTACTGCTGGCTGCGCGACGCCGCCCTGACCCTGGAGGCGCTGATCGCGGCCGGCCGTCCCGGCTCGGCCGAGCACTGGCGCAACTGGCTGCTCCGAGCCATCGCCGGCGACCCGGCCGACATGCAGGTGATGTACACCGTCGACGGCGGCCGCAACCTGCCGGAGCAGGAGCTGGACCACCTCTCGGGGTATGCCGGGTCCCTCCCGGTCCGGATCGGCAACGGGGCCGTCGACCAGCGCCAGACCGACGTGCTCGGCGAGGTCATGTGTGCCTTGTCCGCGGCCCGCAACGACGGGCTGCGTGAGACCAAGGACAGCTGGAGCCTGCAACGTGCGCTCGTCAACGAGCTGGCCAAGAACTGGCACCAGCCCGACCACGGCATCTGGGAGATCCGTGGCCCGCAGCGGCACTTCACCCACAGCCGGGTGATGGTCTGGGCGGCCTTCGACCGCGCGATCGAGGGGGTCGAGCAGCACGGGCTGAAGGGCCGGGTGGAGGACTGGCGCCGGATCCGGGACGAGGTCCGGGCCGAGATCCTCGAGCGTGGCTTCGACCGCGAGCGCAACACCTTCGTGCAGCACTACGACACCGACGAGGTCGACGCCTCGTTGCTGGTGCTCCCGCACGTGGGCTTCCTGCCAGGTGACGACCCGATGATGCTGGGCACGATCGCGGCGGTCGAGGAGGACCTGATGCGAGACGGGCTGCTGCTGCGCTACCGCACCGCCTCGGGGGTCGACGGCCTCCAGGGCGAGGAGCACCCGTTCCTGGCGTGCTCGTTCTGGCTGGTCTCGGCCTACGCCCTCGCCGGGCGGACCAGCGAGGCCACCGCCCTGATGGAGCGCCTGGTGGCGCTGACCAACGACGTCGGCCTGCTCAGCGAGGAGTACGACCCGGTCGGGCACCGGATGGTCGGCAACTTCCCGCAGGCCTTCTCGCACCTCACCCTGGTGGGGGCGGCGATCCATTTGCTGAACGCGGCCGACTAACAGAACGTACAATTGACCACAATTCGGCGAGCGGTGCCCACCGCGCGCGGCCTGGGGAGCGACAATGCGCGAGCGCCAAGGTTCCGAGCCTGCTCGGGACGAGGGTGGACCCGGGCCGGAGCACGTCATCCCGCCCACGGCCCACTGGCGCCGCCGCAGCCGGTTCCGCGTGCTCGCGAGCGTCGCGCTCGTCGCGGCCGCCGCGGCGACCGGGTGGACCGGGCGGCAGCTCTTCGACGAGGGCGCCGAGGCCCGAGGCGACCTGTTCCTCGCTGCGCTGCTCGCGGCCGTCGGGCTCTGGGCCGTGATGACGGCGACCGCCCCCCGGGTGGTCAGCCTGGACGGCTCGATGCTCGAGGTGACCTCATCGCGCGGCGTGGAGCGCTTCGACCTCGCCGACCCCTCGCTCCAGCTCGACCTCCTCGGCGCCCCCCGCTCGCGCACCTGGCAGCTGGTGGTGCACCGCCGCGACGGCAGCGTGCTGCGCCTGGACACCCACGACACCGAGCCGGTGGTCCTCGACCGGGTGGTCCGGCACTACGGCGTCTTCGCCGAGCGGCGTCGAACCCAGCACTGGTCCCTCGGCGACTGAGCCCGCCGCCCGGCTCTCGGAGCGCACCGCGACCACCCCGGCCACGATGAACAACCCCCCGAGCAGCTGCACGGGCCGCGGGAGCTCACCCAGGAGCAGCCACGCGAAGAGCACCGCGAAGATCACCTCGGACAGGCCGACGAACGAGGCCAGCTTCGCCCCGAGCACCCGGGCGGCCGCGATGCCGGTGACGTAGGCCGTGGCCGCCGCGAAGACGGCGAGCTCCAGTACCGCGAACCACCAGGGAGCCTGGAGGCCGGCGAGGTCAACCTCCGCGGTGCCAAAGGCCATCGGCAGCACCCCGGCGTACCCCAGGACGGCGAAGCCGACCCCGGCCACCATCAGCCCGCCGCCGGCCAGCGCCATCGGCGGCAGGGAGGCGTCGTGGGAGTGGCCCGAGAGCAGGAAGTACGACGCCAGGCCCAGCGCCGCGAGCAGGCCCCACAGCACGCCCACGCCGTCGACCCGCACCTGGCCTCCGCCGGCCACGGGCAGCAGGTCGAGGACGAGCAGGAGGCCCGTCAGCGCCAGCCCGATGCCGGCGACGGTCGGCGGGAGGGGCAGCCGGCGGGCGGCCAGGCACTGCCAGGCGACGACGAGGACCAGGCCGAGGTACTCCAACAGCAGGGCCACCCCCACGGAGAGGTGCTGCACGGCGTAGAAGAACGCCAACTGGGGCAGCGCCACCGCGGCGACGCCGTAGGCGACCACCTGGCGCCAGGACTGCCACAGCAGGTGCCAGCGCCCGGCGAGGGCGCGCGCGGCCGGGACCGCCAGCAGCAGTGCGGCGCCGGCGATCCGCAGGAACACCACCGAGCCCGGCGTCCAGCCGGTCTCGAGCAGCGCCTTCGCGAAGGGGCCGGAGGTCGCGAACGTCGCCGCGGACAGCAGCGCTACAGCGATTCCGGCACTGGTGGACCTCGGGGACATCGTTCACCACCTGTCATGAGCAAAAGATAAGTACACCAGTTACTCTAGAAGGACCGACGTCAGGAGTCAAAATGACTTTCACTCATGACACCGAGATCGCCTTGGTGGCCGCCGCAGCCTTGGTCAACACCGCGCCCGACCCCGACGCCTCGGACCCGGAGTCCGAGGAGCAGCTGCGCTCCCGGGCCGACCTGGTCCGCTTCCTCGACGAGCACCTGTGGTCCGGAGACCGAGCCGGCACCGAGGAGGAGCTGCAGCAGGTGCGCGACCTGCGTCCGCTGCTGCGCCGCCTCTGGGAGAACGACGAGGCCGTGCTGGTGCCGCTGGTCAACGAGCTGCTCGCCGAGGCCAGGGCGACGCCCCAGCTCGCCGACCATGACGGGATCGGCTGGCACATCCACGCGGTGCCGCAGGACGCACCGCTGGCCACCCGGATGACCGTCGAGGCGGCGATGGCCATGGTGGACGTGATCCGCGCCGGGGAGCTCGACCGGCTCAAGACCTGTGCCGCGGAGGACTGCGACGACCTCGTCGTCGACCTCTCGCGCAACCGCTCCCGTCGCTTCTGCGAGGGCGGCTGCGGCAACCGTGAGAACGTGCGCGCCTACCGCGACCGGCAGCGCAGCGACTGACCCGGCGGCCGGTCGGTCAGTGGACCGGGCTGTCCCCGCGTCGGTGGCGGACGACGTCGCGGGCGAACTCGAAGCCGGAGGTCATCGTGAGCACGACCGCCCCGGCGAGACACACCGTGGCGAGCCACCACAACACCAGCCCGGGGGTCTCGAGGCTGCCCTCGAGGAGCCCGAACGGCGCGACGAAGCCACCCAGCGCGAGGGCCTGGAAGGTTGTCTTGACCTTGCCGCTCCGCTTGGCCGGCATCACCACGTCCTTGGCGATCGAGAGCCGGGCGAAGGTGACCGACCACTCACGCACCAACACCAGGATCGTGACGGTCCACCACAGCCAGGCGGGCAGGAAGTCGTGGATCACGGCCAGGCCGATGAAGGCCATCCCGGTGATCGCCTTGTCCGCGATCGGGTCCGCGATCTTGCCGAAGTCCGTGACCAGGTTGTGCTTGCGGGCCAGGTCGCCGTCGACCTTGTCGGTGATCATCGCGATCACGAACAGGGCGTAGGCGATCCAGCGCCAGGTCAGGTCGGAGCCACCGTCGTGGAGCAGGGCCCAGCCGAAGAACGGCACCATCACGATCCGCAGGGTGGTCAGGGCGTTGGGGACGTTCCAGTTGCTGACCGCCTTCGCAGCCGGCTCGACCTGGCTCATCGTCCCTCCCCTGCTGCGATCAGGTCGACCCCCTCCGAGGCGACCACCGTCGCAGCGATCATGTCACCGACGCGGACCTCACCCGACAGCCCCTCCAGGTAGGTCGACCCGTCGACCTCGGGGCCCTGGTGCGCGGCTCGGCCCTCGACCGTGTCGCCGTCGACGGACTCGACCAGCACCACGACCTGCTCACCGACCCGCTCCTCGGCCCGTTGGGCGGTGAGCTCCTCGCTCAGGGCCGTGACGTGCTCGAGGCGCTCACCGATCTCGTCGGCGTCGAGCTTGCCCTCGAGGCGCTCGGCGTCGGTGCCGTCCTCGTCGGAGTAGCCGAAGATGCCGATCGCATCCAGCCTTGCCTCGACCAGGAAGTCGCACAGCACCTGCAGCTCCTCGGCCGTCTCGCCCGGGAACCCGACGATGAAGTTCGAGCGCACCCCTGCCGTGGGCGCCTGGGCGCGGACCTGGGCGAGCAGCCCGAGGAACGACTCCGGGTCGCCGAAGCGCTTCATCCGCCGCAGCACCGAGTTGGCAGCGTGCTGGAAGGAGAGGTCGAAGTACGGCGCGACGCCCGGCGTGGCCGCGATCGCGGTCACCAGCCCGGGACGGGTCTCGGCCGGCTGCAGGTAGGAGACCCGGACCCGCTCCACTCCGTCGATGGCCGCGAGCTCGGGCAGGAGGGTCTCCAGCAGCCGGAGGTCGCCGAGGTCCTTGCCGTAGGAGGTGGAGTTCTCGCTGACCAGGAACAGCTCCCTGGTGCCCTGCGCGGCCAGCCACCGGGCCTCGTCGAGCACCTCGGAGGGACGACGCGAGACGAAGGAGCCGCGGAAGGACGGGATCGCGCAGAACGTGCAGCGCCGGTCACAGCCCGAGGCCAGCTTCAGCGGCGCCATCGGGCCGAAGTCCAGACGTCGGCGTACGGCGCGGGGACCGCTCGCCGGGGCGCCGGCACCGATCTCGTCCAGGCCGTGCCCGGGCACGCTCGTCGCCCCGGCGGAGACCACGTCGCCACGCTCGGCCGGCGAGATCGGCAGCAGCCTGCGGCGGTCCGTCGGCGTGTGCGGGTGCAGCTGCTCCCCCGCGAGGACCGAGCGCAGCCGGGCCGCGATGTCGGGGTAGTCGTCGAAGCCGAGCACGGCGTCGGCCTCGGGCATCGAGGCGGCCAGGTCGGCGCCGTAGCGCTCGGCCAGGCAACCGACCGCGACCACGGCGCGGGTCGTCCCGGCCCCGGCCGGGTCCTTGAGCTCGGCGGCGGCGAGCAGGGTGTCGACGCTGTCCTTCTTGGCCGCCTCGACGAAGCCGCAGGTGTTGACCACCACGGTCTCGGCGTCGGCGGGGTCATCGACGAGCCGGAAGCCCCCGGCCTCGAGCCGGCCGGCGAGCTCCTCGGAGTCGACGTCGTTGCGGGCGCAGCCGAGCGTCACCATCGCGACGGTGGTCAGCGAGGCGGATTCGGGGGCAGGGGGATGCTCGGCGATGTCCATGGGTTGAGTCGAAGTATGACCGACAGGTCCCACCCATCCCCAATCGAGCGCCGGCCGGCTCAGCCGAAGGTACGGCTCCCGGCGCCCGCTGAGGGGCCCACCGCGCCGCGCGACCTGCCGAGCAGGGAGACCTTCACGGCCGCGGCGTTGCTGGCGGTCACCTCGAACGGGGCGAGGCCGATCACCTGCTGGCGCTGTCCCTTGAGGAGCTTGCCGGCCCACAGGATCCGTCCGTCCCGGTCGCGTACGACGACCTGCGGGGTGGTCACGACGGCGCTCACCCGCAGCGGCGCCAGCGTGGTCTTCGGCGGAGCCGACGCCGACCCCGCGGCCAGGCCTGCGCTGTCGACGACCTCGGGGGCGGGACTGACCAGCTCCTGGGGAGTGTCGGTGAAGACCCGGGCGGCACCCCACACCAGGGCGAG
Organism: uncultured Actinomycetota bacterium; assembly: GCA_963777195.1. Lineage (GTDB taxonomy): Bacteria > Actinomycetota > Actinomycetes > Propionibacteriales > Nocardioidaceae > Marmoricola. The sequence continues at coordinate 61,755 of CAVZPT010000014.1, read as the reverse complement.
CGCGACCACACAGGCCGCGAGCAGGCTCCATCGGGGGCCCGAGAACGTCGCCCGCATCCCCCCGCCGATGCCGGAGGCGAGCTCGGCCTCGAAGACCTGCCGGGCCTCGATCTCGGCGTGCGCGTAGTGCTCGTCGTAGGCCCCCACCAGCTCGGCGGCGTCGAGGCCGAAGGCGCGGGCCAGCGTGCGCAGGTGGCCGCGGGCGTAGAAGTCACCACCGCAGGGCTCGAAGTCGTCGACCTCGATGCACTCCAGCACGTGCGGACGGATCCGGGTGCGCTCGCTGAGCTCGTCGATGCTCAGCCTGGCCCTGGTCCGGGCCGCAGCGACCAGCGGCCCGATCACGGGCTGGGGACCGGAGCCGGGCACGAGGTCGCCGGCCTCCACCTCGTGGGTGACGTCGTCGATCCGGGCCACCACCACGGGGACCCCGGAGGTGCGCTGCACCGGGATCGCGGGCGGATCGGGCAGCATCCGCACCGCCTCACGGACCACGTCGGCGCGCGCGGCGGGGATCGTCTCGCGACCGGGGTCCACCGGCTCGAACTCCGGCTCGAACTCCGGCTCGGGCTGGGGCTGCGGCACGGCGGCACCCTGCTCCACCGGCGAGGCACCCGGCTCCCCCGCCAGTCCGTCGGGCTCCGCCGCCGGTCGGTCGGGCTCCGCCGCGGGCGACGCGACCGGCTGCTCGGCCCTGGAACGGGTCACCACGAGCACGGGCGTGCGGCCTGCGGCGAGCAGGCCGAGGTCCTCGACGAGGTCGCCGGAGAGCCCCTCGGCCTCCACCACCGTGGTCACGGCCAGCGGTACGACGTAGCGCTGCGCCGGCCGGCCGGGCTCCTCGCCCAGCTCCTGGGCGTGCAGCACGATCCGGCCGTCGCGGAGCAGCCCGGCCGGCCCCTTGGGGCGGGAGAGCACCTCGACGTGCTCGATGTCCTCCCACGGCAGGCCGCTCCAGGTCTCCCCGTCACGGACCCGGACGCCCTGCTCGTCGGCGAGCATCAGCGGCGCGCGGCTGTCGCGCACGACCAGCAGCTGCACCACCCCGACGACGCCCACGACCAGGCACAGCAGCCAGTCGAGCAGGCCGCCGGTCTGCAGCGCGCGCGAGAACCAGGCCACGGTGACGACCGCGGCGAGGATCCCGACCGCGGCGGCGAGCCTGGCGTTGTGGCGGACCTGTACGCCCATCACTGGTCTCCCTGGAGGTTGGCGATCACGTCGTCGAGGTCGTCGGGCTTGATCATCACGTCGCGGGCCTTGGAGCCCTCGCTGGGACCGACGATGCCGCGGCTCTCCAAGATGTCCATCAGGCGACCGGCCTTGGCGAACCCGACCCGGAGCTTGCGCTGGAGCATCGAGGTCGAGCCGAACTGGGTGGAGACGACCAGCTCGATCGCCTGCACGACGAGGTCCATGTCGTCACCGATGTCGTCGTCGAGGTCGCGCTTGGCCGAGACCGGCGCGGTGACGTCGTCGCGGTAGTTCGGCTCCAGCTGCTGCTTGCACTGCGCGACCACCAGGGCGATCTCCGCCTCGGTGACCCAGGAGCCCTGCACGCGGACCGCCTTGGAGGCACCCATCGGCAAGAACAGCCCGTCGCCCTGGCCGACCAGCTTCTCGGCCCCCGGCTGGTCCAGGATCACCCGGCTGTCGGCCAGTGAGCTGGTGGCGAACGCCAACCGTGAGGGCACGTTGGCCTTGATCAGGCCGGTCACGACGTCGACCGAGGGCCGCTGGGTGGCCAGCACCAGGTGGATGCCCGCGGCCCGGGCCAGCTGGGTGATCCGCACGATCGCGTCCTCGACGTCGCGCGGGGCGACCATCATCAGGTCGGCGAGCTCGTCGACGATCACGCACAGATAGGGGTACGGCGCGAGCACCCGCTCGCTGCCCGCCGGCAGCTGCACCTTGCCGGCGCGGACCGCCTTGTTGAAGTCGTCGACGTGGCGGAAGCCGAAGTTGGCCAGGTCGTCGTAGCGCATGTCCATCTCGCGCACGACCCACTGCAGCGCCTCCGCGGCCTTCTTGGGGCTGGTGATGATCGGGGTGATCAGGTGCGGGATGCCCTCGTAGGCGTTCAGCTCGACCCGCTTGGGGTCGACCATGATCATCCGCACCTCGTCGGGCGTGGAGCGCATCAGCAGCGAGGTGATCATCGAGTTGATGAAGCTGGACTTGCCCGAGCCGGTCGCACCCGCGACCAGCAGGTGCGGCATCTTGGCCAGGTTGGCGACCACGAAACCGCCCTCGACGTCCTTGCCGAGTCCCACCACCATCGGGTGGTGGTCGTTGCGGGCGTTGTTCGAGCGCAAGACGTCGCCCAGGGAGACGATCTCCTTGTCCAGGTTGGGGATCTCGATCCCGACCGCGGACTTGCCCGGGATCGGGCTCAGGATCCGCACGTCGGCCGAGGCCACCGCGTAGGAGATGTTCTTCTGGATGCCGGTGATCTTCTCGACCTTGACCGCCGGGCCGAGCTCGACGATGTAGCGGGTCACCGTGGGGCCGCGGGTGTAGCCGGTGACCTGCGCGTCGATCTCGAACTCCTCGAGCACCTGGGTGAGCCGCTCGACCACGGCGTCGGAGGCCTTGGAGCGCGCCTTGTGCACCGACCCGGGCTTGAGCACCTGGCTGTCGGGCAGCGAGTAGGTGACGTCGCCGGAGAGCGAGAGCTGTTCCACCCGGGCGGGCAGCGGGGTGTGCGGCGGCGGCTCGAGGGCGTCCTTCTCGCCGGTGTCCACCGGGCCGGTGGCCTCCGGGCCGGGCTCGGCGTCGGTCTCGGCAGCCGAGTCCTTGCGCCGGCGGCGCTTGAGCTCGCGGCCCTCCACCACCGGGGAGTCGTAGGCGGGGTCGCCCATCTCCGGGTCGATGTCGAGGTCGGTACGGCGACCGCGCGAGCGAGCGGCCGTGGCCTCGGGCTCGGGCTCCTCCGGCACGGTCCGGCCCATGATCCGCTCGCCGAGGGCGCGCAGCCGCGCCGGCACCTGGTAGACCGGCGTCGCGGTGACCACCAGCAGGCCGAACAGCGAGAGCAGGGAGAGCAGCGGCACCACGACGTAGGCCGACTTGAGCAGGTCCATCAGCAGCTTGGAGACCACGAACCCGATCGCGCCGCCGGCCTGCTGGAGCGGGGTGGTGTCGCCGAGCTCGGGGGCGGGCGAGCCGTTGGCGATGTGCACGATGCCCAGGACGCCGAAGAGCAGAGCGGTCCAGCCGATCACCTGGCGGCCGGCGGGGCCGTTGGAGTCGGGGTCACGCAGGTTGCGCCAGGCCACGAAGCACAGCAGCAACGGCACGAACCAGGCGAGCAGGCCCACGGAGCCGGCCACCACGGCCCGGGTGAAGTCGCCGATCCCGCCGGGCAGCTGCCACCACACCGCTGCTGCCACGACCAGTGCGAGGCCGACGAGGAACAGGCCGGCACCGTCGCGGCGGTGCTCCGGCTCGAGCTCGCCGGCGGTGTGCCCGATCCGGCGTACGCCGGCGCCGATGGCGTGCGCGATCCCCAGCCAACCGGTGACCAGCAGCCGAGCCAGCGCGGTGAAGAGCCGGGCCACCGGACCGGTGCCGTTGCGGACCGCCCGGGGGGCGGGGCGGCTCGAACCGCGGCCACCGGTGCGGCCGCCGCCCTTGCGGGGGGTCGCTCCGGAGCGGGGCTTTCGCCCCTTGCTGTTTCCCGTGGCCCGGGATCGCGAGGTCGAGCTCCCCTGTCCGGTCTTGCGGGCAGGGGTGCCCTTGCTGCGCGACGCCGGGGGGGAAGACGTACGGGTCGCCATGCTGGGGAATCTACCCCGAAGACCACTCCTGTCCCTTGTGTCACACGCCGCACAGGAGTCGTGTCGCCCCCTCTAGGCTCGGGCCATGACCCCTGCGGACCCCTTGCCGAGGCGCTGGACCGGCTGGCTCGGCCAGTACGCCGTCGCCGTCGGGTTCTTCTGCGCCCTGGACGCCGTCTGGCTGGTGGGGGTGGCGCCGAGGCTCTACGACGACCTGCTGGGCGACCTGCTGGCCGAGGAGCCACGGCTGGGGGCGGCGGTGGCGTTCTACGCGCTCTTCGTCGCCGGCCTGGTGCACTTCGTGGTCCGCCCGGCGCTGGCGGCGGGGTCTCGTCGGCAGGCGATGCTCGCCGGTGGGTTCTTCGGGCTGGTCACCTACGCGACCTGGGACCTCACCAGCCTGGCGGTCCTGGCCGACTTCCCGGCCCTGCTCGTGCCGATCGACCTCGCCTGGGGGACCGTGCTCTCGGCAGGGGTCTCGGTGGCGACGTACGCCGTCGTCGAGCGGCTTCGACAGCGACGGCCCGCGGGCCAGGCGACCGACGGCTAGGAGACCCGCTGCTGCTCGGGGACCAGCTCGAGCTCCTCGGGCGGCCGGAGCGGCAGCCGCAGCCGGAACGTGCTGCCGCGGCCCAGCTCCGAGGCGACCAGGATCTCGCCGCCGTGCATCTGCGCGATCCGGCGCGATATCGCCAGGCCGAGGCCGGTTCCGGGGATCGAGAGCGCCTCGGGGTTGCTGGAGCGGTGGAAGGCCGAGAACAGGTGCACCTGGTCGGCTCCGGAGATGCCCAGCCCGGTGTCGGCGCACAGCACCAGGGCGTGGGCCCCCTCGGTGCGGACCTCGACCTCCACGGAACCGCCGGGCAGGGTGTACTTCACGGCGTTGCCGGCCAGGTTGTTGAGCACCTTGGCGAGCTCGTCGTGGTCGCCGGTCACCATCACGGGGTGGTCGGGCAGGGTCAGGGCGAAGCGCACCCGTCCCTGCTCGGCCTGGACGGCCAGCAGGTCCAGGGACTGCCGCGCGAGCTCGCACAGGTCCACGGGCCGGCGTACGGTCTCGCGCTTGTCCTGGACCTGGGAGTAGGTGAGCAGGTTCTGCACCAGCCGGTTCAGGCGGTCGGCGTTGCGCGAGATCGCGTCGACCGAGTCGATCCCGGTGTCGAGGTCCTCGAGGAGCTCGACGTGGCCGATGATCGAGGTCAGCGGGGTCTTCAGCTCGTGGGAGATGGTGGCGATCAGCTCGCTCTTGTAGCGGGCCAGCTCCTGGAGCTCCCCGACGAGGTGGCGCTCCCGGTCGTAGAGCCTGGAGTTCAGCACCACCCGCCCCAGGGCGCGACCCACCTCGAGCACGGCCTCCTGCTCCTCGTGGGTCCAGGGGCTCTCCTCGACGTTGCGCAGGAGCAGCACGTAGCCGAGCAGCTCGCGAGCCACGCCCACCGGCGCCACCAGGAGACCCTTGGCCGGGTCGTGCCCGATCAGCTCGGTCATCAGCTCCCGGTGCTCGGGACGCATCCGGCTGACCGGGTCGGAGACCTCGTCCATGGTCAGCGTGATCGGCCGGCCCAGCTCCCAGGCCCGGCGGGCGAGGTGGCTCTTGAGCTCGACCAGCTCGCGGCTGGTCTCACCGGACTCGGGCGGATAGGCGGCCGACTCCTCGACGTGGCCGAGGTCGCCGGTCGGGAAGCACCGGATCCACAGGTGCTCGGTCTGCAGGCCCTTGGCCACCGCCTGCGCGGCCTCGTAGAGGGACTGGTCGAGCTCGGCGATCTGACCGGCGTAGGAGACCGAGCGCAGCATCTCCCCCATCCGCACCTGGTCGCCGAGCCGCTCGCGCTGCTGGGCGTTGTACATCGCCAGCCCGGCCTGCACGACGAACATCTCGAGCAGCTCGCGCTGCTGCTTGTTGGGGACCCGGTTGCCCGGCGGCAGGTCGACCGACATGTTCCCGAGCAGCTGGCCGGTGGCGGAGTGCAGTGGGGCGTAGAGCGCGTCCAGGGGGTGCCAGGCGTCGGGTGAGGCGTCCGGCTCGAAGTCGGGCACCCACGCGGACTCCTCCAGGGCGTCGGGCATCCGGTCATGGGGGACGAAGCGGAGCACGCCCCACTCGTCGGCCTGGGCGAACTCGTTGAAGATCGAGGCCACCGGCGTACGACGCCCGATGATCTGCTCGCGGACGTCGGCCGGTCCGGCCACCGTGGTCATCACGAACATGTCGCCCTCGAGCCGGGCGATCGCCGCGATGCCGTAGCCGAGGTCCTCAACGACGCCGCGGGCGATCTCGTCGAGCACCTCGGAGAGGTCGGTCGAGGAGTTCACTCGCCGCATCAGCTCGTAGAGTCGCTTGAACCCCTCGGCTCGTGGTGACTCGGTCGTCTGCACGGTGGACCCGCCCACCTTTCAACCAGGGAACAAGGGTTCACCCGCAAGTCTAGGTTGATTGATCACAATGTGTCTGGAAATGCGAATACGAGAGCCGCGGGTCCGCAATCAGTCCTGGGGGCCTGCCTCGAGGAAGGTCTCCTCATGCTCCCGGATCTCCTGGGCGAGCTCGGAGTTCAGGTCGGTGGTGACGCCCTCGTCGGGTCTGCGCCGGGGGGCGATCGCACCCCAGGCCTTGTCGATCGCCCGGGAGACGTCGATCATCCTGGCCTCGCGCACGTGCGGCTTCTCCAGCTCGCGGGTGACGTAGCGGGCCACGAACCTGCGCAGCTCGGCCTCGACGTTGGCGACCCGCTGGAGCACCGAGGCGCGCAGGCCCTTCGCGGTCAGGTCGACCTGCACCTCGTGGCTGGAGGGCGGCGTGGCCTCGATCAGGATCCGCACCCCGCTGAGGGCGACCGCGGTCAGGGTCAGCGGGACGAGCAGCTTCGCGCTGAACCGGTGCGTCTCGACCTGGAGGTCCACCTCGAAGGTGAGCTCCACCGGCAGCACCACCCGGTAGGAGATCTGCTCGCCTCGCAACCGGGTCGCCCGGGCCTCCCCGATCTGCCCGTAGGCGCGCACCTTGGCGATCCGGCCCGGCCCGACACCCATCGGCCCGAAGTCGATCGGGGCCCCGGCCATGGTGTTGACCGCACCGAGGATCCGCTCCTCGTTGACCGCCGCGCGGAAGAACTCGGCCCCCCACTGCTCGTAGGTGGTCGCCTCGTCCGCGGGCGGTGCGGTCATGCCTCGAGGACCACGGGGATGATCATCGGCCGGCGCCGGTGGGTGCCGCTGACCCAGCGACCGACCACGCGCCGGATGTTCTGCTGGAGCTGGTGGGGGTCGGTGACGCCCTCGGCGACCGCCTTGTCCAGCGCCGCGATGATCGAGGGCTTGACCGCGTCGAAGGCGGTGTCGTCCTCGGCGAAGCCGCGGGCGTGGATCTCCGGGCCGCTGACGACCTTGCCGGTCTGGGTGTCGATCACCACGATCACCGAGATGAAGCCCTCCTCGCCGAGGATCCGGCGGTCCTTGAGCGAGGACTCGGTGATGCCGCCGATCGAGCTGCCGTCGACGAAGACGTAGCCGCAGTCGACCTTGCCGACGATGCTCGCCCTGCCGTCCACCAGGTCGACGACGACCCCGTCCTCGGCGACCACCACCCGGTCCCGCGGGATCCCGGTCGCGACCGCGAGGTCGGCGTTCGCGCGCATGTGCCGGATCTCGCCGTGCACGGGCAGCACGTTGCGGGGCTTGACGATGTTGTAGCAGTAGAGCAGCTCGCCGGCGCTGGCGTGGCCGCTGACGTGCACCAGGGCGTTGCCGGTGTGCACCACGTTGGCGCCCCACCTCGCGAGGCCGTTGATCACCCGGTAGACGGCGTTCTCGTTGCCGGGGATGAGCGAGGAGGCGAGGACGACGGTGTCGCCCTCCTCGATGTGCACGAAGTTGTGGTTGCGCTGGGCGATCCGGCTCAGCGCGGACAGCGGCTCGCCCTGGGAGCCGGTCGAGATCAGCACGAGCTTCTCAGGCGGCATGTCCGCGGCGGCCTTGGCGTCGATGAGCAGGCCCGGCGGGACGTCGAGGTAGCCGAGGTCGCCCGCGATCGCCATGTTGCGCACCATCGAGCGTCCGACGTAGGCCACCTTGCGCCCGTGCTCGGCGGCGGCGTCGAGCACCTGCTGGACGCGGTGCACGTGCGAGGCGAAGCAGGCCACGATGATCCGCTGGTCGCTGTTGTGGAAGACCCGGTCGAGCACCGGGGCGATGTTCTTCTCCGAGGTGGTGAAGCCCGGGACCTCGGCGTTGGTGGAGTCGGTCAGGAACAGGTCCACCCCTTCCTCGCCGAGCCGCGCGAACGCACGGAGGTCGGTGATCCGCCCGTCGAGCGGCAGCTGGTCCATCTTGAAGTCGCCGGTGTGCAGCAGCAGCCCGGCACCGGTGCGGATCGCCACGGCCAGGGCGTCGGGGATGGAGTGGTTGACCGCGACGAACTCCAGCTCGAAGGGGCCGAATGAGATGGTGTCGCCCTCGGCGACGATCGTCTGCACCGTGTCCTTGAGCCGGTGCTCGCGCAGCTTCGAGCCCAGCAGCGCCAGGGTCAGCTGCGAGCCGACGAGCGGAATGTCGCCACGCTCGCGCAGGAGGTACGGCGTGGCGCCGATGTGGTCCTCGTGGCCGTGGGTGAGCACCAGTGCCTCGACGTCGTCGAGCCGGTGCCGGATGGCGTCGAAGTCGGGGAGGATCAGGTCCACGCCCGGGTGGTTCTCCTCGGGGAAGAGCACCCCGCAGTCGACGATCAGCAGCCGTCCGGCGTACTCGAAGACGGTCATGTTGCGACCGACCTCGCCGAGGCCGCCGAGCGCGATCACGCGCAGGCCCCCCTGCGGCAGCGGCGGCGGGGCGGAGAGCTCGGGGTGGGGATGGCTCACAGTGGGAGTCCTGACTCGATGAGTGCGGAGCGAACGACCTCGACCAGGGTGGCGTCGGCCTCGACGAGCGGGAGACGCACCGCGCGGTTGTCGTGCACGCCGAGCAGCTGCATGGCGGCCTTGGCCGTCATCACCCCCGGCGCGTGACCCATGATGGCCTCGACGAGGGGCACGAGTCCCCGGTAGACCTCCAGCGCACCGGCAAGGTCGCCGGCGTCGACCCGGGCCACCATGTCGGCGTACTGCGGCCCGGCGACGTGGCCCACGACCGAGACCACGCCGGCAGCACCGTGGGTCAGCCAGCCGAGGTTGAGCACGTCGTCGCCGGAGTAGTAGATCAGGCCGGTCTCGGCCATGATCCGCACGCCGCGGAAGAGGTCGCCGACGGCGTCCTTGACGGCGACGAACCTCTCGTTCGCGGCGACCCGGGCGAAGGTCTGCGGGCTGATCGTGACCCCGGTGCGTCCCGGGATGTCGTAGAGCATGATCGGCAGCTCGCTGGCTGCCGCCACGGCCTCGAAGTGGGCCGCGATCCCTTCCTGCGTGGGCTTGTTGTAGTAGGGCGAGACGAGCAGCACGCCGTCCGCACCGAGGTCCTGCGCCTGTCTGGCCAGCTCCACCGAGTGCTCGGTGTGGTTGGTGCCGACCCCGGCCACGACCGTGCAGCGCTCCCCCACCGCCTCGATCACGGCGCGCAGGATCTGGCCGTCCTCGGCCACCGAGGTGGTCGGCGCCTCGCCGGTCGTGCCGCTGACGACGATGCCGTCGTTGCCGTGGTCGACGAGGTAGGAGGCGACCCGGGCCACGCCGTCGAGGTCGAGGGCGCCCTCTGCGGTGAACGGTGTGACCATGGCGGTCAGGACGCGGCCGAACGGCGCATCAGGTTGGCTCATGCGCCCTAGGTTAGCGATGGCGCGGCCCGCTCCTGCGGACGGTGGGGTCGTCGGCCCGCGTAGGCTTGCCGATCGTGACCGTGAGCCCCCCGCCCGTCCCCGGATCCTTCATGCTCTCCCACCTGGGCAGCGAGTACGGCCCCTACGGCTACGAGCAGGTGCGCCAGATGGCGATGGCCGGCCAGGTCAAGGGCGACTCCTTCCTGCGCGACCTCTCCGGTGGCGGCTGGTTCCCCGCCAAGCACCTCCCCGGCGTCTTCTCCACCCGCGACTGGCTGGTCGCGGTGCTCCTCTCGGCCTTCCTCGGCACGCTCGGCGTGGACCGGTTCTACCTCGGCCAGATCGGCCTGGGCATCCTGAAGCTGGTGACCCTCGGCGGCTGCGGCATCTGGGCCCTGGTCGACCTGATCCTGATCCTGCTCCGCAAGGTCCCCGACGTCGACGGCCGCCCGCTTCCCTGACCGTCGTACGGCCCCCTCCCCCATCCGGCGCTTCGCGCCGGGCGTCATACGTTGTGGTCGCCCTGGCAGCCAGAAGGTATGACGTCCCCGGGGAACGTCATCCGGTGTGGTCGCCCTGACAACCAGAAGGTATGACGTCCCGGGCACGGCCGAGAGGACGAGGGACGCCGAGTCGCGACCGGAGGGGATCCTCCGGTCAGACCTGGCCCAGCACCTGCTGCGCCACCAGCTCGAGGTGCTCCAGGTCGTGCAGGTCGAGCACCTGCAGGTAGACCCGCTGCGAGCCGAGCTCGGCGAACCGGCCGATCTTGTCGACCACCTCGGCCGGCGTACCGGCGAGCCCGGTGGCCCGCAGGTCCGCCAGGTCGCGCCCGATCCGGCCGGCCCGGCGGGCGAGCTCGATCTCGGTCTCTGCGCAGCACAGCACCAGCGCGTTGGAGTAGACGAGCTCGGCCGGATCGCGACCGATCTCCTGGCACGCCGCCCGCACCCGGCCGAACTGGACGGCGGTGAACTCCTCGTCGACGAAGGGCAGGTTGAACTCGTCGGCGAACCGTGCCGCCAGCGCAGGCGTACGCCGCTTGCCCTGGCCGCCGATCAGCACCGGGGGTCGAGGGGACTGCGCCGGTTTCGGCAGGGCCGGTGAGTCGACCACCTGATAGTGCGAGCCGTCGAAGGAGAAGCGCTCTCCTGCGGGAGTCGCCCACAGCCCGGTGACCACGGCGAGCTGCTCCTCGAAGCGGTCGAACCGCTCGCCGGTGTCGGGGAACGGGATGCCGTAGGCCGCGTGCTCGCGACCGAACCAGCCGGCGCCCAGACCCAGCTCGACGCGGCCGCCGCTCATCTGGTCGACCTGTGCGACCTGGATGGCGAGCACCCCCGGGTGCCGGAAGGTGGCGGAGGTCATCAGCGTGCCCAGCCGGATCGTGCTCGTCTCCCGGGCGATCCCGGCGAGCGTGGTCCAGGCGTCGGTGGGTCCGGGCAGCCCGTCGCCGCCCATCGCGAGGTAGTGGTCGGAGCGGAAGAACGCCCCGAACCCGAGCCGCTCGCTGGCCTGGGCGACCTCGAGCAGGGTCTCGTAGGAGGCGCCCTGCTGGGGCTCGGTGAAGATGCGCAGTTCCATGCCACCACCGTAGGAGGTCGGTGCGAACGGTGACGCCTAGTCGGTCCGCAGCCGCTCGAGCCAGCGGATCTCGTAGGGCGGGTCGTTCTCCAGGTGTCCCTCGCGACGGGTCTCGCGCCAGTCGGTCTCCTCGAAGGGCGGGTAGTGGGTGTCGCCCGCGGGCGAGGCGTGCACCTCGGTCAGGATCTGGTCGGTGGCCAGCTCCATCGCGTCGCGGTAGACCTGCGCTCCCCCGCCGACATTGACCACGTCGTCGAGCCCGGCGCCGATCGCGATCGCGTCCCTGACCGTCCGCGCCACGATCACGCCCTCCCAGGACCAGGCCGGTTCGCGGGTGACCACGATGCTCTGCCGGTCGGGAAGCGGCTTGCCGATCCCCTCGAACGTCGTACGCCCCAGGACCAGCGGGTGCCCGACGGTGACCCTCTTGAAGTGGGCGAAGTCGGCGGGGATGTGCCAGGGGATGCCACCCTCGCGCCCGATCACGCCGTTGCGCGCGCGGGCCGCGACCAGCACCACCCGGGTGAGCAGGGGGTCGCTCATACCGAGATCGGCGCCTTGATCCCCGGGTGCGGGTCGTAGCCCTCCACACTGATCTGCTCGAGCTCGAAGGCGTCCAGAGCAGTCACCGTCGGGTCGAGCACCAGCCGGGGAAGCGGTCGCGGCTCGCGGGTCAGCTGGAGCCGCGCCTGGTCGAGGTGGTTGAGGTAGAGGTGGGCGTCCCCGAGGGTGTGCACGAAGTCGCCGACACCGAGGCCGGTGACCTGGGCGACCATGTGCGTGAGCAGGGCGTACGACGCGATGTTGAACGGCACGCCCAGGAAGACGTCGGCCGAGCGCTGGTAGAGCTGGCAGCTGAGCCGGCCCACGGTCTCCCCGTCCCGGGGCGGCGCGACGTAGAACTGGAACATCGTGTGGCAGGGGGCCAGCGCCATCTCGGGGATGTCGGCCACGTTCCAGGCCGAGACGATGTGCCGCCGGGAGTCGGGGTTCTGGCGGATCTGGTCGACCACCTGGGCCAACTGGTCGAGGTGGCGGCCGTCCGGCGTCGGCCACGACCGCCACTGGTAGCCGTAGATCGGACCGAGGTCGCCGTTGGCGTCGGCCCACTCGTCCCAGATGCTGATGCCGCGATCCTGGAGCCACTTGACGTTGGTGTCGCCACGGAGGAACCACAGCAGCTCGCCGAAGATCGAGCGGGTGTGCACCTTCTTCGTGGTCACCAGCGGGAAGCCCGCCGTGAGGTCGAAGCGCATCTGGTGCCCGAACACGGACCGGGTGCCGGTGCCGGTGCGATCGGACTTCTCCACACCCTCGTCGAGGATCCGGCTCACGAGGTCGAGGTAGGCCCGCATGCAGCACAACCTACCGCCGCGACCGTCCCGACGACCGTGCCCGCCACCCGATGGCGCCCGGTGAGTTGCGTGCCGCGGCGCGTGCGAGGGTGAGGCCATGGGGATCGGGTTGCTGGCTGCGCTGGCCGCTGCCGTGATCTTCGGGATCTCCGCCGTCGTCCAGGCCGTCGCCGCCCGCGACCACGGGCTGTTCTCCCGACTGATGTTGCTGGTCGGCCTGTCCTACGTGCTCGGCTGGACGCTGCACCTCGTGGCGATCTCGCGGCTGCCGCTCTACCTCGCCCAGGTCGGGATCGCGCTCTCGCTGGTGGTCACGGTGGTGATCGCCGCGACCGTGGTCGGCGAACCGCTCGCCCCGCGGCACTGGGCGGCGATCGGAGCGATGGCTCTGGGCCTGGGCCTGCTGGTCGGCGCTGCCGGCCCGGTCGGACACCACCTCTTCGACACCAACCGCACCCTCGCCCTCTACACCGCCCTGACGATCACCTTCGGCCTGGGGCTCCTCGCCCGACGGATGCGCGGAGAGCTGAGCGGGGTCCTGCTCGGCGCCCTGGGCGGCATCGCCTACAGCGGTTCGCCGATCGCGACGCGCTCGCTCGTCGACCCGGCCTGGGACCTGACCACGCTCGCGCCCGCGGTGACGATCCTCCTCTTCGGGCTGCTCGGGTTCTGGCTCTACTCCCTCGCGCTGTCCCGGAGCTCGGTGACCGCGGCCACGGCGCCGTTGGTGCTGCTGGAGACCGCGATCCCCGCGATCGTGGGGCTGAGCGTGTTCGGCGACGGGGTCCGGGCCGGGTGGACCGCGGTCGCCCTGGTCGGGTTCGTGGTCAGCGTCGCCGGAGCCCTGGTCCTGTGTGGAGCCGAGTCCCGTCTCGAGCACGTCGAACGGCGCCACCTCGAACCCACGGGTGGCACCTCGGCCCGGTGAGCACCGATGGTTGGATGGGGTCATGACCAGCGCCGATGTCTCCGCCCGGGTCGCCTGGTCCGACGACGCACCCGCCATCGCCGCCGTACAGGTGCGTGCGTGGCGCACGACGTACGCCGAGCTGCTGCCCGCCGACGTCCTCGCGGCACTGGACCCCGAGCAGATCGCCGCGGGGTGGGCCGCCTCGCTCGGTCGTCCGGCGGACGCGCGCAACCGGGTGCTGGTCGCCCTGGAGCGCAACCTGGTCACCGGCTTCGTGGTCACCGGCCCCGCCACCGACCCCGACTGCGACCCGGTGGCCACCGGCGAGCTCTCCGACCTGACCGTCGACCCGCACAAGCGCGGTGCCGGCCACGGCTCCCGGCTGCTGCAGGCAGCGGCCGACACGCTCGTCGCCGACCGGTTCACCCGCTCGGTGACCTGGCTCCCAGCAGCCGACGACGAGCTGCGCTCGTTCCTCACCGCCGCCGGCTGGGGCCCCGACGGTGCCCACCGCACGCTGGACCTGCTCGGCGACGGCAGCACCACGGTCAAGCAGGTCCGCCTGCACTCGGCGCTGGTCGACTAGGGCTCGGCCGTGCCTGCCGCGGTCACCACCCGCAGCATCGTCCGCGACGGGATCGCGGTCGGCATCGCCACGGGCACCTACGGCGTCTCCTTCGGCGCCGTCTCCGTGAGCAGCGGGTTGGATGTGTGGCAGACCTGCGCCCTCTCCCTGCTGGTGTTCACCGGCGCCTCGCAGTTCGCCCTGGTGGGGGTGCTGGGAGCCGGCGGCACCGCCACCTTCGCCGCGCTCACCGGCCTGCTGCTCGGCACCCGCAACCTGCTCTACGGCCTGAAGGTCTCGCCGCTGGTGCAATGGAGGGGATGGCGCCGGGCCGCGGCCGCGCACCTGCTGATCGACGAGTCCACCGCCATGTCGGTCACCCGCACCACCCGTGCGCACGCACGGGCGGGCTTCCTGGCCACCGGGATCTCGGTCTTCGTGCTCTGGAACCTGGCCACACTCGCCGGCGCCCTCGCCGGCACCGCCCTGGGTGACCCGCGAACCTACGGACTGGACGCGGCGGTCGGGGCGGCGTTCCTCGGGCTGTTGTGGCCGAGGCTGGCCACCCGACGAGACCAGCTCGCTGCCCTGGCCGCCGCGGCCCTCGCGCTGTCCCTGGTCCCGCACAGCCCGGCGGGCGTACCGGTCCTCGCTGCCGGTGTCGTCGCACTCGGCCTGGGCCTGGTCGCACGCACCGACGCCGCTCCTGCCGAGGATCGGCGGCCGCGGTGATCTGGGTCGCGGTCCTGGGCTGTGCCGCCGGGTGCTACCTGCTGAAGCTGGCCGGGATGGCCGTGCCCGAGCGGGTGCTCGCCCAGCCGGTCCTGCGTCGTACGGCGGACCTGCTGCCGGTCGTCCTGCTGGCCGCGCTGGTCGCCGTGCAGACCTTCTCGTCCGGTGTGGGCGACGGCTCCGGGCTCGAGGTCGACGCCCGGGTGGCCGGACTCGCCGTGGCGGCGGCCGCCCTGCTGCTGCGGGCGCCGTTCATCGTGGTGGTGCTGCTGGCCGCCCTCACGGCGGCACTGCTGCGCCTGCTCTGAGGAGCGGTCGTGGGCCGGACAGGAATGAACGAGGGGCCCGTGTGCCCAGCACGAGCCCCTCGTTCCGAAACCCTGATCTCCCTGGGGGGAAGGAGATCAGGACACGCTCACCGCGCTCCATGCGACGGCGACCGCGTTGTACTGGGTGCTGCCCGCGCCGTAGAGGTCCCGGGCGGCGTTCAGGGTCGCCGTACGCGCCCCTGAGTAGTTGGTGTTGGAGGTCATGTAGACGGTCAGTGCGCGGTACCAGATCTTCGCGGCGGCGTCGCGCCCGATGCCGGTGACCGTCGAGCCGTTGCAGGTCGGTGAGTTGTGCGCGACCCCACCGATCGTCTTGGCACCGGAACCCTCGGCGAGCAGGTAGAAGAAGTGGTTGCCCACACCCGAGGAGTAGTGCACGTCGGCGCTGCCCACGGTCGCGGACCAGCAGTTGTAGGAGCTGCCGTCCGAGGACGGGTTGTCCATCCGGCGGAAGCCCAGGTGCTCCTTGAGGTCGAACTCCTCGCCGATCAGGTAGTCACCGGGGTCGTTGGAGTTGCCGGCGTAGAACTCCACCAAGGTGCCGAAGATGTCGCTGGTCGCCTCGTTGAGGCCACCGGACTCGCCGGAGTAGGTCAGGTTGGCGGTGTTCTCGGTGACACCGTGGCTCATCTCGTGACCGGCGACGTCGAGCGAGGTCAGCGGGCCGTAGTTGACGCCGTCACCGTCGCCGTAGGTCATCTTGGTGCCGTCCCAGAACGCGTTGACGTAGTTGCTGCCGTAGTGCACACGGTTGAACGAGCCGGTGCCGTTGCCGAAGATCCCGTTGCGGCCGTGCACCAGCTTGTAGTAGTCCCAGGTGACGTTGGTGCCGTACTGCGCGTCGACGCCGGCCGACTCCCGGTTGGTGTTGCTGCCGTTGCCGAAGGAGTTGTCCGGACTGGTGAACAGGGTGCCGGCGGAGCAGCCGAAGCCGAAGACCTGGCAGCCGTAGGAGTCCGACTTGTTCTTCATGTCGGTCGTGTAGGTGCCGCCGCGGGTCGGGTCCTTGAGCTGGTAGGTCGAGCCGGAGAGCGTGAGCTGCAGCGGGACGGTGCCGCCGTAGATGGACTGTCCCGAGCCGTCGACGTTGACGATCTCCTGCTCGGTGCGCAGCACCTTGCCGGACCGGGCGTCGACGTAGCTGGCCAGGCGGCTGGGGGTGCCGTCCTCCTGGGTGCCTCCGCTGAGGACCTTCCAGGCCAGACGCGGCGCGGCACCGGTGGCGTCGACGACGAGCGTGGAGGACTCGGCCTTGGCCCCGCGGATGTCGCGGGTCGTGGCGCTCGGCTCGAGGGCACGGATCCGCGCCACCACCTGCGTGACCGACGGCGTCACGTCGAGGTCGAGGGAGTCCTCGAGGGTCTGGCTGCTGCCCTCCCAGGCGCCCGCCGGGGTCTGGTGGACCACGAGGTCGCCGCCGACGACCTCGAGGCCGCGGTAGTTGCGGTGCATCCGCACGTGGGAGGCTCCGTCGGCGTCGATGAGGGTGGCGACGGGCTCGAGCGACTGGCCCTCGCCGAAGTGGGTCGCCCCGGCGTGGCTCTTGGCGGCGGAGACGGCCCGCTCAGCGCGGGACTGGTCGGCGGCCGGCGTGGCCGCCTGGGCCTGGGTGACTCCGGCAGCCACCAAGGTGAGTGCTGCCGCCGCACCGGGCAGGATCATGCTCTTGCGCATCGGCTTCCTTTGAATCTGGGGTGGGCCCGGGCTCCAGATTCCCCCGGTCCGTCCAGCCTGACGGGTGACCGCGACGAGGGCACCATGTCGGGCGCTTCACGAAGGTGCGTTGCACAAAGATGAAGCCCTACAGGTCGAGGAACCCCTCGAGTCCGACCGTGAGGCCGGGGCGTCCGCTGATCGCGCGCAGGGCCAGCAGCACACCGGGGGTGAAGGAGACCCGGTCCAGGGAGTCGTGCCGGATCGTGAGGGTCTCCCCCACGCCACCGAGGATGACCTCCTGGTGGGCGACCAGGCCGCGGATCCGCAGTCCGTGGACGCGGACACCGTCGACGTCGGCACCCCGGGCCCCGTCGAGACCGGTGGAGGTCGCGTCGGGCATCTGCCCCAGGCCGGCCTCGGCCCGGGCGGCCGCGATCAGCTCCGCCGTACGCCGCGCCGTGCCGGAGGGGGCGTCGGCCTTGTCGGGGTGATGCAGCTCGACCACCTCCACCGACTCATAGAAGCGTGCCGCCTCGGCCGCGAAGCGCATCATCAGCACCGCACCGACCGAGAAGTTGGGGGCGATCAGCACGCCGGTGCCCTCGCTCCCGGCCAGCCAGCCGCGAAGCGTCTCGAGCCGTTGCGCGTCGAAGCCGGTGGTGCCGACGACCGCATGGATGCCGTGGGAGACGCAGAACTCGAGGTTGCCCATCACCACGTCGGGGTGGGTGAAGTCCACGACCGCCTCGACGCCGGCCTCGACCAGGGTCTGCAGGTCGTCGTCGGCATCGATCCGGGCGACCAGCTCGAGGTCACCGTCCTTCTCGGCCGCGTCCTCGACAGCGTCGCAGACCGCGCGCCCGACCTTGCCCAGCGCGCCCAGCACGCCCACCTTGAGAGTCACGGGGTCAGGCTATCGGCGTGGGGCTCCACCACGTAGCCGATCCGTTCCCACCCAGCGCCGTGCCCCGAGCGACGCCAGGCCATCCACAGGTGCCCCAAACCTCTTGACTCGAACACCTGTTCGTAGCAGAATGAACTCATGTCAGCACTCCTCGACCTCCACCCCGACGCCGGACACCCGGTGCTCGCAGGCGTGGCCGAGCTCGACGCGGTGCTGGACCGGATGCTCGCCGGGGCCGGCACCCCGCTGGCCAGTGGCGAGCACGCCGCGACCGTGCGCTCCCTGGAGCGGGTCGCCCGCCGACTCGAAGCAGTCCGGCTCAGGGTCCTCGCCGCCGCCGACAAGGCCGGTGCCGCGAAGGACGCCGGGTTCTCCGGCACCGAGGCCTGGACCGCCCGCCACACCAACACTTCAGCCGCACCAGCAGCGGCCCGCGAGGTCCACCTCGCCACCGAGCTGCACACCGGGCACCAGACCACCGCCGCCGCCCTCGACCACGGACTGCTCTCCCCCGCCCACGCCGCGGTGATCCTCAACGCCGACGCCCAGCTCCCCACCACCCTCAGCCCTGAGCAGCGCGAAGCCCTCGAAGCCACCCTGGTCGAGCAGGCCCAACGCTTCGACCCCGACCAGCTCCGCCGCATCGCCCAGCGCGCCCTGGCGACCGTCGAACCCGACCCGGTGGCCGTCGACGCCCACGAGAACCACCTGGTCCGCTCCGAGGAGGAGACCGCCCGCGACCGGTGCTCACTGAGCTGGCACGACAACCAGGACGGCACCGTGAGCGGCCACTTCACCGTGCCAGCCCTGTCCGGCGCGATCCTGCGCAAGGTGATCGAGTCGATGACCGCACCCCGCCGCACCCGCAACACCGGCGACCGCTCGCGCTCCGATGAGCGACTCAGCCCTGACTGGCGACACCGCCGCGGGACCGCGTTCGCCGACCTCCTCGAACACCTGCCCACCGACCACCTGCACCCCAAGACCGCCGCCACCATCGTGGTCACCCTCGACCACACCGTCCTGACCGGCGCCCTCAAGACCGCTCACATCGACACCGGCGAAGTGATCTCCGCCGGCCAAGCCCGCCGCCTCGCCTGCAACGCCGGGATCATCCCCGCCGTCCTCGACCGCCGATCGGTCGCCCTCGACCTCGGCCGCGAAAGCAGACTCTTCACCGAAGCACAGCGCCTCGCAGTCGGACTCCAGCACCAGACCTGCGCCGCCGATGGCTGCCAACGACCCCTCGCCTGGTGCGAGCTCCACCACCGAGAACCCTGGTCCCACGGCGGCGGCACCGACCTGGCCAACGCCGAACCCCTATGCCACTACCACCACCAACGCATCCACGACCCAGCCTTCCACCACCACCGCCTGACCGACGGCACCATCAGACTCAGCAGGCAGCCGTGAGCCCAGGCAGTGGCCGGCGGTGTGCGTTGGTGCTGACCGCCCAACTAGGGCGTGGGACCGACCTGCGCGAGCGTCTCGGGTCCGGAGAACAGGTCGCGCGCGAGGGCGTTCACGGCGGAGGGGGTCACGGCCTCGAGCTTCTCGAGCACCTCGTCGACCGGGCGCAGGCGGCGCTGGAACATCTCGGCCTCGCCGAGTCTGGTCATCCGCGAGCCGCTGTCCTCCAGGCTGAGCACGGTGCCGCCGCGAACCTGGCCCTTACCGCGCTCGACCTCCTCCTCGGTGAGTCCGCTCTCGGCCACCTTGGCGAGCTCAGCGCGCACCACGCGCAGCAGGTCGTCGGCCTTGGCAGGCAGCGAGCCCGCGGCCACGCCGACCATGCCGGCGTCGGAGTAGCCCAGGCCGAAGGAGTAGACCGAGTAGGCCAGACCGCGGCGCTCGCGCACCTCCTGGAACAGCCGGGAGCTGGAGCCGCCGCCGAGGGCGCCGTTGAGGATGCTGAGCACGTCGCGGCGCGGGTCCGAGCGGGTCAGGCCCTGCACCCCGAGAACCACGTTGACCTGTTCGAACGGGCGGGTGGCGTGGGCGTTGCCGGGCCGGAAGGGCCGTGGCCGTGCGGCGAGGCGGGGGCCGTGCGGGGCCACGTCGGCGGCGAGGAAGTCATTGCGGCCGAAGGCCTTGCGGACGCGGCGTACGACGTCGGCGTGGTCGACGTTGCCCGCGACCGCGATCGTCATCGCGGGGGCGCGGTAGCGCCGGCGGTAGTAGCCGTTGATCTGGGTGCGGGTGAGCGCCTTGATCGACTCGGCGGTGCCGGCGATCGGGCGCGCGAGCGGCGTGCCGGCCCAGGCCGTCGCGGCCATCATGTTGTGGACGACATCGTCGGGGTCGTCGTCGTGCATGGCGATCTCGTCGAGGATCACCTCGCGCTCGGCCTCGACGTCCTCGCCGGTGATCAGCGACGAGGTGAGCATGTCGCCGAGCACGTCGAGGGCCATCGGCAGGTCCTCGTCGATGACGCGGGCGTGGTAGCAGGTGTACTCGCGCGCCGTGAAGGCGTTGAACTCCCCGCCGACCTCGTCGAAGGCCGATGAGATGTCCATGGCCGAGCGCGTCGGCGTGCCCTTGAAGAGCAGGTGCTCCAGGAAGTGCGACGCACCGTTGAGGTGCGCCGCCTCGTCCCTGGAGCCCACGCCGACGAAGACCCCGACGGCCGCTGAGCGGACGCCGGGGACCTGCTCGGTGAGCACGCGCAGACCGCCCTTGAGGACGGTCCGGCGCACTCCCTCGGGAAGACCCTTCAAGCTCGTCGGGTCACTCGTCGTCGTCGGAGTCGGACGCCTCGGCGCCCTCCTCCACGACCGGGATCAGCGACAGCTTGCCGCGGTCGTCGATCTCACCGATCTCGACCTGGATCTTCTGGCCGACCGAGACGACGTCCTCGACGTTGTCGACCCGCTTGCCACCGGCCAGCGAGCGCAGCTTGCTGATGTGCAGCAGACCGTCCTTGCCGGGGAGCAGCGAGACGAACGCACCGAAGTTGGTCGTCTTCACGACCGTGCCCAGGTAGCGCTCGCCGACCTCGGGCATCGTCGGGTTGGCGATCGCGTTGACCGCGTTGCGAGCGGCCTCGGCAGCCTCACCGTTGGTCGCACCGATGTAGACGGTGCCGTCGTCCTCGATGGACAGCGTCGCGCCGGTGTCGTCCTGGATCTGGTTGATCACCTTGCCCTTGGGCCCGATCACCTCGCCGATCTTGTCGACCGGCACCCGCACGGTGATGATCCGCGGCGCGTGCAGCGACATCTCCTCGGGCTCGCTGATCGCCTCGGCCATCACGTCGAGGATCGCCAGGCGCGCGTCGCGGGCCTGGGTCAGGGCGGCGGCCAGGACCTCGGCGGGGATGCCGTCGAGCTTGGTGTCCAGCTGCAGCGCGGTGACGAACTCCCGCGTGCCGGCGACCTTGAAGTCCATGTCGCCGAAGGCGTCCTCGGCTCCGAGGATGTCGGTCAGCGCGACGTACTCGGTCTTGCCGTCGACCTCACCGGAGATCAGGCCCATCGCGATGCCGGCGACCGAGGCGCGCAGCGGCACACCGGCCTGGAGCAGCGAGAGGGTCGAGGCGCAGACCGAGCCCATCGAGGTGGAGCCGTTGGAGCCCATCGCCTCGGAGAGCTGGCGGATCGCGTAGGGGAACTCCTCGCGACCGGGCAGCACGGGCAGCAGTGCCCGGCGAGCCAGGGCGCCGTGGCCGACCTCGCGACGCTTGGGCGAGCCCACGCGACCGGTCTCACCGGTGGAGAACGGCGGGAAGACGTACTTGTGCATGTAGCGGCGCGACTTCTCCGGGGAGAGCGTGTCCAGCTTCTGCTCCAGGGTGAGCATGTTCAGCGTGGTGACACCCAGGATCTGGGTCTCGCCGCGCTCGAACAGTGCCGAGCCGTGGACGCGCGGGATCACGCCGACCTCGGCGGAGAGCGTGCGGATGTCGCTGAGCCCGCGGCCGTCGATACGGACCTTGTCGCGAAGGACGCGCTCGCGGACCAGCTGCTTGTTCAGCGAGCGGAACGCCGCGCCGATCTCCTTCTCGCGACCCTCGAAGTCAGCACCGACCTTCTCGAGCACGTCGGCCTTGATCTCGTCGAGACGGGTCTCGCGCTCCTGCTTCCCACCGATGGTCAGCGCCTTGGCGGTCTCGTCCTTGGCGGCAGCCTCGACGGCGGCGTACGCGTCGTCCTCGTAGTCGAGGAAGATCGGGAACTCCTGGACCGGCTTGGCGGCCTGCTTGGCCAGCTCGGCCTGGGCCTCGATCAGCTGCTTGATGAACGGCTTGGCGGCGTCGAGGCCGCTGGCCACGACCTCCTCGTTGGGCGCCTGCGCGCCGGACTGCACGAGGTTCCAGGCGGTCTCGGGGGCCTCGGCCTCCACCATCATGATCGCGACGTCGCCGGTGTCGGTGACGCGGCCGGCGACGACCATGTCGAAGACTGCGTTCTCGAGCTGGCTGTGGGTCGGGAACGCCACCCACTGGCCCTCGATCAGGGCGACGCGGACGCCGCCGACCGGGCCGGAGAACGGCAGGCCGGAGAGCTGGGTGGACAGCGACGCCGCGTTGATCGCGAGTACGTCGTAGGGGTGGTCGGGGTCGAGCGACATCACCGTGATGACGACCTGGACCTCGTTGCGCAGACCCTTCTTGAAGGTCGGGCGCAGCGGCCGGTCGATCAGGCGGCAGGTGAGGATCGCGTCCTCACCGGGACGACCCTCGCTGCGGAAGAACGAGCCGGGGATCTGGCCCACGGCGTACATCCGCTCCTCCACGTCGATCGTGAGGGGGAAGAAGTCGAAGTGGTCCTTGGGGTGCTTGCCGGCGGTGGTCGCCGACAGCAGCATGGTGTCCTCGTCGAGGTAGGCGGTGACGGAGCCGGCCGCCTGACGGGCCAGCAGGCCGGTCTCGAACTTGACGGTGCGCTTGCCGTGCTTGCCGTTGTCGAGAACGGTCTCTACTGCAAAGATCTCGGGTCCCTCAGTCAAGGGTCTCCCTTTCTGTTTCGCGGAGCGAGCCGCGAGCCCATGAAAGGCAACTGCCTGCGCCTCGATGACGAGGGTGGCCGGTCTTCGATCGAAGTCCCCTGTGTGGGCTGGACGGGCATGGGCCGGAGTCCTCCGGCCGGGCTCCGAGCGGAGCACACAGGAAACCACTACCGAGGACCGAGCCGGCGTTCGCGGGCCGCTCCTGGGGATGGATGTTGTTCAGTTGTGTTTCTAGCAGAAACGGCCCACCGCGAGGGTGAGCCGTTCCGGTGCGTTCAGCGTCGCAGGCCGAGGCGGGAGACGATCGAGCGGTAGCGCTCGATCTCGGTCTTCTCCAGGTAGTTCAGGAGACGACGTCGCTGGCCCACGAGCAGCAGCAGGCCACGACGGCTGTGGTGGTCGTGCTTGTGCTGCTTGAGGTGCTCGGTCAGGTGCGAGATGCGGTGGCTCAGCAGCGCGATCTGGACCTCGGGGGAGCCGGTGTCGCCGTCTACCGTGGCGTACTCGGCGATGATCTTCTTCTTGGTCTCAGCGTCGGTACCAATGGACACGTGAGCTCCCTTTCTTTGCTGTCGTTGCGCGGCGCGCCGGGGCCTGTTCACCCGGGCACTGTGGATCCGCGGCCGTTGCACGGCGGAAGTCACCCTGAGGGCAACTGTCAAAGGCTATCAGCGCGCGGCGCTGAGCGTGAAATCACCCCGGGCCGGTGGTCGCCCCGCTTCTAGTTCCGGGCAGCCTTCTTGCGCTGCACCTTCTTCGCGGCCGCGGCGTCCGTTCCGGGCGTGAGCACGCTCGGCGTGACCCCGGCCAGTGTCACCGGGGGCAACGAGGCGAACGGCGGGGACTGGAGCCGGGGGTCGCCGACCGGGACGAGAGTGTCCGTGTCCAGGGTCTGCTCGGGCAGCGGGAACACGCTGTAGAGCTCGGTGCGACCGTTGAGCCAGGGCACGTGGACGAACTCCCCCCACCCGGTTCCCTCGTTGTAGGGATCCTGGGTGACCTTGAGACGACGGCCCTGACGGTCGACGAGCTGGACCCCCGTCAGCAGGTGGCCCGCTGCGTCGTAGGGATAGATGTTGGCGATCGGCTCCCCGTTGAACGACAGCCCCTCCCCGGGAGGCTGGGAGTAGGACTGCTCGACCCCGTCGTGGTACAGCGCTGCGTCCTTGGTGGTGAAGACGCTGTCGAAGGTCACCGGCACCAAGGCGACGGCGAAGGCGTTCAGACCCAGCAGCACCACCCGCCCGAAGGCACCGGACCGCTTCCGGCCGGGCCAGAGCTTCCCTCGGCCCAGCTGCACGCTGACGGCCACCGCCAGGAGCAGCAGCGGCACCCCCCACTGGTGGAGGGAGGGCACCACCGACAGGCCGTAGTTGTAGGACCCGCTGCCCAGGAGCAGGTCGACCAGTTGCAGGGCGACCCAGGCTCGCAGCACCCACCAGGCCGGACGCAACGAGACCAGGAACTCCCAGGGGCTGCCGGGAACGCCCCCCGCGAAGCCCTCCCAACGCTCGTGAGCACGGTCGAGGACCGTGGTGACCCATGCGGCGAGACCCACCCGGGCCCCCTCGTCCGTCGGCGCCGACTCAGGAGTGAACCCGGCCGCCACCCGCAGCTCGGCGGCGTAGCTGCCGGGGTCGGGCAGCGCCTCGACGCCGTGCTCGGCGACCAGGTCGCTGATGTCGGCCTCCAGGCCGCCGACCAGCTCCTCGCGCTCGTCGGCGCTCAGGTCGGCGAGGCGCTCGCGAACTGCGGTGACGAACAGGTGGACGTCGGGCGTGGTGACGATGACGTTCATGCGGGGACTCCCTCGAGGATCCTGGTCACGGTGGCGGAGAACGACGTCCAGTCGTCTCCCTGCTGCTTGAGCTGGGTGCGCCCGGCGGGCGTGATCCCGTAGTACTTGCGGTGCGGACCGCTCTCGCTGGCGACCACGTAGGAGGTCAGCGCGCCGCCGGAGTAGAGCCGCCGCAGGGTGCCGTAGACCGACGCGTCGCCGACGTCGGCGAGGCCGCGCTCGCGCAGCCTGCGCACGATGTCATAGCCGTAGCCGTCCTCGTCGACGACCACGGCAAGCACCGCGAGGTCGAGCACCCCCTTGAGGAGCTGAGTTGTGTCCATGCACCGAACAGTACTACGGGATGCGCAGTAGTACGCGAGCCGCGTGGCCGGCGTGTCGTGCGAGGATCGGGCCATGGAGAAACGCCTGGGTGTGTGCAACCTCTGTGAGGCCATCTGTGGCCTGGAGCTGACCATCGAGGAGCGACCCGACGGGCCGCACGTGACCTCCATCCGGGGCAACGACGCCGATCCGCTCTCGCGCGGGCACATCTGCCCCAAGGGGGTGGCGCTGGCCGACGTCTACGAGGACCCGGACCGGCTGCGGCGCCCCGTGAGACGGGTCGGCGAGGGTGTCGACGCCGAGTGGGTGCAGATCTCCTGGGACGAAGCCCTCGACCTCGCCGCCGACGGCATCGCCCGGGCCGTCAACCAGCACGGCCGCGACGCCCTCGGGGTCTACCTCGGCAACCCCAACGCCCACTCGCTGGGCGCCCAGACCCACGGCGTGGGGATGCTGAAGACGTTCAGGACCCGCAACAAGTTCAGCGCCAGCTCGGTGGACCAGATCCCGCACCAGTTCATCGCCTGGAAGCTCTTCGGGCACCAGCTGATGATCCCGATCCCCGACATCGACCGGACCTCCTACTTCCTGGTCCTCGGCGCCAACCCGATGGCCTCCAACGGCTCGCTGATGACCGTGCCCGACTTCCCCAACCGGCTGCGCGAGCTGCGCAGACGCGGCGGCAAGATGGTGGTCCTGGACCCGCGTCGGACCGAGACGGCCAAGGTGGCCGACGAGCACCACTTCGTGAGACCGGCCTCGGACGCCGTCGTGCTGCTCGCCATGGTGCACGTGCTCCTCGCCGAGGGCCTGACCTCTCCCCCGGCCTACGTCGACGGTGTGGAGTCGGTGCGGCTCGCGGTGGCGGACTTCACCCCGGAGGCGGCCGAGCAGGCCTCCGGCGTACCGGCCGAGACCATCCGCCGGATCACCCGGGAGTTCGCGGCGGCCGACGGGGCTGCGGCGTACGGCCGGCTCGGCCTGTCCACCCAGGGCTTCGGCTCGATCTGCCAGTGGGCGATCCAGTGCCTGAACATCCTCTCCGGCAACTTCGACCGCGAGGGCGGGGTGCTGTTCACCGAGCCCGCCATCGACATCGTCGGCAAGGCGATCGTCGGCCGCGGTCACTTCGACGTGTGGCGCAGCCGGGTGCGAGGCCTGCCGGAGTTCGGCGGCGAGCTGCCCGTGAGCGTCTTCCGCGAGGAGATCGAGACACCGGGCGAGGGTCAGATCCGGGCGGTGCTCACCGTCGCCGGCAACCCGGTGCTCTCCACCCCTGACGGCTCCGGGCTCTCCGATGCCTTCGCGGGCCTGGACTTCATGGCTGCCGTGGACATCTACGTCAACGAGACCACCCGGCACGCCGACGTGATCCTGCCGCCGACCACGGCGCTCGAGCGCGACCAGTACGACCTCGTCTTCCAGTCCCTGGCCGTGCGCAACACTGCGCGGTTCACGCCGGCGGTGCTGCCCAAGCCCGAGGGTGCGATGGAGGACTGGGAGATCTTCCGCGAGCTCGCGCTGCGGACCGCCGCCCGGCTGGAGAAGAAGAAGACCTTGACCAAGGCGCTCACCGAGCGCGCCCGGCTCAGCCTGAGTCCCACGACGCTGGTGACCGGGCTGCTGCTCGCGGGCCGGCGCACCTCCATGCGGGCGCTGCGCGCCAACCCCGCCGGTGTGGACCTCGGGCCGCTGCGGCCCACCATGCCGGCGCGGCTGCAGACCAAGGACAAGCGGATCCACCTGGCTCCCGACGTCGTGGTCGCAGACCTCGACCGGTTGCGGCGTACGACGGCCGAGCTGGCCGCGACCGCCGACGAGGACCGGCTGGTGCTGATCGGGCGCCGCCACCAGCGCGACAACAACTCCTGGATGCACAACAGCGAACGACTCACCCGCGGCAAGCCGCGCCACCACCTGCTGATGAACCCCGACGACCTCGCCGAGCGCGGGCTCGCAGACGGGGACCAGGTGGAGGTGACCTCGCGGGTGGGCAAGGTGGTCACCGAGGTGCTCGGCACCGAGGACATGATGCGGGGCGTGGTCTCGCTGCCGCACGGCTACGGGCACCAGCGTGCCGGCTCGCGGATGGCCAACGCCGCCCGGGTCGTCGGGGTCTCGATCAACGACCTCACCGACCCCGAGCGTCTCGACCTGTCCGGCAACGCCGCGCTCAACGGCGTCCCGGTCACCGTCGGTCCCGCCTGAGCCCGCGATGAAGCCGAGCCCCGCCGACGACCTCGAGCAGGTCCTGGCTCCTCTGCCCGCCCACCGACAGCAGCTCTTCGACGCCCGGCTGCGCCGGTGGCTACCCGATCTCGACGCCGCCCTGCGTCCGTTGTACGGCGACCCGGCCCGGGTCCGCGACCGTCTCGTGCTGATCGCCGCGCAGGCGTTCGCCGACCGCCCCGAGGACCTGCACGCCCTCGACCTGGACCGGACCCTGGCTCCTGACTGGTTCCAGCGCCCCGAGATGGTGGGCTATGCGGCCTACACCGACCGGTTCGCGGGCACCCTGGCCGGGGTCGCGCAACGCGCCGACTACCTCGCCGACCTCGGCATCGGCTACCTGCACCTGATGCCCCTGCTCACCCCGCGCAGCGCGCCCAACGACGGTGGCTATGCCGTCGCGGACTACCGCAGCGTGCGTCCCGACCTGGGCACGATGGCCGACCTGCGTGAGCTGACCACCACGCTTCGGGGGCACGGCATCAGCCTGTGCCTGGACCTCGTGCTCAACCACGTCGCCCGCGAGCACGAGTGGGCGCGGCGCGCCGCCGCCGGGGAGCAGAAGTACCGCGACTACTTCCTGGTCTTCCCCGACCGGACGATGCCCGACGCCTATGAGTCGACGATGCCCGAGGTCTTCCCCGACTTCGCGCCCGGCAGCTTCAGCTGGGACGACGAGCTGGCCGGCTGGGTCTGGACGACGTTCAACGACTACCAGTGGGACGTCAACTGGGCCAATCCCGATGTCTTGTGCGAGTACGCCGACATCATCGTCGGCCTGGCCAACGAGGGCGTCGAGGTCTTCCGGCTCGACGCGATCGCCTTCACCTGGAAGCGGCTCGGCACCAACTGCCAGAACCAGCGCGAGGTGCACGCCCTGACCCAGGCGCTGCGCACGGTGGCCCGGATCGCCTGCCCGGCCACGCTGTTCAAGGCCGAGGCGATCGTGGGTCCCCGGGACCTGCTGGCCTACCTCGGTCAGGGTGAGCACCACGGCAAGGTGAGCGACCTCGCCTACCACAACGGGTTGATGGTCCAGATCTGGTCGATGCTGGCCAGCCGCGACGCCACCTTGGCTGCCCACGCGTTGCAGCAGCTGGCCACGCCGCCGAACACCAGCGCATGGGTGACCTACGCGCGCTGCCACGACGACATCGGCTGGGCCATCGACGACGCCGACGCGCAGGCGGTGGGGGTCACCGGGTGGGGACACCGCGGGTTCCTCTCGGACTTCTACTCCGGTCGCTTCCCCGGATCCTGGGCACGCGGACTGGTCTTCCAGGAGAACCCCACCACCGGCGACCGCCGGATCTCAGGAAGCCTGGCGTCGCTGGCCGGTCTCGAGGTCGGCGACCCCCTGGCGGTGGCGCGCATCGAGCTCGTGCACGCGCTCGTCCTCGGCTTCGGGGGGCTGCCGGTGATCTGGATGGGCGACGAGCTCGGCCTGCTCAACGACGCCCACTGGGCCGAGGAGCCGGGACACGCCGAGGACAACCGCTGGGTGCACCGTCCGCAGCTGCCCTGGCCGGTCCCGGAGGACCTGCACGGTGTCACCCGCGGACTGCGCGGGCTGATCACGGCCCGGCGAGCGCTCCCCCACCTGCACGCCTCCGTCGCCAGCGAGGTGCTCGACCCGCACGATCCCGGCGTCCTGCTCGTGCTGCGCCGGCACCCGCTCGGCCCGATGCTCGCGGCCTACAACGTCGCCGACTCCCCGCGCACGGTGCCCTTCCAGGTGCTCCACGACGTGGGCCTGGACCCGACGGCCGTGGTCGACCGGATCAGCGGGGCGGCTCCGACGCTGTGGGACGGTGCCGTGCAGCTGCCGCCGTACGCCGCGGTGTGGCTGACCTGACTCCCGGCCCGCACTCCGAGCGCCGGGCTCAGTCCTCGCGGGCCGAGAGGTAGACCGTGCGCACTCCCATGGCCCGGTCGAGCTCGGACTTGAGCTGGGTGAAGAACTGGTCGCGGTAGGTCTCGTCGGTGACTGCGTAGACAGTGAAGTACAGGCCGGCGAACGCCGCGAGGAACACCGAGACCTGGAGCAGCTCGACCGAGAGGTTCGAGGCCCACGGCAGCGCGTGGATGTCACCTTGCACCCACGCCTGCTGGACCGTGTGGGTCATCACGACAGCGCCGAAGAGCACGAAGAACGCGAAGACCGACACCGAGAGCAGCAGCACCTGGAGCGCCTGCACCACCATCAGCACCACCACGAGGTTGGTCTTCTCCAGGCCATGGATCGCAGCGTGCTCGCGCAGCCGGGCGCCCCGCTCGGCGAGGGTGCGTGCGTAGCCCTCCAGTGGCGTTCCCTCGGCGATCGCGACCAGCCGGGCGGAGTCGAGCTCCTTGTCCACCTGGTCGAGCTCCTCGGGCAGGCGCACCAGCAAGAACCCGAGGGCACAGCCCGCGAAGAGCAGCACCGTCACCCACAGCACGCCGCCGTCCAGGGTGGCCGAGACCTGCCAGACCTCGGCGTTGATGAACAGGAACGTCATGAAGACCAGCAGCAGCGGCAGCGCCCGGGTGACCATCGGGAAGAGCAGCCGGAGGCTGGCGAAGGTACGCCGGACCGCCCAGCGCGCCATCGGCCAGGCACCGAGCTGGGTGCCGGCATAGGACAGCGCCGCCGCGCCGACCAGGGTCATCACGGTGGCCGGCGCCAGGCTGGCCTCCTCTGTGACGAGGGCCAGCACGACGCCCAGGACGAGTCCGAGCGCCACGATCACCGCCACCCCGGCCTGCGCCTGACGGCTGTGCAGGGCCCGGTGGGCGGCCTGGCGACGCTCGGGGACGAACCACGGGAGGCCGTGGTCGACGAACCACTGCTCGGCCTCCGGGCCGGCGCCGGGACGGATCGTTCGAGTCGGGGACGGCTCGGGGGCGGAGTCGATGGTGGGCGCGTTCACCGGCCGAGCATGACACGGGTGTGCTCGACGTCGGCCGCCATGGTCGCGACCAGCGTCTCGACGCCGTCGAAGCGCACCATCCCCCGGATCCGGCCGACGAAGGAGACCTCCACGGCTCGGTCGTAGAGATCCAGGTCGGTGCGGTCGAGCACGTAGGCCTCGACCCGGCGGTCCCGCTCACCGTCGAAGGTCGGGTTGGTGCCGACGCTGATCGCGGCGGGCAGCGGTTCGCTGTCCGGCTCGTCGAGGAGGCGCAGCCAGCCGGCGTACACCCCGTCGGCGGGGACCGCACGTCCGTGGGCCGGCACGTTGGCGGTGGGATAGCCGAGCACCCGGCCGCGCTGGTCGCCGCGGACCACGGTCCCGGTGACGGCGTACGGACGGCCCAGGGCCTCGGCCGCACCCTCGACGTCCCCGGCCGCAAGGCAGGTGCGGACGTAGGTGGAGGACCAGACCTGAGGGCCACCGTCCAGCGCCAGGCCCTCGACCTCGAAGTCCTGCGAGCGCCCGGCCTCGACCAGGAAGGCGACGTCGCCGGAGGCGCGGGCCCCGAACCGGAAGTTGCCGCCCACCACGACGTGGGCGGCATGCAGGCCCTCGACCACGACGCGGTCCACGAACTCCTGCGGGGTCCAGGCCGCGATCTCGCGGGAGAACGGGATCACGAAGACGTCGTCGACTCCCGCCTGGCCCAGCAGGGCGGCCCGCTGCTCGATGTCGGTGAGGGTCAGCGGCGCATGCTCGGGGCGCAGCACCGCCATCGGGTGCGGGTCGAAGGTCGCCGCGACGACGCGCAGGCCGTGGCGGTCGGCGACCTCACGGGCACGGCGCACCACGGCGCGGTGGCCGAGGTGTACGCCGTCGAAGTTGCCGACGATCAGGACGGTACGGCCGAGATCGGCCGGGACCTCGGCCAGGGAACGCCAGATTCGCACGACGAGAAGACTACGTGCGACCCACTCAGACGAAGACCGCGACCGCCCGGGCCAGCGGCGCGGTGGTCCCGCCGGGCCGGGGATCTGCCTGGGGATCTGCCTGGGGATCGGCGTGAGGGTCGGCGTGGGGGTCGGCGTGCTCGCCGACCTGCTCGCCGACCTGCTCGTCGACCTGCTCGTAGAGGGCGAGGAACTCGCCGTCGGGGGCGAACAGCGCCACCGCGCCGGCGTGTCCGAGGTCGAGGGCCAGCTTGCGGCCGACGCGCACGTCGGCCGCCTGCGCCTCGTCCAGGTCGCGGGAGGGGAAGCCCAGCCGTGCCGCTGTCGCGATCGGGATCGTCGCCAGGGCGCTCTCGTGCTGCTCCAGGGTGGCGGCCTGGTCGAGCGTGAACGGGCCGACCTCGGTGCGGCGCAACGCGACCAGGTGCCCACCGACCCCGAGGCGCTCGCCGAGGTCCCGGGCGATGGAGCGGATGTAGGTGCCGCTGGAGCAGCGCACCGACACCGTGACGTCGGCGCCGTCGACGCGGTGCACCTCGAGCGCGTGGATCCGGACCCGCCGCGGGGCCAGCTCGACCTTCTCCCCCGCCCGGACCCGCTCATAGGCCTTGCGGCCGTCGACCTTGATCGCCGAGACCGAGGACGGCACCTGGTCGATCTCGCCGACGAAACCGGCCAACGCCGCCCGGATCTGCTCCTCCTGGAGCTGGTCGGTCTCAGCGCTGGAGACGACCTCCCCCTCGGCGTCGTCGGTGGTGGTCGCCGCACCGAGCCGGATCGTGGCGTCGTAGGCCTTGTCGGTCAGCAGCAGGTGCCCGAGCAGGCGGGTGGCCCGGTCGACGCCGAGCACCAGGACGCCGGTGGCCATCGGGTCGAGGGTCCCGGCGTGCCCGACCTTGCGGGTGTTCGCGAGCCGCCGTACGCGTGCCACCACGTCGTGGGAGGTCAGTCCCGCCGGCTTGTCCACGACCACCAGACCCGCCACCGCGGCGGGGCGGTCGGGACTCACTCGTCCTCGAGGTCCGGGTCGGTCTCGTCCTCGTCGGCGCGGGGCTTCTTGTACGGGTCCGGCTCACCGGCGTACGACGCCCCGGTCGCCGACTGGGCGGCCACCGCGTCGGACTGGCGGACACGCTCGAGCAGGTCGTCGATCTGGCGGGCCGTCTCGGGCAGCGCGTCCTGGATGAAGTCGAGGGTCGGCACGTGCCGCATCCCGAGCTGCTTGCCGACCTCGGAGCGGATCAGCCCCTTGGCCGAGGCCAATGCCGCGGCCGTCCCGGCGAGGTCGGCCTCCTCACCGAGCACGGTGTAGAAGATCGTCGCCTGCAAGGTGTCGCCGGAGACCCGGACATCGGTGATCGTGACGAACCCGAGCCTGGGGTCCTTCACCCGCCGCTCCAGCATCTCCGCGACGATCACCTGAATCCGATCGGCGATCTTGCGTACGCGTGGGCTGCTCATCGTTGCCTTCCTCGTCGCGGTTTTTCAGGTTCTCCTGTGAAACAGGCACTTCTCTGCCGTTGCATCGAGGGGTAGGTGCTGGTTTTTCAGGAGAACATGAAAAACCAGCACCACCCCCACTGCCGGATCAGGCGCGCGGGATCTCCTTCATCTCGAACGCCTCCACGACATCGCCTTCCTTGATGTCGTTGAAGCCACGCAGGACCAGGCCGCACTCGAAGCCCTCGCGGACCTCAGCGGCGTCGTCCTTCTCGCGCTTGAGCGAGGACAGGTCGAGGTTGTCCGCGACCACGGCGCCGTCGCGGATGAGGCGCACCTTGGCGTTGCGACGGATCGTCCCGCCGGTGACCATGCAGCCTGCGATGTTGCCGATCTTGGAGCTGCGGAAGATCGCGCGGATCTCCGCCTGCCCCAGGGTCTGCTCCTCGAACTCGGGCTTGAGCATGCCCTTGAGCGCTGCCTCGATCTCCTCGATGGCCTGGTAGATCACCGAGTAGTAGCGGATCTCCACGCCCTCGCGGTCGGCCATCTCGGTCGCCTTGCCCTGCGGGCGGACGTTGAACCCGATGATGATCGCGTCGGAGGCGGCGGCCAGGTCGACGTTGGTCTCGGTGATCGCACCGACACCGCGGTCGATGACGCGCAGCGACACCTCGTCGCCGACGTCGATCTTGGCCAGCGAGTCCTCGAGGGCCTCGACCGAGCCGGAGACGTCGCCCTTCAGGATCAGGTTGAGCTCCTGGCTCGCACCCTTCTCCATGGAGGCCATGAAGTCCTCGAGGCTGCGACGCACGCGACGCTTGGCCTGCATGGCCGCCCGCTCGCGCGCCTCACGCTTCTCGGCGATCTGGCGGGCCATCCGGTCGTCCTCGACCACGATGAAGTTCTGGCCGGCGCCGGGGACACCGGACAGGCCGAGCACCATCGCGGGACGGGACGGGTCGGCGAACTCGATGTTGTCGCCGTGCTCGTCGAGCATCGCCCGCACCCGGCCGTACGCCGGACCGGCCACGATCGAGTCGCCGACGCGCAGCGTGCCGCGCTGGACGAGCACGGTCGCCACCGGACCACGACCGCGGTCCAGGTGTGCCTCGACCACGAGGCCCTGGGCGTCCTGGTCGGGGTTGGCCCGCAGGTCGAGCGAGGCGTCCGCGGTGAGCACGACCGCCTCGAGCAGCTTGTCGAGGTTGAGCTCGGACTTCGCCGAGACGTCGACGAACATCACGTCGCCGCCGTACTCCTCGGGGACCAGCCCGTACTCGGTCAGCTGACCGCGCACCTTGGTCGGGTCCGCGTCGGGCTTGTCGATCTTGTTGACCGCGACCACGATCGGCACGCCGGCCGCCTTGGCGTGGTTGAGCGCCTCGACGGTCTGCGGCATCACACCGTCATCGGCGGCCACGACGAGCACCGCGATGTCGGTCGCCTGGGCACCACGGGCACGCATGGCGGTGAACGCCTCGTGACCGGGGGTGTCGATCAAGGTGATGCGACGGTCGGTGCCGTCGACCTCGGTGTGCACCTGGTAGGCACCGATGTGCTGGGTGATGCCACCGGCCTCCTTGTCGACGACGTTGGCCGTGCGCAGCGCGTCCAGGAGCTTGGTCTTTCCGTGGTCGACGTGGCCCATGACGGTCACGACCGGCGGACGCGCCTCGAGCATGCCCTCGTCGCCCTCGTCGGACCCGAACTGCAGGTCGAAGGAGTCGAGCAGCTCGCGGTCCTCGTCCTCGGGGGAGACGACCTCGACGGTGTAGTTGAGCTCCTCACCGATCAGCTCGAGCGTGGCGTCGTTGACCGACTCGGTCGCAGTCACCATCTCGCCCAGGTGGAACAGCATCTGGACCAGTGCTGCGGGGTCGAGGCCGACCTTCTCCGCGAAGTCGGTCAGCGAGGCGCCACGGGCCAGGCGAACGGTCTCGCCGTTGCCCTTGCGGACGCGCATGCCGCCGATCGTGGGGGCCTCCATCTGCTCGAACTCCTGGCGACGCGCGCGCTTGGACTTGCGTCCACGGCGCGAGGGGCCGCCGGGACGGCCGAAGGCACCCTGGGTGCTGCCGCGCTGACCGGGGCGTCCACGCCCGGGTCCGCCCGGACGTCCGCCTGCAGGGGCGCCACCACCGGGGCCGCCACCCATGCCGGGAGCGCCACCGCCGCCGCCGAAGCCGCCACGACCGGGAGGGCCGCCGCGAGCCGGGGCGCCACCGGGGCCACCACGTGCACCGCCGGGCCCACCACCGGGACCACCGGGGCCACGGCCGCCGGGGCCACCAGGGCCGGGACGTCCGCCGGGTCCGCCACCGAAGGCGGCCGGGGACTTGGGCATCATCGCCGGGTTGGGGCGGGGCATGCCGTCGCGTCCCGCCGGCGGGCGGGGCGGACGCTGGTCGCTCGCACCGGTGCTGGGGGCGGCACCGGGGGTCGCGCCGGGCGCGGCACCAGGCGTGGGGGCCGGTCGGCTGCCCATGCCCTGGGTCGAGGAGAACGGGTTGTTGCCCGGGCGCGGCGCACCGGGGCGGGCGGGACGCGGTCCGGGCTTGAAGCCCGCACCGGCGCTCGCCGCGGGCGCGGCGGTCTCGCCACCGTCGGTATCGGACGCGGCCGCAGGCTGTGCGGGAGCCTCGTGGGGGGCCTCGGCGGCAGGCTGGGCCGACTCCGGCTGGGTCTCCTGCTCGGGCTCGGGCTCGGCCTGGACCCGCGGTCGCGGTCCGGGCGTGAAGCGCGGTGCGGCGGGCTCGGCCTTGGCTGCGGGCTGCGCCACCTCGGGCTCGGCGACCGGGGCCTCGGCGGGCGGCGCATCGGTCTCGGCAGGGGCTGCGGCGACGGCGTCACCGGAGTCGCCAGCGTCCGCGGCCTTCTTCGCAGGCGCCTTCTTGGCCGCCTTCTTGGCCGCCTTCGCCTCCGCCTTGGCGAGCAGTTCGGCGCCGTACTTCTCCTCGAACTTCTTCTCGACGGGAGGCTCCACCGTCGAGCTGGGTGCCTTCACGAACTCACCCAGGTCGTTGAGCATCTTCAAGACGTCCTTGCTCGGGACGTCGTACTTCTTGGCGAGTTCATGGACTCGGACCTTGGCCACGTGTTTCCTCCTGGTCCGAGTCCCTGTCTTCAGGAGGGAGGCTGCGGACCGCTAGTTGATGTGCATGCTCATCGCGAAGTTCTCATCGCAGGCTCATGAGCTGATGCTCCAGTTCTGATCAGGTTCGGTTGCGGTCGACGTCAGGTGCTCCCTCAGCCGCTCGAGGCTCAGTGCTCCCCAGACCCCGGCATCATGCCGCAGGGCGCGGGCGAAGGCACGTTTGCGCTCGGCGAGTGCGAGACATTCGGCTGTGGGATGCAGGTGCGCCCCACGGCCAGGTGCGGTGCCACCCGGGTCGGGTACGACGTACCAGGTGGTGTCCTGGCCGGTCGCGCCCGTCCCTGCGACTACCCGCAGCAACTCACGCTTGGCGGCTCGCTCCCGGCAACCCACACACGTGCGAACGGGACCGTCCGTGCGTGCGGGGATGTCGATTCGTGAAGCCACCGTGTCCCACTCTACCGGTGCGGCGGGGCTTTGCCGAACCAGAGGGACCGATCAGGCAGGCGGCGCGACCGGCGCCTCGTCGGATCGGATGTCGATCCTCCAGCCCGTCAGCCGCGCCGCGAGCCGGGCGTTCTGGCCCTCCTTGCCGATGGCCAGGGAGAGCTGGAAGTCCGGGACCACGACGCGTGCGGAGCGGGTCGCGGCGTCCACGACGGTCACGCTGGAGACCCGGGCAGGGCTGAGCGCGTTGCCGACCAGGGTCGCCGGGTCGTCCGACCAGTCGATGATGTCGATCTTCTCGCCGTGCAGCTCGTTCATCACGTTGCGGACCCGCTGGCCCATCGGGCCGATGCAGGAGCCCTTGGCGTTGACGCCGGCCACGTTGGACCGGACCGCGATCTTGGTGCGGTGGCCGGCCTCGCGGGCGATGCCGGAGATCTCCACCGTCCCGTCGGCGATCTCGGGCACCTCGAGGGCGAAGAGCTTCTTGACCAGGCTCGGGTGGGTGCGCGAGAGCATCACCTGCGGGCCGCGCATGCCCTTGCGGACACTGATCACCAGGCACTTGATCCGGGTGCCGTGCGAGTAGTCCTCGTCCGGCACCCGCTCCCCCGCCGGCAGCAGCGCCTCGAGCTTGCCGAGGTCCACCATCACGTCGTTGGGGTCACGACCCTGCTGGATCACCCCGGAGACGATGTCGCCCTCCTTGCCGGAGAACTCCCCGAACTTGCGCTCGTCCTCGGCGTCGCGCAGTCGCTGCAGCATGATCTGCTTGGCCGTGGTCGCGGCGATCCGACCGAAGCCCTCGGGGGTGTCCTCGAACTCCCCCACCGGGTTGCCGTCCTCGTCGACCTCCTGCGCCATCACCGTGACGTGGCCGGTCTTGCGGTCCAGCTCGACCCGCGCGTTGTCCCGGGCACCGCTGCTCTTGTGGTACGCCGTGAGGAGCGCCTGCTCGATCGCCTCGACCAGCACCTCGAAGGAGATCTCCTTCTCCCGCTCCAGCATGCGCAGGATGCTCATGTCGATGTCCATCAGGCGTTCTCCTTCTTGAACTCGATCTGGATCTTGGCCTTGTGCACGTCTGCGTACTCCACGCGCTGCTCCTGACCCTCGACGTCGAGGACGGCGCCCTCGTCGTCGGCGGAGACGATCCTGCCGAGCACCGGCTCACCCTCGGTGCGGTCGACCTTCACCAGGCGGCTGATGTTGCGCGTCCAGTGCCGCGGCATCGTCAGCGGCCGGTCGACCCCGCGCGAGGAGACCTCGAGGGTGAACGGCTGGCTGCCCATCAGGTCGGTCTCGTCGACGACCCGGGACACCTCGCGGGTGGCGTCGGCGATGTCGTCCATCGAGACACCGCCGTCCTTGTCGACCGCGACCCTCAGGACGCGTCGCTTGCCGGCGCTGGACAGGTCGACTGCCTCGAGGTCGAGCCCGAGCTGCGTCATCGGGTCGAGCAGCTGTTCAGCGAGGCGATCCCTGGTTTCCGACGTGCTCATGACCGAGATCCTCCCTGCTGTGCTGTTGTGGTGCCCTCACCCTAGCGCCACGGACACAACGTCTCGCACCCTAGGATTCGCTCGTGCCCGTGTCCCCCGTCACTCCCGTCGCCGTCTCGCGACGCGCCATGATCACGGGGGCGCTGCTGGGCCTCGCGACAGCCGGCTGCACGA
Organism: uncultured Actinomycetota bacterium; assembly: GCA_963777195.1. Lineage (GTDB taxonomy): Bacteria > Actinomycetota > Actinomycetes > Propionibacteriales > Nocardioidaceae > Marmoricola. Next base: position 24,390 of record CAVZPT010000014.1, on the reverse strand, counting down.
TCACCCGGGACAGCGACGACGCCGGATCCGAGGCGAGCGACGGGCCCAGCGCGAGCGGCTCCCCCTCTGGTCTGGCCCCCGACGTGGCGGTGGCCACCGAGGCGCTGGCCCAGGTCAGGGGAATGCGCGAGGCCGTCACGGCCACCACCACCCGCTTCCCCGCGCTCGCCGCGACCCTGATGGCCGTCTCGGCGATGCACTCGGCCCACGCGACCTCACTCGTCGACGCCGTGCCTGCCGATGGCCGAAGCACGACCGGCGCGACGCCGTACGCCGTCCCGCGGGGCCGCGGCGCCGCCCTGGAGCGGCTCGCCGTGGCCGAGCGGACCCTGCACACCTCGCTGGCCGAGCTCGCCCTGCGCGCCGAGAGCGGTGACTTCGCCGGGCTGCTCGCCAGCATGGGCGCAGGCATCGGCCAGCAGCTGGCGCGGTGGCCCCGATGACGCCGGTCGAGGCCCTGCAGAAGGCGCTCGCCGGCGAGCACGCGGCGATGCACGTCTTCGGCGTGCTCGGCGCCCAGGCCTCCAACTCCCGCCAGCCAGCTCTGTTCCGGCTCCTCGACCAGAGCTACGCCACCCACCGCGCCGCCCGCGACGAGCTCACCGTGCTCGTGAGCGCGAAGGGGGCCGACCCGGTGGCGGCGGAGGCCTTCTACGACCCACCGGGCGCCTTCGGCACGGCCGCCCAGATCCGGGGCACCGCCCGCACCGTCGAGCAGCGGCTGACGCGCGTGTACGCCGAGCTGGTGGCCAACACCGCCGGGAAGGACCGCCAGTGGGCGATCGGCGCCCTGGGCGCCAGTGCCCTGCGCGAGCTCGACTTCGGCGGCACCCCCACCGACTTCCCCGGACTGGACTGACCGCCGTCCCCGGCACGCGTGCCAGACTGCTCGGGTGCCAGAGCCGGCGGAGCCCAACGGGTTCGGTGGCGCGCGCAGGGCCGAGGTGCTCGCAGCGCTCTCGATCTCGATCGACCTGGGGCTGGGCCTGCCGATGGAGCACGTGCTGCGCTCCTCCCTGGTGGCCTCCATGCTGGCCGACGAGCTCGCTCTCGACGAGGCCGAGCGCGCCACCGTCTACTACACCAACCTGGTGCTGTGGATCGGCTGTCACGCCGACTCCCACGAGTTCAGCCGCTGGTTCGGCGACGACCTCGCGATGCGTCGCGGCAGCTACGACGTGGACTGGCGCGGGCTGCCCTATCTGACCTACCTGCTCCAGCACACCGGCTCGGAGCAGCCGGCGGCCCGGCGCGTCCGGATGCTCGTCACGCTGCTGCTCACCCCCCGCGCCCGGATGTCGGCGCTGATCCACTCCCACTGCCTCTCCGCCGGGCTGATGGCCGGGCACGTCGGGCTCGAACCCTCGGTCGGTGAAGCGGTGGCGTGCGCCTTCGAGAGGTGGGACGGCAGCGGCCTCCCCTCCGGCAGGAGCGGGGAGGCGATCCCGTTGGCGGCGCGCGTCGTCCAGCTGGCGGAGATCGTCGAGGTGCACCAACGCACCCACGGCACCTCCAGCGCACTCGCGATGGCCCGGTCCCGCAGCGGCGCTCAGTTCGACCCCGCCCTGGTGGAGGCGCTGGGCCGGTGCCGAGCGCGACTCAACGAGCTGCCCGACCAGGACGTCTGGCGGCACGCGCTCGAGCTCGCTCCCGACCACGACGTCCGGATCCAGGGTGGCGAGCTGGACGCACTGCTCCGGGCGCTGGGCGACTTCGCAGACCTCAAGTGCCCGTTCACGGTCGGGCACTCGCGGGCGGTCGCCGAGCTCGCGGCCGCTGCTGCGGGGCGGCTCGGGCTCTCCTCCGCCGACGTCGACCGCGTACGCCGAGCCGGCTACGTGCACGACCTGGGCCGCATGGGCGTGCCGAACTCGGTCTGGGAGAAGGCCGGTGGGCTGACCGAGTCCGACCGGGAGCGGATCCGGCTCTACCCCTACCTGACCGGGCGGATCCTGAGCCGGGTCGGCGGACTGGAGACCGAGGCCCTGATCGCCGAGACGCACCGCGAGCGCCTCGACGGCTCCGGCTATCCCCGCGGACACATCGGCGCCGCCCTGCCGCTGACGCAGCGGGTGCTGGCGGCCGCGGACAGCTACCAGGGCTCGCGGGAGGAGCGGCCCCACCGTCCGGCGCTGTCGGCCGACCGGGCCGCCAGCCGGCTCCGGGCCGAGGTCGCCGCGGGACGGCTCGACGCCTCGGCGGTGGACGCGGTGCTCGCCGTCGCCGCCGACGTCACGGGATCCGCGGGCTCCCGCGGCGGGACCGCGGACCGGGCGGGTCGACGTACCTCCGGCCCCGCGGGGCTGACCCCTCGCGAGCTCGAGGTGCTCGGGCTGGTCGCTCGGGGGCGCGGCACCGGCGAGGTGGCCCGCCTGCTCTCGATCAGCTCCAAGACCGCACGCAACCACCTCGAGCACATCTACCTCAAGGCCGGGGTCACCAACCGGGTCGGTGCCGTGCTGTTCGCGGTCGAGCACGGCCTGGTCACCCGCCCCGAAGATGAGGCACCCGCCCCATGACCCGGGGCACCTGAGAGGCCGAGGATCGGTGGACCGGCGCAGGCCGCGCCGCGTCACCCGAGGAGGCCCCGTGAAGACCAAGTCCGTGATCAGCCTGAGCACCGGGCTCGAGGACGCCGAGAAGGTCACCGTGGCCTTCCTCGTTGCCGTCGGATCCGCCGAGTCCGACCGGCCGACCTTGATGTTCTTGGCCAAGGAGGCGGTGCGCCTGGTCGTCGGGGACGTCGCTCGCGGTACGGCGTGCGCCGGCTGTCCACCGCTGGAGGACCTGGTGCGTCGCTATGCCGAGGCCGGCGGCCGGATCCTGGTCTGCCCGATCTGCTTCGAGGCCAAGAACCTGTCCGAGGCGGACCTCGCGCACTACGCTGTCCTGGGCGGCACCGTGCAGATGTGGGAGTGGATCGGCGATGAAGCAGCCAACACCTTCAGCTACTGAGCACGACACCCCCGGGCGACGGCTGGCGCACGCCCTGGCCGCGAAGGACGCCCCTGCCCTGCGGGCGCTGTTCACCACCCCGCTGACCTTCCGGGCCGTCACCCCGCGGCGGTTCTGGGATGCGGAGTCGGCCGTCGAGGTCGTCGACGACGTCATGCTCGGCGCGTGGTTCCACCCCGAGGTCACCATCACCGAGATGACCATGCTCGACGACGAGCCGGTCGGTGACGTGCACAAGGTCGGCTACCGGTTGACCCTGGAGACGGGCACGGGACCGGCGGTCGTCGAGCAGGTCGGCTACTACAGCCTCACCGACGGCCGGATCTGCGACCTGCGGATCGTGTGCAGCGGGTTCCGCCCGGTCTGAGCCGGCTCACAGCCGCTCGAGGATGGCGCGGATGTCGTCGAGCTGGTGGGCCACGGCGTCCGGCTGCCCCTCGGAGTGGCCCATCTGCGCGCTGGGGATGTCGCTGTGCGGGATGTGGATCGCCCTCAGCCCGGCGTTGCGGGCTCCCCAGATGTCGTCGTAGAGCCGGTCGCCGACGTAGACGCAGCGCGAGGGGTCCGTCGCGCCCACGGCGTCCATCGCGGTCCGGAACGCCTCGGGCGACGGCTTGGTCCAGGGGATCTCGCTGGTGTAGACGTCACCGTCGATGAGGTCGAGGACCCCGTCGCGGCGGAAGAAGTCCTCGTGCCAGGCCCGCGGCCAGATCGTGTTGGAGAGCACCCCGACCCTGATCCCGCGCCCGCGCAGGTGCTCGAAGAGCGGACCCACCTGTGGATCGGTGCCGGTGTGCGGCTCCCAGAACTCGCGGTAGTGGACCAGCAGCTCGGGGTCGTGGTCCAGCCCCGCCTCGGCGAACAGGTCGGTGACGGTGGCGCTGCGCTGGTGGTCGCGGCTGCGGCCCCAGATCACCTGGTTGGCCCGTTCCAGAGCCTCGGCGTGCACCTCGACCCCGTGCTCGGAGCGCACAGCGGCGGCCAGCGCCAGCGACTCTGCGTGGAAGTCGATGTCGTGCCACTGGGTCAGGGTGCCGCCCCAGTCGAAGATGACCGCGTCGATCTCGGTGCTCATGCGCCGAACCTAGTCGGGCCGGTGCGGCCCCGCGAGCTGCTCACCGGGCGTCGCCCCTGCTCAGGCACCGCTGCCTAGGGTGTCGGCGTGGACATGACCTACCGCCAGCTCGGGGCCTCGGGCCTGACCGTCAGCGCCGTCGGCATCGGCTGCAACGCCTTCAGCCAGCGCGTCGACCAGGACGGAGTCAGCGACATCCTCGACGCCGCCCAGGACGTCGGCGTCACCTTCCTCGACACCGCCGACATCTACGGCGGCACCCCCGGCGGCAGCGAGGAGCTGCTCGGCCAGGCTCTTTTGGGCCGCCGCGAGGAGTTCGTGGTGGCGACCAAGTTCGGCATCGACATGCAGGCCGTCAACGGCACCGTGCAGGGTGGGACCGGGTCGCGCAGCTACATCCGGCGTGCGGTCGAGTCCAGCCTCCGCCGTCTGCAGACCGACCACATCGACCTCTACCAGCAGCACCGACCCGACCCGCTGACACCGGTCGAGGAGACCCTCGCGGCACTCTCCGAGCTGGTCCGCGAGGGCAAGGTGCGCTACCTCGGCTGTTCCAACGTCGCCGGTTGGCAGATCGCCGACGCGGCGTGGACCTCCCGCACCGCCGGCCACGAGCGCTTCGTGTCCGTGCAGAACCACTACTCCCTGCTGCAGCGCGAGATCGAGAAGGAGGTGGTCCCTGCCTGCGAGCGGTTCGGGCTCGGCGTACTCCCCTACTTCCCGCTGCAGTACGGCCTGCTGAGCGGCAAGTACGCACGCGGAGCCGACGCCCCGCAGGGTTCGCGCGCGGCCCACAACCCCGAGCGGTCCGGCTGGTTGGCGCAGGCGGACTGGGACCGGATCGAGGCGCTCAGGGCGTACGCCGGCGAACGCGACCTGTCCCTCCTCGAGGTCGCCCTCGCCGGTCTCGCCGCGCAGCCCACCGTGTCCTCGGTGATCTCCGGGGTCAGCCGGGCCCAGCAGGTGCGCGAGAACGCAGCCACGCTGCACTGGCAGCCCACCGCGGCCGACCTGGCCGCCCTGAGCGAGCTCTGAGACCCGGACTCAGCCGCGGACGACGTCGGCCAGGTGCTGGGCCGCTTCGCCGACGGGCACCTCCGACCGCTCGCCGGAGCGCCGGTCCTTGACCTCGACGGTGCCGTCGGCGAGGCCGCGCCCGACCGTCACGATGGTGGGTACGCCGATCAGCTCGGCGTCCTTGAACTTCACCCCGGGACTGACCTTGGGACGGTCGTCGTAGAGCACCTCGACCCCGATCGCCGAGAGCTCCTCGGCCAGGCGGGTGGCCGCCTCGAAGACCGCCGGGTCCTTGCCGGTCGCGACGAGGTGCACGTCGGCGGGGGCCACTTCGCGGGGCCACACCAGGCCGAGCTCGTCGTGGTTGCCCTCGGCGATCACCGGGACCGCGCGGGAGACGCCGATGCCGTAGGAGCCCATCGTGACCGTGACCAGCTTGCCGTTCTCGTCGAGGACCTTGAGGTCCAGCGCCTCGGCGTACTTGCGGCCGAGCTGGAAGATGTGGCCCATCTCGATGCCACGCGCGGTCTCCAGCAACCCCGGGTCGCAGTTGGGGCAGGGGTCGCCGTCGCGCACCTCGGCAGCCTCGATGGTGCCGTCGCCGGTGAAGTCCCGGCCCGCGACCAGGTCGAGGACGTGGCGGCCGGGCACGTCGGCGCCGGTCACCCAGCGGGTGCCCTCCACGACCCGGGGGTCGAGCAGGTAGCGGATCCCGCTCTCGGAGGACTCCCCCAGCGACGCGGGACCGATGTAGCCCTTGACCAGCGAGGGGAAGGTGGCGAAGTCCTTCTCGTCCATGGCCTCGATCTCGGTGGGCTCCATCATCCCCTCGAGCCGCTTCTGGTCGACGTCACGGTCACCGGGCAGGCCGATCGCCAGCGGCTCGCGGGTGCCGTCGGCGTGCTTGAGCACGACCAGGACGTTCTTCAACGTGTCGCCGGCGTGCCAGGCCCGGTCCTCGCGCGGGAAGGCGGCGTTCAGGTGGTCGACCAGGGTGTCGATCGTGGGCGTCTGCGGGGTCTCCTCGGCGTGGGCGGCCGGCGCGTCGTCGTACGACACCCGCTCGGGGGGCCGCACCTGCACGGCCTCGACGTTGGCCGCGTAGTCGCAGGAGGTGCAGCGGACGTAGGTGTCCTCCCCGATCGAGCTGCTCGCCAGGAACTCCTCGGACTTCGAGCCGCCCATCGCCCCGCTGGTGGCCTTGACGATCACGTAGTCGAAGCCGAAGCGGTCGAAGGTCTTGATGTAGGCGTTGCGGTGGGCCTCGTAGGAGGCGTCCAGGCCGTCGTCGGAGACGTCGAAGGAATAGGAGTCCTTCATCACGAACTCGCGCCCGCGGATCAGCCCGGCGCGGGGACGCGCCTCGTCGCGGTACTTGGTCTGGATCTGGTAGAGCCAGACCGGCAGGTCCTTGTAGGAGGAGTAGAGGTCCTTCACCACCAGGGTGAACATCTCCTCGTGGGTCGGCCCGAGCAGGTAGTCGTTGCCCTTGCGGTCCTTGAGCCGGAAGATGCCGTCGCCGTACTCGGTCCACCGGTTGGTCGCCTCGTAGGGCTCGCGCGGCAGCAACGCCGGGAACTGCAGCTCCTGGGCGCCCATGGCGTCCATCTCGTCGCGCACGATCTGCTCGACCTTGCGGTAGACGCGCAGCCCGAGCGGCAGCCAGGTGTAGATCCCCGGAGCGGCCCGGCGGATGTAGCCGGCGCGCACCAGCAGGCGGTGGCTGGGCACCTCGGCGTCCGCGGGGTCGTCTCGCAGGGTGCGCACGAACAGGGACGACATCCGCAGGATCATGGGCGCAAGGCTAGCCGTGGCCCTCGGGCCGCTGCGCAGTGGTTTCCCGTGGCCCGACCCGCATGGTCGAGTGCTGGAGTGGCCGCTGGGGCGACCACGTGGGCACTCGACCTCAGAACATGATCGTGGCGAAGGTGTCGGTCTGCTCGAAACCGACCTTCTCGTACGCCGTGCGCGCCGCGAGGTTGTGTGCGTTGACGTAGAGCGACACCGCCGGGGCCACCTCGCGCAGGCACAGGTCCACCACGCTCGCCATCCCGGCGGTGCCAAGGCCCTGCCCCCGCACGGAGGGGTCGACGTAGACCCCCTGGATCTGGCAGGCGTTCGGCGTCGCGCAGGCGACCTCGGCCTTGAACAGCACCCGGCCGTCCTCGATCCGCGAGAACGACCACCCCCGCCCGACGAGCTGGTTGACCCGGGCGCGGTAGAGGTCCCGACCGCCGTCGCTCTCCGGTGAGATCCCCACCTCCTCGGTGTACATCGCCACGCAGGCCGGATAGAGGACGTCCACCTCCTCCTTGCGGGTACGCCGCACCAGCGGGTCGGAGGGCACCGGCGAGCGGACCGTGGCGACGAGGTGCGGCTGGTCCCACCGGAAGTCACGCGGCTCGGGCCAGTGGCCGGTGAGACCGTCCCAGATCTCGGCGACGGCCGGCTGCGGGCCGACGATCGTGGAGCTGCGCGGTCCGCCGCGCAGGGCTCGCTCGACGAAGGCTGCGCACGCCGTCGCCGTGGCCGCGATCGGCACCAGGTTGGCACCTACGTGGCACATCGAGGCCAGCTCGCCGTCCTCGAACCAGCCCCACATCTCCCCACCCAGCCAGCGGGTGTCGAGCTGGGTGATCCGGGTGCGGTAGTCGGCGAAGACGTTGGTCACCGGGTCGCGGCCGATCAGCTCCAGCGCCGCGGACACATCACTGGGCCCGAGCACGCGCAGGCTCTGGCTGGGTCCGACCACGCCCGGAGCCTACGACAGAAGTCCTGGCCGCGTTCTCGCATCGCCAGGCACCCGGGCGCACTACGGTGAGCCCATGTTCCCCGCCCGTGCCCGTGCGCTGCTGCCCCTCGCCGTCGCCCTCGCGGTCGGCGTCGGCGGCTGCGGCGAGTCACCGGCCGAGACCTCGGCCGCCGCCGGACCGGACAAGGCCACGGTCGAGTGCCGCCAGGAGTGGCGGGACCTCGGCGAGCAGGTCTCGGGCAACGACTCGCTCACCCAGCCCTCGTCACTGGCCGCGCGGTGGCGCAACATCAGCGCGACCCTGGACTACTACGCGACGGCGGCCAAGGCGGAGGACTGTGAGAACCCGCTGGCCCGGCAGCGCGGCGCGATCCGGGCACTGGAGTTCCTCAGCGCCCGGCTCCAGCCCTGGGACATGGAGCTGCAGCTGGCCGTCGTACAGGGACCGGCACAGACCTACGCGACCAGTCCGCGCCCGCCGCGGCCGAGCCCTCGCCCGGCCGAGAAGGGCAAGAAGCGGGTGCAGCAGCCCCGGCCGCCCAAGCCTGCGGACATCGCCGCCGCCCTGGAGACCCTGACCCGGCAGGCACCGGAGGCGACCGAGCAGCAGGGTCCCGGCTGGCAGCAGGCCGAGGTCGTCGAGCTCAGCGACAGCGCCGCGGTGAGGAAGACCGTGAAGGACCTCGAGTTCCTCTCCGAGGAGAGCCGCGCGTTCGCGATCTGCGCGAAGGCGCTCAAGACGATCCGGGCCGCGTTGGGCGCGACCGGGACACCCGCCGGCTGAGGCAGTGGGGTCGGGCCCCTGGGTCAGGAGACGCTGACCGAGGCCGAGGAGCCCTCTTCGGTCTCCATGTCCTCGGCGAGCCGCATGGCCTCCTCGATCAGGGTCTCCACGATCTGCGACTCAGGCACGGTCTTGATCACCTCGCCCTTGACGAAGATCTGGCCCTTGCCGTTGCCGGAGGCGACCCCGAGATCGGCCTCGCGCGCCTCGCCGGGACCGTTGACGACGCAGCCCATCACGGCCACCCGCAGGGGGACCTCCATGCCCTCGAGCCCGGCGGTCACCTCGTCGGCGAGCTTGTAGACGTCGACCTGTGCTCGGCCGCACGAGGGGCAGGAGACGATCTCGAGCTTGCGCGGGCGCAGGTTCAGCGACTGCAGGATCTGGATGCCGACCTTGACCTCCTCGACCGGTGGGGCCGAGAGCGAGACCCGGATCGTGTCGCCGATCCCGCGGCTGAGCAGCGCTCCGAACGCGGTCGCGGACTTGATCGTGCCCTGGAACGCGGGCCCGGCCTCGGTGACCCCGAGGTGCAGCGGCCAGTCGCCCGCCTCGGCGAGCAGCTCGTAGGCCCGCACCATCACCACCGGGTCGTTGTGCTTCACCGAGATCTTGAAGTCGTGGAAGTCGTGCTCCTCGAACAGCGACGCCTCCCACACGGCCGACTCCACGAGGGCCTCGGGCGTCGCCTTGCCGTACTTCTCCATCACCCGCTTGTCCAGGGAGCCGGCGTTGACCCCGATCCGGATCGAGGTGCCGTGGTCCTTGGCGGCCGCAGCGATCTCCTTGATCTGGTCGTCGAACTTCTTGATGTTGCCCGGGTTGACGCGTACGGCGGCGCAGCCGGCCTCGATCGCGGCGAAGACGTACTTCGGCTGGAAGTGGATGTCGGCGATCACCGGGATCTGCGACTTGGTGGCGATCGCGGGCAGCGCCGCGGCGTCGTCGGCCGAGGGGCAGGCGACGCGGACGATGTCGCAGCCGGAGGCGGTCAGCTCGGCGATCTGCTGCAAGGTGGCGTTGATGTCGGAGGTGAGCGTGGTCGTCATGGACTGCACCGAGACCGGCGAGTCCGAGCCGACGCCGACCTTGCCCACCTGGATCTGCCGGGTCTTGCGGCGCGGGGAGAGCACCGGCGGCGGGGCGGTGGGCATGCCGAGGGAAACCGAAGTCATGTGACCATCCTAGGTTCGGGTCGAGGCTCAGCTGGCCAGGTGCACCGGCACGACGATGTCGCCGATCATCAGCACGAGGCCGAAGACCAGCAGGATGCTGGCCACGACGTAGACCACGGGCAGCATCTTGGCGACGTCGGCGTGCCCGGGGTCGGGCCGCCTCAGCAGCCGCGCGAGCCGGCGACGCGCCTCCTCGTAGAGGGCCCCGGCGATGTGCCCGCCGTCCAGCGGCAGCAGCGGCACCAGGTTGAGCATGCCGATGAAGAAGTTGAAGCCGGCGATCAGCAGCAGCAGGGCGACGGCCTTCTCCTTGACCGGGAAGTCCTGGCTGGCCGCGGTCTCACCCGCGAGCCGTCCACCGCCGACGATGCTGATCGGTCCCTCGGGGTCGCGCTGCTCGAGCCCGACGATGGCCCTGGCCACCTTCCACACGTTCGCGGGCAGCTGCACCAGCGCGGCGCCGACGTCCTTGGTCATCGTGCCCATCTGGGTGAGCGTGTAGATCAGCCCGCCGGTCCTCGGCCCGCTGATCGACGGCGAGACCCCCAGGAAGCCGACCTCGACCTGCTTGTTCGCATCCACAAGGTCCGGGCGGAGGGCGACGCGGGTGTTGGTGGTCAGCGTCAGTGTCGACCCCTGGCGCTCCACGACGATGACCGCCTGGCCGTCGTCGTTGCCCCTGATCTGGGTCTGCAGCCGCTCCCATGAGGTGACCGGGGTGCCGTTGAAGGAGACCAGCCGGTCGCCCTTCTCCAAGCCCGCGACCAGCGCCGGGCTCTTCGGGTCCTGCGCGGTGCACTTGCGGCCCTCCTCGGCCACGGGGACCACGCAACCCGAGACGGTGGACACGACGGGGTCGAGGCTGCGGTCGCTGGGGTTGCCGTAGGTGGCGAAGACCCCGGCGAAGATCAAGAACGCGATCACGAGGTTGACCGTGGGGCCGCCGGCCATCACCACGACCTTCTTCCACCAGCTGAGCTTGTAGAAGAGCCGGTCGGTGTCCTCGGGACGGACCCACTCCCACTCGGCGGCCCGTGCGTCGGAGATCAGCTGGGTGAACATGCCGGTGTTGGACTTCCGGACCCGCACCCCGGCGCCGGCGAGCACCGCGCCCTCGGCGTCGACGGCAGCGCCCTCGGCGTCGGCCGCGATGCCGTCCTTGGACGGCGGGAACATCCCCACGATCTTGACGTAGCCGCCCAGGGGCAGCACCTTGATCCCGTAGAGGGTGTCGCCCCTCTGGCGCGACCACAGGGTCTTGCCGAAGCCGATGAAGAAGTGCGGCACCCGGGCACCGAACCGCTTCGCCGGGATCATGTGACCGCACTCGTGCAGGCCCACGCTCGCCAGCAGCGCCACCACGAAGATCAGCACGCCGAGGATGTAGTAGACGGGGGTCATCAGCTCTCCATCAGGGACGAGGTCTCCGAGCGCGCCCAGGCATCCGCGGCCAGCACGTCTTCGACGGTGAGATCTCCGGACAAGGGTACGTCGTGCCTCCCCAGCACCTGCGCCACCGTGTCGACGATGTCGACGAAGGCCAGTCGGCCGGCGCGGAAGGCCTCGACGCAGACCTCGTTGGCCGCGTTGTAGACCGCCGGGGCGGTGCCACCGCGCTCCCCCGCCTGCCTGGCCAGTCGTACGGCGGGAAACGCCTCGTCGTCCAGCGGGAAGAACTCCCACGTCTGGGAACGGGTCCAGTCCACCGGGACCGCGACGTCCGGGACCCGGTCGGGCCAGGCGAGGCCGAGAGCGATCGGGATCAGCATGGTCGGCGGGCTCGCCTGCGCCAGCGTGGAGCCGTCGGTGAACTCGACCATCGAGTGCACCACGCTGGTCGGGTGCACCACGACCTCGATCCGGTCGAAGGGGATGCCGAAGAGCAGGTGCGCCTCGATCACCTCGAGTCCCTTGTTGACCAGGGTCGCGGAGTTGATCGTCACCACCGGTCCCATGTCCCAGGTCGGGTGGTTCAGCGCCTCCTGCGGCGTCACCCGCGCCAGCTGCTCGCGGCTGCGGCCCCGGAACGGCCCCCCGCTGGCGGTGAGCACGAGCCGGCGTACCTCGTCCGGTGAGCCACCGCGCAGGCATTGGGCCAGGGCGCTGTGCTCGCTGTCGACGGGGACGATCTGCCCCGGCGCCGCCCGGCCGGTGACCACCGGCCCACCGATGATCAGTGACTCCTTGTTGGCCAGGGCGAGCACGTTGCCCGCCTCCAGCGCCGCGATGGTGGGACGCAGACCCACGGCACCGGTGATCCCGTTGAGCACCACGTCGCAGCCACGGCCCGCGGCGTCGATCGAGGCGTCCTCGCCGACACCGCAGAAGGCGGGTGCGAACTCGGCCACCTGCGCGTCGAACAGCGCCGGCTGTGAGCCGCCCGCGGTGAGCGCCACGACCCGGAACCGGTCGGGGTTGGCCCGCACCACCTCCAGTGCCTGGGTGCCGATCGACCCGGTCGAACCGAGGATGACCACGTCGCGCCGCTGACTCACCCGCTCATCCTCCCAGCCGGGCGGGCGCGGGACCTAGCGGGCCGCCGCGGGATCGTCGGTCGGGAAGGCGGCGTACCCACCGCAGCAGCGCCCTGCTCGCCGCAGCCGTGGACTCCCCACGAACGGCGCGCCAGGAGCACCCGGCACGGCCTTCGTCCCGCGTGGCCAGCCCCCGCGGCGACGTCCTCGTCCCCTGCGCGACACCATTCCCGACCTCAGGCGGGCCGTCCGCCGCTGAGCCTCACCTGCGCCAAGGTCCTGCCTAGACCTGGAGGAGCAGGCGGAGGTGCGCGAGGTCGTACGGCGCAGACTCGGCGCCCAGCACCTCGATCTGCTCGGCCACGTTGCGCTCGGTGGAGTACGCCGCGCCGCCCGCCATCTCCTCGCAGCCGGCCGGGTCGGTCCGCCCGGCGCGAACCATCTGGCTCCACTCCAGGTCGGGTTCGCGCACGTCGTCGCCGCGCACCACCCGCTGCCGCCCGGGCGGGCACGGTCGAGCCCTGACCGACCAGGACCACCGGCGCCTCCGGGGTGTGCGCGGTCGTCACGACGCCGCCGACGCGGGCCACTGCCAGGGCCGCGACCACGGCGTCCTGGTCGTCGGCCAGCTCGATCACGACCGGGACTCCCGGCCCCACGCCCAGGGCACGCAGGACGCCGCCGACGGCGGCCACCTCCTCGAGCAGCCGGGCGTGCGTCATCGAGCCCACCGCCGGCTCGTCACCGCGCCCGCCGATCACCGCCGCGTCCAGCAGGGCGAAGCTCACGTTGGTCGTCATGCGCGCAGGCTATGCCCCGTGGCGAAGGGGCCAGGTCCGGCATGATGCGCACATGGCCGGGATCGAGATCGAGACGCTGCACGAGCTCGAGCGGGTCTCGCTGCGAGCCGCTGCGGGCGAGCGGTCGATGCGGGGCTGGCAGGTGCAGGGGCTCGACCTCACCGGGCACGAGGACCTGCTCGCCGGGCTGGACCCGCACGGCTCGCTGTTCTTGGGCTGCACCCTCTCCGAGCGCACCGCCGACCTGCTCCGCGAGGGCGGGGCGCTGCTGTTCCCGGCCGTGCCGGACGTGCCCTTCGACCCGTGGCGGGCACACCTCTACACCGCGGCCGAGCTCTACCGGGGCCTGGAGGAGGGCTACGACCGGACCCTCGACGCCACCGTCTACGCCTGGAGCCGCGCGGTCGGCACACCACACGACCTCAAGGACCTGCTCGCGCAGTCGTTGCACGACCGCTCGGTCGACGACGCCCTGACCGAGCTGACCCGTGACCTGCGACCCGTGGGGGTGATGGGCGGGCACGCGCTGACCCGCGACTCCCCGGAGTACGCCGTGGCAGCACATCTCGCCCGCTCGCTGGCCGCCACCGGGGTGAGCGTCGCCACCGGGGGCGGGCCCGGTGCGATGGAGGCGGCCAACCTCGGTGCCCGACTGGCCCACCACGACGCCTCGGTGCTCGACCAGGTGATCTCCCGGATCGCCGTCGTGCCCGGGTTCGCACCCGACACCACCGCGTGGGCCCGGGTGGCGGTGGACTCGGTGCGCGACCTGGGCGACTCGGGTCGTTCACTGGGCATCCCCACCTGGCACTACGGGCACGAGCCGCCCAACCCGTTCAGCTCGGCGATCGCGAAGTACTTCCGCAACGCCATCCGCGAGGACGTGCTGCTCGAGACCTGTCGCGGCGGCATCGTCTTCCTGCCCGGGGCGGCAGGCACGGTGCAGGAGCTGTTCCAGGCGACGTGCAGCAACTACTACGCCCCCGCCGAGGACGTGGCACCGATGGTCCTGGTCGGGAAGGACTACTGGACCCGGGTGCTGCCGGCCTGGCCCCTAGTCGGCGTCCTCGCCGGCGGGGGTGGCTTCGCCCCGCACGTCCATCTGGTCGACGACCCGGCGGAGGTCCCGGACCTGCTGGTGCAGCAGTGAGGAGACCGGGCCGGGGAGCACACCGTCCTCGCTGATGTCGGGGTCCTCATCGACAGGGCGCCGAAGCGACCACGGCTCGAGGCGGCGGTAGCCCCGCACCGACGTACGCCGCAGCCGGCGCAGCTTGAAGTGCTCGTCGTCTTGCAGTTCGTCGGCCAGGGCACGGTCCACCAGCACCCGGCCGGGGCGCGCGGTGGAGGTCAGCCGGGAGGCGACGTTGACGACGGGGCCGAGCACGTCGCCGAGCCGGGCGAGAGTGGGGCCCCAGGCCATCCCCACCCGCAGCTCGGGGAAGTTCTCGTCGCGCAGCCGCTCCTCGGAGAGCTCGAGGCCGATCCGGGCGATCGCCTCCGGCTCGTCGGCGACGAAGAGGATCTCGTCACCGATCGTCTTGATGATCCGGCCGCCGTGGGTGGTGAGGATCTCCAGGCTGCGTGCCTCGAAGTTGTCGATCATCTGCGCGATCTCGGTCCGGGTCGCGCGGCGGCTCTGCCGGGTGTAGTCGACGATGTCGGCGAAGCCGACCCCCATCACCACTCCTTCGTCCTCCACCTGGGCCGACTCCGGGGCACTCGAGTCGACGACCTCCTCCTCGGAGTCCTCGCCCTCGGGGTCCTGCTTGACGGCCGCGAGGAGCAGCCGGGACGCGGCGCTGAGGGTGTGCCTGCGCCACACGTAGTTCTGCAGGGACTCGACCGCGGGAACGACCTCGTTCATCAGCGCCCCGAGCTCTTCGAGGTCGGTGGTCTCGAGGTCGATGGTGCGGGCGAGCAGACCCATCTGCCACTCGGCGAGCCGGGCGAAGCTGCGACCCAGGGCGCGGACCAGAGCCGCCTCGTTGTCGGCGTCGACCATGCCGAGGTCGCTGAGCTTCTGGGTGAGCCGCAGCGCCTCGAGGTCGGAGTGGGTGAACGCCGCCACGTCGCGCCCGACCGCGGAGAACCCCAGTGAGCGCCACAGCTTCTGCGCGGCCTCGAAGGGGATGGTGAGCTCGTCGGCGATCTCCTGGCCGGTCAGCGCCGGCTCCTCCCCGAGCAGGAACACCTCGAGGAGGTCGATCAGGTGGGTCGGCTCCAGGGGATCGGCCATGGGCTCAGTCTCCCCCGCCCGGCCGGGGGTGGGCCGTCAGGATCAGGCCTCGGTCGAGCCGAGCCGGTCCTCGGTGGTCTCGCGGAGCGCCTTGCCGAAGGCGGGAACCTCCTCGAGCAGCTCCTGGAGCGACTCGCGGGTGAAGTGGATGACCTCCAGCGGGGTGGTGCTGACCACGCTCGCCGAGCGCAGCTTGTGACCCACGATGGCCATCTCGCCGATGACGTCGCCGGGGCCGAGGGTGGCGACCTCCTCGCCGTGCTTGCGCACCGAGACCTGGCCCTCGACGATCAGGTAGGCCTTGTCGGCCGAGGTCTTCTCCCAGATCAGGGACCAGTCGGCGGGCAGGTGGACCTGCCGCCCCTTGGAGAGCACGGTCTTCAGGTCCTCGGTGCTGAGGCTCTGGAGGCGGTTGAGCTTCTCGAGCTTGTCCGTCTGCGGCTCGTGGGCCATCGTGCATCTCCTCGGGCAGGCAGCTCCCTTGGCAGAACTGTCTGGGCCGATTCTCCCGCCATCCCCGGGCCCTGTCCACTATGTCGGCTACTTCCGAGACGCCTCGGCAGGTGAGATGCGTCTCCTCGACGGCGGTGGACCTGCCCGCCGTACCGCCTCCGTGACCCGCCCGGACCGGGCTCGTTTACCTCCCATGGAACTCTCCCGCCGCCGGCTGCTCACCTCCAGCGTCTTCGCGGGCGCCTTCGCCGCCGTGAACCGGCAGCTGCTCTTCGGCTCGCTCGCCGAGGACGCCGTGGCCGCACCCCCGGTGACCACCCTCAAGCGCAGCTACGCCCCCGGTGCCCCGGACGCCCGCGGCTACCGCAAGCTGGTCACCCAGCCGGGCTGGGCCCGGGTGGTGCGCACCGACATCGGCGTCGCCGCCGACGCCGGTCGCGCCCGCAAGCGGCGTGCGGTGCTGGCCTTCGCCCAGCTCAGCGACGTGCACGTGGTCGACCACCAGTCCCCCGCCCGGGTCGAGTGGACCGACCGCTACGACGACGAGAACGCCACCGGTCAGGTGCCGGGGCTCTTCGCCTCGGCCTACCGGCCCCAGGAGATGCTCTCCGCCCAGGTCGGCGACGCGATGGTGCGCGCGGTCAACGCCGTCCGCAAGGCTCCCGTGACGGGCCTGCGCCTGAAGTTCGCGGTGCAGACCGGCGACAACTCCGACAACTGCCAGTACAACGAGATCCGGTGGAACATCGACCTCCTCGACGGGGAGCGGGTGGTGCCCGACAGCGGCAGCGCCGCGCGCTACGAGGGCGTGATGGACAACGACCCGATCTACTACGACACCCACTACTGGCACCCCGGAGGGACCCCGGTCGGCAAGCCCGACGACCGCTACCGGGCGCGGTACGGCTTCCCGACCATCCCGGGGCTGCTGGACGCCGCCCGGCGGCCGTTCACCGCGGTCGGCCTCACGGTCCCCTGGTACACCTGCTTCGGCAACCACGACGGCCTCGCCCAGGGCAACTTCCCGCCCACCACCACGCAGAGCTCGGCCCTGGCCACCGGCGGGGTCAAGGTGATCTCCCCGCCCCCGGGCGTGGCGCCCGCGGACATCCTCGACCCTGAGGGCAGCACGCTGGACCAGGTGCTGGGTGGGCTGGTCGTCTCGACGTACGCCAAGCCGGTCACCGCCGACTCCCAACGCCGGATGCTCACCCGGGGCGAGGTGGTCGAGGAGCACTTCAAGACCTCCAGCACCCCGCGCGGCCATGGTTTCACCGAGCTCAACCGGTCCGCGGGCACGGCCTACTACGCCTTCGACCAGGGGTCGCTCCGGTTCGTCGTGCTGGACACGGTCAACCCCAACGGCTACGCCGACGGATCGCTGGACACGGCGCAGTTCGCGTGGCTGCAGGCCACCATCGCCTCGGCGGTGGGCCGTGCCGTGGTGGTCTTCAGCCACCACACCAGCACGAGCATGGACAACCCGTTCGTGCTCACCGGTGGTGACCCGAGCCCCCGGGTGCTGGGCGCCGAGGTGACCGGCTCCCTGCTCGCCGCTCCCCGGGTGATCGCGTGGGTCAACGGCCACTCCCACCGCAACCAGATCACCGCGCACAAGCGGGCCGACGGCTCCGGCGGGTTCTGGGAGATCAACACCGCCGCGCACATCGACTACCCGCAGCAGGCCCGGGTGCTGGAGATCACCGACAACCGCGACGGCACCTGGTCGATCTTCACCACCGTCCTCGACCACGCGGGCCCGGCCGACGCTGGGGGCAACCTGGGCAGCACGATCACCCTCGCCGCGCTGTCACGGGAGCTCTCGGTCAACGACCCGCAGGCCAACCTGGCCGCCGCCGGCACCCCGGGAGACCGCAACACCGAGCTGCTGGTGCGCAAGCCGGCCGACGTGGCCTGACCCGAACCCCTGCTGACGGGGTCGAGCGCATCCCGGCTCGCCCCGGAACAGCCCGGCTCAGCCCTCGGCGGCCAGCTGGCCGCAGGCTCCGTCGATCTCGCGCCCGCGGGTGTCCCGCACGGTGGTCGGGATGCCCTTGGCCTCGAGCCGGCGGACGAACTCGCGCTCGTCCTCGGGGTCGCTGGCGGTCCACTTCGACCCCGGGGTCGGATTCAGCGGGATCAGGTTGACGTGCACCCAGCCCCAGTCGCCGTAGGAGTTCAACACGTCGCCGAGCAGGTCGGCGCGCCAGGCCTGGTCGTTGATGCCGCGCATCATGGCGTACTCGATCGAGACCCTCCGCTTGGTCACCCGGGCGTAGTTCCAGGCCGCCTCGACGGTCTCGCCCACCTTCCAGCGGGTGTTGACCGGGACCAGCTCGTCGCGCAGCGCGTCGTCGGGTGCGTGCAGGCTCAGCGCCAGCGTGACCGGGATCCCCTCCTCGGCCAGCTGGTTGATCCGCGGGACCAGGCCGACGGTGCTCACCGTGATCCCGCGCGCGGACATGCCCAGCCCGTCGGGGGCCGGGTCGGTGAGCCGGCGTACGGCCCCGATGACTGCCTTGTAGTTGGCCATCGGCTCGCCCATGCCCATGAACACCACGTTGGAGATCCGCCCCGGTCCGCCGGCGACCTCGTCACGGGCCAGCGCGCGCGCACCGGACACGACCTGCTCGACGATCTCGGCGGTGGACATGTTGCGCTGCAGGCCGCCCTGGCCGGTCGCGCAGAAGGGGCAGGCCATGCCGCAACCGGCTTGGCTGGAGACGCAGATCGTGACGCGGCCGGGGTAGCGCATCAGCACCGACTCCACCAGCGCCCCGTCGAAGAGCCGCCACAGCGTCTTGCGGGTGGTGCCCCGGTCGGCCTCCTGCGTCTTCAGGGCCGTCATCAGCGGCGGCAGCAGCCCCTCGACGAGCTCGGCGCGCTGGGCCGCCGGCAGGTCGGTCATCTGCTCGGGGTCGTCGACCAGCCGCGAGAAGTAGTGCGCCGAGAGCTGCTTGGCCCGGAACCCGGGCAGGCCGAGCTCCTCGAGCCGCGCCTTGCGCTCCGCCGGGGCGAGGTCGGCGAGGTGACGAGGTGGCTTGGGCTTGGGTCCGCGGGGCCCCTTGGGCTCCTCGAAGACGAGGGGAAGGGTCTTGATGGGTTCGCTCATGGCCGACCCAGTCTCCCACCTGTGCGGACGTCATACGAACTGGCTGTCGCAGCGACCAGTTCGTATGACGTCCCGCAACCCCTGATCGGGAACGGGCAGGATGGGTCCATGACGCGCTGGGTGCTGCACGTCGACATGGACCAGTTCATCGCGGCGGTGGAGGTGCTGCGCCGACCCGCGCTCGCCGGCCTGCCCGTGGTGGTCGGCGGTCGCGGGGACCCGACCGAGCGTGGGGTGGTCGCGACGGCGTCCTACGAGGCCCGCGAGTTCGGGATCCGCTCGGGGATGCCGCTGCGGACCGCGGCGAAGCGCTGCCCCGAGGCGGTCTTCCTGGCCGCGGACCGGGAGGCGTACGACGAGGCCTCGGCGGTCGTGATGTCGACGCTGCGGGCCGTGCCGGGCGCGGTGGTGCAGGTGCTCGGCTGGGACGAGGCGTTCGTGGGCGTGCGCACCGAGGACCCCGAGCAGGTGGCCCGCGGGCTGCAGGCCGAGGTACTGGCGGCGACCGGCCTGCACTGCTCGGTGGGCATCGGCGACACCACCGTCCGGGCCAAGACGGCCACTGACTTCGGCAAGCCGCGCGGGACCTTCCGGCTCACCCGGGAGAGCTGGTTCGACGTGATGGGCCCGCGGTCCACCCGGGCGCTGTGGGGGGTCGGGCCCCGGATCCACCAGCGGCTCTCCTCGCTGGGCATCGAGACGGTGCAGCAGCTGGCGCACGGCCCCGAGGAGGCGCTCGTCGCCGAGTTCGGGCCGACCACCGGCCCCTATCTGCGCCGGTTGGGCCGCGGCGAGAGCACCGCGGTCGTCGACGACACCCCGTGGGTGGCTCGCGCGCACGGTCGCGAGAGCACCTACCAGCAGGACCTGGCCACCCCGGCAGAGGTCGCGCTCGCCCTGACCGCGCTGGCCGAGCAGGTCGTGGCGGACATCCGGGCCGAGGACAGGCCCTGCCAGCGCGTGCACCTGAAGGTGCGGTTCGCGCCGTTCTTCACCGTGAACCGGTCGCGCAAGCTCACCGAGCCGACGTACGACGCCGAGGTGCTGGCCCGCACGGCCACCGAGCTTCTTCAGGCCCTGGACGACGACCGGCCGATCCGGCTGCTCGGGCTGCGCGCCGAGATGGTCCCGCCGGAGGCGGGCTACCAACCACCTGGGACGCCGCTCCCCCTCCCGGACGTCATCCGAAGTGGCGGCGGGGACGACCAGGTCGTATGACGTCCGGGAGGGGCTACAGGACCAGGTAGTGCAGCAGCAGCCAGATCGGGGCGACGGTGGCGAGCAGGGAGTCGAGCCGGTCCATCAGGCCGCCGTGCCCGGGGATCACCTGGCTCATGTCCTTGATGCCGAGGTCGCGCTTCATCACCGACTCGCACAGGTCGCCCAGTGTCGCCATCACCACGGCGATCACGCCGAGGGTCACGCCGACCCACCACTCGCCGTCCAGCAGGTGTACGACGAGCAGGTAGCCGGTCAGCACGCAGGCGAGGGCCGATCCGGCGAAGCCCTCCCAGGACTTCTTCGGCGAGATCACCGGCGCCATCGGGTGCTTGCCGAACAGCACGCCGGCGGCGTACCCGCCGATGTCGGAGGCGATGGTGACGGCGATGAAGGTGATCACGGCCTTGACCCCCTCGTCCTCGGCCAGGAGCAGCGCGACGAACGAGCCCAGGAACGGCACGTAGATCAGCGTGAACACCGAAGCGGTGGCGTTCTGCACGTAGCCGTCGACTCCGCGGCGCAACAGCCACAGCATCGTCGCCAGCACCGTCACCGCGGTGGCCGTCACGAGCGCGGGCGCACCGAAGAGGTAGGCGAGCACGAGCATCAGCACGCCGCCGAGCATCAGCGGCTCCTGCGGGATGTCGATGCCACGGGTCGCGAGACCCTGGTGCATCTCCCAGATCGCGACCACGACGGCCACCGCGACGACGATGATGAACGCGGGCTTCCAGAAGACCAGCGAGAGGACGATCACCGCCACCAGGCCGACACCGGAGGCGATCGCCACCGGGAGGTCGCGCCCGGCACGACCGGGCTTCTTCTCCGGTTGCACCGGAGGGGACGAGGTCTCTGTCATGGCAGCCCGCTCAGACCTCGAGCAGCTCTGCTTCCTTGTGCTTGAGCATCTCGTCGATCTGGTCGGTGTGCTTCTTGGTCGAGGAGTCGAGCTTCTTCTCCGCGCCGGTGACGTCGTCCTTGCCGACCTCGCCGTCGGCACCGAGCTTCTCCAGCGCCTGCTTGGCGTTGCGCCGGATGTTGCGGACCGAGACGCGGCCCTCCTCGGCCTTGGTGCGGGCGACCTTGATGTACTCCTTGCGACGCTCCTCGGTCAGCTCGGGCAGCACGCAGCGGATCAGCTTGCCGTCGTTGGAGGGGTTCACGCCGAGGTCGGAGTCGCGGATCGCCCGCTCGATCGCCGGCAGCGCGCCCATGTCGTAGGGCTGGACCAGGATCACCCGGGCCTCGGGCGCCGTGAACCCGGCGAGCTGCTGGATCGGGGTCGGCGTGCCGTAGTAGTCGGCCGTCAGCTTGGAGAACATCGCGGGGTTCGCGCGCCCTGCCCGGATCGAGGCGAACTCCTCGCGGGTGACCTCGACGGCCTTGGCCATCTTCTGGTCGGCGTCGTTGAGGGTCTGGTTGATCAAGGTTCTCTCCTAGTCGCGGTGGCCTGGCGCCGCGGCGGTTTCGCCGGCGCTGACGAGCGTGCCGATCTTCTCACCCTGGACGACCCTGAGGATGTTCCCCTCGGGCTGCATGCCGAAGACGACCATCGGCATCTTGTTCTCCATGCACAGCGCGAACGCGGTCGCGTCCGCGACCTTGAGGCCCTGCTGGAGGGCCTCGGTGAAGGTGATCTCGTCGTACTTGATCGCATCGTCGTGGGTGCGCGGGTCGGCGCTGTAGACGCCGTCCACCCCGTTCTTTCCCATCAGCACGACCTCGCACTTGGTCTCCAGCGCACGCTGGGCGGCGACGGTGTCGGTGGAGAAGTACGGCATCCCGGCACCGGCACCGAAGATCACGACGCGACCCTTCTCGAGGTGACGGATCGCGCGGCGCGGAATGTAGGGCTCCGCGACCTGGCCCATGGTGATCGCGGTCTGCACGCGGGTCTCGATGCCTTCCTTCTCCAAGAAGTCCTGGAGGGCGAGGCAGTTCATCACGATGCCGAGCATGCCCATGTAGTCGGCGCGCGCGCGGTCCATCCCCCGCTGCTGGAGCTCGGCACCACGGAAGAAGTTGCCGCCGCCGGTGACGATCGCCACCTCGACGCCGGAGCGCACGACCGTCGCGATCTCCGCGGCGATCTTCTGCACCACGTCGGGGTCGACGCCGACTCTGCCGCCGCCGAAGACCTCGCCCGACAGCTTGAGCAGGACCCGTTTGTAGCCGCTCATGTCACTCTCCTCGTCCGTGCCCTCGTGGTTGATGGCCGAAGGCCGGTCCGATGCCGCAGTGTGACTGCATCGAACCGGCCTCCTCCTGACGTCTGCCGACAAACTAGTGGATCCGTGCGGATCAGGCGCCTACCTCGAAGCGGGCGAACCGCTTGACCTCGACGCCGGCGGCGTCGAGAACGGCCTTGACCGACTTCTTGGAGTCGGTCACCGACTGCTGGTCGAGGAGCACGACCTCCTTGAAGAAGCCGTTGAGCCGACCCTCGGTGATCTTGGCGATCGCCTGCTCGGGCTTGCCCTCCTCGCGCGAGGTGGCCTCGGCGATCGAGCGCTCGTGCTCGACGATCTCGGCGGGCACCTCGTCGCGGGTGAGGTACGACGGGCGCATGGCCGCGATCTGCATCGCCGCGCCGCGGGCCGCGTCAGCGTCGTCGCCGTCGTACTCCACGAGCACGCCGACCGCCGGCGGCAGGTCGGCCGCGCGCCGGTGCATGTAGGCGATCGACTGGCCGCCGAAGTAGGCGACCTGCCCGAGCTCGATCTTCTCGCCGATCGTGATCGCGAGGTCCTCGACGACCTGGCCCACGGTCTTGCCGTCGAGCTCGACCGCCTTGAGCGCCTCAGCGTCGACGGCCTGGGCCGCGGCGGCGGCGTCGGCGATCTTCTGTGCGGCGGCGATGAAGTCGTCGTTCTTGGCGACGAAGTCGGTCTCGCTCTTCAGCTCGACCAGGGCGCCACCGGAGGTGGCGACCAGGCCGGAGGTGGCCTCGCGCTCGGCACCGCGCTTGGCGGCCTTGGCCGCACCCTTGGTGCGCAGGACGTCGACGGCGGCGTCGAAGTCGCCCTCAGCCTCCTCGAGCGCCTTCTTGGCGTCCATCATGCCCGCGCCCGTGAGGTCGCGGAGCTTCTTGACGTCGGCGGCGGTGATCGCCATCCTCAGCCCTCCTTGGTCTCGTCGGTCGCCGCAGCGTCGGCGGCAGGGGCCTCGGGAGCAGCCTCGGCGGCAGGGGCCTCGGGAGCAGCCTCGGCGGCGGGGGCCTCGGGAGCAGCCTCGGCGGCGGGGGCCTCGGGAGCAGCCTCGGCGGCGGGGGCAGCCGCCTCGGCTGCCTCGACGCTCTCGGCGGCCTCGGAGGAGGCACCGGTGGCCTCGACGGCCGGGGTGTCCACGGTCGCGGTGTCGCCACCGGTGGCCGCCACGGCGGCCTTCTCGACCTTCTCGGCCTCCTGGCCCTGGAGCAGGTCGCGCTCCCAGTCGGCGAGCGGCTCGTCGGTGCCGATGCCCTTGGCGTCACCGTCGGTCTTGACGCCCGAGCGGGCGATCAGGCCGTCGGCCACGGCGTCGGCGACCACGCGGGTGAGCAGCCCCACGGCGCGGATGGCGTCGTCGTTGCCCGGGATCGGGAAGTCGACCAGGTCGGGGTCGCAGTTGG
The DNA here is from genome assembly GCA_963777195.1 of uncultured Actinomycetota bacterium. Classification (GTDB taxonomy): domain Bacteria; phylum Actinomycetota; class Actinomycetes; order Propionibacteriales; family Nocardioidaceae; genus Marmoricola. Next base: position 723 of record CAVZPT010000014.1, on the reverse strand, counting down.
AGTCCAGGATCGCGATGATCGGGATCTTGAGCTTGCGCGCCTCTTCGACCGCGAGGTGCTCCTTGTTGGTGTCGACGATCCACACCGCGGACGGCGTACGGCTCATGTCGCGGATGCCGCCGAGGGTCTTGTCGAGCTTGATCTGCTCGCGGCGCATGTGGAGCAGTTCCTTCTTCGTGCGGCTGGAGCCTGCGACGTCGTCGAAGTCGATGTCGTCGAGCTCCTTGAGGCGGTTGATCCTCTGGTGCACGGTCTGGAAGTTGGTGAGCATGCCACCGAGCCAGCGCTGGTTGACGTAGGGCATGCCGACGCGGGTCGCCTGCTCGGCGATCGCCTGCTGGGCCTGCTTCTTGGTGCCCACGAACATGACCGTGCCGCCCTTGGCCACGGTGTCCTTGATGAACGCGTAGCTGGTGTCGATGTAGGACAGCGACTGCTGCAGGTCGATGATGTAGATGCCGTTGCGCTCGGTCATGATGAAGCGCTTCATCTTGGGGTTCCAGCGACGGGTCTGGTGCCCGAAGTGCACGCCGCTCTCGAGGAGCTGGCGCATGGTGACGACTGCCATGTGGGTTCTTCCTGTTGTGTGCGCGCACGCGGGCGTGCGCGAACCGGTTTTCAGTTCGTTTGCAGGTCCATCCCCGGTGCCGCTGGGGATCCCTGCCCTGACGCCCGTGCGCGGGCCCGACCCGGCTGACCGGGACCGAGGGCCCTCGCCCACGT
>CAVZPT010000013.1:0-29874 GCA_963777195.1 uncultured Actinomycetota bacterium | reverse complement strand
GGTCCTCTCGGCCTCGGCGGCGGTCGCGGCGCGGTCGGCGTGCTCGGTGGCCTTCTCCTCGGCGGTCAGCCGCGCCCGGGCGGCCTCCTCGGCGGCGGTCTCGGCGCCGCTGCGGGCGGCGTGCGCCTCCTCGGCCAGCCGGGCGTGCTCGGCGGCGGCCTCGTCCGCGGCGGCGCGGGCCTCGAGCGCCGTGCGGGCCAGCTCCTCCGCGCCGGTGCGGGACTCGTGGGCGGCTCGGGCCAGGTCGGCGTGCTCGGTGGCCAGCGTCTCGGCCGCGAGCCGGGCGGCCTCGGCGCGCTCGGCCTCCTCGGCCCGCTCCCGGGCCGTCTCGTGGGCGGCGTGTTCCGCGGCGGCGGCCTGCCCGGCGGCGTGGCCGTGCTCCCGGGCGGACTCCTCGGCCTCCGTGCGCGCGGCGTACGCCGACTCGGCCGCCTCCTGGGCCTGCTGGCTGAGGCTCTCGGCCAGCGTCAGCGCCTCGCGGGCCCGGGCCTCGGCGCGCGCGATCGTGGCCCTGGCGCGCTGCTCGGCCTCGGCCACCACCGCCCGGGCGGTCTCCTCCGCGGAGGCGACGAGGTCACGGGCGCTCTCCTCGGCCGCCAGCCGGGCCTCGTGCGCGAGCTGGGCCTGCTCGGCGTGCCGGGTCGCCGCCTGGTCGGCGATGTGCCGGGCCTCGGCGTGCTCGGCGGTGGCGCGTTCGGCCTGCTCCCGGAGCTCGGCCTGCTCCCGGGCCGCGGTCTCGGCGCGCTCGCGAGCCAGCGTCGCCGCCTGAGCCTCCTCCAGCGCCCGGGCGCGGACCGTCTCGAGCTCCTCGGCCAGGGCCAGCAGCCGGCCCTCGGACTCCCGGCGCTCGCGATGCGCCTCGGCGGCGTGCGCGGCGTGCTGCCGGGCCTGCTCCTCGGCCTCCGCGCGGGCCTCGAGCGCGGCCGCGGCCGCCTCGTGCTGGATGCGGGCCTGCTCCTCGGCCGCGGTCCGGCCCGCGGTCGCCTCGGCCGTCTGCTCGGCCTGCTGCTGCGCAACCTCCTCGGCCGCCTGCCGGGCCCGGGCCTGGGCTTCGGCGGCCTGCTCGGCGCGCTCGCGCCCGAGCGCGGCAGCCTCCGTCGCCTGCGTCTGCTCGACCGCGGCCTGCTCGGCCGCCGCCCGGGCCTGGGAGCTGGCCAGCGCCGCCTCCTCAGCGATGCGGCGGCCCTCGGTCAGCTCGGTGGTGGCCCGCTCGGCGACCGCCCGGGCCTCGTGGGCCTCCGCAGCGGCCGCGGCGTGCTGCGCGGCGAGCTCGTCGGCCCGCTGCCGGGCCTCGCTGGCCCGCTGCGCGGACTCCTCCGCGGCCAGGCGCTCGGCGGTCTGCAGGGCCGCGGCCTCCTCGGCGGCGCGGCGCAGCTGGGCCGAGCGCTCGGCCGCCTGGGCGTGCTCGCGCATCCGCGCCTGCGCCGACTCGACGTCGTACGACCCGTTCTCGTCCCCAGCTGCGGGCAGGACCTCGGGCGACTCGTCGGGTGGGGCGGTCGGCGCGGTCGACTCAGGATCGGCCGGTCGGGTCATCGCGGCGAGTCTAGTTGCGTCGCGGCGTCCACGGCGACTCGCGGAGGGTGGTCGGCCCCACTCGGGCGGACGATCCGGATCAGTACACCAGCGCCTGCGCCCCGTCCCGCAGCGCCTCCTCGACGAAGACCGCCGCACCCGCGACCCGCACCCCGTCGCGGACGTCCGCGGCGGTGATCTCACGACGGGCCGCACACTGCGAGCACACCGTGACCCGACCGCCGGCGAGCACCGCCGTGAGCAGGTCGGCCAGCGGGGTGGCCAGGGGCAGCGCGAACTCCTCGGCGCGGCCCGGCACGCCGAGCCACGCCGCCTCCCCGGTCAGCCACAGCGAGACCTCGGCGCCGGCGGCCACGGCGGTGGCGGCCACGGTGAAGCCCTGGTTGCAGCGCTCGGGGTCCTCGGCGCCGCAGGTGACCTTGACGACCAGCGGCCGGGTCATGCCGCGAGGCCCATCACGACGCGGGCCTGGTCGGAGGTCATCGGCGTGCGCTGCGCCACCCGGGCGGCCGCGACCGCGCGCTCGACCAGCTGGGCGTTGGACTCGACCGGAACGCCGCGGCGCAGGGTCAGCACGTCCTCCATCCCGACCCTCAGGTGGCCACCCATCGACAGCGAGGCCAGCATCACCGGCAGCGTGGACCGGCCGATCCCGGTGGCCGACCAGCTGGTCACCTCGGGCGGCAGGGCGGCCACGCCGGCGACCAGCGCCGCCGCCGTGCCCGGCATCCCGCCCGGCACGCCCATCACGAAGTCGACGTGCACCCGGCCGCCGGGGGGCAGGCCGTAGCGGCCGAGCAGCCGGGACAGGGCCGCCACGTGGCCGAGGTCGAACAGCTCGAACTCCGGGACCACCCCCCGCTCCTGGCTGAGCTGGTAGAGCTCGCAGACGAACGGCCACGGGTTGGAGAACACGTCGTCGCCGAAGTTCGTCGTGCCCATCGTCAGGCTGCACGAGTCCGGTGCCGCGTCCAGGACCCTGAGCCGCTGGTCGAGCGGGTCGTGCACCGAGCCGCCGGTGCTGAGCTGGACCACCAGCGAGGTGTGCTCCCGCAGCGCGGCGACCGTCTCGCGCAGCCGGCCTCCGTCGATGGTCGGTCGGTGCTGGTCGTCGCGGATGTGGACGTGCACCATCGACGCCCCCGCGGCCTCGCACTCGACCGCCGTGGCCACGAGCTCCTCGAGGGTCGTCGGCAGCTGCGGGCAGTCGTCCTTGGTGGTCTCGGCACCGGTGGGGGCCACGGTGATCAGCAGGGCATCGGAGGGGACGTCGACCACGCCAGCATCGTGCCAGAGCCCGACCGCCCGCGGGCGGGCCGGCGTACGCCGTGCGGCCGGGCTGCCCGGCACTAGGCTGGTGCGGTGCCCTTCGAGCTCCCCGACAACCTCCACCCCGACTGTGCGCCGGTGGCGTGGCTGCTCGGCACCTGGCAGGGCAACGGCCACGGTGACTACCCGACCATCGAGCCCTACCAGTTCGGCCAGGAGCTGATCTTCACCCACGACGGCCGGCCGTTCTTCCACTACTTCGCCCGCGCCTGGATCGTCGACGGCGAGGGCACCAAGGTCCGCGACGCCGCGCTCGAGACCGGCTTCCTGCGCTGCCGGCCCGAGGGCCGGATGGAGCTGCTGCTCACCCACAACACCGGCTTCGTCGAGATCTGGTACGGCGAGGCGCAGGGCGGCAAGCTCGAGCTCCAGACCGACGCCGTGGCCCGGACGGAGTCGGCCAAGGAGTACGTCGCCGGCCAGCGCCTCTACGGCAACGTCGAGGGCGACCTGCTCTACGCCTTCGACATGGCGGCGATGAGCCAGCCGCTCCAGCCCCACACCTGGGCCCGGTTGCAGCGGGCCCCGGCCGGGGGCTGAGCCCGTGGCCGAGGACTGGCGCTCGACGCTGCGGGAGCAGGGCTACCGGCTCACCCCGCAGCGGGAGCTCATCCTCGACGCCGTCGACACCCTCGGCCACGCCACCCCGGACGAGGTGCTCCTCGAGGTGCGCAAGCACTCCTCGGCGCTCAACGTCTCGACCGTCTACCGCACCCTGGAGGTCCTCGAGCAGCTCGGCCTGGTGCGCCATGCGCACCTCAGCGACCGGGCGCCGACCTACCACTCGGTCCGCGACCACGAGCACTTCCACCTGGTCTGCCGGAATTGTCACCAGGTCGTGTCCGTTGACCCTGCAGTGCTCGGTCCGGTCCTCTCGCAGCTGCGCGCGGAGTTCGCGTTCGAGGCCGACGTCGGGCACCTGACCGTCTTCGGACGGTGCACCGACTGCCAAGGAGACCCATGACCCAGTCCAGCAGCCTGTTGACGCTGCCCGGCGCCGTGGCCGGCGACGGCGTGGACGCGCCGGTCGCCGCGCACTACGGCTCGTTCAACCTCGAGCAGCGCGCGCTCGAGCGCGGCGAGGGCTTCGTGGACCTCTCCCACCGCGACGTGGTCCGCGTCGAGGGCTCCGACCGGCTGACCTGGCTGCACTCGCTGACCACCCAGCACCTGGAGTCGCTGGCCCCCGGGGTCACCCTGCCCGGCCTGGTCCTGGACCCGCAGGGTCGCGTCGAGCACGCGTTCGTCGGCGTCGACGACGGCGCCGCCTTCGTGCTGCACACCGAGCCGGGCCAGGCCGCGGCGCTGGTGGAGTTCCTCGAGCGGATGAAGTTCATGATGCGCGTCGAGCTCACCGATGTGACCGCCGACCAGGCCGTGACCTGGCGTCCGGCCCGCGGCGAGGCCTATGAGCGCTACGAGCTCGTCCCGCGCGCGCAGCTCGCGGCGTACGCCGAGGCCGCCGGGCCCGCCGCCGGTCTGTGGGCCTTCGAGGCGCTGCGGATCGCTCGCGGGGAGCCGCGCTTCGGTGTCGACACCGACGCGCGCACCATCCCCAACGAGGTCGGCTGGATCAACAGCGCGGTGCACCTGGACAAGGGCTGCTACCGCGGGCAGGAGACCGTGGCTCGGGTGCACACCCTGGGCCGGCCGCCGCGCCGGCTGACGCTGCTGCACCTCGACGGCACCGAGAACCGGCTGCCCACGGCGGGCGCCACGCTGCTGCTGGGCGAGAAGCCGGTCGGGTTCGTGGGGTCCTCCGCGCGGCACCACGAGCTCGGGCCGATCGCGCTGGCGCTGGTCAAGCGCAACGTCGACCTCGCCGCCGAGCTGCTGGTCGAGGGCATGCCGGCCGCCCAGGAGGTCGTGGTCGACCCCGAGGTCGGCCTGCACGTGCGGCCGCTGCGCTAGCCGGAGCCCGCGGCTACAGCTCGGGTCGGTAGGGGCGGATCGCCTCGAGGAACGGCCTCGGGTCGACCAGGCCGGCGTCGACCTCGCACGGCGCCATCCCCTTGCGCAGGAAGAGCACCTTCCACCGTCGCGCGCCCGGCTCGCCGACCATCTCGACCTTGGTGTTGGGCGTGGTCAGGTCGAAGCGGCGGTGGCCGCTGCTGTCCTCGACGTGCAGCACCCCCTGCTCGAGCCACACCCGGCCGGCAGCGCCGCGGGCGCGGCTCACGATGACGACGAGGACCAGGGTGACCGCGGCCGCGGTGATGCCGGGGCGGGTCGCGAGCTGGTCGAGGTAGGCCTGGTAGACCGCCGTCCCGGCCGCCACCAGGGCGCCGAGGCCGAGCAGGACCGTGATCACCGCGGAGCTGCCGGGGGAGCGGAACCGGACCACGTCCGGGACGCCCTCGGGCTGGATCCGAGGCTCGGCGGGCTGGGCGGCGGGCGTGGCGGCGGGCTGGGCGGCGGGCTGGGCGGCGGCTGGGCGGCGGGGGGGCGCGGGGTGGGCGCGGGTCGAGCCGCGACGCGCGCCTGCTCGGCGGCCAGCGCGGCCCGGGTCTGCTCGAGCAGGGCCGCGCGGACCTCCTCGAGGGAGGCGGCGAGCTCGCGGGCGCGCGCCTCGGCGGCCTCGCGTTCGACCGTGGCCTTGGTCGCGGCCTCCTCGGCCTGCACCCGGGCGGCGTGGGCGGCCGCAGCGGCCTCGGCCTGGCGCGAAGCCTCCTCCTCGACGCGGAGCCGCTCGGCGTTGGCGGCGGCCATCTGCTCGATCGTCTCGGAGGCCAGCTGCTCGGCGACCGTGCGCCGTTGCGCCTCGGTGCGGGCGTGCAGTGCCTGCTCGTGGGCCGCGTGCTCGGCGGCCTCCCGACCCTTGGCCGCCTCGGCAGCGGCGGCCTGCGCGCGCAGGGTCTGCTTGGCGTGCACGGCGCTGGCCCGCTCGGCGGCCTCGCGGGCGGCGTCCGCGGCCCGGGCCGCCTCCGTCATCTTGTCGGTGGCCCGCGCCAGCTCGCGGCGCAGCTTGCGGGGCAGCCGGGGAGAGGAGTCGATCGAGTCCTCGGACTCGAGGTCTCGCGGCGGCGCGTGGGTCTCGGCACGGTGGCGGGTCCAGCGGTGGGACGGCGGACGCTCGACGCCCGCCTCGGTCAACCCGGTGGCCAGCGCCTGGGCGATCACCCGGTCGGTGGCCTCGACCGCGGCGGCCTCGGCCAGCTCGGCGCTGCGCCGAGCCGCCTCGAGCTCGGCCCGGCCGACCTCCGCCTCACGCGCGACTCTCTCGGCCTGCTCGGCAGGCTCCTCGACCTCGACCTCGACCTCGACCTCGACCGCGGGCTCGATCTCGGGCGCGGGCTCCTCGGCGGGGTCGGTGTCGACGTCGGGCCGTTCGGCCTCCGCGTCGTACGCCGGTCTGCTGCGGGCCTCCTCGGCAGAGCGGCGGACCAGCAGCATCGCCTCGTTCGCGTCGAGCTCGGCCACGTCGGGATCGGCCTCGCTGTGGCGCCAGCGCCGACGGCGCCAACCGCCCGCGGACGACGCGGGATGCGTGGTCCGCTCTCCATCGGGGGCTGGCGAGCTCATGACAAAAGAGGCTAACGACGCAGGGACCTCGGGGTGACGAGATCCACAAACGTCCTGTCAGGGTCGGCTGTACTGCACGTGCGTATCCGCGTCGCCATGGGTCAACCCCAGGCCGTCGTGGACGTTCACGGCCGGGGCGTTGTCGGAGCGTCAGGTTCACCTAGATTGGGTGTGTGCACGGGGTCGCGGGGACCGAACCGTGAGCAGCTCAGTGCCGGTCTCGCACCGGCGTAGCGCCGCGTATCGAGCCGAGGTCGACGGACTCCGGGCAGTGGCGATCCTGCTGGTCGTCGGCTACCACGTCGGTCTGCCGGGTTTCGCGGGGGGCTTCGTCGGGGTGGACATCTTCTTCGCCATCTCCGGATATCTCATCACCAGGTTGCTCTTCCGGGAGCTGGGGCAGACCGGCCGGGTTGACTGGGGCGCCTTCTACGCGCGCCGGATCCGAAGGCTGTTGCCGGCCGCCCTTGTCCTCATCGCCTTCTTGCTCGCCGCGGCCCCGTTCCTGCTGAACCCGATCGGGGAGCAGCAGGGATTGGCAAAGTCGGCCATCGCGAGCCTTGCCTTGGCGAGCAACCTCTACTTCTGGCAGGTGGAGCCGATCGGCTACTTCACCGCTCCTCAGGGAGGCAGCTTCGCCCTGCTCCACACCTGGTCCCTCTCGCTCGAGGAGCAGTTCTATCTCGCGGTGCCCTTGGTGCTCATTGCGTCTGCCGTCCTGGGACGGCTGGCGCCCTGGGGAAGGCGGACCTGCCTGATCGTCGTCGCCGCGCTGTTGACGGCGACAAGTTTGTGTCTGGCGATCTGGTCGTCCACCCACTACCCGACGGCCGGGTTCTACTCACCTGTCACCAGGGCCTACGAGTTCGGTCTCGGTGGGCTCGTGGCACTGGCTGCCGACCGCCGCCAACCGGGGGATCGCTGGGCCCGGGTGCTCGCATTGGTCGGCGCTGCCTTCGTGGCCTACTCGCTGGCTCGACCCGCCTCGAGCGACACCTTTCCCTCCGGTTGGGCGCTGGTGCCGGTGCTGGGCACCTGCTTGGTGCTCTTGGCCGGCTCGCCGACGCGCTCTCCGGTGACGTGGGGGCTGTCGACGCCACCGTTGGTGACCGTGGGGCGCTTGTCCTACGGGTGGTACCTGTGGCACTGGCCGCTCCTGAGCCTGGCGGTCTCGGTGAACCTGGCTCCGGTGGAGATGTGGGTGCGGCTGCTCCTCGTCGTGCTCGCTCTCCTCATCGCCGGTCTCAGTGACCGACTGGTGGAGCGACGCTTCCGTACGCCGCCCTGGGTCAGTCGCAAGGCGCTCCCAGCCCGGACCCGAGGCACCTATCTCGTCGGCGCCGCAGCGGCATCGGTCTGCTTGCTGGCGGCGGGCAGCGTGGGTTTTGCGGCTCAACAGGAGAGGGGGTCCACCCAGTGGCACGCCGTCAGCACCCAGGTTGCGGACTTGCAACGCCTGCCGGCCGAGTGTGAGCAGCCGGGTGTCGACGGCGCGGGTCCCAGCGAGCGGCGATGCGAGCTGAACGCGTTCGACGAAGGGCGTCCCACCGTGCTGCTGTGGGGTGACTCGCACGCCTGGCACTGGCTGCCTGCGCTGGAGACTGCCGCTCAGCAAGCCGACGTCAACCTGGTCTCCTGGACCTTGGGAGGATGTCCGCCGCTGCTGCCCGAAGACTACGAGGCCCGGTTGCGGGGCGTCTCCGACCCCACCCGTGCCGAGACTCTGGCCGCCTGCATCCGACATGACGAGCTGGCCATGGCTGACGTGCTCGCCCTGGCAGGTGATTCAGGCGTGCGGGTGGTGCTCGCGGCTCGTTGGGAGATCTACCTGGGACAGGACCCCATCACGTTGGCCGACCGCCCGATCATCTCGGAGCAGCATGAGGACTCGAGCCGGTTCTATCGCGGCTACGGTCCTCGCCTGGGTGACCTGAGCGCGTCCCTGTCCAGCAGCGGAGTCGCGATCGATCTCGTGGGTCCCGTGCCGGAGCTGGTGCGACCAGCGCCGCAGTGTCTGAGCTCGAGGTGGTGGAGCCAGCACTGCGACATCGCCGCTGGAGTCGTGGCCGACTACCAGCGAGACGCCTGGACGTGGCTCGCAGAGGCGCTCGAGGCGGCGACCCCAGACTCGTCCCTGATCGACGTGAGGGGCAGCCTGTGTGATGCCCAGGTCTGTCGCGCGGAGAACGACGGCACCGTCAACTACTGGGACGACGATCACCTCAGTGCCACCCGCTCCCGCAGTCTTTGGGAAGCCTTCCTGCCCACTGTTCAACGAGCCCAGGCGACCGGTTCCAGCTAGCCGCGGCGGTACTGCACGTGCGTGTCCGGCTCGGCATGGGTGAACCCCAGGCCGCCGTAGACGTTCACGGCCGGGGCGTTGTCGGACTCGACGTAGAGCAGCACCTCGTCGACCCCGAGCCGCTCGAGGTGGTGCAGCCCGGCCAGGGTGAGCACCCGGCCCAGGCCCTGGCCCTGGGCAGCGGGGTCGACGGCCACGACGTACACCTCGCCGACCTCGGCGTCGTGCTGCTTGGTCCAGTGGAAGGCGCGCAGCCCCGAGCCGCTGTCGGCGACCAGCAGCCCGGCCGGGTCGAACCACTCCTCGGCCATCCGCCCGGCCAGGTCCTCGGCGTCCATCGAGCCCTGCTCGGGGTGGGAGGCGAAGGCCGCCGCGTTGACCCGCAGCACCTCCTCGCGGTCCTCGTCGCGGAAGCCGCGGACGGTGATGCCGGCCGGTACGACGAGCTCGGGCAGCCGCTGGGCGGTCGGCCGGCGCATCACCCACAGCTCCCGGGCGCGGCGCAGGCCGTGTCTCTCGGCCAGGGCCGCGGCGGCCGGGTGGTCGCCGTGCGACCAGGCCGTGACCGGCTCGCCGTCGCCGAACGCGACCGCGGCCAGCTCACCGCCCAGACCCCGGCCGCGGGCCGGCGGCGCCACCGCCAGGTCGACCCCGCCGTCGGAGGCCAGCGCGAACCCGTCCCCATCGGTCAGCCACAGCGTGCTCCCGGCCAGGCCGCGGTGCTTGAGCCTCAGCTGCGCGGCCTCGTCGAGGGGGTCCTGCTCGCCGGCGTCGACGCAGGCCGACCGTACGCCCGCCACCACGTCACGCCAGGCGTCGCCGTCGTCGACCCGGGTCACCACCCCCCGAGGCTAGGCGGTGGTCTGCTCCGAGCGCTCGGGGGCCGGCTGCTCCTTGGCGTCCTTGTCCCGGGCCGGGATGACGAACCGGTAGCCGACGTTGCGCACCGTGCCGATCAGCGTCTCGTTGTCGGGCCCGAGCTTGGCGCGCAGGCGCCGGACGTGGACGTCGACGGTGCGGGTGCCGCCGAAGTAGTCGTAGCCCCACACCTCCTGGAGCAGCTGCTGGCGGCTGAAGACCCGACCCGGGTGCTGGGCCAGGAACTTCAGCAGCTCGAACTCCTTGAAGGTCAGGTCGAGATGGCGCTTGCCGATCTTGGCGGTGTAGGTCGCCTCGTCGACGACCACCTCACCGGAGCGGATCACGTGCGCGTCGGGGTCGGCCGCCTCGCGCTGCGCGGTGAGTCGGCCGATGGCCAGCTTGAGGCGAGCCTCGATCTCGGCCGGACCGCAGGTGTGCAGCAGCACGTCGTCCATGCCCCAGTCGTGGGTCACCACGGCCAGGCCGCCCTCGGTGACCACGAGCAGCACCGGCACGTCGGAGCCGGTGGTGCGGATCAGCCGGCACAGGTCGCGGGCGTGCGCGAGGTCCTGGCGGCCGTCGACCAGCAGGAGGTCGGCGGCGGGGGCCTCGAGCAGCGCGCTTCCCTCGGCAGGCAGGATCTTGACCTGATGACCGAGCAGCGCGAGCCCGGGCAGCACCTCGGCCGAGGGTTGAAGCGCGTTGGTCAGGAGCAACAAGGTGCTCATCGGGGGGTCCCCTCCCACACACTGGGTCGGACCGAAGCGCAGCGCTGGGCGACGGTGGTCGGGCCAGTCTATGAAACTTCACCGACTTATTGGAAGGATCCAACCCGTGGCTGAGACGAACGTCATCCGGGTCCGCTACTGGGCCGCCGCCAAGGCGGCCGCCGGGACCGACGGTGATGACGTCGCCGTGAACGCCCCGATCTCCCTGGCCGAGCTGCGCCGGACCGCCGCCGACCTGCACCCCGGCACCCGCCTCGCCGAGGTCCTCGCCGCCTGCTCGACCCTGGTCGGCGACCAGCCCGTCGGCACCGCCGACCCCGCCTCGTTCCTCATCGACCCCGGCTCCTCGGTCGAGTTCCTGCCCCCCTTCGCCGGGGGCTGAGGTCGAGAGCCCCCACCCCGACACCATTTCTTGTAACTCAGTGTTAGGCCCACTACCTCCGGGCTGTAGCACCTCGGTAGCGGGCCTAACACTGAGTTACAAGAATTTCGGCGGCGGGGGTCGGCGGCGCAGGGAATGCCCCACGCCTCAGCGCGTTGACCACACCATGACCACCGGGCTCGTCGTGCTGGCGCTCGCCGTGGCATTCGCGCTCGGCTTCGGGCTCTGGCGCGCGGCCTCGGACGGCCGGTTCCGCGGCACCCACCGCGTCAAGGGGGTGACCGAGCCGGCCACCGAGGTGGTGGAGTCGGTCCTCACCGGCACGTCGTACGACGGCCAGCTGGGCGAGCGGGCCACGTTGCTGCAGTTCTCGAGCGCGTTCTGCGCGCCCTGTCGGGCCACCCGCCGGGTGCTCGAGGGCGTCGCCGACATCGTGCCCGGCGTCCGGCACGTCGAGATCGACGCCGAGCACCACCTCGACCTGGTCCGCAAGCTCGGGATCCTGCGCACGCCCACCACCTTGGTCCTCGACGCCCAGGGTCGTGAGGTCAGCCGAGCCACCGGGGCGCCCAGTCGACAGATGGTGATCGCCAGCCTCGAAACCCTCGCCTGAAACAAGCTGGCCCTAAGGGAACCGGGCACTTTTGAGCCAGCGGGGAGCCCGGTGAAGGTACCGTGAGCGTCGCATCCGACCGACCCCGGCGTGGAGGGACCCTTGAGCGTCGCTGAGCTTCTCCACGTCTTTCGCGTCCGGTGGAAGGTAGTCGCCGCCAGCCTATTGCTGTGCTTGCTCGCCGCCGGTGGACTGACTGCCCGCGAGACCCCGCTCTACGCATCCTCCACGCAGCTCTTCGTCAGCGCTGCCTCCGACCAGGACCAGCAGATCTACCAGGGCAGCCTCTACTCGGTGCAGCGAGTCAAGTCCTACCAGAGGCTGGTGGGCAGCCTCGACGTAGCACGCGACGTGGTCGGCTACCTCGACCTCTCACTCAGCGCTGAGGAACTGCGAGCCAAGGCGTCTGCGGTGGTGATGCCCGACACGACCGTGCTCCAGCTGACTGTCTCCGACCCCGACCCCAAGGTGGCGCAGTCTCTGGCTCGAGGTTACGCCGAGGTGCTGGTCACCGTCATCGACGACTTGGAGACGCCGACCGGAGAGGCGCGCCCGCTGGTCAAGGTGGAGGTCGTGGACTCAGCGGGCCTGCCCGCCTCCCCCTACTCCCCGAACTGGTTCGTGCGCATCTTCATCGGTCTCTTCGCCGGACTGGTGCTCGGCTTGTCCCTGGCCGTGGTCCGGCACCTCCTCGACAACCGGATTCGCGATCCCCAGGAGGCCAGTGACCTGATCTCCGCTCCGTTGCTCGGTGTGCTCGCTCGGTTCGACACCGAGGAGGGCAGGGCCCTGTCCGGGAGCCCTATCCCGGAAGCCTTTCGACTGCTCCGCACCAACCTCGCCTTCGCGGACGCCGGACGTGCGCACGGCGTGTACGTCGTGGCGAGCCCCGTCCCCGGCGACGGCAAGACGACGATCGCGCTCGAGCTGGGCAAGAGCCTGGCCCTGACCGGGCGCAACGTCCTGGTCATCGACGGCGACCTGCGCAAGGCCACCCTGGGTGCTCGGACGAAGCTGGAGCGCCAAGTCGGGCTCACGACCGTCCTCATCGGCGCGATCGACTTCCGCGAGGCGCTTCAAGCGACCGGAGTCGAAGGGTTGACGGTGCTGACCTCGGGCAAGCTTCCTCCGAACCCGGCAGAGCTCGTGCAGACCACGGCCATGGCTAAGCTCCTGGAGGAGGCTCGCCATTCCTTCGACATCACCCTGGTCGACGCCGCTCCGCTGCTCCCCGTCACCGACACGGCGGTCCTCGCCACCCTGACCGATGGGGTGCTGATGGTGGTCCGGCACGGGGTGACCACCCGACACCAGCTCGAGCTGGCCAATGGTCGGCTGGAGTCCGTGCAGGCGAACCTTCTCGGCCTCGTCGTCAACATGGCCCCAGCCACGCGCCGCGGGGGTTACGACTATGGGTACGTGGACTCCTACGGACAGTTCGGTCAGTCTTGACGGTGGAAGTTTGTCGGTCCTGGCCGGGTCCCCTGGGACGTTGATCGACAGCGTCGGCTCAGGGCAGCGGCACTTGCAATGCGGACGCGTCGGGTTCGGCGTCCGCTTCGCCTGGAGGGTGGCGCAGGACGCCGCGTAGGAGGACGAGCTGCATGACGACGGCTATGGTCGCGGCGAGGCCCAGGGCAGTGGCGGCGCCGTTGACACCGAAGCGGAATCCCAGCAGCGGAACCCCCACGATCATCGTGACGAACGACGCGAGCTCGACCACGGACCCGCTGCGCGGACGGCCGAGGGACTGGAGCACCACGTTCTGCAGCCGCCGCAACCCCAGGAGCGACCCGACGACGATGAGGATCCGCGCCGTGTCGAGAGCAGGGAGCGCCGGCCGGCCGAAAGCGAGCACGAGCACCGGATGCACCACCAGCTGGACCGAGGCGCACATCGCCACGGCGAACAGCCACCCGCCGGTGATCCACTGACGCGCCACCACTGGCCTGAGCCCAGCCTTGGTCGATGCGATGCGTGGTCCGACGAAGCTGGCCAGCGAGACCAGGGAGAGGAGTGTGACGGTCTCGAAGGCGAGTCCGATGACGTAGTACCCCAGCGCTGCATGACCCAGCATGATCCCTACGAGCAACTGGTCGACAGCGAGTTGGTCTGTCGGGGCAGCAGTGGAGACTGCTGCGCGCCGTGCGAACCGACGGACCTGGCTCGCATCCGGCAGATCAGCGCCACCGGAGGCGGCATGGGTGCCTCGCCTCATGACGGCGACCGCGAGGACGCTCACGCACAGCCAGCCGAACACCAGCGACGCGAGCACCAGGGTGAGGTCGCGGTGGTCCGTCACCAGGAACAGCCCGATGAGCCCGGCGTACAGCGCTCCCGGGATGGGCTGCGCTATCGCGGCCGCTCGGAAACGCTGCTCGCCCAGCAGTCCACTCTGGAGGACCAGGGCCAGCATCACAACCGGCACTGCGACCATCACGAGGCTCAGCTCGGCGACAGGATGCGACAGGTCCTGGGCGGTGTGGGCGATGGCGAGAAGGATCAGGCCGGCGGCTGACGACGAGATGAGGAGCTGGACGACGAATCCCCGCCCCACGAGGCCAAGGACCGCCAGGCCCGAGGTCCGGCGGTCCGCGGTGTAGTAGTTCACGGCAGCGGTCAGCCCGAGCAGTCCCAGCTGGCTGGTCAGCAGGACCACAGCGAAGACCAGCGCGAGCTCACCCCGTTCCTCGACACCCAGCAGTCGGACCACCAGGGGTCCCGAGACGGCCAGGGCCAGCTGGGTCACGAACCAGCCACTCAACACGACCGCTGCTGGATGGCTCCGGAGTCTGCCGATCCTGGCTACCGCTCCCACCTGGGTCAGTTCCCGGCTGTGACCGTCGGTGCGGCCGCGGCCGGGGTCTTGCGAAGTGCGGCCGCTCCACGGAGCGGGAGCAACAGACCAGCCAGCAGCCCGACCAGGACCGCAAGCGTCCAGATCTGCGGCAGATCCGGAGACGCCGGCACCGGCGCGGTCGCCGATTCGATGAGCACCAGACTGGCGGGATAGCTGTTGTTGCTGCCCTCCTGCTCGATGCGACTGGCCTCGGCGATCACCGCATCCGCCACAGCCTGGCTGAGCCGCTGGGCGCGGCCCGGGTCGACATCCTCGACCGTGAACTTCAAGATCACGGTCTGCGGCAACACCTGGACGCTGATCTCGTCGGACAGCTCTGCGGCAGAGAGGTCCGCATCGGTCGCCCGGACGGCTTGTTCGCAGATCAGGCTGCTGTGCGCCAGCGTGGCGTAGGTCTGCACTCTGTTCTGCTCGTAGATCCCTCGTTGCACGACGACGGCGGCGTCGTTCGCTCCGGACTTGAGATAGACCGAGCTGCTGGAGCTGTGCGTCGGAGGGCTGAGCCCGGCCAGCGTCACGCCGATGGCCAGCGCTACCAAGAGGCCGGCCGCGACGCGGACCAGCGCCGAGAGCCATCGCGCCCTCACGGTCGTCGTCCCGTCGCGAACACTTCGGTGACCAGCCGTGCGTACGAGTCGTCGATGGTGTCGGGCGCCAGCTCGTCCACCAGGACCCGGCGTCCCGCCTCGAGAACCTGGACCCTCAGCTCCGAGTCGATGAGCGCTCGGTCGAGCTGGGCGGCCGCTTCGGGAGCCGTGCGCGGCGCGATCACCACGGCCCCTCGGTCCGCCAGCCATGCGGCGGCGCCGACCTCGCCCGAGGCGGCCACCACGCATTTGTGCTGGATGGCCTCCACGATCGTGATGCCGTAGTTCTCGGCGTCCGAGACCAGCACGAAAAGGTCGGCGGCCGCGTACGCGTCCGCCTTCTCGTCACCGGACAACCACCCGGTCCATGAGATGCGGGCGCCAACGCCGACTTGCTCCGACAACGTCCGCAGGGACTGCTCATAAGCCGGCTCCCCCGCTCCGACTACGACCAGGTGGGCGGGGACCGCCATGAGGGGCAGTGCCCGAAGCAGGTGACCCAACCCCTTCTTGTGGTCGATGCGTCCCAGGAACAGCATCAGCGGGTCCGTCCCTCCCAAGCCGAGCCTGCGCCGGAATGCTGCGCCGTCGCCGGGCCGGGCAGGGGGGATTCCCGCCGGGAGGGGGATCGTGTGCACGGGGGGCTGGGCTCCGTAGGTGACCAGACACTCAGCTTCTCGCGGCGTCGTGCAGACCACCTGCCCGTAGGCGAGCGTGGGCCGGACCAGCACAGGTCCGAGGATCTTCTTGAAGATCGCGTGTTTGAGCAGATCGTGCGGCTCCAGCGACCCGTGCGGGCTCACCAGCAGGGGCGCGGACTTGGCCCTTGCCGCTCGAGCGCCCATCACCGAGGGGATGTCCCAGATCGAGTGGATGTGCACGAGGTCAGTGGGGAGGAGCACTCGGCGCAGATAACGCCGGAGCGCGCGGGAACCCGCCCATCGCTTCGCGGGAGCTGACCGCTCGAACAGCTGGATCTCGACCCTGGGGTCGAGTTGTTCCAGCCCGCGATAGGTGTCGCCAGGCCCGGTCGTGCTGAGGATCGTGACGGACAAGTTGCGTCTCGCCTGGGAGTTCGCGATGAGCACCACGGCCCGGGGTAAGCCGCCGGCGGCGTCGTCCAGGCACCAGACGACGTGGTAGATCGTCACTGGGCTCGACCTTCGCGTGGAACTCTCGAGAACGTCGAGGCCACGACGAACAGGAAGGCGAGCTGGTAGAGGCTGCCCAGCGCCGGTTGCAGCGATCCCCGGAGCAGGAAGATCTGATAGGCCGCCAGGAGCGTCAAGAAGGCGGGAACCATGCCCGGTTGCGCCTGGTTGAGACGGGAGTCCACTGCAGCCGCCAGCGCTCCCCACAGCACGAAGAAGACCACGACTCCTCCGGTGCCGAAGTCGACGTACATCTCCGTCCATATAGAAGCTGACCGCGCGTACTGGGGGTCGACCACTTGCCCCGTGGCAATTGGCTTCTCGGGCCAGAAGCGTCGCGGCACCGGTCCCAGGAGCGCGCCCTCGAGCTGACGTCCGGTCGTGTGACCGAACTGGTCGACGTAGCCTTGCCCGTTCAGTCCCATCTGGAGAACCGGATAGCTGTCACCGATGAGACCACGCTCGGCCTCGGGGCGATCGATGCGGTCTGTGCTGCGGAAGTAGTCCAGGAAGGTGAACGCAAGCAGCAGGATCACGATTGCCGCGACTGCGTAGATGATCACGTTGCGACGAACGGTCACCGGGAGATTGACCGACGCCAGACACACCGCGATCAGCAGGAACCACCATCGTCCGTTGCCCACCGGGTTGTTCATGATCACGTTGCCCGCGACGAGCGCAGCGATCACCAGCCGCCAACCCCACACGCCGATGTACGGATCGCTCGGCCAGAGGCGGTGGCGGCGCGCATAGAGGATGAGAAAGAGCGAGACAAAGATGAGGTACTGCGCGAGGAACGCCGTGAGCAGGGACCCGGTCTTGTCGGTCGAGAGATAGAGCGGGGTGTGCTCGTCCAGCCCGGACAGGATGGCGGCTGTTTGGGCGCGGGAGACGAAGAAGGCCAGGACACCGTGTCCGGCGACCAAGAAGACGACGCTCGCCAGCCCGACTGCGGCAATCAACAACAGGCGACCCTGGGCGATGCCCACGAAGTACTCGCTGCGAGCCGTCGGTGGCGCGGGTGCGGTGCGGCGCACCCATCGGGTCAGAGCGTGCCCGAGCTCGAAGGCGATCAGCCCCACCGCCAGCTGCAGCGCCTGCCGGGAGACTTGGGACTGGCTGTAGTCGAGGTTGTCCAGGGGGTAGGTGCTTGACACCGCCTGGGCAAGCGAGGCGACGCCGGCGAAGACGTAGCAGAACACCAGGAAGATCACTGAGAAGAACCGAGGCTGCCGGGACGTCGCGACCCACACCAGCCGGGCGCCCGCCCAGGCCGACACTCCCCACAACAAGACGATGCTTAGTGAACCGAGCCGAGTCTGGCCCCAGGACACCGAGGCCCAGGGGACGAGACCGGCGACGCCGACGATGGCAGCCCAACGCCACCGCAGGGGCGCGTGGTGCGGCGTAGGGTCGAGAGGCGCGGCGAAAGCCGACGCGGCGTCGCCTCGATCTAGGCGCGCCTCGACCGTCGTCACGAAGCGATCCTCCAGCATCGCAGGTCCTTGCCCAGGAGCTTCTCGAGAAGTTTTACGTCGTCTGCGTAGTAGGCCTCGAGTCGGGCGCGCACGTCCGGGGAGAGCGGGGGGGCCGAGCTCGGGAACGCTCGCGCCAGGATCCACCGGTCGGTGGCGGCCACGACCTTGCTGAAAAGGTTCGGCCACAACGCCGTCGGCTTGACGATCCGGTAGTCGCGTCCCTCCAGGTCGTGTCGCACGAGGTACCGGTTGCGGGTGCGGAGCAGACGCAAGCGAGAGGGCGCGTAGACGCCGCGGTTCGCTCCGATCGGTGCGGCGTGGGTCTCGGCGGGCGGCAGATCGAGAAACCCGAGCACGTCGCTGATGGTCCCTGCGTAGTCCCGACACAGATCGTCGTGGAGCACCACGTGCAGGTCGCCACGACCGAAATGCTCGAGCGTCCGGGTCAGGTGCTGGGCGTAGAGCCCGTAGGTCAACACCTGTTCGGCGAATGGGGGTAGTCCATCGTCGCCGTCCAGCAGCGCGGTGAGGCCCCGGTTCGCGTCGTGCAGTGGCAGCACGCCCCACCGTACGTACCAGTAGTAGGCACTGACGGCGCGGTCGATCGGGTTGCGAAGGCAGGCGATCAGCTGTGGAGACTCGAGGTCTTGAGCGAGCCGGGGGGCTACTTCGGGGTGTCCGAGGTAGTCCGGGCACTTGATCCCGAACCGACGTGTGGAAGTTTCCGGAAGCGAGCACGCGAACTGGTCTAGCGTCGAGGCCTCGTAGTAGGGGTCGCGGAAGAAGTGTTGTTCGTCCGGGTGGAGCGTGCAGTCCGCGTGCCGGGCCAGGGCGCGCATGATCTCGGTGGACGCGGCCTTCTGTGCCCCGATGATCACAAAGTCCGGCAGGCGGCGCACCGAGCGAGGGTACCCTCGCCGCTCAGTGCGCGGATGGACAACGGCCGAGCCAAGTCAGACCGGTGTGGACGCATCGCGGGCGCGCGTCCGCCGCCGAAGCCGCGCAACTACCGGACGGTACCCAGGAGATCGGTTGATGACAGGTCACGACATGCCAACGCCTGACAACGCTGCGGTCATCGGCGCTCAGGCTGCGTCGCACGCTGACGATCACGACTATCGGCTGGGCTCCCCGCATCTCCGCCATGACGCGGTGAGACAGATGGTCGAGGCACGTCTGCGTCGGGTGCTGGTGGAGGCATCAGCAGCGGGGGACTGTCATGTGCTGGAGGTTGGTGCCGGACACGGCACCTTCACCGAGACCCTTCTTGCGGCGGGTGCCCGGGTCACTGTGTCCGAGGTCAGCGAGGCGAGCGCGGGTCATCTGAGCCGGCGGTTCGCGAACGACCCTCGGGTACGGGTGGTGCACGACCGCACCGGGGACCAGGTGTTGTCCCTCGAACCTCGTTGGTCCGCGGTGGTGATGATCAGCGTGCTCCACCACATCCCCGACTACCTGCGATTCGTCAACCGCGCTACCGAGGCAATCTCGACCGGGGGCGCCTTCTTCTGCGCTCAGGACCCGATCTGGTATCCGAGGAGGACCCGGTCGGCGCACCTCGCCTCCCGGGGGAGCTATTTCATCTGGCGTGCGTTCCAGGGAGAGGTCAAGCGGGGCCTCGCGACCCGCAGCCGTCGCATGCGTGGCGTCTATGACGATGGCGAACCCTCAGACCTCGTCGAGTATCACGTCGTGCGCAACGGGGTCGATGACGACGCACTGAGCTGCCTGCTGGCTACGCGCTTCGAGTCGGTCGAGCCGTTTCGCTACTGGTCGACTCAGTCCTCGCTCGGACAGCGACTGGGTGACCAGGTCGGATGGCAGAGCGACTTCGGGATCGCGGCGACGAAGCGTCGGTAGCCGCCAAGGGTCCAGGCCCAGCCGACGATGGCTCAGTCCGTGCAGTCCGCCGACAGGCTTTGGCGGTGAAAGATCCCGAGATCCGGCGAGAGCGGACGAACGGGTTCGGCGGGGTTTCCCCGGTAAAGCATGAGCTCCTGGGTGAGCGGGGTGGTGACGACCGATCCCGCCGAGATGATCGAGCGGGGCGCCACGCGAATCCCCGCGAGGATCTGGCAGCCGCCGAGCACGACGGCTCGCTCACCGATCTCGACGGCGGCGGTCATGGACCGGTTCTTCAGCAGGTTGACGCTGTGGGTCAGCACCGTAGTGCGTTGTCCGCCGAGCACGGCGAAGTCACCGAGGCGGACGGTGTCGCTGCAGTCGATGAGATGGCGGGTGGTCAGACCCGAGTGCCTCCCCATCACGAGGGCCGGCCGCCTTCGCGGCGAGTTGACGAAATGCCCAGAAGACAGGGGCTGCCCGGAGATCCAATTGAAGGAGTGGATGGCGGCGCCCTCGTCCAGGCGTAGCTCGACCAGGCCCTTGATGACGTTGCCGGAGCCGATCCGGCAACCGGGGGCCATGACGAACCGATCGACCAGGATCAGACTGTGACCCAGGTGGGCGCTTCGATCGATCTGCCAACCGAACAACCACCGACCGGCGATCCGTTGGATCCTGGACGGCAGTAGTGCCACGATCACAGCCGCCAAGATCCTCATCGACTCTCCTTGGGTGGACGTCCCACCGTTGACGGCTGATCGTTTGGTGCAGTCAAGCACGCGAGCCGCGGTCGGCAGGCTAGCCTTCGCGCACGCGGATCGAGGCGTTTGTCACGGTCTCGGCCCCGTTCGATCGTCATCGTCGGCCGACAAAGATGGGTGGTGGTGTGGTGGGCGAGGTCGAGTCAGGGTCTGCGTCGGGGTCGGTGGACTACGACCCATCGACGCACTACGACAGGGTCACCAACGCATGGATCCTGATCATGGGTCCCGAGTTCCACTACGGGCTGTTCGCCTCACCGGATATGCCACTTGGGCAAGCCTCCGCCGCACTCACCGCGTTGATGACCTCGTTGGCCCGGCCGCAGCGCGGTGAGCGGGCTCTCGATGTCGGGTGTGGGACGGGGTGGCAGGCGTGTCGCTTGGCCGAGGAGCACGGGGTCTCGGTGCTCGGGATCACGACGAGTGCAGCCGGCGTGCGTGAGGCCACGGCGCGAGCGGCCGCGCTGAGTTCCGGTCTAGCCCGGTTCGAGGTTCGCGACGGCACCGACAATGGTCTGGCGAATGACAGCTTCGACCTGGTGTGGGCGTTGGAGTCGTCCCATCTCATGCGCGACCGGCACGCGATGCTCTCCGAGTGTTCCCGGGTTCTCCGCCCGGGCGGTCGGATGGTGTTGTGCGACATCATCCGCAAGCGGGAGATCCCGTTTCTCGAGGTTCGGCGGCGACGACAGGACTTCAAGACGCTCAGCTCAGCCTTCGGGGATGCGCACATGCTGCCGATCGCGTTCTACGAGAATGGTCTGCGCGAAGCAGGACTAGACATAGTTCACGTCGAGGACCTGACTGCTGGAACGAGGCCGACGTTGGAGGCATGGCGGGCCAACGCCCAGGCGCACCGGGCCGAGATCGTGGACACCCTGGGGGACGCCTGGCTCCACGACTTCGTGCGCGCTACCGAGCTTTTGGAGGAGTTCTGGGACGACGGAACGCTCGGATATGGCATCCTCGCCGCCGAGAAACCATTGGTCGGGACCGGAGACGTCCCTCGAGTCTGACCGGCAGAGAGGCACAGATCATGCCGACACCGCCCGACGTGCTCCAACTGATTCGTTCCTTGCTTGCCCGCATGAACAAGCCGGTAGACGACCTCGGTGACGAGGTAGGGCTCTACGGTGGCGGACTGGGTCTGGATTCACTGGAGACTGCGGAGCTCTCAGCGATGCTGGAGGACGCCTACGGGGCAGATCCGTTCTCCGAAGGCGGGGCACTGCCTCAGACGGTCGGAGAGGTGCTCGCCTTCTACTCCGGAGCCGGCATCAGCGGGCATGATTGAGCTGTTGGACCGCATCGCTCAGGCAGGTGGTGCGAGGGCTGCGGTCATCTCGCAGAGCGGAACCGCGACGTTCTCCGGACTCACCCATGATGCTCGGGTGATGGCCGCCGAGATGTCGGCCCGGGGCATCGACCGACTTGCGCTCGTCGAACCCGATGTCGCCCTGGTGGTGCCCGTGCTGGCCGCCGCGTCGTTGGTGGGCGTTGAGGTGTGTCAGTACCAAGCCGACACCCCGGCGGCTCAGCTCGTGGCAGAGATGGCACTGCTGGGCGAGGATGTCCTGCTCACCACTCGGGAGGACCTCGGAGCACCGACCACCCTGAGACCGGCGGATCTGTCAACACACCGCCCGCACGGCGGGACACCGGGTCCCGATCGACCGCTGATCGTGCGCACGACCGGGACCACAGGGGAGCCGAAGGCTGTCCTGCACGACTGGAGTGTGCTGCTTCGCACAATCTCAGCTGTGCAGGCGGCGCCCGAGCAGAGATGGCTTCTGGCCTACGGACCGCATCAGTTCGCGGGTCTTCAAGTGATGCTCCACGCGCTGGCGGCGGGTGCGACGCTCGTCGCTCCGTTCCCGCGGGGTCCGCTGGACGGGTTGCGTGCCATTCGAGAGCACGGGGTGACCCACGTGAGCGCGACGCCCACGTACTGGCGATTCCTGTTGGGGGAGCTGAGAGCGGAGGGCGGCCCGGCTCCCGGGCTCCGACAGATCACCCTGGGTGGCGAAGCCGTCTCGCAGACGCTGCTGGGCGAGCTCCGGGCGACCTTCGGCTCGGCCCGTATCACCCAGGTGTACGCCTCTACGGAGTTCGGTTCCCTGCTGGCGGTGGGAGACGGGCAGGCCGGGATCGACGCGACCGCACTGGAGGGGACCGCGGACGCGCCCCCGGTGCTCAAGGTCGTCGACGGTGAGTTGTGGGTCCGCCCACGTGCGGGCATGCGTGGATATGTCGGCGACGGTCGCCGAGATTCCACGGCCACGCAGGCCGCAGACCAGTGGGTTCCAACCGGGGACCTCGTCCGGGTGGTCCAGGGCCGGATCGAGTTCCTCGGCAGGAAGTCCGACATCATCAACGTCGGTGGCGTCAAGGTGCATCCGCTGCCGGTAGAGGAGCGGGTGAAGGCGGTCCCGGGCGTGGTCGCGGCGCGGGTCTACGGACGGTCCAATGCCCTCACCGGGGCGCTGGTTGCCGTGGACGTCGTGGCCGGCGCCCAAGCAGATCTGGAGCGTCTCGAGGACGCCGTGCGGGGGGCGTGCCCGGATCTGCCGCGGGCCTGGGCTCCTCGTCGGGTGAGGTTCGTGGACCACATCGCCACCGTCGGGGGCAAGATCGTGCGGGGAGTCGACTGATGAGCGCGAGCGGCCGAGTCATCGTGATCACCGGAGGCAGCAAGGGGCTCGGAGCCGGTCTGGTGCAAGCGTTCCTGGACGCCGGCGACACCGTGGCCACCTGTGCCCGGTCACAGACGGACCAGTCCGAAGTCTGGGCGCAAACCGCTGAGCTTGACGGTCGGTTCCTTTTCCACTGCGCCGACATCACCCGTCGATCGGACGCGGACGCCTTCATCCGGGCGGTCCTCGAGGAGGTCGGTCAGATCGACGTCCTCGTCAACAACGCAGGCGTGGCTCGCGACGGTGTGGTTGCGCTGCTGACCGATGAGGACGTTGATGCCGTTGTCGACCTGAACCTGAAGGGGACCCTGTACGTCACCCGAGCGGTAGCCAGACACATGCTGACGCGACGCCAAGGCGCGATCGTCAACATCTCCTCGATAGTCGGCCTCTCGGGCTACCGAGGTCTCGGTGTCTACTCGGCGACCAAAGCCGGCCTGGACGGTCTGACTCGGAGCCTGGCCCGGGAGCTCGCGTCCAGGGGCATCACGGTCAACAGCGTGGCGCCCGGTTACATGTTGACGGACATGAGCCACGGTCTGGACGAGGTGCAGCTGGACCAGATCCGCCGCCGCACCCCCATGGGTCGCCTGGGCACGCCCGAGGAGGTCGCCCGAGCGGTGCGCTTCGTGTCAGATCCCGAGAACAGCTTCATCACCGGCCAGACGATCGTGGTCGATGGAGGACTCACCTGCTGACCGGGTCACCTCTGGGCCGAACCGACCCGAGGATTGTCGCAGTCCGGGCACACGATCGCCCCCGATGTGCTTTTCTGAACCATTCAATAGGCCCGCGATCTGGAGACCTGACCATGAATAAGCTCGTCACCGGGTTGTTGGCGTTGGTCCTGGCGACCTTCGGCGTCGTCGCCGTCGCGCCGTCCCCGGCCGTAGCCGACCCCTATCCGGGCACCGTCAACACGACCACCACCGTGAAGTACCGAGCCCAGGTCAGGCGAAAGCACCGCTTCAGCATGAGGGTCACGGTCTCGGCGTCGGGCAACGTGTCGGTGACCGGGTCCGTGAGCTGCACCGTGCGGGGTAAGAAGGGCAGTTACACCCTCACGCGGCAAACCGCCTACAACGGGTCCCAGGTCAAGATCCGCACTGGGAAGCTGCGTCCGACGGGTCGCTATCGCTTCGTCTGCACCTACAGCCCGAGTTCGGCGAACTCGGTCTTCAAGTCCTCGTCCGACAACGGCAAGTTCAGGGTGCGCGGCTCCCGGCGCGGTCCCAGTTGATCTCGCGGTGGTGAGCAGCCGGCGCTGGTCGCGGGCGCTACCTCAGCACCTCCTCCTCGCCCCCTAGGGTCCACGCATGCCATGGCGCCGCACCAGAACGAAGCTCGTCGCGTTCCTGGGAGCAGTGGTGCTCACGGGGGGATCCTGGATCGGGTACCAGGCGTGGCACGTCTACCGCGACCTGTCCGCCGCCTCCGCTGATGTAGAGATCCTTCAGACAGCGGTGCTGAATGGGCAAGACGACGTCAGCGAAGTGGCCTTGGAATCTCTGGTGTCGCACACCTCCGATGCCGAGGATCGCACCGGCACCCGGACCTGGGCGCTTCTTTCCCGCCTACCGGGGATCGGGGACGACGCCCGTGGGGTCCAGGTCGCCAGCCAGGTCCTGGCCACCCTGAGTCGTGACGGTCTAAAGCCGATCCTCGGATCCATGACGGACCTCGGCTCGCTGACACCTCGGGGTGGACAGATCCCCGTCGACACCATCGAGTCCCTTCAGATGCCGGTGAGACACGCGTTGGTGGCCTTCATGCGCGCCGATGAGCAGCTCAAGGGCGAAGACTCGGGCGGGTACGTCTACCAGTGGCAGCGCCGCTACCGAGCCCTCGAGCAACAGATATCCGAAGCCAGCAAGGCGCTCCGGGCAGCAGAGCAAGCGGTGCGAATCATGCCGGGGATGCTCGGCAGGGACGGTCCACGCCGCTACTTGGTGGTGTTCCAGAACAACGCCGAGGTCCGGGCGACCGGTGGACTTCCCGGAGCCGTGGCGGTGGTGGAAGCCGATCGTGGTCACATCGAGCTCGTCCAGCAGATCGCGGCCTCGTCCTTCGGGCAGGCGCCGGAGCCGGTCCTCCCTCTCACGACTGCCGAGCAGGCGATCTACGGTGATCAGCTCGGGACCTACTTCCTCGACGCCAACTTCACGCCGGACTTCCCCCGCTCGGCAGCCCTGTGGAGGGCGCGTTACGAGCAACAGTTCCGCGAGATCGACGGTGTCCTCGCCGTGGATCCAGTAGCACTGGGCTACGTGCTCGGTGCGACTGGCCCGGTCCAGGCAGGAGACCTCACCCTCACTGCGGACAACGTGGTCTCCACGCTGCTCAACCGCGTCTACATCGAGATCCAGGATCCGCAGGCTCAGGATGAGGTGTTCCAGGAGGTTGCGAAGGCCGTCTTCGATCGCGTCACCGCCGGTGTGGCCTCATCCCGAAGTCTGCTGCAAGCGTTGGCACGTGGCGCGGACGAGCACCGCCTTTACGTGCACAGCTTCAACCCGGTCGAGCAGGCGCAGCTGTCCGGCTCGGAGGTGGCTGGGGAGCTCATCACCGACCCTGGGGCCCACCCACAGGTCGGGCTGTACCTCAACGACAACACCGGTTCGAAGATGTCCTACTACCTGCGCAACAAGGTGTCGGTGAAGGGGCAGAAATGCACCGACGGAAGCCAAACCCTGTCCGGTACGGCCCGTCTGGCATCGCTGGCACCGGCGGACGGTTCCCTGCCGGACTCGATCACCGGCGGCGGTGTTTATGGGATCCCCCCCGGCTCGCAGCTGGTAGCGGCTCGCATCTACGGTCCCGTCGATGGCCACCTCAGCGGCATCGCGCTCAACGGGGACCCGATCACGACGCTCCAGCTCTCCGAGCAGGACGGTCGTCCGGTGGCCACGGCCTACATCTACCTCGAACCCGACACCGGCGTCGATCTGACCTGGGAGATGGTGACCGGTCCCGGCCAGACCGGCGACGTGCAGGTCAGTGTCACGCCGGGGATTGATCAGGTTCTCACGTCATTCGTGACGCCGTCCGTCTGCTGAGCTGTCTGCCGAGATTGGCAAGACTCAGCCACCCAGCAACCGGGTCATCTGCCGCAGGTCGGCCTCGACCATCAGCTCGGCCAGTCGGTCGGCGTGGGTCTCGGCCTTCCAGCCGAGCACCTCGCGGGCCTTGGACGCGTCCCCGATCAGCGCGTCGACCTCGGTGGGCCGCTCGTACTGCTCGTCGTAGGTGACGTACTGCTCCCAGTCCAGGCCGGCGTGCGCGAACGCCGCCTGCACGAACTGCCGGACCGTGCGGCCCTCGCCGGTGGCGAGCACGTAGTCGTCGGGCTGGTCGTGCTGGAGCATCCGCCACATGCCCTCGACGTACTCCGGGGCGTAGCCCCAGTCGCGGACCGCGTCGAGGTTGCCCAGGTGCAGCGAGTCGCGGGCACCGAGCACGATCGCGGCGACGCCCAGGGTGATCTTGCGGGTCACGAAGCTCTCACCGCGGCGGGGCGACTCGTGGTTGAACAGGATCCCGGAGACCGCGAACAGGTCGTAGGCCTCGCGGTAGTTCACCGTCACCCAGTGGGCGTAGAGCTTGGCCGCGCCGTACGGCGAGCGCGGGTGGAAGGCGGTGTCCTCGGCCTGCGGCGGCGGGCTGGCGCCGAACATCTCCGAGGTCGAGGCCTGGTAGAAGCGGCAGTCCAGGCCGGCCGCCCGGATCGCCTCCAGCAGCCGCAGCGCACCGGTGCCGTCGGTGGAGGCGGTGTACTCCGGCATCTCGAAGGAGACCTTCACGTGGCTCTGCGCCCCGAGGTTGTAGACCTCGTGCGGCTCGATCGCGTGGATCAGGTTCACCAGGCTGACACCGTCGGTGAGGTCGCCGTAGTGCAGGTGCAGGTCGGGGCTCTCGATGTGGTCGATCCGGCCGCGGTTGATGGTGGAGGAGCGACGGACCAGGCCGTGCACCTCGTAGCCCTTGCCGAGCAGCAGCTCGGTCAGGTAGGACCCGTCCTGGCCGGTGATGCCGGTGATGAACGCGCGTCTGACCACCGTGCTCCGTCCTGTGCGCAGGGCCGTCGAGGGGCCGTCGAGGGATGGTGCGGAGCATAGAGCCAGACTGGTCTGGTCATTCGCCAAACCACCTACTCCGAGCTCCGGTCGCTGTTAGATTCAGCGCCCACCCGACCGTGTGGGGAGACATGCGTCGGCTCCATAGACGGAGTGCGTACATGGGTGTGACTGCGGAGCATGTGGTGGCCGGAGCCGGTGGCTTCATCGGCGGCCACCTCGTCGCCGACCTCCTGCGCCAGGGCCACACGGTCCGCGCGGTCGACGTGAAGCCGGTCAGCCACTGGCAGCAGGTGCACCCGGAGGCGGAGAACCTGGTGGCGGACGTCTCGCTGCTGCCCGAGGCGCAGCGGGTCACCGCCGGCGCCCGCACCGTGTACATGCTGGCCGCCGACATGGGCGGCATGGGCTTCATCGAGAACAACAAGGCCGCCTGCATGCTCAGCGTGCTGACCAGCACCCACATGCTGATGGCGGCCCGCGACCACGAGGTCGAGCGCTACTTCTACTCCTCCTCGGCCTGCGTCTACGCCGCCGACAAGCAGACCGACGTCGAGGTGACCGCCCTGAGGGAGGCCGACGCCTACCCGGCGATGCCCGAGGACGGCTACGGCTGGGAGAAGCTCTTCAGCGAGCGGATGTGCCGGCACTTCCTCGAGGACTTCGGGCTGGCCACCCGGGTGGCCCGGTTCCACAACGTCTACGGCCCGCACGGCACCTGGGAGGGCGGCCGGGAGAAGGCGCCGGCCGCGATCTGCCGCAAGGTCGCGTGCGCTGCGATCACCGGCGAGCAGCAGATCGAGATCTGGGGCGACGGCGAGCAGACGCGCAGCTTCATGTACGTCGACGACTGCGTCCACGGCACCCGGCTGATCACCGAGGGGGACAGCGCCGAGCCCGTCAACCTCGGGAGCTCCGAGCTGGTGTCGATCAACCAGCTGGTCGACCTGGTCGAGGAGATCGCCGGCGTGCGCTGCGAGCGACGCTACGACCTGAGCGCGCCGCAGGGCGTGCGCGGCCGCAACAGCGACAACACCCAGATCCTGCAGACCTACGACTGGCAGCCGAGCACCTCACTCGTGGACGGGCTGGAGCGGACCTACGCCTGGGTCTACGAGCAGGTCAAGCGGTCGCTGGGTTGAGGTGGCGATGCGGTTCCTGATCCACGACTACAGCGGTCATCCCTTCCAGGTCGAGCTGAGCGCGGAGCTGGGTCGCCGCGGCCACGTGGTCACCCACTCCTGGTGCGAGGCGCACGTCTCGGGCAAGGGCAACCTCGGCGACCCCGCCGCGCGGGTGGACTTCGATCCCATCGGCCGGGGCGAGGTCGTGGAGAAGCTCCGCTTCCGCCGTCGCCTCTGGCAGGAGCTCCGGTTCGGGGTCCAGCTCGCCCGGCAGGTGCGTCGGCGGCGACCTGACGTGGTGCTGATCGCCAACACGCCGGTCCCGATGTTGGTGGTGACGACGGCGTGGCTGACGCTGCGCCGGGTCCCGTGGGTGCTGTGGCAGCAGGACGTGCAGGCGGTGGCCATGCGGTCCTTCGCCGGCGCCAAGCTGGGCCGGTCGTTCGCCGTGGTGGCCACGCTCGCCGGGTGGGCCGAGCGCTGGGCCGCCCGCCGCGCGGACGCGGTCGTGGTCATCACCGAGGCCTTCCTCGACGTGCACCGCCGGTGGGGGACCGAGGCCAAGACGACCGTGATCCCCAACTGGGCGCCGCTGGCCGAGATCGTGCCGACGGCACGGGACAACGCGTGGGCCCGCGAGCACGGCCTGACCGAGGTCCCGAGCCTGGTCTACTCCGGCACGCTCGGGCTCAAGCACAACCCCGGACTCCTGGTCGAGCTGGCCCGGAGGGTGCGGGCCGCCGGCGTCCCGGTGCACCTGACCGTGGTCAGCGAGGGGCCCGCGGTGGACCTGCTGCGGGACCGGGCCGAGGAGCTCGGCGTGCCGATCACGCTGCTGCCCTTCCAGCCCTACGCCCGGCTCCCGGAGGTGCTCGGCAGCGCGGACGTGCTGGTGGTCCTGCTCGACCAGTCGGCGGGTGCCTTCTCGGTGCCGTCGAAGACCCTGTCCTATCTGTGCGCCGGCCGCCCGGTCCTGGGGCTGATGCCGGCGGAGAACCTCGCGTCCCGGCTGGTCGTCGAGGTGAAGGGGTGCGTGCTGCCGCCCGAGGAGGCCTCCCTCGACGTCGCGGCGGAGTGGGTGTCCGCCGTCCTGCGCAGCCCGGCCCGCCGAAGCCAGCTCGGCCGGCTGGCACGGGACCTGGCCGAGCGCGAGTTCGCCCTGGACGGCTGCGCGAGCAGCTTCGAGGAGATCCTGTGCCGGGTGGCCGGCCGCCCCGACCGCTATCGTCTCGGTATTCAAGACGACCATCCACTGACTGAGACGCTGGCCGGCTAGGTCGTCGCGCGACCCTATTCTCGAAGCGTGTTCACGACCATGCTGACCCGCCGCCGCGCAGTGGACCACTGCCGCGTGCGCTCGTCGCTGTGTCGACTCTCCTGACGAGGCTGCCCCCTTCGGTCCCACGGGACTGATCCCTGCGGCGTCGTCGTGTGCCGGGCCCCGTGCCCGCCCTTCCCACGACCCAGGAGAGCCATGACCACCTTCGCCCCCGCACCCAGGCAGACCTCGCCCGGCATCGACCCCCGCGGCCCGCAGCTCGCCGCCGGCATCACCGCCGTCGTGCTGGTCGCCGTCCTGCTGCTGCCCAGCCCGTACGCCGCGCTGCTGACCGGCCTCCAGGCCGTGCTGTTCGCGATCGGCGTCTCGCGGGGGGTCCAGCACACCCCGCACGCGTGGGCGTTCCGCACCTTCCTCCGCCCCCGGCTCGCGCCGCCCGAGGCGCTGGAGGACCCCGCGCCGCCGCGGTTCGCCCAGGCCGTCGGCCTGGCCTTCACCCTGGTCGCGCTGGTCGGCTTCACCGCCGGCCTGACCGTGCTCGCCCAGGTCGCGATCGGGTTCGCCCTCGTGGCCGCCCTGCTCAACGCCGTCTTCGGCTTCTGCCTGGGCTGCGAGCTCTACCTGCTGATCAAGCGGCTCGCGCCCACCTCCTGACCAGACCCGACACCAGACCCGACACCAGACCCGACACCAGACCCGACAGAGAGAAGGACCGACATGACCCGCGAGAGCTCGCTCGTCACCGCCCAG
>CAVZPT010000012.1:0-135078 GCA_963777195.1 uncultured Actinomycetota bacterium | reverse complement strand
GAACGTGGAGTGCACGACGACCATCATCCGCACGTCGGTGAGCCCGGGTCCGTGCAGGTCGGTGCGGGTCGTGGTCATCGTCCCTCCTCCGAACCATCAGCGAACAGACGGTCGGCCAGCTCCTGGTAGGCGACCTGACCGTAGTACTCGTAGATCTCGCGGATCAGACCGTCGCGGAAGCTGACCCGCATCGCCAGGGTGTTCTCGTAGGTCCCTCCGCCGCGCAGGTCGGCGACCATCCGCTCCTCGACGAAGGCCACGTCGGGGTCCTCGGTCTGGTGGAAGCGCACGTCGTGGACCTCGATCCGCTCGGTGGCCCCCGTCATCCCGCCGAAGACCTCACGGAGCTGGTCGCGACCCTCCACGACCGCAGGCAGACCGGTCACCGGGTAGGCCACCTCGTAGCGGCCGTCGCTGGTCCAGTGGCGCACGAACTCCTCGATGTCGCCGCGGTACATCGCGATCGCCGAGGCCCGGAAGACGGACTCGTTGCGTGCGCGAGGGAGGTCGGGGGCGGCCGTCTGCCGGCGCCAGGGTGGGGTGTTGCGTGGCAGTCATGTCGTGCTCCTCTGCTCGGTTGCTTGCCTTGCCTCGAGCGTGGCCGAGCCGGCGGCGCAGAACATCGGGGGTTTCCCTACCCAAACCGGGAGCGGGGTTGCCATGCTCGGGGGATGGACCTGGTGGGCAGGTACGCCGAGCTGGCCGTCCTGCACGCCGCGCTCGACGCCGTGGCCGCGGGTGGGTCCCGGGTGCTCGTCCTGCTCGGCGAGGCGGGCATCGGCAAGACCAGCCTGCTCGCGCTTGCCAGCGACCGCGCGGCAGAGCGCGGGTTCGAGCTGCGGACCGGACGGGCCACCGAGCACGAGGCCGACGTGCCCTTCGCGATCTTCCGGGGGCTCGCCGACGCGCCACCGCATGAGACCCGGCAGCGCTGGCAGCTCTTCCGGGACCTGGCGGCCGGCTTCGACAGAGGGACGAACGGCCCGCCCGCGCTGATCGCGCTCGACGACGTGCACTGGGCCGACCCGGCCTCGCTCGAGCTGATCGACACGATCGTGCGGCACCCGCCGGCCGGCGCCCACCTCGTGCTGCTGGCGCTGCGACCCGGCACGGTGGCCGAGGCCGTGGTCTCGGCAGCGCGCGCTGCGGCACGGCAGCTCGACCTCCTCGAGCTCGCGCCTCTGGCACCCGAGCACGCCGTCGAGCTGCTCCAGGGACGCACCGAGGGCGAGCGTGCCCAGCTGCTCGCGGCTTCCGGCGGCAACCCGCTGCTGCTCACCGAGCTGCACCGCGCCGGCCCGGAATCCCCTACCCCGTTGGGGATTCTAGCCGCTGTGGGCGCCGAGGTGCGTCGTCTCGGCGCTGACGCCCGACAGCTGGTCGAGGCCGGGGCGGTGCTCGGCGATCCCTTCGTCGTCGACGTCGCCGCAGACACCGCAGGCCTCCCCACCTCGACGTGGCCCGGCGCGCTCGACGAGCTGGTGGACGCCGGGCTGCTCGTGGACGCCGGGTCTCCTCGCGAGTACCGCTTCCGGCACCCGGTCGTGCGCACGGCCGTCCGCGAGGCGATGTCCGAGGGCACCCGGCTGGACGCTCATGCCCGAGCCGCAACGGCCCTGGCCCGCGCTCATGCCCCCGAGGTGGCCCAGGCCCGCCACCTGGCGCACTCCGCTGTCCCGGGCGACCTGACCGCCGCGCAGACGCTGCGTGCTGCCGCCACCGCGGTTCGCGACCGGTCGCCCTCGATCGCCGCCGACTGGCTGCTGGTCGCCAAGCGGGTCGCTCCCCCACGTGGGGTCGCCGAGTTCGGCGAGCTCGCGCGCGTGCTGGTGCAGTCCGGTCGCCTCGACGAGGCACTGGCGGTCGCCGAGGAAGGGTTGGCCTTCGGAGACGGGTCGGCGCACGACCGGCTGGAGGTCTCCCTGGCTGCGGCCTCGGTGGAACGCCAGCTGGGCCGGCACGACTCGGCGCGGCGTCGGTTGACCCGCATCGCGGACTCACCGGGCGCGCAGTCCTTGCGGGCAGAGCTGCTGGCGGCGCTCACGCTCTCGGCCTACGAGACAGGGGACTACGCGGCGATGGCGAGCTCGGCCGCCGACCTGCACGCCACCGCCACCGACGACCCGGTCCTGCGCGCGGTGGGCGATGCCGTGCTCGCCATGGTCAAGCAGTACGAAGGTGACGCCCCTGCCTGCGTCGCGCACGCCGACCGTGCCGAGGCCGACATCCGCGACGTGACCGACGAGGAGCTCGCGGCCCACGGCGAGCTGGTCACCCCGGTCCCGTGGGCGCTGATGGCGATCGAGCGGTTCGCCTCCGCTGCCGAGATCAGTCGGCGGGCGGCCGCCGCCACGCGCGCTGCGGGCAACCTCAGCGCCGCCGTGCCGCTCGGACTCCCCGAGGTGCTCGCGCTGGGTCTGCTCGGCCGTCTCCCCGAGGCCGAGGAGGCAGCGCACCAGGCCGAGCTGACGGCCCGGCTGACGCACAACGCCCAGGCCGCCCAGTGGGCGTTGTGGGCGCGGGCCTGGGTGCTGCTCGAGCGGGGTGAGCTCGCCCCTGCACTGGCGGCCGCGACCGAGAGCGTCGCCGTCGCCGAGGGTCTGGACGACTCCTCGTCGGTGACGGTGGCCCGCACGGTCCTCGGGGCGGCGCTCCTCGCCGAGGGTCGTGCCGAGGAGGCGGCCGAGCTGCTGGCGGCGTACGACGTGGACCCGTCCTGGGTCTGCCGCTGGGCACCGCGGCTCGTCGAGGCGCTGCTGACCACCGGTCGGCTCGACGAGGCCGCAGCGGCGTCCGGGCGAGCGACCGAGCTGGCCGAGGCCTCGGGGCTGCGGGGCGCGACCACCGCCGCCCACCGCGCCGCGGGCCAGGTGGCGCTCGCGACCGGCGACCGGGCGGCCGGGCTGGTGCACGCGATGGAGTCGGTCGAGGCGGCGGCCGCGGTCGGGGCCGACTCGGACCTGGCGCTGGCACACCTGCTGGCCGGTCGCTGTGCCGACCAGCCCGAGGAGGCGGTGGAGCACCTCACCGTCGCGCACCGGCTGGCCGAGCAGTGCGGCGCCCGGCGTACGCAGGAGGAGGCGGTCCGCGAGCTGCGCCGCCGCGGACGCCGGCTCGGCCGGGGCGGTGCCCGGGCTCCGGGGTCGGAGGGCGTGGACGCGCTCAGCCCGCGCGAGCGGGAGATCGCCGACCTGGTCGGTCAGGGACGCACCAACCGCGAGATCGCGGCCCGGTTGTTCCTCAGCGAGAAGACGGTCGAGTCGCACCTGTCCAAGGCGTTCACCAAGCTCGGGGTGTCCTCGCGAGCAGCGCTGGCGACCCAGGTCGCCGGCGCTAGCGGTGGGTGAGCCAGTCCCTGGTCTCCAGGGACTCCCGGAGCGACTGAGCCGCGGTGTCCTGCACCACCAGCTCCACGAGCCCGACCGGACGACCGGGGTCGTGGTCGATGTAGAGGTCCTCGATGTTCACGCCGATCTCGCCCACGTCGGCGAACAGCCGCGCCAGCTCGCCGGGGTGGTCGGGCACCGAGACGAACACCGACGCCGTGGCCAGTGCCGGGCCGCCGTGCTTGCCGGGGATGGCGCGGGTGCCGCTGACACCGCGGACCAGGATCTCGGCGAGCGAGTCCTCGTCCCCGGCAGCGAGCACGTCCACGAGTCGGGTGAGGTCGGTCTGCACGTCGCGCAGCAGCTCGCTCACCGCCACCTGGTTGGCGCGGATGATCTGGCCCCACATCACGGGGTCACCGGCCGCGATCCGGGTGACGTCACGGACGCCCTGACCTGACAACGAGAGGTGCTCGGGAAGTGCCTCCGCGAGCTGACCGGCGGTGAGCACGGCGAGCAGGTGCGGCAGGTGGGAGGTGCG
This sequence comes from uncultured Actinomycetota bacterium, assembly GCA_963777195.1. Lineage (GTDB taxonomy): Bacteria > Actinomycetota > Actinomycetes > Propionibacteriales > Nocardioidaceae > Marmoricola. The sequence goes on along the minus strand of CAVZPT010000012.1, from coordinate 131,211 downwards.
CGCCACCGCACGGTCGTGCTCGACCGGCGAGAGCCGGATCGGCTCGGCCCCGCACAACCGGGCCAGGGCCTCCACCAGCGCGACCGAGGCGGGGGTGGAGTGGACGTGCGGAGTCACCGCCCAGGGGCGCCCGTCGAAGAGCGCCGCGGTTGCCGCCAACGGTCCGGAGCGCTCGCTGCCGGCCATCGGGTGGCTGCCGACGTAGTGCGAGAGCAGCTTCTCCCCGACGTGGTCGGAGACGCGCTCGAGGGGAAGGCCCTTGACGCTGCCGACGTCGGTGACCACTCCCCCGCGCTCCAGCGCCTCGGCGACCACCTCGGCGATGTGGTCGGGGGGTACGGCGACCACGGTCAGCTGCGCAGCCCCCTCGGCAGGCGCGGGCTTCCCGGCACCGAGCCCGCTGGCGGTGCGCACGTGCTCGTGGTTGTGGTCGGTGAGCCAGACCTCGAGGCCGGCCCGGGTGCAGGCCAGACCGACCGAGGTGCCGAGCAGTCCGGCGCCGACCACGTGGATCGGTCCGGTCAGCTTCGGGGCATCACTCATCGGGCACCTCTCGCACCCGGGACAGGTCGCGGCGCAGGGCTGCTGCGCCGTGCAGGTAGACGTGGGTGATCGCAGCGCGCGAGAGGTCGGTCTCGATGTGCGCCATCATCCGCACCACCATCGGCATCGAGCCCTCGATCTCCAGCTCGCGCGCGCAGATCAGTGGGACGTCGTCGAACCCGAGCTGGCGAGCGGCGTACGCCGGGAACTCCGAGTGCAGGTCGGAGGTGCAGGTGAAGATGATCGAGATGAAGTCCTCGACCTCGAGCTCGTTGGCCTCCATGATCCCGCGCACCATCTCGGCGACGCGGTCGAGCATGTGGTCGCGGGTGTCGCTCTCGAGCTGGGTGGCACCCCGGACGGCGCGCACGGACACGGGGCCTCCAAGGGCTGGCTGACGGGGAACCTCGAGCCTACAAGCCGGCGACGTCGAGCAGGGTCCCGACCTCGCGGTCGTCGAGCTCGCGGAGCTTGCCCGTCTTCAGGTCCGCCAGCCGCACCGGCCCGATCCGGGTCCGGCTGAGCCGCTGCACGGGATGGCCGACGTGGTCGAGCAGGCGGCGCACGATCCGGTTGCGGCCCTCGTGGATCACCAGCTCGACGATCGAGCGCTGAGCGTGAGTCGAGCGCACCCGCACCTCGCGGACCTGCACCGGGCCGTCCTCGAGGGTCACCCCGGCGAGCAGCGTCGCGAGAGTCGCCTTGCTGACCACGCCCTCGACCTCGGCGACGTAGGTCTTCTCCACCTCGTACGACGGGTGCGCCATCTTCTGGGCGAAGTCGCCGTCGTTGGTCAGCAGGATCAGGCCGTCGGTGTCGGTGTCGAGCCGCCCGACGTGGAAGAGCCGCTCGGGACGGTCGGCGACGTAGTCGCTCAGCGTGGGGCGACCCTCGGGGTCCGACATGGTGGAGACCACGCCGCGCGGCTTGTTCAGCACCAGGTAGACGTGCGCGCTGACCGGCGGCAGCCGTCGGCCGTCGACCCGGATCACGGCCGTGCGCGGGTCGACCTTGGTGCCGAGCCGGGTGACGATCTCGCCGTCCACCTCGACCAGGCCCGCGAGCATGATCTCCTCGCACTTGCGGCGGCTCGCGACCCCGGACTGGGCCAGCAGCTTCTGCAGCCGGATCAGGCCGTCCTCGTCGGTCTCGACCTCCCTCACGGCGCGTCGGTCCCGGGCTCGACCTCGGGCACGTCGCGGACCGCCTCCTGGTCCTCGTCGACGTAGTCGTCGACACCGGGCAGGAACGGCGCCAGCTCGGGCAGCTCCTCCAGCGAGGTGACGCCGATCCGCTCCAGGAAGTAGTTGGAGGTGCGGTAGAGGTGCGCGCCGGTCTCCTGGTCGGTGCCGGCCTCCTCGACCAGCCCGCGGGTGAGCAGGGTGCGCATCACGCCGTCGACGTTGACGCCGCGGATCGCAGAGACCCGGCTGCGGCTGACCGGCTGCTTGTAGGCCACCACCGCGAGCGTCTCCAGGGCCGCCTGGGTCAGGCGGGTCTGCTGGCCGTCGAGCACGAACTTCTCCACGACCGGAGCGAACTCCTCGCGGGTGTAGTAGCGCCAGCCGCCGGCGACGTTGCGCAGCTCGAACCCGCGACCGGAGGCGGCGTACTCCTCGGACAACCCGGCCAGCGCGTCGACCACCTCGGAGACGGGATAGCCGACCGTGCTGGCCAGCGTCGACTCGTCGAGCGGCTGGTCGGCCACCATCAGCACCGCCTCGAGGGCCGGTCGCAGCTCGGCGAGCGGCACCTCGAGGGTGTCGTTCTCGGTCAGGGACACTCCGGTGTCCACGGTCGCCTCGCTCATGGCTGGGCCTCCTCGTCCGGCTCGCCCTCGAGCGGGAGCGTGCCGTCGAACTCGTCGTTGATCTCGATGTCGGTCTCGTCGTCGCCGGTCCAGCGGATGCTCAGCTCACCCAGCGGCGTCATCTGGTCGAAGGACACCACGCCCTCGCGGAACAGCTCGAGCAGGGCCAGGAACCTGGCCACCCGGGTCATCGTGTCGGGGGCGTCGGCCGCCAGGGAGCGGAAGGTCATCGTGCCGCTCCCCCGGAGCCGCCCGACCACCACGACCGCCTGCTCGCGCACGCTCACCGCGGGCGCGTGGATGTGGGCCAGGCCGATCTGCTCGGGCTCGGGCTTGGGGGCCAGCGCCCGCGCGGCGACCGCGGCGAACTCCTCCAGGCCCAGGCCGATCAGCACGTCGGGCAGCAGCGTGGCGAAGCGCTCGTCGAGGCCGACCAGCCGGGGGTGCCGGCGCTCCTCGGCGACCATCCGGTGCTCCAGGATCCCGGCGACCTGCTTGAACGCGCGGTACTGCAGCAGCCGCGCGAAGAGCAGGTCGCGGGCCTCCAGCAGCGCGAGGTCCTCCTCGTCCTCCACGTCCCCCTGCGGCAGCAGCCGGGCCGCCTTGAGGTCGAGCAGCGTCGAGGCGACCAGCAGGAACGAGGTCGTCTGCTCCAGGTCCCAGACCGGGCCACCGGCCTTGATGTGGGCGATGAACTCGTCGGTGACCTTGGAGAGCGCCACCTCGGTGACGTCGAGCTTGTGCTTGCTGATCAGGCTGAGCAGGAGGTCGAAGGGTCCCTCGAAGTTCTCCAGTCGTACGGCGAAACCGGTGGGCTCGACCGCCAGGTCGGTCACTGACCCGTCAACCGCTGGACCAGGACGCTCTCGGACCCGTTGGCCTCGAGGTCGGCGAGCGCGATCGCGATCGCCTCGCGCACCAGCCGTCCCCGGTCCACGGCCAGGCCCTGGTCACGACGCAGCGAGAGCCGGGCGTGCTCGAGGTCGATCAGCTCGTCACTGGTGACGTAGACGGTCATCTTCTCGTCGTGGCGCACCCGTCCGCTGGGGCGCCGGCCGGCCGCCTTGGCCGAGGTCTGCTGCGGCTCCGGCTCCGGGTCGGGCACCGCGGCCATGTCGCGGCGTGCCTGCTCCCGGGAACGCGGGTTGGGCCGGAAGAGGTCGTCGGCCGCAGGCAGGCTCACGCGTCGAGACACCGGTCGACCACTTCCTTGGCCAGCTGACGGTAGGACTCCGCGCCGGCCGAGGCGGAGGCGTAGCTGGTGATCGGCTCACCGGCCACGGTGGAGTCGGAGAACTTGATGGTCCGGCGGATCACGGTGTGGAACACGGTGTCGCCCCAGGCCTCGACGAGTCGCGACATCACCTCGCGGCTGTGCAGGGTGCGGCCGTCGTACATCGTGCCGAGGACGCCGTCGACGCTGAGCCGCGGGTTGAGCCGCTCCTGCACCTTGTCGATGGTCTGCTTGAGCAGGGCCACGCCGCGCAACGCGAAGTACTCGCACTCCAGGGGCACGATCACGCCGTCGGAGGCGGTGAGCGCATTGACCGTGAGCAGGCCGAGCGAGGGCTGGCAGTCGATCAGGATGACGTCGTACTTCTCCACCGCCGGCGCCAGCACCCGCGCCAGGGTCTGCTCGCGGGCGACCTCGTGGACCAGCTGCACCTCGGCGGCGGAGAGGTCGATGTTGGAGGGCAGCAGGTCCATCCCGGCCACGCCGCTGGGGACCACGACGTCGTCGAGGGTGATGTCGCGCTGCATCAGCAGGTTGTAGACGGTCAGGTCCATCTGGTGGGGGTTCAGGCCCAGGCCCACCGAGAGCGAGCCCTGGGGGTCGAAGTCGACGAGCAGGACCTTGCGGCCGAACTCCGCGAGCGAGGCACCGAGGTTGATCGTCGTGGTGGTCTTGCCGACGCCGCCCTTCTGGTTGCACATCGAGATCACGCGGGCGTTGCCGTGGGTCCCGACCGGGCGGGGCTCGGGGATGTGCGGCATCGGCCGGCCGGTGGGGCCGAGGACGACCTCGGCGGGGGCGGGGGCCGCGGCGACCTCGACGTCGAGGGTGGTGGCGGCCTGCGCCGTGGGGAACTGGAGGGTCTCCCCGGTGTGGGACCCGCCCTGCCCCTCGGTGTGGGCCGGAGGCATCGGAGTGCGCACGAGCGGAGGGATCTCCGGAGCTGCTCCGCCGAATGTCGAACCGAATCCGTCGGCACCGCTCATGGTGTCTCCCTTGCTATGTGTGGTGGTCCATCCAGTGAACATGACCAGCCCGATTGTCGACTTAACGCCACGCCGCGGGCGTGACTCTATGCATCGCCGGTCTCGCGTCACAACCCGGATCGGCCGTGGTGACCTCGGTCCCACGAACTGGGCCCCGATTGTGGGTTCAACCGCGCTGGTCGTGCACAGGCCGGGTTGGCCCTGTGCACAAACCTGTGCACGGACTGTCTGGACCACGACGGTCCGGAACTAGCCCAATGCGCGGGGATGTGCCGCCGCGTAGACCTCGCGGAGGCTGTCCACCGTGACCAGGGTGTAGACCTGCGTGGTGGTCACCGACGCGTGCCCCAGCAGCTCCTGCACCACCCGGACGTCGGCCCCGCCCTCGAGCAGGTGGGTGGCGAAGGAGTGCCGCAGCGTGTGCGGTGAGACCTCGGCGGTGATGCCGGCGCGCTCGGCCGCCTTCACGATCACCGTCCAGGCACTCTGGCGGGAGAGCCGGCCTCCGCGGGCGTTGAGGAACAGCGCTCCCCGGACGGTCGCGGTCGCACCCGAGCTCGCGCCGGCGTTGGCCAGCAGCTCGGGCCGACCGGAGGCGACGTACTCCCGCACCGCGGCGCGGGCGAAGCTGCCCACCGGCACGATCCGCTCCTTGGAGCCCTTGCCGCGCAGGAGCACGGTCCCCTGGTCGACGCCCTGGCCAGCACCCGTGTCCGGGGCGTCCGGATCGGGCTCGAGGTCGAGGTCGTCGACGTCGAGCCCCACTGCCTCGGAGATCCGCGCTCCGGTGCCGTAGAGCAGCTCCAGCAGGGCCCGGTCCCGCAGCGCCAGCGGCGTGCCCGGTGCACCTGCGGCGTCCAGCAGCCGCTCGACGTCGTCGAGGCTGACGGCCTTCGGCAGCCGCTTCGCCGGCGTCGGAGGGCGTACGCCGACCGAGGGGTCGTGCGTGGCCAGCCCGTCCCGGACGGCGAACTTGTGGAAGCCGCGCACGGCCACCACCGAGCGCCCGGCGGAGGTCGAGCTCAGCGGCTGGTGCTCGGAGTCGCCCTCCCGCAGCGCCATCAGGAAGCCGCTGACCGTCTGCTCGGTGATCTCCTCCAGGCCGCGCACGCCGATGCTGTCGAGGTAGCCGAGGTAGCGCCGCAGGTCGCGCCGGTAGGACTTCACCGAGTTCTCCGCCAGCCCGCGCTCGACCACCAGGTGGTCCAGGTAGGTGCGGACGGCGCGGGTCAGGCCGGAGAGCTCTTTGTCCATGTCAGGGTCGCCTGTCCCGGGAGCCTGCTCCCGGGATCCGAGTTCAGGCGAGCAGCCCCTCGAGGTCGACCGACTCCATGTCGTGCGCCTCCCCGACCGGCGCGTTGGTGAGCTGCCCCTGGTGGGTGTTCAGCCCCAGCGCGAGGCTGCGGTCGTCGCGGCAGGCCTGCTCCCAGCCCTTGTTCGCCAGCGCGACCATGTAGGGCAGCGTCGCGTTGGTGAGCGCGTAGGTCGAGGTGTTGGGCACCGCACCGGGCATGTTGGCCACGCAGTAGAAGACCGAGTTGTGCACGGCGTACGTCGGGTCGGCGTGCGTGGTCGCGTGGGTGTCCTCGAAGCAGCCGCCCTGGTCGACCGCGATGTCGACCAGCACCGATCCGGGCTTCATCTGCGCCACCAGGTCGTTGCTGACCAGCTTGGGGGCCTTCGCGCCGGGGATCAGCACCGCACCGATCACCAGGTCGGCCTCGAGCACCTGCTGCTCGATCGTGAGCTTGGACGACGCCAGGCCGTGCACCCGGTTGTTGTAGCGCCAGAACGACATCCGCAGCTTGTCCAGGTCGTTGTCGAGCAGCGTGACGTCGGCGCCCATGCCGAGCGCGATGTTGGCGGCGTTCTGCCCGGAGACCCCGGCGCCGATCACGACCACCTTGGCGTTGGCCACGCCGCCGACGCCGCCCATCAGGACTCCGCGGCCCCCCTCGGCCCGCATCAGCGAGTGTGCTCCGACCTGCGGGGCCAGGCAGCCCGCGACCTCGGACATCGGGTAGAGCAGCGGCAGCCCGCCCGAGGGCAGCTGCACGGTCTCGTAGGCGATCGCGGTGACCTTGCGGGTCATCAGCTCGTCGGTGAGCGGCTTGTCGGCAGCCAGGTGCAGGTAGGTGAACAGCACCTGCCCCTCGCGCATCCGGTGGTACTCCTCGGAGACGGGCTCCTTGACCTTGAGGACCATCTCGGCCTCGCCCCACACGTCGTCCGCGGTGTCGCGGATGGTCGCGCCCGAGGCGACGTACTCCTCGTCGGCGATCGAGGACCCGACACCGGCGCCCTTCTCGATGAGGACCTCGTGGCCGTTGGCCACCAGCTCGTGCACCCCGATCGGGGTGATCGCGACGCGGTACTCGTGGTTCTTGACTTCCTTGGGCACGCCGATGCGCACAGGTCTCTCCCTCAGCCGAGCTCAGGCCACCAACGTGACCGCCGCCACATCGTCGGGGCGACGCCGCGAGTCTAAGCCCGGGCCCGCTCCCCCGCCGCAGTCAGCCCTGCGTCGCCCATCGCCCGCAGGATGTTGCGCGAGCTGAGCTTGATCAGGTCCTCGTCGGACCAGCCGGCGTCCGCCAGTGCCGCGAAGAGGCGTGGATAGCCCGAGACGTCCTCGAGGCCCTCGGGCAGCGCGTCGACACCGTCGTAGTCGCCACCGAGCCCCAGGTGGTCGATACCTGCGACCTCACGTGCGTGCTCGAGGTGGGCCACCACGTCGGACAGCGTCGCCTTGGGGTCGGGGTCGGCGGCCCGGTAGCGGGCCAGGAACTCCTGGCCGTCCGCACCGTCCTCCGCGACCCCCTCCGTCTCGGCGGCCTTCTCGAACCGCGTCCACCAGTCGGAGACCTGCTGGTTCACGAACTTCGGCACGAAGGTGACCATGCACACCCCGCCGTTGCCGGACAGCCGGGCGAGCACGTCGTCGGGCACGTTGCGCGGGTGGTCGCACACCGCGCGGGCCGAGGAGTGCGAGAAGATCACCGGCACGCTGGAGACGTCCAGCGCCTGGCGCATCACGTCGGCGCTCACGTGGCTGAGGTCGACCAGCATCCCGATCCGGTTCATCTCCGCGACCACCTCGCGACCGAAGTCCGAGAGCCCACCGAGCACGGGCTCGTCGGTGGCCGAGTCGGCCCACGGCACGTTGTCGTTGTGGGTCAGGGTCAGGTAGCGCACCCCGAGCCGGTGCAGCATCCGCAGCGTCCCGAGCGACCCGTCGATCTGGTGACCTCCCTCGGCGCCCATCAGGCTGGCGATCCGCCCCTGCTGCCGCGCGCGCTCGACGTCCTCGACCGTGGTGGCCGCAGCCAGCTGCTCGGCGTACCGCGCGATCATCCGGTGGCCGCCGTCGATCTGCTCCAGCGTGGCGGTGACCGCTGCCCCACCGGTGAGCGTCGCGGGGACGAACACCGACCAGAACTGGGCGGCCATCGCGCCCGCGCGCATCCGCGGCAGGTCGGTGTGGGTGCCGTGGCCGCGGCAGGTGTCGGTGTCGCGCAGGTCGAGCCGGTCGAAGTCGTAGTCGACCTTCTCCCGGGCGGCCCACAGCAGGTCGTTGTGGCCGTCGATCACGCCGTGCTCGCGCAGCAGCGCGTCGATCCGGTCGGTGTGCGCCTGGGTCGGTGCGGTCATCGGGTCCTGTTCCTCAGAGTCGGCCGCGGCTGCGCAGCGCGTCATAGGCGAGTACGGCGGCCGCGAGCGGCGCCTCGGTCACCCGGCCCTCCAGCACGCCGTCGAGGAGCTCCTCGAACGGCACCCAGACCACCTCGAGCTCGGCCTCCTCGGCGTGCAGCTCGAAGTCGCCGCGGTCGGAGTGCGAGAGCCCGCGGGCGAGGTAGATGTGGTGCTGCTCGGCGCTGATCCCCGCCGAGGGGTAGAGCGTGAACAGGTGCCGCCACTCGCTCGCCTGGAGCTCGACCTCCTCCTGGAGCTCGCGCGCGGCGGTGACCTGCGGGTCCTCACCGTCGGCGTCGCACAGGCCCGCGGGAAGCTCGACGAAGACGCCGCCACCGGCATGGCGGTACTGCAGGATGCAGCAGACCCGCTCCTGGTCGTCGACCGGGAGCACCACCACGGCGCCGGGGTGGTCGAGGACCAGTCGGGGGAAGGACTCCTCGGGGTGGTCCGGCCGCTGCACGGTGTCCTCGCGCAGCGTCACCACCCAGTCGTCGCGATGGATCTCGCGTGAGCCGACGACCGGCCAGCTCAGCCGGCGGTCGGAGACCTGCGCCACCGCTCAGGCCTCGTCGCCGAGGAAGTCGTCCTCGTCGGCGATCCACCGCCGGCGCAGCGCGCTCTCGTCGATCGGGATCAGCAGCTCGCGCTGACGCTGGATCGCTGCCTCCACCAGACCGGCGAACAGCGGGTGCGGCCGGGTCGGCCGGGAGCGCAGCTCGGGGTGGGCCTGGGTCGAGACGTAGTAGGGGTGCACGTCGGCCGGCAGCTCCACGAACTCCACCAGGTTGTTGTCCGGGGAGGTGCCGGAGAACACCAGCCCGGCGGCCTCGAGCTGCTCGCGGTAGGAGTTGTTGACCTCGTAGCGGTGGCGGTGCCGCTCCTCGACCTGCGCCTCGCCGTACGCCGCACGCACCACCGACCCGCTCTTGAGCTCGGCCGGGTAGAGCCCGAGCCGCATCGTGCCGCCCAGGTCGCCGGCACCCTCGACGAACGCCCGCTGCTCGTCCATCGTGGCGATCACCGGCTCGGGGCTCTCGGGGTCGAACTCGGTCGAGCCGGCCTTCTCCAGACCGGCCTTCTGCCGGGCGTACTCGATCACCATGCACTGCAGGCCCAGGCACAGCCCGAGCGTGGGGATCTTGTGGGTGCGCGCGAAGGTCAGCGCGCCGAGCTTGCCCTCGATGCCACGGATGCCGAAGCCGCCGGGCACGCAGATCGCGTCCACCTCGCCCAACCGGCGGGCAGCCCCCTCGGGCGTCGCGCAGTCGTCGGAGGGCACCCACTCGATGTTGACCTTGGCCTCGTGGGCGAAGCCACCGGCGCGCAGCGCCTCGACGACCGAGAGGTAGGCGTCGGGGAGGTCGATGTACTTGCCGACCAGCGCGACGGTGACCTCCTCGTTGGGGTGGTGCACCCGCTTGAGCAGGTCGTCCCACAGCGTCCAGTCGACGTCACGGAAGGGCAGGTTGAGCCGGCGTACGAGGTAGGCGTCGAGGCCCTCGCGGTGCAGCACCTTGGGGATGTCGTAGATCGAGGGGGCGTCGGCCGCGGTGACCACGGCCTCCTCGTCGACGTCGCACATCAGCGAGATCTTCTTCTTCACCGACGTCGGGATCTCACGGTCGGCGCGGCACACGATCGCGTCGGGCTGGATGCCGATCGAGCGCAGGGCGGCGACCGAGTGCTGGGTGGGCTTGGTCTTCAGCTCCCCCGACGGCCCGATCCACGGCACCAGCGAGACGTGCAGGAAGAACACGTTGTCCCGGCCGATCTCGTGGCGCACCTGACGGGCGGCCTCCAGGAACGGCAGCGACTCGATGTCGCCGACGGTGCCACCGACCTCGGTGATCACCACGTCGAAGTCCGGGCCGCCCATCGCGAGGACGCGGTCCTTGATCTCGTTGGTGATGTGCGGGATCACCTGCACGGTGTCGCCGAGGTAGTCGCCGCGGCGCTCCTTGGCGATCACGGTCGAGTAGACCTGCCCGGTCGTGACGTTGGCGATCTGGTTGAGGTCGGTGTCGAGGAACCGCTCGTAGTGACCGATGTCGAGGTCGGTCTCGGCCCCGTCGTTGGTGACGAAGACCTCACCGTGCTGGAACGGGTTCATCGTCCCGGGGTCGACGTTGAGGTAGGGGTCCAGCTTCTGCATGGTCACCCGCAGCCCCCGCGAGCGCAGCAACCGGCCGAGGCTCGAGGCGGTGAGGCCCTTGCCGAGCGAGGAGGCGACCCCGCCGGTGACGAAGACGTGCTTGGTCTGCTGCGCTGCTAGCAAGGGAGCTCCCCGCGGACTCGAGTGGCACCCAGAGAAGGGAGCAGAAACTGGCGATTCGTACGTTCTTCCACGGGGTTCGACCCTACCAACGATTCGGCCGTCCTCGCGCACGACCCTCGCATTCGTCTCAGCCCGCGCGGGCGGCCTGGGCCACGTCGAGCAGCTCCTGGGCGTGCGCGATCGCGGTGTCGGAGGCCTCGAGCCCGGCCAGCATCCGGGAGAGCTCGCGCACCCGGGCCTCGTCGTCGAGCGTGGTCAGCCCCGAGGTGGTGACGCTCCCGTCGCTGGACTTGCGTACGACGACGTGGCGATCCGCGAACGCAGCGACCTGCGGCAGGTGCGTCACGACCAGCACCTGGGCTGAGCGGGCCAGCGCGGCCAGGCGGCGACCGATCTCGACCGCGGCCTTGCCACCCACGCCGGCATCGACCTCGTCGAAGACGAACGTCGGCACCGGGCGGGTCTCGGCCAGCGCCACCTCGATCGCGAGCATCACCCGGGACAGCTCGCCACCCGAGGCGCCCTTGGCCAGCGGTCGTGGCTCGGCGCCGGTGTTGGCCGCCAGCAGCAGCTCCACCTCGTCGACCCCGTGGCTGCTGAAGCGCCAGCGACCGCCGTCGATCTCCAGCCCGGTGTCGTCGGCGACGCGGGCGAGCTGCACCTCGAAGCGGGCGTGCGGCATCGAGAGCGAGTGCAGCTCCTCGGTCACCGTGGCGGAGAGGCGCTTGCCGGCCGCGGCCCGGGCGGCGGTGATCTTCGCCGCGCCGGTGGCCAGGGCCGCCCGCAGCGACTCGCGCTCGGTCCGCAAGCGCGGCGATCCGCTCGTCGGAGCCGTCGAGCCCGTCGAGCCTCTGGGCGGCGGCTCGCGCCCACTCGAGGACCTCGGCGGTGGTCTCGCCGTACTTCCGGGTGAGCGTGGTCAGGGCCGCGCGGCGGTCGGAGACGGCCGCCAACCGGGCCGGGTCGGTGTCGAGACCGGAGGCGTAGGAGGCGACGTCGGCGGCGACGTCGGCCAGCAGGTAGCTGACCTCGGCGACGCGGTCGGCCAGGGACGCGGCCTCGGGGTCGTGGGCGCGCACCCCCTCGAGCGCCTGACGGGCAGCGGCGACCGCTCCGAGGGCGTCGGCGGCCTCGTCGTCGGAGGAGAGCGCCTCGCGGGCGCTCTCGGCGGCCGTGCGCAGCGTGTCGGCGAAGCCGAGCCGCGACTCCTCGGTGGCGAGGGCGTCCTCCTCCCCCACCTGCGGGTCGACGGCCTCGATCTCCTCCAGCCCGAGCCGCAGCACGTCGGCCTCGCGCGCCCGCTCACGGGCCGAGCCGAGCACCTCACGCAGCTCGGCCTCCACCCCGCGCAGGCGGGTGAACAGCTCACGGAACCGCACCAGCAGCTCCTCCAGCGCCGGCCCGGCGTAGGCGTCGATGGCCTCGCGCTGGGCCTCGGCGCGCAGCAAGCGGTGCTGGTCGGACTGGCCGTGCACCGCCACCAGCAGGTCACCCACGCGGGTCAGGGCAGAGGCCGGGACGGAGGCGCCACCCATGAACGCCCGCGAGCGACCCTCGGCGGAGACCTGACGGGCGAGCAGGAGCCGGCCGTCCTCGACCTCGGCGCCGAGCTCGTCGGCCACGGCCACCAGCGCGGCGTCGGCGCGCACCAGTCCCTCGACTCGGGCGGCGCGAGCTCCGGTGCGCACGGCGCCGGTGTCGGCCCGGCCACCGAGGAGCAGGCCGAGGGCGGTCACCAGCATCGTCTTGCCGGCACCGGTCTCACCGGTGATCACGGTCAGACCGGGTCCGACCTCGAGCACCGACTCCTCGATCACTCCCAGGGAGCTGATCCGGATCTCCTCGATCACGAGGGCCTCATCGGGACTGCTCGGCGCGTCGCCGGCGCTCGGCGGCACCACGCCAGCCGTCGACGGGCAGGCCGAACTTCGCGACCAGCCGGTCGGTGAAGGGGGCCTCGTGGAGCCGGACCAGCCGGACCGGCGTACGTCCTCGGCGGACCTCGATCCGCGCACCTGGCGGCAGGTCGACGGTGCGACGACCGTCGCACCACAGCACGCCCGGGCTCTCGTTGCGGGGCAGCACCTCGACGGCCAGCACCGAGGTGGGCGCGACGACCATCGGGCGGGCGAAGAGCGCGTGCGCGCTGATCGGCACCATCAGCAGCGCCTCGACCGCGGGCCAGACGACCGGACCACCCGCGCTGAAGTTGTACGCCGTCGACCCCGTCGGTGTGGCGCAGACGACCCCGTCGCACCCGAAGCGGCTCAGCGGTCGGCCGTCGACCTCGACCACCACCTCGAGCATCCGCTGCCGGGCGGCCTTCTCGACGCTGGCCTCGTTGAGGGCCCAGGTGCTCGCGACCAGCTCCTTGTCGAGGTGCACGGTGACGTCGAGGGTCAGCCGCTCCTCGCTGGAGTAGCGGCGGTGGACGATCATCTCGATGATGTTCTCGACGTCCTCGCTCTCCGCCTCGGCCAGGAAGCCGACGTGGCCGAGGTTGACGCCGAGCAGGGGGGTGATCGTGCCGTGCGTGAGCTCCGCCGCCCGCAGGATCGTGCCGTCGCCGCCGATCACCAGGGCCAGCTCGCAAGCACCGGGGTCGGCATCCTCCAGCGCGACCGACTCGACCCGTTCGTGGTGCGGCAGGTCGAGCTCCTTGGCCTCGTTCTCGAGCAGGCGGACCACGAGCCCGTGGTCGACGAGCGAGGCCACGACGGCGCGGGAGACGTCGCGCGCCTCCTCACGCCCGGTGTGGGCGAGCAGCAGGATCCGGCGCACGCCCTCGGAGTGGTTCTCGGTCACCTCGTCACCTTCTCACCCGGCACCGTCAACGCAGCCGACCGGCTCACCTCGGCGTCGATCACGTCGCGCCCGATCCCGGTGGGCCCGTGCCGCAGCCAGAGGAAGAACTCCACGTTGCCCGAAGGACCTGGCAGCGGGCTGGCAGTCAGCGCGCGCGCTCCCCAGCCACGGGAAGCGGCTGCACTCGCGATCCCCTCGACCGCGTCGGCGCGGTGCTCGAGGTTGCGCACCACCCCGCCCTTGCCGAGCCGGTCCTTGCCGACCTCGAACTGCGGCTTGACCATCAGCACCAGGTCGCCGTCCTGCGCCGTGACGGAGACCAGCGCGTCCAGGACGACGCGCAGCGAGATGAACGACAGGTCACCGACGACCAGGTCGACGGGCCCACCGATCAGCTCCTGGTCGATCTCCCGCACGTTGGTGCGGTCGTGGACCCGCACCCGCGGGTCGTTGCGCAGCGCCCACACCAGCTGGCCGTAGCCGACGTCCACCGCGACCACCTCGCGCGCGCCCGCGCGCAGCAGCACGTCGGTGAAACCGCCGGTGGAGGCGCCGGCATCCAGGCAGCGTCTCCCCGCCACCTCGAGACCGGCGGGAGTGAACGCGGCCAGCGCACCGGCCAGCTTGTGCCCGCCCCTGCTGGCGTAGTCCTCCCCCTCGGGGTCGGCGCGCACCACCAGGTCGGCGTCGGTGGTGACGGCCGTCGCCGGCTTGGTGGCCACGGTCTTGTTGACGCTCACCCGGCCGGCGGCGATCAGCTCGCTGGCGTGCTCACGCGAGCGCGCCAGCCCGCGGCGGACCAGCTCGGCGTCGAGCCGGAGGCGCCGAGGTGGCACCGATCAGCCCCGCGGCCCGGGCGCGGACGCTGGCCTCGTTCAGCGCACGGCGCAGGGCGTCGTGCGCCTGCTCGAAGACGGCCACGTGCTCACCCACGGGTCGTTCGTCCAGCCCGGCGAGGGACTCCACCACGCTGTCGACCTCGTCGTGGCCGGTGGGCGCGAACTCGCCGTACTCCGCGGGGATCTCCTCGGGGGTCTCGCTCATGCGCACAGGCTACTCGGGCGCGCTGACCCCGTCGGTGCCGACAGGCGAGCCGGTCTCGTCGAGGTGCTTCCAGGCGGTCACCGCGGCAACCCGCCACCAGTCGTTCGCCGTACCGTCCCCCTCGACGACCAGAGCTCCGTCGTTCACGCGCCCGGTCCACCCCCCGAGCGTGACCTCGGCGTCCGAGATCTCCGGGGTCGGTTGCGTCTCGGCCAGTGCGGAGAGGTTCTCGGCGATGTAGGTCGGGCGGTACGCCGGCGTCGCCGCCACGATCTCCGCCAGACCGCTCACGCCGGTCAGCACCAGCAGGCTGTCCCAGCCCATCGTGACGGCACCTTCGATGTCGGTGTCGAGCCGGTCGCCGACCACCAGTGGACGCGTGCCGCCGACCCGGGCCAAGGTCTCCTCGAAGAGAGGGGACTTCGGCTTGCCTGCCACGAGCGGCTCCCGGTCTGCGAACCGCGCGACCAGGCCCACGAGGGCCCCGTTGCCCGGCGCCTCACCGGAGGCCGTCGGGATGGTCAGGTCGGTGTTCGTCGCCACCCAGGGCAGCCCTTCGCGCACCAGCACCGCACCCGTCATCACCTGCTTCCAGGTCACGTCGGGCCCGTAGCCCTGCACCACGGCCGCCACTTCCGGGCAGCGCTCGGTGACCGGTTCGAGCCCGCGTTCGCGCAACGCCTCGAACAGGCCCGCTGCGCCCAGCGTGAACACCCGGCTGCCCTCCGGCAGCTGGTGGCTGAGCACCGTGGCCGCGGCCTGAGAGCTGGTGACCACGTCGGCGTCGTGGGCGTCGACACCCAGCGAACGCAGGTGCTCCCCCACCACGGCGGGCGGTCGCGCGGCATTGTTGGTCACGAACGCGAGGTGCATGCCCTCGGACTGCGCCCGGTTCAGCGCCTCGGGGGCACCTGCCACGGCCTCAGCCCCGACGTAGACCACACCGTCGAGGTCGAGCACGGCGACGTCATAGGCCGAGGACAGCGCCTCGTTGCAGCTGCCGAGCACGCTCAGCGCCCCGGCTCCAGGCGCTTCTCCAGCTCAGCAGCGCGCGCAGCAGCGTCGGTGCTCTCGGTGGTGTCGACCGCTTCGGTGCGGTGGAACCAGGTGAGAGCGTCCTGGGGCCGACCCGCCTCGAGCAGGGTGTCGGCGTAGGCGTAGCGCAGTCGAGCCACCCACGGCTCGCGCGACTTGGAGTTGATGTGCGAGGTCTCCAGGGTCCGCAGCGCGGCGTCGATCTCGCCGCGGTCACGACGGGCACCGGCCTCGACGATGGTCAGCTCGGCCAACAGGGCGTGCGAGAGCTTCTCGCGAGGTGCGTTCTTCACAGCGGCCAGAGCGCGGTCGGGACGACCCAGCGCGCGCTCGCAGTCGTGCGGGTCAGGGTGGTCAGTGCGGCGCGGCGATCGGAGACCGCCGCAAGCCGGGCAGGGTCGGTGTCCAGGCCGGAGGCGTAGGAGGCCACGTCGGCGGCCACGTCGGCGAGCAGGTAGCTCACCTCCGCCACCCGGTCCGCCAGGGAGTCCGCCTCCGGATCGTGGGCGCGGACCCCTTCCAGGGACTGCCTCGCGGCGGCGACCGCCCCGAGGGCGTCGGCTGCCTCCTCGTCGGAGGACAGCGCCTCGCGGGCGCCCTCCGCCGCGGTGCGCAACGTGTCGGCGAAGCCCAGCCGGGACTCCTCGGTGGCGAGGGCGTCCTCCTCCCCCACCTGGGGGTCGACGGCCTCGATCTCCTCCAGACCGAGCCGGAGCACGTCGGCCTCGCGAGCCCGCTCGCGTGCGGAGCCGAGCACCTCGCGCAGCTCGGCCTCGACCGCACGCAACCGGGTGAACAGTTCCCGGAATCGGCCCAGCAGCTCCTGGAGCGCGGGGCCGGCGTAGGCGTCGATGGCCTCGCGCTGGGCCTCGGCGCGCAGCAGGCGGTGCTGGTCGGACTGGCCGTGCACCGCCACGAGCAGGTCACCGACGCGCGCCAGGGCGGACGCCGGGACCGAGGCACCACCGAGGAACGCCCGGGAACGACCCTCGGCCGAGACCTGCCGGCCGAGCAGCAGCCGGCCGTCCTCCACCTCGGCACCGAGCTCGTCGGCCACGGCCGCCACGTCGGCGTCGGCACGCACGAGTCCTTCGACGCGGGCGGTCCGGGCACCCGTGCGCACGGCGCCGGAGTCGGCACGGCCACCGAGGAGCAGGCCGAGCGCGGTCACCAGCATCGTCTTGCCTGCGCCGGTCTCACCCGTGATCACGGTCAACCCGGGGCCGACCTCGAGGACGGACTCCTCGATCACGCCCAGTGAGCTGATCCGGATCTCCTCGATCACTGCGACACCGGCCTCATCGCGACTGCTCGGCCCGGCGCCGGCGCGCGGCGGCACCGCGCCAACCGTCGACGGGCAACCCGAACTTCGCGACCAGGCGGTCGGTGAACGGAGCCTCGTGCAGCCTGACCAGGCGCACCGGCGTGGTCCCGCGACGGACCTCGATCCGGGCACCGGGAGGCAGGTCGACCGTGCGCCTCCCGTCGCACCACAGCACCCCGGGTCCCTCGTTGCGGGGAAGCACCTCGACCGCGAGGACGGAGGTGGGTGCCACCACCATCGGACGGGCGAAGAGGGCGTGCGCGCTGATCGGCACCATCAGCAGCGCCTCGACTCCGGGCCACACGACCGGTCCGCCCGCGCTGAAGTTGTACGCCGTCGACCCAGTCGGTGTGGCACACACGACGCCGTCACAGCCGAACCGGCTCAGCGGCCGGCCGTCGACCTCGACCACGACCTCGAGCATCCGCTGCCGAGCGGCCTTCTCCACGCTGGCCTCGTTGAGGGCCCAGGTGCTCGCGACCAGCTCCTTGTCGAGGTGGACGGTGACGTCGAGGGTGAGCCGCTCCTCGCTGGAGTAGCGACGGTGGACGATCCGCTCGATGATGTTCTCGACGTCCTCGCTCTCGGCCTCGGCCAGGAAGCCGACGTGGCCGAGGTTGACCCCGAGCAGGGGGGTGACCGTGCCGTGCGTGAGCTCTGCGGCACGCAGGATGGTCCCGTCACCGCCGATCACCAGCGCGAGCTCGCAGTCCCCGGGGTCGGCGTCCTCGAGCGCGACCGACTCGACGCCCTCGTGGGGCGGCAGGTCGAGCTCCTTGGCCTCGTCCTCGAGCAGGCGCACCACCAGCCCGTGGTCGACCAGGGAGGCCACGACGGCGCGGGAGACGTCGCGAGCCTCCTCGCGCCCGGTGTGGGCGAGGAGCAGGATGCGGCGTACGCCCTCGGAGTGGTTCTCGGTCACCTCGTCACCTTCTCACCCGGCACCGTCAGCGCGGCGGACCGGCCCACCTCGGTGTCGATGACGTCGCGGTCGACCATCGCCGGACCGTGGCGCAGCCACAAGAAGAACTCCACGTTGCCCGACGGTCCCGGCAGCTGGCTCGCGGAGACCGCCCGTGCCCCCCAGCCCCGGGCCGCGGCCGCGGTGGCGACCCCCTCCACGGCGTCGGTGCGGTGCACGAGGTTGCGCACGACGCCGCCCTTGCCGAGCCGGTCCTTGCCCACCTCGAACTGCGGCTTGACCATCAGGACCAGGTCACCGTCCGGCGCCGTGACGCCGATCAGCGCCTCGAGCACCACGGCGAGGGAGATGAACGACAGGTCGCCCACGACCAGGTCGACCTCGCCTCCGATCAGCTCCGGGTCGATCTCGCGGATGTTGGTGCGGTCGTGCACGTGGACGCGCAGGTCGTTGCGCAGCGACCAGACCAGCTGCCCGTAGCCCACGTCGACGGCGACCACCTCACGCGCCCCCCGGCGCAGCAGGACGTCGGTGAACCCACCGGTGGACGCTCCGGCGTCCAGGCAGCGGCGCCCGGCCACCTCGAGCCCGCCGGGGGCGAAGGCGTCCAGGGCACCGGCCAGCTTGTGGCCGCCGCGGCTCGCGTAGTCCTCCCCCTGCGGGTCGGCGCGGACGACGAGGTCGGCGTCGGTGGTCACCGCGGTCGCCGGCTTGCCCGCCACCGTCTTGTTCACGCTGACCCGCCCCGCGGCGATCAGCTCGCTCGCGTGCTCCCGGGAGCGAGCCAGGCCGCGACGGACGAGCTCGGCGTCGAGCCGAAGTCGCCGTGGGGGCACGGCTCAGCTCCGGGGTCCGGAGGTGCCGGCCTCGTTCAGCGCCTGGCGCAGCGCCTCGTGCCCCTGTTCGAAGACGGCGACGTGCTCGGCGACGGGTCGCTCGTCGAGTCCGGCCAGGGACGCCACCACGGCGTCGACCACGTCGTGACCGGTGCGGGCGTCGTCGACGGGCAGCTCGGGGGTCTCGCTCATGCGCACAGGCTACTCGGGCGGGGTGACCCGGCCGGTGGCGACAGGCGCTCCCGTGGCGTCCAGGTGACGCCAGGCGGTGACCGCGGCCACCCGCCACCAGTCCCCGGGCGACCCGTCGCCGTCGACGACCAGGTCTCCGTCCTGAACCCGTCCGGTCCAGCCACCCAGCGCCACCTCGTCGCCGCGCTCGGTCGGCGCGGGCTGGGGCTCGCCCAGGGCACCGAGACCCGGGCTCAGGTACGTCGGCCGGTGGGCGGGCTCGGCGGTGGTGATCTCGGCCAGCCCGGTGACGCCGGTGAGCACCAGCAGGCTGTCCCAGCCCATGGTGGTGGCACCCTCGATGTCGGTGTCCAGCCGGTCCCCCACGACGAGCGGGTGCCGGCCACCGACACGCGTCAGGGTCTCCTCGAACAGCGGCGGGAGCGGCTTGCCCGCCACCTGCGGCTCCCGGCCGGAGAACTCCGCGACCAGACGCACCAGCGCGCCGTTGCCCGGCGCCTCGCCTTCGGCGGTGGGCAGCGTCATGTCGGTGTTCGTGGCCACCCACGGCAGCCCGCCGCGCACGAGCACGGCGGCGTGCATCACCTGTCGCCAGGTGACGTCGGGACC
This sequence comes from uncultured Actinomycetota bacterium, assembly GCA_963777195.1. GTDB lineage: Bacteria > Actinomycetota > Actinomycetes > Propionibacteriales > Nocardioidaceae > Marmoricola. Next base: position 111,900 of record CAVZPT010000012.1, on the reverse strand, counting down.
GTAGCCCTGGACGACGGCGGCCACCTCGCCTGCGGGGTCGGTCACCGGCTCGAGGCCACGCTCGACCAAAGCCTCGAGCAGGCCCGCCGCGCCGAGGGTGAAGACCCGGCTGCCGGCGGGCAGCTGCTGGCTCAGCACCGTCGCTGCGGCTTGGGAGCTGGTGACCACGTCGGGGTCGCGCGCGTCCACGCCGAGGGCGCGAAGGTGCTCACCGACCACCGCGGGCGGCCGGGCCGCGTTGTTGGTGACGAAGGCGAGGTGCATCCCCTCGGCCTGCGCCCGGTTCAGCGCCTCGGGCGCACCGGGCACGGCCTCGGCCCCGACGTAGACCACGCCGTCGAGGTCGAGCACCGCCACGTCGTAGGCCGAGGACAGTGCCTCGGTGCAGGAGCCGAGCACGCTCAGCGCCCTGACTCCAGGGACTTCTCCAGCTCAGCGGCCCGGGCACCCGCGTCGGTGCTCTCGGTGACGTCCACAGCCTCGGTGCGGTGGAACCAGGTCAGCGCGTCCTGCGGCCGACCGGCCTCGAGCAGCGCGTCGGCGTAGGCGTAGCGCAGCCTGGCCACCCACGGCTCGCGGGACTTGGAGTTGATGTGCGAGGTCTCCAGGGTGCGCAGTGCGGCATCGACCTCGCCGCGGTCACGGCGCGCTCCCGCCTCGACGATCGTGAGCTCGGCCAGCAGGGCGTGCGAGAGCTTCTCGCGCGGAGCGTTGCGGACGGCGGCGAGTGCCCGGTCGGGCCGACCGAGCGCGCGCTCGCAGTCGGCCATCATCGCGACGTAGTCCTGGGCCCCGTTCATCCGCTTCGCCGCACGGAGCTCGGCCAGCGCCTCGGCGTACTCCCCTGCGGCGTAGGCGGCCTCGCCCACCGCCTCCCGCACGACCGCGAGCCGGCTGGCCCGGGCACGCGCGGCGAGGTGTGCTCGTACGCCGTGCGGGGCTCGGTCTCGATCAGCAGCCCGGCGGCGACGAGGTGACGCGCGACCCGCAGCGCCAGCTTGTCGGGCAGCGACTGCAGCTGCGCGACCACGGAACGGTCGAGCTCCTTGCCGGTGATCTCCTCGGGGATCGGCGGCCCGTCGTAGCGGGCCTGGCTCTCGGTGCGCTCCTCGTCGGTACGCGGGGCGCGGTCGTCGCGACGCGGTCGGCTGAACTCCCGCTTCTCGCCGCCACGGCCGCCACCGGAGCCACCGCGTTCGGGACGGCCACCCTCGGAGCGGCCGCCCGTGGGCCGGCCCCCGCCGGCCCGCCCGCCACCCGAGCCTGTGGGTCGACCCCCGGTGCGGGGCTTGCGGGGCGAACGTTCTTCAGGCACGGGGACTCCTATGTAGCAAACACGCTGGGTTGCTCGATCATGTCTGGAAATAGACTAAGGGCCGCCCCACAAGGGGGCGGCCCTTAGTAAAAGTATGTCCGGCGACGTCCTACTCTCCCACAACCTCCCGGTTGCAGTACCATCGGCGCTGAAAGGCTTGACTTCCGGGTTCGGAATGGAGCCGGGTATTTCCCTTTCGCTATGGCCGCCGAAACTCTATTGAGTTATGCAAAAGCCTTAGATTTCTCTTGAGGCTCCCGACCGTAACTCGGGAACCACACAGTGGACGCGCAACATCTTTGAGGGACAAGCCCTCGGCCTATTAGTACCGGTCGGCTAGGCATTACTGCTGTACACCTCCGGCCTATCAACCCAGTCGTCTACTGGGGGCCTTACCCGGTTAACCCGGTGGGAAACCTCATCTTGAAACGTGCTTCCCGCTTAGATGCTTTCAGCGGTTATCACTTCCGAACGTAGCTAACCAGCCGTGCTCCTGGCGGAACAACTGGCACACCAGAGGTTCGTCCATCCCGGTCCTCTCGTACTAGGGACAGCCTTTCTCAAGTTTCCTGCGCGCGCGGCGGATAGGGACCGAACTGTCTCACGACGTTCTAAACCCAGCTCGCGTGCCGCTTTAATGGGCGAACAGCCCAACCCTTGGGACCTACTCCAGCCCCAGGATGCGACGAGCCGACATCGAGGTGCCAAACCATCCCGTCGATATGGACTCTTGGGGAAGATCAGCCTGTTATCCCCGGGGTACCTTTTATCCGTTGAGCGACGCCGCTTCCACATGCCAGCGCCGGATCACTAGTTCCGACTTTCGTCCCTGCTCGAGCTGTCACTCTCACAGTCAAGCTCCCTTGTGCACTTACACTCGAAACCTGATTGCCAACCAGGCTGAGGGAACCTTTGAGCGCCTCCGTTACATTTTAGGAGGCAACCGCCCCAGTTAAACTACCCATCAGGCACTGTCCCTGATCCAGATAATGGACCTAGGTTAGATATCTAATACGACCAGAGTGGTATTTCAACGTTGACTCCACCTGAACTGGCGTCCAAGTTTCACAGTCTCCCACCTATCCTACACAAGTCGAACCAAACACCAATACCAAACTATAGTAAAGGTCCCGGGGTCTTTCCGTCCTGCCGCGCGTAACGAGCATCTTTACTCGTAGTGCAATTTCGCCGAGTCCACGGTTGAGACAGCGCCCAAGTCGTTACTCCATTCGTGCAGGTCGGAACTTACCCGACAAGGAATTTCGCTACCTTAGGATGGTTATAGTTACCACCGCCGTTTACTGGGGCTTAAGTTCTCCGCTTCGCTATTACTAGCTAACAGGTCCCCTTAACCTTCCAGCACCGGGCAGGAGTCAGTCCGTATACATCGTCTTACAACTTCGCACGGACCTGTGTTTTTAGTAAACAGTCGCTTGGGCCTGGTCTCTGCGGCCATCATCGCTTCGCAGAGTAAATCTGCTAACGAATCCGGCCCCCCTTCTCCCGAAGTTACGGGGGCATTTTGCCGAGTTCCTTAACCATGGTTCACTCGATCGCCTTAGTATTCTCTACCTGATCACCTGAGTCGGTTTGGGGTACGGGCGGCGCATAGCTCGCTAGAGGTTTTTCTCGACAGCATAGGATCATCCACTTCGTCCATAAGGACTCCCCATCAGGTCTCAGGCACGTGCAACGCGGATTTGCCTACGTTGCGCCCTACACCCTTAGCCGTGGTCTACCATCGCCACGGTTGGACTACCTTCCTGCGTCACCCCATCGCTTGACTACTACTGGTTTGGGTCGTGCGCTCCGCCTTCATCGTCCCGAAGGATCCCGAAGGTTTTGGGCACTTAGCATCACCGGGTTCGTCATGGGCGCTATTTTGCCGGTACGGGAATATCAACCCGTTGTCCATCGACTACGCCTGTCGGCCTCGCCTTAGGTCCCGACTTACCCAGGGCAGATTAGCTTGACCCTGGAACCCTTGATCATTCGGCGGAAGAGTTTCTCACTCTTCATTCGCTACTCATGCCTGCATTCTCACTCGTGTGGCGTCCACAACTGGTTCACACCGCTGCTTCACTCGCCACACGACGCTCCCCTACCCATCCATGCACCTGGACCACGAAGGCCTAGCTTTACGCATGAATGCCATAGCTTCGGTGGATAACTTGAGCCCCGCTACATTGTCGGCGCGAAATCACTTGACCAGTGAGCTATTACGCACTCTTTCAAGGGTGGCTGCTTCTAAGCCAACCTCCTGGTTGTCTCTGCGACTTCACATCCTTTTCCACTTAGTTATCGCTTAGGGACCTTAGCTGATGGTCTGGGCTGTTTCCCTCTCGACAATGGAGCTTATCCCCCACTGTCTCACTGCCGCGCTCTAACTTACCGGCATTCGGAGTTTGGTTAATTTCGGTAAGCTTGTAGGCCCCCTAGACTATCCAGTGCTCTACCTCCGGTAAGAAACACGCGACGCTGCACCTAAATGCATTTCGGGGAGAACCAGCTATCACGAAGTTTGATTGGCCTTTCACCCCTATCCACAGGTCATCCCCTCAGTTTTCAACCTAAGTGGGTTCGGTCCTCCACGCGGTCTTACCCGCGCTTCAACCTGCCCATGGATAGATCACTTCGCTTCGGGTCTTGGTCGTGCCACTCAGTCGCCCTATTAGGACTCGCTTTCGCTACGGCTTCCCCACACGGGTTAACCTTGCGACACAACGCAAACTCGCAGGCTCATTCTTCAAAAGGCACGCTGTCACAAAGACCGAAGTCTTCGCTCCAACGGATTGTAGGCACATGGTTTCAGGTACTATTTCACTCCCCGCCAGGGGTACTTTTCACCTTTCCCTCACGGTACTTGTCCGCTATCGGTCACCAAGGAGTATTTAGGCTTAACGGGTGGTCCCGCCAGATTCACACGGAATTTCAGGGGTTCCGTGTTACTTGGGGTGACGCTTCAGAGCCATCGTCTTACGTATACGGGGGTATCACCCTCTATGCCGGGACTTTCCAGTCCTCTTCCACTTCAACGATGGTTTCTTACTCTGTGCTGGATCGGCAGAACCAGCAAAGCGGCCCCACAACCCTCAAACAGCAACGCCTGCCGGCTATCACACTGCTTGAGTTTGGCCTCTTCCGATTTCGCTCGCCACTACTCTCGGAATCACTTTTGTTTTCTCTTCCTGTGGGTACTGAGATGTTTCACTTCCCCACGTTCCCTCCAACTGCCCTATGTGTTCAGGCAGAGGTAACTGGACATGACTCCAGCTGGGTTTCCCCATTCGGAAATCCCCGGATCAACGCTTGGTTGCCAACTTCCCGGGGCTTATCGCAGGCTCCTACGTCCTTCATCGGCTCTTGGTGCCAAGGCATCCACCATGTGCCCTTAGTAGCTTGTCTTGCTACAAAGATGCTCGCGTCCACTGTGTAGTTCTCAAATTACGGGCGGTCCCCCACCAGTTCCTCGCTTCCCTGGACCCGCGGACCGAGTGTCAGGGGTCGAGGGAGTTCGAGGGGGGTGAAGGCCCAGAAGAATCGAAGTAACTCGATCCCTCAGGACCCAACAGTGTGCCTGGAGAGCTTGTCTACGCGGTGCTCGAGTTTCCACGCTCCCCGGCTAGGCCGGTTTGCAGTACTGACGAGCTCGTTGTCGAGCAGAGCTGACCAAATAATCGACGTTCCACTAGTGAGCAGTGCACGTGCGTTGAACGGATGTCAACGAACACGTGCGCCCTGGACAGCTTGAAACTGCCAGTTGATGCTCCTTAGAAAGGAGGTGATCCAGCCGCACCTTCCGGTACGGCTACCTTGTTACGACTTCGTCCCAATCGCTCGTCCCACCTTCGACAGCTCCCTCCGTAAACGGTTGGGCCACTGGCTTCGGGTGTTACCAACTTTCGTGACGTGACGGGCGGTGTGTACAAGGCCCGGGAACGTATTCACCGCAGCGTTGCTGATCTGCGATTACTAGCGACTCCGACTTCATGGGGTCGAGTTGCAGACCCCAATCCGAACTGAGACCGGCTTTTTGGGATTCGCTCCACCTTGCGGTATCGCAGCCCTTTGTACCGGCCATTGTAGCATGCGTGAAGCCCTAGGCATAAGGGGCATGATGACTTGACGTCATCCCCACCTTCCTCCGAGTTGACCCCGGCAGTCTCTTATGAGTCCCCACCATTACGTGCTGGCAACATAAGACGAGGGTTGCGCTCGTTGCGGGACTTAACCCAACATCTCACGACACGAGCTGACGACAGCCATGCACCACCTGTATACAAGTGTCCAAAGAGACCTCTATCTCTAGAGGCTTCTCGTATATGTCAAACCTAGGTAAGGTTCTTCGCGTTGCATCGAATTAATCCGCATGCTCCGCCGCTTGTGCGGGCCCCCGTCAATTCCTTTGAGTTTTAGCCTTGCGGCCGTACTCCCCAGGCGGGGCGCTTAATGCGTTAGCTGCGGCACGGAACTCGTGGAATGAGTCCCACACCTAGCGCCCAACGTTTACGGTGTGGACTACCAGGGTATCTAATCCTGTTCGCTCCCCACACTTTCGCTCCTCAGCGTCAGGTAATGCCCAGAGAACCGCCTTCGCCACCGGTGTTCCTCCTGATATCTGCGCATTTCACCGCTACACCAGGAATTCCGTTCTCCCCTGCATACCTCTAGTCTGCCCGTATCAGAAGCAGGCTCGGGGTTAAGCCCCGAGTTTTCACTCCTGACGCAACAGACCGCCTACGAGCCCTTTACGCCCAATAATTCCGGACAACGCTCGCACCCTACGTATTACCGCGGCTGCTGGCACGTAGTTGGCCGGTGCTTCTTCTGCAGGTACCGTCACTTGCGCTTCGTCCCTGCTGAAAGAGGTTTACAACCCGAAGGCCGTCATCCCTCACGCGGCGTTGCTGGATCAGGCTTTCGCCCATTGTCCAATATTCCCCACTGCTGCCTCCCGTAGGAGTCTGGGCCGTGTCTCAGTCCCAGTGTGGCCGGTCACCCTCTCAGGCCGGCTACCCGTCGAAGCCTTGGTGGGCCATTACCCCACCAACAAGCTGATAGGCCGCGAGCTCATCCTTCACCGCCAGAACTTTCCACCACCATCAGATGCCTGAAGTGGTCGTATCCGGTATTAGCTCCCGTTTCCGGGGGTTATCCCGATGTGAAGGGCAGATTGCTCACGTGTTACTCACCCGTTCGCCGCTCGTGTACTCCCGAAGGAGCCTTACCGCTCGACTTGCATGTGTTAAGCACGCCGCCAGCGTTCGTCCTGAGCCAGGATCAAACTCTCCGTTGAATTCTTGCGACAACCACTCGAGAGCGACTGTCAATTCTTGGTGTTTTTATCCCGGCAAGAGGAACGATTCACTGACAAATTGTCAGAATTATCGTTTGTCTTACCAAAGGAACCGCCGACCGCACTCCACCGCACGAGGCGGTTTCGATTAGTCGGACGGGTATAAATTAATTCGTCGACTTTTGGCACACTGTTGAGTTCTCAAGGATCAAGCGCGCACCGCAGTCCGACCTCTCGGCCGTTCCGGGGGGCAACCTGGTAAAACTTACCGGGTCCGACCGGCGGAGTCAAATCCGCTTCCGAGTCCCAGCCCCCTGGCGCAGCACCGCGTCCTCGGCGTTCCGAGGCCGCTAGCGCGCGCACTCGAACCACCTCGGCTGAGGTGAACGTTGTGGGGTTTTGGTCCGGTTCGGCCGCCCGGCCTCTCGGCCTTGCGTCCCGCTCTTCCGGGCCAACGAGGTGAAACATTAGGGGCCTGCGCGGCCCATGGCAAATCGAGGCGGAGTGGCCCCGGTCACACCGGCGGTTCACGCAGGTCAGGGGCACTTTCAGGCGCGAATCCCCTGTCAGGACTGGCGATTCCGCGCGCCGAGGCCCGCGTCGGGCACCCAGCGAGGCGCATCGCCTCGACCAGCTCGGCGGCCAGTTCGGCCAGCGCGCGAGCCACCCCGTCCGCCCCGGCAGCGGCCAGTGCGTGGAACATCGGCCGTCCCACGAACGCGGCGTCGGCACCGAGGGCCAGCGCGAGCAGCACGTGCAGGCCCGAGCGGACTCCCCCGTCGACGTACACCTCCACCTCCGGACCCGTGCCCGCCCGCACTGCGGAGACGCACCGCGCCGTCGCCATCGCCTGGTCGAGCTGACGACCGCCATGGTTGGAGACCCACACGGCGGCAGCGCCCGCGGCCGCACAGCGCTGCGCGTCCTCGGCTCGCTGCACGCCCTTGACCGCCACGGGCAGCCCGGTGACCTTGCGCAGCCAGGCGATGTCGGCGGGGCCGAGGTCCATGGCCTTGTCGCGCACCGCGGGCTCCACGCCGGCCGGGGGGACGGCTGCGTTCGCCCCCACCCAGTCGGGCTCGGCCATCTCCCAGACCCACGGCCCCTCGGGGAGCCGATAGCGCGTGCCGAGGACGGGGGCGTCCGCGGTCAGCACGACGGCGGCTGCCCCCGCGTCGACGGCTGCCCGCAGGAGCGGCAACGAGGAGGTGCGGTCGGCAGCGAGGTAGGCCTGCACCCACCAGGTGACCCCGGTGCCGGCGATGTCGGAGAAGGTGCGTCCGGCGTTGCTGGAGACCACCAGTGGTACGCCGGCCCCCGCGGCCGCCCGGGCCATGGCCACCTCGCCCTCGGGATCGGCTGCGCGCTGCAGCGTCATCGGCGCGATGCCGAACGGCAGCGCGAAGGGCCGCCCCATCAGCTCGGTGGCCGTCTCCACGGTGCGCACGTCCTGGAACACCCGCGGCAGCACCCTCACCGCCTGCCAGGCGGCCTCGGCCTCGCGCAGCGTGATCTCCTCGCGCGCGCCCTCCTCGACGTAGCGGAAGACCGGCTCGGGCAGGGCGTCCCTGGCCAGGGACCGCACCTGATCGAGCCAGCGCCGGGTCATCGGGTCAGCCCAGCTCCACGCCGGCGAGGTGCTTCTTCCCGCGGCGCAGGACCAGCCAGCTGCCGCCGATCAGGTCGCCGTCACCAGGGACGTGCTCGGGGTCGGTGACCCGCTCGTTGTTCAGGTAGGCGCCGCCCTCGGTGATCGTCCTGCGGGCCTCGCCCTTGCTCTTGACCAGCCCGGTGTCGACGAGCAGGTCCACCACGCCGGTGCCACGCGCCGCCCGGGTGGCTCCCGCCTCACGGAGTGCGGCCGCCAGGGTCTCGGGGCGTAGCTCGCGCAGGTCGCCGCCACCGAAGAGCGCCGCGGCCGCCAGCTTGGCGCTCTCGGTCTCGGCGGGTCCGTGCACCAGAGTGGTCACAGCGTCGGCGAGGGCCTTCTGACCTGCCCGCAGAAAGGGCTTCTCGGCGGTCTGCTGCTCGAGCGACTCGATCTCCTGACGTGACAAGAACGTGAAGATCCGGAGCAGCTCACCGAGCTTCTCGTCCTCGACGTTGAGCCAGAACTGGTGGAAGGCGTAGGGCGTCATCATCTCGGGATCGAGCCAGAGCGCCCCGCCCTCGGTCTTGCCGTACTTGGTGCCGTCGGTCTTGGTCACCAGCGGAGTGGCGAAGGCGTGTGCCCGCCCGCCCGCCGCGCGCCGGATCAGCTCGACGCCCCCGGTGAGGTTGCCCCACTGGTCGCTGCCCCCGAACTGCAGCGTCACCCCGTGGTCGCGGTAGAGGTTGAGGAAGTCCATCGACTGCAGGAGCACATAGCTGAACTCGGTGTAGCTGATGCCATCCTCGAGCCGGCTCCTGACCACGTCGCGGGCCAGCATCCGGTTGACCGGGAAGTGCTTGCCGATCTCGCGCAGGAAGTCGATCGTGGACAGGCTGGCCGTCCAGTCGTAGTTGTTCACCATGGTGGCGCCGGTCGGGCCCTCGAAGTCGAGGAAGGGCTCGATCTGGCGATGGACCTTCTCGACCCACTCCTTGACCGTGTCCAGGGAGTTCAGGCTCCGCTCCCCCGACTCCCGGGGGTCGCCGATCATGCCGGTGGCGCCACCGACGAGGGCGTACGGCGTGTGGCCGGCCAGCTGCAGCCGGCGGGCGGTGAGGAGCTGCACCAGGTTGCCCATGTGCAGCGAGGGCGCGGTCGGGTCGAAGCCGACGTAGAAGCGGACGCTGTCCTCGACCATGGCCGCACGCAACGCGTCGCGGTCGGTCGAGTGGGCGATCAGGCCGCGCCACTCGAGGTCGTCCAGCAGGTTCGGGTCGGTCGTCACGCTGGGGTCTCCTCGGTCAGGTCCCGGCCCGTCCAGCCGGTCGCGACCAGCCTGCCATGCGTCCTACGACGCTCAGCGGGGAGTCCACCCCGGGTCGCGCCCCGCGGCCCCGAGCACCCGGGCGAAGGTGTCGGCGTCCTCGGGGACCTTCACCTCCGGGCCGAACGCTCCCTGTGTGCGGCCCTGCTCGCCGATGACCTCCATCACCTCCAGGGCCCGCTCCGCGGCCGCGTCGTCGTAGGTGACCTCCTGCCCCGAGCCCTTGGCGAGGTCCCAGCCGTGCAGCATCATCTCGACGTAGCCCATGTCGCCGACCAGCTGGCGGGGCATGGCGCCGTCGAGGGCGTCGCCCTCCCACGCCTCCGGCTGCGACCAGGCGTCCGCGAAGGCGGTGAGTCTGTTGCCGAGCTCGCTGCGCCAGCCGGTGCGCACGTGGTCGCCGTTGGTGCCCCAGGGGTCGTCGGGGTCCATCGGCTCCTTGACGCCGACACGGCGCAGCGCATCGATCGTGCCGAGCAGGTGGTTGGCCAGGTCACGCACGGTGAAGTCCGTGCACGGGGTCTGGTCATCCATCGCGGTCTCGGGGACCCCGTGAGCCACGGGCTGGAGGCTGGCGACGACGCTGTACAGGTGTTCCCGAGTGCTCACTGGACGGCCTCTCCTCGGCGGGTCGAACTGCTTTCGCAAGCACCGTACCCGCGATCAGCGAGCCTCAGTCCCGTCCCGAGGGAGCACCACGATCTTGCCGACACGGCTGCGTTCGGCGAGAGCCGCATGGGCGCGGTGGATCTGCTCGAGGGGGTAGGTCTCGGCAACCCGCGGGCGGAGCCCACCGACCCGCGCCTGCTCGGCGAGCGCCGCGAAGTGCGCGGGGGCGTGCATGGTCGAGCCGACGAGCCGCAGGTTGTGCAGGTAGAGCCGGCGCAGGTCGAGCTCGACCACAGCCCCGGCCACTGCCCCGGCGATGACCCAGCGACCGTGGGGTCGCAGCAGTGGCAGGAGCTGGTTGAGCTGGGCCCCGCCGACGACGTCGACCACCGCGTCCAGGCCGTCGGGGACGAGGTCGGCCAGCCCGTCGGCGGAACGGCCGACCACATCGTCGGCCCCCGAGTCGCGGACGAGGTCGGACTTCCCCCCGCTGGTCTGGGCGACCACCCGGCAGCCCCGGGCCGCCGCGAGCTGCACGGCAGCCAGCCCGACTCCTCCCGAGGCGCCCGTGACCAGCACGGTCTCCCCCGCCGCGATCCCCCCGCGCTCGAGCATGCCCATCGCGGTGCCGTACGCGATCGGCAGACAGGCCAGCTCGACGTCGCCGAGCGGCGAGTCGGTCATGTCGTGCACGTGCTCGGCCGGCACGACGACGTACTCCGCGAAGCCGCCGTCGCGCTCGCTGCCCAGCACGCCGGCCAGGCGCGGCTCGTCGCCGTCGCCCTCGAAGGTTGCTGGGTCGACCAGGACCCGGCGGCCGATGAGGTCGGGGTCGGCTCCCTGGCCCACCTGGTCGACGACGCCGATCACGTCGGCGCCCTGGACCCGGGGGAAGTCGATCGGGCCCATCCAGCCGGCGAGGGCGTCCGGGTCGCCGGGGAGCCCGTAGGCGCCCTCACGGGTCCACAGGTCGGTGTTGTTCGTGGCCGCTGCGGTGACCCGGACGCGCGCTTCGCCTGGACCCGGTTCGGGATCGGGTACGTCGCGCAGCTCGACCGCATCCGGACCGCCGAAGCGGGTCAGCACCGCAGCTCGCACAGGGTTCCTCCTCACTGGCAAGGGCGGCCAGTCTCACACGCACGCGACGGGGTGACCGCCTCAGCGGGCGCGGGGAGGACGGGGAGCGGCGGCGCGGTAGGCCGAGACGGTCGGGTCCCCCGTGAGCCAGAACCGCCACGGCCGGTCTGCGGCCAGGCGCAGGCCGACGCGCGGGCCGACACTGACCTCCGCGGCGGGCGCAGCGAGCTCGAGCGAGGCCGGGTCCGCGAGCAGGTCGAGGCCGTTGCTCGTGCGATCGACGGCCATCGCCCGGCACAGCCGCGCCGGCCCGCGGGCCAGGTCGCGGTCACTCGCGCCGGGACGACGCGATCGCGCCGTCTCCAGGCCCGCCACCACCTCGCCGGCACGCAGCAGCACCGCGCTCGCCTCCCCGTCGGGGCCGCAGGCGATGTTGCAGCAGTGGTGCATGCCGTAGGTGAAGTAGACGTAGAGGTGCCCGGGAGGACCGAACATCACCGCGTTGCGCGCGGTCGGTCCCCTGTGCGCATGCGAGCCGGGGTCGTCGGCCCCCTCGTAGGCCTCGACCTCGGTGAGGCGGACCGTCACGCCCCCGAGCCGCAGGTGCGCACCGAGCAGGCGCGGGGCCAGCTCCAGCGCGGGTCCCGCCAGGAGGCGGCGCAGGTCCTGACCGGGCATCGGGTCAGGCGGTCAGCCAGTCGCGGTGCCCGGCCACGACCCCGCGGAGCTCGGCCAGCTGCTCGGCGACCCGCACCGGCGCCGTCCCGCCGCGGCCGTCGCGCGAGGTGACCGACCCCTGCGCGGTCAGCACCTCGCGCACGGCCGGCGTGAGCCGGGGGTCGATGTCGGCGAACTGGGCGTCGGTGAGCTCGTCGAGCTCGATGCCGAGCTCCTCGCAGCGGCGTACGCACGCCCCGGCGAGCTCGTGAGCCACCCGGAACGGGATGCCCTCGCGGACCAGCCACTCCGCGATGTCGGTGGCCAGGGAGAACCCCTGGGGGGCCAGGGCCGCCATCCGGTCGGTGTCGAAGCGCAGCGTGGCGACCTGGCCGGTGAACGCGGGCAGCAGCACCTCCAGGGTGTCCACGGAGTCGAAGACCGGCTCCTTGTCCTCCTGGAGGTCACGGTTGTAGGCGAGCGGCAGTGCCTTGAGCGTGGCCAGCAACCCGGTCAGGTTGCCGATCAGCCGCCCGGACTTGCCGCGCGCGAGCTCGGCGATGTCGGGGTTCTTCTTCTGGGGCATGATGCTGGACCCGGTCGAGAACGCGTCGTCGAGGGTGACGAAGCCGAACTCCCTGGTCGCCCACACAATCACCTCCTCGGCCTGACGGCTCACGTCGACGCCGATCATGGCGGTCACGAACGCGAACTCCGCAACGAAGTCCCGGGCCGCCGTACCGTCGATCGAGTTGGCCGTCGAGCCGGCGAAGCCGAGGTCGCGGGCGACGGCCTCGGGGTCCAGGCCGAGGCTGGAGCCCGCGAGCGCTCCGGCACCGTACGGCGAGTCGGCGGCGACCCTGGAGTCCCAGTCGCGGAGGCGGGAGACGTCGCGGAGCAGCGGCCAGGCGTGGGCGAGCAGGTGATGGCTGAGCAGGACCGGCTGGGCGTGCTGCAGGTGGGTGCGACCCGGCATGATCGCGCCGTGGTGACGCGCGGCCTGGTCCGCGAGCGCGTCGACGAGGTCGAGGACGTGGGCCGCGATCGCCCGGCCGTGGTCGCGCAGGAACACCTTGAACAAGGTGGCGATCTGGTCGTTGCGGCTGCGCCCCGCACGCAGCTTGCCGCCCAGGTCGGCCCCGACGAGGTCGACCAGGGCTCCCTCGAGGGCGCCGTGGACATCCTCGTCGGAGGGCGCCGGCACCAGCTCGCCGGTGCGGACGCGGCGGTCGAGCTCGTCGAGCCCCTGCAGGAGTCGGGCCAGCTCCTCGTCGGTGAGCAGGTTCGCCGTACCCAGTGCCCGGGCGTGCGCGCGGGACCCGTCGAGGTCGTAGGGCGCCAGCCGCCAGTCGAAGTGCGTGCTCCGCGAGAGCGCCTCGAGCTCCGGGCTCGGCCCGCCCTCGAAGCGGCCGCCCCAGAGCTTGCCGGTGTTGGTGGTGCTGCTGTCGTTCACGGTGGCCTCTCGGACGGGTTCGGTTGACTCGGGATCTGCTGGCGATCTGCTTGTAACGCGGTGTTCGTGCTGCTTCCTGTCGCGCCGGCGGGGTGTTCAGCAGCACGAACACCGCGTTACAAGCGGCAGGCGGACTCACCAGGCAGACGGAGCAGGCGGGCCCGGGGGGTTCAGTCGGTGCCGACCTCCATCGCGACATTGTCGAGGGCCAGGGTCGCGGCGTCGGTCCGGGCCTCGGGGTTGCGGGCGATCCGGGCGTACCCGCCGGGCTCGAGCTCGCCGAACAGGGTGCCGTTCTCGACGAGCACCTGGCCCTGGTCGAGGGGCTGGGCGGCGTAGGCCTCGAGCTTGTCGCGCGAGTCGGCGATGTCGAGGTTGCGCATGGTCAGCTGGCCGATCCGGTCCAGGGGGCCGAAGGCGGCGTTCTCGGTGCGCTCCATCGAGAGCTTGTCCGGGTGGTAGCTGAAGTGCTGCCCGGTGCTGCGCAGCACGGTGTAGTCCTCGCCGCGGCGCAGCCGCAGCGTCACCTCACCGGTGACCAGCGAGGCCACCCAGCGCTGCAGCGACTCGCGGACCATCAGCGCCTGCGGGTCAAGCCACCGGCCCTGATAGAGCAGTACGCCGAGCCGCCGCCCCTCGGCGTGGTAGTTCGCGATGGTGTCCTCGTTGTGCACGGCGTTGAGCAGGCGCTCGTAGGCGATCCACAGCAGCGCCATCCCCGGAGCCTCGTAGATGCCGCGGGACTTGGCCTCGATGATCCGGTTCTCGATCTGGTCGGACATGCCCAGGCCGTGGCGTCCGCCGATCGTGTTCGCCTCGTGGACCAGGGCGACCGGGTCGCTGAAGTCGCGGCCGTTGATCGCGACCGGCCGGCCGTTGTGGAACCGGATCGTGACGTCCTCGGTCTCGATCGCCACCGAGGGGTCCCAGAACTTCACGCCCATCAGCGGCTCGACGGACTCCAGGGAGACGTCGAGGTGCTCGAGCTTCTTCGCCTCGTGGGTGGCGCCCCAGATGTTGGCGTCGGTGGAGTACGCCTTCTCCTGGCTGTCGCGGTAGGGCAGGTCCCGCTCGACGAGCCACCGGCTCATCTCGTTGCGCCCGCCCAGCTCGTGCACGAACTCGGCATCCAGCCAGGGCTTGTAGATGCGCAGCTCGGGGTTGGCGAGCAGCCCGTAGCGGTAGAAGCGCTCGATGTCGTTGCCCTTGAAGGTCGAGCCGTCACCCCAGATGTCGACGCCGTCCTCGTGCATGGCACGGACCAGCATCGTCCCGGTCACCGCACGACCCAGCGGCGTGGTGTTGAAGTACGCCCGGCCGGCCGAGCGGATGTGGAAGGCGCCGCAGGCCATCGCGGCCAGGCCCTCCTCCACCAGCTGGGTGCGGCAGTCGACGGCGCGAGCGATCTCCGCGCCGTACTGCAGGGCGCGCTCGGGGACCCCGGAGATGTCCGGCTCGTCGTACTGCCCGATGTCGGCGGTGTAGGTGCACGGCACGGCGCCCTTGTCGCGCATCCAGGCCACCGCGACCGAGGTGTCGAGGCCGCCGGAGAACGCGATGCCGACGCGCTCGCCCTTGGGCAGTGCAGTGAGGACCTTGCTCATGTGGGTTCCTTCATCTCGAAGAGTGCAGACATGGGAGGTGCGGGTGTGACCGGGCGTCAGACGCCGAGCTCGGAGCGGCCCTGCTGGAGCCAGGTGCGGTTGGCGAGGTCGAGGAAGCGCTGCTCGAGCACGGCCCCTCCCGCGGGGTCGCGAGAGATCACCAGCACGGTGTCGTCGCCCGCGATCGTGCCGAGGACGTCGCTGAGCTCGGCCTTGTCCATGGCCGAGGCCAGGAAGTTGGCGGCGCCGGGCGGCGTGCGCAGCACCACCAGGTTGGCCGAGGACTCCGCGGAGACCAGCAGCTCCTCGCACAGCCGGGCCAGCCGCGCCTCGCTGGCGGGCGACTCGCGACCGGCGCGGGGGGTGCGGTCGCCACCCTCCCCGGGTACGGCGTAGACGAGGGTCCCGCTCGCCGATCGGACCTTGACCGCATCGAGCTCGACGAGGTCGCGGGAGAGCGTGGCCTGGGTGACGCTGACCCCGTCGGCGTGCAGCCGCTCGGCGAGCTCGGACTGCGAGCGCACCTCGCCGGTCGCGAGCAGCTCCACGATCCGCTGCTGGCGCGCGTTCTTGGTCGCCGGGATGTGCGAGTGCTCGGTCATGACGGGGTCCCCGTGGCGTCGAGCAGCCAGGCCATCACGGCCTTCTGGACGTGCCTGCGGTTCTCGGCCTCGTCCCACACCACGCTGCGAGGGCCCTCGAGCACCTCGGCGGTGATCTCCTTGCCCCGGTAGGCCGGGAGGCAGTGCAGCACGATCGCGTCGTCGGCCGCGTGTGCCAGCAGCGCGTCGTTGAGCTGCCACGGAGCGAACTGCCGGGTGCGGGCCTCGGCCTCGGCCTCGCGGCCCATCGAGACCCACGTGTCGGTGGCGAGTACGTCGGCCCCGGCGACCGCTGCGGCCGGGTCGGCCAGGAACTGCGCCGACCCGCCGGTCTGCGTCGCGATCTCCTGGGCGCGCTCGAGGACCTGCGGGTCGGGCCGGAAGCCGTCCGGGCCGCTGACGCGCACGTGCATGCCGGCGGTGGCACCGGCGAGGAGGTAGCTGTGCCCCATGTTGCACGCGGCGTCGCCGACGAAGGCCAGCACCTGGCCCGAGAGCGCGCCGCGGTGCTCGCGCACGGTGAGCAGGTCGGCCAACGCCTGGCAGGGGTGGAACTGGTCGGTGAGCGCGTTCACGACGGGGACACCGCAGTGCTCGGCCATCACCTCCAGACGCGCCTGGTCGTCGGTGCGCCACACCACCAGCGAGGCCTGCCGGCCCAGCACCCGGGCGGTGTCGGCGACCGACTCGCGCACGCCGATCTGGGCGAGCGAGCCGTCGATGATCATCGGGAAGCCACCGAGCTCGGCGATCCCCGAGGCGAACGACGCCTGCGTGCGCAGGGTCGGCCGGTCGAAGAGCACCGCCACCGTCCGGGGGCCGGCCAGCGGGCGCGCGTCGAACGGGGCCGCCTTGAGCCGGAGGGCGTGGTCCAGCACGGCCGCCTGCTCGGCGGGGGTCAGGTCGTCGTCGCGCAGGAAGTGCCGCATCAGCCGGTCCCGCCGTACGCCGTGTCCAGGATCGCCGACCACGCGGCGAGGAACGAGTCGGCCTGCTCCTCGGTGAGCACCAGCGGCGGCGCGAGCCGGATCCGCTCCGGGCTGGGGTTGTTGATGATGAAGCCGGCCTCGAGGGCGGCGGCGGTGGCCGCGGCGGAGACCGGCTCGCTCAGGTCGAGCCCGATCAGCAGGCCCGCGCCGCGCACCTCGGTGACCCGGTCGTCCGCGGCGAGGCCCTCGCGCAGATGGTGTCCCAGGGCCGTGACGTGGGCGAGCAGGCCCTCGGACTCCACGGTGTCGAGGACGGCCAACGCCGCCCGGGCGGCCACCGGGTTGCCGCCGAAGGTGGTGCCGTGGTTGCCGGGCTCGAGCAGGTCGGCCGCGGCGCCGGTCGCGACGCAGGCCCCGATCGGGATGCCGCCGGCCAGGCCCTTGGCCAGGGTGACGATGTCGGCGAGACCGTCGAGCGGCTCGGCCACGTCGGAGGCCTGGTGGGCGAACCACTCGCCGGTGCGGCCGATGCCGGTCTGGATCTCGTCGAGCCAGAGCAGCGCCCCGTGCTCGCGGGTGATCTCCCGGGCCCGGGCGAGGTAGTCCAGGGGTGGGGCGACCACACCGGCCTCCCCCTGCAGCGGCTCGAGCACGACGGCGGCGGTCTGGTCCGTGACGGCTGCGGCCAGGGCGTCCGCGTCGCCGTACTCCACGAACGTGACGCCGCCGGGCAGCGGCTCGAAGGGCTCGCGGTAGGCCTGCTTGGCAGTCAGCGCCAGCGCGCCCATGGTGCGTCCGTGGAAGGCGCCCTCGGTGGCGACGACGTGGGTCCGCCCGGTGCGCCGGGTGAGCTTGAGCGCGGCCTCGTTGGCCTCGGCGCCGGAGTTGGTGAAGAAGACCTTGCCGTGGCCGGTGGCGCCCAGCAGCGCGAGCAGCCGCTCGGCCAGACGCACCTGGGGCTCGGTGGCGAAGAAGTTGGAGACGTGCCCCAGGGTCTGCAGCTGGTCGGTGACCGCCGAGACCAGCGCCGGGTGGGCATGGCCGAGGGAGTTCACGGCGATCCCGCCGAGCAGGTCGAGGTACTGCTTGCCGGTCTCGTCCCAGACGTGGGCGCCGGAGCCACGGACCAGCGCCAGCTTGGGCGGCCCGAAGGTGTTCATCATCGACTGCGCGTAGCGCGCGTGCAGGTCGGCGCTCACGACTCCCCCTCCGCGACGTTGGCGGCCTTCCGCAGCCGGGTCTCGACGCCGGGCAGCACCTGGGTGCCGACCCCTTCGTCGGTGAAGAGCTCCAGCAGCACCGAGTGCGGCTGGCGGCCGTCGACGACGGTGGCGCGCGGCACCCCTCCGGTGACGGCGTCCAGGCAGGCCTGCATCTTGGGCACCATCCCGCTGGCGAGGCTGGGCATCATCTCGGCCAGGGCCTCCGGGGCGATCTCCTGGACGACGTCGTCGCTGTCGGGCCAGTCGCGATAGAGGCCCTCGACGTCGGTGAGCACGAGCAGCTTCTCGGCCCCGAGGGCGATCGCGAGCGCGGCGGCGGCGGTGTCGGCGTTCACGTTGTGCACCAACCCGTTCTCGTCGGGCGCCACGCTGGAGATCACCGGGATCCGGCCCGCGGAGACGAGGTCCTCGACTGCCTCGGGGCGCACGTGCGCGACCTCGCCGACCAGGCCGAGGTCGTACTCCTCGCCGTCGACCACCGTGTTGGTCGCCTTGGCGGTGAACAGCCCGGCGTCCTCCCCGGAGAGGCCGACGGCGATGTGGCCGTGCTGGTTGATCAGGCCGACCAGCTCGCGCTGCACCTGGCCGACGAGCACCATCCGCACCACGTCCATCGCCTCGGGGGTGGTCACCCGCAGCCCGCCTCGGAACTCCGACTTGATGCCGAGCTTGTCCAGCATCTTGGAGATCTGCGGGCCGCCGCCGTGGACCACGACCGGCTTGAACCCCGCGTAGCGCAGGAACGCGATGTCCTCGGCGAACGCGCGCTTGAGCTCGTCGTCGATCATCGCGTTGCCGCCGTACTTCACCACCACGACCTTGCCGTGGTACTTCATCAGCCACGGCAGCGCACCGGCCAGGGTGGTGGCGGGAGGCGACTGGTTCATCCGGGTCTCCTGGGTCATGAGCTGTAGGCGCTGTTCTCGTGGACGTAGGCGTGGGTCAGGTCGTTGGTCCACACGGTCGCGCGCTCGGCCCCGGACTTCAGGTCGATCGTGACGCTGACCTCGCGGTCGCTGAGGTCGACGCCGGCGGGGTCCTCCGCTGGCGTGGAGTCGCGGCAGACCCAGACGCCGTTCATCGCCACGTCGAGGTCGGCGGGGTCGAAGGTCGCCCGGGTGGTGCCGATGCTGGCCAGCACACGGCCCCAGTTGGGGTCCTTGCCGAAGACCGCGGCCTTGAACAGGTTGCTGCGCGCGACGCTGCGGCCGACCTCGACGGCCTCGGCCTCGGTGGCCGCGTGCAGCACGGTGATCGCGATCTCGTGGTCGGCGCCCTCGGCGTCCTTGAGCAGCTGCATCGCCAGGTCGGTGCAGGCCTGGGTGAGCGCCTCGGCGAAGTCGGCCAGGGCCGGGGTGACCCCGCTGGCGCCGCTCGCCATGATCGTGACGGTGTCGTTGGTGGACATGCAGCCATCGGAGTCCAGCCGGTCGAAGCTCGCCCCGGTGGCGGCGCGCAGGGCCGTGTCCAGCCCGGACGCCGGGACCACCGCGTCGGTGGTGAGCACGACCAGCATCGTGGCCAGCTGCGGTGCGAGCATCCCCGCACCCTTGGCCATCCCGCCGATGGACCAGCCGTTGCCCTCGACGACGACCTGCTTGCTCACCGAGTCGGTGGTCATGATCGCCTCGGCTGCGTCGGCACCCGAGTCGGCGCCGAGCGCCGCGATGCAGTCATCGACGCCCCGCAGGAGGTTCTCCCGGGGGTTCGTCAGGCCGATCAGGCCGGTGGAGCAGACGACGACATCGCCGGCGCCGATCCCGAGACCGTCGGCCACCCGCTCGGCCACCGCGTGTGTGGTCTGGAAGCCCTCCACCCCGGTGTAGCAGTTGGCGCCGCCGGAGTTGAGCACCACGGCGCGTACGACGCCGTCCTTGACGACCTCCTCGCTCCACAGGATCGGGTTGGCCTTGCAGCGGTTGGCGGTGAACACCGAGGCCGAGTCGTAGTTCGGGCCCTGGCTGACGACCAGCGCCATGTCCTTGGGCGGCTCGGGCCGCTCACCCTGGCTCTTCAGCCCGGCCGGCACCCCCGCGGCCGTGAACCCCGCTGGGTGGGTGACGCTCACCGCGACTGCTCCTGAGGATCGACGGGCACGGCCGGGGCGACCTCGTGGCCGGCGGCGCGCCACTCCTCCGCGGCGCGCTCCGCCTCGGAGATCGGGACCAGCACCCAGTCGGTCTCGTAGGTGGAGATCGTGAAGACGCTGATCGCGGCGGCCGCGAGCGGGCCCAGCAGGCTGTGCAGCACCCCGGTCATCGCCAGGTCGAGCGGGCCCTCGACGGCGAAGGCGATGTAGGGGCCGGCGTGGGTCGATCGCCGAGGCACGTTGCGCATGGCGCAGATGACGGTGGTCTCCCGCGCAGTGGCGGTGATCGAGAACAGCGAGGAGGACTCGGCCCACTTCGGGACCTCGGCGCCCGGGCCGAGCTGGACCACGGCCAGCTTCTCGGGGAACTGCTCGAGCTTGAGGGGGATCGTCATGGCAGCTTCCTGGTCGGTGAAGGAGCGGGGGTGGGGTGCTGCGGCACCATCATGGCGCGAGCCCGACCGAGGACAGCCCGGTCGCCTCGGCCAGCCCGAGGGCCAGGTTCATGCACTGCACGGCTGCTCCCCCGGTGCCCTTGGCGAGGTTGTCCACGGCGCCCACCGCCACCATCCGGCCGGCCGCCTCGTCGAGCGTGACCTGCAGGTGCACGCTGTTGGAGCCGGTCACCCACTTGGTCGCCGGCCAGAGGGCCTCGGGCAGGAGGTGCACGAACGGCTCCTCGGCGTAGGCCTTGTCGTAGGCCGCGCGCAGGTCGTCGGCGGCGACGCCCTCGACCACCGACGCGCTCGCGGTGGCCAGGATGCCGCGCGGCATCGGCACCAGCATCGGGGTGAAGCTCACCTTCACCTCGGCCTCGGTCAGGCCGCTCAGGTTCTGCACGATCTCGGGGGTGTGCCGGTGGGTCCCGCCCACGCCGTACGCCGAGGCCGAGCCCATCACCTCGCTGCCCAGAAGGTGGGTCTTCGGGGCCTTGCCGGCACCGCTGGTGCCCGAGGCAGCGACGACCACCAGGTCGTCGGCGAGGACGAGGCCCGCCGCCACGGCCGGGGCCAGCGCGAGCGTCGAGACGGTCGGGTAGCAACCGGGCACCGCGATCCGGCGAGCCCCCTGCAGCAGGCCACGCTGGCCGGGCAGCTCGGGCAGGCCGTAGGGCCAGGAGCCGGCGTGCGCCGAGCCGTAGAACCGCTCCCAGGCGGCCGGGTCGGTGAGCCGGTAGTCGGCGCCGCAGTCGATCACCACGGTGTCCTCGCCGAGCTGGGCCGCGATCGGCCCGGACTGTCCGTGCGGCAGCGCGAGGACGACCACGTCGTGACCACCGAGGATCTCCGGGGTGGTCTCCTCCAGCACCCGGTCGGCCAGCGGCACCAGGTGCGGCTGGAGTACTCCCAGTCGCTCACCGGCGTTGGATCCGCCGGTCAGGGCACCGATCTCGACCTCGGGGTGCCCGAGGAGGAGCCGCAGCACCTCTCCCCCGGCGTACCCACTCGCTCCGGCGACGGCGACTCGAAAGACCATGTGCATGACTATACGGGCTCCTGCATATTCACGCCAACCGGGCCGGCGTAGGGGCCTCCCCCGTCGGCACTAGACTGCGCGCCTGGTCGGGTGACTCGCCCGACGGAGACGGAGAGCGAGATCGATGGGTGACCACCGCGCCACCCCACGGCGGCTGGATCGCCGTGCCGTGATCATGGTGCTGCTCGCCCTGACCGCTGTCTTCCTCGTGGTCGTGGTTGTGCTCAAGGTCGTGGTGGACCGCAACGAGGCGGACGACGCGAGCGGGACCGTCCCCCCGCCGGCCGCCGCATCGACCACGGGACCGACCTCCCCACAGACCACGGCCGACCCGAGCCCCTCCTCCCCGACCTCCCCGGGCGCCACGGCGAGCGGCGCCCCCGAGGCATCGCCGAGCCCGACGAGGTCCGCGAGTGCCGACCTCGCAGAGCTCGAGCCGGCAGCGGCCAGTCGCATCGTGATCGACGACGTGGTCGACGCCGGCTTCGACGCCTCGATCTCACCCAACGGGGGCCGACTCTCCCCACTCAGCCGCGACGAGGTCGCCCGGTGGGGTGATCGGGGGCTGCCCGGCAACCCGGCGACCGACACCGTCGTGCTGGTCGGCTCCACCCGCGACGCGACCGCGTCGCTGTGGGGACTGGAGGGCGTGGCCCCCGGCGCCACGATCACGCTGACCACGGCCAACGGGCTGGTGAGCTACACCGTCGAGGCCAGCCGGACGATCTCCTCGACCACCGGGGCGACCGACCCGCTGCTGCGCGAGAACATCCCCGGCCGGCTGATCCTCGTGGGCGCGCGCTACGACGCCGCCGGTGAGCGGGCGGCCAGCGACCTGGTCCTCGTGGCCTCCCTGAGCGGGGTCGACCGGAGCTAGGATCCCGATGTGCGGGACACCTGGAGCGACGGTGACGCCTACGAGCGCTTCATCGGCCGCTGGAGCCGCAAGGTGGCACCGCTCTTCCTCGACTGGCTGGCTCCCGCGGCGGGACTGCGCTGGGTGGACCTCGGCTGCGGCAGCGGGGCGCTGACCTCGACGGTCCTGGAGCGCGCGGAGCCCACCGGCGTCCTCGGAGTCGATCCCTCGGCCGCCTTCTGCGCCGTGGCACGCGAGAGAGTCACCGACGCGCGGGCCGCCTTCCTGGTCGGCGACGCCACTGCGCTGCCGCCGGGGAGCGCCGACGTCGCGGTCGCGGGACTGGTGCTGAACTTCATCGACGACCCCGCCGACGCGGTTCGCACGATGGCCGCCGCGGCTCCGGGGGGCACCGTCGCGGCGTACGTCTGGGACTACTCGGGCGGGATGCAGATGCTCCACCAGTTCTGGCAGGTCGTGGGCGAGAGCGACCCCGAGGCGAAGCGCCTCGACGAGGCCAAGCGGTTCCCGCTGTGCCACCGCGGCGGTCTGGAGGACCTCTGGCGGCAGGTCGGGCTGGCAGATGTCGAGGGCACGCACCTCGACATCGAGACGCCGTTCGCGGACTTCGAGGACTACTGGCAGCCGTTCCTCGGCGGGCAGGGTCCGGCGCCGAGCTATCTGGCCACGCTGGGCGGGGACCGGCGCGAGGAGGTGCGCGAGGGCCTACGGCAGCGGCTCGCACCCGAAGGCGGGCCGGTGGAGCTCACAGCCCGGGCGTGGGCCGTGCGCGGCCGCGCCCGGTGAGCGCGGATCTCAGCCGATCTGGAACTCCCCGAGCTCGTCCCAGTGGTAGATCACGATCATCTCGGCTCCCTGACTGTTTGCGGTGGTGCTGTGGTCGGGCGTGATGTCGCCACGACCGTGGCGGTGCGTGCTTGCGTCATACGGGTTGGTCGCCGGAGCCGCCGGTTCGGATGACGTCCCCGCGGGAGGTCATCCGAACTGGTCGCCACCACGACCAGTTCGTATGACGCAACGGTGGGTCAGGTGCGCTGCCGGGCCCCGTGCCTCTGCGCCGCGAGGGCCACCGCGGCGTCCCGGGCCGCGGCGGTCTCCTCCTCGGTCAGGGTGCGGTCGGCCGCCCGGAAGCGCAGCGCGAACGCGAGCGACTTGCTGCCCTCGCCGACCTGCGGACCGGTGTAGACGTCGAAGAGGCGCACCGACTCACACAGCGGGCCGGCGCCCTCGCGCAGGGTGTCGGCGAGCTCCTCCGAGGCCAGGTCCGCGGCCACGATCAGGGCGACGTCCTCCTTGGCGACCGGGAACGTGGAGAACTGCGGGGCACGCGGCACCGCCACGGCCCTGGCGAGCAGGATCTCCAGGTCGATCTCGGCGACAGCGGTGCGGGCAGGTACGCCGTAGGCACGGCAGACCTTGGGGTGCAGCTCGCCGGCATGTCCCACGGGGGTCTCCCCGACGAGCAGCTCCGCACACCGTCCGGGGTGCCACGGCGCCAGCTCGGCGGCGCGCACGGTGAGCGTGAGACCCAGGGTGCGGGCCAGCACCCGCGCGGTCTCGATCACGTCGCTCCACCCCGCCTGACGGCCGGCGCCCCACCAGCCCGAGCGGTCGCGCTCCCCGCAGACCGCGAAGGCCAGGTGCAGCGGCTGCTCGGGCAGCGCCTTGTTCAGGTCGTCCCACTCCCCGTCGCTCGGCCTCCGGTCGACGGGCAGGATCGGCGCCGCGAGACCGGGGTGCGGCAGCGTGACCGGCGCGGTCTCGAAGACCGCCAAGTCGCCGGCCCCACGGCTGAGGTTGCGGGCGACGGTGCGCAGCAGGCCCGGCAGCAAGGTGGTGGTCATCAGCGGCTCTTCGTTGCTGAGCGGGTTGGCCAGCCGCAACGTCGTACGCCGAGGATCGGAGTCCGGGAGCGACAGCCGGTCGAGGTCGGCCTCGCCGACGAACGGGAAGTTCAGCACCTCCACGAAGCCCTCGCCGGCCATCGCGCGGCCGACCCGGCGTCGCAGGGACTGCTCGGGGGTCAGGCCGCGGCCCGACGGAGCCGGCGGCAGCACGCTGGGGACGTCCTCGTAGCCGACGATCCGGGCGACCTCCTCGACCAGGTCGAAGGGGTCGTTGAGGTCCGGGCGCCAGCTCGGCACGGTGGCGGTCAGCGTGTCGGCGGCCGCCTCGACGGCACAGCCGACAGCCTCCAGGTTGGCGATCGTGGTGGGTGAGGCGATGTCCATGCCGGTGATCCGCGCCGGCAGGTCGATCGGGATCGTGATCGTCGGCGGCTCGGGGGCGGTGCCCACGACCGTGACCCCCGGCTCGATGGTGCCCCCGCCGTAGGTGGCCAGCAGCTCGGCCACCCGGTCGGCCGCGGCCTCGCAGATGGTGGGGTCGACGCCGCGCTCGTTGCGCTTGCCGGCCTCGGAGGTGAGCCGGTGCCGGCGACCGGTGCGGAACATCGAGCGCGCGTCCCAGTGCGCCGACTCGATCAGCACCCGGGTGGTGGTCCCCGACATCTCCGTGGTCGCACCGCCCATCACGCCACCGAGGCCGATGATCCCGGAGTCGTCGGTGACGACGAGGTCCTCGGGCGAGAGCGTGCGCTCGGTGCCGTCGAGCGTGGTCAGCCGCTCCCCGGCCGCCGCACGGCGGACCCCGATCGGCCCGGTGAGCCGGTCGGCGTCGTAGCCGTGGATCGGCCGGCCCAGCTCGAACATCACGTAGTTGGTCACGTCGACCGCGAGCGAGATCGACCGCTGTCCGGCGAGCGCGAGCCGCCGCGCCATCCACGACGGCGTCGGGGCGGAGGGGTCGAAGCCCGAGACCGTGCGCGCCACGAAGACGGGACAGCCCTCGGGGTCGTCGATCGCGACCGGATAGCCGGCCGCGTCGGCCGGCGGAGTGTCCCGGTCGGCAGGGTCATGGAACGCTACGCCGTACGCCAGGGCCGCCTCGCGGGCGACGCCGCGCAGCGAAAGCGCGTAGGCACGGTCGGGGTTGATCTCGAGCTCGATCACCTCGTCGCGCAGCCCGAGGAGGTCGAAGACGTCGTCGCCGGGCCGACCCGCGTCGGCCGGCAGCACCAGGATGCCTTCGTGGTCCTCGCCGAGCCCGAGCTCCTTGGTCGAGCAGATCATCCCCGACGAGACGTGGCCGTAGGTCTTGCGGGCGGAGATCTCGAAACCGCCCGGGAGTACGCCGCCCGGGAGCACCACGACGACCAGGTCGCCCGGCGCGAAGTTGTGCGCCCCGCAGACGATGCCCTGAGGCTCCCCGGTGCCGTTGGCGTCCCCGACATCGACCTGGCACCAGTTGATGGTCTTGCCGTTCTTCTGCGCCTCCGGCTCCATCGTGAGCACCCGGCCGACCACGAGTGGCCCGGTGAGGTCGTTGCCGGCGCGGTGGATCGCCTCGAGCTTGAGGCCGAGCGCGGTCAGGCGCGCGGCGATCTCGTCGACGGGGACCTCCGGCAGGTCGGCGTACTCGCGGATCCAGGAGACGGGTGCCTTCACAGCTCACTCCCGAACGCAGTGGAGAAGCGGACATCGCCCTCGAACATGTCGCGCATGTCCGCGACCCCGTGACGGAACATCAGGGTCCGGTCGATGCCCATGCCGAAGGCGAAGCCGGTGTAGCGCTGATGGTCGATGCCGCAGGCCGTGAGCACCCGCGGATTGACCACGCCGCAGCCACCCCACTCGATCCAGCCCTCGCCCTTGCAGGTGCGGCAGTCCTCGACCGCCGGGGCCGCGCCACGACAGACGAAGCAGCGCAGGTCGACCTCGGCGCTGGGCTCGGTGAAGGGGAAGTACGACGGCCGGAACCGGGTGGTGATGCCGGGACCGAAGATCGCCTCCGCGAAGTGGTCGAGCGAACCCTTGAGGTGGGCCATGGTGATGCCCTGGTCGATCACCAGCCCCTCGACCTGGTGGAACATCGGGCTGTGCGTGGCGTCGTACTCGTCGGTGCGGAACACCCTGCCCGGGCAGACCACGTAGATCGGCGGCTTCCGGGTGAGCATCGTGCGCGCCTGGACCGGCGAGGTGTGCGTGCGCAGCACGAGGTGGTGCTCGGCCGGCTCGGTCCAGAAGGTGTCCTGCATCGTGCGCGCGGGGTGGTCGGGGCCGAGGTTGAGCGCGTCGAAGTTCAGCCACTCCGCCTCGACGAGCGGCCCCTCGGCGACCTCCCAGCCCATCGCGACGAAGACGTCGGCGATCCGCTCGGCCAGCATCGTGATCGGGTGCCGCGCGCCGCGGGTGGACCGGTCCCAGGGCAGGGTGACGTCGACGGTCTCCTCGACCAGCATCCGCTGCTCGGCCTCGACCTCGAGCTCGGCCTGGCGCTGGGCGAGTGCCTGATTGACCGCGCCGCGGGTCTGCCCGACCCGCTGGCCGGCGTCCTTGCGCGCCTGCGGCGGCAGCGCCCCGATCTCGCGGTTGGCCAGCGCCAGCGGCGACCGGTCTCCCGCGTGCTCGCTGCGCACCTGCTTGAGCGCCTCGAGATCTGCGGCCCCAGCGATCGCGGCCAGCGCATCCTCGCGCATGGCGGTGACGTGCTCCTCGTCGAGCGGGGTCACCTGGACCGGGTCGTACTCGGAGTTGGGGCCGGACATCGCTGCCTCTCGGTTGTCGCACGAAGACGGTGCGCGGGCCAGTCTAGGAAGTCGCTGCGCCCGCTCGACACCCGGTTTCCCCGAAGGGAGCACCACTGGTCACATGTTTTTCACGTTCTCCTGAAAAGCACGCACTTCTCCTGCGTTGCAACGGCAGAGAAGTGCCCGTTTTTCAGGAGAACGTGAAACTCCGACACAGCACCCAACCCTCAGCGCCGGTCGGTCGAGGGCCACCGGATCTCAAGCCGGGCTCCGCCGGTCTCCGCGGTGGTGATCGCCACATCGCCGCCGTGGATCCGGACCAGTCCGTTGACCAGGTACATGCCCAGGCCGGTCCCGCCGCGGACGCCGTGCTTCCAGAACTTGGTGAACACCCTGGCCCGGATCTCCTCCGGGATCCCCTCCCCCTCGTCGTCGACCCGGATCCGCGCGCCCGGGAACGGCTCGTCCACCGGCTCCACGGTGACCCGCACTGTGCCCTCGCCGTGGCGCACCGCGTTGTCGACCAGGTTGGTGACGACCTGGCTCAGCTTGTCGGGGTCGGCGAAGATGTGCGGAGTCCCAGCTGCGTACGACGACTCGATCCTCCGCGTGGTCCCCGCCCGGGCCGACTCCACGCAGCGCTCGACGACGGTCGCGGTGTCCACAGCGCGCGGGTAGAGCGGCAGCCGGCCGGTGTCGATGCGGGCGACGTCGAGCAGCTCGGTGATCAGACCGCGAGAGGCGCTCGGAGTCCGCGTGGACGGTGTGCAGCATCAGCTTCTTCTGCTCGTCGTTGAGCCGCTCCCACTTGCTCAGCAGCGTCGAGACGAACCCCCTGACCCCCGTCAGGGGGGATCGCAGCTCGTGGGCCACCGTCGCCACCAGGTCGGAGCGGTCCCGGTCGAGCCGCGCCCGGCCCCGGCCCGAGCGGATCACGAGCGCGACGCTGTCCACGGGCCCGGCCCGCCGGGACCGGTTGATCCGTCCCGTCACCAGCACCTCGGTGCCGGCGGAGGTCAGCCAGGACTGCTCGGGCAACGCGACCCGGCTGCCCAGGCCCTCGTAGGGACGGTTGACGGCGTACCACTCACACGCCTCCTGGTCCTGCAGGGCCATCACCTCGGCCAGGTGCCGCCCCACCTCGACCGAGTCGCCCAGGAGGCGCCGCGCCTGCTTGTTGACGACCGTGACGACGCCCGAGCCGTCCGCGATGACCACGCCGTCCGGGAGCTGGTCGACGGCTTGCTGGTCGGTCGCACCGGACTCGTGGGCATCCACGCCGCTCAGCGTAGTGCCGGAAGGCCCGGGCTCAGCCCAACGGCTCCGGGCGCCAGGCGCAGAGCACGCCGTCGGTCGGCAGGTCCAGCGACCTCAGCAGCGCCGAGGCACGGCTGCGCGAGAGGTTCCACCCCGCCCAGCCATGACGCTCGAGGTCATCGGCCACGGCGCACGCCACCTGCTCCGACGGAAGCTCGATCAGCTCCGGCAGGTCGTCCGCGCTGAGCTGCTGCAGGTAGCCCCAGTCCACCCTCCCGGTCGCCTGGTGGCGCTCCACGTTGTGTCGGGTGATCCAGGCGTCCGGGTTGGCCACGGCGAGGCCGAGCAGCATCGTGGCACCCGAGAGCAGTGCTGCCCGCGGCAGCCACCGGCCCGAGAGTCCTACCCCGGCCACGAGGACCCCCGCCCGACCGTCGTGGGTCCGCCCGGGGTGGCGGTCGCTTCGCGCGCCGCCCCGGCGCGCTGCACGCGCCTGAGCAGCGCCGAGACGCGGGCAACGAGTTCGCGCATCTGGAAGAGCTTGGTGAGGTAGTCGTCGGCGCCGGACGCTGAGCTTGGATCCGACGGCACACCTCCAAGCCGTCGTAGCCGGGCAGCATCACGTCGAGCACGACCCGTTGGGGACCGTGTTCCTCGAAGGCGGCCACGGCGCCGGGTCCGTCGTGGGCGGAAACGACGTGGTGACCCTCGGCGCGCAGCCGATCGGCCACTGCCTGGTTGATCAGCGGCTCGTCTCGACCACGAGCACGCAGGCACGGGAGGCTCGGCCTGGCGCATGTCTCGACCCCAGGAGCCCGTCACGCCTGGAGCGGTGTGCGCGACGTGAAGGCTCTGTGCAGATCGGTCGACCCGCCCGACGAACAGTTCGCCCTCCCAGTTCCCCTGTTCAGGCGCGCTCGGGCTCCGTCGGCCACGAACCGATCGTCGTCCGGGATCCCCGCACGGCCGTCGGGTCGGACCGATGGTCTGCCGTGAGCATCGTGATCGTGCCTCACGGTGCGCGGCGGGCGACTCAGCGAGCGGCGCGGGCGCTGGCGTAGAGGCAGACCGCCGCCGCGGTGGAGAGGTTCAGGCTCTCGGCGCGCCCCAGGATGGGGATCGCAACCCGGTGGTCGGCCAGCGCGGCCAGTTCGGCGGGCAGGCCGTGCGCCTCGTTGCCGAACAGCCACGCGACCCGCCGGTCGAGCAACCCGGCGGACTCGGCGTCGAAGAGGTCGGTCTCGCCCGCCCCGTCGGCGGCGAGCACCATGAAGCCGGCCGCGTGGGCCCGGCGTACGACCTCGGCAGCGTCGGGGACCACGGCGACGGGCAGGTGCCACAGGCTGCCGACGGTGGCGCGCACGGTCTTGTCGTTGTAGAGGTCGACGCTCTGACCGGCCAGGACCACGCCGACTGCTCCCGCGGCGTCGGCACAGCGGATCACGGTCCCGGCGTTTCCGGGGTCGCGTACGTCGGCGCAGATCACCACTGTGGCCCGTTGCTCGCCAGGGACCAGCACGTCCTCGAGGGGGGCCTCGTGGAAGCGGCACACCGCAACGACGCCCTGCGGTGTCACGGCCCCGCTCAGCGCCGCGATGGCCTCGTCGCTGGTCGACTGCCACGAGACACCGGCGTCGTCGACCGCCTTGCGCAGCGCGGCGTACTGACTGCTCGCGGCCTCAGTGGCGAACACCTCGACCACGGTCCCCGAGGCCAACGCCTCGCTCAGGGCCTTGGCGCCCTTCGGCCAGGAAGAGCCGGTGCTCGGCCCGGTCACGACGCCGGGTCAGCTTGCGGGCAGCCTTGACCCGCCCGCTGCGCGGTGTGAGCGGCTCGATGGTCATCGTCTCGGCCCGAGTGGCTGCTGGCCCAGGAGCCGGGAGCCGGTTTCCCGACCTGTGAGCCCGGAGTCGGTTTCCCGACCTGTGAGCCCGGAGTCGGTTTCCCAGACTGCGGGCCCGGGGCCGGTTTCCCGAGCTGCGGGCCCGGTGCCGGTTTCCCGAGCTGCGGGCCCGGTGCCGGTTTCCCAGGTTAAGAATGGAAACTGCCTCTTCACACACCGCGCATGGTGTGTGAAGAGGCAGTTTGGGTTCATCACCTGGGAAACCGTCCGAGCCAGGCCAGCCGACCGAACCGACCGAACCGACCGAACCGAGCCGACCGACCAGACCCCAGGGTCACGCGGAAGCCGGGGCGTTGACGTCCTCGGGGAGTGCGGCCTTGGCGGCCTCGACCAGCACTACGAACGCGGCGGGGTCGTTGACGGCGAGGTCGGCCATGATCTTGCGGTCCACCTCGACACCGGCGAGCTTGAGGCCCTGCATGAACCGGTTGTAGGTCATCCCGTTGGCGCGGGCGGCGGCGTTGATCCGCTGGATCCAGAGCCGGCGGAAGTCGCCCTTGCGCTTCTTGCGGTCGTTGTAGCTGTAGACCAGCGAGTGGGTGACCTGCTCCTTGGCCTTGCGGTAGAGCCGCGAGCGCTGACCCCGGTAGCCGGAGGCCCGCTCGAGGACGACCCGGCGCTTCTTGTGGGCGTTTACTGCCCGCTTGACGCGTGCCATATCTGTACTCCTTCAAAGATTCTTCGCGGCCGCGATCTCTCGCGACCACCCGGGTGCACAGCACCCGAGGTGTCAGGGGTTGGGTTGCCTTAGAGGCCGAGCAGCTTCTTGGCGCGCTTGACGTCGGCCTTGGCGACCTCAGTGGTGCCCGAGAGGCGGCGGGTCATCTTCGAGGGCTTCTTCTCCAGGTTGTGGCGCATACCGGCCTTCTGGCGGCGGATCTTGCCGGATCCCGTCACGCGGAAGCGCTTGGAGGCACCGGAGTGGGTCTTGTTCTTGGGCATCAGGTCGATTCCTTCATCTCGTTACGCTTCGATCTCGGGGTCGAGGTTCTCGGAGCGGCCGCGTTCCTTCTTCGGCGACGGCGTCGGGTGCGCCGCCTTGAGCTCGGCACGCTCCTGGTCCAGCTCCGCCTGCCGCGCCGCTGCGCGCTCTTCCTTCTCGGCCTTCACCTCGGCCTTGGCCTCGGACTTCTTCTTGTGCGGCCCGATGACCATGGTCATGTTGCGGCCGTCCTGCTTGGGGGAGGACTCCACGAAGCCCAGCTCGGTCACGTCCTCGGCCAGCTTCTGCAGCAGCCGGTAGCCGAGCTCGGGACGGTGCTGCTCGCGACCACGGAACATGATCGTGATCTTGACCTTGTCCCCCTGGCGGAGGAACCGCACGACGTGACCCTTCTTGGTCTCGTAGTCGTGGGCGTCGATCTTCGGCCGGAGCTTCATCTCCTTGATCACCGTGTTGGTCTGGTTACGGCGTGCTTCGCGAGCCTTCTGGGCGTTCTCGTACTTGAACTTGCCGTAGTCCATGAGCTTGCAGACCGGGGGTCGCCCCATCGGCGCGATCTCGACGAGGTCGAGGTCGGCTTCCTGGGCCAGCTTCAGGGCCTGGTCGGTGGCAACGATGCCCACCGTCTCGCCATTGGGGCCAACGAGACGGACCTCGGGTACCCGGATCCGGTCGTTGATGCGCAGCTCGGTGCTGATGGGTCCTCCTGTGTAGATCAAGTGGGATGACCACCCGAGGACCCCGAGAACGAGAAACGGGGCCTCCGCGCGACGCGCGGAAGCCCCAACGGCCGAACGGGTACGCCGTCACCGACGTCTCGTTCGTGACCAGACCCGACGACCTGGTGGTGCAGCGGTCGTGCGGGTGGGAGGAGGCCTCCGCTTGTCAGATCGGGCACACCCTCGCGGGCATGACCGATCGGTCGGGCACAAGCCTACAAGTCCGGGCTGCCGAATGCACATCGGCTCCGCAGCGCACCCTAGCCGCGGGCGAGCCAGCCCCACTGCCCGTCCTCGAGACCGACCAGGACCTGCCCCGCGGCCAGTGAGGTGAGGTCGTCACCCTCGACCACGAACAGCACCGGTCCCGCCACGTCGACCAGCAGCGCCTCGGCGCCGTCCTGCAGCGCCGCCTGCGCGGCCTGGCGGGCAGGCACCGGCACCGGACGGGCCTCGGGGTTCCAGTCGGTCAGGCTCGCGCTGCCGGTGAAGGCCAGCAGGGCGGTGCGGCCGTCGCGCCCGGTCATCAGCACCGAGGCCATGTCGCTGGACTTCTCGTGCGCGAGTCCCGACGTCACGGGATCGCCGGGAGCCTCGGCGTACTCCACCTCCCCGAGGACGGCCATCACCGGCACCAGCAGCCGGGAGTCCTGGAGCGCCGCGAGCGCTTCGCGGTAGCGCGTGGCCTCCTGCGCCTCCGGCGCCAGGTCGTAGGCCGCCAGGGCGGTGGCGAGGGCGACGGGCGCGGAGCCGTCGTCGCCGGGGAAGCCGGGATCGGGGATGGTGCGCACGGAGGCGATCCTCCCAGAGCCGCCCGAGCGAGGGGACGCGGCCGGCACGGGCATCCGTAGGCTGGGGGCATGGACGTCGACACCGCCACCTGGGCCGCCCTGGCACTGACGCTGACCCTGATCGGTGGCCTGCTGACTGTGCGCGCCTGGCGACGTCGTGGCCCGGCGGCGGGGATCCGCGGCCTGGCGTGGACGTTGGTCCCTGTGGCCGCGTGGCTCACCGGGATGCTGCGACTGGCCACCGACGTGCTCGACTCCGTGGTCACCTGGGCGACCCGGCTGGTCTTCTCCCCGGTCGTGTGGAGCGGTGTCGTGGTCGCCGGTGTCTCTGCGGCGCTGTTCGTGGTCTCCGGGCTGCTCCGCGCCCGCGGGCTCGGTGTCAGGGAGGGCAGGGAGGGTAGGGAGGGCACCAGGGCGGTTCGCCGCGACAAGCGCGCCGAGGTGGCGGCACCGGCACGCCGGGACCGCCCCGCCATGGACACCGACGACGACATGGCCGACATCGAGGCGATCTTGAAGAAGCACGGGATCTGAGCGTGCCCCGCCGGGTGCCCGAAGGCGACGCGGCCCGCCGCGAGCTCGCGCGGAGGCTGGACCACGCCGTGTCCGGGCTGCCGGACCCCGCCACCCCCCTGGTCGTGGTCGACCTGGAGGCCTTCGAGGCCAACGCCGCCGATCTCGCGCGCCGGGCGGCAGGCACGCCGCTGCGGGTGGCCTCGAAGTCCTTGCGCGTCCCCGACCTGCTCCGCCGCGCGCTCGCCACGCCGGGCTTCGCCGGCGTACTGGCCTTCTCCCTGCGTGAGGCGCTGTGGCTGGTCGCCGAGGAGATCACCGACGACGTGGTGATGGGCTACCCCAGCGTCGACCGGGGTGCACTGAGCGACCTGGTCGGCGACGCGGAGGCTCGGCGGCGGGTGACGCTGATGGTCGACGACCGAGCCCACCTCGACCTCGTCGAGGCCTGCCGTCCCGGAGGGCCGGTGCGGGTCGCCATCGACGTCGACGCGGGACTGCGGCTCGGGCGCGCCAACATCGGACCCAAGCGGTCGCCGCTGCAGGCGGCGGAGGACGTCGCCGGTCTCGCCCGGGAGGCGGTCGAGCGCGGCTTCGCGGTGGTGGGCGTGATGACCTACGAGGGACAGGTGGCCGGTGTGCCGGACGACGTACCGGGGCAGCGGGCGCGGTCCGCGGTCGTCCGCAGGCTCAAGCGCGCGTCGGTGGCCCAGCTCACCGAGCGGCGCGCGGCGGTCGCCGCGGCCCTGCACGAGGTCACCGAGCTGGAGTTCTGGAACGGCGGCGGGTCGGGCAGCGTCGAGTCCACCGCCGCCGACCCGGTCGTCACCGAGGTGGCCGCCGGGTCGGGGCTCCTGGTGCCTGGACTCTTCGACCACTACCGCAGCTTCGCTCCGCGCCCGGCCGCGTTCTTCGGCGTCCCGGTCGTACGCCGGCCCGCGGACTCGGTCGTGACGGTGGCCGGTGGCGGCTTCGTCGCCAGCGGTGCCGCGGGCACGGACCGGCTGCCGGTCCCCTGGGCTCCCCCGGGCCTGCGGCTGACCGGTCTCGAGGGGGCCGGCGAGGTGCAGACCCCGCTCACGGGACGCGCCGCCCGCGACCTCCGGGTGGGCGACCGGGTCTGGTTCCGGCACGCCAAGTCCGGCGAGCTCGCCGAGCACACCAACCACGTCCACCTGGTGGAGGGCCGAGCGGTCACCGCGACGGTCCCGACCTACCGCGGCCTGGGGCTGGCGTGGTGAGCGGCCCCCGGGAGCCGGGCCCGGCGTCGCCCGAGGAGATCCTGCACCTGGCCTCGCATCGCGATCCGACGCTGGGCCGGGGCCGGCTGATCTGCATCGACGGCCCCGCCGGCTCCGGGAAGACCACGCTGGCGGGTGCGGTCGCCGACCTCGCGGCGGCACGACTGGTGCACATGGACGACCTCTACCCCGGCTGGTCCGGGCTGCCGGAGATCGACGCCCAGCTGGGCGACCTGCTGCTCCCCCTGGCCGCCGGGGGCGCCGGGTCCTACCGGCGCTACGACTGGGTGGCCGAGGACTTCGCGGAGACGGTGAGCGTCGACCCTGCTCCCCTGCTCGTGCTCGAGGGCGTGGGCAGCGGGGCCGGGCGCTTCGCCGACCTGGTCACGGTGCTGGTCTGGGTCGAGGCCCCGCACGACGTGCGGATGCGACGGGGCATCGCGCGCGACGGCGACGCCTTCGCACCGTTCTGGGAGCAGTGGGCCACCGACGAGGTCGCCCTGTTCACCCGCGAGCGCACGCGCGAGCGGGCGGATGTCGTCGTC
The DNA here is from genome assembly GCA_963777195.1 of uncultured Actinomycetota bacterium. Taxonomy (GTDB): domain Bacteria; phylum Actinomycetota; class Actinomycetes; order Propionibacteriales; family Nocardioidaceae; genus Marmoricola. The sequence continues at coordinate 77,278 of CAVZPT010000012.1, read as the reverse complement.
GACGGCACCCGCCCGCTGCGCTGAGACCTCAGGCGGGCTGCACGACCCGCTCCGGCGTACGCCGCCGAGCCAGCCGGTGGCCACCCTCGACCAGGGCGAACCCGACGCCGAAGATCGTGAGCGTCACCAACCCGTAGCCGACCGGGAAGCCGCTCGGCGTGAAGGCGGGGTTCTGGACGTTCGGCTCCAGAGCCTGGAGCGTGAGGTAGAGGGTCTGGAAGACGAAGGCCCAGAGGTAGGCAACGGCATAGACGGTGCGCGCTGCCGCGAGCGACCGCAGCCGGTAGCCCAACGGGAACGCGAGCAGGATCGTGACGACGGCGATCACGACGGCCCCCTCAGTCCACGACCGGCGCGCGGCGCCGGTCCCCGGAGAACATCAGGACGAGCGCGGCCAGCGTCACGACCGTGGCCACGGCGACCAGGACCTTGATGAACGCGGGCACGTCGACGAACAACGCCGGGAGCGCGGTCACCAAGGAGATCACCAGGCAGGCAGCCAGGACCCGCAACGCGGTCCGGCTGCCGCTGCGCCAAGCGATCACCACGGCCACCAGACCGACGATGCCGAGGGCCGTGTCGGCGTACAACACCACCATCGGTGGTCCGACCTCCCCCTCGGGCGTGCCCATGAGGACGCTGGGCACGTTGACCAGACTGATCAGCCCGGCGATGACCAGGCCGATCCTGTTGCGGGCGTTCAGTGCGGTGCCGGTCTCCCGGACTTGGGTGATGCTCATGATGAACCTCCATGGTGGGAACGGATGCCCTCACGATCGGCCGCCCACCGTTCCTCGTGACAGGTGCGACCTTCCTGGTCATGTTCCTCGCTGTTCACCGACATGTCAGGAACAACTTCCCGGGCGCAGGGAGCCCTCCCCCGGTGATGATGGGCAGGTGACCCTGCGGATCCTGCTCGTCGACGACCACCCCGTGGTCCGCGCCGGCCTGCGCGCGCTGATCGAGACGATCCACGACCTGGAGGTCGTGGGCGAGGCCGCCGACGGCGAGCAGGCGCTGCGCGAGACCCTGCTGCTGCGCCCGGACGTGGTGTTGATGGACGTGCGGATGGACGGTGTCGACGGGGTGGAGGGGACTCGCCGGATCCGGGCAGCCGCGCCGGAGGTGGCCGTGCTGATGCTGACGATGTACGACGACGACGCGACCGTGTTCACCGCGATGCAGGCCGGGGCCCGCGGCTACCTGCTCAAAGGCGCCACCCAGGACGAGATCGTGAACGCGGTCCGCGCGGTCGCCGCCGGCCAGGCGATCTTCGGGCCGGCCGTGGCCGCGCGGATGCTCGGCTACTTCGGGTCGCCACCGGCCGCGGCACACACAGCGTTCCCCACGCTCACCGGCCGGGAGCGCGACATCCTCGACCTGCTCGCCGCCGGCCGGCGCACCTCGGCGATCGCCGAGCAGCTCTTCCTCTCCCCCAAGACCGTGAGCAACCACCTCACCAGCATCTTCGCCAAGCTCGAGGTCGCCGACCGGGCGTCGGCGATCATCCGTGCCCGTGAAGGCGGCCTCGGGCGGGAGTCCTGATGCCCCTCCACGAGCTGGTGCTGGCGGTGGTCGCCCTCTCGGCGCTGGGCCCCGCGGTGGGCCTGCTGCGTGCCGGCCGCGCCAGGGGCGCGGCCCTGATGCTGCTGCTGACGTCCCTCGCCCTGCTGTTCGGCGTCGCCCTCAGCGGCTGGGGCCACCCCTCGGCTGCCGAGCGCTCGTGGGTGCTGGGCGCCCTGCTGCTCGCGCCGCTCGTCCTCGTCCTCTACCCGGTCGCACGCTGGCGCGAGCCCCTCGACTTCCTGGCGATCGTGGGGGTCTCGGCGGCTGGTCTCCTGGCCACGGTGGTCCCGGAGTACTACGTGACCGCCATCCTCGTCCTTCTGGTCGTGGTCCCGGCACACGTGTGGTGGCGGCTGGCTCGCGCCGAAGCCCTCGAGCGCCGGGCCCTGACCTGGATGGCCCTCGCCGCCGGCAGCAGCTCCCTGTTGGCCGGGCTGGTCGCCTTCGCAGCGAACGGGGGAACCGGCGCGGTCGGAGCCGAGACGGCCTTCGTGGTGGTCGGACCCGCCCTCTACGTCGGTGCCGCACGTCCGGACATCGCCGACGCCCGTGCGCTGGTGGTGCCCGTGGTCACCTACCTGACCGCCGCGGTCGCCTACCTCGCCATCTTCATCGGGGTGGCGTCCTTCCTGGAGCAGCTCGGCGACGGCAGGCCCCCGACGGTTGCGGTGCTCGGCCTGTTCGCCACGGTGCTCGCGGCCACATTCCACCCGATGCAGGTGGTCTTCCGCGGCGTCGTGGACGAGCTGCTGTTCGGCGTACGCCCCGATCCGCTGGACGCGGCGGGCCTCGTCTCCGAACGCATCGGCGAGGACCCCCTCGTGGCCTTGCGGGCGATCCGGGAGGCCCTGGTGCTGCCCTACGCCGCCCTGCGCGTCGACGACGAGGTGACCGTCGCCTCCGGCACGCGGGTGGCCAACACCGAGCTCCGGACGCTGCCGGCCACGACCGGACGGTCGGTCGAGCTGGAGGTCGGGCTCCGCGCCGGCGATGTCGGGCTCTCGAGCGCTGAGCGCCAGGTGCTCGACATCGCCACCCCCCTGTTGGCCCAGTCGCTGAGGGCCAGCGCCCTGGCCGCGGACCTGCAGCAGTCCCGCCAGCAGACCATCGCCGCCCGGGAGGAGGAGCGTCGTCGCCTGCGCCGGGACCTCCACGACGGCCTCGGACCGCGGCTGACCGGCATCGCGTTCACCGCCGACGCGGCCAGCAACCTCGCCGGGTCCGATGCCCGCGCCACCGAGAGGCTGCTGGAGACGCTGCGGGCGGAGACCACCCAGGCGATCGAGTCGATCCGGGAGCTGGTGTATGCGATGCGGCCGCCGGCGCTCGACGAGCTCGGACTCGCGGGTGCGGTGACCCAGGCGGCCGCCTCGATGCGCGGCCGCTCCGGCGACCTGCTGCACACGGTGGTGCGGGCCGAGGACCTCGGGCAGCTGCCGGCCGCGGTGGAGGTGGCGGCCTACCGGATCGCGGTGGAGGCACTGACCAATGTCGCGCGGCACACCGGCAGCCGCGAGGCGACCGTGGCCCTGACCCGCTGCGGGCCGACGCTGACCGTGGAGGTCACCGACCGCGCACCCACGAGCGGCGAGTGGCGTGCGGGGGTCGGGTTGGCGTCGATGCGAGAACGTGCCGAGGAGCTCGGCGGGAGCCTGGTCGCGGGAAGCACCCCGTCCGGCGGCTCGGTGCGGGCAGAGCTGCCGCTGGCTCAGTCCTCGACCGACGTGTAGTCGGTCCAGCGGACCTTGGTCCGGAACCCGGCACGCTCGTAGATCGCCAGGGCACCGGTCGGGTTCTCGGAGTCGACGCCGAGCGACGCCTGGTCGAAGCCCGCCCGCTGGTAGCTGCGCAGGGCGATCCCGAGCAGGACGCTGGCCAGGCCGCGGCGGCGGTGCCCGGGTGCGGTGCCCAGCTTGGCCACGTAGGCGTCCCTCTTGCCGGTGACCTCGAAGGTCTCCTCGTACTCGCCGGTCTGGAGGTACGCCGCGACCTCACCCCCGGCGTGCCGCAGGACCAGGCTCAGCCCGGGCCGGAAGCTGCGGTTGCCGGAGACCCACTGCCGCCACATCTGCTCACTCCACGGCGTGAAGCCGTAGTGGCCGACGAAGGCCACATTGTGCGCGGCCCGCATCTCCTCGTGGTCGACCCCCTCCCAGGTGGACAGGACGTAGCCGTCGGGGACCGTCGGCTCCTCGGGGATCACCCCGTGGGCGCGCAGGTCGGCCTCCATCGTGAAGGCCCACCGCTCCGGGCGCAGCCCGCTGGCCGCGAAGACCGATGCCAGGTCGCTGTTGGTGGAGGGAGCGCTGCCGCTGATCACGGCTTGCAGGCCGCGCTCGCGGGCGTACTCGCCCGCCCGCGCCACCATCAGCGGTACGACGTGGGAGCCGATCCCGGTCCGCCGGTGGTCGGGGTGGACGACACCGTCGACGGACAGGCTGACCACTCCCCCGGACGGCGCACGGGGCAACAGCCTGCTCTGGCCCACGACCTGACCGCCGCGCTCCACGACCAGCCAGTCGCGTGCGGGGTCGATCATCGGGTTCTCGAGCTCCTCGACCACGTCCTCGACCGAGTAGTACTCCTCGGTGTGGTCGACCGCCTCGGCCGCGGCCAGCAGGTCGCTCAGTGCCCGTGCGTCGTCGTGGCGGACCGGGCGGGTGGAGAAGTCGCTCACCTCGTCGATGCTAGGGACTCCCCGCCTCAGGCGCACCCGGTTATCAGTCTGGCGTGTGCGCAGCGATCACGGCGCGCAGCTCACGGACGGCCCGCCGGGCACGCTCACCGTCGGAGCCCTGCACCCCGATCAGGGAGATCGTGGTGCCGTCGGAGAGGTCGAGAGTGCCCCAGGGCGCGCCCCGGCGCAGTGAGACCCCGATCACCTGCGACCACTCGTAGGCGCGCTTGCGGTAGCCGTTGACCACCGTCAACCCGCCGTCGGTGGCGGTGACCCGGGACCGGACCAGCGCGTTGTAGGAGCCGAAGAGCAGCAGCGCCATGAACACCAGGGTCCCGCGCTGGAAGATGGTGAACTGGCCCCGAACCTCGGCACCCAGCCCGATCCAGACCGCGACGATCAGCGCCAGCAGCAGCCCGCCGAGGACCCACACCGCGACCCGGACCCCGAAGGGACGCCAGGTGTGCGGCAGCGCCGGGGCCGGGGTGTCCGGCCGGGACTCAGAGCCGGCAGGCATGGATATCGGTGAGCAAGATGGCGCGCGCACCGACCTCGTAGAGCTCGTCCATCAGCTTCTGGGCGCCGTCGCGCGGCACCATGGCGCGTACGGCGACCCAGCCCTCGCGGTGCAGCGGAGACATCGTCGGGCCCTCGAGGCCGGGCGTGAGGGCGACGGCCTGCTCGACGGAGGTCTCGGGCACGTCGTAGTCCATCATCACGTAGGTGCGGGCGACCAGGACGCCGTCGAGGCGGCGCTTGAAGATCTCGAAGCCGGCGGGCTCGACCCCGCCCGCGCGGGTGATCAGCACCGCCTCGGACTCCAGGATCACCTCGCCGATGATCTCCAGGCCGGCCGCCTTCAGGGTGCTGCCGGTCTCGACGACGTCGGCGATCACGTCGGCGACGCCGAGCTGGATGCTGGTCTCGACGGCCCCGTCGAGACGGATCACGTCCGCCTCGATGCCGCGCTCCTCGAGGTGTCGGCGTACGACCCCGACATAGGAGGTCGCGATCCGCTTGCCGGCGAGGTCGTCGAGGGAGGGCAGGGTGCCCGGGCGGGCGGCGAAGCGGAACCGGGAGTGGCCGAAGCCGAGACAGCGGACCTCCTCGGCCTTGGCGCCCGAGTCCAGCAGCAGGTCACGGCCGGTGATCCCGACGTCGAGGGTGCCCTCGCCGACGTAGAGAGCGATGTCGCGGGGCCGCAGGTAGAAGAACTCGACGCCATTGGCGGAGTCGAGCACGGTCAGCTGCTTGGGGTCCGAGCGCTGGCGGTAGCCCGCCTCGCGCAGGATCTCCGAGGCAGCCGTGGACAGCGATCCCTTGTTGGGGAGCGCGATCCGGAGCAGGGGCTGGTCGTTCATGGGGATCCTCAGAGGTGGGTGTAGACGTCGTGGAGCGAGATTCCGGAGGCGAGCATCAGCACCTGTGCGTGGTAGAGCAACTGGCTGATCTCCTCGGCCGCCCGCTCAGGCCCCTCGTGCTCGGCAGCCATCCACGACTCGGCGGCCTCCTCGACCAGCTTCTTGCCGATCGCGTGCACGCCGGCGTCGAGCGCGACCACGGTGCCGGATCCCTCCGGGCGGGTGGCGGCCTTCTCACTCAGCTCGGCCCAGAGCTCCTCGAACGTCTTCACGCCCACCAGCCTAGGCGGTCTCAGCCGGCGAGCCGACGCAAGGTCCGTGCGGTGACCAGCGCCGCGGAGGTGGCCTCGTAGCCCTTGCTCTCGCTGCTTGCGTCGAGCCCGGCCCGGTCCAGCGCCTGCTGCTCGGTCTCGCAGGTGAGCAGCCCGAAGCCGATCGGCACCCCGGTGTCGAGGGCGACCCGGTTGAGGCCGTCGGTGGCGGCGGCGCAGACGAACTCGAAGTGCGGGGTGCCGCCGCGGATCACCACCCCGAGGGCGACCACCGCGTCGTAGCCCTGCCTCGCCAGTGCCTGAGCCACGACAGGCAGCTCGAAGGAGCCCGGCACGCGGACGACCTCGACCGACTCGACCTGGTAGGCGGTGAGGGCCTCGTGGGCGCCGGCGAGCAGGCCGTCCATCACCTGCTGATGCCAGCTGGCCGCCACCACCGCGACCCTGAGGTCGCTGCAGTCGACGGGCTCCTCGTGCGGGCTGCCGTCGCCGCTCATCGGGCCCCACCGTTCTCCGGGTGCTCGTGCAGGTGGGGCATCTGGTGTCCCATCCGGTCACGCTTGGTCAGCAGGTAGGTCAGGTTGTGGTCGTTGGGCCGCGGTGTCAGCCCCACCCGCTCGACGACCTCGATGCCGTAGGACTCCAGGCTCGCGGTCTTCGCCGGGTTGTTGGTCAGCAGCCGCACCGAACGCACGCCGAGGTCGTTGAGGATCTGGGTCGCGGCGCCGTAGTGGCGGGCGTCCGCAGGCAGGCCGAGGTCGAGGTTGGCGTCGACGGTGTCGCGACCGCCGTCCTGGAGCTGGTAGGCCTGTAGCTTCGCGAGCAGCCCGATCCCGCGTCCCTCGTGGCCGCGCAGGTAGATCACCACTCCCCTGCCCTCCTTGACGATCAGGTCCATCGCCTCGTCGAGCTGGGGCCCACAGTCGCACCGCTCGGAGCCGAAGACGTCCCCGGTGAGGCACTCGCTGTGCACCCGGGTCAGCACCGGCTCGCCCGAGCGCAGGTCGGCCGGGTCGCCGTACACCAGCGCGACGTGCTCGCTCTCGTCGACGGTGATCCGGTAGCCGAAGGCAGTGAACGGCCCGTGGCTGGTGGGCAGCACCGTCTCCGCGACCCGCAGCACGTGCGTCTCGGTGCGCCGCCGGTGGTGCACCAGCTGCTCGATCGAGATCATCATCAGGCCGTGCTCGTCGCAGAACTCGCGCAGCGCGGGGGCGCGCTTCATGGTGCCGTCGTCGTTGACCACCTCGACCAGCACCCCGGCCGGGGTGAGCCCCGCGATCCGGGCCAGGTCGACGGCCGCCTCGGTGTGGCCGCGACGGTTGAGCACCCCGCCCTCGCGGTAGCGCAGCGGGAACACGTGTCCGGGGCGGGTCAGCTCCCACGGCTCGGTCGCCGAGTCGGCGAGCACGCGCGCGGTGTGCGCGCGGTCGGCCGCGGAGATGCCGGTGGAGACGCCGTCGCGGGCGTCCACCGAGATCGTGTACGCCGTGCGCAGCTTGTCCTTGTTGTGCGGCGTCATCAGCGGGATCTCGAGCCGGTCGAGCATCTCGGCCGGCATCGGCACGCAGATCACCCCGCTGGAGTGCCGGATCGTGAACGCCATCAGCTCCGGGGTGGCCTTGCTGGCCGCGAAGATCAGGTCCCCCTCGTTCTCACGGTCCTCGTCGTCGACGACGACGACCGCCTTGCCCGCCGCGATCGCTGCGACCGCGTCCTCGACGCTGTCCAGCCGGATCCGCCCCTGGGGCACTGTCGCGCTCACCTGTTCACCATCTTCTCGACGTACTTCGCGATCACGTCCACCTCGAGGTTGACGACGTCGCCTGGTTGCTTGAAGCCCAGCGTGGTGCGGGCCAGGGTCTCCGGGATCAGGCTCACGCTGAACCGGTCCGGACCGGCGTCGACCACGGTCAGCGAGATGCCGTCCACGGTGATCGACCCCTTGGCCACGAGGTAGTGGGCGAGCTCCGGCGGCAGCGAGATCTCGACCAGTTCCCAGTGCTCGCTGGGGGTACGCCGCAGCACCGCTCCGGTCCCGTCGACGTGACCCTGCACGATGTGGCCGCCGAGCCGGGTGGCCGGCGTGACCGCACGCTCGAGGTTGACCCGTGTCCCGGGCCCGAGCGAGCCCAGCGAGGTCTTCTCCAGGGTCTCGCGCATCACGTCGGCGGTGAAGGCCGAGTCCTGGTGGGTGACCACGGTCAGGCAGCAGCCGTCGACCGAGATCGAGTCGCCGAGGGCGGCGTCGCCGGTCACGACCGGCCCGCGCACCGTGAGCCGCACGGCGTCCCCCTGGTCCTCCAGGGCCTCGACCGTGCCGAGCTCCTCGATGATGCCGGTGAACATCTAGATCCTCTCCTGGCCGGTGGTCCCGAGCCGGTTGCGCGCCGGGGTCATCGTCAGCCGGACGTTGGTCTCCTCGCCGGTCCCGACTGTGGTCACGCCCTGCAGGCGCAGCCGGGCGGCGTGCTCGATCGTGCCGATCCCGAGGTCGCCGACGGCCGGCGTCCCGGCACCGAGCAGCGCCGGCGCGACGTACGCGACGACCTCGTCGACCAGTCCGGCGGTGAGGAAGGCGGCCGCCAAGCGGGGTCCGCCCTCGAGGAACACGTGTTGCCGGTCGCGGGCGTGCAGCAGCTCCAGCGCCTCCCACGGGTCCCGGGTGCGCAGGTGCACGGTCTCGGCCGCCGTGTTGAAGGCCCGGAGCCCGGGGTCGAGCTCGCGCAGGCCCATCACCGCCCGCATCGGCTGGTGCAGCAGCGGGTCGCCGTACTCGTCGCGCACCGTCAGCTCGGGGTCGTCGGTCTCGACGGTGCCGGTGCCGACCAGCATCACGTCGCACTGCGCGCGCAGGCGGTGGCTGTCGACGCGCGCGGCCCTCGAGGTGATCCAGCGGCTGGTGCCGTCTGACGCGGCGCTACGGCCGTCGATGGTGGTGGCCAGCTTCCAGGTCACGAACGGGCGGTGGTGCTCCATCGCGAACGTCCAGGCGCGGTTGAGCTCGCGCGCCTCGCGCTCGTGCAGTCCGTAGTCGACCTCGATGTCGGCCTCGCGCAGGGTCCGCTCTCCCCCGGCCGCGACCGGGTTCGGGTCGGGCTGGGCGAAGACGACGCGTGCCACCCCCGCAGCGACCAGCGCCTGGGCGCAGGGCCCCGTGCGTCCTGTGTGGTTGCAGGGCTCGAGGGTGACCACGGCCGTGGCACCGCGGGCGGCGGCACCGGCCTCGGTCAGGGCAGCGGCCTCCGCATGGGGCGTCCCGGCACCGCGGTGGTAGCCCTCCGCCACGGCGTTGCCGTCGGCATCGAGCAGCACGCACCCGACGCGAGGGTTGGGACCGAGCGGCACCCCCGGGGTGGCCGCGAGCTCGAGCGCGCGGCGCATCGCGTGCTGCTCTGCTGGACTGAACTGCATGTCACCTCTCCGGTCCGGCTCACGGACTCGGGGGGACGACCTGGGTCGGCGAAACCGGCAACCAGGCGGTGCGTGCGTCTTCTCATCCGGACTTTGACCGTCGGTCCAGGAGTTCCACCTGGTCAACCGGTCACTGGAGGTGACCGGGTCGCGGACTTTCACCGCCGGTGCGGACTTTCACCGCCCCCAGAGCACGCGAGTTCTCACTCGTCACCCGAAGTCTGCCACAGCAGGTCGTGGCAGGGTCGCGTGACGTCGCTCACCCAGCACCCCTCCCCCGTCCAGGTTCTCGGTCCCACAGCAGCTTCAGGACGGGCCCGCCCGCGCGTGTGACCCGGTCCCGACCAGTTCCGGAGGCCGCGATGTCACACCTCGACCACGGGGCGGGTCCTCATGGTGACCGAAACGCCGACTCCGAGGAGCACCCGATGACCACGACCGGACCGTCCGTCCGCAGCACCGCCCCCGCCAGCCGCACCGCCCGGGTGCCCCTGGAGCACCCCGGAAACCGGGTGGCCGGCCTGCTCAAGCTGGTCAGCCGACGGCGCTACGGTGCCGAGATCGAGCCGATGCTCGCCCTGGTGCCCCACCGCAGGGTGCTGTTCTCCCTGGCCCGTTTCGAGCTCGGCATCGAGAAGTGGGCGGAGCTCGACCCCGGCCTCAAGCAGCTTGCCACTGCCAGGGTGGCCGCACAGATCGGCTGCAGCTGGTGCATGGACTTCGGCTACTACCTCTCCCGCAGCGCCGGGATGCCGGCCGTCAAGCTCGAGGACCTCACCCGGTGGCGCGAGAGCACGGCGTACACCCCGCTGGAGCGCAAGGTGCTGGAGTACGCCGAGTCGATGACGGCCACGCCGCCCACGGTGACCGACGAGATGGTGTCCTCGTTGCGCGAGGACCTGGACGACGCCCAGCTGATCGAGCTGACTGAGATGATCTCGGTCGAGAACCTCCGGTCCAGGACCAACTCCGCCCTCGGACTGACCAGTCAGGGGTTCAGCGACCGTTGTGAGATGCCGCCGAGGTGAACGGGGACGTGAGCGCACCGATGACCGACGAGAGCACCGAGCTCTTCGAGCAGCACCGGAGCACGCTCCTCGGCGCGGCCTACCGCATCCTCGGGAGCCGGGTCGAGGCCGAGGACGTCGTCCAGGAGGCGTGGATCCGCTGGTCGGGGGTCACCCACGGCGAGGTCGAGGAGCCGCGTGCCTACCTGTTGACGGTCACCAGCCGGCTCGCACTGAACCGGCTGCGCCAGCTGACCACCCGCAAGGAGGCCTACGTCGGGCCGTGGCTGCCCGAGCCGGTGGCCACCAGCAACGAGAGCGAGGAGGCGGCCGAGCTGGCTGACGAGGTCTCGATGGCGATGCTGATCGTCCTGGAGTCGCTGAGCCCCCTGGAGCGCACCGCCTTCGTCCTCGCCGAGGTCTTCGCGCTCTCTGCCCCCGAGATCGCCGAGGTCCTCGACCGCAGCCCCGCGGCCGTGCGGCAGGTGCTGCACCGCGCGCGTTCCCACGTGCGCTCACGCCGGCCGCGACAGGTCGTCGACGCCGAGCGGCACCGGCGGGTGACCGCGCGCTTCATGACCGCCGCGGCGGGCGGCGACCTCGAGGAGCTCCTGCGGCTGCTGGCCCCGGACGTGGTGCTGGTCACCGACGGCGGCGGCATCAAGCAGGCGGCGCTGCGACCGATCGAGTCCGCGGACAAGGTCGTGCGCTGGATGCTCGGCGTGCTCGGCCGCGCGACGGCCAACGGTGTGGTGCCCGAGCTGCGTCGCGTCAACGGTGAGCCCGCGATCGTGATGACCGACCCGGCCGGAGTGGATGCCGTGATGTTCCTGACGGTCGAGGGCGAGCAGGTCACCGCCCTGTACATCATCCGGAACCCCGTGAAGCTCGGCGCCGTCTGAGCGACGACGCCGAGCTCACGCAGAGTGCGCGGTCAGCGCGCGGACTACTTCTTCTTGCCCTTCTTGGGCTTGCCCGTGGTCGCGACCGGGGCGGGCCGGACGGCTGTGGCGGCAGCCACCACGTCGACGAGACCGTAGCCCTTGTCGAAGCTGGTGGTGCCGAGCGCACCGCTCTCGTAGGGCGCACCGTCGGTGTACTTGTACGCCGTGGTCTTGATCGCGTCCTCGACCTGGGCCGGAGTCGCCGACGGGTTGGCCTGGAAGAGCTGCGCCACGATGCCTGCGATGTGCGGCGCCGCCATCGACGTTCCGCTGATCGTGTTGAAGGTTGCGACGTCGGTGGCGGCGGGGCCGTTGCGCGGGTCCCGGCCGGTGGAGCAGATCACCAGGTAGGGCCGGCACGAGGAGGTGATCTTGTCGCCGGGGGCGGAGATGTCCGGGTAGGTGGACTGGTCACCGGCCTGACCGCGCGAGGAGAACGTCGAGACCTTGCCGTCGCGGGTGCCGCTGTTCAAGTCGTTGTAGGAGGCCACCGAGACGATGCCGCCGGTCGGGTCCATGCCCGCGGGGTTGGAGTTGCTCGTCGTGCCGTCACCACCGTCGTTGCCGTTGGCCCACACCGTGACCACGCCGTCGGCCGCCAGGGCGCGCTGAAGCTTCACCGTGGCCGACTGCGGGTCGAACTCTCCACCGCCGATCGGACCGTAGGAGTTGTTCGTGACCTTGATCGGCGGGCAGGTGGTCGCCGGGACGCCCGCGCCGCAGGGTGCAGCGTGGTTCTCCAGCACCCAGTTGAGCGCGGCGTCGGCACCGATGATGACGAGCCCGGCCCCGGTGGAGACCGAGACCAGCTTCGCGCCGGGCGCCGCCCCTTGGAGCTTCGAGCCGTCGGTCAGGGTGGTGGGCCGGCCGGCGACGATGCCGTTGACGTGGGTGCCGTGTCCTCCTGCGGACAAGGTGTCGGTGTCGGCGGAGCTCGGCATCCGCTGCACCGAGCACGCGACCTCGAACGGGTCGCAGAACGCCTTCAGGTTGGCCACCACGGCGCTGCTGCCGTCGGCCTCCTTGAAGTAGGGGTGGGTGGGGTCGACCCCGGAGTCGATGACGCCCACGGAGACACCCGTGCCGGTCAGCGCGGTGCCATCGGCGCCGGTGAGGGTCTGGGTGGCCTCGTAGCCGCGCGTGGCCTGGTTGGAGGTCATCTGGAAGTACTCGATCGGCTGGTCACCGGCCTCGACGTACTCCACACCCGGCTGGGTGCGCAGCGCCTCGATCTGGCTGCGGGTGCCCTTGGCACCGACGACGCCGATCCGCTCGAAGGTGATCCGCTTGGCCATGCCGGTGGCGGAGACCGCACGCTCGGCGTCCTCCAGCCTCGCCCCGTGGACGAGGACGGTGGTGGGTCCGTTCAGCGAGCCGAGGTGGCTGCTGAGGTACGGCGAGAGTCCCGCCGGGTCCGGGGACGCCTGAGCGGGGCCGGGGACCGCGAGGCCGAGCGCCAGGATCGCTGCCGCTCCGGCTGCCATGGAAGTGGGGATGCGCAGTCGCACTGTTGAGCTCCTTGCCCGAGTCCGCCGCGGCACGAGTCCTCCGGGTCTGTCGGAGGGTCCGGGGCGGTTGTGCATGGCTCAACGAAGCGAGACGCCGCCGGTCACGCCCGGATCGAATATCGCTGGCGTGCGCGACCTAGGCGCCCGGGGCCGCGGCGGCGGCCGCGGCCGAGCGCAGCTCCTGCACCATCTGGTCGGGGTCCTCGGCGGAGTAGACGGCCGAGCCCGCCACGAAGACGTCGGCACCGGCCTCGGCGCAGCGCTCGATGGTCTCCAGCGAGACCCCGCCGTCGACCTGGAGCCACACCTCGAGACCGGCCGCGGAGATCAGCTCCCGGGCCCGCCGGATCTTGGGCAGGCACAGGTCGAGGAACTTCTGGCCGCCGAACCCGGGCTCGACCGTCATCAGCAGCAGCATGTCGAGCTCGCCGAGCAGATCGGCGAAGGGCTCCACCGGAGTCGCCGGCTTGAGCGCCATCGAGGCTCTGGCGCCCTTGGACCGCAGCTCACGGGCGAGCCGCACCGGAGCTGCCGCGGCCTCCGCGTGGAAGGTGACCGAGCCGGCTCCCGCCTCGGCGTACGCCGGGGCCCAGCGGTCGGGGTCGGCGATCATCAGGTGGACGTCCAGGGGCAGGTCGGTGGCCTTCGCGAGGCTCTCGAAGACCGGCAGGCCCAGGGTCAGGTTGGGCACGAAGTGGTTGTCCATCACATCGACGTGCACCCAGTCGGCGCTGGGGATCCTGGCCACCTCGTCGGCGAGACGGGAGAGGTCGGCGTTGAGGATGCTCGGTGTGATCTGGAGGCCCATGGTGGCTCGATCCTAGAGGCGGGGGCGGGTGACGAGCGCCCCGGCTCGTGCGGCGCATACTCCAGGGATGATCGCGCGTGTCCTGGCGGCAGCCGCCTCGGTGCTGGCACTCACCGTGCTGGCCGTCGGCTTCGCGATCACGGGTGCGCAGGACGATCGCCTGCCCTGGTGGTTCGTGCTCGTGGTCGCGCTGGCCTCGGCCGGGCTGGGGTACGGCGTCACCCGCGGGCCTCATCGCCGCCCGGTGCTGTTCGCCGCGAGCGCCGGCCTGGCGCTGATGGGCCTGCTCGGACTGCTCACGATCGGGTTGCCGCTCCTCCTCGCCGCCGTCCTGGGCACGGTGGCGGGCGCCCGCACCGCAGCCTAGATCCCGACCTGGTCCCTGCGCCCCGGAGCCACCACTGCCCCCGCGGCTGCCTCGGCAGCCGACGCCGGCCTCGGCTGGCTCACCCCGTCGCCCAGCCCCTCGTCCGAGACCTCCGGTGCCGGCTCGTCGGTCGAGGCCCCCTTGCGTTCGAGCTGGGCCGGCATGCTCGGCAGCAGGGACGTGGTCGTGGTCAGGAGGGCGTTGCGCTGGAGCACGCTGCTCGCCCGTAGTGCCTTCGACCGCCCCAGGATCGGCGGAGCGCGGTCTGGGCGGTGCAACTCGAAGTTGCCCACCTTGATGCTGTGCACGAAGGGCACCATCACGAGCAGGAACCCGAAGGCCAGCGTGGTGGCACGTACCGCGGCGATGCCCAGGCCGGGAACGCGCTCGTTGACCTGGGCCACGTCGAAGAGCACCGATGCGGCCAGCACGAGACCGAGAGTCACCGAGGCCGCCGACTGGAGGATCCGCAGTCTCCTGGCGCGCCGGTAGCCGGTCATCAGGTGCGCGAGCCTGGCCGGCTCGTCGCGGTCGCCCAGGTGGCGACGGGCACGATGAACCCAGTCCAGCGCCCAGCCGCGCCGGTCGGCTTCGCACGGCTTGCACGGCTGGGCGGGATGGTTGGACCGCATGCAGCGGACCAGTTCGCAGGCCTGCCGCTCCATCGTCCGGTCCCGGGTCAGTCCGAGCCGGTCCACACCCTCCTGGGCGATCACGGCCGCGTGCAGCCCGCGCCGGCACACCTGCATCACCTGTCGAGGGGTCAAGACGTCGGACCCCAGTCGCTCGGGGGTGGTGATGGCACCGGAGGCGAGGAAGCGCTTGGTCCGGGTGTCGAGGACAACGGCCTGGTGGTACTCCGCGACGGCCACGATCAGCTGCTGGACGTTCTCCATCGCGGCAGCCTCGTTGGCCTCGATCTCCTGACTGCGCGACCCGTCGTCGCGGGGACCGCGTCGCAGCGCCAGCTCGAAGGAGCACTCGGCTCTCACCACTCGGGCCAGGACGTTCTCCGGCACCATCTCCACGATCTCCAGGCACTCCTGCGCGGCCTCGTCCACCTCCCCGGCCAGCAGGGCGGAGTGGGCGTAGAGCACGCGCAGGTCGATGTCGAAGCGCCGCTCCGCCATCACGAGGCGCATCAGCTTGAGCGCCTCGCGGTCGCGACCACCCTGGAGCGCCGTGACGGCGCGCAGAACGCGGCCGTCCCATCGTCTGGTCAGGTCGCGCGGCAGCGCCCGCGCGAGGACCTCCGCCTGGAGCTCGTCACCGGCGAAGAGGGCAAGACGGAGCCGTTGGGCCAGTCCCTCGCCGTCCTGGCTGCGTGAGAGCTGCGCTCGCGCCATCGCGAGCCCGCGAGCACGTGCCTGCCGCATCTCCTGGGCCTCCTCGGGCGTCAGGCGGGACCCGGTCAGGCACTCCCAGGTTCCCTCGGCGCTCTCCCAGCGCCCAGCGGTCCGCAGGCTCGCCTCGATGTAGGTGGTGTCGAGCTGACCCCCCTCCATCGAGGAGCGTGGGTCGGTCAACCGGCCGACCGCACCCAGGGCAGCGGCCGCGCTGCGTACGTCGCCGGCGGTCACCACGGCCACGTGCTGGAGCAGGAGCCGAGTTGAGGAGTCGAGCTCGTCGTGGTCCAGGGCCACCGCCTCTCGCAACCCTGTCCACGCATCGGTGTAGCGACCGGTGAGCGAAGCGATCCTGGCGAGATCGATGATGTAGAAGCACCGGAACAGCCTGACCCGGGCCCACTTGCCGTGCTTCGCTGCCACCTGCGCGTCCTCGGTCTCGCCCGCGTCGTCGCCCTCAGTCTCCGCGACGGCGAGCTGCTCGAGCTGCTCCAGCTCGGCGAGGACCTCGCGGCACTCGTCCTCGGCCTCCTGCAGCCGTCCCACCTCGAGCAGGGTCCGCGCCCACTGGAACCTCAGGAGGCTGTCGGGCACGAGCTGACGGGGCGATCCCCAGATGCTGACCAGGTGGTCGAGCTCGGCCATCGCCGCCTGGAAGTCCTGGAGGACGAAGTGACAGTTGATGCGTGCCTCGGTCATCTCCACACTGGGGGTGTGGCTCTCGGTGCTGCGCAGGCTCCAGTTCGGGTGGTCCTGGCCCAGCATCAACGCGGCGTAGCTGCGACAGCGTGGCCAGTGCGTACCCGCTGGGACCCCCGGCAGCGGCGACGCCTCGGCGACCCGCTTGGTCTGCGCGACGATCTCCGCGACCAGGTCCTCGGAGAGCTCGCAATCCGCTGCGAAGCGCCACTCCCACAACCTCTCCAGGAGCGCCACGCCCGTGTGCTCGTCGGTCACCAGGTCGACCATGGCGATCGTGGCGCGCAGCGCGCGTTCGCACCATTCCCGGTGTTCGACGTCGCGGTCGTTCGACCCCTTTGGCGAGACCCGGGTCTTGAGCTCCCACCAGGCCCTGGCGGCGAAGTCCGCCGCCTCCCACGAGCCCGAGCTCTCCAGCCGCGCCTCCGCGACCTCGTGAGCCGCCTGGGTGAGTGCGCCCAGACGGACGAGGGCCGCGATCTTGTTGCGGATGTCGTCGTGCGTCAGCGAGGCGACCTTGGCGAGCCGGGTCCAGAGCTGGACGCACACCTCGTCCTCGCCCGCCATCGCCGAGTACTGGGCTGCCTCCCGAAGGCGCTCGGGGTCGCTGGGATCCCGTGTCGCCAGCTCGCGTGCGAAGCGCGAGGCATGCTGCCAGTCCTCCAGGCGGGCCCACCGACGCAGCTGGTCGCCCAGCACCTCCTCGCTCACCTCGCCGGCGAGCTCGACGTCGGGTGCAGGGACCAGCAGCTCGGAGAACTGCCGTGCCAGCAGCTCGGACATCACTCGGCGCTGACCGAGAGCGAGAGCAGGGTTCGCAGCATGTCCGCGCGCCGCGACGTGGAGGCCAGCTCCTCGGGCACGGTCGCGCTGGCCCTGAGCCTGCGGTCTCCGAGGACGGCGTAGACCTGCATCACCCGAGTCCTGGCCTCCCCCTCCAAGGTGCATCGGAACTCACGGAGAAGCGCCGTCTCCGCACCGAGGAGGACGACGCGCTCGAGCCGGATCTCCTCGTAGCCGGCGATGCTGGACCGCAGCCGGTCACCGGCCGCCTCCGCGATCTCCTCGACGGTGACGACCTCGGACAGGCGATCGATGTCCGCGTCGATCGCGACGTCCTCGTCCGGACTCAGCAACGACAGCTTCTCTGACCACGTCCACTGGGGTGGGACGCTCACGCAGATACGCCCCGCGGGCGTGACCTGCTCCGCGCGACCCGCGCCCACGCGGTGCTCACCGCGCTCCAGGTCCTCGACAATGCCCGACTCGTGCACCACGACCCCCCCCGTCGAAAGGCAACACCACGAGCATGCGCCACTTGGGCAGCGACGACAACGCCACGAAACTCGACAATCCTCGCGCTTCGGGTGGTGGGCGACGATGCTCAGCCGCTGCGGCGCAGCAACGCCATGAACATGGCGTCGGTGCCGTGCCGGTGCGGCCACAGCTGGACCGCTCCGGGCAGGTGCGCCGACTCGGCGTCCGCTGCCTCGGGCACGAGGGCCAGAGCGCTCTCCAGCCGGGTGTCGGTGCGGGACCCGAGCACCGCCACGACCACCTCCGTGGTCTCCTCGAGAACCGGCGAGCAGGTCGCGTAGAGCACGACACCACCGGGCCTGACCGAGTCCAGCGCACTGCCCAGCAGCGCCCGCTGCAGCGGCACGAGCTCACCGACGTCCGCCGGCGTACGCCGCCACCGGCTCTCCGGGCGTCGACGCAGCGCACCCAGGCCCGAGCAGGGGGCGTCGACCAGCACCCGGTCGAAGGTCCCCTCAGGCCAGGGCGGGCGGGTGCCGTCGCCGGTGACGACCAGGCCACCGGTGGCGCGCAGTGCCTGGGCGACGAGCTTGGAGCGGTGCGGTGCGCGTTCGTTCGCCAGCAGCCGGGCACCCGACTGCGACGCCAGGGCCGCCAGCAGCGCGGCCTTGCCGCCCGGTCCGGCGCACAGGTCCAGCCAGCGGTCATCGTCACCGGTCAGGGGTGCGCGGGACAAGGCCAGCGCCACCAGCTGTGATCCGGCGTCCTGGACCCCGGCGCGGCCCTCCCGCACGGCGGGCACGGCTCCGGGGTCGCCACCCTCGAGGACGGCCGCGAGCGGCGAGATCGCGAACGGCTCGCCGCCGAGCTCGGCGACGGTCGAGTGACCGGGCCGCGCGACGAGGGTCACCGCCGGACGCGCGTTGTCGGCGGCGAGCAGCGCGGTGAGCTCCTCGGGCCGGCCCAGGGAGCGGGTGAGCGCCTCGACGACCCAGTCCGGGTGCGAGTGGCGTACGGCGAGCGAGGCGCCGAGCTCGTCCATCCAGCCGTCGAGGTCGCGGGCGGCGATCCGGCGCATCACCGCGTTGGCGAACCCGGCCGGCTTGTGGCCGATCCGGGTGCGCACCAGCTCGACCGTGCTGGTGACGGCCGCGTGGTCGGGGACCCGCATCCCCAGGAGCTGGTGGGCGCCCAGGCGCAGTGCGTCGCGCACCCCCGGGTCGGGTCCGCGACCGGCCAGGTGGTCGATCACCGCGTCGTAGGACCGGAGCCCGCGCAGGGTCCCCCCGACGAGCTCGGTGCTGAAGGCGGCGTCGCGCCCCTCGATGCCGCGCTCGCGCAGCAGTCGCGGGAGCACCAGGTTGGCGTAGGCGTCGTCGGTCCGGACCGCCTCCAGCACGTCGTAGGCCGCGAGCCGGGGTGCGTCGACGCGACCCTTCGGCCGGGGGTGGCCGCTCACGCGTCGTGCTCGCGGACCAGCTTCGTCGGCGCCACGGCTCGCCACGCGTCGGTGATCACCTCGGCCAGCTCCTGCCTGCTGATCTCGCCCAGCCTGGACTGCTGGACGAGCACCGCGTTGAAGGTCCGGAAGTGGTCGATGGTGAAGAACGGACCGTCGCCCTCGACGAGCGCCTGCTTGTCCGCGGCGTCGGCAGTGCGGATCACGAGCAGGTCGTCGTACTGCCGTCCCGTGTCGGGGTGCACCGCGGACTTGTGCGGCTTGCGGTAGAGCACGAAGCCCTTGCCCTTCTCCCGGGGGACCAGCCAGGTGGGAACGTCGCCCCAGGACGTGCCCAGGACGGTCTCGGGCAGCGAAGCGCAGATCTCGTCGACGTCGGCCGGGCGGGCCTGGCGGGAGCTGCGGCTGGTCATCCGGGGAGCCTACTGGCCGAACCGGGCGCCGCTCTCGAGGCGTGCTCCCCTGGCCCAGTCGGCTGCGTCCATCTCCTTCTTGCCCGACGCCTTGACCCGTCCGAGCTGCACGGGCCCGGTGCCGGTGCCGACGAAGACCGCGTTGCGGGTGACCTCCAGCTCGCCGGGAGCCAGGCGCTCCCGACCGACGGGCCGCACCGGGCCGAGCTTGATCCGCTCACCCTCGTGGGTCGACCAGGCGCCGGGGTCCGGCGTGCACGCACGCACCTGGTGGTCGAGCGCCATGGCGGAGCGGGTCCAGTCGAGCCGGGCGTCCTCCACCTGGATCTTCGGCGCGAAGCTGAGCCCCTCGGTGGGCTGCTCGCGCGCCTCCACGGTGCCGTCCTCGATGCCGTCCAGGGTCTGCACGAGCAGTCCGGCGCCACCCTCGGCGAGGCGTTCGAGCAGGTCGCCGGCCGTGTCCTCGGGCCGGATCGTCTGGGTCATCAACCCGAATGTGGGGCCGGCGTCGAGCTCCTTGACGATCCGGAAGGTGGTCGCACCGGTGACCTGGTCACCGGCCCAGATCGCGTGCTGGACCGGGGCGGCGCCCCGCCAGACGGGGAGCACCGAGAAGTGCAGGTTGACCCAGCCGTGGGGCGCAATGTCGAGCGCCGACTGCGGCAGCAGGGCACCGTAGGCCACCACCGGGCAGCAGTCGGGCCGGAGCGCCTTGAGCTGCTGCTGGAACTCCGGGTCGCGCGGGTGGGCCGGCTTGAGCACGGGGACGCCGAGCTCCTCGGCCCGCTGCCCGACCGGCGATGCCGTCAGCCGGCGCCCGCGCCCGGCCGGGGCGTCGGGGCGGGTGACCACGCCGACGAGCTCGTGGCGGCTCGCGGCGACGGCCTCGAGCGAGGGCAGGGCGACCTCCGGGGTGCCGGCGAAGACGAGCCGCATCAGATGCCCAGGCCGCGGGTCGCGTGCGGTGAGAGCTTCACCTGCGGCGCCTGCTGCCCGAACCACTCCGCCTCACGGATGTAGCGCATCGCCTCCCTGCGGGCCTCCCGGTCGAGCCGGTCCACGAAGAGGATGCCGTCGAGGTGGTCGGTCTCGTGCTGGATCGCCCGGGAGAGCATCTCGGTGCCGTCGATGGTCACCGGCTCGCCGTACATGTCGAAGCCGCGGGCGACCACCGAGAACGCCCGCTTGCAGTCGATCCGCAGCTCCGGGATCGACAGGCAGCCCTCGGGGCCGTCCTGGATCTCCTCGGACAGGGTGAGGTCGGGGTTGACGAGGTGGCCGAGCTCGCCGTCGACGTGCCAGGTGAACACCCGCAGGCCGACACCCAGCTGCGGCGCGGCGAGGCCGGCCCCGGGGGCGTCGAGCATGGTGTCGGTCAGGTCGGCGACGAGCGTGCGCAGCTCCTTGTCGAAGTCGACCACGGGGACTGCCGGGGTCCGCAGCACCGGATCGCCGAACAGCCTGATCGGCCTGATGGACAAGGTCGTCTCCTCGGAGGTCGTGAACAGGGCGGGCCCACCAGTCTAGGGAGGTCAGCCGAGGGCCGCGGGGTCCACCTCCACCCGCAGGTGCGGCAGCTTGCGGGTCGATCGGTGCGCCTGCATCGCCTGCAGGGCGGCTGAGAGCTGGGGGCCACCGGCCCGCGGGACGCGTACGACGTAGCGCAGCACCGTCTCCTCGCGGGTGTCCCAGGCACCTTCGACCGGGACCGGGCCGAGCACCTCGGCACCGGCCGGGAGCTGCAGCGCGGCCAGCGACCCCTCCAGGTCGTCCGGCTCCCCGGTGATCGTCGCGACCCGGGAGGCCGGCGGCAGGTGCGCGGACCGGCGCTCCTCGATCTCGCGTCGCGCCAGCCCGCCGGCGTCCCAGCGCACCAGGGCCTGGACCCCCGGGTGCGCCCCCTCGCCCACCACCAGCACCCGGCCGCCTGCCGAGGCCGGTCGCACCAGGGCGGCGGCGTTGGCCCAGCGCCGGTAGGCCTCCTCGGTGGCGCGCAGGTCGGAGCGGGCGAGCATCAGCCAGGCGTCGAGGATCAGCACGGCGGCGTACCCCCCGCGCGCCACCGGCTCCGCCCCGGGCGTGGCCACCACGACCGCGGGCCGGTCGTCGACCTCGGCCAGCACCCGCTCACCCGAGGACGAGGTGCTCACCCGCACCCCCGGCAGCGCCCGGCCGATCTCCTCGGCCGTGCGGGCGTCGCCGAGCACCGGCGCCCGCAGCCCGCGACCACCGCACTCGGTGCACGTCCAGGCGGGCGCCGCGGTGGCGCACCACCCGCACTCCGGGGGCCGGGTGGCACTGCGCTGCCGCAGCGGACCGTGACAGGTGCCGCACCCGGCCGGCGTCCGGCAGGTGTTGCAGGCCAGCCGGGTCGCATAGCCCGCCCGCGGGGTCTGGACGAGCACCGGGCCTGCCTTGACCGTCTCGCGGAGCAGCACCAGCGCCTCGCTGGGCAGCCGCGCGCTGCGGGCACCGGGGTCGCGCTGCAGGTCCTGGTCGGTGTCACCGGTGACGTCCACGGCGATCCGGTCTCGCACCGTGGCTCGGGGCGCGGCGACCTCGGTCGCCCAACCGGTGCGCAGGAGGTACTCGGCCTCCACACTGCGTCCGTGCGCCAGGAGCAGGGCTGCCGACCCGGTCTCCTGGGCGCGCATCAGCAGCACCTCGCGAGCATGCGGATAAGGCGCGCGGGGCTCGTCGAGGAGGTCGTCGCCGTCGTCCCAGATCGCCACCATCCCGAGGTCGCGCACCGGCGCGAACGCGGCGGCCCGGGTGCCGATCACGATGCGGACCGCTCCCCGGCTGACCGCGAGGAAGGCGGCGTAGCGGCGGGCGGGGCCGGCGTCCGCGGCCAGCACCACGTGCCGACCCTCCCCCAGCCGGAGGGTCAGTGCCGCGTCGAGGCGGGCCACGTCGCGGTGGTCGGGCAGACAGACCAGGGCGCCACGCCCGGAGACTGCGGTCGCCGTGACGGCCTCGGCCAGCAGCACCGCCCAGTCGTCGCCGGGGAGCACCGACCACACCGCGCGCGGGCTCGCGCCCGCTGCCAGCGCCTCGAGGGTCGACTCGCCGCCGGTGTAGGCGGCCGCCACCTGCGGATCCGGCTGTGTCTCGACGGGGGGCGCCGGTTCGGAGGGCGCCTTCTCGGTGGTCGCGTGTCGCGGGGGTACGGCGAGACGCAGCACGTCGGAGCGGGTGCCGGCGTACCTCGCCGCGACGGCGCCGGTCAGCGCAGCCACGTCGTCGGTGAGCACCCGCTCGGGGCTGACCACCCGGCGAAGGGGCTGCAGCGTGCCGGTGTGGTCGGTGGTGGCGGTGCGCTCGATCACGAAACCGTCGACGTCCTGGCCGGCGAAACGCACCTTGACCCGGACCCCGGGCTGGGCCTGCGCGGCCATCGTCTCGGGCACCGCGTAGTCGAAGGGCCGGTCGAGGTGGGCCAGCGCGACGTCGACCAGCACCCGGGCGATGGGGTCGACCTCCGCGCGCGGCACCGGCGTGCGCACCTTGGGCGGCCGTGCCTTGCGTGCCTCGACCCGGACCCGCTCGGGCGGGGGCAGCAACGACGCCTGCTCGTCCTCACCGGTGCTCACACGCGCATGCTTTCACCCGGTCCCGACAGCGGCGCGGGGTGTGGGTGGGGTGGTCGGTTTCCCAGGTTAAGAAGTGAAACTGCCTCTTCACACACCATGCGCGGTGTGTGAAGAGGCAGTCTGGGTTCTTAACCTGGGAAACCGACCAACCCGCAACCGACCAACCCGCAACCGATCCAACGGAGACCGACCCAGCCGCAGAACGGTCAGCCCGACGCCGAACCAGGAGCCTCAGACCCCGGCGACCTTCTTCAGGGCGTCGGCGCGGTCGGTCTTCTCCCAGGTGAAGTCGTCGAGCTCGCGGCCGAAGTGGCCGTACGCCGCGGTCTGGGCGTAGATCGGGCGGAGCAGGTCGAGGTCGCGGATGATCGCGGCGGGGCGCAGGTCGAAGACCTCGAGCACGGCCTTCTGGATCACCTCGTCGGAGACCACGCCGGTGCCGAAGGTCTGGACGAAGACGCCCACGGGCTGTGCCTTGCCGATCGCGTAGGCGACCTGGACCTCGGCGCGACGGGCCAGGCCGGCGGCGACGATGTTCTTGGCGACCCAGCGCATGGCGTAGGCGGCCGAGCGGTCCACCTTGGACGGGTCCTTGCCGGAGAAGGCGCCGCCGCCGTGACGGGCCATCCCGCCGTAGGTGTCGACGATGATCTTGCGGCCGGTCAGGCCGGCGTCGCCCATCGGGCCGCCGACGACGAACTTCCCGGTCGGGTTGACCAGCAGGCGGTAGTCCTCGGAGGAGATCTCGAAGCCCGCGAGCACGGGGTCGATCACGTGCTGCTTGATGTCGGCCTCGAGCGTCTCGAGGGTGGTGTCCTCGGCGTGCTGGGTCGAGAGCACGACGGTGTCGACGCGGACCGGGCGGTCCTGCTCGTCGTACTCGATGGTGACCTGGGTCTTGCCGTCGGGACGCAGATAGGCCAGCGTGCCGTCCTTGCGGACAGCGGTCAGCCGCTCGGCGAGCCGGTGCGCGATCGTGATCGGCAGCGGCATCAGCTCGGGGGTGTCGTCGCAGGCGTAGCCGAACATCAGGCCCTGGTCGCCGGCGCCCTGCATGTCGAGCTCGTCGTCAGAGGAGCCGACACGGGCCTCGTGGCCCTGGTCCACACCCTGGGCGATGTCGGCGGACTGGCCGCCGATCGCGACCTGGACTCCGCAGGACTTGCCGTCGAAGCCCTTCTCGGAGGAGTCGTAGCCGATGTCGAGGATCTTCGCCCGGACCAGCTCGGCGACGGGAGCGTAGGCGTTGGTCCGGACCTCGCCGGCCACGACGACGACACCGGTGGTGAGCAGCGTCTCGACGGCGACCCGCAGGTTCTTGCGGTCGGAGTCGTTGCCGATCAGGTAGTCCAGGACCGTGTCGCTGATCGCGTCCGCGATCTTGTCGGGGTGACCCTCGGTCACGGACTCGGAGGTGAACAGTCGTCCGGTCACTTCTCTACTCCTGCACAGGTGGATGGAGGCGCGGGCGCCTGGATTGCGCGGCCGGATCTCGGCCGCGACGAGCCTAACCGAGTGGTCCGGGAAATGGACAAGCGTCTCACCGGCGAGTCAGGACCGGCTCAGGTGCAGCACGCGGTCCCAGACCACGTTGGCGAGGGCGGCCTTGGAGCCCAGGGGCACCGGTACGGCGCCGCCGTCGGCGTCGAGGACGACGGCCTCATTGTCCTCGGCGCCGAAGACCGCACCACCGCTGACGTCGTTGACGACCAGCAGGTCGCAGCCCTTGCGGGCGAGCTTGGCGCGGGCGTGCTCCATCACCGAGCCGGAGGTGTCACCGGTCTCCGCGGCGAAGCCCACGACGACGATGTGGTCGTTGGGGCGCTCCGCCGCGAGCCCGGCGAGGATGTCGGGGTTCTGCACCAGCGCGATGTCGGGGCTGGTGCCGTCATCGCGCTTCTTGATCTTGGTGCCGGCGACCGACGCAGGCCGGAAGTCGGCGGGGGCGGCGGCCATCACCACGGCGTCCGCGGAGGCACAGGCCTCCAGCACCCGCTCCTGGAGCTCGGCAGTGGTCTCCACCCGGACGACCTTGACCCCCGCCGGGTCCGGGAGGCTCACGTTGGCAGCCACGAGCGTGACCTCGGCGCCGCGGGCCGCTGCGGTGCGCGCGAGGGCGTAGCCCTGCCGGCCCGAGGAGCGGTTGCCGAGGAAGCGGACGGGGTCGAGGTACTCGCGGGTGCCGCCGGCGGAGACCACGACGTGCAGCCCGGCCAGGTCCTGGCGGCTGCCGTGGGCCTGAGCGCGCGCGAGCACGTCGAGGGCGAGCGCGAAGATCTCCTCGGGGTCGGGCAGCCGCCCCTTGCCGGTGTCGGCGCCGGTGAGACGGCCCTCGGCGGGCTCGATGACGACCGCACCGCGCTCGCGCAGGGTGGCCACGTTGGCCTGGGTGGCCGGGTGCTCCCACATCTCGGTGTGCATCGCCGGGGCGAGGACCACCGGGCAGCGCGCCGTGAGCAGAGTGTTGGTGAGCAGGTCGTCGGCCAGCCCGTGCGCGGCCTTGGCGATCAGGTCGGCGGTCGCGGGCGCGACGACGACGAGGTCGGCCTCCTGGCCGATCCGCACGTGCGGCACCTCGTGCACGTCGTCCCACACCTCGGCGCTGACCGGCTTGCCGGACAGCGCCGCCCAGGTGGGGGCGCCGACGAACTCCAGCGCGCTGCGGGTCGGTACGACGGTGACGTCGTGGCCGGACTCGGTGAAGCGGCGCAGCAGCTCACAGGCCTTGTACGCAGCAATCCCGCCACTCACGCCGAGAACGACTCGAGGGCGGGACTGCGGGGCCGGGGGGTGGTCCACCGGGAGCTACCTGGTCACTCGACCGTGGGCTCGGCGGCGGGGGTCGCGGGCTTGGCCATCGAGGCGTTCAGCGCCTCGGCGGCGAGCGCCTCCGGGTCGATGTCCTCACAGGTCAGCATGTCCGCGTTGATCTCGCGGAGCGCGATCGAGAGCGGCTTCTCCTGCACGTGGGTGTCCACGAGCGGACCGACGTACTCCAGCAGGCCCTCGCCGAGCTGGGAGTAGTACGCGTTGATCTGCCGAGCGCGCTTGGCGCTGTAGAGGACCAGCTTGTACTTGGAGTCGGTCTTGGTCAGCAGGTCGTCGATCGGGGGGTTGGTGATCCCCAAGGCAACGGGCTGGACACCGGACACGCTCATGGAGCCTCACTTACAAAGGATTTGGGTTGCTGCGACTGAGTCAGGACGTCGAGGTGGTCCCGGACCGCATCAACTCTACCAACTCCGCACCCGCAGCGTGAATCTGCCGGTTGACGACCGTGGCGTCGAACTCCGGTTCGGCGGCCAGCTCCTCCTGGGCGCTGGCCAGCCGGCGGGCACGCTCGGCCTCGTCCTCGGTCCCGCGGCCCACCAGCCGGCGGACCAGCTCCTCCCACGAGGGTGGCGCCAAGAACACGAACCGCGCCTCCGGCATCCGCTCTCGCACCTGGCGCGCGCCCTGCAGGTCGATCTCCAGCAGTGCCGGCCGACCGGCGGCCAGCGCCTCCAGGACGGGCCCGCGTGGGGTGCCGTAGCGCGCTCCGCGGTGTACGACGGCCCACTCGAGCAGCTCGCCGTCGGCCACGAGCCGGTCGAACTCGGCCTCGGAGACGAAGTGGTAGTGCACGCCGTCCTCCTCACCGGGTCGACGACGGCGTGTGGTGGCCGAGACCGAGATCCAGATCTCGGGGTGGTGCTCCCGCACCCAGGCCGTCACCGAGCCCTTGCCGACCGCGGTGGGCCCCGCAAGGACGGTGAGCCGCGAAGGTCCGGCGACCTCAAGCTCGGGCAGCGAGCTCAAGAGGCGCTGAACTCCTCGACCAGGGCCGCGACCTGCTTGGTGCCCAGACCACGCACGCGGCGGGTCTCGGAGATCTTCAGCCGCTCCATCACCGCCTGGGCCCGGACCTTGCCGATGCCGGGCATGGACTGCAGGAGCTCGCTGACCCGCATCTTGCCGACCACCTCGTTGACCTGTCCCTCTGCCACCACCTCGGCGAGCGAGGCACCGGAGTGCTTGAGCCGGTTCTTGATCTCGGCGCGCTCGCGGCGAGACGAAGCGGCCTTCTCCAGCGCCGCCTGGCGCTGTTCGGGGGTGAGCGGCGGCAAGGCCACGTAGACGTCCTCGGCTTCCTGCCCGACGAGAGGTTCACTCGGACCCGGTGCAATCTAGTCACGGGGCAGGGCACCCGCAACGCGAGGGCCCATGCGACTTCTCACATGGAGCGCTCAGAGCCCGAAGTTGACCTTGCAGACGTCACGCGCCTGGCCCTCGATCTGGCCCGCCGACTCGGCCACGTCCGGCATGGTCAGCTGGTCCGCCGCACCCTGGATCGCCTTGACGTCCTCCGGGTCGGTGCCCGGGGGCGGCTTGCCCCCGGCGAACTTCGAGGGGTCGACCTCGGCCCGGGTGAGCGCGCGGTCGAGGTTCTCCACCGCGTTCAGGAAGGTCTGCCAGTCGTCCTTGAGGTCGGGCGGGGACTGCTCGGCCAGGTCGCGCAGCATCGGCAGGTGCTGGAGCAGGGCCACGCTGCCGGCGTCGGAGGACACCATGTCGGCCAGTTCCTTGCGATGCCCCTCGACCGCCGAGCAGTAGTCCTCCACCGGGTCCCCGCAGCCGGTGGCCAGCAGCACCAGCCCGGCGACGACGGCGACCACCCTCCGCGCGCTCGGGCTGCCGGCCGCCCTTCTCGTCATCGGGAGACCCCGCGCAGCTCGGCGAACGACTCCACCGCGCGTCCGGCCGCGTCCACCAGGTCCGCCGGTCGGGGGCCGGCTCCGAGGATCTCCCGCGAGCTCGACGGGAGCACCAGGTCGAGGACGTCGCCGAAGATCCGGCGTACGTCCTCGGCCGTGCCGCCCTGGGCGCCGATCCCCGGCACCAGCAGCGGGCCGTTGACGGCCAGGTCCTCGGTGGTGCCGGTGATGGTGGCGCCCACCACGGCGCCGAAGGAGCCCATCGGGCTGGACCCGGCGTTGAGCTCGGCGAGCCGGCCGAGGACCGTGCCGGCCACCGTGGCCCCGGTGGCGGTGCGTGCGTGCTGGAACTGCGGCCCCTCGGGGTTGGAGGTCAACGCCAGCACGAAGAGGCCCTTGCCGTGGAGGCGGGCGGTCTCGACCATCGGGTCGAGGCTGCCGAAGCCGAGGTACGGCGTCGCGGTGATCGCGTCGACGGCCATCGGCGAGGCCGGGTCGAGGTAGGCCTCGGCGTAGGCCTGCGCAGTGGACCCGATGTCACCGCGCTTGACGTCGAGGACGACCAGGGCACCGGCCTCCCGTGCGGTGGCCACGACCCGCTCCAGGACGGCGATCCCGCGGGCCCCGAAGCGCTCGAAGAACGCCGACTGCGGCTTGACCGCCGCCACCTGCGGTGCCAGCGCCTCGGTCGCGCCCAGCGCGAAGCTCTCCAGGCCGGAGACCGAGTCCGGCAGACCCCACGCCTCGAGGAGCGCGCGATGCGGGTCGATGCCGGCGCACAGCGGGCCGCGGTCGGCCATCGCGTGCCAGAGCCGCTCCCCGAACGCGGGTCCGACCACGCGCCCGTTCACGAGCTCCTCCCGCGCTGCCGCGAGCGGTCGCGGCGGGCCAGCTCGGCGCCGAGCCGGCGGTTGGTCCGCCCGGGCCACAGCGGGCCTTCGTAGGCGAAGGCGGTGTAGGCCTGGAGCAGGTCGGCACCCGCCTCGATCCGCTCGAGGGCATCGGCCACCGTGGTCAGGCCGCCGACCCCGATCAGGGTGAGGTCCTCACCGACCCGGAAGCGCAGCAGGCGCATCACCTCGTCGGCGCGCTCCCGCAGCGGGGGGCCGGAGAGTCCACCGGCCCCGGCCGCGGCGACCTGGGCGTCGGTGCTGCGCAGGCCGGCGCGCGAGACGGTGGTGTTGGTGGCCACGATGCCGTCGAGCCCGAGGTCCAGCGCGAGGTCGGCCACCTCGATCACGTCGTCGTCGCTGAGGTCGGGGGCGATCTTGACCAGCAGGGGCACCCGCTTGGCCGCCACGTCGTCGGCTCGACGGCGCACGGCGCGCAGCAGCGGCTCCAACCGGCCCACGGCCTGCAGGTCGCGCAGTCCGGGGGTGTTCGGCGAGGAGACGTTGACGACCAGGTAGTCGGCGTACGGCGTGAGCAGCGTCGTGCTCTTCTCGTAGTCCGCGATCGCCGCGTCGTCCGGGACGACCTTGGTCTTGCCGATGTTGATGCCCAGCGGTACGCCGGGGCGCTGGTCGGGTCTCGCGGCCCGCTCGGAGAGCCGGCGCGCGACCGCCTCGGCACCGTCGTTGTTGAAGCCCATCCGGTTGACCACGGCCCGGTCGGCGGTGAGCCGGGCCAGCCGGGGGCGCGGGTTGCCCGGCTGCGGCTCGCCGGTGACCGTGCCCACCTCGATGAAGCCGAACCCCATGTTGGCCAGCGCGTCGATGCCGACGGCGTTCTTGTCGAAGCCGGCGGCCAGCCCCAGCCGACCCGGGAAGCTCAGACCCCACAGGCTGGTCGCCCCGGGGGCGTCGGCACGCAGCCGGCCCCCGACTGCGCCCGTCAGCGTCTCGGCGGCGCGGATCGCCCGGAAGGCCGCAGAATGCGCGGTCTCGGGATCGGTGCGGCTCAGGACCTTGTCGAAGAACTGCTCGTAGAGCGTCATCAGGCTCCGGTCCGGCGCGTGTGTCGCGCCCAGTCCTGCAGCGAACGGACGCCGATCTCGGCCGCGCGCATCGCCTCGATGCCCTGCACCGCCGCACCGAGTCCCTGGACCGTGGTGATGCACGGGATGTTGGTCAGGATCGCCGCGGTCCGGATCTCATAGCCGTCCAGGCGGGGGGACCCGCCGCCGGTGCTGGTGCCGTGCGGGGTGTTCACCACCAGGTGCACCTCCCCGTCGAGGATCTTGCCGACGATCGTCTTCTCGCCGTCCTCCGCGTCGCCCTCGCTGTGCTTGCGCACCACCGTGGCCGAGACCCCGTTGCGGCGCAGCACCTCCGCCGTGCCCTTGGTGGCGAGGATCTCGTAGCCGAGGTCGGCCAGCCGCTTCACCGGGAAGACCATCGTGCGCTTGTCACGGTTGGCCATCGAGACGAAGACCCGACCGGTCAGCGGCAGCGAGCCGTAGGCAGCCGTCTGCGCCTTCGCGAAGGCCTTGCCGAAGTCGGCGTCGAAGCCCATCACCTCACCGGTCGAGCGCATCTCCGGCCCGAGGATGGCGTCCACGGTCTTGCCGTCGAGGGTCTTGAACCGGTTGAACGGCATCACCGCCTCCTTGACCGCGATCGGCGCGTCCCCGGGCAGGTCGCCACCGTCGCCGGTGGCCGGCAGCAGCCCCAGCGCGCGGAGATCGGCGATGCTCTCCCCCAGCATCACCCGGGCGGCGACCTTGGCCAGCGCGACGTTGGTGGCCTTGGACACGAACGGCACGGTCCTGCTCGCGCGCGGGTTGGCCTCCAGGACGTAGAGCACGTCGGAGCCGAGGGCGAACTGGATGTTGATCAGCCCGCGTACGCCGACGCCCTTGGCGATCGCCTCGGTGGCCTGCCGGATCCGGTCGATCTCCTCCTTGCCCAGGGTGATCGGGGGCAACGCGCACGAGGAGTCCCCGGAGTGGATCCCGGCCTCCTCGATGTGCTCCATCACGCCGCCGAGGTAGAGGTCGGTGCCGTCGTAGATCGCGTCGACGTCGATCTCCACGGCGTCGTCGATGAACCGGTCCACCAGCACCGGGTGCTCGGGGCTGATCTCGGTCGCCCGCTCGATGTAGCCGCGCAGGGACTCGTCGTCGTAGACGATCTCCATGCCCCGGCCACCGAGGACGTAGGAGGGCCGCACCAGCACCGGGAAGCCGATGGTGGCGGCGATCAGCTGGGCCTCGTGGAAGGAGGTGGCCATGCCGTGCTTGGGTGCCGGCAGCCCGGCCTCGGCAAGCACCCGCCCGAAGGCGCCGCGCTCCTCGGCGAGGTGGATCGCCGAGGGCGACGTACCGACGATCGTGACGCCGGCGTCCTCCAGGCCCTGGGCCAGGCCCAGCGGCGTCTGCCCACCCAGCTGGCAGATCACGCCGGCGATCGGACCCGCCTGGCGCTCGGCGTGCACGATCTCGAGCACGTCCTCCAGCGTCAGCGGCTCGAAGTAGAGCCGGTCGGAGGTGTCGTAGTCGGTGGAGACGGTCTCGGGGTTGCAGTTGACCATCACGGTCTCGTAGCCCGCCTCGTGCAAGGCCATGCTCGCGTGCACGCAGGAGTAGTCGAACTCGATGCCCTGGCCGATCCGGTTGGGCCCGGAGCCGAGGATGATCACGGCCTCGCGCTCGCGCGGGGCGACCTCGCTCTCCTCGTCGTAGGAGCTGTAGTGGTACGGCGTCCTGGCCGCGAACTCGGCCGCGCAGGTGTCCACGGTCTTGTAGACCGGGCGAACCCCGAGGGCGTGCCGCACGCCGCGTACGACGGGCTCCTTCATGTCGCGGATCCGGCCGAGCTGCGCGTCGGAGAACCCGTGCCTCTTCGCACGCCGCAGCAGCGCCGGGGTGAGCTCGTCGGCGGTGATGACCTCCTGGGCGACCTCGTTGATCAGGCACAGCTGGTCGACGAACCAGGGGTCGATGCCGGTGGCCTCGAAGACCTCCTCAGGCGTCGCCCCTGCGCGCAGCGCATCCATCACCTTGCGCAGGCGGCCGTCGTGCGGGGTCGCGACCTGGCGCAGCAGCTCGGCCTTGTCGAGCTCGACCCGGCGGTGGCTCCAGTCGAAGACGGCCTTCTTGTCCTCCAGGGAGCGCAGCGCCTTCTGCAGCGCCTCGGTGAAGTTGCGCCCGATCGCCATCGCCTCGCCGACCGACTTCATGTGGGTGGTCAGGGTCGGGTCGGCGGAGGGGAACTTCTCGAACGCGAAGCGCGGCACCTTGACCACGACGTAGTCCAGCGCCGGCTCGAACGCGGCCGGCGTGCTCTGGCCGTCGGCGCGGGTGGTGATGTCGTTGGGGATCTCGTCGAGGGTGTAGCCGATGGCCACCTTCGCGGCGATCTTGGCGATCGGGAAGCCGGTCGCCTTGGAGGCCAGGGCACTGGAGCGGGAGACCCGCGGGTTCATCTCGATCACCACGACGCGGCCGTCCGCGGGGTTGACCGCGAACTGGATGTTGCAGCCGCCGGTGTCGACGCCGACCGAGCGGATGATCCCGATCGAGAGGTCGCGCAGGTGCTGGTACTCGCGGTCGGTCAACGTCATCGCCGGCGCGACCGTGATCGAGTCACCGGTGTGCACGCCCATCGGGTCGAGGTTCTCGATGGAGCACACGATCACCACGTTGTCGGCCGTGTCGCGCATGACCTCGAGCTCGTACTCCTTCCAGCCGATGATCGACTCCTCCAGGAGCACCTCGGTCGTCGGGCTGGCCGCGAGCCCGGCGCCGGCGATGCGGCGCAGGTCCTCGGCGTTGTAGGCGATGCCGGAGCCGGTGCCGCCCATGGTGAAGCTCGGTCGCACCACCACCGGGAAGCCGAGCTCGGCGGTCGCCGCGAGCGCCCGGTCGAAGGCGAAGTCGACGCGCTGCGCCGCGCTCGCGCCCGCGGGGGCACCCTCGGCGTTGCAGACCACGCTGCGCGCGACCTCGCCCCCGAGCTCCTCGACGATCCGCTTGAAGGACTCGCGGTTCTCGCCGCGGTTGATCGCCTCGATGGAGGCCCCGATCAGCTCCACGCCGTACTTGTCGAGGACGCCGGCGGCGTCGAGGGCCATCGCGCAGTTCAGCGCGGTCTGGCCGCCCAGGGTGGCGAGCAGGGCGTCCGGGCGCTCCTTCTCGATCACCTTCTCCACGAACTCCGCGGTGATCGGCTCGACGTAGGTGGCGTCGGCGAACTCGGGGTCGGTCATGATCGTGGCCGGGTTGGAGTTGACCAGGATCACCCGCAGCCCCTCGGCCTTGAGCACCCGGCACGCCTGGGTGCCGGAGTAGTCGAACTCGCAGGCCTGGCCGATGATGATCGGGCCCGAGCCGATCACCAGGACGCTCTTGAGGTCGGTGCGCTTCGGCATCTCAGTTGCCTTCCATCAGGTCGCAGAAGCGGTCGAAGAGGTAGGCCGCATCGTGCGGGCCGGCTGCCGCCTCGGGGTGGTACTGCACCGAGAAGCTCCGCAGCTCACCGTCGCGGCCGCGCAGCTCGAGGCCCTCGACCACGTCGTCGTTGAGGCACACGTGGCTGACCGTGACGTCACCCCACCTGGTCTCGGTGGCGCCCTCCAGGGGGGCGTCGACCGCGAAGCCGTGGTTGTGCGCGGTGACCTCGACCTTGCCGGTGGTGCGGTCCATCACCGGCTGGTTGATCCCGCGGTGGCCGTACTTGAGCTTGTAGGTGCCGAACCCGAGGGCGCGGCCGAAGAGCTGGTTGCCGAAGCAGATCCCGAAGTAGGGCAGCCCCGCGTCGAGGGCGTCCCGCAGCAGCTCCACCTGTCCGGTGGTCGCGGCCGGGTCACCGGGACCGTTGGAGAGGAACAACCCGTCGGCGCCGGTCGCCACGACGTCGGCGAGCGAGGCGGTCGCGGGAAGCACGTGCACCTCGATGCCACGCTCGGCCATCATCCGCGGGGTGTTGGCCTTGATCCCGAGGTCGACGGCAGCGACGGTGAACCTCTTCTCCCCCACCGCCGGCACCACGTAGGCCGTGGTCGTGGAGACCTCGCCGGCGAGCTCGGCCCCGGCCATCTCGGCCGCGTCGCGGACCCTGCCGAGCAGCGCCTCGGAGTCGGTGCTGGTGGAGGAGATCCCGACGCGCATCGCGCCGCGCTCGCGCAGGTGCCGGGTCAGGGCGCGGGTGTCGATCCCGCTGATCCCGACGACGCCTTGGTCACGCAGCTCCTCGTCGAGGGAGCGCACCGAGCGCCAGTTGGACGGCACCCGCGCAGGGTCGCGGACGACGTACCCGCTGACCCAGATCCGGCGGGACTCCGGGTCCTCGTCGTTGATGCCGGTGTTGCCGACGTGCGGGCTGGTCATCACCACGACCTGGCGGTGGTACGACGGGTCGGTGAGCGTCTCCTGGTAGCCGGTCATGCCGGTGGAGAACACCGCCTCGCCGAACGTCTCGCCGACGGCGCCGTAGGACTCGCCCCGGAAGACCCGGCCGTCCTCGAGCACGAGAATCGCCTCGCTCGTGGCCGAGCCGCTTGCTGTGGTCGAGCCGTTGCCGGTGGTTGAGCCTGTCGAAACCACTACTTGCCTCCAGCCGTCTTACGGGCCATCTTCGAGATCGTCCGCACCCACTGGTCGAGATCGGGTGCGCTGGCGCCCTTCTTGATGTTCTTGCTCGGCTCCATCCTGAAGCCGGTGCTCCACTGCTGGTCGTCGTGCTCCCACCGGATGACGAGCAGATCCCGGACCGGCCGCCCGCCGAACTCCGTGCCGCTGCGCGCCCCGAGCAGCGCCCCCGCCGGGATCCGGAAGGACCCGGCCATCCGGACCACGTCGATGCCCTCCCCGGACAGGTGCAGCCGCGAGGAGCTCTTCACCGAGAGGCTCTGCCCGATCACCTTGGCGTCATCCGCGTCCAGCGTGCCGAGGTAGCGGGCCGGCGACTGCAGCTTGGCCCGAGGCAGATCCGACATCGCCGGTACGGCGACCAGCTCGGCGACACCCCGGTCCGGGCGCTCGCCTGTGGCCGCGGCCCTGCCTCTGCCCGTGATCCGGTCCAGCAGCCCCATTCAGACCAGGGTCCCGTCGAGCACGGTGGGGACGCCGCGCAGCACCGTCGTGACGACCGCACCGGTGAGCTTGCGCTCGTGCCAGGGGTTGTTGCGCGAGAGCGAGGCCGAGTCGGCGCGGTCGATGACCACCGCAGCCTCCGGGTCGACGAGGGTGAGGTTGGCGGGCTGTCCCACGGCGAGCGTGCCGCCGTGGCCGGCGAGACCGGCGATCCGCGCCGGGGCCTGCGACATCACCCGGGCGATGTCGCTCCACTCCATCGCCCCCGAGCGGACCATCACCTCGCTGAGGACCGGCAGCGCCGTCTCCAGACCGAGCATCCCGAAGGCCGCGTCGGCGAACGCGTGCTCCTTGTCGTGCCGGGCGTGCGGCGCGTGGTCGGTGGCGACCGCGTCGATGGTGCCGTCGGCCAGGGCGTCGCGCAGGGCGGCGACGTCCTCGTCGGGACGCAGCGGCGGGTTGACCTTGTAGACCGGGTCGTAGCCGGCGAGCAGGTCGGTGGTGAGCAGCAGGTGGTGCGGGGTGACCTCGGCGGTGACGTCGATCCCGAGCGCCTTCGCCCAGCGCAGGACCTCCACCGAGCCGGCCGTGGAGACGTGGGCGACGTGCAGGCGGCTGTTGGTGTGCCGGGCGAGCATCACGTCCCGGGCCACGATCACCTCCTCGGCCACGCCGGGCCAGCCGGGAAGGCCGAGCCGTCCGGAGAGCTCGCCCTCGTGGCAGCAGGCCGACGGGCCGGCGAGATCGGGGTCCTGGGAGTGCTGGGAGATGACGCCGCCGAAGGCGCGAACGTACTCCAGCGCCCGGCGCATCACCCGGGGATCGTGGACGCAGCGGCCGTCGTCGGAGAACACCCGCACCCGGGCGCGGGAGCGGGCCATCAGCCCGAGCTCGGCAAGCTCCTCGCCGCCCAGCCCTCGGGT
This sequence comes from uncultured Actinomycetota bacterium, assembly GCA_963777195.1. Lineage (GTDB taxonomy): Bacteria > Actinomycetota > Actinomycetes > Propionibacteriales > Nocardioidaceae > Marmoricola. The sequence goes on along the minus strand of CAVZPT010000012.1, from coordinate 41,997 downwards.
CACCGCCCCGACCGGCTGGACGTCGACCAGCCCGGCCAGGACTCCGAGGTCGAGCACCCGCTCGGCGGCCTCGGCGGTGTCGGTGACCGGCGAGGTGTTCGCCATCGCGAGCACGGCGGTGAAGCCACCGAGCGCCGCGGCGCGCGAGCCGCTGAGCACCGTCTCGGCGTCCTCGCGCCCGGGCTCGCGCAGGTGGGTGTGCAGGTCGACGAGACCGGGGAGCGCGACCAACCCTGCGGCATCGACCACCCGTGCCCCCGAGGGCGCCTCGGCGACGAACACCCCGCCGTCGACGTAGAGGTCGGTGGCCCCGGCGCCCAGCGCGGACGCTCCCTTGATGACCAGCGAGGTCACTGGACGCTCCCTTCTCCGGCGAGCAGGTGGTAGAGCACCGACATCCGGATCGCCACGCCCGCCGAGACCTGGTCGAGCACGGCGGACTGGGCGGCGTCGGCGGCGTCGGCGGCGATCTCGAGCCCGCGGTTCATCGGCCCGGGGTGGCAGATCGGGGCATCCGGCTTGAGCACGGCCAGCCGGTCACGGGTCAGGCCGTAGCCGACGGTGTACTCCCGCGCGCTGGGGAAGTAGGCGCCGCTCATCCGCTCGCGCTGGACCCGCAGCATCATCACCGCGTCGGCGTGCGGCAGCACCTCGTCGAGGTCGTGGGAGATCTCGAAGCCGGCGTCCTTGGACCACGCGGTGACCCCGGCCGGCATCAGCGTGGGCGGGGCCACCACGGTGACCCGGGCCCCGAGCTTGGCCAGCAGCAGCAGGTTGCTGCGGAAGACCCGGCTGTGGGTGACGTCCCCGACGATCACGACGTGCCTGTCCTCGAGCGTTCCGAGCCGGCGCTGCAAGGTGTAGGCGTCGAGCAGCGCCTGCGTGGGGTGCTCGTGGGTGCCGTCGCCGGCGTTGATCACGACTGCGTCGGTCCACTGGCTGACCTGCTGGGCGGCGCCGCTCGCCATGTGCCGGATCACCAGCCCGTCCACGCCCATCGCGGCGACGGTGAGCACCGTGTCGCGCAGGCTCTCGCCCTTGCTGACGCTGGAGCCCTTGGCGGAGACGTTGATGACGTCGGCGGAGAGCCACTTGCCGGCGATCTCGAAGGAGGAGCGGGTCCGGGTGGAGTCCTCGAAGAACAGGTTGACCACGGTGCGACCGCGCAGGGCGGGCAGCTTCTTGACCGACCGGGTCTGGACGTCGTGCATCTCGCTGGCCGTGGCGAACAAGGTGGCGACGGCGTCGAGGTCGAGGTCGTCGATCGAGAGCAGGTGCTTGTTCATCGCCCCTCCCCCTCCGGCCGGCCCTCGTGGACGTCGGTCGCGATCCGCACCTCGTCGTACCCGTCGGACTCCTCGAGCCTGACCATCACCCGCTCGGTGCGGGCGCTGGGGAGGTTCTTGCCGACATGGTCGGCCCGGATCGGCAGCTCGCGGTGCCCGCGGTCCACGAGTACGGCGAGCCGCACCGTCGCGGGCCTGCCGAGGTCGTTCATCGCATCCAGGGCGGCGCGCACGGTGCGACCGGAGAAGAGCACGTCGTCGACCAGGACCACGACCTTCCCGTCGACCCCGCCGGGCGGCATCGCGGTGTGCGCCGGCATCCGGGTGGGGTGGTTGCGCAGGTCGTCGCGGTACATCGTGATGTCCAGCGTGCCCACCGGGACCTCGGTCCCCTCGACCTTGGCGATCCGGTCGGCGACCCGCTGGGCCAGGTGGACCCCGCGCGTCGGGATGCCCAGCAGCACGAGGTTCTGCGAGCCCTTGTTGCGCTCGAGGATCTCGTGGGAGATGCGGGTCAGGGCCCGGGCGATGTCACGGGCGTCGAGGACGGTGCGCCCCTCGGCGGGGACGCTCCCTCGGGGGCGGTCGGAACAGACGCGGACTGGGCAGGAGCCACCAGCACCGGACCTCCTTCTCCGCCTCACAGGACGGCTCGTTAAAGGATGTCGATCGCTGCAGAGAGTAGCAGCCCCAGGCGCTGTTGCCGACGACCGGCCCGACGACCGACCGGCCCGACCGACCGGACCGGCCAACGACCGACCGGCCCGACCGGCCCGACCGGCTCAGCGACCGGCCGCCTCCAGCTGCTCGATCCGCCGGTAGACCCGGTTGCGGGAGTGGAGCACCGCCGCGGCCAGCACCGAGGCCGTCAGCGAACCGGCCAGGATCGCGACCTTGACGTGCTCGTCGCGGGCGCTGCCGGGGCCGAAGGCGAGGTCTCCGATCAGCAGCGAGACCGTGAACCCGATTCCTGCGAGGATCGAGACCCCCAGGATGTCGAGCCAGCGCAGGTTGGGGTCGAGCGAGGCGTGCGTGAGCTTCGCGACCACCCAGGTGGTGCCGAACACACCGACCACCTTGCCGACCACGAGCCCCGCGATCACGCCCAGCGCGACCCGGTCGGCGAGGGAGTCACCGAGGCCGGAGACGCCACCGACGGTCACGCCGGAGGCGAAGAACGCGAAGACCGGCACCGCCACGCCCGCGCTGATCGGGCGGATCAGGTGCTCGAAGTGCTCGGCGAGGCCGGGGCCGGCGTCCGGGCCTCCGGCGGCCTGACTGCGGATCACCGGGACGGCGAAGCCGAGCAGCACACCGGCGACGGTGGCGTGCACACCGGAGGCGTGCACCAGGGCCCAGGCGGCACCCGCGAGCGGCAGCAGCAGGTACCAGGAGCGCACCCGGCGCTGCACGAGCACCGTGAACAACCCCAGGGGCACCACGGCGGCCAGCAGGTAGGCCGGGTGGAGGTCGCTGGTGTAGAAGACCGCGATGATCGTGATCGCGAAGAGGTCGTCGACCACGGCCAGGGTCAGCAGGAACGTCCGCAGCGCCGTGGGCAGGTGGGTGCCGACGATGGCGAGGACCGCGAGCGCGAAGGCGATGTCGGTCGCGGTCGGGATCGCCCAGCCGTTCAGGGCGCCTCCGCCGTTGCCGATGTTGACCAGGAGGTAGACCGCCGCCGGGGCCAGCATCCCGCCGACCGCCGCGAGGATCGGCAGCGCGGCCCGGCGCGGGTCGCGCAGGTCGCCGGCCACGAACTCGCGCTTGAGCTCCAGCCCGACCGCGAAGAAGAAGATCGCCAGCAGGCCGTCCGCGGCCCAGGTGCCGAGCGAGAGGTGCAGGTGCAAGAACTCCGGCCCGACCTCGTAGTCGCGCAGCGCCTCGTAGGAGTCCGAGACCGGGGAGTTCGCCCACACCATCGCCGCCACGGCAGCGAGCAGCAGCAGGGCTCCGCCGACGGTCTCCTTGCGGAGCACATCGGCGATGCGGGTGTTCTCGTCCTCCGAGCCCCTGCTGAACAGGGTGCCGAGCACGGACCGGCTGTCTGCGACCGGGTCGGGAGTCACGGGATCGGGCATGGGCGGGCTGGGCATGGGGTTCCTTCGGGGTCGACGACCAGTCTGCCGACCAGACTTCCCGGCGCACCGCTGCCCACCCTATCGGGGCCGGGGGCACGCACCGACCGGCGTCGCGGCGTACACCGGGGTCGGCGAGCCGTCCCGGCCGGGCCGATCTCCTAGGGTGGCCGACATGGCCACCGGGACCCACGACCACGCCGACGACCCCCGCAACGCCGGGATCCTGATCTGGGTCAACGGCGAACTGCTCCCCCGCGAACGAGCCGTGGTCTCGGTCTTCGACTCCGGGTTCGTGCTCGGCGACGGGGTGTGGGAGGGGCTGCGGGTCTCCGGCGGCCATCCGGCGTTCCTCGAACGACACCTCGACCGCCTCGAGGAGGGCGCCCGGGCGCTGATGCTCGACATCGGCCTGAGCCGGGAGCAGCTCACCGAGGCCGTCTACGCGACCCTGCGCGCCAACCAGATGACCGACGGCGTGCACGTGCGGCTGATGGTCACCCGCGGGGTCAAGTCGACGCCCTACCAGGACCCCAGGATGACGATCGGCCCGGCGACCGTGGTGATCATCGCCGAGCACAAGGAGGCGCTGCCGGCGACGGTGACCGAGGGCATCACGCTGTTCACCACGCACGTGCGCCGGGCCACCCCGGACACCCTGGACCCGAAGCTGAACGCGCACAGCAAGCTCAACGACATCCAAGCCTGCATCCAGGCCTACACCGCCGGTGCCGACGAGGCGCTGATGCTCGACCCCCAGGGTTTCGTGGCCACCTGCAACAGCACGCACTTCTTCATCGTCACCCGGGCCGGCGAGGTGTGGACCTCCGACGGCCGGTTCTGCCTCGGCGGCATCACCCGGGGCAACGTGCTCGAGATCTGCCACGACCACGCGATCCCGGCGCGGGAGACGACGTTCAGCCTGACCGACGTCTACAACGCCGCGGAGGCCTTCGTGACCGGCACCTTCGCCGGGGTGGTGCCGGTGCGCACCGTCGACGGCCGCACCATCGGCACCGGGGCCCGCGGACCCGTGGTGCACCGACTGCAGGAGCTCTACCAGGCGCATGTCGCCGCCGACGTCGCTGGGAGGACCCACCCGTGACCGTCCGCGTCGCGATGTGGTCGGGACCGCGCAACATCTCCACGGCGATGATGCGGGCCTGGGAGAACCGCCCCGACACAAGCGTGGTGGACGAGCCCCTCTACGCGGCCTACCTGCTGGCCACCGGCGCCGACCATCCGGCCCGCGACGCGGTGATCGCCTCCCAGCCCACCGACCCGGGACAGGTCGTGCAGGCCCTGATGACCGACGACGCGGCTCCGGTCCACTACGCCAAGCACATGACGCACCACCTCACCGACGACCTCGCACTGGACTGGGTCGCGGCGTTCCGCAACGTGCTGCTGATCCGCGACCCCGCCGAGGTGGTGGCCTCCTACGTGCGCTCCCGCGAGGCCTGCGAGCCACGGACATCGGCCTCCTCCAGCAGGTGCGGCTGCTCGAGGCGCTGCTGGACGCGGGCCAGGATCCCCCGGTGATCGACGCCGGTGACTTCCTGCGCGACCCCGAGGTCCACCTGCGCTGGCTGTGCTCGTGGCTGGGGATCGACTTCACCGACCGGATGCTGCACTGGCCCGCCGGCCCGCGCGACTCCGACGGCGTCTGGGCGCCGCACTGGTACGCCGCGGTCGAGCAGTCCACCGGCTTCGAGGAGTGGCGACCCCGCGAGATCGACCTGAACGCCCACGACGCGGGCGTCGCGCGGGCCTGCCGGCCGGCCTACGACCTCCTGCGCGAGCGCCGGCTGCTGCTCTGAGCCGGTTCCGCCTGGCCGCGTGGGCTGTGCCCCAGCGACCCTGGTGCGAGGCCGGCCGCGACCCCAACGACGATCAGTTCGAGGTCCTGGCCACGTTCTCCCGCCTGGGCCGGGCCTCCCGCGCCACGAGCTGATCGTCCGACGGGCGTCGACGAGTGACTGGCGAGGGCGCTCACTCCCCCAGGTCGCCCAGAGCGTCCTCGACGGCCCGGTGGAAGGTCGGGTAGGCGTAGATCATCGAGCGCAGCTTCGCCGTCGGCACCTTCGCGTGGATCGCCAGGGTCAGCATCGAGAGCATCTCGCCGCCGGAGGGCCCGACCGCGGTGGCACCGACCAGGACGCCGTGCTCGGCGTCCTCGACCAGCTTGACCAACCCCTGCGCCTTCGCGATCCAGCCGCGGGAGGAGGTCGCCAGGTCGGTCTGCCCGACGCGCACCTCGATCCCCTGCTCGCGCGCCTGCGCCTCGGTCAGGCCCACCGAGGCGACCTCGGGGTCGGTGAAGGTGACCCGGGGTACCGCCCGGGAGTCCGCCTGGGGTCCGTCCTGGCCGAGGATGTCTCGGGTGCAGATCGCCGAGTGGTACATCGACATGTGCGTGAACGCGCCCATGTCGACGACGTCACCGATCGCCCAGAGCCCCTCGCCGGCGCGCATCCGAGCGTCCACCTCGATCGACCTGGCCGCCGGGTCCAGTCCCACGGACTCCAGGCCCAGATCGGTCAGGTTCGGCCGACGACCGGCGGCGACGAGGAGCTTCTCGACGTCGAGGTCCTGACCGTCCACGCTGATCCGGAAGCGACCGTCCTCGTAGGCCACCGACCCGATCGTGACGCCGGTGAGCACCTGGATGCGCTCATGGGCGAAGACGTCGGCGAGCAGCCTGCTTGCCTCCGGCTCCTCGGGCGCCAGGATCCGGTCGGCGACCTCGAGCACGCTCACCCGCACCCCGAAGCGCGAGAACGCCTGGGCGATCTCGGCACCGATCGCGCCGCCGCCGATGACGGCCATCGAGCCGGGCAGGGTCTCGACGCGCACCACGTCGCGGTTGGTCCAGTACGGCGTGTCGGCGAGCCCCTCGATCGGCGGGACGGCCGGCGAGGTGCCGGGGTTGAGGACCACGCCGAGGGTTGCCTCGAAGAGCTCGTCGTTCACCTCGACCGTGCGCGTCCCGGCCAGCCGGGCGTGCCCGCGCACGAACCGGACCCCCGCCTCCTTCAACCGGTCCACGGCCACCTGGTCGTCCCAGTCGTCGGTGGCCTCGTCGCGGATCCGGGTGGCGACGGGCGCCCAGTCCGGCCTCACCTCGATGGAGCCCGCCAACCCGTTCACGCGGCCGGCCTCGCCGAGCGCGTCGCCGGCCCGGACCATCATCTTGCTCGGCACGCATCCGAAGTAGGGGCACTCACCGCCCACGAGGCGCTCGTCCACGCCCACCACCGAGAGGCCGGCCCTGGCCAGCTCGGACGCCGTCGCCTCGCCGCCGGGTCCGAGGCCGATCACCACCACGTCACAGGTTGTCCTCATGCGGCCCAGTCAAGCAGCGGGCACCAGCGCGAGCCGGACGGACGGCCCTCAGGCCAGGTCGATCGTGGTCACGATCGAGGTCACTGCCGGACGACGTGGCGTCGACCCGAAGCCGAACCCGGGCTCGGGCGCGACCGGCGCAAGCGAGCCCAGGTCGCGCCCGCGCCAGGTGCCGGTGAGCGAGGTGACCCGGTGCATGTCCGTGGCGCCGTAGTACTCCCGGCGTCCGTTCCCGGCGGTCCCCCGGGTGCGCACGCCCCGAAGCACGCGACGGGCGACGGGGTCGGTGACCCGGGTCCACGCGGGAGCGGTGGCCACGCGGGACGGGACCGCGCGCAGCAGGTGTCCGACAGGCGTCCGCGCCCCGACGGTGAAGCCCAGCTCGAGCCCGGGTGCGTGCACGCTCCACCTCTCCTCGCCGACCTCCGCGTTCAAGGGACCGATCACGACCCGGTCGAACCGGTAGGTGGTGGAGACGAAGTCCGCAACCGCGTCGTCGGGAGCCAGCAGCAGCCGGAGCCCGTCGCTCTCGGCGAGCATGACGTCGGTGAAGTCGCCCAACGGCGAGTCGACCCAATGCCCCACGACGACGCGCACCCCGCTGGTCGCGCCGAGGCCGGCGATCTTGCCGGTGAACCGCTGCCGGCTCGGACGCGCTGGCCGCCCGCTCACCGGTCGAGGTGCCGGGCGCGGGCGAAGCTGAACAGCCCGTAGCTGGCCAGCCCGAGCGCGATCGCGATCAGCAGGTAGGGCCCGAAGGGCTGCGTCAGGACCTTCTGCAGCGCGACGTCGAGACCGGTCGACTGCTGGGACTTGTGCGTGAAGCCTGCGTAGCAGAACAGCCCACCCACCAGGGCGATCGCGATGCCCTTGGCGATGTAGCCGACCCGGCCCAGGGCGACGTACGCCGTGCCGAGGTCACCGGACTTGCCCTCGGCCTCGAGGTGCTCCTTGAACTTGCCGGTCCAGCCCCGGCGGACGTTGTTGGCGGCATAGCCGATCACGCCGAGCCCCACCGCGACCACGATCCACTGCCCCGCGGGCAGGTCCATCAGCTTGGCGGTGGTGCCGCTTCCGCCTCCCGATCCACCCGACCCGATCGCGACGCGGACTGCGGTCACCCCGAGGGCGCCGTACACCACGGCCTTGAGCGCCGATGCGGCCTGCTTGCGGCGCCGGTCGGAGTCGTCGGTCTCGTCGCGGTGCCCGAAGGCCGCCTCCAGCACCCGCCAGACCACGAGCAGCAGCATGCCGATCGCCACCGCCCAGACCATCGTCTTTCCGAAGGGCTTGCTGGCGAGCTCGTGCAGCGCGCCGGTGGCACTGGCCTCCTCGCCTCGGTCGCCGAACGCCAGCTGCACCGCCACCCAGGCGATCAGGAGATGAACGACGCCGTAGGCCACCAGCCCGGCGCGCACGGCGTGGTCGAGCCACCTGCTGTCCTCGACGGCGCGTCCTGCCTGTTCTGCCTCGTTCATTGGTCCCCCCCGATGGTGGTGTGTGGTGCCGGCTCGAGCTCGAGGTCGTTGAACCATGACTCGAGCACGTAGGTGGTGGTCCAGCCCATCGCCCGGTAGAGCCCGTCGGCACCGGTCGGGGAGTCGGCATCGACCTCGAGCCCGACCCGGTCGCGGCCACGCTCGGCGGCGTCGGCGATCACGGTGTGCAGCAGCGCCTTGGCCACGCCTCGGCCGCGGGCGTGCCGGTGCACGCCGATGTACTCGATGTAGCTGCCCTCGTGCCCGGCGTCGTTGGGCCCCAGGACGGTGCCGACCAGGGCCCCGGCTGCGAGCGGCTGGCCGTCGCCGTCCTCGACGAAGGCGAGCCACCAGTGGTCCCAGCGGTGGCCGGGGTCTTCGCGCAGCCGCTGCACGAACTCGGGGAAGCTCTCGCGGTAGGAGTTGAAGTGGTCCTCGAAGGACGACTCGAGCATCTCGTGGACCAGGTGCAGGTCTCCGGCGACCGGCAGCCCGTTCTCGTGGCTGGCGACCCGGCGGATCGTGACGCCCTCGCGCGGCGCCGGCAGCGAGGTCGCCTCCTCCGGGGTGACCGGCCTGGTCATCTGCGGCCAGGTACGGCGCTTGGTGTAGCCGGCCGCCGCGAGCCACTGCTGCTGCACGGTGTCCTCGGCGAAGGGACTCGCGTCGAGCCGGGTGGCGGTGACCTCGCGGAGCACGCACAGCTCCCTGGCCTGGTCCTCCGCCCAGCCGTAGAGCGCGCCGGCGACCGGTGCCGAGTCCTCGATGTCCCGGTCCACGTAGACCATCACCATCGTGCGGCCGGCGGCGCGGTCGTGCACGACGACCCAGGCGCGCGGCTCGCCCGCGGGGTCGACCGCGAGCAGCTGGCGCCGCGTCCAGGACGCAGGGCCGGCGATCTCGGACTCGACGGCCTCAGGGTCCACGGACGCGGCGCCGGTGAAGGCGAGCCGGTCGGCACCCCTCAGGGCGACGAGCACGTCGAGGTCGCCGAGCTGCGGCACCCGGGCCGACCAGCCCTCGGGCAGAGCCGGGAGCGGGACCGCGGGCAGGTGCTCGACGTCGGAAGTCACGGGGTCATCCTGCCGGATGACTCAGCGGACGAGCAGGTCCCGGTCGCGGACGATGTTGCCGAGCACGCCGTTGACGAACGAGGGCGACTCGTCCGTGGAGAGATCGCGCACGAGGTTCAGCGCCTCCGACACGGCCACCGCCGAGGGGACGTCGTCGACGTAGAGCACCTCGAAGATCGCCAGCCGCAGCACGTTGCGGTCCACGGCGGGCATTCGTTGCAGGCTCCAGCCCTCGGCGTACGTCGTGATCACCTCGTCGAGCCGCGCGGTGTGCTCGGTGACGCCGCGGACCAGGGTGACGGTGTAGTCGTTGACCGGCCCGGCCTCGGCCTGCTGCTCCAGTGCCTCGTCGGTCGACCGGTTGCGCATCTCGGAGGCGTAGAGGACGTCCAGCGCTCGCTTGCGTGCCTTCGAACGGGCCGACATCAGCTGCTGACGCGGCCGAGGTAGGAGGAGTCGCGCGTGTCGACCTTGATCCGCTCGCCGGTGGTGATGAACAGCGGCACGTTGATCTGGTGACCGGTCTCGAGGGTCGCGGGCTTGGTGCCGCCGGTGGAGCGGTCGCCCTGGAGGCCGGGCTCGGTGTACTGCACCTCGAGCTCGACCGACGCCGGGAGCTCGATGTAGAGGACGGTGCCGTCGTTGGTGGCGACGATCGCCTCCTGGTTCTCCAGCATGAAGTTGGTGGCGTCACCGACGACCTCCGGGGAGACCTCGAGCTGGTCGAAGGTGCCGGTGTCCATGAACACGAACGAGACGCCGTCGTTGTAGAGGTACTGCATGGTGCGCTTGTCGACGTTGGCGATCTCGACCTTGACGTCGGCGTTGAACGTCTTGTCGACGGTCTTGCCCGAGCTGATGCTGCGCAGCTTGGTGCGCACGACCGCGCCGCCCTTGCCGGGCTTGTGGTGCTGGAACCAGATGACCTGCCAGAGCTGGCCGTCGAGGTTGAGCACCATGCCGTTCTTCAGGTCGTTCGTGGTTGCCATGCTGTTTTACTCGCGCCTTCGCCTCGATGGATGGTGGGATGCTGCCCGGATGCTACGGGGGTGTCGGGGACCCCCGCGCCGCGCCGCGGGCACAGCGCACGAGTCTAGCCGCTGCGACGGGGGCGCCGGGACGGTCTCCCCCGGGGGGGCGGGGTCGGTTCCCAGGGCGGTCGCTTTCCTGGGCGGTTGGTTTCCTGGGTGCCGGTTTCCTGGGCGGCCGGTTTCCCAGGTTAAGAGGTCAATCTGCCTCTTCACACACCGTGCGCGGTGTGTGAAGAGGCAATCTGGGTTCTTAACCTGGGAAACCGGCACCCGTCACCCCCCACTCAGCACCAACCCCGACGTCGGTACGCCGGTCCCGGCGGTGACCAGCACGTGCTGGGCGTCCTCGACCTGGTTCACGGCCGTGCCGCGGACCTGACGGACTGCCTCGGCGATGCCGTTCATGCCGTGGATGTAGGCCTCGCCGAGCTGGCCGCCGTGGGTGTTCAGCGGCAGCCGGCCGCCGAGCTCGATCGCGCCGTCGGCGATGAAGGCCGGGGCCTCGCCACGGCCGCAGAAGCCGAGCTCCTCGAGCTGCATCAGCACGTACGGCGTGAAGTGGTCGTAGAGCACCGCCGTCGCGATGTCGGTCGGCCGCAGGCCGGACTGACGCCACAGCTCGCGGCCCACGACGCCCATCTCGGGGACGCCGATGTCCTCGCGGTAGTACGACGTCATCACGAACTGGTCGCGCGCGCTCCCCTGGGCCGCCGCCGCGATCGACACCGGCGGCTGGGCGAGGTCGGCGGCACGCTCGGGGGTGGTGACCACGATCGCCACCGCGCCGTCGCTCTCCTGGCAGCAGTCGAGCAGCCGCAGCGGGTCGGCGATCATCCGCGATGCCTGGTGGTCGGCCAGGGTGATCGGCCGGCCGAAGAAGAACGCCTCGGGGTTGGTGGCCGCGTGCTTGCGGTCGGCCACCGCGACCACGCCGAAGTCGGCCGACGTGGCGCCGTACTGGTGCAGGTAGCGGCGCGCCTGCATCGCGACCGTGGCCGCCGGGGTGGAGAGGCCGTGCGGGTAGGTCCAGGCGTTGTCGAGGCCGTTGGAGTTGACCTGGGCGCCGGCCCAGTTCTGCACCTGCCCGAAGCGCTGCCCGGAGCGCTCGTTGAAGCCGCGGTAGCAGACCACGACCTCGGCGACCCCGGTCGCGACCGCCATCGCCGCCTGCTGGACGGTCGCGCACGCCGCGCCGCCGCCGTAGCTGACCCGGCTGAAGAACCGCAGGTCGCCCATCCCGAGCTCACGCGCCAGAGCGATCTCCGCGCTGTTGTCCATCGTGAAGGTGACCAGCCCGTCGACGTCGGCCGCCGCCAGCCCGGCGTCCGCCAGCGCCGCCAGCGTCGCCTCGCAGGACAGCTGCAGCTCCGAGCGGCCGGAGTCCTTGGAGAAGTCGGTGGCCCCGATGCCGGCGATCGCCGCCCGGCCGCTCAACGTGCTCATCGGGAGACCACCACCTGCGCGTCGACGTGGTGGCCGAGCGAGACCTCGCCCACCACCGTCACCGTCACTACGCCGTCGTCCTCGGTGGTCACCGTGCCGCTGAACCGCACCGTGTCGCCGGGGTACGCCGGGGCGCCGAGCCGAAGCCCGCACGAGCGGATCACGAACTCCTCGCCGATCGCGACCCGGGCCCACTCGCCGACGTAGCGCTGCACCAGCCCGGTCGTGGTCAGGATGTTCAAGAAGATGTCCTTCGACCCACGCTGCACGGCCAGGTCGCGGTCATGGTGCACGTCTTGGAAGTCCCGCGTCGCCACCGCGGTCGAGACCACCAGCGTGGGCGTGACCGGCAGGTCCCAGCCGGGGAGCGTCGCACCCAGCAGGCTCATCGGACGACCTCCCACACCGGGAGCGTCAGCTCGTCGTCGATCCGGTCGAAGGCCACCTGCACGGTGTCCCCGATCGCCAGCGACTCGGGGGGCGCCAGCACGTCGGCCACCATGCGCACGCCCTCCTCGAGCTCCACCAGCGCGATCGTCAGCGGCAGCTCCCGCCCAGGGAGCTGCGGAGCGTGGTGGACCAGGAACGAGAAGACCGTGCCGCGTCCCGAGGAGACCACGTGCCCGCGGTCGGCGGCGTGACAGGACGGGCACATCGGCCCGGGCGGATGCCGCAGCTCCCCGCACGCGTTGCACGTCTGCAGGCGCAGCTCGCCGACGGCGGTGCCCTCCCAGAAGAACTCGGTGTCGCGGTTGCGCACCGGGCGGATGATCCCGGCACGGTCGACCGCCGGCGCAGGTGCCGCACGCGGCCGGAACTTGAGCACCCGGAAGAGCATCGTCGCGACCAGCTCGCGCTCCTCGCCCTCACCGACCCACCAGCTGTTCACGGTGGTGACGAAGTAGCCCTCCCCCACCGCGGTCTGCTTGGGGCCGACCACCGACTCGAGACGGGTGGTGATCGAGACCTGCTCGCCCACCCGCAGGTAGCGCTCGTAGGCCTGGTCGCAGTCGGTGCCGAGCACCGAGGTGAACCCCGCCTCGTCGAGGACCCGCATCGTGCCGTGGAGCGGGTCGGCCGCGGGACGTGCCGGGTCCAGGCCGTACATCGTCCAGACCTGCGCCATCGCGGGCGGCGCCTCCCCGGCGGCGAAGCGCGGGTCGCTCTCGCCGATCGCCTCGAGCCAGTTGTTCACCATCGGCTGGTTCACCGGGTCGCGCGCCAGCCTCGGCTCGGTCTCGCCACGGTCGATGAAGACCTGCGCCTGCGCCATCACCCACTCGTGGTCGCGGGTCGGGCCGGCCGCCTCCTCGCTCACCTGGGCACCTTCGGCAGCCCGAGCCCGAACATCGCGATCAGCTCGCGCTGGACCTCGTTGACCCCGCCGCCGAAGGTCAGCACGAGGTTCCGCTTCGAGGTCGCATCGAGGTAGTGCATCAGCCGCGCGGTCGCCGGCTCCGCCGGGTCGCCGTACGTCGTCACGATGCGCTCCAGCGCCAGCCCGAGCGACTGCACCTCGTCGGAGGCGAACACCTTCGAGGCCGAGGCGTCGGCCACGGCCTCGACCCCGCTCGCGCCGGAGCCGGCGACCTGCCAGTTCAGCAGCTCGTTGACCCGGAAGGCAGCGGTCGTGCGGGCCAGGACGTCGCGCACCGCCGGCAGCTCCAGCAGCGGCGTGCCGGAGGCGTCGACGCGCTCCCGCGCCCAGTCCACGACCAGGTCGCGCAGGCCCTCGAGCCGGCCGGCAGGCCCGAGCATCACCCGCTCGTGGTTGAGCTGGGTGGTGATCAGCCGCCAGCCCTCGTTCTCCTCCCCCACGAGCATGTCGGCGGGCACCCGGACGTCGTTGAAGTAGGTCGCGTTCACGTGGTGCGAGCCGTCGGAGGTGATGATCGGCGTCCAGGAGTAGCCGGGGTCGGTCGCGTCCACGATCAGCACCGAGATGCCCTTGTGCTTGGGGGCGTCCGGGTCGGTGCGCACGGCCAGCCACAGGTAGTCCGCGGCGTGCCCGCCGGTCGTCCACATCTTCTGGCCGTTGACGACGTAGTGGTCGCCGTCGCGGCGCGCGCTGCAGCGCAGCGAGGCGAGGTCGGTGCCGGCGTCAGGCTCGGAGTAGCCGATCGCGAAGTGCACGTCACCGGCGAGGATCCGCTTGAGGAAGAGGTCCTTCTGGCGCTCGGTGCCGAAGGCCTGGAGCGTCGGTCCGACGGTCTGGAGCGTCACCGACGGCAGGTGTACGTCGGCGCGGCTGGCCTCGTTGGCGAAGACCTGCTGCTCGATGCCGCCGAGTCCCTTGCCGCCGTACTCCACCGGCCAGCCGACGCCCATCCAGCCGTCTGCCCCCATCGTGCGGATGGTGCGGTGGTAGGCCTCGCCGTGCCGGTCCGACATCATCTCCAGCCGGTCCTCCGGTGAGACCAGCCCGGCGAAGTACGCGCGCGCCTCCGCCTTGAAGGCGCGCTGGTCCTCGCTGAGCTCGAGGTTGCGCACGGCCTCCGGCTCCGCGACCGGCACCGCGGCCAGGGTGGCCTCCGCGCCGCCGAGCAGGCGGGCGGTGTCCTTGACCCGGGCGAAGTAGCGGTGCAGCGGATAGGTCACGTCGACCCCCATGCCGCCGTGCAGGTGGTGACAGGTCTGCACCGCCGAGGGCCCGCGGGCGCAGAACCAGTAGGCGCCCACGGCGGCGTCGGTGGTCACCGGCTCGCCCGCCGCGACCCGGCGGGTGACCTCGGTGGCCGCCAGGGAGACCATCCGCGAGGCGATGTAGACGTCGGCCAGCTGCAGCGCCACCGCCTGGAACTCCGCCAGCAGGCGGCCGAACTGGGTGCGCTGCCTGACGTAGTCGGCACTCAGGTCCCTCGCACCCGCGAGCAGGCCCGCCCCGCGCAGCAGCAGCCCGGCGACGGCGTGGGAGCGGAGCTGGTCGCCGGAGGAGCGGTCGAGCACGCCGACGACCTCGGCCCCGTCGAAGGCGTAGGTCGCCTCCGCCCGGTCGCCCGAGCTCGCGGTGTCGGTACGCCGGACCCCGTCGGCGCCCGGGTCGACGAGGACGGCGACCGTGCCCTCCTCGTCGGAGGCGGAGACGATCAGCAGGGTCGCGGGGCCGGGCAGGTCGGCGTACACCGGCACGGCGACCTTGCGTCCGGTGAGCCGCCCGTCGCGCAGCCGGGTCGAGGGGGTCGCGGGGAGTGGTGCACCGACCTCGTTGAGCGCCGGTGCGACCAGCAGCTCGCCCGCGACGATCCGGGGCACCAGGGCGTCCTGCAGGTCGGCCGCCCCGCAGCGGGTGAGCACGGCCAGGCCGCAGGCGAGCACCTCGTGGAACGGCAGGTCGCGGGCACGCCGGGCGGCGGCGTCGACGAGGACTCCGACCTCGGTCAGGCCGAGTCCCTCCCCGCCGTGTGCCTCGGGCGCGGCCAGGCCGAGCAGGCCCGCCTCGGCGCATGCGGCCCAGCTCGACGCGAGGTCCTCGGGCCCCTTGTCCAGGACGTCGTCCACCACGGACCTGACGTCCTCAGCGACCGTGTCGCCCGCCGTACCGTTCATGGCACCCCTCTCCGGACTGAAACTATAACCTGTTCTAGTCTAGGGACTGCCCTGTGATCCGCAACCGGAGGGACACCCCGCATGCACCAGCTCGGACAGCTCCTGCGTGACTCCGTGCGCGAACGTGCGGCCGTGCCGGACGTGGAGATCCCCGAGGGCCGCTGGCTGGAGCTGCCGCGCCGCGGCCGGACCTGGGTCACCGAGCTCGCCGGCCCCCCCGGCGCCCCGGCGATCGTGCTGCTGCACGCCGTCGGCTGCACCGGGATGCTCACCTGGTTCCCCTCCATCCACCAGCTGGCCGAGCGCTACCGCGTGGTCACCTTCGACCAGCGCTGGCACGGCCGCGGCATCGTCTCTGAGTCGTTCTCGGTGCCCGACTGCGCCGACGACGTGGCCTCGGTGATCGCCGAGCTCGGCCTCGACCGGCCGATCGTGGCGGGCTACTCGATGGGCTCGATCGTCGCGCAGCGGGTCTGGCGCCAGCACCCCGACGTCATCGGCGGCCTCGTGCTGGCCGCGACCACCGACCACTTCCGGACCAACGGTCGCGAACGGGTCTTCCACGCCGGGCTCGAGCTCGGCATGGGCGCGCTGCGCGCGCTGTCCAGCTCGCGGACCGTACGCCGGGCCAGCCGGTCGACCGCCGAGGCGCTGGACCTCGGGCCCACCGACATGGGGCAGTGGGCGCTCTCGGAGTGGCGCAGCACCAGCCCCTGGGCCGTCGGACAGGCGGTGGCCTCGCTGGGCCGGCACCACTCGACGCCCTGGCTGCCGCGGGTCGACGTACCCACCGCGGTGGTGATCCCCCGCCGCGACCGGGTGATCCCCGCCGAGCGCCAGCGCGCCGTCGCGGCCAGGATCCCGGGCGCCACGGTGCACGAGGCCGACTGCGGGCACGCCGGGTGCGTGATGGAGTCCGAGGCGTTCGTGCCGGTGTTCCTCGAGGCGGTGCACGTCACGGCCGCCCGACGCCGCGACCACCTGGGCCTCCCGGTCTGAGAGAGGCCGGGCCGGTCCCGGCCGCCCTCAGCCGTTCACGGCCGCGAGCAGCGCGTCGAGCTCCGCGGGGAACTTCGCGGTCAGCTTCCAGGGCTCGGGCACCAGCTCACGGCAGGCGATCGCGCCCACGTGCATCGAGGACTCACTCGAGAGCACGGTGATGTTCAGGCCGGCGCCGTGGAAGACCGGACCGAGCGGGTAGAGACCCTCGATCTTCGCCCCCATGAAGTACAGCGGGACCGGCGGTCCGGGGACGTTGGAGATCACCAGGTTGTGGATCACCGGGCCGGAGTCGGCGAGACCCAGCGAGGAGACCATCCGCACCGCGAGCCCGAACGTGCGCGGGGCCGCGAACTCCGCCCAGTCCTGCAGCGTGTCCGCGGGGATGGCCTTGTGATGGTCCTTGGCGTTGGCGTTGCCCGCTGCGACCTGGGCCAGCCGCTCGAGCGGGTCGGCGACGTCGGTGCCGAGCCGCGAGAAGATGGTCGAGACCTTGTTGCTCCCGCCGGTCTTCGTGCTGGTTCCGTGGACCGAGACCGGAACCGAGGCGAGCAACGAGGCCCGGGGCAGCTCGCCACGCTCCTCGAGGTAGCTGCGCAACGCCCCGCCGCACACGGTGAGCACGACGTCGTTGACGGTCGCGCCCTCGACGGCACGCTTGACCTCCTTGATCTTGCTCAGGGACATGTCCTCGAGCCCGATCGTGCGGTGGCCGGTGATGGTGCCGTTGAACGAGGTCCGCGGAGCCGTCAGGGGTGCCGCCATCGCCGTCCCCTCGCGGGCCCGGCCGATGGTGCGGGTCAGCAGGGCGGCCGTCGGCGCGACCAGCTTGGCCACCTGCACCGGCTTGGCGAGGTTGGTGACGACACCGCGGGCGAGAAGCTCCATGTCGCTGGGATGGCGCGGCGGCCGAGTCTTCGGCGACGCCTCCAGCGGCGGGGCGTCCGGCTCGAGGCTGCACATGAAGGACATCGCGTTGGCGCCGGAGACCCCGTCCACCGTGGCGTGGTGCATCTTGGTGAACACCGCGACCTTGCCGGACTCGAGGCCCTCGATCACGAAGAACTCCCACAGCGGGCGCGAGCGGTCCAGCGGGATGCCCGCCATGTGCCCGCACAGGTCGGTCAGCTCGCGGTCCCCACCGGGGGACGGCAGCGCCATCCGGTGCACGTGGCGGTCGACGTCGAAGTCCTCGTCGACCACCCAGACCGGGTGGTCGATCCCGAGCGGGACCTGCTTGAGCTTGCGCCGGAACATCGGCACGTCGGCGATGCGCCGCTCGAGCTCGTCCCTGAACTTCTCGAAGGAGTACCCCCCGGGAATGGTCTCCGGGTCGAGCACGATCACGCCGCACACATGCAGCAGCTGCGAGGACGTCTCCAGGTAGAGGAAGCTCGCGTCGAGACCACTCAGTCTTTCCATGCCCGGATCGTACGGCAAAGTTGGAACACGTTCTAGTTTCGTGATCCGGACCACCTCCGCGTCAGGACGCCCGATCGCGCCACTACCCTGCTCGCATGACGTATCTGCGCCGCCAGGTGGCACTCGCCGCGTTGACCGCGAACGCCATCAAGCCGCTGAACGGCCGGTACACCTCGATGCCCGCGTTCTTCGCCGGCTGGCTGGCCAGCGAGCTCGCGCCGCAGCTGCTCGCGGCGACCGTGGTCGACACGGTCGCCGAGGTCGCCGTACGCCCCGCCCGCCGAGGCGGCAGCCCGAGCCGGCTCGGTCTCGCGGTCGCCGCGGTCGGCGCCGTCGGCCTGGGACACCTGATCGTCAACGCGCAGCGCTCGGCCTCCCACGTCGAGACCACGCTGCGCGACGGGCTCGGCGCGGACTACCTCGACGAGCTCGACGACCCGCCCGGCGCCGAGGACCTCAAGCTCTCCCTGCGCGAGCTCGCCCGGCCGTTCAAGCTGAACCGGCCCGGCGTCGAGGTGGTCCGCGACATCAACTACACCGTCGGCGGCAGACGGGCCCGACTCGACATCTACCGACCCGAGGGCGCCGAGGTGCAGAACGCGCCCGTCCTCGTGCAGATCCACGGTGGCGCCTGGACGATCGGCAACAAGGAGCAGCAGGGGCTGCTGCTGATGAACCGGATGGCCGAGCGGGGCTGGGTCTGCGTCGCGGTGAACTACCGGCTCGCGCCGAAGCACCCGTGGCCGGCCCAGATCGTCGACGTCAAGAAGGCGATCGCCTGGACCCGCGAGCACATCGCGGCCTACGGCGGCGACCCCGACTACCTCGTGGTGACGGGAGGGTCCGCGGGCGGGCACCTGGCCGCGCTCGCCGCCCTGACGCCGGGAGTGCGCGAGTTCCAGCCCGGCTTCGAGGACGCCGACACCAGCGTCGCGGCCTGCGTGCCGTTCTACGGCGTCTACGACCTGGCCGGCATCACCGGCGAGCGCGCCGCCCTGGCCATGCGCGACTACTTCCTCGGCCCGCGGGTCTTCCGCAAGGACCCGCGCACGCACCTGCGCGAGTTCATCAACGCCTCGCCGCTGGCCCACATCAGCGCCGACGCGCCGGACTTCTTCGTGCTGCACGGCACCAACGACTCACTGGTGCACATCGACCAGGCGCGCACGTTCGTGGAGGCGCTCAAGGCCGAGTCGGCCGCGACCGTGACCTACGCGGAGTTCCCCGGCGCCCAGCACGCCTTCGAGATCTTCGGCTCGATCCGCAGCCACCACGTGATCCGGGCGGTGCAGCGCTGGCTCCAGCACCACCGCGCGAGACACCTCGCCCAGCAGCGCAGCGACGACGCGGCCGCGTCCGCCTGACCCCCACCCCCCTCTCCTCCGCCCTACGCCGAGACGTCGCATCTGAAACCGTCCGCCGTACGCCGAGACGTCGCATCTGAAACCGTCCGCCGTACGCCGAGACGTCGCATCTGAAACCGGGCCGCCCCGTCGGTCAGCCCCTGGGGAGCCCGAGGATCCGTTCGCCGGCGACATTGCGCAGCACCTGGGTGGTGCCGCCGGCGATCGAGAGGCAACGGGTCAGCAGCAGCTCGTGCAAGGCGGCGCGGGCGAGCTCGTCGTCGGCGAGCACCCGGCTGCCGAGCAGGTCGACCACCAGCTCCGCGGAGTCCTGCCGGCTGCGGACCCCGACCAGCTTGGCGACGCTCGACTCCGGCCCCGGGTCCTGTCCCGCGAGGGAGCGCAGGGTGGCCCGGGTGCCGAGGAGCCTGACCACGGTGGCGAGGGCGACGGCACGGCCCACATCTGGACGCCTGCTCTCGTCGGCCAGCTCGAGAGCACGCTCGACGCTGTCCCCGAGGCGTGTGCCCGCCATCGCGACCCGCTCGTTGGACAGGGTCGTCCTCGCCAGCTTCCAGCCGCCGTCGACGTCCCCGACGACGCACTCGTCGGGCACGAAGACGTCATCGAGGAAGACCTCGTTGAACATCATCTCGCCGGTCATCTCCCGCAGCGGCCGGATCTCGATGCCCGCGCTGCGCATGTCGAGCAGGAAGTAGGTGATCCCTGCGTGCGGCTTCGCGTCCGGATCGGTCCGGGCCAGGCAGATCCCCCAGTCCGCCTCGCGGGCCAGGGAGGTCCAGACCTTCTGGCCGGTGAGCCGCCATCCGCCCGCGTCGCGCACGGCACGAGTGCGCAAGGAGGCCAGGTCGGATCCGGCGCCGGGCTCGCTGAACAGCTGGCACCAGGTCAGCTCGCCGCGCAGGGTGGGGCCGACGAAGCGCTCCCGCTGCTCCTCGGTGCCGTGCGCGATCACCGTCGGAGCGGCCCAGGCTCCGATCTTCAGGTCGGGTCGCACGATCCCGGCCGCAGCCAGCTCCTCGTCGACCACGAGCTGCTCGAGCGGGCCTGCCGAACGTCCCCACGGGGCAGGCCAGTGCGGAGCCAGCATCCCCGCTGCGGCCAGCTCGGTGCGCTGGTCGTCCGGCGCGAGTGCGGCGATCCGGCCGACCGCCGAGCGGATGTCCGCCCGCACGGCGTCGACCTCGTCCTGAGCTGAGGCCTGCAGGTCCACACCGCCGCTGCGCCGGTGACCGCTCGCGGCGAGCGACAGCCAGCTGCCCGGCGTACGACGTGGACGAGCGGAGCGTGGCCCGCAGCGTCAGCGCACGGCGCAGGTAGAGGTGCGCGTCGTGCTCGAAGGTGAAGCCGATGCCGCCGAGGACCTGGATGCAGGACTTGGCGACCGCCACCGCACCGTCGAGCGCGACCACCCCCGCGACCGTGGCGGCGTAGTGGAACTGCTCGGGTGACTCGACGTGGGCACGCGCGGCGTCCCAGGCCGCGGCGGTCACCGACTCAGAGGTCTCGAGCATCTCCGCACACAGGTGCTTGATCGCCTGGAACGACCCGATCTTGCGACCGAACTGCTCACGGACCCCGGCGTACTCCACCGCCGTGTCCAGGCACCAGCGCGCAATCCCGGAGGCCTCCGCCGCCGCGAGGGTGAGTACGACGTCGCGCAGGGCCTGCTCGTCGAGTCCGGCGACCGGCTCGGCCTCGACGGCCTCCAGCCGCACGGAGGCGACCCGGCGACCGAGGTCCGGGGACGCCCGCCGGGTCGTCGTCGAGCCATCCATCGGGGCCAGGAGCACGCGTTCCTCGCAGACCACCAGCACGTGGGTGGCGCCGACCGCGTCGTGCACCAGGCCGAGGTCAGCGGTGACCCTGCCGTCGGCGGCGGTGACCGGCTGGTCCAGGCAGAAGCCCACGCGCATCTCCCCGGTGGTCACCGGGCCGGCGGCGGCGCCGAGGACTACCGAGGCGACCGCACTGCCCAGGATCGGGCCCGGCACCAGCGCGCCCGCCGTCGCCTCGATGGCCACCGCGAGGTCGAGCAGCGAGCCGCCGCCTCCCCCGACGGCCTCCGGGGCCGCGATGCCGGGCAGCCCCATCTCCACGGCGGAGGCGATGAAGCGGGCGAAGTCCTCGTCCGGGACCTCCTCGGCCGCACGGGCGGCGGCGATCCCGTCGAGCGAGAGCGCCCACTTCGCGAAGGCCGCGGCCAGCTCGGAGTGGTCCTCGGAGATCCCGATCGGCACGTCGCCCCCTCTGCAGGTCCGGCCCGGTCGGGCTGGTCACGAACTAGAACGTGTTCCAATCATGCCATGGGTCGGTCCCGCCGGTTTCCCAGGTTAAGAACCCAGATTGCCTCTTCACACACCGTGCGCGGTGTGTGAAGAGGCAGTTTCCCTTCCTAACCTGGGAAACCGGCCAGCCCCCAGAACCGAAACATCGGCCAGCGCATGCTCGGACCCACTACCCCTCGTAGGCTGCGCCGGGTGACCCACCTCGACCACACCGGCCCCACGCCCGAACCGGCCGAACCGGCCGACCCGGCCGACCCGCCCGAGATGCCGGCCGACCTGCTCGCGCACGCCCGGGCGGCCAAGGGCTTCATGCCCGACGACGAGGGCGCGTTCCTGCACGCCACCGCGGTGGGCCACCTGGCTGACGGGCCCGCCCTGGAGGTCGGCAGCTACTGCGGGAAGTCGGCCGTGTACCTAGGGGCCGCGGCGCGCGCCTGCGCGAGCACCGTCTTCACCCTCGACCACCACCGCGGGTCGGAGGAGAACCAGGCCGGCTGGGAGCACCACGACGCCTCGCTCGTCGACGACGAGCTCGGGGTGATGGACACCCTGCCGGTGTTCCGGCGCACGATCGCCCTGGCCGGGCTCGAGGACGAGGTCGTCGCCGTGGTGGGCCGCTCCACCACCGTCGCCCCCTTCTGGCGTACGCCGCTCGCGCTGCTCTTCATCGACGGCGGACACGCGGAGGAACCCGCCCAGGCCGACTACACCGGCTTCGCCCGCTGGGTCTCCCCCGGCGGAGTGCTCGTGGTCCACGACGTCTTCGAGCGGCCCGAGGACGGCGGCCAGGCGCCGTACCACGTGTGGCAGCGGGCCGTCTCGAGCGGAGCCTTCACCCCGACCGGCGTGGTCGGGTCGATGCGGGTGCTGGCCCGGACCTCAGGGACGGCCGGAGAAGACGTCGGCTGAGGTGTCCGCGCCGTCGGGACAGCCGCACTCCAGGCCGATCTCGCGGAAGTGCGCGGCGAGGGTGTCGCCGCGCATGATCCCGGAGCCGGGCGAGGTCCGCGAGAGCTCGTCGGCCGCCAGGATCACGGCCGCGGCGGTGTAGGTCGTCTGCTCGCCGGGCCAGAACACGTCCTCGCCGAAGACGAAGCCGGTCCAGTACGAGCCGTTGTCGTGGCGCAGGTGCTGCATGTCGGTGAACAACCTCAGCGCGCGCTCGTGCTCGTCGAGGGAGTCCAGAGCCATCACCAGCTCGCAGGTCTCCGCACCGGTCACCCAGGGGTTGGTGTCGACGCAGCGGATGCCCAGCCCGGGGACCACGAAGTCGTCCCAGCGGGTGTCGAGCAGGTCCAGGCCGCGCTGCCCGCGGACCGCGCCGCCGAGCACCGGGTAGTACCAGTCCATCGAGAACCTCGACTTGTCCAGGAACAGGTCCCGGTGCTCGCGCAGGGCGTGCCCGAGCCGGCCGCCGGCGAGCTCCCACTCGGGCTGCGGCTCATCCATCAGATCTGCGAGCACGACCCCTGCCCGCAGCGACTGGTAGATGCTCGAGGAGCCGGCCAGCAGGGCCTCGCTGTTCACCGCCGCAGGCCCGTGGTCGTCCCACTCCTGCGACCACGCCACGCCGCCGAAGGGCAGCTGCATCGCGACGACGAAGTCGAGTCCCCGGCGTACGACCGGCCAGAGCCTCTCCACGAACGCCAGGTCGCGCCGCAGCAACCAGTGGTGCCACACCCCGACCGCGAGGTAGGCGCACATGTTGGTCTCGCCGCTGGTGTCCTCGACCTCGCCCGCGACGAGCTTCATCGGCCAGGAGCCGTCGCTGCGCTGCGTGCGGGCGCACCAGTCGTACGCCGTCTCGGCCGCCTCGGTCTCCCCCGCCACGAGCAGCGCCATCGCCGCCTCGACGTGGTTCCACACGTCCACGTGCTCGCCCACGGTCCACGGGATCGCCCCGTCCGGCTCCTGCATGGAGACGATCGAGGCCGCGGTCTCGGCGACCTGCGCGCTGGTGAGCACGCCGGCCACGGCGGGGATCGGGTGCGTGCGGTTCACCTGGTCGTGGACTCCGGCTTGTGCAGGTAGAGCACCATGCTCTTGCCGATCAGCGGGTTCAGCGCCCTCTCGGCGACGCCGGTGAGCGTGCTCCAGCGCGGCGTCTTCATGATGTCCCAGACCAGCACCTGGTGGTAGGCCTTCACCAGCGGGTTGTCGTCGTTGGTGACACCGACGGCGCACTTGAGCCACCAGTACGGCGAGTGCAGGCCGTGCGCATGGTCCTTGCCGTCGTACTCCATGCCGGCTGCGCGGAGCTTGCCGACCAGCTCGTCGCCGGTGTAGATCCGGACGTGCCCGCCCTCGACCTCGTGGTAGGCGTCGCTGAGCGCCCAGCAGATCTTCTCGGGCAGCCACCGCGGCACCGTGACCGCCATCGTCCCGCCGGGCCGCAGCACCCGGACCAGCTCGGCGATCGCGGCCTCGTCTGCGGGGATGTGCTCGAGCACCTCGGAGGCGACCACGCGGTCGAACTCGCCGTCGGCGAAGGGCAGCGACAACGCGTCCCCCTCCTTGACGTCGGCCTCGGCACCGGCGGGGATCTCGCCGGCCTCGCGCATGGCGGCGAAGAGGTCGGAGACCGCGGACAGCTCGTCGGCGTCCTGGTCGAAGGCGATCACGTCGGCGCCGCGGCGGTACATCTCGAAGGCGTGGCGGCCCGCGCCGCAGCCCATGTCGATGACCCGGTCACCGGGCCGCAGGCCCAGCCGGTCGAAGTCAACGGTCAGCACTGAGGGTCTCCTTGGAGTGGGTGGTCGCGATCACTTCTTCGTACGCCGCCGCGGTGGCCAGGGCGACCGCGTGCCAGCTGAACGTCTCGAGCACCCGCTCGCGGCCCGCACGACCCATCCGGGCACGGCGCTCGGGGTCGTCGAGCATGCTGGCGATGGCCAGCTCGAGCTCGCCCACGTCCCCGGGGGCGACCAGGTCGGCGCACA
This sequence comes from uncultured Actinomycetota bacterium, assembly GCA_963777195.1. Taxonomy (GTDB): domain Bacteria; phylum Actinomycetota; class Actinomycetes; order Propionibacteriales; family Nocardioidaceae; genus Marmoricola. The sequence continues at coordinate 17,705 of CAVZPT010000012.1, read as the reverse complement.
GGCCGTCCTCGCCGACGACCTCCGGGATCGCCCCGGCGCGGCTGACCACGAGCGGGGTCTCGCAGGCCATCAGCTCGGCGGTCGGCAACGAGAACCCCTCGTAGAGCGAGGGGACGCAGGCCAGCTCAGCCGAGCCCATCACCTCGACCAGCTCGGCATCGCTGATGCCGTTGACGAAGGTGACGTGCTCGGCGATCCCGAGCTCGTCGATCAGCTTCTCGGTTCGGCCACCGGGGGTGGGCCGGGTGACGAGCAGCAGCTCGATCTCGCGCTCGGTCCGAAGCTTCGCGAACGCCTCGAGCAGGGTGGCGATGCCCTTCATCGGGGCGTCGGCGCTGGCCATGGCGACGATCCGGCCCGGCACCCGCGGCTTGGTCGGGGGCACGAACACCTCGTCGACACCCAGCGGGATCACCTGGAGGTTGGCGGGGTCGACGCCGAAGTCGGTGATGATGTCGCGCCGGCTCGACTCCGAGACCGTGAGGATCTTGCCGACGCGCCGGGCGACCCTGCCCTGCATCCTCAAGAAGCCGTACCAGCGGCGCAGAGTCAGCTTCTTGCGCCGGGTCGTGGCCGCCTCGATGTCGATGCGGCGGTCGAAGGTGATCGGGTGGTGGATGCTCGTGATCATCGCGAAGCCCATGTCGGCGAGGTCGAGCATTCCGTAGCCGAGGACCTGGTTGTCGTGGACCACGTCGAAGTCCTCCACCCTGCCCTTGAGCAGCCGGGCGACCCGCTTGCTGAACGTCTTCGGCTCGGGGAAGCCGGCGGTCCACATCGTCAGGACCTCCTCGACGTCGATCAGGTCGCGGATCTCGCTGGGCTTCGGCGTACGGAACGGGTCCGGCTCGCGGTAGAGGTCCAGGCTGGGCACCTTGGTGAGCCCGACGCCGGGGTCGAGCTCGGGGTAGGGCTGGCCGGAGAAGACCTCGACCGAGTGACCCAGTGCCACGAGCTCGCGGCTCAGATGACGGACGTAGACGCCCTGACCGCCGCAGTGGGGCTTGCTTCGGTAGGACAACAGTGCGATACGCAAGGGGTGGGGCCTCCCTGGGCCGACATCCGCGTGGGAGCGCCCTGATGGAACTGCAACGTGTTTCTATTATGCCCGATCCGGCTGCTAGCCTGAGCGTGCAGGGTCTGCCAGCAATTGTGCAGGGTAATCCCGACATTTCTTCGCCAGGAGGTTGAGATCTTGGCCACCGTGAGCTCGCTGACCTACGACGATCTCGGTTCGGCCGCGCAGCGTGATCGCCGCCGCCGCATCCTCGACGCGACCATGGTCCTCGCCTCCCGGGGCGGCTTCGACGCCGTACAGATGCGCGCCGTCGCCGAGCAGGCCGACGTCGCGCTCGGCACCCTCTACCGCTACTTCCCCTCCAAGATCCACCTGCTGGTCTCGGCGCTCGCGCGCCAGTTCGAGGAGACCCAGGTCGCCTTGGGCCGCAAGCCGATCCCGGGCGAGACGCCGGCCGACCGGGTCACCTTCGTGCTCTCCCGGGCGACCCGGGGGCTGCAGAAGGAGCCCAACATGACCGAGGCGCTCACCCGCGCCTTCATGTTCGCCGACTCCTCGGTGGCCGGGGAGATCCACGTCGTCGGCCTGCAGCTGACCACGATGCTCAACCGCGCGCTCCAGGGTGAGGCGTACGTCGAGGACGCCGTGCCCACCGAGGACGAGATCGCCGTCGCCCGGGTGATCAGCGACGTCTGGCTCGCCGCCCTCGTCAGCTGGGTCACCGGCCGGCTGACCGCCCAGGAGGTCACCGACCACCTCGACACCGCAGTCCGCCTGATCCTCCGCTGATCCTGGCCTCCCCACCGCCGAGACGTCGCATCTGAAACGCCGCGTCCGCCGAGACGTCGCATCTGAAACGCCCCCCACCCCGCGGGCCGTTTCAGATGCGACGTCTCGGCGGGGGTCTGGCGTTTCAGATGCGACGTCTCGGCGGGTGGGGGGCGGGCGGGAGGGGGTCAGCCGCCGAAGGCGTGGGTGGCGGTGGCGCCGCCGTCGATGGCCAGCTCTGCGCCGGTGACGAAGCTGGACTCGTCGCTGGCGAGATAGACGTACGCCGGGGCCACGTCGGCGGGGTGGCCGACCCGTTTGAGGGCGACCTTGCCGGCACCGAACTCCATCGCCGCGTCGCCGCCGTGGACCCGGGTCATCTCGGTGTCGATCATGCCGGGGTGCACCGAGTTGACCCGGATCCCGTGCGGCCCGAGCTCCATCGCGGCGGACTTGGTCATCCCGCGGATCGCGAACTTGGTGGCGGTGTAGCCGGTGCACATGGCCATCCCGCCGAGACCCTCGATCGAGGACGCGTTCACGATCGAGCCGCCACCGTTCTTGCGCATCGTCCGGGCCACGGCCTTCATCCCCAGGAAGCAGCCCATCTGGTTGACCCGGAAGAGCAGCTCGAACTCCTCAGCCGACATCTCCTCCACCGATCCGAACCGCAGGATCCCGGCGTTGTTGACCAGCACGTTGACCGGCCCGAGACGCTCGTTGGCCTCCACCACCAGCGCCTCCCACGAGGTCTGGTCGCTCACGTCGTGCCGCCGGAAGTACGCCGAGCCGGCGAGGCCGCTCGACAGCTCGGCAGCGAGCGCCTCCCCGGCCTCCTCCGCGATGTCCGCGATCACGACCTGGGCACCCTCCTCGACGAAGGCGCGAGCGATGGCCGCCCCCTGGCCCTGGGCCGCTCCGGTGACGATGGCGCGCTTGCCGGTCAGTCTGGACATGCTGGTTCTCCGATGCTGGTGGGACAGGGCTGGTCAGGAACGTTCAGGCGAGCTTCATCACCGAGTCGGCGGCGAAGCAGACGGCCGGGTCGCGGTCGGCGAAGTAGCCGCCGAGGCTGGAGTCGAGGTCGGCGAGCTCCCAGGTCTCGCCTGCCGCGTCGAAGCGCTGCTCCACGACGGGGGCGCCGAGCAGGGCGACCATGCCGCCGTACACCACGAAGACCTGCCCGGTGATCCGCGCCGAGGCGGGTCCGGCGAGGAAGGCGACGAGCGGGGCGACGTGCTCGGGCGAGTAGGGGTCGACCGCCGACCCGGACTCGTCGGCGCCGAAGACCTCGGCGGTCATCGCGGTGCGCGCCCGGGGACAGATCGCGTTGGCGCGCACACCGACCCGGGAGAGACCGCGGGCCGTGCTCAGGGTGAGCGCGGTGATCCCGGCCTTGGCTGCGGCGTAGTTCGGCTGGCCGGGCGAACCGGTGAGGAAGGCCTCCGAGGCGGTGTTCACCACCGAGGCGTCCACCGGGGCACCGGTCTCCTTGAACCGCGACCGCCAGAAGGACGCGGCGTTGCGCGAGAGCAGGAAGTGACCGCGCAGGTGCACCCTCACGACGAGGTCGAACTCCTCGTCGGTCATGTTGAACAGCATCTTGTCGCGGGTGATCCCGGCGTTGTTGACCACGATGTCGAGCCCACCGAGCTGCTCGGTCGCAGCCTGCACCATCGCGTCCGCCGTGGCCCGTTCGCCGACGTCACCGGGCACGACCACCGCCTCGACGCCCAGCGCACGCACCTGCTCGGCCGCCTCGTCGGCACATCCCGGGAGGTCGTTGAGCACCACGCGTGCCCCGGCGCTCGCCAGGGCCAGTGCCTCGGCTCGGCCCAGCCCGGCCCCGGCGCCGGTGACGATCGCGACCCTGCCCTGCAGGGAGAGTGGGTTGTTCTCGGCCATGGTGTGGACAGGCTCCTGTGTCGCCGGCACACGGGCCGGAGGGATCGAAAGATGGATCAGAGGGCGGCGTGGACGCCGGTCACTCCTCGACGATGCTCAGCGCCGACTTGGGGCAGGAGGCCACAGCCTGCTCGACCCGCTCGCGGTTCTCCTCGGTGACCACGTCGCTGTGCACCTGCAAGAAGTCGTCGTCGTCGACCTCGAAGATGTCCGGGGCGAGCGCCTCGCACATCGCGTTGGACTCGCACTCGTCGAAGTCGACCTTGATCCTCTTCATGGTTCCTCCTTGGGCTGGATGGTCGGGGTCTGGGCCGCTTGACCTCCCGGAGGAGCGGCCATCTTGCGGTGGTCCCAGCTGGTCACCTTCTCCGGCTCGACCACGATGCCCACGCGCTTGTGCGCCTGCTGGGCCACGATCTGCTCGCCGAACTCGCCGAGGTCGACGCCCGCGGCCATCCGGTCGGCCACCTTGGCGCCGAGGGTGCGGATGTCGTCGTACTCCTCGACCAGGCGGGCGCGCCCGCTGATGCTCACTCCCCGCAGCTCGAAATAGTCCTCACCGCCCTCGACCAGGCAGGTGATCCGCGGATCGCGCCGCAGGTTGACCACCTTCTGTGAGCGGCCGTAGGTCCAGAACGCCAGCCGGCCGTCCTCCACGACGTAGAACAGCGTGGTCAGATGCGGAGTGCCGTCGGGCCCGATCGTGGCGATCTGCACCTTCATGTTGGTGGCGAGGAAGTCCGCGATCTCCGCCTCGTCCATGCGTACGGCGTTGCGCCCCGATGCCATGACCGCGTCACGACCCTTCGCTGGAGTGGCCGGGGAAGAGCGACTGCTCGGGGAAGACCAGGATCGCGGCGTTGTTGACGGCCGTGGCCACCTCGCCGAACCCGACCGCGATCAGCCTGACCTTGCCGGGGTACTCGGTGATGTCTCCAGCGGCGAAGATCCGCGGCAGGTTGGTGCGCATGGCGGTGTCGACCTTGACGTGCCGCTTGTCGAACTCCAGCCCCCACTCCTTCATGGCGCTGAGGTCGGCCACGAAGCCGAGCGCCGCCACCACCGACTGCGCCGGACGGGTGAGCACCTCGCCGTCGGCCAGCGTGATCTCCACCCTCTCGACACGGTGCTCTCCGTGCAGCGCGGTCACCTGCGCCTTGGTGATCACCTCGGTCGAACCGGCCAGGACGGCATCGACGGTGGCCTGGTGGGCACGGAACTGGTCCCGGCGGTGCACCAGGGTCACCGAGGACGCGATCGGCTCGAGGTGGTGGGCCCAGTCGAAGGCGCTGTCTCCCCCGCCCACGATCACCACGTCGCGACCGGCGTACTCCGCGAACGAGGGCACGAAGAAGACCAGCCCGCGGTCCTCCCAGCCCTCTCCCGCGGGCAGCGGCCGGGGCGTGAACTTGCCGATGCCCGCGGTGACGATCACGACCTTGGCCGAGACCAGGGTGCCGTCGTCGAGCTCCATCTGGATGCCGTCGTCGTCGGTCTTCAGGCTGGTCGCCGTCCGGCCGAGGAGGTACGTCGGCTTCGCACTCGCGGCCTGCTCGACCAGCTGCTCGACCAGCTCGCGACCCTTGACGTTGGGGAAGCCAGCCACGTCGAGGATCGACTTCTCCGGGTAGAGCGCGGAGACCTGCCCGCCGAGCTCGGGCAGGGAGTCGACCAGGGTCACGCTCATCCCGCGGAAGCCGGCGTAGTAGGCGCCGAAGAGGCCGGCGGGGCCCGCCCCCACGATCAGCAGGTCGGTCTCGATGTCGCGCACGCGGTCCGCACCCTCAGCCGACTCCATCGACAAGCCTCTCTGCGTGAACAAACTTAGAACATGTTCTAATTTATCAGAACGCGTCCATCTTGGACACGCGCCACTCTCCATCATTCCTGCTGAGCGTGACCAGCACCCGGTTCTGGTCCAGCCGCTGGTTCTCGGTGCCCTTCGCGGTGGTCAGCTGGTTGACGAAGACCAGCGCGACGACCTTCTTCTCGGTCGCCGAGACGATCGAGGTCGCCACCACCGAGGCGGTGAGCTTCACCTGGTTCTTGACCGTCTGCGCCTTCACCCCGGCCATCGCCTTGGCGTACTCGGCGCGGAAGCTGGGCGCGAGCACGGCCTCCGAGGCGGTGATGTCCTTCTCCAGGGTCTTCCAGTCATAGGAGAGCACCTGCTGGGTCAGCTTCGTGGCCGCCTGCATCCCGGCGTCGCGGGCACCGGTCGAGGTGATCACGCCGTTGGGCGCGGCCCCCTCCGCCGGATCGGCGGCGCGCCACCACGCGAGGCCGGTGGCGATCGCGAGCAGCAGACAGGTCGCGACCAGGATCTTCATCAGCCGGGCGCTGGCCAGCAGCGGTCCCCGGGCCGGTGCGTCGGGGGTGTCGCGCCCCTGCGGGGTGGGCGCGGAGTCCGTCGTGCCGGGGACCGGCCCCTCGTCGGACCCGAAGGCTCCGGACCCGGAGGCCCCAGACTCGGAGGCCCCGGACTCGGAGGCCCCGCTCAGGTCGCTGTGGCAGTAGCGGCAGCGCACCGCCGCGGCCTTGATCGTCTCGGCGCAGAACGGACAGGCCTTCTCCTCGGGCTTCAGCTCGCTCATCTCAGCCCACGAACTGGAGGTTGGAGGTGAGCCAGACGTCGCCCTTGCGGACCATCGTCAGCTTGAGCCGGTAGTAGCGCGGCTGGGCGGCGCCCTTGGTGGACTTGTTCTGCACCTGGGAGTCGGCCGCCACGAAGACCACGGCGTCGGAGTCGTCGATGTCGCTGATCCCGACCGCCACCACCTTCCCGGTCGAGATCGCCTGGGAGTCCTGGGCCGAGGACTTCAGGGTCACCTTGGCGCGCTCGTACTGCTCCTTGAAGGTGCCGGTGGAACCCGCGAGGACCTTGGCGATCAGCGGGTCCATGTCCTTGTAGTCGACGGTCAGGAACGCCAAGGTCTCCTCACGAGCCGCCTTGGTGACGGCGTCGTACTGCCGCGAGAGGGTCTCGGCACGGCTGTCTCCGGGCGCGGCGGCCGCGCCCTTGGTCAGCAGCAGGACGGTGGTGACGAGCAGGGCCACGGCGACCAGCGCCAGCACGATGTTGGCGAAGCGCCACGACGCGCCCTCGACACCTGCCCCGACGGCAGGTTCACTCACGGAGGTCACTCACTGGCCGACACCGGCCCGATCAGCATCCACTTCCACGCGTCGTCGCCGAACACCGTGCGCAAACCTCCCTGGTCACCCATGACGATGGTCCGGCCGTCCCCGGCATCGACCACTCCCGTGCTCGCATCGTACGGCGAGACGCGGTAGTTGTTGCCCGAAGAGCCAGATGAGCCGGTCTGGGGCGCGTACTTGGAGCCGCGCATGTTCACCGGCGGCCCGGAGAGGCACTTGGCGGGGTAGAACGGCTTGTCGGTGAGATCGGTGGCCGGACGCCACTGGCTGTTGGGCATGTAGCCCTTGGTGCAGGGCATCACCGAGTTGTCGAGCTGCAGGTTGATGTGGCCGAACCCGTCGCCCGGTGTGCCGGTGAAGCCCGAGGAGACCACCCGGGGGAAGGTGACCAGGGTCTGCTCGAGCCCGGGCAGGTTGGTGGTCAGCACCTGGTTGACGGTGAGCAGGTTGGACAAGAACACCGGCAGCGTCGGCTCGAGCCCCTTGAGCAGCGAGTCGACCTCGCGCACGGCGCCCGGTCCGCCCTGCAGGATCGTGCGCAGGTCCTTGTCCGAGGTCTTCAGCGTGCCGGTGAGGTCGGCGAGCCCGCGAGCGAACCGGGTGATGTCGCGCTCGTGGTCGGCCTGGGTCTGCAGCACCGTGCGCCCGGTCTCGAGCAGGGAGAACGTGGCGTCCTTGTTGGCGGCCGCCGCATCGACGAAGGTGGTGCCGGAGTCGACCATCCTCCGCAGCGGGTCGGCCGTGCCGCGGAACATCAGGCCGAGCTCGGTGATCACGCTGGAGAGCTCGTTGCCGTCGACGGAGTTGACCATCGCGTCCATCTCGGTGAGCAGCTGCTCCTCGCTCATCGGCAGGCTGTCGGCGTCGCCGGCGAAGGTGTCCCCGGGTCCGGCGTACGGGCCCTTGTTGGCGCGCGGCTCGAGGTCGAGGTACTGCTCCCCCACGGCGGAGAGGTTGTGCACGTGCACCGTGGTGTCCAGCGGGATCCGGGTCTTGTCCTTCAGCGACAGGTTCAGGCGTACGCCGGCCGGCGTCACCTCCATCCGGGAGACCTTGCCGACCTTGACTCCACGGACGGTGACCTCGCTGCCGACGAACAGGCCACCGGAGGTGGGCAGGGTCGCATGCACGAGCAGGCCGCGCCCGAGCAGCCGGTCGGTGATGCCGAGGAAGCTGCCGGCCACGTAGACGATGCCGACGGCGCTGAGGACGAGGAAGGCGATCAGCCGGATCTTGATGCCGCGGGTCATCACCCACCACCTCCCGCTAGTCCGCCGAGGAGACCGCCGAGGCCGCCCCCGCCGCCGTTGCCGGAACCGGAGGAGGAGCCGCCGCCGAGGCCCGGGACCGGCGGGACCTTCGGGATGCCGACCCCGCCACCGGGGCACAGCACCTTGGCCACCTGCGGGTCGAGCTGGCAGATGAGCTTCTTGGTGGCGTCGTCGAGCGCCTGACAGGCAGGCGCCAGCGGTGTGACGAGGCAGACGTTGATCGGGTCGGGAAGGGCGTCGCTGGGCGACTTCACGATCGAGTTCAGGTCGATGTCCATCTGGAACAGCGCGTTGGCGTAGTCGCCGCGGGCGATGTCGCCGGCCTCCTCAGGGAAGGGGAAGCTGGCCATCATCGAGAGGCCCTGCGGCAGGGCGTCCCCGGCGTCGGAGAGCCGGGTCAGCACCGGCTGGAGGTGCTTGAGGGAGGCGACGATGTTCTCGCCGCTCGCGTTGAGCACCCGGGTGCCGACCTTGCCGAGGGCGTCGAGCTGCTTGAGCATCGTGATCAGCGCCTTGTGCTGCCGGTTGAGGACCTTCAGCGCCGGTCCCATCGTGTCGATGGCGGTGCCGATCGTCTCCTTCTCCTTGACCAGGGTCGCGGAGAGCCGGTCGATGGACTCCATCGCCGTGATGATGTCGCCCTTCTGCTGGTCCAGGGCGCCGACCATCCGGTCGAGGTTCCCGAGCAGGTGCCGAGCCTGGTCGCGGCGGCCGTTGAGCATGTGGTTCATCTCGACGCTGATCGTCTTCAGCTGGCCGATTCCACCGCCGCTGAGCACCATGGACAGCGCTCCGAGCACCTCCTCGACCTCGGGGTTGCGTCCGGTCCGCGACAGTGGGATGAAGTCGCCCTCGGAGAGCTGCTTGCTGCTGGCAGCACCCTGGGCCGGCTCGATCAACGCGATGTACTTCTCGCCGAGCAGACTGGTCTGCCGGACGTCGACGTCGATGTTCTCGGGCAGTGCGATGTCCTTGCGGACCAGGAAGCGCACCCGCGCGTGCCAGCCGACCCGATCGACGTCGGTGACCTGGCCGACCACGACGTCGTCGACCATCACCGCAGTGCGCGGGACCACGTTGAGCGCGTCGGCGAAGTCGGCGGTGACGGCGTAGGCGTCGTCGGCGCTGACCTTCGCACCGGGAAGCGGCAGGTCGTAGGCGCCGTCGAACTTGCAGCCCGCCGCCAGCATCGAGCCTGCGAGGACCGCCACGACGGCAACGACCAGGCGGCGGGCAGCTGAGGTGGGGAGACGCATCACTGGTTCCCCTTCTTCAGCGAGTTCAGCAGTCCGTCGAGCGAGGTCACCGGTGCGGACCCGCCGAGCTTGAGCGGCGCCGACTCCGGCGGCTCGAAGGCGTTGTTGCCCAGGTTGTCGGTGAAGGGCTTGACGATCGTCTTGAGCAGCTCACAGGTGAAGTCGGCGTTCTCGACCCTGGCGTTCTGCACCACGTCACACAGCACGTTGCCGAAGCTGGAGAAGGTCGGGCCGAACTGCACTCGCGAGCCGATGGAGCCGCTCTCGATGTCGAAGGCGATCGCGAGGTTGCCCAGGCCCAGGGCGCCGAGTCTGGCCACGGTGTCCAGCGACTCCTTCTGCTTCGCCAGCACCCCCACGACGTCGGTCAGCTGCCGTACGTCCTTCTCCACCATCGCCTTGTTGTCGCGTACGAAGCTGCGCACGATGCCGACGGCACGAGCCAGGGCGCGCAGGGCGCGCTCCAGGTTGCCCCGCTCCCCCGCGAGCTGGGTGGAGACCGAGGAGAGGTCGCCCATGAACTGGTCGACGAACTTGTCGTTGGCGGCGAGCGTGTCGGTGAGCTGGGAGAGGTTCTTGACCGAGTTGAACAGCGGTCCGCTGTTGTCGCCGAAGACCTGGACCGCTGCGGAGAGGTTCAGCAGGGTCTCGTTGCCGAGCTTGCCGTTGCCGGCGAGGGCCTTGTTGCCGGCACTGAGCAGGTCGTCGAGGGCGCCGTTGCGGTTCGCGCCGTTGGGGCCCAGCGCCTGGGTCAGGTCCGAGAGGCTCTGGTAGATCCGGTCGAGCTCGACCGGCGTACCGGTGTTCGGGAGGTCGATCTTGGCGCCGTCCTCGAGCACAGCTCCCTCGGTGTACGCCGGGGCCAGCTGGACGAAGCGGTCAGCGGTCAGGGTCGGGGTGATGATGGCGGCCTTGGCGTCGGCGGGGAGCTTGTACTCGTCGTCGTACTCCATCGCGACCCGGACCCGGTCACCCTCGGGGACGACCGCGGTCACCGTGCCGATGCGCACGCCCATCACCCGGACCTCGGAGCCCTCGTAGATGCTCACCGTGCGGTCGAAGTAGGCGCTCACCGCGCGGGTCTTCGTGCCGGTCTGGAAGGCGAAGAACGTGGTCGCGAGCAGCACCACGGCGGCCGCGATCGCCAGCGGCCTGGAGCGGATCCTGTCCAGCACCGTGCTCACCTCTTCCCCGGGGTGAACTCGCCGCTGCCCATGCCGACGAAGTTGGGGACATAGGCGTCGAACCACGGGCCGGTGCCGACGATGTTGATCAGGATGGAGGCGTAGGGGCCGAGGTTCTTGATGGTCTCGTTGAGCTGCTTCTTGCGGGCCTGCAGGAACCTCGTCGCGGTGTCGAGCTCGCGGAGCGCGGACTTGATCTGCACCTGGTTGTCGGTGGCGATCCCGCGCAGCGTCACGGCCAGGCGGTTGGCGTTGACCAGCATCGAGCGGATGGCGTCGCGGCGGGCGATCAGCTCCTGGAAGACGAGGTCCCCCTCCTTCATCAAGGTGACCAGGTCACCGCGGCGCGCGGCGAGCAGCTTGGTGACGCGGTCGGCGCGCTGGAGCAGCTTGCCGACGGCCTCGTCGCGGGTGGCGATCGCCCGAGACATCCGGGAGAGCCCGTCGAAGGTCGACTGGATGTGTGGGCTGGCTGCGTTGAGGGTGTCGCCGAGGGTGGACAGCGCCGTGGAGAGCCGGTCGGTGTCGATGTCCTCGGTGCGGGTGGTGAGCTCGCTCAGGGTCGCCACGATGTCGAAGCTGCCGTCGGTGCGGCTGACCGGGATGGTGTCGCCACCCTCCATCGTGCCGCTGCCGACGGGGGTCACCTCGAGGTACTTCTCCCCCAGCAGGTTGAGCACCTGCACGCCGGCCCGGCTGCGGTCCCCGAGCTCGACGCCCTTGACGTCGAAGTCCACGGTGACGTGGTCGCCTGAGATGTGCAGCGCGTTGATCCGGCCCACGCGGACCCCGGCGACCTGCACCATGTTGCCCTTGTGCAGCCCGCTGGCGTCCTTGAGCTGGACGTGGAAGTCGGTCCCCTTGAAGCCCGGGAAGCGCTGGAGGTTGAAGGCAGCGGCCATCACCACCAGCAGCAGCACCAGGGTGATGGCGCCCATCCGGAGGATCGCGGAGTCCTTGCGGCGTGCCATTACTCGTCACACCTCGACGCCGTGGAGTGGAAGGACAGGTTGCGCAGGTTCTTCTGGATCTCGGCGAGGCCCGGGACGTTCGGCAGGTCGGGAAGGATGATCGAGCCGGCGAAGTCACACAGGTAGTAGTTGTACCAAGAGCCGTAGGTGCCGCTGCGGGTCTGCCGGGAGAGCATCACGGGGAGCCGGTTGAGCACCTCGTCGAGGATGTCCTGGTTGCCGGGCTTGTTGAGGATCGCGAGCAGCCGCTTGAGCTGGGCGATGTCGTTCTTCAGGTAGGGCCGGCTCTGGGTGAGCAGGTCGGCCAGCTCCGCGGTCAGGCCGGAGAGGTTGCTCACCGAGGCGCCGATCGCCTTGCGGTCCTCGGAGACCTTGCCCAGCCACGTGCGCAGCTCGACGATCAGCGTGCTCAGCTGCTGGTGCCGGTCGTCGACCGTCTTCAGCATCGAGGACAGGTTGTCGATGACGCTGCCGATCAGCTCGTCGCGGTCGGCCAGGGTGCTGGTGAGCGAGGCGGTGTTGCCCATCAGGCTGCTGATCGTCCCGCCCTCGCCCTGGAGCACCTTGATCAGGTTCAGCGAGAGCTGGTTGACCTCGTCGGGCTGGAGCGCCTGGAAGAGCGGCTGGAAGCCGTTGAACAGCTCGGTGAGGTTCAGGGCCGGTGCGGTCTGCGACAGCGGCAGCATGCCTCCGGCGGGGAGCTTCTGGCCCTTGCTGGCACCTTCGTTGAGGGACATGTAGCGGGCCCCGACGAGGTTGAGGAAGCGGATCTCGGCCCGGGTGGTGGTGGTGACCGGGACGTCGCTCTTGACCTTGAAGGTGATCTCCGCGGTGTTGCGGTCCTTGATCTCGACCTTCTTCACCTCACCGACGGAGACACCGGCGACGCGGACGTCGTCACCCTTCACCAGCAGGCTCGCCGAGGTGAACATCGCCTTGTACTGGGTCTGGCTGCCGAAGCCGAAGGAGCCCATGATCGCGGCCAGCACGCCGGTGACGAGCAGGGAGACCAGCACGAAGATGCCGAGCTTGACCGCGGCGACGGTGGTGACGGTGTTGCGGTTGGCGGCCATCACTGCAGCTCCGGGAAGCTGTCGAGGTCAGTGCCGTTCTTCAGGTCGAGCGGGCCCGCGGGGACCTTCGGGAAGGGCAGCCCCAGGCACCAGGGCCCGTGGCCGATCTCGCCGTAGACCGGCTTGTCGGACTCGTTGTAGGCGCGGCGCTGCTTGGCGGCCAGCGTCATCGTCTGGGCGACGCGCCCACTGGAGAAGATCTGGTTCAGCCGGCCGGCGTACCGGGCCGAACCGCGCAGCAGGCAGGGGAACTCCGGGGAGTAGGTGTCCAGCAGCCGCAGCAGCGGCCGCGCGAGCGCGGCCTCGCGGACGATGGCCTTCTCGTTCTGCGTCATGATCCGGGTGGAGGTCTTGCCCAGGCCGGTGACATCGTCGAAGAACCCCCGCAGCTGGGACTCCTTCTCGGTGACCGTGCGGGCAGTGGTGGTGGCGTTGCGCAGCAGCCGGACCAGGTCGGGGGCCGCGATCGAGTAGGTGCGGGAGACCTTCGCGAGCAGGACGAGGTCCTTCTGGAGCGTCGGCAGCTTGAGGTTGAAGTCGGTGAGGTAGTCGTCGAGCTTCTCCATCGTGGCGCCGATCTTGTCCCCGTTGCCGCGCAGGGCGGTGGCCAGGGCGTAGAGCGTCGCGCTGAGGTCGGCGGGCCGGATCGACCGAAGCAGCGGGAACAGGTTCGCCAGGATGGTCTGCAGCTCGACGTTGGTGCGCACCCGGCTCGAGGGGATCACGTCCCCGTCGCTGAGCATCTTCGCCGACGGGTCCGCAGGGTCGCGCAGAGCCAGGTACTTCTGGCCGAACAGCGTCGTCGGCAGGATCTCGACGTCGATGTTCTCCGGGATCGTCCTGGCCGCCTCGGGTCGGAGACCGATCTTGATCGAGGCCTCCTTGCCGTCCTGGGTGATCCCGCGCACCTGGCCGACCAGCACTCCGTGCAGCCGTACGTCGCCGAACTGGGCGAGCTGGAGACCGGCGCGCTCGGCCTTGACCGTGACCATGGTGACCGGGGTGAAGACCTTCTGGTAGACCGCGATGGAGAGCCCGACCAGGAGTCCCATGATCGTCAGGAACACGATGCCCGCGACCACCAGGCGGCGGTGCTCCGCCTTGGTGTCGTGCGTGATGTTCACCAGCATGCGCTCACCCCGTGATCCGCACGGTGGTGGTGGAGCCCCAGATCGCGAAGCTGAGGAAGAAGTCTGCGATCACGACCGTGACGATCGAGCTGCGGATGGCCTTGCCGACGGCCACGCCCACGCCTGCCGGTCCACCCGAGGCGGTGTAGCCGTGGTAGCAGTGGATCAGGATGATCGCGACCGCGAGGAACATCAGCTTGAAGAACGACCAGAGCACGTCGATGGGTGGCAGGAACTGGATGAAGTAATGGTCGTAGGTGCCCGCCGACTGCCCGTAGATCATCGTGGTGATCAGGCGCGGCGAGAGGTAGGAGGCGGAGAGGGCGACGATGTAGAGCGGGATCACCGCGATGAAGCCGGCGATCATCCGGGTGGTCACCAGGAACGGCAGCGACGGGACCGCCATCACCTCGAGGGCGTCGATCTCCTCCGAGATCCGCATGGCGCCGAGCCGGGCGGTGTAGCCACACCCGACGGTGGCCGCCAGCGCGATCGAGGAGACCAGCGGCGCGACCTCGCGGGTGTTGAAGTAGGCCGAGATGAAGGCGGTGAACTTCGCGACGCCGATCTGGCTCAGCGAGGCGTAGCCCTGGATGCCGACCTCGGTGCCGGCGAAGAAGGCCATGAAGGCGATCACGCCGACGGTGCCGGCGATCACCGAGAGGCCCCCGACGCCGAACGCGACCTCGGCCAGGATGTTCGCGATCTCGCGCTTGTAGCGCTTGAGGGCTCGGGGTGTCCACGCCAGCGCCTTGATGTAGAAGAGCAGCTGGTCGCCGCGCTCCTCCAGGCTCGCCCGCCGTTCGCGAACGAGCTCCTTGCCGATGTCGGTGATCATCGCCATCCGCTAGAGCCCGTTCTGCGGGATGACCTGGAAGTAGATCGCGGTGAGGATCGAGTTCAGCGCGAACAGCAGCATGAAGGCGATGATCACGGCCTCGTTCACGGCACGGCCCACACCGCTCGGGCCGCCGCCTGCGTTCAGCCCCTTGTAGGCGCCGACGATGGCCGCGAGATAGCCGAACAGGACGGCCTTCACCATCGAGATGTAGAGGTCGGGCAGGGTCGCGAGTGCGGTGAAGCTGGACAGGAACGCTCCCGCGGAGCCTCCCTGGACGATCACGGTGAAGAAGTAGCCGCCGCCGATGCCGGCGGCGATCACGAGGCCGTTGATCATCAACGCGACGAAGACCGTGGCCAGGACCCGGGGGACGACCAGGCGGGCGATCGGGTCGATCCCGAGCACCTCCATGGCGTCGATCTCCTCGCGGATCTTGCGAGCGCCCATGTCGGAGCAGATGGCCGAGCCCGCGGCGCCCGCGATGATCAGGGCGGCGGCGATCGGGGCGGCCTCACGCACGACCGCGAGCACGGCGGTGGCGCCGGCGAAGGACTGCGCGCCGAGCTGGCCGGTGAGGTTGCCGACCTGGAGGGAGATCACGGCGCCGAAGGGGATCGAGACCAGCAGCGTCGGCATCAGCGTGACGCTGGTGATGAACCAGGCCTGCTCGATGAACTCGCGGGTCTGGAAGCGGGTGGTGAACACGGCCTTGGTCACGTCGGTGACCATCGCGGCGATCTCACCGGGACCGCGGACGATCGTGGCAGCGCTGACGCCCATGGTCACCTCCCTGGATCTCGGGCCGTCCCTGGAGGACCACCCCCGCGGCCGCCCAAACTTAGAACGTGTTCTCGTTTTTCGCAAGCGTGCCCGAGCACGTGTCGCTTGGACTGGAGAACGAGTGTGCACCACTTAGGTCACGCACGCAGGGGTTACGACAAGGCGTGCGGCTGTGCTGCTCCAGCCATTCCGGGACGGGGCCCGAGGCCTTCGCTGATCAGGCGGGCGCGGGTGCGTCTGCGGTAGCGCACGATCTGGACGGCGCCCCCCACCCACAAGACGTACTGCAGGCTCATCGCCCACCGGAAGCTGGCCGGCGAGTAGTCGGTGCTTCCCCCGGGAGTGCGCCAGTCGAGCACGAGCCCGATCGCCACCACGAGGCACAGGCTGGCCCCGAACCCGGCCTGGTTGATGATCCCGGTGGCGCTCGCCAGGCGGTGGGTCGGGTTGGAGGTGCGGCCCACGTCGAATCCGATCACCGAGGCCGGGCCGCCGACCCCGACGACCAGCATCAGCAGCACCAGGACCGGCAGCGGCGCCTGTCCCGGCCAGGCCAGCACCAGCGTCCAGACGGCGACGATCGCCGTGACGATCGTGAGCACCATCGTGGAGCGGTGCCAGGGGTGGGCGCCGACGAGCCAGCCCAGCAGCGGGCCGGAGGCCATCACCGCCACGACGATCACGCTCAGCAACAGACCGGCCGTCTCCGGCGAGCGACCCTCCCCCCGGACCAGGAACGGGTAGCCCCACAGCAGCCCGAGAGTGGTGGCGCTGAACTGCGAGGTGAAGTGCATCCAGAAGCCCAGCCGGGTGCCGGGCTGCGCCCAGGACAGGACCAGGCTCTCCTGCACCGAGGACAGCGAGAGCCGGGGACCGCGCAGGTTGCGGCCGTCAGGCCCGTCGTGGAGCAGGACCAGCGCGGCCAGCCCGAGCAGCAGCCCGACCGAGGCCGCACCGAGGTAGGCGCGGGTCCAGCCGAGGCCGGAGAGCGCCCAGGTCATCGGCACCGCGGCCACCACGGCGCCCAGCTGGCCGAGGGTGCCGGTGAGCTGGGTGACCAGCGGGATCCGCCGCAGCGGGAACCAGGTGCTGACCAGGCGGAGCACACAGATGAAGGTCATCGCGTCGCCCACCCCCACCACTCCGCGGGCCAGCAGCGCGGCGGGGTAGCTCTCGGCGAGCGCGAAGCCGGCCTGGGCCGCGGTCATCAGGGTCAGCCCGACGAGCATCACGCTGCGCGAGCCGAACCGGTCGACCAGCAGCCCGACCGGGATCTGCATGCCGGCGTAGACGAGCAGCTGGAGCATCGTGAAGGTGGCCAGCTGGGTGGCCGAGAGCTCGAAGCGCTCTGCCGCGACGAGGCCGGCCACCCCCAGCGAGGTCCGGTGGAAGACGGCCAGGACGTAGACCAGGGTGCCGACCGTCCAGACCACCCAGGGACTGCGCAACGACGAGGTCCCGGACACCCGAGGAGTCTACGAAAGGGGCACCGACCGCTCTCAGTCGAGGCAGAACTCGTTGCCCTCAGGGTCGGCCATCACCACGAAGCCGTCGCTCATCTCCTCGCCCGGCTCGAAGCGGCGTACCCGGCTCGCTCCGAGGGCCACGAGTCGCTCTGCCTCGGCCTCGAGCGCCGTCATCCGCTCCTCGCCCTCGAGTCCGGGGGCGGCGCGTACGTCGAGGTGCACCCGGTTCTTCGCGCTCTTGCCCTCCGGCACCCGCTGGAAGAACAGCCGCGGTCCCTCACCGTCTCGCGGCACCGCCGCCGAGCGGGAGTTGCGCTCCTCGGCCGGGACCCCGACGCTGTCGAGGAACGCCTCCCACGAGTCGAACCCGGGTGGTGGGGGCTGGACCTGGTAGCGCAGCACCTCCGCCCAGAACGCGCACAAAGCGGCGGGGTCGGCGCAGTCGAAGGTCACCTGGACCTGCCTGCTGGTCACGTTCTCACTCATGGCTGGTCCCACCCCACTGGTCGGTTCTTCTTGGCGATTCTGGAGACGACCAGCTCATAGGAGCGGTCGACGGCCTCGTGCAGCTCATCGTCGGGGATGGCGCCCGAGAGCCGCAGGGTGTTCCATCCGGAGCGGCCGATGTAGGCCATCACGGACGCATCCTCGGGGTAGCGCGCCAGCCACTCGTCGGCCTCCTCGCGGCTGCTTCCCGCCTTGACCCCGACGGTCTGGTCACCGAGGAAGGCGAAGATCTTGTCGTGCACCTTGGCCACCCGGTCGCCCTCCCACGGGGAGTCGGCCCACGCCCCTGGCTTGGCGAGGCACAGCACGGCGAGCTCCTCAGGGCTCACGGTGGCAGACCGCCTCGACGTTGTTGCCGTCGAGGTCGCGCAGGAAG
>CAVZPT010000011.1:0-253553 GCA_963777195.1 uncultured Actinomycetota bacterium | reverse complement strand
TCATCTTGGGGTTCTCGCGCTCGGCGGGGGTCATCGACTGGATGATCGCCTGGATCCGGTCGATCTCGCGCTCGTCGAAGTTCTCGAGCTGGTCGCGGAACTGGCCCATGCCGGGCAGCATCCCGAGCATCTTGGTCAGCGAGCCCATCTTGCGGATCTGCTGCATCTGCTCGAGGAAGTCGTCGAGGGTGAAGTTGCCGTCCTGCATCTTCGCCGCCGACTTGGCTGCGGTGTCGGCGTCGAAGGTCTTCTCGGCCTGCTCGATCAAGGTGAGCAGGTCACCCATGTCGAGGATGCGCGAGGCCATCCGGTCGGGGTGGAAGAGGTCGAAGTCGGTGAGCTTCTCACCAGCCGAGGCGAACATCACCGGCTTGCCGGTCATCTTCGCGATCGACAGGGCGGCACCACCACGCGCGTCGCCGTCGAGCTTGGTGAGTACGACGCCGTCGTACCCGACCCCGTCGAGGAAGGCCTGGGCGGTGTTGACGGCGTCCTGGCCGATCATCGCGTCGACGACGAAGAGCACCTCGTCGGGGTTCACGGCGTCGCGGATGTCCGAGGCCTGCCGCATCAGCTCGGCGTCGATGCCCAGGCGGCCGGCGGTGTCGACGATGACGACGTCGTGCAGCGTCCGGCGCGCCTCCTCGACCCCGCCGCGGGCCACGGCGACCGGGTCCCCGACGCCGTTGCCGGGCTGCGGGGCGTAGACCGTGACGCCGGCGCGCTCGCCGTTGACCTGGAGCTGCTTGACGGCGTTGGGGCGCTGCAGGTCCGCGGCGACCAGCATCGGGCTCTTGCCCTGGTCCTTGAGCCACAGCGCCAGCTTGGCGGCGAGCGTGGTCTTGCCGGCGCCCTGGAGGCCCGCGAGCATGATCACGGTGGGCGGGTTCTTCGCGAACCGCAAACGCCGGGTCTCGCCGCCGAGGATGCCGACGAGCTCCTCGTTGACGATCTTGATGACCTGCTGGGCGGGGTTCAGCGCCCCGCTGACCTCGGCGCCGCGGGCTCGCTCCTTGATGGCCGCGACGAAGTCCTTGACCACCGGCAGGGCGACGTCGGCCTCGAGCAGGGCGAGCCGGATCTCGCGCGCGGTCGCGTCGATGTCGGCTTCGGAGAGCTTTCCCTTGCCGCGGAGGTTCTTGAAGGTGTCGGAGAGTCGATCAGACAGGGTGGAGAACACGTGTGGGGTTCCTCGGCTGGATGGTCAGGACCGGAACGACCAAGGGTAGCCGCACCGGTGGGCGCGCCCTCAGTCCGCTGCGAACGCTCCCCTGAGGGCCTCCCGCACGGCGTGCGCCACCGAGGCGGCGCGCTCCTCCGCCAGCACCCCGGCGCTCGCCTCCTGCACGTAGAACACGTCGACGGCCTGCGGACCCAGGGTCGAGAGGTGCGCGGACCGCACCGAGACGTCCATCGCGGCCAGGGCGGTGCAGACCGTGTGGATCAGCCCGGGACGGTCGGCGCTGCGCACCTCGATCACGGTGGCGGTCGGCGACGCCTCGGGGCGTACGGCGACCGTGGGCTCCAGCTTGACCGGGGCCGCCCGGCCGAGCTTCTCGACGACGTCGATGCGCCCGTCCACGACCGCCTCGAGCCGCTGCCGCATCACCACGTCGTCGAGACCGGTCTCGGCCACTTCCCACACCGAGACCCCGAACCCGTCCTGGGTCCAGGCCCGGGCGGCGCGCACGGGTGCCTTCTGCAGGGCCAGCACCGCCGCCGCGTCGGCGAGCAGCCCGACGCGGTCGCGGCCCACGACGGTCACCTGCGACCCGTCCGGTCCATCCACGACCCCGACCGAGACCGCGTCGGGGTCTGCCAGCACCCGCTCCGGGAGGGCGATCTCGGTGACCGGCTCGTCGACCAGCGGCTCCTCGGCGAGCACGGCCGCGGATCGGCGTACCAGCGTCGCGACCAGGGAGGCGCGCCACTTCGTCCACGCCTTCTCCGAGGTGGCCCGGGCGTCGGCCTCGGTGAGCGCGGCCAGCAGCTCGAGCTCCTCCCGGTCGCCGACCCGGCGGGTGACGGTCGCGACCGTGGCCGGGTCGTCGGGGTCGCGCATCGTCGCGGTCTCCGGCAGCAGGAGGTGCCAGCGCACGAGCTTGCCGACCAGCTCGACCTCGCGGTCGTCGAAGCCGATCCGCTTTGCGATCTCCCGGGCGACCGGCTCCCCCGCGATGCAGTGCTCGGTGAGCTGGCCCTTGCCGATGTCGTGGAGCAGGGCCGCGACCATCAGCACGTCGGGGCGGGCCACCCTGCGGATCAGGGCGGCGGCCTCGGCGCAGGTCTCCACCAGGTGCCGGTCCACGGTGAAGCGGTGCACCACCGAGGCGTGCGGCAGCAGCCGCACCCGCTCCCACTCCGGCAGGATCAGCTCCAGCGCCCCGGTCTCGTCGAGGGTCTCCCAGACGCCGAGCAGGCCCGGACCCGCCGCGAGCAGCCGGACGAACAGGTCGCGCGCACCCGGCGGCCAGGGGTCACTGAGCGGCAACCCCTCGCGGGCGAGCCGGGCCGCGGTCGGGGGTGAGAGGACCAGGTCGCGCTCCGCCGCCTCGGTCGCCGCCCGCAGCAGGAGCAGCGGGTCCTCGCCCGGGCGCGCGCCCTTGTCGAGGACGACCTCCTCGTGGGAGACCGCCACCCCGTCGGCGACCGGCTCCAGCCGGGGCCGGCGGGCGCCGGTGGGGCTGGGCCGGCGCTGCACGGCCTCGGCCCGGCGCCAGGCCAGCCGGGAGAGGTGCGTCAGCCGGCGGGCCAGCCCGCGGGTGTGCCGCTGGGCGGCGGTGCCGTCGGCGAGGCCGAGCACCCCGGCGATGTCCTCCCAGTACTCCGGTGCGATCCGGTCGGTGGCCCGCCCCGCGACCGCGTGCAGGGCGTCGCGCACGTCGAGGAGGGCCAGCCGACACCCCTCCAGCTCGGCATGGGGTACGTCGACGAGCCAGCTGGCGACAAGCGCCTTGAGCACCGTCGCGTCGCGCAGGCCGCCGACGGACTCCTTGAGGTCGGGCACCGAGGCGTGGGCGAGCTCCCCGTTGGCCCGCCCCCGGGCGGTGACGAGGTCGTGCAGCTCGCTCAGGCGGGTGCGGGCGTCGCGCCGCCACTGGTTGAGCACCGACGAGCGCAGCCGCAGCGTCAGGTTGGGGTCGCCGGCGAGATGGCGCACGTCGAGCATGCCGGTGGCCACCCGGAGGTCGGCGGCCGCCTGCTCGAGGACCTGCTGCGGCGTACGCACCGAGTGGTCGACGTTGGCACCCGAGTCCCACAGCGGGTACCAGACCAGGCTGGCCCACTCCCCCACCTCGACATCCTCGTCGTGGACCAGCACCACGTCGAGGTCGCTGAACGGCGCCAGCTCCTCGCGGCCATAGCCACCCACCGCGACCAGGGCGACCCCGGTGTCGGGGCAGCCGGTCGACCCATAGGCGCCCGCGCAGAGCTCGTCGGCGGCACGGGTCCGCTCGGCACGCTCCGCAGCGGTCACCCGGGCTGCCTAGATCGCGGACTGGTCGCGGTCACCGGTGCGGACCCGCACCACGCTCTCGACGGGGGTGACCCAGACCTTGCCGTCGCCGATCCGCCCGGTGGTGGCAGCCCCCACGATCGCCTCGGTCACCGCCTCCACGTCACCGTCGTCGAGCACGATCTCCAGGCGCACCTTGGGCACGAGCGCGATGTCGTACTCCGCGCCGCGATAGACCTCGGTGTGCCCCTTCTGCCGGCCGTATCCGCTGACCTCGCTCACGGTCATGCCGGTCACGCCCACGCCCTCGAGGGCCGAGCGGACGTCCTCCCACTTGTGCGGCTTGATCACTGCGGTGATGAGCTTCATGGGTCCAGTCTCCTTCAGTTGGGGTCGTCGTCGGACTCCGCCGGAGCGGCGAACGGTCCGGTGGTCGCCTTGGCGGCCGTGAACCCGCCGCTGCTGCGGGCGCCGGCGGTGGAGTGCAGGTCGTAGGCGGTCTCCGCGTGGATGTTCAAGTCGATGCCGCTGACCTCGTGCTCCTCGTCGATCCGGAAGCCCATCAGGCGGTGCACCGCCAGCGCGATCACCCCGGAGACGACGAAGGCGTAGGCGAAGACGGACACCGAGCCGAGCAGCTGCCTGCCGAGCTGGTCGACGCCGCCGCCGTAGAGCAGCCCGTCGACCGCCGTCGGCGCGTCGGCGGTCGCCAGCAGGCCGATGCCGATGGTGCCGACCAGCCCTCCGACGAGGTGTACGCCGACCACGTCGAGCGAGTCGTCGTACCCGTAGCGGTACTTCAGCCCCACGGCGAGCGCGCAGACCACCCCGGCCAGGAGGCCGAGCACCAGCGCGCCGAGCGGCGAGACCGAGCCGCCGCTGGGCGTGATCGCCACCAGTCCGGCGACCATCCCGGAGGCGGCGCCCAGGGTGGTGGCGTGCCCGTCGCGGAAGCGCTCGAGGAGGAGCCAGCCGATCGAGCCTGCCGCCGCGGCGCAGGTGGTGGTCACGAAGACCACGGCGGCGGCGTGGTTGGCCCCGAGCGCCGACCCGGCGTTGAAGCCGTACCAGCCGAACCAGAGCAGGCCCGCGCCCAGCATCACCAGGGTCAGGTTGTGCGGACGCATCGGGTCCTTGCCGAACCCGACGCGGGTGCCGACCACCAGGGCCAGTGCCAGTGCCGAGGCGCCCGAGGTGATCTCGACCGGCATCCCACCGGCGAAGTCGAGGGTGCCGACCACGTTGGCCAGCCAGCCGCCGGTGTGGCCCTCACGGTCGAAGTCGAAGACCCAGTGCGCGACGGGCGCGTAGACGAACACCGTCCACACCGAGACGAAGACGATCCAGGCGCCGAAGCGGGCCCGGTCGGCGACCGCGCCGGAGACCAGGGCGCCGGTGATCACGCAGAACAGGCCCTGGAAGATCGCGAACAGGATCAACGGCACGCTGAGCCAGCTCTCGCCGCCCTCGGCGACCAGCGACTGGAGGCCGAAGTACTGCAGCGGGTCCCCGAAGAGGCCGAGGACGACGTCGTCGCCGAAGGCGATCGAGTAGCCCACGAGGACCCAGACGACCACGATCGCGGCCAGCGCCCCGAAGCTCATCATCATCATGTTCAGCACGCTCTTGGACCGGACCATCCCGCCGTAGAACAGGGCGAGTCCGGGGGCCATCAGGAGCACCAGGGCCGAGGCGGCCAGCAGCCACGCGGTGTCGCCGGTGTCGATCGGGGTGGCCGCCAGCGGAAAGGCATGCGCGACCAGGCCGGGGTGAGCGGTGAGAGTGGTCATGGGGCTGAACTGTCGCGGGAGCAGGTTTCCCTGGCACGCGCCCTGCGTTTCGGGCAGGTGACGACATCCGGCGTCATGTTTCGGGCAGGTTACGCCGGGTGGCGACCCGTGGGCCGCCACCCGGCGTGAGGTCGGCTCTGCTGCTAGATCGCTGCCTCGTTCCTGTCGCCGGTGCGGACCCGGACGACGCTCTCGACAGGGGAGATCCAGACCTTGCCGTCCCCGATCCGACCGGTCTGCGCGGACTTGACCACGATCCCGGTCACGTCCTCCACGTCGCTGTCGTCGGTGAGGATCTCGATCCGGATCTTGGGGACCAGGGCGATGTCGTACTCCGCGCCCCGGTAGACCTCCGTGTGGCCCTTCTGGCGGCCGTAGCCACTGACCTCGCTGACGGTCATCCCGGTCACCCCGAAGCTCTCCAGGGCGGCCCTGACCTCTTCCCACTTGTGCGGCTTGATCACCGCGGTCACGAGCTTCATGCGTTGACTCCCCTCGCCTCGACGTCGGCCTGGACAGCGGCACTCGGCTTGGCACCGAGTACGCCGGCGCTGCCGGCCCGGGCGACGAAGTCGTAGGCCGTCTCACTGTGCTCGGTGAAGTCCACTCCGGTGACCTCGTCCTCGTCATCGATGCGGAACCCGACCGTCTTGGCGACCAGGGTGCCGATGACCAGCGTGAGCACGAACGAGTAGAGCAGGACTGCCCCCGCACCCACGGTCTGGCGCCACAGCTGGTCCACGCCCCCGCCGTAGAGCAGGCCGTCGACTCCCGCGGGAGCGGACGCGGTGGCCAGCAGGCCGATCGCGATCGTCCCGAACAGGCCGCCGACGAGGTGGACTCCCACGACGTCGAGGGAGTCGTCGATGCCGAAGCGGTACTTCAGGCCGACCGCCAGGGCGCACAGGATGCCCGCGACGAAGCCGAGCAGGAGTGCGCCGAGCGGGCTCACCGCGGAGCACGCAGGGGTGATCGCGACCAGGCCGGCCACCACACCCGAGGCGGCACCGAGCGAGGTCGGGTGGCCGTCGCGCACCTTCTCCACGAGCAGCCAGCCCAGCGTGGCCGCAGCGGTCGCCGCCAGGGTGTTGATCCAGGCCACGGCCGCGAGCGAGTTCGCGCCGAGGGCGGACCCGGCGTTGAAGCCGAACCAGCCGAACCACAGCAGGCCGGCACCGATCATCACGAGCGGCAGGTTGTGCGGCCGCATCGGGTCACGCTGCCAGCCGGCACGCTTGCCGAGGACGATCGCGAGCGCCAGGCCGGCGGCACCGGCGTTGATGTGCACCGCCGTACCTCCGGCGAAGTCGATCGCCGCCAGCTTGTTGGCGATCCAGCCACCCACCGGGGCGGTGCCCTCGTCGAAGGAGAACACCCAGTGCGCGACCGGGAAGTAGACCACCGTGGCCCAGATGCCGGAGAAGAGCAGCCAGGGGCCGAAGCGGGCACGGTCGGCGATGGCGCCCGAGATCAGCGCGACCGTGATGATCGCGAACACGGCCTGGAAGCCGACGAACGCGAGGGCAGGGACGGTGAAGACCAGGGCCTTGTCGCTCATCAGCCCGTTGAGGCCGAAGAACTCGCTGGGGTCGCCCAGCAGGCCGCCCCCCAGGTCGTTGCCGAAGGCCATCGAGTAGCCGTAGAGGACCCACAGCACCCCGATCAGGGCGAGGGCGCCGAAGCTCATCATCATCATGTTCAGCACGCTCTTCGCGCGGACCATGCCGCCGTAGAACAGTGCCAGGCCGGGCGTCATCAGCAGCACGAGGGCTGCTGAGGTCAAGACCCAGGCAGTATCGCCGGTATCCATGGAACCTCCAGAGGTGAGTGTGGCGAGCAGACCGGAGCGCGATGATGACGACGCTGTCGGGCGACCCGGTCGGTGCGACCACCTTCCTCGGCGTAGGTTTCGGGGGCGGGCTGGCCGTGTTGCGCCCAGGTCACGGTCCGGGAGGGTTTGTTACGGGGGAGTGAAATTCACAAATCCCACAAAAACCTCAACAAACGG
This sequence comes from uncultured Actinomycetota bacterium, assembly GCA_963777195.1. Lineage (GTDB taxonomy): Bacteria > Actinomycetota > Actinomycetes > Propionibacteriales > Nocardioidaceae > Marmoricola. The sequence goes on along the minus strand of CAVZPT010000011.1, from coordinate 246,298 downwards.
ACAAAACGAATCTATGCTCGACCTGTGACTGCCAGCACCGTGAGCGCGATGACAAGCCTCCCTCCTGCCCCGGAAGGACGGCGCAAGCGTGGCCGGCCCCGTGACCCCGGGGCCGACGGCCGGATCCTGGCGGCCGCGTCCTCGCTGATCCTGATGCGCGGCTTCGACAGCATGACCGTCGACGAGGTGGCCCACACCGCAGGTGTCGGCAAGGCCACGGTCTACCGCCGCTGGTCGCGCAAGGAGGACCTCGCGGTCGCTGCCATGGAGCAGCTCTACCGCGACGAGATGCCGCCGCCGGACACCGGTTCCATCCGCGGGGACCTGGCGGCGACCTACTCCAACGTGCTCACCTTCGTGAACTCCTCCGCCGGCGCCGACTACGTGCGTACGACGATCAAGGAGTCCATGCGCGACGCCCGCATCGCAGCGCTCTACCGCTCCGCCGGGGAGCGCGCCGAGGAGGGTGTGGTCGGTGTCTTCGAGCGCGCCATCGCCCGGGGCGAGGTCCGCGAGGACATCCACCTCGGGGCGGCCGTGCAGTTCCTGGGCGCCCTGGTGACCGCCCGCGCGGTCAGTGGCCAGCCGATGCCGGCCGAGGACGAGATCGACCAGCTGGTCGACTTCGTGCTGCACGGCATCAGCACCAGGTAGTCCCGCCCCCTCACGACGGGGCGGCTCCCCGGGACGCTCAGTCCTGGCCCAGCAGCGCGTCGACGAACGCCTCCGGGTCGAACGGCGCCAGGTCGTCCGCGCCCTCGCCGACGCCGACCAGCTTCACCGGCACCCCCAGCTCGCGCTGTACGGCGACCACGATGCCTCCCTTGGCCGAGCCGTCGAGCTTGGTGAGCACGATGCCGGTGACCTCGACGACCTCGCGGAAGACGCGGGCCTGCACCAGCCCGTTCTGACCGGTGGTCGCGTCGAGGACCAGCAGCACCTCGGTGACCGGCGCCTGCTTCTCGATCACCCGCTTGACCTTGCCGAGCTCGTCCATCAGCCCGGCCTTGTTCTGCAGCCGCCCGGCCGTGTCGACGACCACGACGTCGACCCCGCGCTCGACGCCGCTGCGCACCGACTCGAAGGCCACACTGGCGGGGTCGCTGCCCTCGGGTCCGGTGACCACGTCCACGCCGACGCGCTCCCCCCACGTGCTCAGCTGCTCGGTGGCCGCGGCCCGGAAGGTGTCGGCCGCGCCGAGGACGACCGAGCGGTCCTCGGCGACCAGGACCCGGGCCAGCTTGCCGACCGAGGTGGTCTTGCCGGCGCCGTTGACCCCCACCACGAGGACGATGCCGGGCTTGCCGTCCTGGCCGGTGACGCCGAGCCGGCGATCCATCGTCGGGTCGACGAGCGCGAGCAGCTCCTCGCGCAGCACCGTGTGCGCGTCGGTGGCGGAGGCTCCCTCGATGCGCAGCCGGGTGCGCAGCCTGGCGACCAGCTCCTGCGTGGGCGCCACACCGACGTCGGCGGTGATCAGGGTGTCCTCGATCTCCTCCCAGGTGTCCTCGTCGAGGCGGTCACGGGAGAGCAGGAGGAGCAGGCCGCGGCCCAACCCTCCCTGGGAGCGGGAGAGCCGCTGCCGCAGCCGGACCAGCCGGCCCGCCGTACCCTCCGGGCGCTCGAGGGTGGGCACCGGTGCGGCCGTGCCCTGGGCAGGCTCGACCGGCTCCGGCGGAGCCGCAGGGACCGGCCGGTCCTCGGTGATCGTGCCGCCGGGAGCCGTGCGGGGCGGTTCGGGTGTGCGCGGCCGGCGACGTCCGTTGACCAGGGCCACCAGCCCGACGACCAGCCCCACCAGGGCGATCACGGCGGCGAGGATCACGAAGATCAAGATCATGCTCATGCGTTCGATCCAATCAAACGACCCGCAGCGGGGGCTCAGCGGTGGGCGTCGGCGCCGTCGAGCTCGCGCACGTCCAGGGTGGGCAGCGACTCCACACCACGGCGCATCGCCTCGCCCACCTGCGGGTAGACCGGGGTCTCCTGGCCGCGGTAGGGGTAGGCGACGTAGACGATCACCGCCCCGGCCAGCAGCAGGGCGAACAGCAGCGCGAGCACGATGGCGAGCATCGGTATTTCCTTACATCTCGACAGACCTGGTGTGGCAGCCCCGCGCCTCACCGACGAGGGGTCCTCGTGGGGGCGACCGGGGTCAGTGCCGCAGCAAGGGTACGACGGCTGCGCGGATCTCCTCGGGGACGGGGGTCGTCGCGCGGGCGCCGCTGCCGGTGTTGTCCACGTATACGTGCACGAACCGGCCCTCGGCCGCGGCGTGACCTCCCTCACCCTCCGGGTCACCCTGGAACAGGCCGATCCGGTAGATCACCGAGGAGGTGCCGACCTTGTCGACCACGAGGCCGAGGTCGACCGGACGGGGGTAGCCGATCTCGCGGAAGTAGCGGCAGCCGACCTCCGCGACCACGCCGATCGCGGGCAGCGAGCGGATGTCCACCCCGGTCGCCTCGGCGAGGTGGGCGTTGACCGCCGTGTCGATCAGCTCGAAGTAGCGGGCGTTGTTCATGTGCCCGTAGACGTCGTCGTCGGCCCAGCGCGTCGTGGCCTGACGCCAGGCGAGGTAGTCCGCGCGCGGCGGAGCCTGGGGCCTGGGCGAGTCCGGGGCGGGGCTCACGCCGACTCCTGCTCACGCAGCCGCTGGCTGATCACCGCGGACACGCCGTCACCGCGCATGGTCACGCCGTAGAGGGCGTCGCCGACCTCCATCGTGCGCTTCTGGTGGGTGATCACGAGCAGCTGGGAGTTCTCGCGCAGCTCCTCGTAGATCTCCAGCAGGCGGCCGAGGTTGGTGTCGTCGAGCGCCGCCTCGACCTCGTCGAGGATGTAGAAGGGCGAGGGCCGCGCCTTGAACAGCGCGACCAGGAACGCGACCGCCACCAGCGAGCGCTCGCCGCCGGAGAGCAGCGAGAGCCGCTTGACCTTCTTGCCGGGCGGCCTGGCCTCGACCTCGACCCCGGTGACCAGCATGTTGCCGGGGTCGGTGAGCACCAACCGGCCCTCGCCCCCGGGGAAGAGCCGCTCGAAGGTCGAGTCGAAGGCCTTGCTCACATCGGCGAACGCCTCGGTGAAGACCTGCTCCACCCGGTCGTCGACCTCGCGCACGATGTCGAGCAGGTCCTTGCGGGTACGGCGAAGGTCCTCGAGCTGCTCGGTGAGGAACTTGTGCCGCTCCTCGAGCGCCGAGAACTCCTCCAGCGCCAGCGGGTTGATCCGCCCCAGCTGGGCCAGGGCGCGCTCGGCGCTGCGCAGGCGCTTGGTCTGCTGCTCGCGGTCGAAGGGCACCGGCTCCGGGGTCGGCTCACCCTCGGCCACCTCACCGGTGAAGGGAATGAGCAGGTCGGGGCCGTACTCGGCGACCAGCCCCTCGGCGTCCAGGCCGAGCTCCTCGAGCGCCCGCTCCTCGAGCTGCTCGATGCGCATCCGCTGCTGGGTGCGCGCCATCTCGTCGCGGTGCACGGTGTTGACCAGCTCGTCGAGGTCGCGACCGAGGTCACGCAGCCGCTCACGAGACTCCCGCAGCGCCTGCTCCCGGCCGGCGCGGCCCTGCTCGACCCGGGAGCGCTCGGCCGCCGCGACGGCCACGGACTCCTCGAGGCGGGCCAGCACCACCGCGACGCCGCGACCCACGGCCTCCCCCACCCGGCCCTCGTGGACCAGCTGCTCGCGACGGGCGATCGCCGCGGCGCGGGCGTCACGCTCCTGGCGCGCTGCGCGCAGGAGCGAGTCGGCGCGACCGTGCAGCGCACGCGCACGCTCCTCGGCGGTCCGCAGGGCGAGCCGGACCTCCATCTCGGCCCCCCGGGCGGCCCGGGCCTGCTCACCGAGTCGCTCGCGCTCACTGGTGTCGGGCTCCTCCTCGGGGGCGTCCTCCGCGGCGGCCAGTCGGGCCTCGAGGTCGGCGAGACCCTCCAGGTCCTTGTCGCGCGCGAGCCGGGCGCCCTCGATCGCCTGGTCCAGGCGGGCCGCCTCCGCGCGGGCGTTGCGGGCCTGGGAGCCGAACTGGCCGAGCTCCTCGGCGACCGCGGCCAAGGTGGCGTCGGACTCGTGCAGCTTGGCCAGGGCCACGTCGACCCGGCGCCGCGCGTCCTCGCGCTCGGTCTGCAGCGTGGCCGCGTCGAACCCGAGCCGCTCGAGGGTGTGCGCGGAGGCGGTGAGCTTCTCGGTGGCCTCGTCGACGGCCGCCTGGACCTCGATCAGGCTGGGCTGGCTGGAGGAGCCGCCCGCGGCGAAGTGGGCACCGAGCAGGTCGCCCTCGAGGGTCACCGCCGTCACGTCGGGCACGTCGCGCACCAGCGTGCGTGCGGCCTCGAGGTCGTCGACCACGGCCACCTTGAACAGCAGCCGGGCCAGGGAGGAGCGGATGTCGGCCGGGCAGTCGACGACGTCCATCGCGTAGAGCGCGCCCACCGGCAGGCCCGGCCAGGCGGTGTCGTCGACGTCTCCCCCACCGAGCACGATCCCGGCGCGACCGAGGTCGCTGCCCTTGAGGTGCCCGATGGCCCCGACGGCGGAGTCCACGTCGCGTACGGCGACGGCGTCGGACGCACTTCCCAGGGCGCCGGCGACGGCGGCCTCATAACCCGTGCGGACGCTGAGCAGCGCCGCGACCGAGCCCATCAGCCCGCTGACCGAGTCGGTGGCCGCGAGCAGCGCCCCGGCACCGTCCTTGCGGTTCAGACCCAGCTCGAGGGCCTCCTTGCGGGCTGCGAGGGAGGACCGCTCGCGCTCGGCCGCGGTGAGCTCCTCCCGGACCTTGACCAGCCGGTCCTCGATGTCGCCGAGCAGCGAGCTGGCCGCCTCGTGCTCCGCGTCGAGCCCCTCCTCACCGGCGTCGAGGCCCGCGACCCGGGACTCCAGCGAGGTGAAGTCCTGCTGGGCCCGGTCGGCGCGGGCGACGGCGGCGACCCTGGCCTCGGTGAGGCGGCCGATCTCCTCCTCGGCAGCGGCCGAGCGGCTGCGCAGCCCGTTGACCTGGCCGTGCAGCCTCGCCATTCCCTCGCGGCGGTCGGCTGCGGCGCGCTGGAGGCCGGCGACCCGGCGCTCCTCCTCGCCGAAGGCCTGCTCCAGGCCCTGCCGAGAGGCCACGGCAGCCTCCAGGGAGGTGCGGTGGGTGGTCACCTCGGCGGCGATCAGGGTCTCGTGCTCACGCACCCGCTCTGCCTCGGCCTCGAGCTCGTCGGGGTCGCGCCCGGCAGGCACCTCGGGCTGCGAGGCGGCGTTGCGGACGCGCTCGGCCGCCAGGCTCGCCGTACCGCGCAGCCGCTCGCGCAGGCCGGACAGGGCGAACCAGGTCTCCTGGGCCCGGGCCAGGGCGGGCAGGTCCTCGCGCAGCGCCGCCTCGAGCCCCGCCTCGGTCTCGCGGGTCTGCGCCAGCGCGGCCTCGACCTCCTGGCGCCGCTCGACCAGCACGGTCTCGTCGGCGAGCTCCTGCTCCAGGGCGAGCCTGGCCGTGGCGAGGTCGTCGGCCATCAACCGCGCCCGGGCGTCGCGTACGTCGGCCTGGACGACGGCCGCCCGGCGGGCGACCTCGGCCTGGCGGCCCAGCGGCTTGAGCTGGCGCCGGATCTCGCTGATCAGGTCGGCCAGCCGGGTCAGGTTGCCCTCGGTGGAGTCCAGCTTCCGCAGCGCCTTCTCCTTGCGCTTGCGGTGCTTGAGCACCCCGGCCGCCTCCTCGATGAAGCCGCGGCGGTCCTCAGGGGTCGCGTGCAGGATCGTGTCGAGCTGGCCCTGGCCGACGATGACGTGCATCTCCCGGCCGATGCCGGAGTCGCTGAGCAGCTCCTGGACGTCGAGCAGCCGGCAGGTGCTGCCGTTGATGGCGTACTCCGACCCGCCGTTGCGAAACATCGTGCGGCTGATCGTGACCTCGGCGTACTCGATCGGCAGGGCGCCGTCGGCGTTGTCGATGGTGAGCTGGACCTCGGCGCGACCCAGCGGGGGGCGGCCCGAGGTGCCCGCGAAGATGACGTCCTCCATCTTGCCGCCGCGCAGCGTCTTGGCGCCCTGCTCGCCCATCACCCAGGCGAGCGCGTCCACGACGTTGGACTTGCCGGAGCCGTTGGGGCCCACGATGCAGGTGATGCCCGGCTCGAGCTGGAGCGTCGTCGCGGAGGCGAAGGACTTGAAGCCCTTGAGCGTGAGGCTCTTGAGGTACAACGTGCGCTCCCTGCTTACAGTCGTCGACGCGTCCGACATCTGCTGGACGCGGCATCCTCTCAGACCCGGGGGTCCGGAGGTGCTACGACGGGGAAGGTCAGCGCCCCAGACCCTACCCACCGGCGATCCCCGATCCCGGCAGGCGTGCCGTCAGCGGCCCTGGTGTCCCGGATGCCGGATTCCGCGGCGGTCGGGGAGCTCCGCAACCACCCGGGTCAGTCCAGGACCACGTCCCCCTCGGCCAGCAGCTCCTGGTCGGCGTGCGCCACGTGCACCAGCTGGCGCCAGATCAGGGCCAGGAAGAGCGCGGAGCCGACGAAGGCGAACCAGAACGGGGCGGTGATGCCCCACCGGCTGGCGATCAGCCCGCCGAGGATCGAGCCGACCACCATGCCGCCGGTCACCCCGATCAGATAGACGCTCGCGACCCGCCCCTGGACGTGGGTCGGGACCGCGCGCTGACGCACCGTGGAGGAGATCGTGCCCCAGATGAACGCGTGCGCCCCGAAGACGAAGAACACCACCATCGCCACCCAGGGGACCGTGTTCACCGCCAGCACGAGGTGGGTCAGGGTCTCGAGGACCAGGCCGACCCGCATCATCGATCCCAGGCTGACGCGCCGCTCCAGCCAGCCGTAGGACAGCGTGCCGAGGATCCCGCCGCAGGCCAGCGCGCTGGTCAGCAGCCCGAATCCGAGCGCGCCCATGCCGAGCCGGTCGAGGGAGTAGAGCACCAGCACCGACCAGGCCGCGCCGAAGGTGACGTTGAAGGTGACGATCGTCAGCACGAGCGTGCGCACCGCCGCGTGGTGCCACACCCAGCTCAGTCCCTCGCGGATGTCGACGCGGATCGAGGCGCGACCCGTCGGGACCTCGCGACGGTGCTCCGGCAGGCGGATCCGCAGCACGAGGACCACGCTCAGCGCGACGCACACTCCCTGGGTCAGGAACGGCAGCGACCGCCCGAGCCCGAAGAGCAGCGCACCGATCGGCGGGCCGACGAGCTGGTTGAGGGTCACGACCCCAGCCATCACCCGGGCGTTCGCGATTCCGAGGTCGCGCTTGTGGACCAGCATCGGCATCAGCGTGGAGGTGGTGGTGTCCGCGAAGGTCTCGCCGATGCCGAGCAGGAAGATCGCTGCGAGCACCACGGCGATGTTGACCTCGCCGGTCACGATGGTGCCGGTGAGCACGACCAGCACCACGACGCGGCAGACGTCGGCCGCCGCGACCAGCCGGCGCCGGTCGACCCGGTCGGCGATCACGCCGGCGAACAGCCCGAAGATCGGCCACGGGAGGTACTGCAGCACCGCCGCCAGGGCGACCAGGAACGGCTCCCGGGTCTCCGAGGCGACGAGCAGCGGCCCGCCCGCGTAGACCACGCCGTCGCCGATGTTGCTGACCCAGCTCGACCCGAGCAGCCAGCGGAAGGAGGTGCCGAGACGAGCCGGGACGACGACTTCCACCAGTGACCGGCTCACGTGGGTCGATGCTCCCAGAGCGTGGCCCCTGGGGCAAAGGCGTTTGCGGGGAGCCGGTCCCCGTCAGCCGGCGGTGAGCGCCTCGCCTCGCGTCGTACGCCGACGCAGTGCACCCGCGAGGACCACACCGAGCAGGGCCACGAGCGCGGACCCGCCGGCCAGCCAGCCGCCGGTGTCCGGGGCGATGGCCGCCAGGTTGGTGTCGTGCGCCTTCCCGGGCAGGTCGACCCGGTAGACGTCGAGGCCGCGCGCGAGGTCCACGGAGTAGGTGAGGTTGGTCTTCTTCGCGGTCATCACGCCCCTCTTGGAGTAGACCGGCATCCAGTAGGCGTCCCACACCTCCGAGGCGCCCCAGACCGCATGTCCGTAGGGCTTGATGTCGCGTGCGTCGCGCACGTCGAGGAACTGGCTGCCGCCCCCGTAGAACCCGGCCGCCACGATCCCCGAGGGGTGGTAGTCGAACCAGTGCGCCGAGCAGAAGGCACCTTGCGGGAGCGGGAAGCTGCCGAGGTCGGCCAGCTCGACCTTGTCCAGGGGGACGATCGCGTCGGGGGTGCCGTCGAGGCGCTTGACCCACCAGGTCTGGAACGAGCCGGCCTGGCTGCAGTCGGTCTGCTCGTAGTCCTCCTCGGTCACCAGCAAGACGTTGCCGTTGGCCGTGGAGGGTGCGGCTCCGGCCTTGAACGCCTTGGCGTTGGGCCGCTGGGAGTTGTGCAGGATGAAGTCGTTCCACCCGGGGTGGTCCGGATCGGTCCCCTGGCCCGCGAGGCCGGTGGTGGTGATCACTCGCGGCGACCGCGGGTTGGTGGCGTCCCACATCGAGGCGCCCTTGAAGCCGGTGTGCGTGCCGATCCCCGCGTCGTCGAAGTTCCACTTGTGACCCGCGGTGGGGCTGGAGAAGCCCTGCACCCCGGCCGTGGCCGGGTCGGAGTCCACCTCGACGGGGTGGTCGAGGTCGCGCAGGTCGAAGATCGAGAACCTGCCCTGCTTGTTGCTGCCCGCGCTGTAGGCGTAGGTGCAGTCGCTCTGGTCGACGCAGGTCAGCGTGTGGGTGCTGGTGGAGCCGGGGGCCCGGCCCGCGATCCGCGGGTTGGCCGGGTCGGTCACGTCGACCACCATCAGCTCACCGCCGCCGGCGTTGACGTGGGAGATGTCACCCGGGGATGCCTGGTAGAGGTCGACGCCGACGAGGGCGAACCGGCGTACCGAGCCGCCGGGGTAGCGGCGCTCACCGCAGTTCATCGCCTCGTTCTCGAACTGCAGCGAGGGCAGTACGCCGGTCAGGGCCGGTCGCGTCGGCGCGGAGACGTCGTAGACGCGGATCGAGTCCAGGTTGGACTGCACGAACAGTGGCGCCGTCCTCAGAAAGCACCCGGAGATGCCGGCCGCGGACGGGTTGCTCGAGGCCATCGTGACGTTGCTGCTGGAGATCAGCGGAGCCGTGGGATCGGCGCTGAGCAGCTCCCGCTGCTGCGCGGCCCGATCAGGGTCACCGTGGGCATGAGCGGGGGCGCCCGTGAACAGGGCTCCCAGGACGAGGGTGCTGCTGGCAAGTACCGAGAATGCGCGCATGTCTGGCCCAACGACGCCCCCGCCGAGGGGTTACTCCCCCGAGCCCGGTCCGTGCCGGTGCGGGGGGCCCGCTGCCGGCAGCGTGCAGGAGACCCGGGTGCCGCCGCCGGGGGCCTCCTCGATCCAGATCCTCCCGCCGTGTCGCTCCACGATGCGACGGCACACGGCGAGCCCGATCCCGGTGCCCTCGTAGTCGCCCCGGTCGACCAGCCGCTGGAACATCGTGAAGGCGGCCTCCCGCTGCTCCGGGGCGATGCCGATGCCCTGGTCGGAGACCGAGAGCTCCCACTGCTCGGGCTCGGATGCACCGGGCACCGTGGTGTCGTTCGCTCCCGGCCTCCTCTCCGCGGGCCTGGCCGAGACCACCACGACGGGCGCCGTGCCGGGCTCGACGTACTTCAGCGCGTTGCCGAGGAGGTTCTGGAGCAGCTGCAGCACCTGCGGTCGGTCGGCGTGTACGGCGGGAAGCTCCCGCGCCTCCACCGTGGCCCCCGAGTCGCTGATCTGGTCGCTGAACAGCTCCACCACCTCTGCGAGAGCCTCGGCCAGCTCGACCCTGGCGAAGGCCCGCGACGAGGGGGTGACGACCTGGCTGTAGGTCAGCAGGTCGTTGATCAGGGCCTGCATCCGATCCACGCCGGCCCTGATCCGCTGCACGAGCGCAGCAGCGTTCTCGTCCACCGCCACCCCGGGGCTCTCGGCCAGGAGCTCGGCGTACCCCGCCACCACCTGGAGTGGCTGGGCGAGGTCGTGCGAGGCCACCGCAGTGAACTCCCGGAGGTCGGTGTTGGAGCGCTCGAGGTCAGCGTGGGTCGCTGCGAGGGCAACCTCGGCGAGGTGCCGCGCGGTGTTGTCCAGCACCGTGACCACGGCACCCGTGACGCGCTGCGCGGCGTCGCGCACGGGCGAGCCACTGACCAGCAGGTAGGTCTCCTGCCCGTGCTCGTCCACGGTCATCAGCTCCGGGACCTGGATCGTGTCGCCCTGCAGGAGCCGCTCGATGTCGAGGTCACCCGCCTCCATCGGCCGGCCGGTCTCGACTCGACGCACCGTCCGTCCGGCCCCGACCGGGGCCCCGACCAGCGGCCAACCGGCGAGCAGCCGGTCTGCCACCGTGTTGAGCACGACCGCCCGGCCGGTGTGGTCCAGCAGGGCGATCCCCACGGGTCCTGAGTCCAGCGCCGCCTCCAGCAGGTCGGCGACGTCGGGCTCGGCGACCGTCACCAGCACCTCGTCGGGACCCAGGGTCTCGAGCCGCAGGCTGCCGCCCTCACCGGGGGCGTTTCCCAGCCAGTGGTCGGCCTCCTCGCCCACTGGCCGCGCCAGCATCGCGACCAGGTGGTCGAACAGCTCGGGGCCGGTCCCTCCCCCGGTCCCTGCGACCTGCTCGCCGACGACCCACGGCAGACGTCGCCCGGCCGCCTCGCTGCGTGCGACGACCCGGAAGGCGAGGACCTCGCCCGCGGCGTCCCTCTCGGCGGCCAGCAGCGCCAACGGGTCCGGCACCCGCTCGAGGACGGCTCCGAGCCGGGCGTCGGCACCGGCCAGCTGCGTTCGCAGGTGGCGGGCCTCGCTGAGGTCGCGCAGGGTCACCACGACACGCCGGGGCGTCGGTTCGGAGTCCAGGGGACGCACGTCGACCGAGAGCCAGACCGTCCTCCCGTCCGGCCGGACGAGCCCGGTGACCAGGCCGGTGACGGGCCGGGCGGTGAGCAGCACTCCCCGCACGGGATCGTCCTCGCCATGGGGCGCCTGCCGTCCGTCACTGCGCAGGGCGCCGGCGAAGACGCTTCGGGTCGAGGCACCCAGGAGGGCGCCCATCGACCTCCCCAGGGTGAGGGCCGCCGCGCGGTTCGCCGTCAGGACCCGGCCGTGGGGATCCACGACCAGGACCCCCTCCTCGAGCGCCTCCAGCACCTCGCGCTGCCCGTCGGACGGCCAGCCCGCAGCAGTCGGCGACGGTGCGGTCCCGTCCCCGAGGGCGCCCGTGACCGGGACCATGCCGCACAGGTCGTCGATCGCCCCGAGCACGTCCTCGAGGCCCGGCGCCTTCTCCACGAACGCATCGGCACCGGCCGCGATGGCCAGGTGCCCCACGTGTGCCTCCCCCGCCCCGGACACCGCCACGATGTGCGCCTCGGGCAGCTGGGCACGCAGCCGTTGCACCGCGACCAGGCCATCCACGCCCGGAAGGGTCAGGTCGACGACGACGAGGTCGGGCCGGAGCTGCCCGGCCAGCGTCATCGTCTCGAGTCCGTCGCCCGACCCCACCACCACGCGGGAGCCGAACCGGCGACGCACCCAGTGACCCACCGCGATCCGGTCGGTCGCCGTCGGGTCGGCGATCAGCACCCGGTGCGGTGGCACCGTACGCCGCCCGCCGTCCGCAGAGCGGGTGCCGCCCGCTGCTCGGCTCACGACCCGCGCGGCTCGTCGACGGCCCGGTTCTCGGTGGCCCGGTCCTCGGTGGCCCGGTCCTCGGTGGCCCGGTTCTGGGTGACCCGGTCGCCGAGCACGATGCCGTCGGCGGTGATCTCGAACTCGTGGATCCCCAGGTCGTGGCGCGACCCGCGGCACTTCACCACGGTCATGGCCCGGCGCAGCTCGGCGTCACGCTCGACGTACTGCATCAAGATCACGTTGTCCGCCACGTGGGAGAAGGCCCGCTCGGTCAGCCGTCCCATGGCGAACAGGTCGGGCAGCTCCATGGTCAGCATCGCGCTGACTCCCGACCGGGCGCAGCGCTGGATCAGCGAGTAGATGAACTCCCGGAAGCGGATCTGGTCGCTGGCACAGGCCTCGATGTCGGCCAGGCTGTCGATCAGGATGCGCTTCGCGCCGGTGGCCTCCATCCGGTCGAGCAAGCGGTAGATCCACTCATCGACGTAGAGGTCGACGGTGGAGGTGTAGAGGAGGTCGACGTCGGGATGCTCGAAGGACCAGCCGAAGTTGCCGATGATGGTCTCGAGCTGGCTGGGGTTCTCCTGCAGCGCCGCAATCACCCCCGGCTCGCCCTGCTCGGCACCACCGAAGATGAAGTGCATCCCCATCAGGGTCTTCCCGACACCGGCGGGGCCCAGGACCAGCGTGGTGGAGCCGGTGACGAACCCGTCGTAGATCAGGTGGTCGAGCACGGGGATGCCCGAGGACGCCCGGGTGGACAGGGAGTCGTACGCCGATGCGTCCGGTGCGTCGGCGAGTCGCGGGAACACCTGCAGGCCGTCCTCGGTGATCCGGCAGGCGTGCTTGCCCGAGAGGAAACCAGACCCGCGCAGCTTGAAGACCTGCAGGAAGCGGCTGCTGCGCAGGCCGTCGTCCTCCTGGGCCAGGCCGATGATGGTGTCGGCGACCGCGAACTCCGGGGCCACCGCGATGTCGACGGCGGTGTACTCGCCGATCCAGAACGAGGTGACCGGGAACGCGCTGAGCAGGTCGGCCAGGTCGGCCAGGAACTGGCGGAACGTCTGGTGGTCGGAGAACGCCGCCAGCGCGCGGAACGAGTCGATCACCAGCATGCCCGGGCGCCGGGTCTTGATGTCCTCGGCCACCCGCTTGAGCACGGCGTCGAGTCCGCCGAGCCGGAGCTCGGGACCCAGTGCGTCGTAGAACACCCGGCGGCCGATGGCCTGGCTGTCGAAGAACGAGAGCTCCTGCCCGAAGCGCAGCATCTTCTCGTAGGGCTCCGAGACCGTGGAGTAGATCAGCGACGGCCGGTCCTCGGTGGCGTGCTCGAAGGCGTACTGGTCGGCCAGGATCGTCTTGCCGGTGCCGGGCTCCCCGATCAGCATCGCGATGCCGTGTGCGGGCAGTCCCCCGCCCAGCACCCGGTCGAGCCGCTCGTTGCCGCTGGTCACTCGTTCCATCAGGTCTCCCCACCCGATCGCAGGAAGGCGCTGTGGCCGATCAGGTCCTTGATCGTGGACACCAGCACCAAGGGGTCGATCGGCTTGAGCAGGAAGGCGTCCGCACCGGCGGCGACGGCCTGCTCCTCCCAGTGCATGCTCGACATCGCCACGATCGGGTCGGCGCCCGCCGCGCGCAGGGCGCGGCACAGGTCGAAGCCGGCGTTGTCGGTGAGCCCGAGGTCGACGACGGAGACGTCGGGGGGCGTGCGGGACACCCAGTCCAAGGCCTCGGCAGCGCTCTGGCACACCTCCACGGCATAGCCCTCGGTGCGCAGGAAGAACTCCGCCAGCTCAGCAGACCAGGCGTCCCGGTCGGCGAGCAGCACGAGCAGGCTCGGCGACTCCTGCGGGTCCGAGGAGTCGCCGGGTGGCGGCCAGGCCTGGCCGGGCACCTGCTCGGCCGGAGCGGGCTTGCGTCCCGCAGTGATCTCCTGGGCGACCCAGCGCAGCCGGGCCACATCGTCGCGGGAGTACAACGGCTGGCCCCCCGTGCCCACCTGCGGCGCGCCGGAGCCGAACCGCTCCTGCCAGTCCCGCAGCGTGTCTGCGTCGACGCCGACCATGCGCTCGACCGCAGCCGCCGCGTAGATCGCCCGCCCCCCGGTCCGTGTGGTCACCCCATCACCCTACGACCGCCGCCGGGCCAGCGGGGGCCGGTCGGGGTGGCCACTGTGAGAAGTCAGGCGCGGGCGAGCGAGCCGTCGCGTTGCACGGCCTCGTCGACCGTGTCGGCGACGAGGGCGGCGAGCGCGTCGTTCTCCTTCTGCAGGCGCAGGACGGTGTCCTCGAGGTCACCGACGCGCTCTCGCAGGCGGCGGTTCTCCGCAGCCAGTCGGTTGACCCCTCGAATGTCGGTGCCGGTCGAGTAGCCGAGAAGAGCCTTGGCCATGAATGTGCCTCCGGAGGAAGAGAGAGGTGGCGCGTGGACCGCCTACAAGAGTCTCACGCGAGACGGGCCTTCATCAAGCCCGCTCACGCCTGAGCGGGCAGCCTGCGCGGCACCGGCTGGCAGACCGGGCAGAAGAAGGAGGAGCGGTTCATGAACACGGCCCGGCGGATCGGCGTACCGCAGCGCGAGCAGGGCTGTCCCTCCCGGCCGTAGGCCTCCAGCGACCGGTCGAAGTAGCCGCTTTCGCCGTTGACGTTGACGTAGAGCGAGTCGAAGGAGGTCCCGCCCTGCACCAGCGCGGCCGCCATCACCTGGCGGCACGCGGCCAGCACGCGGCGTACGTCGACCGGACGCAACCGGGAGCCGGGGCGCTCGCCGTGGACGCGGGCGAGCCACAGGCCCTCGTCGGCGTAGATGTTGCCGACCCCGGAGATCACCGTCTGGTTGAGCAGCAGCCGCTTGATGCCCGAGGCGCTGCGCCGCACCCGAGTCACGAACGCGGCGTCGTCGAACTCCGGGTCCAGCGGGTCCCGGGCGATGTGCGCGATCTCGGGAGGCAGGTCGGCACCCCCCTCGGAGAGCGCCAGGCCGCCGAACATCCGCTGGTCGACGAAGCGCAGCTCGCGCTGCGGGTCCGGCGAGGTGCGCGCGTCGAAGCGGACCCGGACCCGGAGGTGCCGCTCGTCCGGGGCCCCGAGCGGCTGGACCAGCATCTGTCCGCTCATCCCGAGGTGAGCCTGGAGGGCGTCACCGTTGTCGAGGGGCAGCCAGAGGTACTTGCCGCGCCGCCGCGCGGCGGTGAAGGACCGGCCGGCCAGCCTGGCCGCGAAGTCGTCGGGGCCGGGGAGGTGCCGGCGTACCGGTCGGGGATGCAGCACCTCGACCGAGGCGATCACACGACCCAGGACATGGGCCTCGAGCCCGCGCCGGACGACCTCGACCTCGGGCAGCTCAGGCATCGGCCGGGGGCGTCCCGGCGGCCGCGAGGGCCTCGTCCTCGGCTTCGGCCTTGTCGCGGGCCTCGGAGCTGAGCGTGCGGTAGGCCGCCTCGGCGGCCTGCTGCTCGGCCTCCTTCTTCGACCGGCCCTGGCCGTTGCCGTGGAGGCGCTCGCGGATCTTCACCTGCGCGGTGAAGGTCTTCATGTGGTCGGGCCCGGCGTCGGTGATGAGGTACTCGGGGACGCCGAGCTCGTGGTTGGCGCACAGCTCCTGCAGGCTGGTCTTCCAGTCCAGGCCGGCGCCCATGGCGGCAGCGTCCTCGAGCATCGGGTCGAAGAGCAGGTGGATCAGCGTGGTCGCGGCCTCGAAGCCCCCGGAGAGGTAGACCGCCCCGATCAGCGCCTCCACGGTGTCGGAGAGGATCGAGGCCTTGTCGCGACCGCCGGTGCTCTCCTCGCCCTTGCCGAGCAGGATGTGCTCGCCGAGGCCGATCGTGCGGGCCACCTGCGCCAGGGCACGCGCGTTGACGACCGCGGCGCGCAGCTTGGCGAGTCGTCCCTCGGAGAGGTCGGGGTGGGTGACGTAGAGCGTCTCGGTGATCACCACCCCGAGCACGGAGTCGCCGAGGAACTCCAGCCGCTCGTTGGTCGGCAGGTTGCCGTTCTCGTAGGCGAAGGACCGGTGCGTCAGGGCGAGGTTGAGCAGCTCGGCATCCAGCACTGGATCACCGAGCTGCTCCCGGAGGTCGTCCCGGGACGCCTCCGGGACAGCTTCTGCCCGGGCTGTCACCGCAGACCGGCTCAGAGAACCTGACGACGGTCGGCCTTGGCGCCGTACTGCCCGCAGTCGGGGCACGCACGGTGCGGCAGGTGCTTGGCGCCGCAGGCCGGGTTGCTGCAGTTCACGAGCGAGGGCGCGACGGCCTTCCACGCAGAACGACGGTGCCGCGTGTTGCTGCGCGACATCTTCCGCTTCGGGACAGCCACGGTTGCTCCTAGGGTTCGGGTGTTTCGGAATCAGACTTGGGTTCGGGTGCTGCTAGGCGTTGCGGTCTTGCTGGTCCTGCGGTGCTGCCGGTGTCTGGGTCACGATCTCACCGAGGACCGCCCAGCGGGGGTCGATCGGGTCGTCGTGTCCGTGGTCCGGGTCGTCCGCGAGCCGGGCACCACACTCGGTGCACAGGCCCGGGCAGTCTTCCCGGCACAACGGCTGGAACGGCAGTGCAAGCACCACCGCGTCCCGCAGCAGTGGCTCGAGGTCGAGCAGGTCGTCCTCGAGCCGGCTGACACCGTCGTCCTCGTCGTCGGTCGATCTGTGGGCGGGGTCGTCGTAGACGAACAGCTCCTGGAGGTCGACGCGGATGGTGTCCTCGATCGTCTCCAGGCACCGTGCGCACTCGCCGGCGAGGTCGGCCTCAACCGTCCCGCTGACGAGAACCCCTTCCATGACCGCCTCGAGCCGCAGGTCGAAGTCGACCTGTGAGCCCTCGGGAACGCCCAGGATCTCGATGCCAAGCTCTGCCGGCGCCCCGGCGGAGAATGAGATCTTGCGCTGCGACCCCGGGCGGCGGCCGAGCTCGCGGGTGTCGAGCACGAGCGGCGCTCTCGGGTCGAGACTACGCAAGAGTTCACTTCCGTCGTGGTGCATGCAGAACCTGCGGGAGTCTACCGGCCCAAGCAGCCAGCGGCCAAAACGTGGGTGCCCTGAGCGCGACGGCTACCCGTCGAGATGGTCCGGGAGCTCCATGTCGGCGACGTCGCTGTCGTCGCCGAGCCCGTGCACCACGCCTTGGCTGATCCGGGCCCGGCCCCGGCGTACGACGTCCAGGGTGCGCTCCAGGGTGAGCTCGAAGTTGGCGAGCTTCTCCTCGACGTACTTCTCGGTCTCGGCACGCAGCGCCTCGGTCTCGCGCTCGGCGGTCTCCTCGAGCTCCGCGGCCCTGGCCGCGGCCACCTGGTAGACGTTGGTCTCGCCGACGAGCCGCTCGCTCTCCGAGTGCGCCCGCCGCAGGATCTCGTCGGCCTCCTCCTGACCCGACGCGACCACGGACGCGCGCTCACCCACGACCTCCCCAGCGTCGGCGAAGGCACGCTGGAGCGCCTCCTCGACACGGTCCACGAGGGCGAGCACCTCGGCGCGGTTGACCACCGCGGAGGCCGACATCGGCATGGAGCGGGCCTGCTCGAGCGCGGTGCGCAGCTCGGTCAGCCGGATCTTGACGCCCTGATCGATCGCGTGCCCGCTCACTGGCCGTCCCCCTGGTCGCTCTGGTCGCTCTGGTCGCTCTGGTCTGCTCGCTGGTCTGCGCCCTGGTCTGCGCTCTGGGCGGCTGCGTCCTCGGCGGCGCGCTCGGCCAGCCGCTCGGTGAGCAGCACCAGCACCTCGGCAGGCACCAGGCTGGAGACGTCGCCGCCGAACATCGCCACCTCCTTGACCAGCGAGGACGCCAGGAAGGAGTACTCCGGGCTGGTGGGGATGAAGACCGTCTCGACGTCGACCAGCGAGGAGTTCATCTGGGCCATCTGCAGCTCGTAGTCGAAGTCGCTCACGGCGCGCAGGCCCTTGACGATGGCGCGGATGCCGCGCTCCTCGCAGAAGGTCGTCAGCAGCCCCTCGAAGCCGGCCACGGTGACGTTGGGGTAGTCGGCGCAGACCTTCTCCAGCATCTCCATCCGCTCCTCCGCGGTGAACAACCGGGCGCGGGACTTGGACTTGTTCACCCCGACCGCCACCACCACCTCGTCGAAGAGCTGCGAGGCCCTCGCGATGATGTCGATGTGCCCGTTGGTCACCGGGTCGAACGAACCGGGACAGACCGCTCTGCGCACGTGATGCTCCTCAATCCAGCGTCGTCACGAACTGTCGGCTCTCCCGGATGAGCCGGCGCGAACGTACCAGAGCACAGTCTCCCCGTAGGCCTTGCGTGAGTCGAGGGCGAGCGGCTCCGGCCACTGCGGTTCCACGCTACGCGCCGAGCGCTCGAGCACCAGCACCCCGCCGTCCGCGAGCCAGCCGTTGGCCACCAGCAGGCCCAGCACGCGCTCCACCTCCTCGGTCTCCAGGGGGTACGGCGGGTCGGCGAAGACCACGTCGAAGGCGTGCGCGGCCGGGCGGGCCAGCACACGCTCGACCCGCTGGGCCAGCACCTCCACCTCGTCGGCGAACCCGAGGGTGCGGGCGTTCTCGGTCACGATCGCTGCGGTGCGCCGGTCGGCCTCCACGGCAGCGGCCGCCTGCGCGCCGCGCGACACCGCCTCGAGGGCCACGGCACCGGAGCCGGCGTACAGGTCCAGCAGGCGCACGCCGTGCAGCGAGCCCAGCCGCGACTCCAGCGCCGAGAACAGCGCCTCGCGCACCCGGTCGGAGGTGGGCCTGGTCGCCTCCCCCGGAGGTGTCCTGAGCCGGCGTCCCCTCGCCGAGCCGCCGATGATCCGAGTCACGCGCCACCCCGGGCTGCGTCATCCGAAGTGGTCGCGGTGGCGACCATGTCGGATGACGTCCCGCGGGGCGTCATCCGAGACGGTTCCGATGGCAACCATCTCGTATGACGCCCCGGCGTCGACGCGCGAAACATCAGGCCATCTCCAGGAACTCGGCCTGGTCGGAGTCCTCGAGCCGCCGAGCCGCCGCCGCCAGCGCGGGGCTGGCCGCCAGCTCGGGATCGCCGGCCAGGTGAGCCGTCGCGGCGGCGCGTGCGCGCTCGATCACGTCCTCGTCGCGCAGCACCGAGAGCAGCTTCAGCCCGGAGCGACCGCCGCTCTGCTCGCTGCCCAGGACGTTGCCCTCCCGCCGCTGCTCCAGGTCGATCCGGGAGAGCTCGAAGCCGTCGCGGGTCGCCGCCACTGCGCGCAGCCGCTCCATCGACGGGGTCTCGGGCTCCACCGCGCTGACGAGCAGGCACAGCCCGGCGTGCCCGCCTCGACCGATCCGCCCGCGCAGCTGGTGCAGCTGGGAGACCCCGAAGCGGTCGGCGTCGAGGATCACCATCACGGTGGCGTTGGGCACGTCCACCCCGACCTCGATCACCGTGGTCGCGACCAGCACGTCGAGGTCGCCCGCCGCGAACGCGAGCATCACCTTGTCCTTCTCCTCAGGCGCGAGCCGCCCGTGCAGCATCCCCAGCCGCAGGCCCGCCAGGGCACCCTCCGCGAGCTCGGGGACCAGCTCCTCGACGGCGTGCAGCGGGCGGGCGTTCTCCCCACCGGTCCCGTCGTCAGGATCGATCCGGGCGCACACCACGTAGGCCTGGCGCCCCTCGGCGACCTCCTCGCGCACCCGCGCCCAGGCCCGGTCGAGCCAGGCCGGCTGCGCCAGCGTGGGTACGACGGTCGTCTGCACGTCTCCCCGACCGGCGGGCAGCTCGCTGAGGGTGGAGGTGTCCAGGTCGCCGAACACGGTCATCGCGACCGTGCGCGGGATCGGGGTCGCGGTCATCACCAGCACGTGGGGCGGCGCGCCGGCCTTGCCACCGAGCGCGGCGCGCTGCTCGACGCCGAAGCGATGCTGCTCGTCGACGACCACCAGGCCGAGATCGGCGAACTGCACGTGCTCCTCGAGCAGCGCGTGGGTGCCGATCACGATGCCCGCGTCGCCGCCGGCTGCGTCGGCGAGGGCGGCCCGGCGCGACGCGGCGCCCAGAGAGCCGGTGAGCAGGGCGACCCGGGTGGCGCCCTCGGCTCCCCCCAGGAAGCCGCCGTCGGCCAGGTCGCCCAGCATGGCCGTGATCGAGCGGTGGTGCTGCTGGGCGAGGACCTCGGTCGGCGCCAGCAGGGCGGCCTGCCCCCCGGAGTCGACCACCTGCAACATCGCCCGGAGCGCCACGACGGTCTTGCCCGACCCGACCTCGCCCTGGAGCAGCCGGTGCATCGGGTGGCCGCGACCGAGCTCGGCACAGATCTCCTCCCCGATCGCACGCTGCCCCTCGGTGAGCTCGAAGGGCAGCCGCTCGTCGAACCGGCTCAGCAGGCCGCCGGCGCGCCCGGGTCGCGGGTTGGCGACCGTGGCCTCGATCGCGGCGCGCCGGCGGGCCAGGACCGTCTGGGTCACGAACGCCTCGTCGTACTTCAGCCGCTTCTCGGCGCTGACCTTCTGCCCCCAGTTGTCGGGACGGTGGATCCAGCGCAGCGCCTGACGGACGCCGATCAGGTCCTCGGCCTCGCGGATCTTCGGCGGCAGCACGTCGGGCACGTCCTCGACGAGGTCGAGCGCGGTGGCGATGGTCTCCTCGAGCTGCCAGGTGTTCACCGCGGCGGCCGAGGAGTAGATCGGGATCAGGTCCGGCATCGCGGCGTAGGCGTCCTCCGCTGCGGCGCCGTACATCCGGGAGTCGGGGTTGGTCAGCTGCCAGGACCCGTTGAACCACCTGAGCCGCCCGCTGAACAGGCCCACGCGTCCGATCGCGAGCTCCTTGGCCCGCCAGTCCGCCGTGTGTCGCTGCCGGTCGAAGTAGGTCAGCGCGAGACTGCCGTCCTCGGCCCTGACCCGCACCTCGAGGCGGTAGGCGGTCCGGTGGGTGCGCTTGTCCTGGTAGGTCTTCTGCGCACACCCGACGACCTCGCCGACCAGCGAGATCATGTCGCCCTCCTCGAGCTTGCCGAGGTCGCTGAGCTTGCCCTTGTGCACGTAGCCGCGCGGGAAGATCCCCAGCAGGTCCCCGACGGTCGCGACCCCGGTGGCCTTGACGATCTTCTTGGCGTGCTTGCCCCCGATCGCGGCCACCGGTGAGTCCCAGCTGACGGCCACCATGCTCACTCCACCGCCAACAGCAGGGGGTAGCGCTCCTGCCCGCCCTGGTAGACCACGACGTCGACCCCCGGGTGGGTGTGCTCGACCCAGTGCTCGCAGGCCTGCGCGAGGTCGCCGGCCGCCTCGCCCGCGACCAGGGTGACCAGCTCGCCGCCACCGCCGAGCAGCCGCTCCAGCACCCCGGTGGCGACCTCGAAGAGGTCCGTGCCGACCAACGCGAAGTCGCCCTGCACGACGCCCAGCGCGTCACCGGGGGCGCAGGGCCCGGCCGAGGTCATCGCCTCGCGCGCGGCCACCGTCACGGCCCCGTGGCGGGCGCCGCGCGCCGCGGCCGTCATCTGCACGACGTCGCTGTCCAGCGGGCGTCCGGGCTCGTGCACCGCAAGCGCCGCGATGCCCTGCACCTGGGCACGGGTCGGGATCACCACCACGTGCACGCCGATCTCCTCGGCTGCGCGCGCCGCCGCCTCGGCCACCCCGACCGTGTCGGGGTCGTTGGGCAGCACGATCACCTCGCGCGCACCGGTCGCCACGATCGAGTCCAGGATCTCGCCGGTGCTCGGACGCTTCCCGGGACCGCCGACGATCGTCTGGGCACCGGCACTCGCGAAGAGCTCGGCCAGGCCCCTGCCCGCGGCGACCACGACGAGCTTGCGTCCCAGCCGCTCGGCCCGCTTCTCGCGCATCCTGGCCAGCTGCTCGGCGAAGTGCGTGACCTCGATCCGGCGCGGGGTGCCGGCGCGGATGCCCGCCTCGACCGCGGCACCGACGTCGTCGACGTGGATGTGCACGTTCCACAGGCCCTCGCCGCCGACCACGACGAGGGAGTCGCCCAGGGGCGCCAACTGGGCACGCAGCGGCGCGATCGCACCGTCCTCGGCCTCGAGCAGGTACATCACCTCGTACGCCGGCCCCTCCTCGGTCAGGTCGCCGGTCGGCACGGTGGCCACGGGGATCGAGCGGGCACCGAGCCGGGGCGGCACCGACGCGGGTCGCTTGCCGGTGACGGCGGACTCCGCGGCGTCGAGTACGACGCACAGGCCCCGGCCCCCCGCGTCGACCACCCCGGCGCTCTTCAGCATCGGCAGCTGCTCAGGGGTGCGCTCCAGCGCCTCGTCGGCGGCCACCGTCGAGGCGTGGATCACGGCTCCGAGACGGCTGGCCTCGTCCCGGGCCGCCACGGCAGCTGCCTCGCTGGCGGCGCGCGCGACCGAGAGGATGGTGCCCTCGACCGGCTCCCCCACCGCGGCGTAGGCCGCGTCGGTGGCGAGGTCCATCGCCTCGGCGAACACCGCGGCCGACCGGTCCTCCGGGCCGGCCTGGCCGATCCGGCGCAGCAGAGCCCCGATCAGCTGGCTCAAGATCACCCCGGAGTTGCCGCGTGCCCCGAGCAGGGCACCGCGGCTGTAGGCCTGCAGGGCGGCTCGCATGTCGCCGGGCGACTCCTCAAGAGCCAGCACCAGCGCGTCGCGGGCGGCCTCGACGGTGAGGTACATGTTGGTGCCGGTGTCGCCGTCCGGCACCGGGTAGACGTTGAGCGCGTCGATCTCCTCGCGGGCCGCGGACAACCCCTCGACGGCCAGGTCCGCGAACCGGCGTACGGCATCGAGGTCGAAGGTGGCCACCTCTCCGACACCTGCCTGCATCCGACCTCCTGCGCTCGTCGTGGAGGGGATCACGGTAGTTGGTCGGGCTCGATTCGCGTCTGAAGGTCGCCCTGAGTTATTCTCGTGCGGTTGTCCGGCCCGTCATCCTGATCGGCTCGGACCCCTGACTTGAATCCGTAGTTCAACCCGAGGAGTGCACGGTGGCTGCCGTCTGCGACATCTGCGCCAAGAAGCCTGGCTTCGGCAACAACCGCCCGTGGTCCCGCAAGATCACCAAGCGACGCTTCAACCCCAACATCCAGCGCGTGCGGGCCACCATCAACGGCGCCCCCAAGCGTGTCAACGTGTGCACCGGCTGCCTCAAGGCAGGCAAGGTCTCCCGCTGACCCCCTGACAGCTCAGTCGCCCGAGGCGGCGTACCCGGATCCCCGGGTACGCCGCCTCGGTCGTTTCCCCCCGCCGAGACGTCACAGCTGAAACGCCCCTCCCCGCCGAGACGTCACAGCTGGAACGGCCGGGTCACTGGAAATGTGCGTGCCCGGTCGGGCCCTCGTAGTCCGCCCCGTCGACGGTGACCACCGTCCCCGCCGCGCCCACCTCGGCCACGGTCCCGATGGCGGTGTAGCCCTCGGGCAGGGCGGTCCCGGCAGGGAACGTGGCCGCGATCGCGTGGTCGTCACCGCCGCCGAGGATGAACTGCATCGGGTCCACGCCCAGGGCCGAGCCCACGGCGTGCATGGGGTCGGCGAGGGCGAAGGCGTCGGTGTGGACGTCGATCGCCACGCCGGATCCGGTCGCGATGTGTCCCAGGTCGGCCAGCAGGCCGTCGGAGACGTCGATCATGGAGGTGGCGCCCGCCCGCGCGCCCAGCAGCCCGGCGTCGTACGGCGGCTCCGGGCACCGATAGGCCTCCACCAGCACGCGGGGCGAGCGGAACCCGCGGCCGAGCACGGCCAGCCCGGCCGCAGCCCAGCCCTGGCGGCCGGCCAGCGCGACCACATCACCGGGGGCGGCACCGCTGCGCAGCACCGGGGCGACCTCGCAGGTGCCCAGGGCGGTGATCGCGACGACCACCTCCGAGCCGGTGGTGAGGTCGCCACCCACCACCGTCGCCCCCACGAGGGCGGCCTCCTCGGCGATCCCGTCGGCCAGGTCGAGCACCCACTGGACCGGCAGGTCGGCCGGAGCGGCGAGGCCGACCGTCAGCGAGTGGGCTGCACCACCCATGGCGTTGATGTCGGAGAGGTTGGCGGCCGCCGCCTTGCGGCCGATCTCACGCGCGGAGGCCCAGTCCCGGCGGAAGTGCCTGCCCTCCACCAGCAGGTCGGTGGAGACCACCACGTGCCCCTTGGGGGTGCGCAGCACCGCCGCGTCGTCGCCTGGCCCGACGAACACGTGCTCACCCTGCGCGAAGCGACCCGAGAGCTGGTCGATCAGGCCGAACTCGCCGAGGTCGGCGAGCGTGGCGTTGGCGGCGAACGTCCGGGGCTGGGTCATGGCGCCATCCCACCAGACGGGCACGGAGGGTTCCCACCGGGCCGGGCTGTTTCACCCGGGCTGTGCGTCCGGTAGGTTTCGAGGCGGTTCAGCATCCGATCCAACGAGGGAGTCCACATGGTCGTCCAGGCCTACATCCTGATCCAGACCGATGTCGGCAAGGCCGCCGAGGTCGCCCAGAGGATCACCGACATCAAGGGAGTCGTCCTCGCCGAGGACGTCACCGGTCCCTACGACGTGATCGTGCGCGCCGAGGCACGCAACGTCGACGAGCTCGGCAAGCTCGTCGTCGCCCGGGTCCAGACCCTTGACGGCATCACCCGCACGTTGACGTGCCCCGTCGTCCACATCTGAGCGGGTCACCGATCCAGCCACGCGCACGCCCGTCGTCCCTCGGGACGGCGGGCGTCGTGCTGCTCGTGCTCGCCTCCGGCGTGGCCTGCGGCGCGCTGGAGGTACGCCGTACCGACGTGACCGCGGCGCAGCAGAACGCCTGTGCCGCCCTGGTCAAGGCCCTCCCCGACCGTGTCGCCGACCAGGACCACCGCGAGATCCGCGGCAACGAGCTCGCCGCCGCCTGGGGTGACCCGGCGATCGTGCTCCGGTGCGGGGTGCCGAGCCCGGCCGGCTACGACAAGTTCTCCGCCTGCCAGAGGGTCAACGGCCTCGACTGGTTCGTGCCCGACGAGGCCTCCGACGACCAGGGCGCCGATGTCGTGCTGACCACCGTCGGTCGCGAGCCGCGCGTCGAGCTGGTCGTCCCCGCAGCGCGCCGGCCCCCGGTCGCGGCGATGGTCGACGTCGGCGCGGCGGTCAAGGCGCACACCGAGCTGGTCCGGCGCTGTCGCTAGCGCAGGCCGGTCTCGCGCTCCATCGCCAGGCGCACCAGGCGCTCGACCAGCTCGGGGTAGCTCAGGCCCGACTCCTGCCACAGCAAGGGGAACATCGAGGTGGCGGTGAAGCCGGGCATGGTCTCGACCTCGTTGACCAGCACCCGCCCGTCGCGCAGCACGAAGAAGTCCACCCGCGCCAGGCCCTCGACGTCGAGCGCCTCGAAGGCGCGCACCGCCAGGTCGCGCATCTCCGCGGCCGTCTGCTCCTCGATCGCGGCGGGGATCTGATAGCTCTGCTCGAGGTACTTGGCCTCGAAGTCGTAGAACGCGTGCCCCGAGCCCACGGTGATCTCCGCGATCGCCGAGGTCTCCGGGTCACCACCGTCGAGCCCTTGCAGTACGCCGATCTCGACCTCGCGGGCCTGCGTCGCAGCGGCCTCGACCAGCACCTTGGGGTCGAACTCCCGCGCCGCCTCGATCGCCGCGTCCAGCCCGGATGCCTCGTCGACCCGGCTGATCCCGAAGCTGGAGCCCGGCGCGGGCCGGCTTGACGAAGACCGGGTAGCCCAGAGCCTCCACGGCCTCGCGGATCGCCGCGCGGATCCTGCTCCCACTGCCGTGGCCGCACCAGCACGTAGGGCAGCACCGGGAGGCCCGCGGCGAGGAAGACCTGCTTCATGAAGTGCTTGTCGGTGCCCACGGCGCTGGAGAGCACCCCTGCCCCGACGTAGCGCACCCCCGCCATCTCCAGCAGCCCCTGGAGGGTCCCGTCCTGTCCCCAGGGCCCGTGCATCACCGGGAAGACCACGTCGACCTCGCCGAGCACGCTGGGCACGTCGCCCGGTTCGGTGACCACCAGCCCCTGCCCGGGCGTCAGGGCGATCTCACGCTGGCCGGTCACCCTGGGCAGCTCACCGCTCGGCCCGAGGGCGAGGTGGCCCGGCTCCGCGGACTCCAGGACCCAGCGGCCGTCGGCGGCGATCCCGACCGGCACGACGTCGTACTTCTCGGGGTCGAGGGCCGCGATCACGCTCCCGGCGGAGATGCAGGAGATGGAGTGCTCGCTGGAGCGGCCTCCGAACACGACCGCGATCCTGGGCTTGCGGACACCGTCCGAGTGGCTGCTCACCCGCCCGACCCTACCGGCGCGGGGTGCGGTCCCTACGCTGGCGACATGCGTCCCGCCACCCAGGCCGTGCACCTCGGCCGTCCCCCGCACGAGCCCGACCAGCCCCTGAACGCACCGATCACGATGGCCTCGACGTATGTCGGCGGAGGCGACCTCGAGTACGGCCGCTACGCCAACCCCACGTGGACGGCCTTCGAGGAGGCGCTCGGGGGGCTCGAGGGCGGCCGGTGCCTGTCCTTCGCCAGCGGGCTCGCGGCCGTGGCCACCATCTTGGACCTCGTGGGCCAGGGACAGAGGGTGGTCGCGCCCCGGCACGCCTACAGCGGCTCGCTGCTGCAGCTCGCCGACCTCGAGGCACGTGGGCGCATCGTCACCGAGCTCGTCGACATCACCGACACCGCTGCGGTCGCCGCCGCGTGCGAGGACGCGTCCCTGGTGTGGCTGGAGTCGCCGACGAACCCGGCAATGGAGGTCGCGGACATCCAGGCGATCACCGAGGCGGCGCACGCTGCGGGCGCCCGGGTGGTCGTCGACAACACCTTCGCCACGCCGGTGCTGCAGCAGCCGCTGACGTGGGGTGTGGACCTGGTGGTGCACTCCGCGACGAAGTTCATCGGCGGTCACTCCGACCTGCTCATGGGTGCCCTGGTGACCCGCGACGAGGAGCTCCACGCCGTGCTCAAGGGACGGCGGGACCTGATCGGCGCCGTCCCGGGCGCCTTCGAGGCCTGGCTGGCGCTGCGCGGGCTGCGCACCCTGCCGCTGCGGGTCGAGCGGTCGCAGGCCAACGCCCAGGAGCTCGTACGCCGGCTCGGTGAGCGCGACGACGTCGTCGAGGTCCGCTACCCGGGTTTCGGCGCCGTGGTCTCGATCGTGCTGCCCACCGGCGAGATCGCCGACCTCGTGCAGCACGGCACGCAGCTGTGGGTCTACGCCACGTCGCTGGGCGGCGTCGAGTCGACCCTGGAGCGCCGACGCCGCTGGAAGGCGGAGGCTGCGACCATCCCCGAGGGCCTGCTCCGGCTCTCGGTGGGCATCGAGGACGTCGAGGACCTCTGGGAGGACCTCGTCCGCGCCCTCGACGCCGCGAGGTAGGCACAGGCTGGTGGCAGCAGGCTGCTCAGTCGCGCTCGTGCTTGGTGTCGCGGGCGATGAAGGCGTCCATCATGTCGCGGGCGCTGATCTCCCCACGCACCACGGCGTCGACGTGCTGGGCGATCGGGGCGTCCACACCGGTGCGGCCGGCGAGGTCGAGGATCGAGGCGCACGACTTCGCGCCCTCGGCGACCTGCCGCGTGGACGCGACGACCTCCTCGGTGGTCATCCCCTGGCCCAGCTTCTCGCCGAAGGTGCGGTTGCGCGACAGCGGTGACGAGCACGTCGCGACGAGGTCCCCGAGACCCGCCAGGCCCATCAGGGTGAGCGGGTCGGCGCCGAGCTTCATCGCCAGGCGGGCCGTCTCGGCGAGCCCCCGGGTGATCAGCGAGGCGGTGGTGTTGTCTCCGAAACCCAGCCCGACGGCCATGCCGACGCACAAGGCGACCACGTTCTTGTAGGCGCCGCCGAGCTCGCAGCCGAGCACGTCGGTGCTGCGGTAGGGCCGGAAGGCGCGCGAGTGGCACAGCGCCTGCAGCCGCGCGGCGACCTCCTCGTCGGCACAGGCGACCACGCTGGCCGCCGGCTCGCGCAGGGCGATCTCCCGGGCGAGGTTGGGGCCGCTGACCACGCTGATCCGCTCGGGCCCGGCCCCGGTCACCTCCGCGATCACCTCGCTCATCCGTTTGGTCGAGCCCAGCTCGACGCCCTTCATCAGCGAGACGAAGACCGCATCGGCAGGCATCACGTCGGTCCACTGGCCGAGGTTCTCCCGCAGCGTCTGCGAGGGCACCGTGAGCACCACGAACTCCGCCCCCGCGGCCGCCTCCTCCGGATCGTGCGTCGCCCGCACCCCCTCGGGCAGGTCGATGCCGGGGAAGTACTCGGTGTTCTGGTGCTGCTCGTTGATGGCGTCGCACACCTCGGGCCGGCGGCCCCAGATCGTGACGTCGTTCCCCGCGTCCGCGAGCACCAGGCTGAACGCCGTACCCCATGAGCCGGCGCCGAAGACCGCGACCTTGCTCATCGGGTGGCCTCCGTGCCGGTGTGGTGAGGCTGCTGCGGGTCACTCATCAACGCTTCTTTCCCTTCTTCGGGTTGCCGATCTCGCTGACCCCGACCGTCTTGGGGTCGAAGCGCTCGGTTGGGGCCTGCTCGCTGCGCAGGTCCTCGACCAGGCTGGTGATCGCGCTCATGATCCGCGCGGTGGCCTCCTGGAGCACCTCGTTGGTGACCGGCTTGCCGATCAGGTCGCCGAGGTCGACGGGGTCGCCGACCTTGAACGTGATCGACTTCGGGGGGAACGGGTGCAGCCGGAAGGAGTACGCCGGAAGCAGGTCCTGGACGCCCCACTGGCCCACCGGGATCACCGGGCAGCCGGTTGCCAGGGCGATCCTGGCGGCGCCGGTCTTGCCACGCATCGGCCAGCCGTCGGGGTCCTTGGTGATCGTGCCCTCGGGGTAGACGCCGATGCACTCCCCCGCCCGCACCGCCTCGACCGCGGCGTCGAAGGCGGTGGCCGCGCCCGCGGTCGACCGGGAGACCGGGATCTGCTTGGCGCCCTTGGCGAGGTGCTTGATCACGGGGGTGTGGAACAGCGCGTCCTTGGCGAGGTAGCGCACCAGCCGTCCGTGGTCGTGCAGGAACAGTCCCAGGCTGAGCGGGTCGACGTGGGAGACGTGGTTGCCCACGATCACGCAGCCGCCGGTCTCGGGGATCTTCTCGCCGTCGATCACCGTGCGCCGGGTCAGCACCCGCAGGGTCGGGCTGACCACGCCGAGGACGGTGCCGAACGCCCAGCCGCGCTTGTCGTGCAGCTTGCGAACTCTCGCCACCACGCCCTCCTCGGCCTGCGTCGCGGCCCGTCTCCCGGGCGTCGTCGCGAGCCTACTGCCCCGGCGGGGCCACCGCGTCGTGGCATCGCGGAGCCTGAGAGGATCGAGCAGATGTCAGCGAAGTTCGCCCTGCTGGTGCCGGTCAAGGCGCTGGAGCGGGCCAAGTCACGGCTCGTCGTGTCCTCGCACGGGCACCGGGTGCCGCTGATGCGCGCCTTCGCTCTGGATGCGATCACGGCAGCGACCCGGTCCGACCTGGTGCGCACGGTCTACGTCGTCACCGACGAGCCGGACCTGGACATCGAGGGCACGATCGCGCTTCCCGACGAGGGCGAGGGCGACCTCAACCGCGCCCTGGTGCACGCCGCTCTCAGGGTGCGGCTGCTCGACCCGACGCTGGCCGTCGCCGCGATGTGCGCGGACCTGCCGTGCTTGCGGACCGACGACCTCGACGACGCGCTGCGGGTGGGTTTGACGCCGCGGTGGTTCGTGGCCGACGCGGCGGGCACCGGCAGCTCCCTGCTGGCCGCGGGTCCCGGCGTCGACCTCGAGCCGCACTTCGGTCCGGGGTCGGCCGCTCGCCACGAGGCGTCCGGTGCCGTGCCGGTCCGCGCGGACGTGGCCACCCTGCGCAGGGACGTCGACACCCTGGAGGATCTCGATCACGCCCGTCTCCTCGGCGTGGGCGCGCACACCGCGGCAGCGCTGGCGATGACCGAGGCCTCGACACCTGGGGACGCACGACGGCGATGACCCCCGAAGGGACCACCGCCGTCGTGTGCTGAGCCGGGGCTCAGGGCTGGTGCTGCGGTTGCGCTGGTGCGCCGCCCGCTAGGACTTCTTGGCGGGCGCCTTCTTGGCGGGCGCCTTCTTGGCCGGTGCCTTCTTGGCGGGCGCCTTCTTGGCCGGTGCCTTCTTGGCGGGCGCCTTCTTGGCGGGCGCCTTCTTGGCCGGTGCCTTCTTCGCGGGTGCCTTCTTGGCCGGTGCCTTCTTCGCGGGTGCCTTCTTCGCGGGCGCCTTCTTCGCCGGTGCCTTCTTCGCCGGCGCCTTCTTCGCCGGTGCCTTCTTGGCAGGAGCGGACTTGGTCGTCGAGCGACTCGTGGCCTTCTTGGCCGCGGCAGCGGTCTTCGCGCCGGCGGACTTCGCCGCGGCAGGCGTGGCCTTGTCCACGGCAGCGAGGGTCAGCTTGGGCAGCTTCTTGGCTCCCGACACGACGTCCTTGAGCTGGGCACCGGCCTTGAAGTTCGGGACCGCCTTCTTCTTGGCCTTCATCCGCGCACCGGTCGAGGGGTTGCGCACCCAGCGGGCGTCGCGCACCTTCTTCTCGAACGACCCGAACCCGGTGATGGCGACCTTCTCGCCCCGGGCGACCTCGCGGGTGATGGTGTCGAGCACCGATTCGAGGGCGTGAGCGGCGGCCTTGCGGTTGCCTTCGTAGCGAGCCGCGAGGGCGTCGATCAACTGACTCTTGTTCACAAGCTTCCCTTTCGTGAACGTCAGCCGAGCGCTCTGCTCGACCAATCTCCTTGCACGCTAGGGAAAAGTGACACTCACCACAATGCTGCAGACGCGTGTCGCACCCACCAGTTGCGGTGATCCACCCACCAGATCAGTGGATCGTGGCCGGTTTCCAGCTCGGTCGGGTTGCCTCGAAACCCTCGATGTCGTCCTCGTGGGAGAGCGTGATGCCGACGTCGTCAAGACCCTCGAGCAGCCGCCAGCGGGTGTAGTCGTCGATGTCGAAGGGAGCCTCGAAGGCGTCGTTTCCCTCGCCAGCACTGACGATTCTCGACTCCAGGTCGACCGTCACCTGCGCTCCCGGCTGCGTCTCGAGCAGCGTCCAGAGCCGCTGAACGACGGCGTCGTCGACCTGCGCGGCGACCAGCCCGGACTTGCCGGAGTTGCCGCGGAAGATGTCAGCGAAGCGAGAGCTGACCACTGCCTTGAATCCATAGTTCTGCAACGCCCACACGGCGTGCTCGCGCGAAGAGCCCGTGCCGAAGTCGGGACCGGCGACGAGCACCGAGCCGGCGGCGTACTCCGGCCGGTTCAGCACGAAGCTCTCGTCATTGCGCCACGCAGCGAAGAGCCCGTCCTCGAAACCGGTCCGGGTCACCCGCTTGAGGTAGACCGCCGGGATGATCTGGTCGGTGTCGACGTTGCTGCGTCGCAGCGGCACCCCGACGCCGGTGTGCGCGGTGAACTTCTCCATCAGTTCGCTCCTTCCACGGAGGATCCCTGGGCGGCCCGCCCAGCCAGGACGACTGGCTCGAGGTCGGCCGGCGAGCTGAGCGTGCCGCGGACCGCGGTGGCCGCCGCGACCGGGATCGAGACCAGATGGGTGCGACCGCCCTTGCCCTGGCGGCCCTCGAAGTTGCGGTTGGAGGTGGAGGCGCTGCGCTCTCCCGGGGTGAGCTGGTCGGGGTTCATGCCCAGGCACATCGAGCAGCCGGCCCCACGCCACTCGGCGCCGGCGTCCTTGAAGATCACGTCGAGACCTTCGCTCTCGGCCTGCAGACGCACGCGCACCGATCCGGGGACCACGAGCAGCCTGGTGTCCTTGTCCACGGTGCGGCCCTTGATGATCTCGGCGGCCAGTCGCAGGTCCTCGATGCGGCCGTTGGTGCACGAGCCCACGAAGACGGTGTCGACCTTGACCTCGCGCATCGGCGTCCCGGCCTCGAGCGCCATGTACTCCAGCGCCTTCTCCGCACCGATCCGGTCGTCATCGTCCGCGAAGTCGGCCGGGTTCGGCACCACCCCGCTCAGCGGCACGCCCTGGCCCGGGTTGGTCCCCCAGGTCACGAACGGCGCCATCTCCGAGGCGTCGAGCACGATCTCCTTGTCGAAGACCGCGTCCTCGTCGGTGACCAAGGACTTCCAGTGCTCCACCGCCGCGTCCCAGTCGGCGCCCGTCGGTGCTTCCGGCCGGCCCTCGATGTAGTCGAACGTGGTCTGGTCGGGGGCGATCAGACCGGCCTTCGCACCCCACTCGATGCTCATGTTGCACACGGTCATCCGGGCCTCCATCGAAAGCTCCTCGATGGCCTGGCCGCGGTACTCCACGATGTAGCCCTGCCCGCCACCGGTGCCGGTCTGGGTGATCAGGGTCAGCACGAGGTCCTTGGCGGTCACGCCTGGGGGCAGCGACCCGTTGACGGTCACCGCCATCGTCTTGGGGCGCGCCTGCATCAGCGTCTGGGTGGCCAGCACGTGCTCGACCTCGGAGGTGCCGATCCCGAACGCGATCGCGCCGAACGCGCCGTGGGTCGAGGTGTGGCTGTCCCCGCACACGATCGTCATCCCCGGCTGGGTCAGCCCGAGCTGGGGACCGACGACGTGCACGATCCCCTGCTCGATGTCGCCGAGCGGGTGCAGGCGTACGCCGAAGTCCTCGGCGTTGCGCCGCAGGGTCTCGACCTGGGTGCGCGAGACCGGGTCGGCGATCGGCTTGTCCCAGTCGAGGGTGGGCACGTTGTGGTCCTCGGTGGCCAAAGTCAGGTCGGGACGGCGTACCGTGCGACCGGAGAGCCTCAAGCCGTCGAATGCCTGCGGCGAGGTCACCTCGTGGATCAGGTGCAGGTCGATGTAGAGGAGGTCCGGCTCACCCTCGGCGCTGCGGACGACGTGCTCGTCCCAGACCTTCTCCGACAGGGTCCTGGCCATATCCCCAACCTCACTTCTTCGTTGACTCCATGAAGGATGAGAGCCACCTTACGTTGCATCCCATGATCTGAGACGGCAGTATTACCATATGGACAACTCAAGCGGCGTCGGCGTTCTTGACAAGGCTGCCCTGGTTCTGGCGGCACTCGAGTCCGGACCGGCCACCCTTGCGGGGCTGGTCGCGGGCACCGGACTGGCTCGTCCCACGGCGCACCGGCTGGCCGTGGCCCTGGAGCACCACCGCCTCGTCGCCCGCGACATGCAGGGCCGGTTCGTGCTCGGCCCCCGGCTCTCCGAGCTCTCGGCGGCGGCTGGTGAGGACCGACTGCTGGCCACGGCCGGCCCGGTGCTCGCGCGACTGCGCGACATCACCGGTGAGTCCGCCCAGCTCTGGCGCCGGCAGGGCGAGCATCGTGTGTGCGTCGCCGCCGCGGAGCGACCCAGCGGGCTGCGCGACACGATCCCGGTCGGCTCGCAGCTGACGATGCGCGCCGGGTCGGCTGCGCAGATCCTGCTCGCCTGGGAGGACCCGGAGCGGATGCACCGCGGCCTGCAGAACGCCGCCTTCTCCGCCACCGCGCTGGCCGGCATCCGCCGCCGCGGCTGGGCGCAGTCCATCGGCGAGCGCGAGCAGGGCGTGGCCTCGGTCTCCGCGCCGGTCCGCTCCCCCAGCGCCAAGATCATCGCGGCGGTCTCGGTCTCCGGCCCGGTCGAGCGGCTCTCCCGTCAGCCAGGCCGGATGCACGCCCCCGCCGTACTCGCCGCCGCCGAGCGCCTCTCGGAGTCGTTGCGCCGGGCGGCCGCCGAGTAGGGGCTTCTGCCGGTTTCACAGGTTCTCTTGTGAAACGGTCACTTCTCTGCCGTTGCAACGACAGAGAAGTGCATGTTTCACAGGAGAACTTGTGAAACTTCCGGCCCCATCACGCGACCAGCAGCCCCACGCCGAGGCTGCCGAGCCCGAGCGCGAGAGCACCGGCACCGGCCAGGACGACGACGATCAACCTGTTCGGCCGGGTGCGTCCTTGCCCCGCCGAGGCCGCGAAGAAGCCGGCGGGCATCAAGATGGCGGCCACCGGTACGCCGCTGCGGGCGAGCCAGTTCCACGCCCCGGACAGGCCGGCTGCGTCGGCGTACAACAGCGCCGTCAGCGCGAGCACGAGCAGCACCCCGGCGTGCGCGTGGCCGGCGCGCGCGAACGCGATCTGGAAGTCCGTGACCCCCTCGCGGGAGCGCCACAGCTTCACCAGGTAGAGGCCGCCGGTCTCCACCGTCACCAGGGACAGCAGCAGGATGCCAGCCAATATCCGGGTCTCGTCACTCATTCTCGGTCCTTTCCGATCTGTCGAGCGAGCCCAGTCGGACCGCCACGTCGCGCGCAATGAGGTCGTGCAGCTCGGCGCTGGGGTGGAAGCCGTCGCCCGCGAAGGGCCTGACCGACTCGGCCATGGAGCCGAGGGCCAGCGGCACCCTGATGACGCCGGGGAACTCGGCGGCCACGCGCGCCCCCACGCGGTCCAGTCGCCGCGCCCGAGCCCCCAGCAGATCCGCCAAGGGTCGCGGCAGCGCCGGGAACCGCTCCATCGGCGGGAGACCGAGCAAGATGACTCTGGCCCGGGGCGCCGTACGCACGCTGTGCTCGAGCAGCGCCCGCAACCCCGACGCGAAGGCGGCGTCGCTGCGCAGGCCCTTCACGTCGTTGACCCCCACCGAGATCACGACCAGGTCGGCCAGCTCGAGGTCGATCGACCTGCGCGCCAGAGCAGCGACCTCCGACGAGTCGGCGCCGCTGCGTGCCTCGACCTGCCACGCGACGCCGCGACCGGTGGCTTGGTGCAGCCGCTCCGCGAGCCGACCGGCCATCGAGTACCGATGGTCGGCCACCCCCACCCCCGCCGCCACGGAGTCGCCGAGCACGACGATCCGGATCGGCTCCTCATGCGGGCCGCCCGGTTCAGCAGTCCGACCGCTCGTCCCCGTCGCCACCGGCAGCTGCTCGACGCGACGTCGTACGCCGCGTCCCTGCAGCACCAGAACCGGCAGGCACGCCAGCAGGCCGCCTCGGCTCATGCCATTGGATAGTTCCACACCCCAATATTGGACAGCTTCACTATCCAATGTCAAGATCGAGGCATGTGGCTTTCCGAGCTGGCCGAGCGAAGTGGCCTACCCGTCCCCACGATCAAGTACTACCTGCGCGCAGATCTGCTCCATCCCGGGGAGGCCGTGGGTGCGACGCGAGCCAACTACGACGAGACGCACGTACGCCGGCTCAAGCTGGTGCGCGCGCTCACTGACATCGCAGCGATGCGCCTCGACGACGTACGTCTGGTCCTGCACGCGATCGACGACCCGGGCAGCTCCTGGCACGAGGTGATCGGCAGTGCGCACACCCGCCTCCCACCGGCGGTCGGTGACTCGGACAGCGGGAGCGAGGCCGACCGGGTGGAGGCGCTGCTGCGACGCCGCGGCTGGCAGCTCGACGAACACAGCCGGCACCGCGGCGCGCTCGCCGGGGCCCTGGCCTCCCTCAGGGGACTGGGGCACGCCCCCTCCGAGGAGCTGCTCGACACCTACGCCGAGGCCGCAGACCTCATCGCCGCGCGCGAGGTCGAATCGCTGCACGAGCCGTACCGCGAGGAGGCCGTCGAGCACGCCGTGGTCAGCACGCTGCTGCTGGAGCCGGTGCTGCTCACGATGCGCCGGATCGCCCAGGAGAATGCCTCTCGGCGGCTGCAACGCTGAGGGCGCCGAGACCTGCACTGACCCGTAGAAACGTGCACTTACCCTGGGTTGCAACGGCAGAGAAGTGCCGGTTTCACAAGGTCTCCTGTGAAACCGGCAGCACCCCCCACCTCAGAACAGCGCATCCTGCTCGAGCTCGAGGAGCAGCTGCTTGCGCTCCAGGCCGCCGGCGTAGCCGGTGAGGGTGCCGTCGGCGCCGATCACGCGGTGGCAGGGGATCACCACCGGGATCGGATTGCGGCCGTTGGCGAGCCCGACCGCGCGGGAGGCGGCGTTGGTCATCCCGAGCCGGTGGGCGATCTGGCCGTACGCCGCGGTCTCGCCGTAGCCGATGGCCTGCAGCTGCTTCCAGACCCGTTGCTGGAAGTCGCTGCCCCTCGGGGCGAGCGGGAGGTCGAACTCCTTGAGCTCGCGGGCGAAGTACGCCGCCAGCTGGGTCACCGCGCTGCGCAGCAACGGGTCGGCGTCCGCCCGCTCCCCCGCCGGCTCGCCGCTCGCCGAGGCCCGGAAGGGGGTGAACTCGATGGCGGTGATCGCACCACCCCTGGCCACGATCCGCAGGTCGCCGATCGGCGATCCCGTCACGGTCCACATCGTCCTGGTCATCTCCACTGCTGTCGTCGTCGTCACCCTATGTCTCCATCCGTCAGCGACCGCCCCGCGTGCGCGGTCCGTCGTGCCTGCATCTCCTCCAGCACCACCGACCACAACCGCAGCAGCGCGTAGGAGCGCCACGGCCGCCAGGTCTCGCTGCGGCTCACGACGTCGGCGATCCCGAGCCGTCGGGACGCGTTGCGCACGCCGATGTCGCTGGGCAAGAAGACGTCCGGGTCGCCCAGCGCCCGCATCGCGACGTAGTCGGCGGTCCACGGACCGATGCCGGGCAGCTCGAGCAGCCGCGCGCGGACCTCCGCACGCGCCATGCTGCGGTCCAGCCGCACGGTGCCCTCCGCCAGCGCCGCTGCGAGTCCCACCACGGCCCGCCCGCGTGCGCGCGGCATCGCCAGCTCGGCCGGGTCGACGGCGGCCAGCCGGTCCATGGCCGGGAACAGCCGGTCGACCTCGTGGTCACCGGCGAGCTCCAGCGGTTCGCCGTACGCCGTCACCAGGCGGGCCGTCGCGGTCCGCGCCGCGGCCATGCTGACCTGCTGGCCGAGCACGGTCTGGACGGCGACCTCAACTCCATCGAGCTGGCCGGGCACGCGCAACCCGGGCTCCGCGACCACCAGGGCCGACAGGGCGGCGTCCTCCGACAGCGCCTCGTCGACGGCGACGGGGTCGCAGTCGGCATCGAGGAGGCGGCGGGCGCGCTCAGTGGCCGGTGCCAGGTCGCGGGCGTCCGCGAGCCGGAAGGTGCACGGCACCTGGCCGGGCGGACGGGTGCCGAGCTCGATCCGCACCACGCCGGGGCCGTGCGGGAGCCGCAGCGAGCGCTCGTACCAGCCGGGCCCGGTGGCCTCGATCCCCGGCACCGCGTGCAGCGCCAGGAACACGTGCAGGGCACGCGCCGCGAACGGTTCACGTACGGCGATCCGGGTCCGGATCGTGCCTGCCGGCAGCGCCTCCCCTCTCGCGCCGCTGCGCAGCTGGCTCGGCGAGGCGCCATACACCTCGCGCACGGTGGCGTTGAACTGCCGGACGCTGGCGAAGCCGGCGGCGAAGGCGATCTCGGCGAACGAGAGCGCCGTGGTCTCGATCAGCACCCGCGCGGTCTGGGCCCGGCGCGACCGGGCCAGTGCCAGCGGTCCGGCACCGAACTCCTGGGTGAGCAGCCGGCCGAGCTGACGCGTCGAGTAGCCGAGGCTGGCGGCCAGCCCGTCGACCCCGGACCGCTCCACCACCCCGTCGGCCACCAGTCGCATCGCCCGCGACGCGACGTCGGCGGCGATGTCCCACTCCGGCGAGCCCGGCGTCGCGTCAGGCAGGCAGCGGCGGCACGCGCGATAGCCGGCGCCCTGGGCTCCTGCTGCGGTCCGGTAGAACGAGACGTTGCCCGGCTTGGGGGTGGTCGCCGGGCACGAGGGCCGGCAGTAGATCCCGGTGGTCCGCACGGCGGTGTAGAAGACACCGTCGAAGCGCCGGTCACGCCCCTGGACGGCGCGGTAGCACGCCTCCCAGCTCTGCTCCAGCGGTCCCATGCCCACCAGTGTGCGGGTCGGCCCCCGGTGAACCTAGCGGGAATCGGACACCGGCCCCGTCAGCCGACGACGCGGCTCAGCCGGGCGGGCGCGACTTCGCGGTCGAGTTCGGGCAGAAGGCCTCGCGCGGCGACCCGGTGTGGATCTCCTCGGGCAGCAGCACGGTGGCGGTGCCGGCCGCGACCCCCATCCGCTCGGTGGTCAGGCTGACCTCGTGGGCAAAGCTGCCGGCGCGCGCCGACAGGCTCTCGCACCCGCCCATCTTCAGTCGCAGGTGCACCTCGACGGTCTCGTTGCCAGGGATCGTGAACCTGCTGCGACCGCGCCGGTCCTCCAGCGAGGAGTAGGCGAAGAGCCGCTCGTCGAGCTGGTCGGGCGAGATCCCGGTGATCGTCATCGGCAGCGCCTGACGGTTGGCCAGCCGGAAGGTGTAGTCCAGCGTGCCCCCGTCGCGGTAGCGCACCTGACGGATCGTCCGCTCCCCGACCACGAACACCGCGCTGGCGTCGGTCCCGGTCACCGCGGTCGGCCCGACGGTCCCCAAGCCCGCCGGGGCGGCCGAGACCGCGGCGAACCCGAGACCGGTCAGCAGCCCGGCGAGAGCCGTCGAGACCACCAGCCAGGCCTTGAGCCCGACCCGCCGCCTAGGCACGACGGGCACGCGCCCTGCGGCGTCGTACGCCGGCCAGGGTCAGCAGACCGAACAGCGGGCCGACCAGGAGGACCCCCGTGGAGGGGGAGCCCTTCGCGGCAGGAGCGGCGCCCGGCAGCGGCGAGGGGTCGGCGCCCGTCGGCTTGCTCGGGCTGTCGAACCAGTCGCACTGCGGCGGGTGCCGCCAGGTCGGGTCGTTGCGGTCGTACTGGCTGCAGGACAAGAAGCCGGCGTCCTTCACGGCCAGGCCCGGACGGAAGACCGAGCCACCCTCGTCGCAGCTCGGCGGCGGGATCACGAAGTTGTCGGTCTGGTGGCCCCGGGAGTAGGTGTTGCCCTGCCAGCAGTTCCCGGTGCCCTGGTCGTCCCACCAGTGGTCCATGCCGTTGTGCGCGACGGCACCGCTGGGCCGCAGTCCCATCTTGTTGCCGGTGGTGTGGTTGTGGTGCGAGGTGTCGTCGAGCTTCTGCGGGTCGTACTCGTCCCGCAGTGGCGCCGGCACCCAGAACTGCATCGTGCCGTAGCGCCAGTTGTCGTAGATGTAGTTGTTGTCGGTGGAGTTGAAGTTGCCCCCGGCGATGAGCACACCGGAGCCGACCGGTGTCGGCACGACGGGGCACACCGTGCCCTGCATGTAGCCGCGCTGCTTCATCGGCTTGGCGCAGACGCCGGTGTCCACGAAGCGCGTGTACCAGTTCTCGTTGTTGGAGAAGATCCGGTTGTTGCTCCACCGCGCGTGGTCCTGCGGCAGGCCGGGGTGCCCCGGGAACAACGAGTCCGTGGCGATGCCGGTCGCGTTGTCGTAGAAGGCGTTGCCGTGGGCCCAGATCGAGTTGCCGGCGGTGCCGGAGTAGCCCAATGTGTTGTGGTGGCTGCGGTTGTTGCGGATCTCGATCGCGTAGCGGGTGGCCTTGAGGTTCGGGTTGTCGGCGTTCAGGTCGGACCCGGAGCCCGGGTAGATGCCCGAGTCGCCGTTGTAGTAGTTGTCGGTCTCCTTGATCAGGCCGTGGTCGCTGGCGAAGGCCAAGATGCCGTACTCGTCGTTGGCCCGGGTGACCAGGCGGTCCAGCGTGAAGCCGTCGGTCTCCAGCACGTAGACCGCGTTGAACTCCGCCTGCTGCACGGTGAAGTTGCGCAGCACCACGCCGCCCGCACGGTCGGCGCGGATGGCGTTGAGCTTGGAGAACTTGTTGTCGATCAGCACGTCCGAGGGACGCCGGCCGGTGCCGACGATCTGGGTCCCACAGAACTTGCTGTCGCACTTGATCGACTTGTTCGAGGGCGTCCGGTCACCGAGGATCGCGATCAGGTTGAGGTTGTGCGGGCACCGGAGCTGGTCGGCGTAGGACAGCGCGACCGGGTTGGACTCGGCGTTGGCGGCTGCGGCGTCGGGCGAGGTGATCGAGCCGATGTACTGCGAGGTCTCCAGCGGGCTGCTCGAGTTGGTCTTCAGCTGCGAGCAGTAGCTGCTGCGCTTGGGGCTGGCCCAGCGGCGCTCCTCATAGACCCCGGGCAGGACGTAGATCGAGGTGTTGCGCGACTTGATCGAGTTCACCGCGGTCTGGATCGAGTCGTAGCGGCAGCTTCTCAGCAACTGCTTGTTCTTGCGCTTCAACGAGCTGTTCGGCATCGCGTTGATCCGACGACGGCTGCTCGGCGTACAGACAACGCGGTAGCGGCTGTTGCTCAGGCCGAGATACCTCGGCACCTTCCCGGAGCCGTCGGGGAAGCCGGAGGCCCGCTCCTCGTGCGCCGCGGCGGGCGAGGAGAGCGCCAGCACCAGCGTCAGCGGGAGGACCGCGAGAGACACCAGGATGGCCAGGATGCGTCGCAACATGTAGAGCCCTTTCGTCGTCGCGATCAACGAGGAACGGGGCGTTTCGTTACGCAAGACAGCAGCCCGGACCTCATTGAGGACCGGGCTGCTGGTGGGTGGTACCCCCGACGGGATTCGAACCCGCGCTACCGCCTTGAGAGGGCGACCGAGGGGCCGGCGGACGACGTTGATAATCAGTGAAACCGCAGGTCAGAGCCAAAAATGGTGATTGGCTGTCGTTGGTCATCTTCCACGGTTTCTGGACCTCGTGTTGCCCCAGTGTTGCCCCACGCCCCATTCCAGCCGGGGATCGCTATAGCACTTCTTGCTATACGCATGGCATAACGAGTCCGGTCGACGTGCTGCGCGAGGTGATGCTCGAGACGAGCACCACACAGTCCGACCTGTCCCGGCTCAGCGGTGTGCGCCAACCGAGCATCAGCGCCTTCCTCTCCGGCAGGCTCGACCTGGCGACGACCCGCTCGACAGGCGCGTCTCGAGCCTGCCGAACCGCGACAACATCCAGGAGTGGCGTCCGACGATCGAGCGCAACCTGGAGCTGGCTCAGTGGCCAGGTCACCGGCGAGCCGCACGAGCGCAACCTTCAGAGGTGGCGCGACCTCGTCGACCGCGGCGACCTCCCTGCTCTGCACCGCGTCCTGACCGGCCTCGACCGCGACTCAGTCAAGATGCGCGAGGTCTCCCTGAACCGCCCCGGCGAGTCAATGCGTGTCACGTCGTGAAGCTCGGGTCGACCGCGTTGGACGAAGTCCGGCGTCGAGTCCAGCAGGAGACGCTGCGCCGGCGCGGCCACAAGGACGACCCGCTGTATCGGTCCGGCGGACGTTGATGACCGGCGCCGAGCACCTCACCGAGAAGCAGAAGATTCGCCTCGAGAGGCACCTACCCGCAGGCGAGCCGAACGGGGAGGTGCACCTGGGCTGCGCGATCGGCTCACCGAACTCGGCGTACACCGCCAACTCGCGAGGGCGAGAAGCACCCGCCGGCGCGTGGCCGCGGCACGCTATCCGCTGCACGTCCTCCTCAGTCTGGTCAACGACATGCCCGCCGTGCGCGTCGATGACCGACCGCCGTCAGCCCTCTTGTTGGGCCCATCCGTGGCGGACTTGGCGTTTGCGCCGGGGTGGAGCGAAGGGAGCGCGAGGCGAACGACCGCAGGTAGTCCTAGCGCGCCGTCCCGAGGACTTCGCCGTCGCAGCGAACGCTGGCAGGTTTCATGCGGCCACGGCTGCAGGACGACACTCTCGATGATCACGGCGACCGGCCCGGGCTGCTCGCCGCCAGGACCATCGCGGCAGGCCAGGTGCGCCTGGCCGAGTCCTTGGGTACCCGGGCGGAGCGGGCAGGCGAGGTCCAGCTCGCCGAAGGCTTCCGAGCCCGTATCCGGCGAAGTCGTCTTCAACTGATCAATGCCTTGCCACGATGGACCCGGCGCACCGAAAGGCGGGGGCCACAGGGCGCTCGCCCCAGGTTTGCTAGCCGGGCACAGATTTCCGTGGATTGCACTCGTCGTCGCAACGACACGGGTCCGCCCATCCGGGGTGGTCGGCCCGGGTACACAATCTCCCGCGCAATGGGCGACAGGATCAACACGCAATGCGTTAACGAGTCACCGGGATAGGCTCCCGTCGCGTCGGCGGTCGATGTCCCCCGAGAACCCAACGCGAGTGTTTGCCGTTCAATCTAAGTCGCCGTCATAGCCGCTCGAGGCCTTCGCCAGCGGGATGGCCGAGTACGGCCTCGCGAGCGCAAGCGCGACGATAAAAACCCCCACGTACTTGCCTACCGATATATCCCAGGAATTAGCGCTGTCGTCAACGGCTCGAACAATTGCGCTCATGCCCAGGAACAGCGGGACAAACGTTGTGCGCGCCACTATGAAAGCAATTCTGCTCATATTGATACCTCCGAAGATCACCCTCCTACCCCACA
This sequence comes from uncultured Actinomycetota bacterium, assembly GCA_963777195.1. GTDB lineage: Bacteria > Actinomycetota > Actinomycetes > Propionibacteriales > Nocardioidaceae > Marmoricola. Next base: position 204,630 of record CAVZPT010000011.1, on the reverse strand, counting down.
GGCGTACGTGGAAAGGTATGGAACGTACCCTACAGCGGCTTTCTTTATTGTATACACCTTTACTCCTAAGCATCGGCCACGACCTGCCAAATAGCGCAGAGTCTCTGCGATGGTTCCGGACATGGCTCCCACCAAGCCCATAAACACGGCCATCACGGAGGCTGCCACCGCCCCTGGGGAAGTGATGACTCCCGCGCTGGCGGCCAGTGCAAGAGCGCCAGAAACAAGCGCTGTCGCCTTCGCAATTCTTTCGGTACCCTGTGCAATGCGTGCTAGCGAATACATAAACCGCGCATTAAACCACACGCGAATCAAATCTGGCCCGCGCCGGCTATAACTCTTCCACCCACCCCACCAGTAGGTCGCACTGGCGCGCCCATCCAGATCCACTCGATTGATTGGATCCGCAGGGTAGACATACGTATTGTCATTTCCTCCCTCAATCGAGTCGCGCGTGAGGAATCGTCCGGTGACGGAGTTATGCAGACGAGCCCCCATAAGGGTTAGCCCGGCAACGATGCCGCTCGATTGGCGTTGTTTGGCTCCGAGCCAGGCGTAGCGTGCGGGTCCGCTGTTCGCCGTGCGGGGGATGCCGTATTCGGTGGTCTCGGTGTAGGAGTTGATCGTGGCGCTACCGGCGGGGGCATCCGCCACGATGTCGCCGTGCAGGTTGGCGAGTTGGATTTTCGTGGTGCCGTCAGAGGACTGGGTCAGGGCGAGGTCGCCGGCCATGGAGGTGATGTTGCGGGTCCAGGTGTTGGTCCATGCGGTGGCCGCGTTGGGGCGGGTCTTGGTGTCGGTCCAGGCGGGGTTGTCGCTACCGCCTGCGTAGTGGTTGGTGGATTCGTCGAGTGAGACGGTGTTGGTGAGGGTCTTGATGACCGAGATCCGGCCGGTGGTGTCGAGGGTGAAGTCTTGGGCTTTGGTGACGCTGGTGCCGTTCTCGAGCCCTGATTGCGACAAGGTGGCGACCATGTCGTTGGCGTGGAAGCCGATGGCGAGGTCGCCCGGATTGCTCAGGGTGGTGGTGGTGTCGGCGGCTGGGAGGGTCTTGGTGCGCCCCAGCGCGTCGTAGGTGTAGCCGGTGGTGGTGATCCGGTCGGCGTCGTCGAAGGTTGGTGTGATCGTGGACGCGGCGGCCGTGCTCTGGCAGGTGCCTGTTCCGCTGGCTGGTGCGTAGGTTTTCAGGCTGGTGCGGTTGGAGTCCTTGGAGAACCCGTACTCGCGGGTGGTGCAGCCAGTCGTGGTGGTGTCTTCAACGTTGGTGAGGCGGTCGCGGTCGTCGTAGCGGTAGGACTGGGCCGAGGCGGGTCCGTTGGCTTTGCGAACGCGGCCGTCGCGGTCCAGGGTGTTGGAGAAGGCCAGCAGCTCGGTGGTGCCTTGGGTGTAGGTCAGGCCGGTCGGTGCGCCGGTGACGTCGTGGGTCCAGGTCGCTTGGAGATCGCCGGGGTAGTTCTGCTCGACCAGGGCGCCGGTGTCGTCGTAGGCGCCGGTGAACTCGCTGGGCCCGGTGACCAGACCGACGCCGAGCTTGGTGACTAGCCCGCGGCGTTCCTTCTTCCCCTGAGAGTCGGTGCCGTTGTAGGTGTAGGTGTAGGTGCCCTTACCGTCGTTGACGGTGGCCACCCGTCCGGCGGCGTCGTAGGTGGTGGTGGCGGTGTTCCCGGTGCCGTCAGTCTGGGTCTTCACCCGTCCCCAGGTGTCGTAACCGGTGGTCTGAGTTTGGGCGCCGTTGGTGAGGCTGGTCGGCAGACCGGTGGTCGGCGAGTAGGTGGTAGTGGTAGCCGGGACCGTCCGGTCGGCGGGCGTCAGGCCGCTGGTGGTGACCGAGGAAGTGACCGGTCGTCCGGCAGCGTCGTACCCGGTGATGCTGGTGCGCTTGGCGGCTCCGGAAGTCTCCTCACTGCGGGTGGGCGCCAACAGCGCGGTGTAGCCGGTTGCCGAGGTTTGCGGGATCGCGGCACCCGAGCCGGGTGCGCCTGCGGCGCCGTGCCAGCACACCTCGCCGGTCCACTGCACCTTGTTGCGGCACTCGGTTCGTGACGCAGCAGCGTCCGCGGTGTAGTACACGCTCTGCATGCGGCGGGCCAGAGAGGCGCTGCCGGTGGTGGCGTTGGCTTGAGGGGTGCGGGTCTCGATGACCTTGCCCTCGGTGTCGAAGCGGGTGCTGGTGGTCGACCAGCCGCCACCGTCCTTGGTCGAGACCCGGGTGGGGGTGCGCAGCAACCAGCCGTCGCCGTCACCGGTCTCGGTCGGGTTGTAGTAGTAACGGGTCTCCTCGGTGTCGAACTCCCGGCCCGGCCGGGGGGTCCCGGCGCCGGTGTTGGCGGGTCCATCGAAGGATCCGGTGGCGTTGGTGGCCGAGGTGAACTGCCGGACGGCGAGATCGAATCCGCCCTCGGGCACACCCGTGGTCGGGCGACCGTCGGTGAAGCCCTCTGCGTCGGGTTCGTCGTCGTAGACCGTTTGGGTCAACGTGCGCCCAGTAAACATGGTGCCGTTCTCGAGTAGGAACTGGTGGGTGGGTGAGTAGGACTCCTCGACCCGTGTGCCGGTGGCGTTGTAGACGGTCAGCGCGGCGTACTTCTCGCCGGCTCCTGCGGTCTGCGCGGCAGTGCTGCCCTCGGAGAGTGCCCGGTTGCGGCCCGCGGCGTCCAGGGACCAGGTGGTGTTGCCCAGCTCGTCGTAGCGGGTGGACCCGATCTGCCAGGCCCCGGCGCCGAACGATGCAGCGTTGGTGATTCGCCCGGACTTGGTCCAGTAGCTCAACGAGGCGTACTCGTAGTCATCGGCGCTCGGTGATGCGCCCGGCACCCGGTCCGGGCCGAACACCGCAGCCGCTTCGACCGGGGCATCGGCTGCGCCTTGCCCCCACGATGCCGTCGCGGCGGGGGTGAGGTCAGGCAGTCCGTCACCCGAGAGCGCGAGGTCGTAGCGCACCGTCCAGGTCGCCACGGCGCCGCCGACCGCGGCGTCCTGCGCACGGGTGATCGAGATCAGCTTCCCGACGCCGTCGTAGGAGAAGTTCCACGTCTTGAGTCCCGGCTCGGTGAGGCTGCTCAACACGGTGTGCCCATTTACCTGGGAGTAGGTGTAGGTGGTCTTCAGGGCCGCGGCACCGTCACCAAGGCGTGGATCCCAGGTCGCGTCGAGTTGACCACTGCTGTTGTAGGCGTAGTTCGCGACCGGGATGGTCGCCATCCCTGCCCCGGCACCGGGCAAGCCGTCGGTTCCGGGGCGTGGGTCATAGATCCGCAGGTCGACGCTGGCCAACCGTTTGGCGGCACCGGTGCCGGTGTAGTTCAGATGCAGCGCCCGGCAACCGGGCTGTTGGGAGTCGGCGTTGCATGTAACCCCGGCCGGTGACGGTGCGAAGATCCACGTCACCGCCCCCTCACCGTCGTGGTCGTACCTGGTCGTTGAGCTGTCCTCGGCACCGACCACCTTCTCGGTGGTCCACGCCCCGTTGGTGCGCACGAAGATGGTCTTCGTGCCATCCCACTCGCTCAAAGTCAGCCGGTTGCTAATTCGAGGCTTCCCAGTGATGGGATCGGGATCTTCGGTGACGGTGGTCATGGTCAGGGTGTCTTCGTCGAGGGCGGTCTCGCCCACACCGACGTAGTCACCTGGCTGTTGGGCGCCACGGGTGCCTGAGGAGTGCCGGTACACATAGGAGTCGCCCTCGGGTGAGGACAACGTGATGGATCCATCCTCGGCTGTGCGGTCGGTCACCGTGAACCCGCCTAGGCCCTCGTCAGGGCCGGAGAGGTCCGTGGTCCACCCCGGGCCGAACACCCGGGCTGGTCCAGCCGGGGTGCCGGCCATCGAGAGGTGGGAGCGCCCCAGGCTCAGGCTGCCGCCGTAGCCGGGCACGGCGAGGTCGGTCTGCGTCATCTGGAATTCCCCGGTGAACAGGCCCACCTGACCGGGGCCGGCCGAGGAGGTCGGGAACGAGCCACCGAACGCGTGCGGGATCACTTGGACCCGCTTCAGCGGTGAGGCCTTGGTGCCCCCGGAGTAGGTGAACAGCACCCGGACCTCGAGCAGCGCTGTCGTGGAGATCCCCGGCTCCCCATGGGGATCCCACATCAGCTTGGGAGTCGCTGAGGTCTCGGTGCCTGACACCGTCCCGGTCCAAGCGGTCGCCGTGCCGTCATCCTTCTTGACCCCGCCGGCATCGACCCACCCCGCGAGAGGGTCCGGGGCACCAGCCGCGGCGTCCGGGGCGAAGCGCCACTGCAGCTTCGCGGTGGTGGCTCCCGGAGGCGCAGCAGCCTCGATGGGGAACGTGGAGGAGGAACGGTCATCAGCGATCGGATATATCAGCGCGGCGCTGCCGGTGCCGAAACCGACGCGTGCCCACGCCGAGACCACGCCTGCGTTCGTACGTGAGCGCGCCTGGATCAGGGTGTAGCCCACACTCGGCACATCGACACTCGCACTACCCGAGGTAGTCAACGCAGCCTTCGACTGCCCGTTGACCCACAGCTCCACGTCCTTGCCGTTCCCGGCGACCGTGCAGGTCGTCTTCGCGGCCGGTCGGGTCTCATACCACTGCCCATCCGCTACCCCCGTGCAGGACAACTGGGGCACGACCGGCGTCGTGGCGTCCACGGTGAAGGTCGATGAGACGAAGCCACCGGAGGTGGCGTTCTTGCCGCTGAGCACCGAGCCGTCGTTGCCGTAGGCGGCGACCGTGTAGGTCTGGGCGTCCACCAACTTTCCAGCCGGAATCGTGGCCACCGAGACGCCCCCGCTGGCAACCGTCGACCCGTCCCCAGACCACACCAGGGTCGCGCCTTGGGAGACGTTGAACCGGACCTTGACCGAGCCCGCGTCCGGGTCGGTGACCTTCGCACTCAGCGTGGGCGTGACGCTCGGGACATACCCGTTGACCACCGCATCGACGGTCAGAGCGGTCGGAGTGTTGGGGTATCGGTTGTAGTTCACGATCAGCCGAGGACGCAGCCCCCCATTGCCGGCGGCGGTGTAGTAATCGGTCGACCGGTACAGCCGAAACGAGGAGGTGGCTGTTTCGTTCACCGCCGCGACCTGGAACCCGTAGTTCGTCGAAGCGTTCGTGGCCCAACTCTGCACAATCGCGGTCACCGGGAACGACACGTCGTCTGAGGGACACGAGGAGGAATACCCCTTGGCCACGCTCGAGGACCCCGCACCAGAAGTGGTGGCACCGGGCTTGTTGGTCCAGTTCGTGGACCCGTTGGCCCAGTCCTCGGTCACCCGCGATACCTGAACACTGCTACCCGAGCAGGTCAAGGCGTCAAAGTTGCGCATCGTCAACGACGCCGAGGAGACCGCAGCGTTGTCCCACACCCCGTTGGCGAACTTCAAGAACGACCGGTACTTGTAGGTGCCGTTGTAGCCGACCACCAGATCCTCATCCCAGGGGTGCACCGCGCTGGTGTTCGAGGTACTCACCCAGGTGTCCGCCGACGCATAGGAGGTCGAGGTGTAGGTGGGGTCGATGGTCACCGGGTACTGGGTTTGGGGGTTATTGAGAAAGCCCTCGTCCGGGGACAGGGTCACCGTCGCCCCGGCGGCGGTCTTGCTGACCACGGTGTCCACCAGCGCGGTGTTGTCGGGATGGCCGACAGAGTCCTCGCTCGCGTCATACATCACGGGAGCAGGCGCATCAACCAGCACCTCCCCGCCCTTCTTGGCGATGCTCAGCGTGCCGTCACGATCTTCGGTGAGCACCGTCCCGTCGGTGGCGACAGGTGTGCTGAACGAGACCGGACCAGTAGGCGCTTCGCGCAGCACAATGTCATGGCGAAAACCAGCATTGGTGGCGGTCAGGACCAGATCGCCACCCTCCACCGCGTTGGGGTAGGTGGCCACGTTTCCGTCAAGCACAGGTTCGGGAAGCACCGTGGGCCATTTCCACGACAGGTCACGACCATCGACCTCCATCGAGGCGAACGTCTTGTCACCGCCATCAGAAAGCTGCAGATCTCCGATCGCAGCCTTCGGCGCAATACCGCCCTCGACCGGCGCCAGGGTCAGGTCGATGTCGCTCCACGTACCCTCGGCGTCCTGGACCCGCACCGGACCGGGTGCGGACTCCGAAGTCCAGGTCCCGTCCGGATTCGCGAACAGCAGCGTCGTCTCGCTGCGCTGCGACAAGTCCTCAACCCGGTGACCCGTCGCCCTCGCGGTGACCATCGCCGAAACCGGGTCCGGACGTTCCGCGACGTCCTCCACGGGCTTGGCGGCCACCGTGGCCGCAGCAGCAGTCGGGGCGAGAGTCACCACCGGAAGCCCCGCCACACTCACCGCCACCGCAGTGAGCAACACCACCATCTGGCCATGCGCACGCCGAGTAGTGCACCAGTGCATGAAGACCTCCGAGAGCCTCGCTCCTGCCCGAGGTGATCCTCAACGCACCGGCGAATGGAGAACAAATATCATGACTGTCCACATTTCAGATTGTCGGATCTGTCGAGAGATTGGCCGACCGGGAAAATGGGAGACCCTGGGGAGAGGGAGGTCCGACCCGGTCGCCGCGCTGAGACGTCGTCCGAACAGCCTCCTCCGGAACCGTCCAACAGCCCGAACCACTGGAGAACGTTGATTGCTGACGGCCCGGAGAATCTCGTCCGGAAACGGGTCCCAACACGCGTGATCGAAGGCCAAATGCGTCGGCACGCATGCTACGAACGTAGGTGAGTCGGGCCGCCTTCGGGCGGCCCGATGAGTCATTTATCGGGCTGTTGTTGGTAGCCGTTGGCGGTGAGATTTGTGCACGGTGGGATGAAGTTTTACCGCGGATCACCCGGGGCTGCCCGTACCTATGTCGAGCAGGACCGGTCACGTGCTGATGACTATTACCTGGCCGAGGGCAGCGGAGCCGCCACCCGCTACGTCGCCTCGCCACTGGGCGGGGTGACCTCGGCTGGGAGCCTGACCGGCGAGGCCTACGAGCGGTGGGTCGCCGGGTACGACCCCGAGACCGGTGCGGCGAAGGGACGGCTGCGAACCGACGCCAAGGCGCTGCGGTTCGTCGAGGTGGTCGTGAACGGACCCAAGACCTGGTCGCTCGCGGCCGCACTGCATCCCGAGATCGCCGAGGCCCTGGATGCCGCGCAGACCCGCGCGGCCGAGCAGATCATCGGCTGGGTCGCCGAGCACGCCACCACCCGGGTGGGACCCAAGGGCCGACAGGTCCAAGTACCTGTGAGCGAGATCGAAGCGGCCGTGGTGCGGCACTACACCTCGCGTGCAGGTGACCCGCACCGTCACCTGCACGTCCAGATCAACGCCCGCGTCCTCGCCGAAGGCACCTGGCGGGGACTGCACTCGGTCGGGATGCGCGACAGCCTCGCCGCGATCAACGGCATCGGCCACGCAGCAGTCGCCACCGACCCCGAGTTCCGCGCGGTGCTCGCCGCGCACGGGTTCACCCTGGACCCGGAAACCGGTGAGCTGGCCGAGCTGACGCCCTTCGTGGGCAAGTTCAGTGCCCGGACCGCGCAGATCGGCCGCAACCTCGACCGCTACGAGGCTGAGTGGCGCCAAGCGAACCCCGGCGTCGAACCCGGACCCGGGTTGCGGCGGGCGTGGGACCGTCGGGCCTGGTCCGAGGCGCGGCCGGACAAGGTCATCACCTCGGACGGTGCTGCCCTGGTGGCGCGGTGGAACGAGGAGCTGCATGCCCTCGGCTACACCGGCCCGCAGCAGGTCGGGCTACCGCTCGTGGCCGGCGCCCCCAGGGTCGGGCGTATCAACCGCGACCAAGTGGTCGAGGTCGTCCGTTCCCGCCTGGGGGCGCGGCGTTCGGCGTGGAACGCCGCTGACATCCGCGGGGGGGTCGAACAGTGGATCGCCGACACCGGCCTGGTGGCCGACGCCGCGGTCCGGGTCGATCTGGCCGAGGACCTCACCGCCCGAGTCCTGTCTGCCTGCGAGCCGCTCCTGCCCCGGACTGATGTGCCCGAACACATCCGCGCCTGGACCTCACGTGAGGTGTTGGCCGTGGAGGCCGACCTCGTCACCCGCCTCATCGCTCGCGCCGAGCAGCCCGCCCACGTCGCCGCGTTCGCCGACCCCGACCGCGACCCCCAACCCGACGCAGGACCCGAGGCCTTGGATGTCGCGCAGCTCGCGGCCGCCGCCTCCCTCGCTGGGAGCGCCCAGCTTCTGGTTGTGGAGGGGGCCGCGGGAGCGGGCAAGACGAAAACCCTCGCCGCCACCCAGGAGCTGCTCGCCGAGCGCGGTCACCGGATGGTCGTGGTCACCCCGACGCTGAAAGCAGCAAAGGTGGCCGGTCGCCAGACCGGAACAAGTGCGTTCTCCGCGGCCTGGTTGGTCCACCAGCACGGCTGGCGGTGGGATGAGAACGGCCGGTGGGCCCGCGAACCGGCGACCCCAGTCGCAGCGGCCGTGTTGCAACGCGGTGACCTGCTGCTCATCGACGAGGCCGGGATGCTCGACCAGGACACCGCCCGCGCCGTCCTCACCCTCGCCGACGAAACGCAGGCGAGGGTCGCGTTGGTGGGTGACCGGCACCAGCTCCCCGCCGTCGGACGCGGCGGCGTCCTGGACCTGGCCGCGCGCTGGGCACGACCCGAGACCGTGGTGCCCCTCGACGTCGTGCACCGGTTCACCGACCCCCAGTACGCCGACCTCTCCCTGGCGATGCGTACGGGGGTACGGGCCGGCGAGGTCTTCGACACCCTCGTGGAACGGGACCAGGTACGCCTCTACCCCACCGAGGCCGAGCGCACCCAGGCACTGGCCGACCTCGCCGCCGCCAGCACCCTCACCAGCCAGGCCAGCCAGCGCGGGGTGCTGGTGATGGCCGACACCCGCGACCAGGTCGCGGCGCTCAACGGCGCGATCCGGGACCGGCTCGTCGCCGCCGGCTACGTCGATGACCGCCGCGGAGTCGTCACGAGCGCAGGTGAGCGCATCGGCGTCGGGGACCGCGTGGCCACCAGACGCAACGACCGCGACCTCGCCGTCGCCAACCGCGACACCTGGACCATCACCGGCATCGACTCCGACGGAACCCTGACCCTCCATAACGGCAACGCACGCAACGGGTCGCGGTCTGTGCCCGCCACCTACGCGCACGAGCACGTGGAGCTCGCCTACGCCACCACCGTCCACGGCGCCCAGGGCGAGACCACCCACAGCGGCCACCTCCTGCTCGGCGAGCACACCCACGCCGCCGCGGCCTACGTCGCGATGACCCGCGGCCGCGAGAACAACACGGCCCACCTGGTCGCCGATAACCTCGACGTGGCCCGACAGATCTGGGTCGAGACCTTCAGCCGCGACCGGGCCGACCTCGGACCCGCCCACGCCGCCCGGCGCGCAGCCGAGGACCTCGACCGGTACGCCCCACACCGTCCCCTCGAGCCCGCACTGGCCGACCTGCGTGCCGCCTGGAGGACCGAACAAGACCTGCACGACGCCCTGGCCCGCTGCGAGAGTCGCTACGGCTCCATGGCGACCTACGGCGAACCTCCCGCAGCCTGGGTCGCCGCCAACCGCGCCTACCAAGACAGGCTTCGTGACCAGCTCACCACCGCCACCGCTCAGGTGCGCACCCGCCTCGCGGAACCCGCCATCCGGTCCCTGCCACGGGGCCGCCTCGACCAAGAACACGACCACTGGCTCCAGGACCGTCGAGACGAGCAGCAGGAAGCCCAGGCCGCCTCGGAGCGCCTCACCCGTTCCCAGCGCGCGGCCCGCAACCAAGCGCCCTACCGCTCACCCGGCACACCCGACCGAGGCAGAGGCATCAGCCGATAACCCCTTCGGTCACGGATCTACCCCCACCACGCCCGCCCGGTGGTGAGGCATCTGGTGAGACGCGTGGACAGGTCCACGGCCGACAGTTGATCGCTCGCAGGCCCCGCCGGGACCTAGGTACACACCACGAAAACCACCGAACCAACAAATGCTCGAGAAGGAGAACGACATGACCGCCACCAACCACCGCCCCACCACCCCCGAGACCCCCCACGTGAACGACGAGCTCCTGACCATGAGCGAAGTCTCCGAGCTCATCCGCGTCCCCGTCGCCACCCTGCGCTACTACCGCCACCTCGGCTGTGGGCCTCGCAGCTTCAAGGTCGGCCGCACCGTCCGCTACTGGCGAAGCGACGTCTACCAGTGGCTCGAAGAGCAGTCGCGCCGCCCCCAGACCAGGCACTGAGCCTGGCGACTGTCGGCGACCAGAGGGACTATGAGTCATGGCGAGCATCGAGAAACGACCGCGGCGCGGCGGCCGCACGTCGTGGCGAGCGCACTACCGCACGCCATCCGGTGAACAGCGCAACAAGACCTTCGACCGCAAGGTCGACGCCGAGCGGTTCCTCGCCTCGGTCGAGAACTCCCGGATCGCAGGCACATTCGTCGACCCGGTGTTGTCGCGCCTGACCGTAGGCGAATGGACCACGAGGTGGCTCGAAGGCCAGACGCACATCAAGCCGTCGACCTACGAGCGCTACGCGGGGGTGATCCGCAAACACATCGAACCGACGTGGGCCCAGGTGATGCTCTCGAACGTCTCGCACGCAGACGTGCAGGCCTGGGTCGCGCGACTGACTGCGACACAGTCCCCCGCATCGGTGCGCAAGATCCATCGGGTGCTGTCGCTGATCCTCGACATGGCCGTTAAGGACGGGCGCCTTGCTCGCAACGTCGCCGAGAAGGTGAACCTGCCGCGCCCGGTCAAGCACGAGAGGCGCTACCTGACTCACAATCAGGTCGAGGACTTGGCCCGTGCCTGCGGATACCCGGCCGACCTGAGCAAGCACAGCAGCATGGACACGCGGACCAACGAGATGTATCGACTGGTAGTGCTCTTCCTCGCCTACACCGGCGTCCGGTTCGGTGAGATGGCCGCGCTCAAGGTGAAGCGAGTCGACCTGACGCGGCGTCGTGCCGTGATCGCTGAGTCGGTGACACCAGTCCAGGGCAAGGGCCTCGTCTGGGGCACCCCGAAGTCGCATCAACGCCGTGAGGTCTCGATCCCGAGCTTCCTGGTCAACGATCTTGCCGCCCGCGTGCACGGCAGGGAGCCGGACGACCTCGTTTTCGGTGGCATCCGCAATAACCAGCCGCTGCGCGTCTCCACGTTCCGGTCCGCGTTCAGCGCCGCCGCGGCCTCGATCGGCACCCCCGCGCTGCATCCGCACGAGTTGCGGCACACCGCGGCGAGTCTCGCCATCGCAAGCGGCGCCGATGTGAAGGTCGTCCAGAAGATGCTCGGGCACGCCTCGGCCACCATGACGCTGGACACCTACGGGCACCTGTTCGAGGACCGGCTCGACGAGGTGGCCGCGGCGATGGACGCCGCCCGCAGCGCACAGCGCGCGAAGCGCGACGAGGCCGAATCCGCTGCGAGCGCTTTTTCGGCTGTTGCCAATCTGTTGCCAACTCGTCCGGAAGGCCTCAATGGCGAAGAGGCCCCTCCCCGCGTCTCCGCAGGTCAGGACCCCTTTTCACCGACGTACCCCCGACGGGATTCGAACCCGCGCTACCGCCTTGAGAGGGCGGCGTGCTAGGCCACTACACAACGGGGGCCTGAGCGGACGAGACTCTATCGTCAGCGCAACAACAGAGCCAAATCGTCGTACTCGCTGGGGTACTAGGACTCGAACCTAGACTAACTGGACCAGAACCAGTCGGGCTGCCAATTACCCCATACCCCATGGGATCGGCCCATCCAACGCAGTGGACGAGCCGAGGGTCAAAGATACACAAGCGGAGGGTCCGCCACCAATCGGGGGTGGGATCGCAGCCACCTCAGCCCACCGGCCGGCCGGGCTCCTCGACGACCGGCGCGGAGTACGGCGGGGCGGAGTGGCTGCGCAGCCCCATCCGCCGTGCGACGAGCAGCACGAGCAGCAGGTAGATGCCGTTCTGGACCACGGTCACGGGCAGCTGCCACCAGGACACCTCGGCGACGCTCAGGGCGCCCTGGAGGTCGCCGAAGAAGATCGCGAACGCGAACGCGACCAGGTTGTTCAGCACGTGCAGCGCGATGCCGGCCTCGAGCCCGCCGACGAGCACGACGGTGAGCCCGGCCATCACCCCGAAGGCGAACCGGTCGAAGAACAGCGGGAAGTTCTGGGTGCCGTGCGCCACGGCGAAGAGCAGCGAGGTGATCGTGACGGCTGCGAACCGGGACCGGGTCAGGGAGCCGAAGGCCTGCATCAGGTAGCCGCGGAAGGCGTACTCCTCCCCCAGCGCCTGCAGCGGGGTGGTGACCAGGATCACCACCCCGATGGCGATGAGCTGTCCGGTGAGCTTGTTGGCGCCCCCGCCGAGGTCGTTGGGGTCGGTGGGGAGCAGCGCGCCCATCACCACCGAGGCCACCAGGGCGACGACGGCGAGCCCGAGGCAGGCGAAGAAGAACCGCCAGCGCATCCCCGGCATCACCGAGGACAGCCACCGCGGGCGCAGCCGGTGGATGAACCGGGTGATCCCCATCGCGATCAGGGTCAGGGACGCCAGGGTCAGGTTCAGGTAGAGCATCGAGGCGGGCGTGACGTCCTCGAGGCTGGCGGCATCCATGAACCGGTCGACGAAGCTCCCCGACCCGCCCTCGACGGCCACCGCGGCGGCCAGCACCGGCATCAGCAGCAGCGGCATCACGACCATGCCGACGAAGACCAGCGTGACGATGCCGACCAGCGGCTTCCACCAGTGGTAGTCCCAGGTGCGCAGCATCAGCGGGTAGCTGCGCGGCTCCGGGTGCGGGTGCGCGCGCATCCGGGGCTCCCACCGGCCCGGTGGCGCGGGAGGGGGCGGCGGAGCCTGGGCGGCGGGATAGGACATCAGCCCGGCTCCCCCGCAGCCGTCGCTGCCTGTGCGGCGGCCGGGGCGGCGTCGAGCCGGGCGAGCGACTCCTCGCGGCCGAGCAGCTCGAGGGACTCGAACAACGGCGGGGAGACCCGGCGTCCGGTGACGGCGACGCGGACCGGGCCGAAGGCGTTGCGCGGCTTGATCCCGAGCTCGTCGACGAGCTTGGCCCGCAGGGCGGCGTCGATGCTCTCGGTGGTCCACTCGGAGAGGCCGGCGAGCGCCTCCCGCGCGGCACCGGCCACCCGCAGCCCCTCGTCGTCGAGCACCTTGGCCAGATCGGTGGCGTCGTAGTCGACCGAGTCGGCGAACAGGAAGCCCAGCATCGGAGCGGCCTCGGTGAGCTTGTTGATGCGCTCGTGCACCAGCGGCATCGCCCGGCCCAGCAGCGCGGCCTCGGCGTCGGTGACGGGGTCGGCGACCACCCCGGCCTGCTGGAGGTACGGCGTGACCCGCTCGGTCATCTCCTCCAGGGTGAGCAGGCGCATGTGCGCGGCGTTGATCGCCTCGGCCTTCTTGATGTCGAACCGGGCCGGATTGGGGTTGACCCGGGCGATGTCGAAGGCCGCGACCATCTCCTCGAGCGAGAACACGTCGCGGTCCTCGGCGATCGCCCAGCCGAGCAGGGCCAGATAGTTCAACAGGCCCTCGGGCAGGAAGCCGGCGTCGCGGTAGGCGAGCAGGTGGGCCTCAGGATCGCGCTTGGAAAGCTTCTTGTTGCCCTCCCCCATCACGTAGGGCAGGTGCCCGAAGCGCGGAGTGGCCTTGGCGATCCCCACCTCCTCCAGCGCCTGGTGGAGCGCGATCTGCCGCGGGGTGCTGGAGAGCAGGTCCTCGCCACGAAGCACGTGGGTGATCTCCATCAGCGCATCGTCGACCGGGTTGACCAGGGTGTAGAGCGGCTGGCCGTTGGCGCGGGCGAGCGCGAAGTCGGGGACGTGGTCGGTGTGGAAGGTGATCTCGCCGCGGACGAGGTCGTCGAAGGTGATCTCGCCGTCGGGCATCCGGAACCGGACGACCGGCTCGCGGCCCTGGTCGCGAAAGGCCGCGACCTGGTCGGCGGAGAGCTCGCGGCAGTGGCCGTCGTAGCCCATCACCTTCGAGCCCGACGCCTTGCGGCGCGCCTCGACCTCCTCGTTCGTGCAGTAGCACTCGTAGGTGCGCGAGGACTTCTTGAGCCGGGCCAGGGCGTCGGCGTAGATCTCCGAGCGCTCGCTCTGCCGGTAGGGCTCGAACGGTCCGCCGACGTCGGGGCCCTCGTCCCAGTCGAGGCCGAGCCAGCGCATCACCTCGAAGAGGCCGTCGTAGGACTCCTGGGTGTTGCGCGCCGCATCGGTGTCCTCGATCCGGAACACGAAGGTGCCGCCGTGGTGGCGGGCGAAGGCCCAGTTGTAGAGCGCCGTACGGGCCAGGCCGACGTGGGGCGAGCCCGTCGGCGAGGGCGCCATCCGGACGCGGACAGCGGTGCTGCCGGAGCCGTCGGTGCCGTCGGGGTCAGTCACGCGAAACCACCTTGTTGGTCAGGTTGCCGATGCCCTGGATCGAGATCTCGACCTCGTCACCGGCGTTCATGGGACCGACACCCGAAGGCGTGCCGGTGAGGATCACGTCGCCGGGCAGCAGCGTCATCACGCTGGTGACGTGGGCGACGAGGGTGGGCACGTCGAAGATCAGGTCGGCGGTGCGCCCGTCCTGCTTGACCTCGCCGTTGAGGAACGTCCGCACCCGCAGGTCGCTCACGTCGAGGTCGGTCTCCACCCAGGGCCCGAGCGGGCAGAAGGAGTCGAAGCCCTTGGCGCGGGTGAACTGGCCGTCCTTGCGCTGCAGGTCACGGGCGGTGACGTCGTTGCCGATCGTGTAGCCGTGGATGACGTCGGCCGCCTTCTCCTTGGGGACGTCGCGACAGATCCGGCTGATCACGACCGCGAGCTCACCCTCGAAGTGCACGTCCTCGCTCTGGCGCGGGTAGAAGATCGGGTCGCCGGGACCGACGACCGAGGTGTTCGGCTTGAGGAACATCAGCGGCTCGTCGGGCACCTCCCCGCCCATCTCGGCGGCGTGGGCGGCGTAGTTCCTGCCGATGCCGACGACCTTGCTCCGCGGGAGCACCGGGGAGAGCAGCCGCACCTCGGAGAGCAGGTGCTGCTCCTCGGTGGGCTGCAGCCCGACGTAGAGGGGATCGCCCGAGAGGGCCGTCACCACCGAGCCCTCGTCGGGGATGCCGTAGTCGTCGACGTCGCCGGTCACGATCCCGAACCTGGGATCCTCGCCTGTGGTGAACCTTGCAATGCGCACCCGCCGAGCCTATCGACCGGGCCCCGCCGGCCACGCACTAGCGTCGGGGCTGTGGAGAACCTGGCTCGCGAGACCTGGCAGGCGCGCGCCCGCGCGCACGCCGAGCGGGTCGACCTCTGGGTCCAGCCGCACCTCGAGCGCCGCCGCAGGGGCGGCAAGCACCCCGTGCACGACTTCTTGTTCACCTACTACTCCCAGAGCCCGGCGGCGCTGCGGCGCTGGCACCCGGGGTGGGGCACCCGGCTGCTCGACGCGCCCGAGTACGACGGCCTCAAGGGCTATCTCCCCGCACCCGGCACCACCGTCGGCCGGGAGCACCTGGAGAGCCAGCGGCCCCTGGTCGAGACGACGCTGAGGCTGCTGGCCGCGACGGCCGGGCGAGCGCCGACACTGGGCTGCTTCGGCCTGCACGAGTGGGCGATGGTGCACCGTGCCTCCTCGGCGCCCGACGGGGTCCGGCACGACTGGCCGCTGCGTCTCGGCGGGTCCGGGACGGACGAGGTGGTCGAGTCCCACCGGATCACCTGCTCGCACTTCGACGCCTTCCGGTTCTTCACCGGTTCTGCGCGACCGCTGAACACCCTGCAGCCGGGACGCGATGACCGCGCGCAGTTCGAGCAGCCCGGCTGCCTGCACGCCGGGATGGACCTCTACAAGCACGCGTTCCGGCTGACCCCGCTGGTCCCCTCGGAGCTGGTCGCGGACTGCTTCGAGCTGGCCTGGGACATCCGGGAGCTCGACATGCGGGCCTCCCCCTACGACTTCGCCGACCTCGGCCTCATCCCCGTGCGGATCGAGACTCCCGATGGCAAGCAGGAGTACGTCGCCGCCCAGCGCGCGTTCGCGGAGCGCGGTGCCCCGCTGCGGCAGCGGCTGATCGGCCAGTGCGAGCGCCTGCTCGCGGCGGGATCGGCCGGCTCGGCGGGTGGGTCAGGGCCGAGTGACCCGGACGCGCAGGCGGGCGTCACCGGCCTCGAGGGTCGCCGGGCCCCGGCGTACGGCATCGGGCAGGCGCACCTCCCAGACCACCTGGCCCAGACGTCCCGAGGACGCGGTCGCGGCGTCGGCTGACCCCAGGTTCCAGCGGCGACCGCCCTGGACCAGCTCGAGTGGGACCTGTCGCTGGGCGCGTTCGGTCTCGCGCTCGGGTCCGCTGCAACCGAGGGCCGAACCGCCGCCGGTGTCGTCGCAGCCGTCGACGAACCGGACGCCGCGCACCGACAGTGCCGTCCCCGCGGGGAGCACCGGCCTCGCGCCGGTGGCACCCGGCACCCGCAGCTCGGGCGCCACACAGCCGCCCTCGGCCGCGTCCCACGGGTAGGTCACTGCCGTCGCGAGCACCAGCGCGGCCAGGACCCTGCGGCTGCGAGTCGTCGTCTTCATGCTGCTCCGACGCGGCGCGCGTGCCGTCGGTTCCCGAGCCGGATCGCGCTGGCCTGCGCCCAGGGTGCCGTTCTAGGGTCGGACGCGTGGACGACGTGGACTCCGAGGAGCTCGTGGGGCGGTTCATCAAGGGCGGCCGCCTGGTGATCTGGCCCTCCAAGCAGAGCAAGCTGCGGCCGGTGCTGGACCACATCGCCCAGGACTTCGAGCCGGGCCGGCGCTATCCGGAGCGGGAGGTCAACGAGATCCTCTCGGCGTACAACGACGATGTCGCGGCGTTGCGCCGCTACCTCGTCGACGAGGGGTTCATGAGCCGTCAGGCCGGGGTGTACTGGCGCAGCGGCGGGACCGTCGAGGTCTGAGGGCGGCGGGTGGTCGCGGCGGACGAATCGCTTGTAACGCGGTGTTCGTGTTGCTTTCAGGGGTGCCGGCGGGGCCGGAAGCAGCACGAACACCGCGTTACAAGCGGGTCCGCCGCCCGGGGCGGGCCCTCGTTCACCAGCAGGGCGGGGTGCGCTGGCGCCAGGGTTCGGCCTGCTCGAGCTGGGCCGCGAGCGAGAGCAGGGTGGCCTCCTCGCCGGGGGCGGTCGCGAGCATCACCCCCACGGGCAGGCCCGCGGGAGTCCAGTGAGTCGGCAGTGAGATCGCGGGACTGCCGGTGACGTTCCACAGGGAGGTGAACGGCGTGAACCGCTTCTGTGCCTCGAAGTCGGCCGCCGGGTCGGCGTCGTCGCGGATCGCACCCACCTCCAACGGCGGCGCAGCCAGGGTCGGGGTGAGCACGGCGTCGTACGGCGACAACGCGGTCAGCGTCCCGGCCGCGAGCCGTCGCAGCTCCCCGAGCGCGAGGCCGAACTCCGGCCCGCTGACCGCCAGCCCCCGATCGGCCAGCCACCGGGTGAGGGGCCGCAGCAGCGTGCGGGCGTCCTCGGGAAGGTTCACCACCGACTGCGCGGTCAGCACCGCCCAGCAGGTCTCGAAGACAGGGACCGCCTCCGGCGCCAGGGGTACGTCGACGTCGACGATCTCGTGTCCCAAGGACGCGAGCAGCACGCTGGTGGCCTCCCAGGCGCTGAGGCACTCGGGGTCGACGTCGGCTGCCGCGATCACGGGCTCGGCGAACCGGGCGATGCGCAGCCGGCCGGGGTCGCGGTCGCAGGCGGAGAGGAACGGCTCGGAGCTCTCCGGCGCCCAGAACGGGTCGCCGACCGCGCGACCGGCCATCACGTCCAGGAGCGCGGCCGCATCGCGCACGGTCCGGGCCAGTGAGCCGTTGGTGGCCAGGCCGACCGGGTCGCCGTACATCGGCGCGGAGGAGATCCGACCGCGCGTGGGCTTGAGACCGACGAGGCCGCAGCAGCTCGCCGGGATCCGGATCGAGCCGCCCCCGTCCGAGCCCTGCGCCACCGGGACCAGACCGGCGGCGACGGCAGCGGCCGCTCCCCCGCTCGAGCCACCGGCCATCCGTGCGGGGTCCCACGGAGTGACCGCAGGTGGCGCGCCCTCCGGCTCGGTGTAGCAGGGCGAGCCGAACTCCGGCGTGCTGGTCTTGCCGAGGCTGACCATCCCGGCGTGCGCGATCCGGCGGACGACCTCGTCGTCGAAGTCGGGCACGAAGTCGGCGAAGACCGGGGAGCCGAAACCGGTCCGGATCCCGGCCGTCGCGTTCAGGTCCTTGATCGCCGTCGGCACCCCGGCCAGCGGCCCCTCACCGACCGGCGTTGCTGCTCTCGCCGCCTCCGCCGTGACCGTGACGAAGGCCCCGAGCTCGGAGGAACGCCGGTCGATCCGCGCCAGGTGATGCTCGACCAGCTCGCGGGTGGAGACCTCCCCCGACCGCACCGCGGCGGCCTGCTCCAGCGCCGTCAGGTCGTGCAGCTCCATGCGGTCACGTTAGCGGGGTCGGTCGGTTTCCCAGGTTAAGAACCCGAACTGCCTCTTCACACACCATGCACGGTGTGTGAAGAGGCAAGAAGGGTTCTTAACCTGGGAAACCGGCAGCCTCACGCCCCATGCCGCCGCAACCCGAAGGTCAGGCTGTCGAGCAGGGCCATCCAGGACGCCTCGATCACGTTGTGGCCCACCCCGACGGTGACCCAGGAGCGCACCCCGTCGGTGGTCTCGATCAACACCCGGGTGATCGCGTCGGTGCCGTGGCCCTGGTCGAGGATCCGGACCTTGTAGTCGATCAGCTCGAACTTCACGATCTCGGGGTAGAGCTGCTGGATCGCCTGCCGCAGTGCGTGGTCCAGCGCGTTGACCGGGCCGTTGCCCTCACCGGTCATCACGATCCGCGCCCCACCGGCACGCAGCTTCACGGTGGCCTCGGAGGTGGCCTCCTCGGTTGGACGGTTCTCGGTGATCACCCGCCACGACTCGACCTCGAAGTACGACGGCCGCGACCCCTCGACCTCCTCGAGGAGCATCAGCTCGAAGGAGGCGTCGGCCGCCTCGAAGGTGTAGCCGCGCGACTCCAGCTCCTTGACGCGCGCGGTCACCCGCTTGACCAGGTCGCCGTCCAGCTCGAAGCCGAGCTCGCGACCCTTCAGCTCGATCGAGGCCCGGCCGGCCATGTCGGAGACCAGCAGCCTCATGTCGTTGCCGACGCCCTCGGGGTCCATGTGCTGGTAGAGGAACGGGTCGACCTTGATCGCGCTCGCGTGCAGCCCTGCCTTGTGCGCGAACGCCGAGACCCCGACGTAGGGCTGCCGCGACGCGGGCGGGAAGTTGGTGACCTCGGCCACGGCGTGCGCGATCCGGGTGGCCTCGCGCAGCAGCCCCTGCGGCAGCACCTGCCGCCCCAGCTTCAGCTCGAGGTTGGCCACCACGTTGACGAGGTCGGCGTTGCCGGTGCGCTCGCCGTACCCGTTCAGGGTGCCCTGGACGTGGGTGGCGCCCGCGTCCACCGCAGAGAGCGTGTTGGCGACCGCGCAGCCGGTGTCGTTGTGACAGTGGATGCCGACCCGGACGCCGGTCGTCTCGATCACGTCGTGCACCACGTCGGCGACCCAGCCGGGCAGCATCCCGCCGTTGGTGTCGCACAGCGCGGCGATGTCGGCACCGGCCTCGAAGGCGGTGCGCAGCACCTCCAGCGCGTAGTCGCGGTTGTCGCGGTAGCCGTCGAAGAAGTGCTCGGCGTCGAGGAAGACCCGCTGCCCCTCGGCGCGCAGGTGGCTCACGGTGTCGCGCACCATCGCGAGGTTCTCCGCCAGCGTGGTCCGCAGCGCGAGCTCGACGTGGCGGTCGTGGGACTTCGCGACCAGCGTGACCACCCCGGCGCCGGAGTCGCGCAGGGCCGCGACCAGGGGGTCGTCGGCGGCGGCCACGCCGACCCGGCGGGTGGCACCGAACGCGGCCAGCTGGGCGTGCTCGAGGTGCAGCTCCTCGCGGGCGCGGCGGAAGAACTCGGTGTCCTTGGGGTTGGCGCCCGGCCAGCCGCCCTCGATGAAGCCCACGCCGAGCCCGTCGATCTGGCGTGCGATCGCCAGCTTGTCGGCGACCGAGAGGGTGAGTCCCTCCTGCTGGGCGCCGTCGCGCAGGGTGGTGTCGTAGACGTGGAACAGGTCTGGTCGAGCCGGGGTGGTCATACCTGGGTCCTTGTCGGGCGAGGGTTCGGCGGGGTCGAGAGGTCGAGGCAAAGAAAAAACCTCCCGTGGGAACGAGAGGTCAGCGCGGCGGCCACAGTGCGTGCGGTCCGTCGCGCTAGGCGATGATGATGGTGCGGTGCTGCATGCGGCCGAGTCTGCCACAGCCGTCCATCAGGTGGTACGCCGTTCCGGCATCCGGGCGGTCCGCCTCAGCGCCAGGGCGACCCGGTCCCCGGCGCCCAGTTGGCGCCCGAGCTCAGCAGCAGGCCGAGGAGCACGGCACTGCCGAGGAACGACATCGCCACCACGAACCAGCCCCCGAGCTCGGTGCTCGCGGTGCGCGTCGCGAGCCGGCGCGCGGTCTCGCGCAGGCGACCGGAGCCCGGTCCCCACCACAGCCCGGGCACGAATCCGGCGCCGGCCATGATCAGTCGGATCTCCGGCGGCTGCTCGGTCAGGTAGCCCACCGAGAAGGCGGCCAGACCGACCAGCCCGGCGAGCGCCAGGTCCGCGACGGTGCCCAGCAGCCCGAGGACGAGGTATCCCGGCGTGGAGAGGGTCGTCGTCGGGACGTCGTACCAGCGCGCGCGCCCACGCACCAGCTGCCGGCGCTCGTGCCGCTGCCGGGTCACCGAGGCGGTGCGCAGCAGCAGCACCACGAGCGCGACGAGCGCGGTCCCGAGGTAGGGCGCGTAGGCGACGGCAGCGCCCGCGAGCGCACCGACGCCGAGCAGCTGCAGGAACCGCTGCGGCCGGCTCGGGGCCCGCGGGGTCGGCGCGATCCTCGGAGTGTCCCAGCGCTCGGCCGAGCCCGCGGCGCCCGCCTGGGCCGGCAGGATCCGCGTCGGCGGGGTGACCACCGGCGTGTCGTCGGCCGTCGCAGCGGGGGGTACGGCGGCGGGGATCACCTGCGCGATCGCGGGCGGCGACACCACCGTCGACATCTCCGGCGGGTCCGTGTCGAGCGGAACGGCCGCGGTCACCGGCTCCGCAGCCGGTCCCGATCCCGCGGCCCGAGGTGCGAACGGCATCGTCCACTGGTCGCCGACCGCGGCGGCGTCTCGGGCCAGGTGCCGGTCCTCGCGCTCACGCCGCAGCCAGGCCCGCAGCTCGTGCAGCGTGGGCCGCTCGAGCGGGTCCGGGGCCAGACCCTCGCGCAGCCGGGCCCGCAACGGTTCGGGCACCCCGCGGAGGTCGTGCTCGCCACGACGGACGCGGTCCATGATCGCCATCGCCGGCCCCTTGCCGTACGGCGGTCGGCCGGTGGCGGCGAAGACCACGGTCGCGGCCCAGGCGTGCACGTCGGAGGCGGTGGTGGCGTCGTCGCCGTAGAGGATCTCCGGCGCCAGGTAGCCCGGCGTGCCGAGCAGCCAGCCGGTCTGGGTGAGCCGGGAGTCCTCCGCGACCCGCGCCAGCCCGAAGTCGATCAGCACCGGGGACCGGCCCTCCATCAACACGTTGGTGGGCTTGATGTCGCGATGCAGCACCCCGACCGCGTGCACCGCCTGGAGCGCCTCGGCGAGCGCGTCGGCGCAGTGCAGCAGGTCGGCGCCCTCGATCGGTCCCTCCTCCTCCACGTGGTGGTAGAGCGAGAGCCCGGGCACGTAGCGGGTGACCACGAACGGGGTGGGCCCGTGCGGGTCGGCATCGAGGATCTCCGCGATCCGCGGGCTGGAGATGCGCCGCAGCGAGCTCACCTCGCGCGCCAGCCGCTCGCGCGCCTCGGAGTCACCGACCACGTGCGGGCGCAGCACCTTCAGCGCCACCCGTCGCCCATCGGGGGCCTGGGCGAGGTGCACCACGCCCATCCCGCCCTCGCCGATCCGGGCGAGCAGGCGGTAGTCACCGACGCTCTGCTGCTCGACGGGCTGCTCGACGGGCTGCTCGGCGGGATGCTCGGCGGGGTCCGACACGGTGCTCACCGCACAACGTTAGCCCGGAGCCGGCGGGCGCCGAGGAGGCGCGCTGCTCAGCAGACGCGGTGCATCCAGCCGAAGGCGTCCTCGGCGCGGCCGTACTGGATGTCGACCAGTGCCTGCCGGATCTCCAGGGTCAGCGGGCCGGCCTCGGTGCTGCCGCCGACCTCGCCGCCCTGCCACTTCAGGGTGCCGACGGGCGTGACCACCGCCGCGGTGCCGCATGCGAACACCTCGGTGATCTCGCCGCTGGCCACCCCGTCGCGCCACTCGTCGATGGAGAACTTGCGCTCCTCGACGCTGTGGCCCTTCTTCTGGGCGAGGTCGATGATCGCCGAGCGGGTGATCCCCTCGAGGATGGTGCCGGTCTCGGGGGTGACGATGTGGCCGTCGGCGAAGACGAAGTACATGTTCATCCCGCCGAGCTCCTCGACGTACTTGCCCTCGGCGACGTCGAGGAAGACCACCTGGTCGCAGCCGTGACCCGAGGCCTCCTGCTGGGCCACCAGCGAGCTGGCGTAGTTGCCGCCGGTCTTGGCGGCGCCCATGCCACCGCGCCCGGCGCGGGTGTACTCCTCGGTCAGCCACAGCGTCAGCGGCTTGATCCCGCCCTTGAAGTAGGCGCCGGCCGGAGAGGCGATCACCATGAAGGTCACGTGCTGCGAGGGCCGCACGCCGAGGAAGGCCTCGCTGGCGATCATGAACGGGCGCACGTAGAGGCTCTTCTCCCCCGCCCCCGTCGGCACCCAGCGCTGGTCGATCGTCACCAGCGCGTCGACGAAGCGGACGAAGTCCTCGGGGTCGAGGACCGGGAACGCCAGCCGCTGGGAGGACCGCGCCATCCGCTTGGCGTTCTCCTCGGGGCGGAAGCTCCAGATCGAGCCGTCCTCGTGCCGGTAGGCCTTCATCCCCTCGAAGGTCTCCTGGGCGTAGTGCAGCACCGCGGTGGCGGGGTCCAGGGTCAGCGGGCCGTACGCCGTGATCCGGGCGGCGTACCAGCCCTGGTCGGGTGTCCACTCCACGGTGAACATGTGGTCGGTGAAGTGGGTGCCGAAGCCGGGGTTGGCGAGGATCTCGGCGACCTCGGCGTCCGTGCGCGGCGTCGCCGAGGGGGTCGTGGTGATCTCGAGCGTCATGGGAGCACGCTATCCCTGGTCGGTGACGGATGCCTCGTCAGGAAGGGATCAGCCGGCGACACGGGCGGCGATGGCGTCGCCGACCTCGGCAGTACGGCGTACCTGGCCGGGCGTGCGCGCCGCCAGGTCGGCCACGACTGCCTCCTCGACCTGGGCTGCGGCGGCGTCGAGACCGAGGTGCTCGAGCATCAGCGCCACCGAGAGGATCGCCGCGGTCGGGTCGGCCTTCTGCTGGCCGGCGATGTCGGGGGCCGAGCCGTGCACCGGCTCGAACATCGAGGGCGCCGTGCGATCGGGGTTGACGTTCCCGCTCGCCGCGAGACCGATGCCGCCGGTGATCGCAGCCGCCAGGTCGGTGATGATGTCGCCGAAGAGGTTGTCGGTGACGATCACGTCGAAGCGCGCCGGGTCGGTGACCATGAAGATCATCGCCGCGTCGATGTGCATGTAGTCGACCGTGACCGAGGGGAACTCCGGGGCCACCTCCTGGACCAGGCGCCACCAGACCGCGCCGGCGTTGACCAGCACGTTGGTCTTGTGCACCAGGGTGAGCCTGCCGCGGCGCTTAGCGGCGCGCCGGAAGGCATCGCGCACCACCCGCTCGACGCCGAAGGCGGTGTTCACCGAGACCTCGGTCGCGATCTCCTGCGCGGTGCCGACCCGCAGGGCCCCACCGTTGCCGGTGTAGGGGCCCTCGGTGCCTTCGCGCACCACCACGAAGTCGACGTCGCCGGGGTCGGCGAGCGGCGAGGTCGCGCCCGGGAAGATCCGCGACGGGCGCAGGTTGACGTAGTGGTCGAGCTCGAAGCGCAGCCGCAGCAGCAGCCCGCGCTCGAGGATCCCGGGTGGGAGGTTCGGGTCGTTGGGCCTGCCGCCCACGGCGCCGAGGAGGATCACGTCGTGGTGACGGATCTCCTCGAGCACCGAGTCGGGCAGCACCTCCCCGGTCGCGAGGTAGCGCTCGGCACCGAGGTCGTAGCGGGTCGCCTCGAACTTCACCCCCGTGGGGGACACCTGCTCGAGGACCTTGAGCGCCTCTGCCGTGACCTCGGGTCCGATCCCGTCCCCGGGGACGACGGCAAGCTTCAACGATCCAGAACTCTCAGGCATGCGGGCGATGCTAGTTGTCGTCGGGTCGCTCGCCGCCCTTGTCTCGCAGGTCAAGCGCCGCCTGCACCGCGCTGGAGCTCAGGGGGCTCTCGGGGTTGTGCCGGGCCGGGCCCCATTCGGGATACATGTCGTACATCGTGGTTCTCCTACGGATGAGTGTGCTGACTGGGAGCACTCCGGAGGAGATGAACCGATGCGGTGGCCACGGATCGCGTGGGCGGATCAGGTTCGAGAAGCGGGGGTGGACTTCGTGAAGTCTCGCTCGCGGAGGGGGTGATGGGCCGAATGGCGGGAACGCCGAACTCCGCGGCGAGGTGGCCTATCTGGTACAGGCCCCGCCACGGCGGCAAATAAGTACGAAGTTCCTCCGCATGATGGGTCGATCGTAGGCGGCTCTCCCCCGGGACCGCAGCCGCTTCGCCCGGGTGTCCCACCATGCGAGACAAGTGTCTCAGGGGATGTCTGGGTCGCAGGGTTTGCGAGACTCGCCGGGTGAGTGCTCCCCCAGAACTGCCGCCCGTGGTCGCGCGTGCCTTCGACGTCTCCCGGCGCGCGGGCTACGTCGGCTTCTGCCGCAACGAGACCGGCCGGCTGCTGGCCGCGCTGGCGGCGACCCGCGGGGGCACGATGGCGGAGTTCGGCACCGGCTGCGGCGTGGGTACGGCGTGGCTGCGCTCCGGCGCGCGGCCAGGGACGCAGATCATCACCGCCGAGCTGGACCCCAGCCTGGCCACCGCGGCCCAGGACATCTTCGTCGACGACCCCCAGGTCGAGGTGCTCGCCGCGGACTGGTCGACGCTGCGCAACAAGGGCCCCTACTCGCTGCTGTTCCTCGACCCGTCGGTCCCCGAGGACGCCAGCGTGGACGCGGTCGTGGACCTGGTCGAGCCCGGAGGCATCGTGGTCCTCGACGACTTCGCCCCGTGCCAGATGTGGCCCCCGATCACCGGCGGCCGGGTGGACATCCTGCGCGAGAACTGGCTGAGCGACGATCGCTTCACCGCGGTCGAGGTGATGGTGGCTCCGGACGCCTCAGCGCTGATCGCCACTCGCCGCTGAGGCGGGCAGCTCGACGATGCAGATCGGCAGCAGCAGCTGCACGAGCGGTCCGATCGCCAGCGCGTAGAGCAACGTCCCCAGTCCCACCACGCCACCGAGCAGCCAGCCGATCGCGACCACCACGACCTCCATGCTCGTGCGCACGGCCCGGATCGAGACGCCGGTGCGCCGGTGCAGCCCGGTCATCAGCCCGTCGCGTGGGCCAGGGCCGAGCTGGGAGCCGATGTAGAGCGCGGTGGCCACGGCGTTGAGCACGACGCCCGCGACCATCAGCGAGGCCCGCGCCCACCACGCCTCGGGTGCGTCGAGCACGCCCAGCGCAGCGTCCGCGACCAGGCCGACGGCGAAGGAGTTGGCGATCGTGCCGAGCCCGGGGACCTCCCGCAACGGGATCCAGAGCACCAGCACGACCAGGCTGATCACGATCACCGCCGTACCGATGCTGATCGGCAGGTGCCTGGCCATCCCCTGGTGCAGCACGTCCCAGGAGGCGTTGCCG
Source organism: uncultured Actinomycetota bacterium (assembly GCA_963777195.1). GTDB lineage: Bacteria > Actinomycetota > Actinomycetes > Propionibacteriales > Nocardioidaceae > Marmoricola. Next base: position 178,808 of record CAVZPT010000011.1, on the reverse strand, counting down.
AGCGTCGCGCGGATCATCATCGCCAAGGTGAGCCCGTAGAGCACCAGACCGAGCGCCAGCTGGGTCAGGCGGCGCGGCAGCCGGCCCGCGCGCAGCTGCGCGACCGGGCCCAGGCGTGCGAGCTCGCGCACCCGGCGGGGGGCGACGTCCTCGAGGGCGACATCACTGCTCATGGTCTCCAGTCCACCAGCAACTGGTCTGGTCGCAAATAGCCAATCGTGGTTCACTGGTCTGCATGTCGCGCCTCGTCCCCGCCTCCCGGGTGGCCACCCTGCTCGGGGACTTCGACCGCTCCCCCGCCTACCGGGGGCTGGCCGAGGGGCTGCGCGTGCTGATCACCGACGGCCGGGTGCCGGTGGGGGTGCGGCTGCCGAGCGAGCGCGAGCTCACCGACGCGCTCGCCGTGAGCCGGACCACGGTCACGCGGGCCTACGCCGAGCTGCGCGACCACGGCTTCCTGGTCTCCCGGCAGGGCTCCGGGAGCGTCGCGAGCCTGCCCACGAGCCGCGGGCATCGAGGCGACCACCTGCTCCCGCCGGGCGACCTGCCCGAGGACAAGGTCGACCTCACCTGTGCCGCACCGGTCCCGGGTCCCGGCGTGCTCGCGGCCTACGAGCGTGCGGTCGCCGACCTGCCCGCCTACCTGGCCGGAACCGGCTACTACCCCTCGGGGCTGCCCGTGCTGCGCGACGCCGTCGCCGCGACGTACGCCGCCCGCGGGCTGCCGACCACCGCCGAGCAGGTCATGGTCGTGCCGGGGGCGCTCGCCGGCGTCGCGATCGCCGCGCGGGCGCTGCTGCGTCCCGGTGACCGTGCCGTCACCGAGAGCCCGACCTATCCCAACGCGATCGCCACCCTGACGCACTCGGGGGCCAGGATCGTCGGTGTCGACGTCCCGCGCGCCGGAGCCGACGAGGAGGCCCTGACCACGACCCTGCGCCAGGTGGTGCCCCGGGTCGCCTATCTGATCCCCGACTTCCACAACCCCACCGGCAGGTTGATGGACGCCTTCGGGCGGGGTGCCGTCGCCACGGCGCTCGGTCGGACCCGCACCACGGCGATCGTCGACGAGTCGATGGTCTCCCTCGCCCTCGACGGCCAGGAGGTGCCGGCGCCGCTGGCCGCGTTCGCTGCCGACACCGTGAGCGTCGGCAGCCTGAGCAAGCAGATCTGGGGAGGACTGCGGATCGGCTGGATCCGGGTGCCGGAGCCCCGGATGGAGGCCTTCCTGCGTGCTCGGCTCAGCCTCGATCTCGGCGTACCGCTGCTGGAGCAGCTGGTCGCCACCGACCTGCTCGGCGACGGGGCGGACCTGCTCGAGCACCGGCGCGCACAGCTGCGCTCCTCGCGGGACGCGGCGCTCGCCGCGGTCGCAGAGCACCTGCCGGACTGGAGCGTCGAGCCTCCCTCGGGCGGGATGAACCTGTGGTGCGAGCTCCCGGAGCCGCTGTCCTCGGCCCTGGTCCCGCGCGCCGAGCGGCACGACGTGCTCGTCGCGGCCGGCCCGAGCTTCGCCCCCGAGGGCGGCCTCGACCGCTTCGTGCGGCTGCCCTACACCCAGCCGGCCCACGTGCTCACCGACGCGATCGCCCGGCTCGGGCTGGCCTGGCGCGAGACCCTCGCCGACCCGGGCCACCTCCCCCGGCGGGCGCCGAACCTGGTCGCCTGAGCGACCCCGAAACCGCATTGACCGGGTCGCCTCCGGCCGTTCATCTGCGGGTCACGTGGTGGCCGATCCGCGACACCCTCGAGGCGGAGTCGCACTGAGGGCTCGGTCAGTCGCTGAGGTCGACCCCGCGGACCAGGTCGGCGACGATCTCGTGCTTGATCTCCTCGAGGACCTCGGAGGGGATCACCGAGTCCACCGACAGCGCCACCAGCGCCTGGCCGCCCTTGGTGTCACGCGAGACCTGCATCCCGGCGATGTTCACCCCGGCGTCGCCGAGGATCTTGCCGACGGTGCCGACCATGCCCGGGCGGTCCTCGTAGGTGAGGAAGGCGAGGTGCTCGGTGGGCTCGAGGTCGACCACGAAGCCGTTGACCTCGACGAGCCGCTCGCGCTGCCCGAGGCCGATCAGGGTGCCGGAGGCGGAGACCTGCGACCCGTCGGACAGGGTCCCGCGCAGGGTGATCAGGTTGCGGTGGTCGGGGCTCTCGGGGTCGGTGACGAGGCGTACGGCGAGACCGCGCTCGGCCGCGTAGAGCGGGGCGTTGACGTAGGAGACCTGGTCCTCGACGACATCGGCGAAGACCCCCTTCAGCGCAGCGAGCTCGAGCACCTTGACGTCGTGCTCGGCGATCTCCCCGCGGACCTCGACGTCGATCTGCTGGGCGACCTCGGCCGCCAGCGCGGTGAAGATCCGGCCGAGCTTCTCCACCAGGGCGATCCCGGGGCGGACGTCCTCGGCGATCACCCCGCCCTGCACGTTCACGGCGTCGGGGACCAGCTCGCCGGCCAGGGCCAGCCGCACCGAGCGGGCCACCGCGACACCCGCCTTCTCCTGCGCCTCGTCGGTGGAGGCGCCCAGGTGCGGGGTGGCCACGACGTTCTCCAGGGTGAACAACGGCGAGTCGGTGCACGGCTCCTGGGCGAAGACGTCGAGCCCGGCGGCGCCGATCCGACCGGCCTTCAGTGCGTCGTACAGCGCCGCCTCGTCGACGATCCCGCCGCGAGCCGCATTGACCAGGACCAGGCCGGGTCGGGCCAGCGCGAGCTCGTCGGCGCCGATCAGTCCCGCGGTCTCCGGGGTCTTGGGCAGGTGCACGCTGAGGAAGTCGGACTCGGCCATCAGCTCCTCGAGGCTGACCATCCGCACCCCCATCTGGGCCGCGCGACCGGGTTGCACGTAGGGGTCGAAGGCGATGATCTCCATGCCGAAGGCGGCCAGCCGCTGTGCCACCAGGACCCCGATGCGGCCCAGCCCGGCGATCCCGAGGGTCTTCTCGAACAGCTCTGCGCCGGTGAACTTGCTGCGCTTCCACTCCCCCCGGGTCAGGGCCGCGTGCGCGGGAGCGATGTGGCGAGCCGCTGCGAGCATCAGCCCGACGGCGAGCTCGGCCGCGCTGACGATGTTGGAGGTGGGCGCGTTGACGACCATCACGCCGTTCTGGGTGGCCGCCCGGACGTCGACGTTGTCCAGGCCGACTCCGGCGCGGGCGATCACCTTGAGCCGCCCCGCCGCGGCCAGGGCCTCGGCGTCGACCTGTGTGGCCGAGCGCACCAGGATCGCGTCGACGTCCACGATCGCGGCGAGCAGGGCGCCCCGGTCGCTGCCGTCGCAGCTGCGGATCTCGAAGTCGGGGCCGAGTGCCTCGACCGTCGCGGGGCTGAGCTCCTCGGCGAGAAGCACTACGGGACGGGAGCGGGGAGGCGTCACAGCGGTCCTGACGTGGAGGTGAGGTTGCGCGGCTGCACGACGCTGTGCGCCTGCCAGACTAGCCGAAACCGGCGGTTCCCGGACCGGCCGGCGCTATCGTGAGGTGGCCTCGCGGTCCGAGGCCCCCACCGCGCGGGGGCAGCAGGGGCCTCAATAGGCGAAGGGCCCAGCAAGTATGAGTTGCTGGGCCCTTCTGTTTGACCGGAGAACGGTGACCTTCCGATCGGTCGTTCGTCGCGTCCGGTCCCGGTGGCCGTCACCTGCACACCGCGGCAAGTCTCCCTGCCGTATGGACCTTTGCTTCGAACGATCCCGCTCTCCCCGAAGGGAGTGCGTAGGAGATGTCTACGCCTGCCGGGGGCCCCGCACAAGGGGTCGGAGCCCCTAGTTTGCCGCTGTTTTCCGGTGTCGGCGTGTCCTCCACAGATGTGGGTCACTCGTCCACAGGAAAGGGCGTTCGTCCACAGGTCGGGAACCCGATCTGTGGACAACCGCCGAACATCAGATCGCGCAGCCGTCCGGTCCGCAGGCGGCGTCGTGGTCCTCGCCGGACAGGTGCTGCAGCACCGGCTGCTGCTCGGCCCAGGCGCGCTCGATCACCTGCCAGAAGGTGTCGGCGGGCTGGGCGCCGGAGACGCCGTACTTGCGGTCGATCACGTAGAACGGCACCCCGGTGGCGCCCAGTGCCGCGGCCTCGCGGATGTCGGCCTCGACCGCGTCGGCGTACTCCTGGCTCGCCAGCAGCGCCTCCACCCGTGCGGCCGGGAGGCCGACCTTGTCCGCCGTACGCCGCAAGGTGTCGTGGTCCGCGACGTTCTCCGCCCGCAGCATGTAGGCGCCGAGGAGCTCCTCCTTGAGCCGGCCCTGCAGTGCCGGGCCGCCCTCGGCCAATGCGAGGTGCAGCAGCCGGTGGGCATCGAGGGTGCTGACCCGCTGGGCCTCACCGAGGCGGAACAGCAGTCCCTCCTCGGCGGCGACCGCCTCCATCCGGTCGACCATCTGCTGGCCCGCCGCGGCGCCTCCGCCGTACTTGGCACCCAGATGCTCCGCGGTCGTGCGCCCGTCGGGGACCTGCGGCGACGAGGGGTCCAGCAGGAAGGAGCGGTAGACCAGCTCGATCTCCTCGCCGTGGCCGGCGCGGCTCAGCGCGCTCTCCAGGCGCCGCTTGCCGATCAGGCACCAGGGGCAGGCGATGTCGGACCAGATCTCGATTCTCATGTGCGGCACAACGGCATCGAGGTCGCGGATGTTCCACCTCCGGGCCCTTGGTGCGAAGGGCGACCCCGAGACGGCTCAGGGGGTGGTTCAGGGGTTGATCCAGCATCCTCCCCGATGCGCGGTCCGCGTCCCGGCGGGGAGGCTGCTGCCCATGATCACAGTCGAGTCCCTCACCAAGAAGTACGCCGGCTTCACCGCCGTCGACGACGTCAGCTTCACCGCCAGTCCCGGCCGGGTGACCGGCTTCCTGGGCCCCAACGGTGCCGGGAAGTCCACCACCATGCGGGTGATGGTCGGGCTGACCCCACCCACCGCAGGCGGGGTGCAGATCGCGGGGAGCAGCTTCTCGGGGCGCCGCTTCGCCGACCTCCCCAACCCCGGCCTCGCTGTCGGGGTGCTCCTGGACGCCTCGGCCCAGCACGCCGGGCGCAGCGGCCGCGAGATCCTCACCATCGCCCAGCGCACGATGGGCCTGCCGCGACGTCGGGTGGGCGAGATGCTCGACCGGGTCAGTCTCACCGGGGCCGAGGCCGACCGGCGGGTGCGGAACTACTCCCTCGGGATGCGCCAGCGGCTCGGCATCGCCACCGCCCTGATCGGCGACCCGGAGGTGCTGATCCTCGACGAGCCGGCCAACGGGCTCGACCCTGCCGGGATCAGGTGGATGCGTGACCTCCTGCGCGGGTACGCCGACGCCGGTGGCACGGTGCTGCTGTCCTCCCATCTGCTCCACGAGATCGAGGTGATCGCCGACGACCTCGTGGTGATCGGGAACGGCCGAATCGTCGCGCAGGGCACCAAGACCGAGCTGTTGAAGGCTGCCGGGACCGTCGTACGCAGCGCGGCGCCGGCCGACCTGGCGCGGGCGCTGGAGGCCGCCGGGCTCAGCGCCGTTCCGGCCGGGGACGGTGCCGTGCGCACGGGCGCCGGACCAGAAGAGGTGGGCCGGGTGGCCCTCGCGGCCGGCATCGCGCTGACCGAGCTGCGCTCCGGTGGCGGGGCGGGGCTCGAGGAGATGTTCCTCGAGCTCACCGCAGCATCACAACGAGAAGGAGTTGCAGCATGAGCACGATCGCCCTGGAACGGCCCGCGGAGCGAGTGACCGCACGGCCGGAGCCCGCCCCGATCCCGATGCGCCGAATCGTCGGCGTGGAGTTCGCCAAGATGTTCGACACCCGGTCCGGGTGGTGGCTGATGGCGAGCATCGCGATCACCTCGGTGCTCGCCACGGCCGCCGTGATCGCCTTCGCCCCGGACTCGGCGCTGACCTACGAGACCTTCGCGAGCGCCATCGGCTTCCCGATGGCGATGATCCTGCCGATGGTGGCGGTGCTCTCAGTGACCAGCGAGTGGAGCCAGCGCACCGGTCTGACCACGTTCACCCTGGTGCCGCACCGCGGCCGGGTGATCTGGGCCAAGGCGATCTGCTCGGTCCTGGTCGGGGTGGGCTCGATGGTGATCGCGTTCGCGGTCGGTGCCCTCGGCAACCTGGTCGGCACCGCGATCAGCGGCACCGCGACGGTCTGGGACTTCAGTGCGGGCGACCACCTGTTGATCGTGCTCGCCAACGTGATCGGCCTCCTCGTGGGGTTCATGCTCGGCGTCCTGATGCGCAACTCCGCCGGCGCCCTGGTGGCCTACTTCGTCTACTCGCTGCTGCTGCCGACCGTGTTCGGGGTGCTCGCGCAGTTCCAGGCGTGGTTCGCCGACCTGCGCGGCTGGGTCGACCTCAACTACGCGCAGGGGGCGTTGTTCGAGGGCACGATCTCCGGCGCCGACTGGGCACACCTGGTGGTGGCCACCATGATCTGGCTGGTGGCACCCCTCGTCCTCGGCCTGACCCTGATGTTGCGCAGCGAGGTGAAGTAGCCGGCGTACGGTCGACCGGCTTGGGCGCGCGATGCACCGACGGCGCGCGCGGGCGAGCCACTCCCCGTCGGCGCGCGTGGCAGCCACTGCCCCGCCGGCGCGCGCGGCAGCCACTCCCCCGTCGGCGCGCGCGGCGAGCCACTCCCCCGCCGGCGCGCGCGGCGAGCCACTCCCCCGCCGGCGCGCGCGGCGAGCCACTCCCCCGCCGAAACTGGCACTTCTCTGCCGTTGCAACGGCGGAGAAGTGCCAGTTTCACAGGAGAACGTGAAAAACCGTCACCGGGTCGCGGTGCCCTCGACGTAGTCCGAGTCGTGGCTCTTCACCCAGGCCATCAGCTTGCGCAGCTCGCGGCCGGTGGTCTCGATCGGGTGGGCCTCGCCCTGGGCGCGGAGCTCGTTGAACTCCGGGGAGCCGGCCTCCTGGTCGTCGATGAAGCGCTTGGCGAAGGAGCCGTTCTTGATGTCCTCGAGCACGGCCACCATGTTCTGCTTCACCTCAGGGGTGATCACGCGGGGGCCGGAGACGTAGTCGCCGTACTCGGCCGTGTCGGAGACCGACCAGCGCTGCTTGGCGATGCCGCCCTCGTACATCAGGTCGACGATCAGCTTCAGCTCGTGCAGGCACTCGAAGTAGGCGACCTCGGGCTGGTAGCCGGCCTCGGTGAGCACCTCGAATCCGTACATCACCAGCTGCGAGGCGCCGCCGCACAGCACGGCCTGCTCGCCGAAGAGGTCGGTCTCGGTCTCCTCGGTGAAGGTGGTCTTGATGCCGCCGGCACGCAGGCCGCCGATGGCCTTGGCGTAGGACAGCGCCAGGTCCCAGGCCTTGCCGGAGGCGTCCTTCTCCACCGCGACCAGGACGGGTACGCCGCGCCCGTCGACGTACTCGCGACGCACGAGGTGACCCGGCCCCTTGGGCGCGACCATGAACACGTCGACGCCCTCGGGCGGGGTGATGTAGCCGAAGCGGATGTTGAACCCGTGCCCGAAGACGAGGGTGTCGCCCGGGGTCAGGTTGGGCTCGATCTCCTCCGCGTAGACCTTCCGCTGCACCTGGTCGGGGGCGAGGATCACGACCACGTCGGCCTCCTCCACCGCCTCGGCGGGGGTGAGCACGCGCAGTCCCTCGGCCTCGGCCTTGGCGCGGCTCTTGGAGCTCTCGGGCAGGCCGATGCGGACATCGACACCGGAGTCGCGCAGCGACAGCGCGTGGGCGTGCCCCTGGCTGCCGTAGCCGATCACGGCCACGTTCTTGCCCTGGATCAGGGCCAGGTCGGCGTCGTCGTCGTAGAACATGTCAGCCACGGGGGCTCTCCTTCATTTGGTTGCCTGGGTTGGGTTGGTCGTAGGTCGGTGGGCTCAGCTGGGGATGACGTGCGCGGCCGCGACCGGCACGGGCACGGGGCGCAGGGTGCGCTCGGTGATCGAGCGACCGCCGCGCCCGATCGCGACCATTCCGGACTGGACGAGCTCGCGGATGCCGAACGGCTCCAGCACCGCGAGGAAGTCCCGCAGCTTGCCGGCGTTGCCGGTCACCTCGATCGTGACCGCGTCGGGTGCCACGTCGACGACCTTGGCGCGGAACAGCTGGACGGCGTCGAGCACCTGGCCGCGGCTCTCGGTGTCGGCCTTGACCTTGACCAGCAGGAGCTCGCGCTCCACCGAGTCGCGGTCGTCGAGCTCGACGATCTTGAGCACCTCGACGAGCTTGTTCAGCTGCTTGGTGACCTGCTCCAGCGGGGACTCGTCCACGCTGACCACGATGGTCATCCGGGAGACCTCGGGGTGCTCGGTCGGGCCGACTGCGAGCGAGTCGATGTTGAAGCCACGCCGGCTGAACAGCCCGGCGATGCGCGCGAGCACACCAGGCTTGTTCTCCACGAGCACGCTCAGGGTGTGGGTGCTCATCGGGGCCCTCGCTTCGCAACGGGCCCGGGAGCACCCGGGTGGCTGTGTCGCCTCGTTCGCTCGCTCATCACAGGTCGTCCTCCTCGAACTCGGGCGCGAGGTCCCGGGCGTACTTGATGTCGTTGTTGGAGGTGCCGGCCGCGACCATCGGCCAGACCATCGCGTCGCGCTCCACCCGGAAGTCCACCACCACGGGCACGTCGTTGATCTCCATCGCCTTGGCGATGGTCGAGTCGACGTCGGCCGGGTTGTCGCACGCCAGCCCCACGGCGCCGTACGCCTCGGCGAGCTTGACGAAGTCCGGCACCCGCTTGGACTGCAGGTCGGTGTTGGAGTAGCGCCCCCCGTAGAAGAGGGTCTGCCACTGGCGGACCATGCCCAGCGACTCGTTGTTGATGATCGCGACCTTGATCGGGATGCCCTCGATGGTGCAGGTGGCCAGCTCCTGGTTGGTCATCTGGAAGCAGCCGTCGCCGTCGATGGCCCACACGGTGGTGTCGGGGCAGCCCACCTTGGCGCCCATGGCGGCGGGTACGGCGTAGCCCATCGTGCCCAGGCCCCCGGAGTTGAGCCAGGTGTTCGGGTGCTCGAACTTCACGAAGTGGGTCGCCCACATCTGGTGCTGGCCGACGCCGGAGGTGTAGATCGCCTCGGGGCCGGCGATCGCGCTCAGCCGCTCGATGACGTACTGCGGCGCGAGCCCGCCGTCGGTCGGAGCGTCGTACCCGACGGGGTACTTGGCCTTGACGCCGGCGAGGAACTTCACCCAGCCCTCGAAGTCGCCGGTGTTGCCCTTGTCCTGCTCCGCCTGCAAGGCGACCGTCAGGTCGGCGATGACCTCGCGGGCGTCGCCCACGATCGGCACGTCGGCGACCCGGTTCTTGCCGATCTCGGCAGGGTCGATGTCGGCGTGGATCACCCTGGCGTCGGGGGCGAAGGAGTCCAGGTTGCCGGTGACGCGGTCGTCGAAGCGGGCGCCGAGACTGATGATCAGGTCGCTCTTCTGCAGGGCCGCCACCGCGGCGACGGTGCCGTGCATGCCCGGCATGCCGAGGTGCTGGGGGTGGCTGTCGGGGAAGGCACCCCGCGCCATCAGCGTCGTCACGACCGGCATGCCGGTCAGCTCGGCGAGGGTGCGCAGCTCCTTGTCGGCGCGCGAGCGGATGACACCGCCGCCCACGTAGAGCACCGGGCGGCGCGACTCCAGGATCAGCCGGGTGGCTTCGCGGATCTGCTTGGAGTGCGGCCGCGTCACCGGCCGGTAGCCGGGGAGGTGCAGCTCGGTGGGCCAGGTGTAGGTGGTCTGGGCCTGCAGCGCCGACTTCGCGACGTCCACGAGCACCGGGCCCGGGCGGCCGGTGGAGGCGATGTGGAAGGCCTCGGCGATCACCCGCGGGATCTCGGCCGGGTCGGTGACCAGGAAGTTGTGCTTGGTGATCGGCATCGTGATGCCGCGGATGTCGGCCTCCTGGAAGGCGTCGGTGCCGATCATGGTGGCACCGACCTGGCCGGTGATCGCGACGAGCGGCACCGAGTCCATGTGCGCGTCGGCCAGCGGGGTGACCAGGTTGGTGGCGCCGGGGCCGCTGGTGGCCATGCAGACGCCGACCTTGCCGGTGGCGCTGGCATAGCCCTGGGCCGCATGGCCGGCACCCTGCTCGTGACGGACCAGGATGTGCCGGATCCGGGAGTCGAAGAGGGGGTCGTACGCCGGCAGGATCGCGCCCCCGGGGATGCCGAAGATGTTCTCGGCGCCCGCACTCTCCAGGGACCGGATCAGGCTCTGTGCCCCGGTGAGGGTCTCCCCTGTGGAAGCAGCGCCGTCCCGGCTCACCTTGTGATCGGTCATCTCTCCATCTTCCCTGTGCTGTCTTCGTGCTGCTGCATCGGGCCAACAAAAAACCCCTCGAGCCAGTCGGCTGACGAGGGGTCGACGCGTGGGCGTTGAGGGCTGGGCCTCAGCTCACGCGTCGCGTGCGTACGAGAATGTCAAAACGCATGGCCCCAGCATGCCCCTCGCACCCGGAGGCGCTCAACTCAGTCTGCCCGCCGTCCCGGATGCTGGGACGACCGTCCCAGAGGATGAACGCCTCCGCGGCGCGATCGGCTAGTCGCGGGACTGCCAGGTGCAGATGCAGGCCTGGTTGCCCTCCGCGTCGGCCAGCACCCAGAAGGCCGGGGCGCGCTCGTCGCTGACCAGGGTGCCGCCGGCGTCGATCGCGGCCTGGATCCGCTCCGCGGCCACGTCATGGGGCACGCTCACGTCGAGGTGCCAGCGCTGCCGGTCCGGGGCGGTCGAGTCGGACTTCTGGAACCAGGTCGTCGGCAGCCGCCCGGCGGGGTCGACGACCTCGTCGCCGTTGGCCTCGTAACCGAGCAGCGCAGCCCAGAACGGCGCGATCCGCTCGTGGTCGGAGGTGTCCAGCGCCAGCTCGAGCACGTCGGGGGCGTGGGTCGAGGCGCCCACTCCCGCGGCAGCCGCCGCCTCGCTGATCTGCCGGGCGAGCCGGATGTCGCGCTGGGTGATCGCCTTGACGTCGTGGCTCTTCAGCGACACGGTCACGTGGGGATAGCGCAGCTCCACGTCGGGGTGGTGGTTGGCCGCGTCGGCCAGCCGGGCGATCTCGGTGACCAGCGCAGCCCCTGCGTTGAAGCTGCCGGTCTCGAAGCGCACCACCAGCCGGTCGAGCACCTTGCGCCAGTCATCCAGCCCCTCGTCGAGGATCTGCTGGCCGGTCAGTCCCTGCTTGTCATCCATGGCCGACACCGTAGCCACGACCACCGACGACGTCACCCCGCGACGCCGGGGATCCTCAGCGGTGAGAGCTGGCGGCCACCCGCGTCGAAGTTGGCCTCCCGGAGCCAGTGGCGGTGGGCCTCGCGAACGGCCGGCCACTCGCCGTCGGTGATCGAGAACCAGGCGGTGTCCCGGGTGCGGCCCTTGTAGACCAGGGCCTGCCGGAAGACCCCCTCGTGGACGAAGCCGAGCCGTTCGGCGGCCCGTCGCGAGGGCGCGTTCAGCGCGTCGCACTTCCACTCGTAGCGTCGGTAGCCGCGCTTGTCGAAGACGTGCTCAGCCATCAGGTGCATCGCCTCGGTGGCCGCGATCGTCCGCTGCAGCCGGGCAGCGAGGGTGATCGTGCCGACCTCGACCACGCCGTTGGCCGGGTCGTCGCGCATGAAGCAGGCGATCCCGGCTGCCCGCCCTTCCGGTTCGAGGACGGCCAGCGGCACCATCCGCGGGGTGCGGCCCAGCGTCTCGACGTACGCCGTGAGGGCGGTGGGGTCCTCGAACGGGCCGGCGGTCAGGTAGGTCCACGTCTGCGGCGGCGAGTCCACGCACAGGGCCTGCCACAGGTCCGCGACGTGCGCTCGTGCGAGCGGCTCGAGCCGGCAGGTGCGGCCGGTCAGCGTGACGGGCGCGATCGGCTCGATCGCGGTCCACGTCACGTCGTGCCCCACAGGCTGCCCGTACTCGTTGCGAGGCATGGCGCGAGCCTAGACTCGGCGGATGGTCGAGTCGATGCTGGTCAGGCTGGTCCGCGACTCCGTGATCGGCGAGGACCACGTGATGCGGACGCCGTACGGCGAGCGCCGCGTCACCTACGCCGACTACACCGCCTCCGGCCGGGCGCTCTCGTTCATCGAGGACTTCATCCGCGACGAGGTGCTCCCCGGCTACGCCAACACCCACACCGAGTCCAGCGGCACCGGCCTACAGACCACCCGCCTGCGCGAGGACGCCCGCCGGATCATCCACGAGGCGGTCGGCGGTGACGAGGAGACGGTCGTGATCTTCGCCGGCTCCGGCACCACCGGCGCGATCTCCAAGCTGATCGGGGTGATGGGCCTGCGGATCCCCTCCGCGCTCGAGGACCGCCACCACCTGCTCGCGCACATCCCCGCCGCCGAACGACCGGTGGTGTTCATCGGCCCCTACGAGCACCACTCCAACGAGATCCCGTGGCGGGAGTCGATCGCCGACGTGGTCACGATCCAGCAGGACGCCGACGGTCACATCGACCTCGCCGCGCTGCGCTCCGCGCTGCAGGAGTACGCCGGGCGGCCGCTCCTGATCGGCTCGTTCTCCGCGGCCTCCAACGTGACCGGGATCGTCTCCGACACCGTCGCCGTCTCAGAGATCCTGCACCAGCACGGCGCCCTGTCGTTCTGGGACTTCGCAGCGGCTGCGCCGTACATCGAGATCGAGATGTGCGACCCCAGCGGGGAGCACCCGCTGGCCTACAAGGACGCGATCTTCCTCTCGCCGCACAAGTTCATCGGCGGCCCATCGACGCCCGGCGTGCTCGTCGCCCGGCGCGACCTGTTCGACAACCGGGTGCCCGACGTCCCGGGCGGTGGCACGGTGGCCTACGTCAACGACGCCGACCACGCCTACCTGCCCGACCCCGAGCACCGCGAGGAGGGCGGCACCCCGGCGATCATCGAGTCGGTGCGTGCCGGCCTGGTCTTCCAGCTCAAGCAGGCGGTGGGCGTCGCGACGATCCGCGCCTCGGAGGAACGACTGCTCGGCCGGGCGGTGGCGGCGTGGCGCGAGGAGCCCGCACTCGAGATCCTGGGCAACCTGGAGGCCGAGCGGCTCTCGATCGTCTCCTTCGTGGTCCGCGCGCCGTCGGGTCGCTACCTGCACCACAACTTCGTGGTGGCGGTGCTCAACGACCTCTTCGGGATCCAGTCGCGCGGCGGCTGCTCGTGCGCCGGCCCCTACGGGCACCGGCTCCTGGGCATCGACATCGAGCGCAGTCACGAGTTCGAGCGCGAGATCACCGGTGGCTGCGAGGGCATCAAGCCCGGGTGGGTGCGGGTGAACTTCAACTACTTCCTCTCCGACACGGTCGCGGACTACATCGTCTCCGCCGTACGTCTCGTGGCCCGCGACGGCTGGCGGCTGCTCGGCGACTACCGCTTCGAGACCGCCACCGGCATCTGGACCCACCGCGACGGGGTGGTCGAGCCGCCGCTGCGCCTCGGGGCGATCAGCTACGACGAGACCGGCATGCACGCGCCGACCTCGCACCTGTCCGGCGACGAGTCGCTGCTCGAGCAGCACCTCGCGGACGGCGCGAAGATCCTCGCCGAGAGTCCCCCGCCCGACCTCACCCCGCCGGGCTCGCTGACCGCGGACTTCGAGCACCTGCGCTGGTTCGACCTGCCGGCTTCCGCGCTGAGGTGAGGGTGGGTCGCCTCTGCGGCAGCAGCGTCATCCGAAGTGGTCGCTCGCGCCGCCGACTCGTATGACGTCTTGCGCGAGTCAGTCCGGGAGGACCAGCCGGCCGATCTCCCCGGGGTTGAAGGCGATCTCCCAGGAGAACCCGTCCGGGTCGGCGAAGTAGCCGCTGTAGCCGCCCCATTCGCGTCGCTCCGCCGAGCGTGTCTGCGCGCCCAGGCTCGTGGCGAGCGCGAGGATCGCGTCGACCTCCGCCTCGGTCGCGACGTTGTGCGCCAGCGTGATCGGGGCCATCCCGTCGCCACGGCGGATCGGTCCGACCTCCGCCTCGAAGCCCTGCTCCGACCACAGCGAGAGGACCAGCTTGTCCCCTGCCCGGATCATCAACACCTCACCGGGCACCTCGAGCTCGGGCGTCCACCCCAGCCCGTCGACGTAGAACGCCCGGGTTCGGGCAAGGTCGGCGACCGCCAGGGTGATGAAGCTGATCCGCTGGTCCATGTGCGCCAGCCAAGCACGCGCCGCCGCGGCCTCCGGTGGGACGTCATACCTCCTGGTTGCCCCGACGACCACTTCGTATGACGTCCCGGCGGGTCAGACGACCCCGCCCGCCAGCAGCTGATCGAGCTTGGCGTAACCGTCGTTGACGCCGCTCTCCATGCCGCTCGCCAGGATCCCGTCGCGGGACGCAAAGCTGTCCACAAGGGAGGTGGCGTGCATCCGGGTGCGCCCGTCGCCGAGGTCCTCGAACCACATCGTGTCCAGCGAGACTCCTTCGGGCATGCCCTCCCAGGTGAACGTCTGCACCAGCCGTGCCTCGCCGACCTCGTGGAAGCACCCCCGGAAGCCCTCCTCGGTGTCACCGTGTCGTACGACGTAGCGGTAGCTGCCTCCCGTACGCGCATCCCACTCGGTCACCCTGGTCTCGGTGTCGTTCGGACCGACCCAGCGCGCGAACAGCTCGGCATCGGTGTGCGCGCGCACCAGCTGCGAGGCGGTCGCGTGGAAGTCGCGGGTCATCCGGATCAGCGGTACGTCGGGGTCCGCCTCGATCGCGGTGGTGCCGTCTGCGGTCCTCATCGTTGCGCTCATGACGCCTTCCCTCTCCTGGTCTGGGTCGAGGAGTCCTGGGCCTGCGGGTCGTTCATCTCGGCCAGCACGACATCGAGCCGCCGGTTGCGCTCCTCCGCCTCCCGCCGGTAACGCTCGACCCATGCCGTGACGAGGTCGAAGACCTCGGCCTCGAGATGCACCGGTCGCCGGTACGCCGCGCCGCCCCGACTGACCAGCCCTGCCCCCTCGAGCACCTTGAGGTGCTTGGAGACCGCTTGCACGCTCACGTCGTACGGCGCTGCGAGCTGGTTCACCGACGCATCGCCGTCGCACAGTCGCGCGACGAGGTCCCGCCGGGTGGGGTCCGCCAACGCGGCGAACACCTTGGAGAGCTGATCCGACATGGTGGACTCCTCAACCATTTGGTTGACATCCAGCACACACCCGTCGAGCACGCTTGTCAACCGCTTGGTTGAAATAGCTGGCTGGGCTCGGCTCGCGGCCGCGGCGGGCCGCCGTACGACCTCACTCCCCTGCCAAAACTGGCACTTCTCTGCCATTGCAACGGCAGAGAAGTGCCAGTTTCACAAGAGAACGTGAAAAACCGCAGCCCCTACCCGCACACCGCACCATGCGCCGCCGACTGCACCACCTTGGCGTACTTCCCGAGCACGCCGCGGGTGTACTTCGGGGGGTTGGGGGTCCAGCCCTGCGCCCGGGCGGCGAGGTCCTCGGCGGAGACCGCGAGGTCCAGGGTGCGCCCGGCGACGTCGAGGGTGATCTGGTCGCCGTCGCGGACGAAGGCGATCGGGCCGGCGTCGGCGGCCTCGGGGGCGATGTGGCCCACGCACAGGCCGGTGGTGCCGCCGGAGAAGCGGCCGTCGGTGATCAGCAGCACCTCCTTGCCCAGGCCGGCGCCCTTGATGGCGCCGGTGATCGCCAGCATCTCGCGCATGCCCGGGCCACCCTTGGGGCCCTCGTAGCGGATCACCACGACGTCGCCGCCGGTGATCTGGCCGGCCTCGAGCGCGTCCATCGCGGCCCGTTCGCCGTCGAAGACCCGCGCGGTGCCGGTGAAAGTGGAGTCGTCGAAGCCGGCCGACTTCACGACCGCGCCCTCGGGGGCCATCGAGCCCTTCAGGATGGTCAGTCCACCCGTCTTGTGGATCGGCTTGTCCAGCGTGCGCAGCACCTCCCCGTCGAGGGCGGCCGGCGCGAGCGCCTCGAGGTTCTCGCGCATCGTCTTGCCGGTCACGGTCAGGCAGTCGCCGTGCATCAGGCCCGCGTCGAGCAGCGCCTTCATCACCACCGGGATGCCGCCGATCTTGTCGACGTCGTTCATCACGAACCGACCGAAGGGCTTGAGGTCACCCAGGTGCGGCACCTTGTCGCCGATCCGGTTGAAGTCGTCGATGGTGAGGTCGACCTCGGCCTCGCGCGCGATCGCGAGCAGGTGGAGTACGGCGTTCGTGGAGCCGCCGAGCGCCATCACCACGGCGATCGCGTTCTCGAACGCCTCCAAGGTCATCACCTGGCGGGCGGTGATGCCCTGGCGCAGCATCTCCACGACCGCCTCGCCGGAGCGGTGGGCGAACCCGTCGCGCCGACGGTCGACGGCCGGCGGTGCCGCCGAGCCCGGCAGGCTCATCCCGAGCGCCTCGGCGACCGCGGCCATCGTGTTGGCGGTGTACATCCCGCCGCAGGCACCTTCACCGGGGCAGATCGCGCGCTCGATCCGGTCGACCTCCTCACGGGTGATCTTCCCGGCCAGGCAGGCGCCGACCGCCTCGAAGGCGTCGATGATGGTGACGTCGTTGCCGTCGACCTGGCCCGGCATGATCGACCCGGCGTAGAGGAACACCGAGGCGAGGTCGAGCCGAGCCGCCGCCATCAGCATCCCCGGCAGGGACTTGTCGCAGCCGGCGAGCAGCACCGAGCCGTCGAGGCGCTCGGCCATCATCACGGTCTCCACCGAGTCGGCGATCACCTCTCGGGAGACCAGCGAGAAGTGCATCCCCTCGTGGCCCATCGAGATGCCGTCGGAGACCGAGATCGTGCCGAACTCCAGCGGGTAGCCGCCGCCCGCGTGCACCCCGTTCTTGACCGCCTTGGCCAGCCGGTCGAGCGAGAGGTTGCAGGGGGTGATCTCGTTCCAGCTCGAGGCCACCCCGATCTGCGGCTTGACCCAGTCGTCGTCGCCCATGCCCACCGCGCGCAGCATCCCCCGGGCCGCCGCCCGCTCGAGGCCGTCGGTGACGTCGCGGGAGCGGGGCTTGATGTCGATGCCGTCAGTGGGGTCGCCGGAAGTCATGGCCCGAGACTATTCCGCACCCGGCGGCGCCCCGCGGGCCGGCTCAGTCCGCGGGCCGCCACGCAGGACCGAGCGGAAGCCGGAGGTCACCCCAGCGGTCCTCCAGCACGGCGACCACGTCCGCTGCGAAGGACACCAGCGCGTCCGGCCCGGAGGAGCCGGCCACCCGGCGCAGCCGGTGCTGCACCATCTGCCGCCGCTGCGGGATCCGGGGGTCCGGCTCCTGCTCGCCCACGAGGGCCCGCTCCAGGAACCACCCCACGCTGATCACCGACCAGGCGATCGTGGCGATCTCGAGGTCGTCGTCGAACGCGCGGCTGCCGACGTAGGCCGAACCGACACTCGACCGGTAGGCGTCCAGCGCCTGCTCCGTCTCGCCCGGGGGCAGTGTCCACGCGCACCAGCAGGAGGGCCAGGGCACGCGCAGGCAGGCGACGTCCCAGGCCGGGCGCGAATCTCGGCGCCCTCGAAGTCGAGCAGGCGCAGGTCGGTCCCGGCTCCGGCGACGACGTTGTTGTCGGGACAGGTGTCACCTGGGGTCAGCACCGGCGCTACGTCGGAGAGCTGCGCGACCAGCAGGTCGAGCGCCGCGAGCGCCGGCTCCACGTCGACGCCGAGCGTCCTCGGCCTGCCCGCGCCACAGCCCGGCAGCCCGTTCGGTCAGCCGTCCCGTGCCGTGGGCGGGGGCGTCCGGCGCGATCGCGCCGAGACGCCGGGTGAAGTCGTCGAGCACGGCCGGCGTGCCGGCGCGGTGCAGTCGGCCGACCGAGCTGGCCCAGGCCCGCAGCGTCCCGGCAGCGAGACCCCGGTCGTCGCTGAGCAGCGCGTCGGCGAGGTGGTGGCCGACACCGAGGTCCTCCATCACCACGAGCGCCGGATCCATGGACATGCCGACCAGCCCGGGTGCGACCCCGGACCCGCCAAGAGCGCCCAGTGACGCCGCCTCCCGGGCGAACGGGTCCCCCTCGGCGGTCGCCTGCACCGCTTTCACGACGTACGACGCGTCGCCGGACCGGACCCGCCAGACGTGCGAGCGGGTGCTGCCGCCAAGGTCGACCGGGTCTCCGACCGGGCCCTCCACGATCGCCGCCACCACCGGGGCGACCTGGGTCCAGGGGGCCGGCGACTGATCCATCTACTTCTCGCGCGACAACCCGAGCAGCACCTGCGGCAGCACGGTCTCGGTCAGCTCGGTGAAGTCCAGCGTGGTCATCCCCAGCCCCTCCTGGGTGAGGGCGTGCAGGTAGAGCCCGATCGCGGTCTCGCTGAGCTGCTTGATCGCGATCGTGGGCTCGCGGCCGAGCCGGTCCAGGACGTCGCGGATCAGCGTCACCATCTGGTCCTCGAAGAGGTCGTGGTGCTCGACGAAGGTCGCCCGGGCCTCCTCACTGCGCAGGGCCAGCAGGGTGAACTCGGTCTGGATCACGTGCCAGCGCTGAGCGGTCGGACCCAGCCGCTCCAGGATCAGCCCGATCGAGAACTCCTCGTCGGAGGTCTCGTCGATCACGGTGCGGACGGTGTCGATCATCGCCTCGGAGAGCTCGCGGAAGACCGCGACGAAGACCTCCTCGATGCTGGCGAAGTTGGAGTAGAACGCCCCTCGGGTGAACCCCGCGGCGTTGACCAGGTCGTCCACGGTGACTCGTCGCGACCCCGTGGCGGCGAACACCTCCTCGGCAGCGGCGATCAGCCGCGCCCGGGTGTTCTCGCGTCGCCGGACCGGAACTGTCACGAAGGTCACCTCCAGACTCGATTCGTCAGTGAATCCGATACGTTATCGTATCGGACATGTCGTCCTTCCTCTCCCGCCTGGGCCACACCGTCGCACGACGGGCCAAGGCGGTGCTGGCGCTGTGGCTGCTGCTGGTGGTGGCGATGGGCGCCCTGTCGGTCGGTCTGGGCGGACAGCTCCAGGACGACCTCTCCATCCCCGGCACCGAGTCGCAGCGCGGCCTGGACACCCTCAACGACCGCTTCCCCGAGCTGGCCGGCACCTCCGGGCAGATCCTCTTCGTGGCCCCCGAGGGCGAGCGGGTCACGGCGTACGCCGGCCAGGTCGGCCGGGTCCTCGACAAGGTCGAGCAGGTCGAGCACGTCCAGATCGTCACCGACCCCTTCGCCAAGAAGGACCGCGCCCTCTCGCTGAGCGAGAACGGCCGCGACGCCCTGGTCCAGGTGCTGCTCGACGTCCCCCTGGACCGGCTCGACCCGGCCACCGTCGACGCCCTGGAGCAGGCTGCCCAGGTGCCCGCGGGCACGGACCTCGAGGTGCACCTCGGCGGATCGATCTTCACCAACACCCAGGTCACGCTCAGCCCGACCGAGGCCGTCGGCGTGCTGGTGGCGATGCTGGTCCTCGCGTTGACCTTCGGCTCGCTGCTCGCGGCCGGGATGCCCATCCTGACCGCTCTGATCGGCGTCGCGGTGGCGATGACCGGGCTGCTCTCGGTGGCCGCCGTGACCGACGTGAACACCTCGACCCCCTCGCTGGCACTGATGATCGGGCTGGCGGTCGGGATCGACTACGCGTTGTTCATCGTCTCCCGCCACCGCGCCCAGCTCGCGGACGGCCTGCCGGTCGAGGAGTCGATCGCCCGCACCCTGGCCACCTCCGGCAGCGCCGTGATCTTCGCCGGCGCCACGGTGGTGATCGCCCTGTGCGGCCTGGTGGTCGCCCGGATCCCGTTCCTCACCGTGATGGGCTACGCCGGCGCGGCAGCCGTGGCCGTCGCCGTGGCCGTCGCCCTGACCGTGGTGCCCGCGCTCCTCGCCCTCGCCGGTGAGCGACTCAGGCCACGTCCCGGGTCGAGGGCTGCCCGCAACGCCACGGCCGCCGCGGACGGCAGGCGCACGCTCGGCGCCCGCTGGGTCGCCCTGGTGACCCGGGTCCCGGCACTGACGGCCGTGCTGACGATCGGCGTGCTGCTCGTGCTCGCCCTCCCGGCCAAGGACCTCGCCCTGGGTCTCCCCGACAACGGCACCGCCGACCGTGGCACCAGCCAGCGCACGACCTACGACCTGATCAGCCGCGACTTCGGGCCGGGCTTCAACGCCCCCCTGCTCGTCACCGTCGACATCATCCGCACCACCGACCCGGTCGGGGTGATGGAGGACATCGGTCGTGACCTCGGCCGGCTCGACGGCGTCCGGGCGATCGCCCTGTCCACCCCCAACCGCGGCGCGGACCTCGGGGTGGTCCAGGTGCTGCCCGAGGGATCCCAGACCGACCAGGCCACCGCGGACCTCGTGACGGCGATCCGCGACGCCCGCCCCGGCCTGGAGCAGAGGTACGACGTCACCGACCTGGCCGTGACCGGGCAGACGGCCGTCACGATCGACGTCTCCCAACGACTGCGCGACGCTCTGCTGCCCTTCGGGCTGGTGGTGATCGGGCTCTCGCTGCTCCTGCTGACGATGGTCTTCCGGTCGATCGCCGTACCGATCAAGGCCACGCTGGGCTACCTGCTCTCGGTCGGCGCCTCCTTCGGCGCCGTGACGGCGGTCTTCCAGTACGGCTGGTTCGCCGAGGCCCTCAACGTGGCCAAGGTCGGTCCGGTGATCTCGTTCCTGCCGATCATCTTGATGGGTGTGCTGTTCGGCCTGGCGATGGACTACGAGGTCTTCCTGGTCTCCCGGATGCGCGAGGAGTACGTGCACACCCGCGACGCCCGGCGAGCCGTCACCGCCGGCTTCACCGCCAGCGCCCGGGTCGTCGGAGCCGCGGCCGTCATCATGATCAGCGTCTTCGCCGCCTTCGTCCCGCACAGCGACCTCAGCGTGAAGCCGGTCGCCCTGGGGTTGGCCGTCGGCGTCTTCGTCGACGCCTTCCTCGTCCGGATGACCCTCGTGCCGGCGGTGCTCACCCTGCTCGGGGACCGGGCCTGGTGGCTGCCGCAATGGCTGGACCGCCGCCTGCCCGTGCTCGACGTCGAGGGGGTCGGACTGCAGCACCAGGTGGAGCACCAGGAATGGAGCCGGGTCCACGGCGCGGTCCTGGTGCGCGCGGAGAACGTCTCGGTCCCGGCGATCCTGGAGCCGGTCTCCCTGGTCGTCCGGGAGCCCTCCCTGGTCGCCGTCGCCTCCGCGGACCGCGCCGCCCGTCGAGCGCTGCTCGCAGCCCTCACCGGCCGGGTCGACGTCGACGGGCGCCTGGTCGTGCTCGACCGGGTGCTGCCCGACGAGGGCGCGGTGTTGCGACGCGAGGTGGGCCTGCTCGAGCGCTTCCCCTCCCGCGCGGAGCTCGCCCGGCTCCGCGGCACCCGGCTCGTGGTGGTCGACGACGTCGACGACTTCGCCAGCGACGACGAGGTCGCGCGGCGCTGGGAGGCGCTGACCCAGCTGGTCGACTCGGGCACCACCGTGGTCGCCGGACTGGGTTCGGTCTCCGGCGCACCCGTCGACGCGACCGTCGTACCCCTTGTCCCGAGCCTGACCCAGGAGGCAGCGCTGTGAACCGCATCAACCGGGTGCTCGCCGGCACTCTCCTGCTCCCGATGCTCTTCGGGGCACTGGTGCTGTGGTCCATGGGCGACCGCTATGAGCGTGCGGACCGGGTGCCTGCCGCCGTGGTCAACCTCGACAAGCCGGTGACGATGGGCAAGGGCAAGAACGCGCAGGTGATCGCCGCCGGCCGCCTGCTCGCCGCGGGCCTGACCTCGCCGAGCGACCCGCAGGACAGCAGCCTCGGCTGGGAGCTCACCGACGCCGCGAAGGCCAGCGCAGGCCTGCGCGACGGCGACTACTACGCGGTGGTGACCATCCCCCGCGACTTCTCGCAGACGCTGTCGAAGATCACCGACGACTCCCCCACCCGTGCCGGGATCACGCTGCAGACCAACGACGCGTCGAGCGCGGTGATCGGCGAGGCCAGCAAGCAGGTGGCCGACGTCGCGGCCGCACGCCTCGGACGACGCGTGACCTCGACCTACCTGCAGGGCCTCAACGAGCAGACCGGCAAGCTCAAGGGCCGGCTCACCGACGCCGCAGACGGCGCCGGGCAGCTGGCCGAGGGGACGACACGTCTCGACGACGGCGCCCGCCAGCTGGGAGGGGGCGCCTCCTCGCTGGCCACCGGCCTCGGCCGGCTCGCCGCCGGCGCCGACCAGCTCGCGGACGGCACCGGGGAGCTCTCCGGCGGCGCCTCCCGGCTGCAGCAGGGCGCCGGCCGCCTCGACGACGGGCTCGACACCTTGTCGCGGCGCACCGACGCCTTGCCGGGGCAGACCCGCCAGCTGGCCGACGGCGCCAGCCAGGTCTCCGGCGGCGTGGGGCCCTACACCGAGATCGTCAAGGCCTGGGCGACCGCGTGTACGACGAACCCGGCGGTCACCGCGACCAACCCGCGGCTGTGCGCCGGCACCCTCCAGGCCGCAGGCGTGGCCGGCCGCAACGCCGACCGGCTCGCGGACGGGGCCCGTCAGCTCGCCGCGGGCACCGACCGGCTCGCCGACGCCACGCCCCAGCTCACCGACGCCATCGACCAGGCCTCCACCGGGGCGGGCCAGCTCGCCGCCGGGGCGGGCGAGCTGGCCACGGGGGCCCGCGAGCTCGACGCGGGCGCAGAGAAGCTGGCAGCAGGACTCGGACAGGCACGCGGCGGAGCCGGACGGCTCGCCTCCGGGAGCCAGGAGCTCGCCGCGGGCACCGGCCGACTCGACTCCGGCTCCACCCGGCTCGCCTCCGGCCTGCGCGAGGGTGCCCAAGCGATCCCGGACGCGGCCCAGGGCAAGCCCGAGGTGCTCGCGGACCCGGTGCGCACCACCGCCCAGAGCCTGAACGCCTCTCGGGACGGCACCACCCTGCTGCTCCCGGCCGTGCTGGCCTTCGCCCTGTGGCTGGGCGCCTTCGTCACCTATCTCGTGCGGCAGGCGCTCCCCGCCCACTGGCTGCGACGCGGCGTCCCCGGCCGGAGGATCACGCTGGCCGGCTGGCTGCCCGCGGTCGCGATCGGAGCGGCGCAGTCCGCACTCCTGCTCACCGCCGCGGTCCTGTTCGGCGCCGAGATGGAGTCCCCGGTCGGCGTCGCCGCGCTGATGGTGCTGGCGGCAGCCGTCTTCGCAGCGCTCAACCAGGCCTTCGTCGCGGTCAGCGGCCAGCGCCGGGGCTGGATCGCCTCGATCGCCTTCGCCGCCGTACAGCTGGTCTCCCTGGGCGGGTTGGTCCCGATCGACACCGCGCCCGGGCCCTTCCAGGTGCTCAACACCGTGCTTCCAGTGGCGCGTGCGGCCGACGGCTTCGCCCGGCTCACGCTGGGAGGTCAGGTCGGCTCGCTGGCCGGCGACATCGTCCTGCTCGTGCTCTGGGGACTCGGTGCGCTCGCAGTGACCACGCTCGCCGCGCGGCGAGCGCAGAAGCTCGACCCCGCCGAGCTGCGCGCCCTGACCGGCGACGAGGTGCCGGCCGGCGCTCGCTAGACCGCGGCGGCCCGGACCGACATCACGTCGGGCAGGTTGACCACGACCTGGCGCCAGCTCTCCCCGGAGTCGGCGGAGCCCCAGACGCTGCCGTTGCGGCCACCGAAGTAGAGGCCCGCGGAGTCGTGGGCGTCGGTGCACATCGCGTCGCGCATCACGGCGGCGTAGAACTCCTCCGGCAGTCCCTCCCCCAGCGGCTGCCAGGTCTCCCCGGCGTCCTGCGAGCGCCAGACCAGGGCCTTGCCCTCGGCGGGGAAGCGGCCCTCCCCGACGACCGGGAAGACGAAGACCGTGTCCGGCTCGTGCGGGTGCACCACGACCGGGAACCCGAAGTCGGAGGGCAGCCCCTCAGCGATGTCCACCCACGTCTCGCCCTCGTCGTCGGAGCGATAGACCCCGCCATGGTTCTGCAGGAACAGCCGCTCCGGACGCGAGGGGTGCCGGGCCACCTTGTGCACGCACTGGCCGAACTCGGGGTAGTTCTGCCCGTCGGGCGCGAAGTCCACGCGGATGCCCTGGTTGCGCGGCTCCCAGGAGGCGCCGCCGTCCCTGGTCTGATAGACGCCACCGGTCGAGATCGCGGCGGTCACCGACAGCGGGTCGGTGGGGTGCGGCAGCAGGGTGTGGAAGGCCTGCCCGCCGTAGCCCGCGTTCCACTCCGGTCGGTGCGGGTGGTCCCACAGCGCCTGCTCGAGGGCGAAGGTCTCGCCTCCGTCCTCGGAGCGGAAGACCGCCCCCGGCTCGGTGCCGGCGTAGACGACGTTGTCCTCGGTCCCGGGAGCGAGCTGCCAGGTCCGCTCCACGGAGGCATCGGTGCCCTCGGGGAACCCGATCGGGTGCTCCTTCCAGGACGCACCGAGGTCGTCGGAGCTGAAGACCTGCGGCCCGGTCCAGCTCAGCGAGGCACCCGCCAGCAGCCGGGGGCTCGCGCCGCGCGTGTCGACCATGACCGAGTAGACCTCCATCAGCGGCAGGTGGGGACCGTCCACGGTCCACTCCTGCCGGGCCTCGTCGGACCGGGCGATCCACAGTCCCTTGCGGGTGCCGATCATCAGCACCGTCTCGTTGCCAGCCATGCTGCGCCTCCTCGCTTATTCCTAACAGGAACACTATCCTGATCGGACCATGCGTCAAGAGCTCCCGGTCACCTCCTACGCGCTGCTCGGCCTGCTCACCTTCGGCGAGCCGCTGACCGGCTACGAGCTCAAGCAGCGAGCCGACCGGACGCTGCGGTTCTACTGGGTCTCCCCGGCGATGAGCCAGGTGTACTCCGAGCTCGACCGGCTGCACCGCCACCGGCTGGTGCGCAAGGTCGGTGACGGGCGGGCCACGGCGTACTCCCTGACCCGGAAGGGCCGCACCGCCCTGGACCACTGGATGTCGCAGACCCCTGTCGGCTTCCCGGTGCTCAAGCACCCCGTGGCGCTGCGGCTCGTCCTCGGCGCCCTGATCGACCCCGAGTCCGTACGCCGGCTGCTGCTTGACCACCTCGACGCCCTCGACACCGAGCACGCCGCGCTGGAGAAGGTGCGCGTCTCGCTGCAGGGCCGCGACGCACCAGACCAGTCCTACCGCTACCCCTCGCTGGTGGCCGACTGGGGACTGTCCTATCTCGAGCACGAGAGGACGATCATCGAGGACATGCTGCGCCGCATCGAGGACGGCGTCTGACACAGCCCTCGTGTGCCGGGTTGTTCACCCGCTCGTCACACGGGCGAGACGCTCCCGACAACCCGGCTCCCTAGCCTCGAAAGGACAGGAGCGGCAGACCTCCACTCCGCCCGCTCCTCGAGGAGGCAGACATGAACCACTTGGTCGCACCACTCGTCCGGCCGTTGCTGTGGTGGGCGCAGGAGTGCCAGCGCAGCTCGTGCCGCAACGCCATGGTGGCCTCGACGGCCCTCGCCGAGCGGCGCCACGAGCGTCGCGAGGTCGAGGACTACCTGAGGCTGACCCTCGGTGAGGCGTTCCACCGCCCCCTCCTCCGGCAGTCGGCGATGCCGGTCGAGGCGCGGGTGATCTGAGCCACCAATACCCCCTACGGGGGCCACGCTCGGGCACAATCCGGTCATGGCCTCTCCCGCAGCGTCCCTGCACCTCGCCCCGTCGGTCGACGACGGCCTGGCGCTGCGCTACTACACCGTGACCTCCCACGACGGCACCGAGCTGCAGGCGTGGACCAACGACGTCGACGGTCCGCTCGTACTGCTCTGCAACGGTCTGGGCACCAACCCCTACAGCTGGCCGGCGCTGCTCGATCCCGACTGCGGCGTTCGGGTGATCTCCTGGAACCACCGCGGGACCGGCGGGTCGGACCGCCCCCTCGACACCGAGCACGTCGGCATCGATGCCTTCGCCGACGACGCGATCGCCGTGATGGACGACGCCGGCGTCGACGCCTGCGTGCTGATGGGCTGGTCGATGGGGGTGAACACCATGTTCGAGGTCGCGGTCACCCGCCCGGAGCGGGTCACCGGGCTGTTCGCGGTCGGCGGCGTCCCGGGCGACACCTTCGCCTCGATGCTGGCGCCGCTGCTGGTGCCGCGTCCCTTCCGCAAGCCGTTCACGGTCAACGTCGCCCGGCTGCTGAAGTTGGTGGGCAAGCCGCTGAGCCAGGTCATGTCGCGGCTTCCGGTGGGCCCGATGACCTACGAGGTGCTCACCCACTCCGGGTTCATGCTGCCGATGCCGGACCCCGAGCTGGCCCGGCGGGCGATCAAGGAGTTCCTGACCACGCCGACCGACTGGTACATGCACCTCGCGCTGCACTCCTCGCTGCACCTGCGGGTCTCGCTGCGCAACATCGAGGTCCCCACCAGCTTCGTGGCCGGCCGGTACGACGTACTGGCCTCCTCGCACGACATGAAGACCGCCGCCGCGCGGATCCCGGGCGCGACGTACCAGGAGCTGCGGGCCACGCACTTCATCGCGATGGAGAAGCCGGCCGAGGTCCACGAGGCCCTGGTGGAGCTGCTGGACCGCGTCGAGCCCTGAGCTCCTGGACCACTCCCCCACTCCCCCCACTCCCCCCGGGGAGGCAGCCTGACCTCGCCCCGCTGCGTCATACCTTCTGGTTGCCCGGGCGACCAAGAGGTATGACGTCCCGCACCGGGCTGGACCCTCCTCAGTAGGCTCGCGGCATGTCCCGGCCCTGTGCGCTCCTCCCCGCCCTGGCCACCGCCGTCGTACTGCTCGCCGGCTGCGGCGGGTCCCCCGATGCGACCGGCTCGACCCCGTCGGCGAGCGACCCCGGCTCCCCCAGCGACCCCGGCACGGCGACGTCCCCGTCCCCCGGCAGCCCGACGCCGTCGAACCCCAAGTCGCGCAGTCCCAAGGTGATCGGCACTGTCGCCGAGGGCCTCGCGGTCCCCTGGGGGGTGGCCTTCCTGCCCGATGGCCGCGCCCTGGTCACCGAGCGCGACAGCGGCCGGGTGCTGGTGCTGAAGCCCGGCGCGGACGGAGCCGACGCCGCGGTCACCGGCGTCGGCCGGGTCGAGGAGGCCCAGCCCGACGGCGAGGCCGGGCTGCTCGGCGTCGCGGTCTCCCCCGACTTCGCCCGCGACCGCCGGGTGTTCTTCTACGTCACCGCCCAAGACGACAACCAGGTGCTGCGGACCACCTTCGAGGGCGGCCGCCTCGGCACGATGCGCACGATCCTGCGCGGGATCCCCAAGGCGGTCAACCATGACGGTGGCCGGATGGTCTTCGGGCCCGACGGGATGCTCTACGTCTCCACCGGTGAGGCCGGGCAGCCCGACCTCGCCCAGGACCCCACCTCACTGGGCGGCAAGATCCTGCGCGTCGACCAGGACGGCAAGGCTCCCCCGGGCAACCCTCAGGCCGGGTCTCCTGTCTGGAGCTCGGGCCACCGCAACGTCCAGGGACTCGCCTTCGACGAGGACGGCCACCTGTGGGCCTCGGAGTT
The DNA here is from genome assembly GCA_963777195.1 of uncultured Actinomycetota bacterium. GTDB lineage: Bacteria > Actinomycetota > Actinomycetes > Propionibacteriales > Nocardioidaceae > Marmoricola. Next base: position 151,546 of record CAVZPT010000011.1, on the reverse strand, counting down.
CGGCGCGCAGACCTTCGACGAGCTCAACCTGATCGAGCGTGGCCGCAACTACGGGTGGCCGGTGTTCGAGGGCAAGGGCGGCGACGCGGCCTTCGCCGACCCGCAGGTGCAGTGGGCCACCGACGACGCCTCTCCCTCCGGGCTCGCGTTCCTCGACGGCCGGCTCTGGCTCGGCGCCCTGCGTGGCGAGCGGCTCTGGCGGGTCGAGGTCACCGGCGCCAAGGCCCGCGGGGAGAAGGGCTTCCTCGTCGGCGACTACGGCCGGCTGCGCACGGTGGTGGCCGCGCCCGACGGCAACCTGTGGGTCACGACCTCCAACCGCGACGGTCGCGGGGACCCTGCCGAGGACGACGACCGGATCCTGCTCGTCCGCCCCTGACCCTGGTCAGGCCGAGGGCACGATCACCGCGCGGCGTACGGCGCGGCGCAGCGTGGTCAGCACGGCCGGGCCGAGCACGACGAGGGCGACCGAGCTGGTGATCGCGCGCCCGGTGTCCCAGCTGCCGGTGGAGGTCAGCAGGGTGTAGACGCCGAAGCGGCGCAGGTTCTCCAGCACCGGGTCCCCGGGCACGAAGGAGAGCCCCCCGGTGTGGCCGGGCACCTCGATGCCGAGGGCGTACGGCCAGCTCGACATGTTCATCAACAGCCCGAAGACGTACGCCGCGACCACGCCGTAGGCCACCAGCATCGCGATCTCCGCCTTGCCGGTGACCCGTCGAGGGAGCAGGCCCGCCGCCATCCCGACCCACGCCGAGGCGAGCATCTGGAACGGCAGCCAGGGACCGACCCCGGCGGTGAGCAGCGCCGAGGCGAACAGCGAGGTGCAGCCCAGCACGAACCCGAACCCTGCGCCGAAGACCCTGCCACCGAGGATCAGCAGGAAGAAGACCAGCTCGATCCCGGCCACCCCGGCACTGAGGCCCCGCATCACCGCGTTGATCGCAGTGAGCACCCCCAGCATCGCGAGCACCTTGGAGTCCATCCCGCCCTCGGTGAACTCGGCGAGGCAGACCCCGATCACGACCGGGAGCAGCAGCAGGAAGACGAAGGGCGGCTGTACGGCGTGGCCCTCGGCGCGCGCGTCGACCAGCAGCGGCCACAGGAACATCATCAGCCCGGCCACCGAGGCGACCGCCAGCACCGCCGCCGAACGCGGCCGGAGCGGCACCGCGGCCGGAGCACGCCGGGTCTGCCCGAGCAGGCTCATCCCGCGGCCACCACCTGGTCGACGGTGAGCCAGCCGCCACCGAGGATCTTGTGGACCTGCGGGGCGAAGGCCGGCGACTCGGCGACCACGCGGGCGGTCGGCCCCTCGGAGACCACCTCACCCTCGGCGAGTACGACGACCCGGTCGGCCACCTGCGCCACGAACTCCACGTCGTGGGTCGCCACCAGCACCGCGCGCCCCTGTCCGGCCAGGTCGGCGAGGATCTCGCTGAGCTGGGCCTTGCCGGGGTAGTCCAGGCCGCGGGTCGGCTCGTCGAGGCAGACCACGGACGGGCCCGAGACGAGCACCACCGCCAGCACCAGCGCCAGCCGCTGGCCCTCGGAGAGGTCGCGGGGGTGCGCGGCGTCGTCGATCCCCGGGGCCAGCCGGTCCAGCAGCGCCCGGGTGAGACCCAGGTCGGTGCCGGCATCGCGGTCGGCGACGGCGCACTCGTCGTGGACCGACTCCAGGTAGAGCAGGTCGGCCGCCGTCTGCGGCACCAGACCGACCCGGCGCCGGCGCTCGGCGGCGTCCAGGTCGGCCGGGTCGACCGGGTCGACCGGGTCGGCCAGGTCGACCGGGTTGGCCGGGTCGCGGGGGTCCGAGCCACCGACCCGGACGGTGCCACCGGCGCGCTTGCGGGAGCCCTGGAGGGCCCACAGCAGGGTCGACTTGCCCGAGCCGTTGCGGCCCATCAGCGCGGTGACCTCCCCGGGGGCCAGCGTCAGGTCCACGTCGCGCACGGCGAGCTTGCGACCGTAGCCGACGGTGAGGTTGCGGGCGGTGAGGATCGGCGCGGCTGCGACCAGGGGCGTCACCGGGACCGGCGCGCCGTTCCCCGCGACCAGGGCCAGCCGGGAGGCGCGGCGTCGGGCGTCGCGCACGCTCAGCGGGAGCGGCGACCACCCGGCCCAACGGCCGAGCTCCACGATGGGGGGTGCGACCGGCGAGTGCTGCAGCATCGGCCCCGGCTCTCCCACGCTGACCTGTCCACCGCTCTGCACGAGCACCATCCGGTCGGCGAAGGGCACCACCCGCTCGAGCCGGTGCTCGGCCAGCACGACGGTGACCCCGAGGTCGTGGACCAGGCGGGTCAGGGTGGCCAGCACGTCCTCGGCCGCGGTCGGGTCGAGCGCCGAGGTGGGCTCGTCCAGCACCAGCACCCGCGGGTGCATCGTCAGCACCGAGCCGATCGCGACCCGCTGCTGCTGGCCCCCCGAGAGCGTGCGCAGGTCGCGGGAGCGGAGCTCGGCGATGCCGAGCAGGTCGAGGGTCTCCTCGACGCGGCGGCGCATCGTGGCCGGGTCCAGGCCGAGCTGCTCCATCCCGTAGGCGAGCTCCTCCTCGACGCTGTCGGTGACGAAGCCGGCGGTCGGGTCCTGACCGACGTACCCCACGGTGTGGGCGCGGTCGCGCGGGGGCAGGTGCAGGACGCTCTCACCGTCGACCAGTACCTCGCCCCCGAGGACCCCGCCGGTGAACGAGGGCACCAGGCCGTTGAGCACACCGAGCAGGGTGCTCTTGCCGACGCCGGTGCGGCCCGCCACCAGGACGAGCTCGCCCTCCTCGAACCTCAGGTCGACGCCGCTGAGCACCGGTGGTCCGTCGGCGTAGCGAAAGCTCAGGTCACGCAGCTCGAGCATGGGCGTCCTCGCGGTCGGGCCGGGTCTCCAGCGTGGTCGGCGCGGGCGGCGCGACGAACGCCGCCACTGCGCCGAGCAGCACCACGACCAGCGCCGAGGTGGTCACGGCCGGCACGGTGAGCAGGTCCGGGAAGAGCAGGGCGGTCTGGCCGCGCAGCACGGTGAGCACGCCGCCCGCAACGGCGAGACCGCTGGCCGCCACCGCGAGCTCCTCGCGCCGCCACCGGTCGGCCCGGTAGCGGGTGCGCTCCACCCGGCGGCCGGCCGACCAGAACCCAGCAACGGCCAGGCCCACTCCCCCGAGCAGTCCGGGGAGCACCAGCCAGCCTGGTGCGGTCTGGTCGAGCAGCGCGTAGGTGCCCATGCAGATCCCCGCCAGGCCGGTCAGCATCAGCGCGCCCGTCGTACGCCGCTGGCCCGCGCCGTGACCGCCCGCCCGACCGTATCCGCGGGCATCCATCCCGGCAGCGAGGGCCATCGAGCGCTCGAGCGCGTCCTCCATCACGGGTACGACGATCCCGCGCAGCCGCCCGATCCGGCCCCCCGCCACCCCGCGGAGCTGGCGGGCGGCGCGCACCCGGCGCAGGCTGTCGGCGAGCTGCGGCAGCAACGAGACCGCGACCACGATCGCGGTGCCGATCTCGTAGAGCGCCGGTGGCATCGACTTCAGCAGCCGCTTGGGGTTGGCCAGTGAGTTGGCCGCCCCCACGCAGATCACCAGGGTCGCCAGCCGGAGGCCGTCGTAGAGCCCGGCCAGGACGGACTCCTGGGTCACCGGTCCGAGCAGGCGTACGCCGGCCACCCAGTCCGGCAGCGGGATCTCGGGCAGCTCCAGCCACACCACGGTGCCGAAGCCGCCACCGAGAAGCACCCGGAAGACCACACGCAGCACCACGATCACCAGCCCGAAGAGCAGGTAGAGCCGGAACGCACCCGACCACGCGTGGTCCGAGCGGCGCATGGCCACCGTGAAGGCGGCGATGCCCACGACCATCAGCAACAGCCAGGGGTTGGTCGTCGAGGTGGCCGCGGCGGCGAGGCCCAGCGCCCAGAGCCACCAGGCTCCCGGGTGCAGGTCCCTCGCCGGCCGCGGCGTGCTCACGCCGGTCCGGCCCGTCGGCGCCACCACGCCGCGGCTGCGCCCCCGCTGGCGAGGGTGAGCACGACCAGGATCGGCACCCAGGCGGGCAGCCCGTCGTCGTTCTCCGCGGGGGCGACCGCCTCGCTCTGCGACCGGGCCTCCGCGGAGGGCGTGGGGTCCTGTCCGGTCGGCGCCAGGGTGACCGAGCTCGGGCTGGGGCTCTTGCTGGGGCTGGCGCCGGCCGAGGCACGGGTGCGCTTGGACTTCCCGGCGGCCTTGGCGGAGGCCGTGGGGGTCTCGGAGACGGTCGTGCCCGGCGTACTGCTCGAGGAGGCCTTTCCTCCCACCGACCCCGACGGTCCACCGGCGCTCGGCGAGGCGGTCTTCGTCGGCTTGCTCGTCGGCTTCGTCGGAGCGGGGCTCTTGGTCGGCTTCGGCGAGGGCTGCTGGTTGACCGGTGCGGCACCGGGTGCGTCCTGGGCGCCACCGTTCTGCCACGAGAACGCCACGAAGCCGCCCTCGGGGATCTTCAGGCCGCCGACCCCGCTGGAGGAGTAGCTCCACCTCCCCGACCTGCCGTCGGAGTGGAACAGACCCCAGTAGGCGTCCGCGGGAGGCGTGTTGACGCACGGGTCGTTCCCCGGCTTGTTCTGCACCCGGCACACGAAGCCCGGCTGGCGCTGGGCGTAGCGCAGCGAGAAGCCGGCCGCACCGAAGATCTTCTCAGCCGTCTTGCCGCCACCGTTGGGGTCACACCCCTTCGCTACACCGCCCCCGAGGCCCTGGAAGTCCACGACCACGTTCACGCCGCCCCCCGAGCAGTAGGCGGCGGCCGCGGGTGCCGCGCCGAGCCCGAGCAGCCCGGCCGCCGCGGCGAGTGCCACGGCGACCAGGCCGGCAAGCCGGGTGCGAAGGACCGCGCCGCTCCGGGATGCGCTCATCGCCGCACCCGGACGACCGCCGTCCCCCGACGGATGTCGGCGAACTGGCCGTAGGCGACGATCCGCTTGCGTCCGGTGGCGCGGCCGACCCGGAAGGAGGTCTGCAGCCGACCGACCGAGTTGGCGAGGCCACGCTTCTTCAGCGTGCCCTTGTAGTAGATCCGCGCCCGCTCGCCGGGGGCGAGGCCCCGCACGACGACGGTGAGGCGAGCCGAGCGGCGCACGCTGGACCTCGACTTGCGCACCGCCAGCTGCTTGCGACCCAGGACCTTCAGTCCCACGGTGTCGGAGTGTCCGTCGGCGTCGGAGACGGTGTAGGTGCGGGTCGCGGTGCCGGCCGGCAGCGCGAACGCCGTGGTCCAGGTGGACCCCGTAGCGGTGTGCAGACGCTTCACGCCGGGACCGCTCAGGCACAGCACGTCGCCGTTGTCGACGCCGGCCGTGGCCAGCCTGGCCTGGCCCCCGGCCTTGCGGAACCCGCTCGGACCGCTGAGGGAGGGGGCGGCCGGCGTCGCGTCCACCGGAAGGTACGCCAACCCGGGCAGGGCCTGCGCCGAGGCTCGGCGCCACTGGTCGCTGCTCGCGTCGTCGATGCCGTCGCTGCGACCGGCGTCGAGGCCCGCGTCGTCGTAGGCCACGGCGCCCCGGTCCCCCGCGAGCCCGGTGCAGGTGTCGGTGTCGTTGGCCTGGTGCTCGCGCAACCAGATGGCGGCCTCGCCCGACTCGTAGGTGTCCCCCAGGGCCCAGGCGGCCAGGCCGGTGCTGTTCGCGTTGCTCGCCTCGGTGGCGGTGCCGCCGCCGAAGGAGCCGTCCGCGTCCTGCTCGCCGATCAGCCAGGTCTTCGCCCGGGCGACCGCTGCGTCGACGACCGGGTCGCCCGCCTGGGAGGCGAGCTGAAGGACCGCGATCGCGGTCGCGTCGGTGTCGGGGTTGTCGGTGCCCTCGACGCAGGACTGGTTGGTGGCGGTCTTGTCCGGGGTGAGGCCCACGCGGAAGTAGCCGCTGGAGCACTGCTGCGCGAGCAGGAAGCTGGTCACGGAGTCGGCCTTGGCGCTGCCGGCCTGGCTGAGCAGATTGGCCGCGTAGGCCTGACCCAGCGTGTTCACCGAGTCGTCGTCGAACTGGTCGCCCGGCGTGTAGCCGGTGTCCTCGAGGCGACCTTCGATGGGCGCTGCGGAGGCGACGCTCGCCTCGACCTCCGCGACCAGGTCGCGGCCACCGAGGTCCCGCGCCTGGTCGCGGAGGGCGGCCAGCGTGCCCAGCTTGGCCAGTCCGCCGGAGTACACGTGCGCGCCGTAGGGCTTGACGTAGGCGTCCACGTCTTGCGACAGCGCCGTCAGGATCTCGGTCACCTCGGGGTGCCGACCCGCGGTCTCCAGCGCGAGGCCGGTGTCCACGCTCAGCCCGTAGTCGTTGAAGCCGCCGTAGTTGGGGTTGTACATCAGCCCGTTGCTCAGCTGGCCCTCGAGCCAGTCGGCGCCCTGGTCGACCCCGATCGGGTCGTGGCTCGCGGCGGCGGCCGGCGCGGCCATGATGACGGCCCCGGGCAGGGCCGTGGTGAGAGCGAGGGCGGCGGAGGCGGCGTACGCCCCCAGTCGCGGGTTGCGACTCATGGTGTTTCCTTCCCGCTGCGCAGCGGGAGGCATCACGGCCGACCCGCTGTTTTCCACGACAGCGTGTTGTCGAAAGACGCCCGAAGCAGGTGCTCCGGCTCGCCGCTCCGCGATGCGGTGACGGCCTACGGTTGCGGGTCAGCGCCGGACTTGGACCGGCTTTCCCCGACAACGGGCGTGGTGGGTGTGGAGGTGTGGCCCCGGCGGGGCTGGCCGAAGACTAACACCGCTGTTCCTAGCACGCCGACCGGGCAGTTCTGTCCGTCCCGTAGCACGCCGAGCGGGCAGTTCTGTTCGTCCGTCGTACGCCGAGCGGGCAGTTCTGCTCGTCCGTCGTACGCCGAGCGGGCAGTCGCGTTTGCCAGGGGGCGACGTGGGCACCCTGTCGGACGACGACCCAGATTCAAGGAGTGCGCCGGTGCTGCTGACCTCCGCCGTGATCGTCGTCGTCTCGGGTGCACTCGTCGCAGGTGCTGCCTGGGGAATCTTCGGCACCCTCTCCCCGGGTCTGGAGGGTTTCATCGTGGCGCTCGCGGGTGGGGCGCTCCTGCTCTCGGCCGTGCTGGAGCTGATCGAGCCGGCGACACAGCAGACCTCGCTCGCCTGGGTGGCCCTCGCGGTGCTCGCCGGCGCGGCCGGCTTCAGCGTGCTGGACCGAGCGGTGGCCGAGAAGTGGGGGTCGGAGAGTGGGGGTGGGCTCCTTGCCGCGATCACGCTCGACGGGGTCCCGGAGAACCTTGCCCTGGGAGTCGCGCTGATCGGCGCCGGGCCGCTGCAGGTGGCCGCACTCTCCGGCTCGATCCTGCTCTCCAACCTGCCCGAGGCCGCCGGCGGCGCGAAGGAGATGGCTGGAGGCGGCCGCTCGAACCGGTCCGTCTTCGGGCTCTGGGTGGTGACGGCGGCGCTGCTCTCGGCGGCTGCCCTGGCCGGCAACTTGCTGCTCACGGGCGTCCCGGAGGAGGCGTTGGCCCTGATCCGCAGCTTCGCCGCCGGCGCCGTGATCGCCTCGCTCGCCACCGAGGTCTTCCCCAAGGCCTTCAAGGACGACAGCTACCTGGCAGGGGGCGCGACTGCCGTCGGTGTCGTGCTCGCTCTGGGCCTCGACCACCTCGGCTGAGCACCCGCTGTTCCTAGCACGCCGACCGGGCAGTTCTGTTCGTCCGTCGTACGCCGAGCGGGCAGTTCTGCAGACGCGAACCTGCACAACTGCCCGCTCGGCGCGCTGGAGACAGGCACAACTGCCCGCTCGCCGAACTAGCTAGGGGGTGAGGCGCTCGAGGATCAGCTCGCGGACCCGGCCGGCGTCGGCCTGGCCGCGCATGTCCTTCATCACCGAGCCGATCAGGGCGCCGGCGGCGGCGACCTTGCCGTCGCGGATCTTCTCGGCGACGTCGGGGTTGGCGGCGATGGCGCGATCGACCGCGTCGCCGAGAGCGCCGTCGTCGGAGACGATCGCGAGGCCGCGGGAGGCGACGACCTCGTCGGGCGACCCCTCACCGGCGAGCACTCCGTCGAAGACCTGGCGCGCCAGCTTGTCGTTGATCGCCCCCTCCTCGACCAGGGCCTGGATCCGGGCGACGTCGACCGGGGTCACCGGCAGCGCCGCGAGGTCGGTGCCGAGCTCGTTGGCGCGGCGGGCCAGCTCGGAGAGCCACCACTTGCGCGCCGACTGGGGCGAGGCACCCGCGGCGATCGTCTCGGCGACCAGCGGCAGCGCGCCGGCCCCGACCGTGTCGCGCATCTCCAGGTCGGAGAAGCCCCACTCGGCCTGCAGTCGGGCACGGTGCTCGCGCGGCGGCTCGGGCAGGGACGCGCGCAGCTCCTCGACCCACTCACGGGTGGGTGCCACCGGGACCAGGTCCGGCTCGGGGAAGTAGCGGTAGTCCTCGGCGTCGGACTTCTCACGCCCCGAGGTGGTCACCCCGGTGTCCTCGTGCCAGTGCCGGGTCTCCTGCAGGATCGACCCGCCGGCGGCCAGCAGCGCCGCCTGGCGCGAGACCTCGTAGCGCGCGGCCCGCTCGACCGAGCGCAGGGAGTTCACGTTCTTGGTCTCGGTGCGGGTGCCGAGCGCGCCGGTTCCGGCCGGCGCCAGGGACAGGTTGACGTCGCAACGCAGCGAGCCCTGCTCCATGCGTACGTCGGAGACCCCGAGCCCGAGCAGCAGCTCGCGCAGGTGTGCGACGTACGCGCGGGCGACGGCCGGCACCTTCTCGCGGGCGCCGGTGATCGGGCGGGTGACGATCTCGATCAGCGGGATCCCGGCCCGGTTGTAGTCGACCAGCGAGTAGTCGGCGCCGTGGATGCGGCCGGTCGAGCCGCCGACGTGCAGCGACTTGCCGGTGTCCTCCTCCATGTGCGCGCGCTCGATCTCGATCCGGAACGTCTCACCGTCGACCTCGACGTCGGTCCACCCGTCGAAGGCGATCGGCTCGTCGTACTGGCTGGTCTGGAAGTTCTTCGGCATGTCGGGGTAGAAGTAGTTCTTCCGCGCGAACCTGCACCACTGGGCGATCTCGCAGTTCAGCGCCAGGCCGATCCGGATCGCCGACTCCACCGCCTTGCCGTTGACCACAGGCAGCGACCCGGGCAGCCCCAGGCAGGTCGGGCAGGTCTGGGTGTTGGGCTCGCCGCCGAAGGTGGCCGGGCAGCCGCAGAACATCTTGGTGTTGGTGTTCAGCTCGACGTGCACCTCGAGCCCCATGGCCGGGTCGTACGCCGCGAGGGCGTCCTCGAACGCCATCAGGTCGGTCATCGGGCCACCGCCTTGTCGAGCTTGGTCGGATCGATCATCGGGCCGCCCCACTGCTGCTCGAGCAGCGCCTCGAGTGCCGCCCCGACGCGGTAGAGCCGGTCGTCGGCCATGGCGGGCGCCAGGATCTGGAACCCGACCGGGAGTCCGTCCTCCTCGGCGAGCCCGGCGGGGACGGAGATGCCCGGCACACCGGCGAGGTTGGCCGGGATGGTGGCGATGTCGTTGAGGTACATCGCCAGCGGGTCGTCGAGCTTCTCCCCGAGCCGGAACGCCGTGGTCGGCGCCGTCGGGGAGACCAGGACGTCGGCGGAGGCGAAGGCACGCTCGAAGTCACGGCTGATCAGGGTCCGGACCTTCTGGGCCTGCCCGTAGTAGGCGTCGTAGTAGCCGCTGGAGAGCGCGTAGGTGCCCAGGATGATCCGGCGCTTGACCTCGTCGCCGAAGCCGGCGTCGCGGGTCGCACGCATCACGTCCTCGGCGCTCGGGGACTCCACGCCCTCGGGCAGCACCCGCAGGCCGTAGCGCATCGCGTCGAAACGAGCGAGGTTCGAGGACGCCTCGCTCGGCATCACCAGGTAGTAGGCCGCGAGGGCGTGCACGAAGCTCGGACACGAGACCTGCACGACCTCGGCGCCGGCGCCCACCAGCAGCTCGACAGCCTGGTCGAAGCGCTGCTGTACGCCGGGCTGGTAGCCCTCGCCACCGAGCTCGGCGACCACCCCGATCCGGATGCCGGCCAGGTCCCCCACCGCACCTGCCGCGGCCGCCTCGACCACCGGTGGCACCGGCTGGTCGATGCTGGTGGAGTCGAGCGGGTCGTGGCCGCCGATGACCTGGTGGAGCAGCCCCGCGTCCATGACGGTGCGGGTGACCGGACCGGCCTGGTCAAGGGAGTTGGCCATCGCGACCAGGCCGTAGCGCGAGACCCCGCCGTAGGTGGGCTTGACCCCGACCGTGCCGGTGACCGCGCCGGGCTGGCGGATCGAGCCGCCGGTGTCGGTGCCGATGGCCAGGGGCGTCTCGAAGGCCGCCACGGCCGCGGCCGAGCCGCCGCCGGAGCCGCCCGGGATGCGCTCGAGGTCCCACGGGTTGTGCGTGGGCCCGTAGGCGGAGTGCTCGGTGGAGGAGCCCATCGCGAACTCGTCCATGTTGGTCTTGCCCAGGATCGGCAGCCCGGCGGCCTTGAGCCGCGCGACCACCGTGGCGTCGTACGGCGGCACCCAGCCCTGGAGGATCCGTGAGCCGCACGTCGTCGGCAGCCCCTCGGTGGCGAGCACGTCCTTGACCGCGATCGGGACGCCGTCGAGGGGGGAGGCCAGGTCACCGGCCGCGCGGCGCGCGTCGGAGGCGCGGGCTGCGGCCAGCGCACCCTCGGCGTCGACGTGCAAGAAGGCGTGGACCTCGCCGTCGACCGCGGCGATCCGGTCGAGGAAGGCCGCGGTGAGCTCGACGCTGGTGGTCTCGCCGGCGGCGAGCGCCTCGGCGAGCTGCGCGGCCGAGCGCTGGATCAGGGGAAGGCTCACTGCTCGTCCCCCAGGATGCGGGGTACGGCGAAGCGCTGCTCCTCGACCAGGGGGGCGCCGGAGAGGGCCTGCTCGGCGCTCAACGAGGGCCGCACGACGTCGTCGCGGAAGACGTTCGTCACCGGCAGCGGGTGCGAGGTCGGCTCGATGTCGTCGGCCGCGACCTCGCTGATCGAGGCCACCGACTCCAGGATCACCGAGAGCTGCGGCGCCAGGTGGTCGAGCTCGCCGTCGTCGAGCTCGATGCGGGAGAGGTGGGCCAGATGGCGGACCTCCTCGCGAGTGATTTCAGGCATGGTGAGACCCAGCGGAGACAGGCATGCGCGCCATCCTAGTGGGGCGGTTCGGGTCCACGACCGGGGCCGGGGCGACCACGGCCGGGCTACCGTCGTGCTCACCGGACAGGAGCCTGATGACCCAGCACCACACCTCGCGCCCCAGGGCGACTGCGGCTGTTCTCCTGGTGGTCCTGCTCGTCCTCGCCGGCTGCGCGAGCTCCGGCGACCAGGACACCACCAGCGCCGCCATCGCCGACAAGGCCAACGTGCCGCCCGCGGCGGGGCGCTACGTCGCGCTCGGTGACTCCTTCACCTCCGCTCCCCTGGTGCCGGTCACCGACGTGGCCAGCGGCTGCTTCCGCTCCTCGGCCAACTACCCCGCCCTGGTGGCCAAGGAGCTCGGCCTCAAGCTCGACGACCGCAGCTGCGGTGGGGCGACGACCGCAGACTTCACCGCGAGCCAGCACCCGGGGGTGCCCGCGCAGTTCTCGGCACTGACCCCCAAGACCGACGTCGTCACCGTCGGCATCGGCGGCAACGAGAACAAGCTGTTCGCCGAGCTGGTGGGCCGGTGCCCCGGGCTCGGTGGACCCCAGGCGACCGGCTCCCCGTGCACCGACCTGATGACCCGTGGCGGCAAGGACCGGCTCAGCACCGCGATCGAGCGGGCGCACCCCAAGATCGTCGCCGCCCTCCGCGAGATCCAGCAGCGGGCTCCCCGGGCCGAGGTGCTGGTCGTCGGCTACCCGGAGATGATCACCCCCGACAACGTCTGCGCCGAGCTGCCGCTGGCTCCGGGCGACTACCCCTACGCCGCCCGCATCAACAAGGCGCTCACCGACTCCCTCGCCCGGGCCGCCAGGACCACCGGCGCCACCTACGTCGACGTGTGGACCGCGAGCAAGGGCCACGACATCTGCTCCGACGACCCTTGGGTGAACGGCGCCGTCAACGACCAGAAGCGGGCCGCGCGCTACCACCCGTTCGCGGCCGAGCAGGTGGCCGTGGCCAAGCTGGTCGAGACCGCCCTGGCGGACTGAGCCGGGGACTGGGCCGAGGACTGACCCGGGACCGGGCCGGGGACTGGGCCGGGGACCGGGCCGGTCCTAGAGCCCGCTCGGCCCCTGCTCGAGCAGCTGCTTGAACCCCGCCTCGTCCAGAATCGGTACGCCGAGCTGCTCGGCCTTCTCGGCCTTGGACCCGGCGTTCTCACCGACCACGACGTAGTCGGTCTTCTTCGACACCGAGCCCGAGGCCTTGCCTCCCCGGCTGATGATCGCCTCCTTGACCGAGTCGCGGGTGAAGTCGCTCAGCGAGCCGGTCGCGACGATCGTGAGGCCCTCCAGGGTCCGGGTCACCGACTCGTCGCGCTCGTCGGCCATCGTCACCCCGGCCGCGGCCCACTTGTCCACGATCTGCCGGTGCCATCCGGACTCCTCGCCGTCGAACCAGTCCCGCACCGAGGCCGCGATCGTGGGCCCGACCCCCTCTGCTCCGGCGAGGTCCTCCAGCGAGGCACCCCTGATCGCCGGCATCGAGCCGAACTCGGTCGCCAGCGCCCGGGCCGCGGTCGGGCCGACGTGCCGGATCGAGAGCGCCACCAGCACCCGCCACAGCGGCTGCGCGCTGGCCTGCTGCAGGTTGTCGAGCAGCTTGCGTCCGTTGGCCGAGAGCACCCGCCCCTCCCCCTCGGTCTTCTTGGCGGCGCGGGTGAACAGCTCGGTGCGCAGCAGAGCCGCCTCGTCGAGGCCGAAGACGTCGCCCTCGTCCTCGATCACCCCCGCGCCGAGCAGCGCGCCTGCCGCCTCGGAGCCGAGACCCTCGATGTCGAAGGCTCCGCGCCCCGCGACGTGGAAGACCCGGTCGAGCAGCTGGGCGGGGCACTTGCGGTGGTTGGGGCAGCGCAGGTCCTTGTCGCCCTCCTTCTCCTCCACCAGCGTCGTGCCGCACGCGGGGCACTCGGTGGGCATCACCCACTCGGCGAGACCGTCGGGACGCAGGGCCAGCACGGGTCCGAGGATCTCCGGGATCACGTCTCCGGCCTTGCGCAGGATCACGGTGTCACCGGGCCGGACGTCCTTGCGCCTGACCTCGTGAGCGTTGTGCAGAGTTGCGCGCTCGACCGTGGACCCGGCGACCTTGGTCGGCTCCATCACCCCGAACGGCGTGACCCGGCCGGTGCGGCCGGTGTTGACCTCGATGGAGAGCAGGCGGGCGTTGACCTCCTCGGGTGGGTACTTGAAGGCGATCGCCCACCGCGGTGCCCGGCTCGTGGAGCCCAGGCGCCGCTGCAGCGACACGTCGTCGACCTTGGCCACGACACCGTCGATCTCGTGCTCGACGTCGTGGCGGTGCTCGCCGTAGTGCTCGACGTACTCCTCGACCGCGGCGAGGCCGGTGACCACGCGCACCCGGTCGCTGGTCGGAAGTCCCCAGGCGGCCAGCGCGGCGTAGGCCTCGGACTGTGCCCGGGGCTCGAAGCCCTGCCGGGCGCCGATGCCGTGGCAGACCATCCCCAGCGCCCTGGTCGCGGTCACCTTGGGGTCCTTCTGGCGCAGCGACCCGGCGGCGGCGTTGCGCGGGTTGGCGAACATCGGCTTGCCCGCGTCGACCATGCCGGCGTTGAGCCGCTCGAAGGCCTCCAGGGGCAAGAACACCTCTCCGCGCACCTCGACCAGGGCCGGGACCGGGAACTCCGCGCTGGCCCGCAGCCGGTGCGGCACCGAGTCGATGGTCTTCACGTTGGGGGTGACGTCCTCGCCGGTGCGGCCGTCGCCGCGGGTCAGCGCCCGCACCAGCCGGCCGTCCTCGTAGAGCAGGTTGATCGCCAGCCCGTCGACCTTGAGCTCGCACAGGTAGGCGGGGTCGACGATGCCGTCGCGGGCGATCCGGGCCGCCCAGGACTCCAGCTCCTCGTAGGAGAAGGCGTTGTCGAGGCTCTCCATCCGCTCGAGGTGGTCGACCGCGGTGAACTCGGTGGAGACCGCGCCACCGACCTTCTGCGTCGGCGAGTCGGGGGTCCGCAGGTCGGGCACCTGCTCCTCGAGCTCCTCCAGGCGCCGCATCATCTGGTCGAACTCGGCGTCGGAGAGGGTCGGGTCGTCCCTGACGTAGTAGCGCCAGCGCGCCTCCTCGACCTGCTCGGCCAGGAGCCGGTGCTCCTGGCGGAGGTCAGCCCACGGGTCGGTCGCCGGGGTGGTCTGGCTAGGGTCGTCGCTCTTCGGCTGGTTCTGCTCCGTCACGGATCCCATCTTGCCGTGCGGCACCGACAGCCCCCGACCTCGGCTCGGGAGCAGATCGACACCCATCCGGTGACAGTGCGGCTCCGAACCACCGGCAACCAGATCGGAGCTCCCCTTGCCTTCTCCCGGACTCAGCCGGACCACGCCCGTGTTCTCGCCTCGGGGCATCGTGCTGATGCTGCACGGGGGTGCCAAGACCGGGCGGAAGCCGGTCGGGTCGCGCAGCGCGTCCTACCGGCGTACGACCGCGATGCGCGACGTCCTCGAGCCCCGGGTCCTGGGGCAGGGCCTCTCGCTGTGGCTGCTGCGCTTCGCCGTCCGTGGATGGAACGCGGTCGGCGACACCGACCCCTCGCCGGTGCAGGACGCCCGCTGGGCACTCGACCAGGCGGCACGGGCCCACCCCGACCTCCCGGTGATCCTGCTCGGGCACTCGATGGGCGCCCGCACCGCCGTACACGTGGCCGACCACCCGCAGGTGGCAGGCGTGGTGGGTCTCGCCCCCTGGCTGGAGCCGGCCGACCCGATCGGGACGCTCGCCGGGAAGCACCTGATCGTCGGCCACGGCCGCCGGGACAAGATCACCTCCGCCGCGATGACGCGGGCGTACGTCGAACGCGCCGCAGGTGTGGCCGCCAGCGCCGACTTCAAGGACATGGGCCGTCTGGGGCACTACATGCTGCACCGCCCGCAGGACTGGAACGCCTTCGCCCTGCGCTCCACGGAGCAGGTGTTGGACCGCACCCTCGCCGGGGGCCACCGCTCCGGTGGTTGGGCAGAGTCCCGCCCCGCCTGACCGTGCGCCTGGACGGTCCCGGGGTCGTGGAATGCCCGGGGGCCCAGCGCGGTTGAGCACCTCGATGCCTCCCGCCGCCGACTCCCCCACCGCCGCACCCGGCTCCGCCACCCCTGAGGGACACGTCCGGGTGCCGGTGCTGGTCGGCCTGCTCTTCGGCCTGGCGGGACTGGGCAGCTCCTCGGCCGCGATCGCCCTCCCGGTGCTGGGCGCCGACCTCGGCGTCGGCACCGGCGTGGGCGCGTGGGCGATCAGCCTCTACGCGCTGATGCTGGCCGTGGCCACCGCCGTCTACGGGCGGATCTCCGACCTGGTCGGCGTCCGACTGCCTCTCGTCGCCGGCGTCACCTTGATGAGCGTCGGTGCGCTGGCCGGGGCCCTTGCCCCCAGCTTCGGCGTGCTGCTCGCCGCCCGCGTGCTCCAGGGCGCCGGCGCCGCCGCCGTACCCACCCTCGGGGTGGCCATCGTCAGCGCCCGCTACTCCGGAGCCGTCCGGGGTGCCGCGCTGGGCCGGGTGGCCGGCATCGCGGCCGCGGTCAGCTGTCTGGGCCCGCTGGCCGGCGGGGTCGTGGAGGGCCTGTTCGGCTGGCGCGTGGTGATCGCGCTGCCGATGCTCGGCGCGTTGCTGCTCCCGCTGCTGTGGCGCTCGGTCCCCACCAGGGGCAGCGGGGCCCGGCTCGACCTGATCGGCGCCGCGCTCGTAGCGGGCACGGCCGCGGGGGTGGTCCTGCTGGTGCAGTCCCCCTCCACCGGGCCCGTGGTGGCCCTCGTGGGAGCCACCCTGGCCGTCGTGGGAGTCCCCGCGGTGGCGGGCTGGGTACGCCGGCGCCCGCACGGCTTCTTGCCGCTGACGGTGATCCGCAACCCGATGGTGGTGCGCAGCGCGACCGCCTCGGCGGCGATCCCGGCCGCCTGGTTCGCCCTGCTGATCGCGGTGCCTGCGGTGCTCGTCGGGAGAGGCTGGGAGCCGTGGCAGGTCGGGGTCGCGCTGGTCCCGAGTGCGGTCACCGGACTGGCCGCCCCCCGGCTGGCCGGCCCGCTGCTGGCCCGGGTCGGGCCGTCACGCTCGCTCGCGCTCGCCGCGCTGGTCTCCAGCGCGGCCCTCGCCGTCGCCGCCGGAGGGGCCGCGGTCGGCTCGGCGGTGCTGCTCGTCCTCGCGGTCGTGGCGGTGACCTTCGCGTTCGGCCTCGGCCAGCCCGCCCTGATGGAGGCCGTCGGCGGCGCGGTCAGCGACGACGTCCGCGGTGTCGCGCTCGGCGTGGCCACCTTGTTCTTCCTGGTCGGCGGCGGGGTCGGCTCGGCTGTGGTCGGCGGGCTCGGCGACGCCGTGAGCATGCCCTTCGCGCTGGCCGTGCTGGCGGTGCTCCCGCTCGCCGGGCTGCTCGCGTTGCGACCGCAGCTGGTCACCGCCCCTGCCCGAGACCGCACCGTGTCCGAGGTCACGCCGCCGAAGTGAAACGACTTCGCGGCCCGGCTCGTCCTACCTGACAAGACCTGCCCCCGACCCGACGGAAACCATGGACAACCACCCACGCGAACGCTTCTTCGGACTCACCCCTGCCCAGGTGGCCGGGAGCGTCCTGGCCGCGACCACCGGAGCAGTCGTCTCTGCCTGGTCCGGGGCCGCCGGCACGATCATCGGCACGGCGGTGGCCAGCGCGGTCGCCACGATCGGTGCGGCCGCCTACACCTCCTCGCTGCGACGCACCGGGCACGCGGTCCGGCGTACGGCCGCCCAGGTGCGCCCCGGGTCCCGGGCGACCCTCGACCCGGTCACCACCGCGGCGACCACCCCCACGCCGGACCCCGGGCTCCCCGCGCCGGCGCGCCGCCTGGAGCTGCCCTGGGGCCGCCTGGCCCTGGCGAGTGCGGCCGTCACGCTCGCGGTCCTCGGCGGCATCACCGGGCTGGAGATGGTGACCGGCACACCGGTCTCGACGTACGCCGGGGGCAGTGACTCCACCGGGACCACCCTCGGCGAGGTCTTCGGCGGCGACAGCTCGAAGAGCGGCACCACGGCCGGCGACACCGAGACCGAGCCGGCCACGCCGACACCGACGCCGAGCGAGACCAGCACGCCGGACGAGGCGGCGACTCCGACGACCCCCTCGGGGACCTCCGCACCCACGCCGACCCCCACCACCCCGACGACCGCGGACCCCACCACCGTCCCGACCACGCCGCCCAGCGACGGCGAGACGCCGACCCCCGGGGCGACGCCGACCCCCTGAGGGCTGCCCAGAGAGTTGCCCAGAGCGCTGCCCGGAGAGCTGCCCAGCGGGCTGGACCTGGTCGGGAACTGGTCCAGTACTCCTGGCCCCGGCGGGGAATGGATTCCGCAGCTGGCCGGTTGCGCCCCTAGATTGCGACGAAACGGAACGGTTTCGTTTCATCCATGCGCGCGCGAGGGGGTCGGGGATGCACGGTCTGGTCGGCAGCCGCCCCCGGGTGGAGGGTGACCGCGAGGACGAGATCCTCCAGGCCACCTTGGAGCTGCTCCTCGAGGTCGGGTACGACCGGCTCACCCTCGACGCGGTCGCCCGCCGGGCGCGAGCCAGCAAGGCCACGCTCTACCGCCGCTGGGAGGGCAAGCCCAGCCTGGTCGTGGACGCGATGGTGCGCACCAAGCGCGCCCCCGCTGCCGCGGCCCCCGACACCGGCAGCCTGCGCGGTGACCTCGTCGGCACCTTCTGCGGGCGGCACGGGCTCGGCACCGGCCACGCCACCGCCATGCTGGCCTCGGTGGTCACGGCCCTGGCCAGCGACCCCGAGTTCGCCGCGCTGTTCCGCGAGACCTTCATCGCGCCCAAGATCGCGGCCTCTCGCGAGATCTACACGCGCGCCGTACGGCGCGGCGAGATCGCACCCGACACGGACGTGGAGATCGTCGCACCCGCACTCGCCGGCATCCTGCTGCACCGCTCGTTCGTCCTCGGCCTCACCCCCGACGACGCCACCGTCGAGCGAGTCATCGACCACGTCGTCCTCCCCGCGGTGGGACTTCCCACCGACGGACAGTTGCTGCACAGCTCGGCCTCCACATCGGCCCCAGAGAAAGCACGAGACCAATGACCGACACCACCAGCGCCGACCTCGGTCCCGACGAGGCCACCCCCGTCGCCGGAACCCACGACCACGTCCACCTCGGCTGGGCGCTCGTGCTGATCTCGATCGCCCAGCTGATGGTGGTGCTGGACGCCACCATCGCCAACATCGCGCTGCCGTTCATCCAGCGCGACCTGAGCATCTCCCAGGCCAACCTGCAGTGGATCGTCACCGGCTACTCCCTGGCCTTCGGTGGCCTGCTCCTGCTCGGTGGACGGCTCGGCGACCTCTACGGCCGTCGTCGGGTGTTCATGACCGGCGTCACGATCTTCGCGATCGCCTCCGGCATCGGCGGCCTCGCCCAGAGCGAGATCATGCTGCTGGGCTCGCGGGGCCTGCAGGGGCTCGGCGCCGCCCTCGCCTCGCCGGCCGCCCTGGCCCTGATCACCACGAACTTCCCCGCCGGCCCGAAGCGCAACCGCGCGTTCTCGGTCTACGCCGCCATGTCCGGCGCCGGCGCGGCGGTCGGCCTGCTCCTCGGTGGCTGGCTGACCGGTCTCCAGCCTGACCTCCTCGGCCTGAGCGTCGACGGCTGGCGGCTGACCTTCCTGATCAACGTGCCCATCGGCCTCGCCGCCGCGTTCTTCGCCCCCCGCGTCCTGGCCGAGAGCCAGTCACACCCGGGTGAGCTCGACGTACCGGGCGCCCTGTCCGGCACCCTCGGCCTGATCGCGATCGTCTTCGGGCTCTCCCGCGCCGGGCAGCCCACGCACGGCTGGGGCGACGCCGGGACCGTGGTCTCGCTCGCGGCCGGGCTGCTGCTCCTGGTGGTCTTCGTGATGATCGAGCGCCGCGTCGAGCACCCTCTGCTCCCCTTCCGGATCCTGCTCAACCGCACCCGGGCGACGGCGTTCCTGACCATGGGCATCGTCCCGGCTGCGATGTTCGCGATGTTCTACTTCCTCTCGCAGTTCGTGCAGAACGTGATGGGCTACTCGCCCCTGCACACCGGTGTCGCGTTCCTGCCCTTCAGCTTCGGCATCGTGATCGCGGCGACGATCTCCTCCAAGCTGATGGCCAGGGTCGACCCGCGCTGGATCGCGGGTGTCGGTACGGCGATGGCCGGCACCGCACTGCTCGGCTTCTCCCGGCTCTCGGTCGACTCCAGCGCCGCCAACCTGCTCACGGCGGCGACCGGCGGCGAGACGCACCTCGGTGCCGACGTGAGCTACTGGACGAGCATCTTCCCGTTCATCGCGCTGATGTCCCTGGGCATGGGCGCCACCTTCGTGCCGATGACCCTCGCGGCCGTGCACGGCGTCGGGCAGCGCGACAGCGGCATCGGCTCCGGCGTACTCAACACGATGCAGCAGGTCGGTGGCGCCCTCGGCCTCGCCGCCCTCTCCACGGTGGCGGTGCACTTCTCCGCCGTACGCGGCGAGGAGATCGGCGCGGCCCTCAGCGCCGGCTCGGGGGGCAAGCCGACCGAGGCGATGCAGTCCGCGCTGAGCAACCTGGTCTACCAGGGCGCGTTCACCGAGGGAGCGGTCAACGCCTTCCTGACCGGCGCCTTCATGATCTGGACCGCGAGCGTGATCGTGTGGGTCTTCCTCAACGTCAAGCACGAGGAGCTCGCCGTGGACGACGCGCCGGAGGGGATGGCCGTGGCCTGAGTGGGCTGCCGGTTTTTCACGTTCTCCTGAAAAGCAGTCACTTCTCTGCCGTTGCAATGGCAGAGAAGTGACTGTTTTTCACGTTCTCCTGAAAATCATGCACACCTCAGCCGAGCTCGGATCCCGCCTCCCGCACAGCACCCAGCGCTCCGGAGGCGTACGTCGGGCTGGCGGCTGCCAGGCCGCAGGAGGGGGTGAGCACGAGCTGGGCGGACACCTCCGCGGGCTCGAAGCCGATCATGTCGAGCAGGCGGAGCACCCGCTCGACGGTCGCCTTCGTCGACGGCGGCTGCTCGCCACTGGAGGGCACCACGCCGAGCAGCACCTGGGCCCCCTCGTCGAGGGCGGAGCCGAGCTCGTCGATCGCTGCGGCACCCAGCACCGCCAGGTCGACCGAGATCCCACCCGAACCGGCACGTCGCAGCAGGTCGATCGGCACGTCGGCGGCGCAGCAGTGCACCACCGTGGCGGTCTCGCCGGCCGCCTCGAGGACCCACCCCAGCGCCTCCGCGGCCTCCGGCGGCTTGACCGAGCGGTGCCGGCTGAACCCCGAGGAGGTGGGCACGGCTCCACCGAGCACCGAGGGCAGCGCCGGCTCGTCGAGCTGGAGGACCAGGGTGGCGCCGGGCACCCGGCGCCGCAGGTCGGCCAGGTGCACCCGGACGCCCTCGGCCAGGGCCTGGGCCAGGTCGCGTCGGGCGCCGAGGTCGGAGAGCACCTTGTCCCCGCGCGGCTTCTCGACGGTCGCGGCGAGCGTCCAGGGCCCGGCGACCTGGATCTTGAAGGGGCCGGCGTAGCCCTGCGCGAGGTCCTCGAGCACGTCGAGGTCCTGGGCCAGCAGCGAGCGTGCACGACGGTGGTCGATGCCGGCGGCGTCGGTGAGCCGCCAGCCGGCGGGCTGCAGGTCGAAGCCGAGGTCGGCGGTCACCGCCACCCCCCTGCCGGTCAGGTCCCCCACCGGTCCGCGCCCCGGGAGCTCGGGGAGGTGGGCGAAGTCGGGGAGCGCGTCGAGCACGACCTGGACGGCGCGGGTGAAGTCCTCGCCGGGCATCGACCCGACCCCCGTGGCGCGCAGCGCCATCAGCCGCTCACGCGCCGGGTGGCCGAGATCGTCGCCGAGCCCACGACCCGCGATCCGGCGTACACCACCACCGCCTGTCCGGGCGCGATGCCCGACGCCACGTCGAGGAGATCCACACTCAGGCTCTCGGAAGCGGCGCACACGACCGCGCGGTGCTCCTCACCGTGCGCGCGCAACTGCACCGTGCACTCCAGCGGTACGCCGGGCTCGGGGGCCGTGCCGCACCAGCGCGGACGGATCGCCTCGAGACCATCCACCGCGAGCTCGGCGCGCGACCCGACGGTGACGGTGCCGGAGACGGGCTCGATGTCGAGGACGTAGCGCGGCCGCCCGTCGGCCGCCGGAGTGCCGATCCGCAGTCCCTTGCGCTGCCCGACCGTGTAGCGCCAGCTGCCCTCGTGCTGGCCGAGGACCGCGCCGTCGGAGGACACGATCGCCCCGCTGCGGTTGACGCCGGCCGACTCCGGCAGCTTCTCGGCCAGCCACCCGCCGGTGTCACCGTCGCTGATGAAGCAGATGTCGTGGCTGTCCGGCTTGGCCGCGACCGCGATCCCACGCCGCGCCGCCTCCTCGCGGATCTGCGACTTGGTGGTGTCACCGAGCGGGAACAGCGAGTGTGCGAGCTGGTCCTGGGTGAGCACGCCGAGGACGTAGGACTGGTCCTTGGACATGTCGTCGGCCCGGTGCATCTCGATCAACCCGTCGGAGCCGGTGCGCAGCTGCGCGTAGTGGCCGGTCACCACCGCGTCGAAGCCCAGCGCGAGCGCACGGTCGAGTACGGCGGCGAACTTGATCTTCTCGTTGCACCGCAGGCACGGGTTCGGCGTGCGGCCCTCGGCGTACTCGCTGAGGAAGTCCTCGACCACGTCCTCGTGGAAACGCTCGCTGAGGTCCCAGACGTAGAAGGGGATCCCGATCACGTCGGCTGCCCGCCGGGCGTCGTTGGCGTCCTCGATGGTGCAACAGCCACGGGCCCCGGTCCGGTAGGACTTCGGGTTGCGCGAGAGCGCCAGGTGGATCCCGGTCACCTCGTGCCCCTGCTCCGCCGCACGGGCTGCCGCGACAGCGGAGTCCACGCCACCGGACATGGCAGCGAGTACGCGCATCAGGCGGGCCCCCCGGCCGCGCCGCCTGCCGGGCCGCCGGTCGAGCCGCCGGCCGGGCCGCCGGTCGAGCCGCCGCTCAGGCCGGCGGTCGAGCCGTCGGTCGTTCCCCGCGAGGCGAGGGCGGCGTTGCGGGCACGCTCCACGACCGGCGCGATGGCCTCGACGAGCGCGTCCACGTCGGCCTGCGTGGAGGTGTGGCCGAGGGAGAAGCGCAGCGACGAGCGGGCGAACTCCTCCGAGGAGCCCATCGCGAGGAGCACGTGCGAGGGCTGGGGTACGCCGGCGTCGCAGGCCGACCCCGTCGAGCACTCGATGCCGCGCGCGTCGAGCAGCATCAGCAGCGAGTCGCCCTCGCAGCCGGGGAACTCCAGGTGCGCGTTGCCGGGGAGGCGATGCTCCAGGCCGGTCTCGGGGTCGCCGTTGTAGATCGCGTCCGGCACCTCGCCGCAGACCCCCTCGACGAGGGAGTCGCGCAGGACCGCCAGCCGGGCCGCCAGCTCCGGCTGGCGCTGGACGGCCAGCTCGCACGCGGCCGCGAACCCGGCGATCGCTGGCGGGTCGATCGTCCCGGACCGGATGTCGCGCTCCTGACCGCCCCCGTGCACCAGGGCGGTCAGCTGCAGCTCCCGGCGTACGACGAGCGCACCGACGCCGTAGGGTCCGCCCAGCTTGTGGCCGGTGATCGTCATCGCGTCCACGCCGGCGCGCGCGAAGTCGACCGGGAGCTGTCCGAGGGCCTGGACCGCGTCGGTGTGCACCGGGATCCCGTGGGCGTGGGCGATCTCGACGACCTCGGCGACCGGCTGCACCGTGCCGATCTCGTTGTTGGCCCACATCACGCTGACCAGCGCGACACTGGCGGGGTCGGACTCCACGGCCGCGCGGAACGCCTCGATGTCGAGGCGTCCGAGCTTGTCCACCCCGACGAGCTCGACCTCGGCGCCCTCGTCCTCGAGCCACTGCAGCGGGTCCAGCACCGCGTGGTGCTCCACCGCGGTGCTCAGGATCCGCACCCGTCGGGGGTCCTGCGAGCGGCGCGCCCAGAACAGCCCCTTGACCGCCAGGTTGTCGGACTCGGTGCCGCCGGAGGTGAACACCACCTCCCCGGGACGGCAGCCCACGGCCCGGGCGATGGTCTCGCGAGACTCCTCCACCACCCGGCGCGCGTGCCGGCCGGAGGCGTGCAGCGACGAGGCGTTGCCGACCCGCCCGAGCTGCGCGGTCATCGCCGCTACGGCTTCGGGGAGGATCGGCGTCGTGGCCGCGTGGTCGAGGTAGACGCTCATCGCCTGACAAGGGTACGCGGGAGCCCAGGCACCGGGTTCCCCGCACGGCCGGTGGTGGGACGATCCCCCGAGACGGTCGCCGAGGCCGCCACCGACACCGTCACCGCGACCAGCCGGGAGCCCCCATGATCACCATCGACACCGACTCCGACCAGGCGCCCTACGCCCAGGTCCGCGAGCAGTTCCGGGCGCTGATCGAGGCCGGCGACCTGGTCCCCGGCACCAGGCTGCCCACCGTGCGGGGGCTCGCCAGCGACCTCGGCCTGGCCGCCAACACGGTGGCGCGCGCCTACCGCGAGCTCGAGGCGCTCGGGGTGATCGAGACCCGTGGTCGCGGCGGCAGCGTGGTGACCGGCGCCGGGGTCGAGCAGGCCGCCCGCCGGGCCGCGTCCGACTTCGCCGGACAGCTCCGCTCCCTGGGACTGGGTCGGGAGGACGCCCTCCGGCTGGTGGAGCACGCGTTCGGCTGAGCCGCGCCCTCAGCGCTGCTGCAGCCGCGCGACCAGGGCCAGGTGGTCGGTGCCGCGGACGCGCTCGACCCTGGTGGAGATCGCGGCGAGCTCCTTGCTGAGCAGGACGTGGTCGATGGCCATCACCGGCCACGGCACCGGGAGTCCCGCGACCGGGCGGGAGTTCGACGACGGCCAGGTCGGCTGCCATCCCGAGTTGGCCTCACGGGCAGCGTCGTGCAGCCCGGTCGCCAGCAGGTCGCGCATCGGCCCGTGGTCCAAGGTGGCGTTGAAGTCCCCCGTCACGACGAGGGGACCCCGAGTGGTGCGGGCCGAGGCGACGAGGAACCCGAAGTCCTTGCGCCACTGTCCGACGTCGTAGAGCGGCTGCGTGGTGTGCAGGGCGATCAGCGTGAACGGTGTCGGCGACTGGACGGGGATCCGGTAGGCGCCGGTGTCGATCTCGATCCGCTCCTGCTCCCCCAGCGGGAACGCGGAGAGCACCACCGTTCCCGAGATCCCCTCGATCGGGTACCCCGCCTCGTGCGGCCAGCGACTTCCCGGTCCGCCCACGCCGCGTTCCGCCAGCGCGGCCACCGCGGTGGGCCCGGTCTCCTCGAGCACGATCACGTCGGGCCGCTCCCGGTCCACCAGCGCGGCCACTGCTCCCGGGTCGGCCAGCCCGAACCGCGTGTTCAGGCTGAGCACCGTCACGTCCGGGCGCCCCTGGCCGCGCGGTCCGACGTACGACGGCAGCAGCCAGGCGACGTGCAGCGCAGCACCGGCCACGGCGAGCACCAGCAGAGCCGTGACCGTCCGGCGCAGCGCACCCACCGCGCCCCACCGCACGAGCAGCAGCACCACGGCGGCGAGGACGCACGCCGGCAGCGCGAACGGCACGAACGAGGTCGCCAGCACCCAGCTGCGTCCCGACGGGGTGAACAGTCGCGCCAGGGTGAGGACGACGAAACCGGCCAGGGCCGCAAGGGCGACGAGCGTCCCTGCGTACCTGACCGGCTTCATCTGGACCCGATCAGCCCTTGCGCTTGGTGATCTCCTCGGTGGCGGCGGGGAGCACGGTGTGCAGGTCCCCGACCACGCCGAAGTCGACGAGCTCGAAGATCGGCGCCTCCTCGTCCTTGTTGACCGCCACGATCGTCTTGGAGGTCTGCATGCCCGCGCGGTGCTGGATCGCGCCGGAGATGCCGTTGGCGACGTAGAGCTGGGGCGAGACCACCTTGCCGGTCTGGCCGACCTGGAAGGCGTGCGGCTTCCAGCCGGAGTCGACCGCGGCGCGCGAGGCGCCCACAGCGGCACCGAGGGAGTCGGCGAAGCCCTCGACCGGCTCGAAGTTGCCGCCCGTGCCCCGACCGCCGGAGACCACGATCGCGGCCTCGGTGAGCTCGGGACGACCGCTCGCGGCACGCGGCTGCGAGGCGACGATCTTGGCCTTCTTCGCCGAGTCGGAGATCGTCGCGGCGAACTCCTCCTTGGCCCCGGCGCCCTCGGACTCCTCGGGGGGCGCCGAGTTGGGCTTGACCGTGATGATCGGCGTGCCCTTGGTGATCTTGGCCTGCACCGTGTAGCTGCCGGCGAAGACCGACTGCGTGGTGACCGGTCCCTCCTGCACGTCCACGGCGTCGGTGATCAGGCCGGAGTCGATCTTCACGGCGAGGCGGGCGGCGATCTCCTTGCCCTCCGCGCTGGAGGGGATGAGTACGGCGGCAGGGCTGGTCTTCTCGACCAGCTGCTGGAGCACCTCCGCCTTGGGGGCGACGAGGTAGCCCTTGATCTCGGCGTCGTCGACGACGTAGACCTTCTCGGCGCCGTACTTCTTGACCGCCTCGGTCACCTCGTCGGCCTTGTCGGGGCCGCCGATGAAGACCGCCGACGGCTCGCCGAGGCGCTTGGCGATCGTGAGCAGCTCGTAGGTGGGCTTGCGGACCTTGCCGTCGACGTGGTCGACGAGTACCAGAACTTCAGACATTGCTCTTCAGGACTCCTGTGGCTGGGCTGCTGGCTGGGCTGCCGGACGGACGGTCAGATGAACTTCTTGGACGCGAGGAACTCCACCAGCGCCGTCGCACCGGAGCCGTCCTCGTCGGTGACGATCTCGCCGGCGGTGCGGGGCGGGCGCTCCTCGGTGTTCTCCACCGCGGTCCAGGCTGCGTCGAGACCGACGCTGGCAGCCTCGACGCCGATGTCGCTGAGCGACCAGGTCTCGAACGGCTTCTTCTTCGCGGCCATGATGCCCTTGAAGGAGGGGTAGCGGGCCTCGCCGGACTGGTCGGTGACCGAGAGCACCAGCGGCGTGGTCGCGCCGATCACCTCGGTGGAGGTGTCCCCGTCGCGCTTGACCCGGATCTCCTTGCCCTGGCGCTCGATCACCGAGCCGAGCGTCACCTGCGGGAGGTCGAGCCGCTCGGCCAGCATCGCCGGGACGACCGAGCCCGAGGCGTCGGTGGAGGCCATGCCGCACATGACGATGTCGACCTCGCCCAGCTTCTGCACGGCGGCCGCGAGGATCTGGGAGGTGGCGAGGTAGTCGGAGCCGGCGATGGCGTCGTCGAGGACGTGCACCCCCTTGTCGGCCCCCATCTGCAGCGCCTTCTTGATGGCGTCGGCTGCCTCCTCGGGACCGACGCACAGCGCGGTCACCTCGACCTCCTCGCCGTCGGCCTTCTCCTTGATCTGGAGGGCCTGCTCGACGGCGTACTCGTCGAGCTCGGAGAGCAGGCCGGGGACGCCGGCACGGTCCACGGTGTTGTCGGACTCGAAGTGCCGGTCGGCAGTCGCGTCGGGGACGTACTTCACACAGACGACAATGTTCATACTCGATCGGCCCGGCGCAGCGGGCCCCTCCTGAACTAGAGACGGGTAGAGGTCTGCCCCATCACGCGCCTTGCGGGCACGTCTTCGTGGGGCCCCCACAGAGCAGGTTACCGCCGAGTCACCAACTCAGAAACAGCAACGACTGGTGGGGTCAGTCACAGGTGCCAGCGATCAGCGGACGCCCTTGGGCCCGATCACGTTGGACAGGACGCGGCCGATGACGAGGTAGACGACCGCGGCGATGCCCCAGTTGAGCAGGGCGTTCTTGGAGACTGCGTTCTTGCCGCTGAAGTCGAAGATCCCACCCTCGCGGCTGAACGGGCCGGAGACCGCGTCGGCCACGTCGGTGACCAGCTTGACCAGCGCGTTGTCCTCGTTGATGTTGCTGCGCAAGACGACCAGCAGCGCCCCCAGCGCGAGGATGGTGGCGAGCACGCTGAACACGATCTGGATCACCCGGGCCACCTTGGCGCGGATGGCGTCCTGCTCGGCCTGGTGCAGCTTGCTGCGGTCCGGCTCGGACTCGTCGGTCCTGACTTTGGGCGACACGGGGGGCTCCTGGGGGTAGGGCGGGACGGTCAGCGACCCTCGAACTGGGCCTTGCCAGGTCCATTCTGGACGAAAGACTGCATTCCGGTGGTGCGATCTTGGGTTCCGAACAGCGCGGCGAACTGCTGGCGCTCGATCTCGAGCCCCGTTTCGAGGTCGACCTCCAGGCCCCGGTCGATGGCCTCCTTGGCCGCACGGACGGCGTACGTCGCCGCCGCGTTGAACTGCGCGGCCCAGCGCAGCGCCTCCTCGTAGACCTCCTCGGCCGGCACCACCTTGTCCACCATCCCGATCGCGAGCGCCTCGTCGGCCTTGACGAAGCGGCCGGTGAAGATGATGTCCTTGGCCCGGCTCGGTCCGACCAGCCGGCTCAGCCGCTGGGTGCCGCCTGCGCCCGGGATGATCCCGAGCAGGACCTCGGGCTGGCCGAGGGTGGCGTTGTCCGCGGCGATCCGGATGTCGGCGCACAGCGCGAGCTCGCACCCGCCGCCGAGGGCGTAGCCGGTGATCGCCGCCACGACCGGCTTGGGGATCCGCGCGACCGAGGTGAAGGCGCTGGTCAGGCCGCCGGAGCGCTTGATCATGTCCGTGTAGGACATCTCCGCCATCTCCTTGACGTCGGCACCCGCGGCGAAGACCCGCTCGCCGCCGTAGACGACGACGGCCTTGATGTCGTCGCGCTCGGTCGCCTCCACCGCAGCGGCGCGGATCTCCTCCTGCATCTGGGCGTCCAGCGCGTTCATCTTCGGCCGGTCGAGGCGAATCGTCGCCACCCCGGCGGTGTCCCCGCTGCCGACCTCGAGCCGGACGAACTCCATGACTGCTCCTTTGCGTGTGGACGACGGTGTGGTCAACCTATCCCTGCCATCCGGGGGAACGCAGTGCGCCCGGGAGCGCCTGCTGGCATCATCTCTCCGGTGACTCCAGGGATGTGGGCCGCCGATGGCGAGAGCGTGGGGGTGTGGCCCGGACGGAGCTGGCCCCTGGGTGCCACCTGGTCCGAGGAGTCCACGAACTTCGCGGTGCACGCCCCCGAGGCCGACGCGCTGTGGGTCTGCCTCTTCGACCACACCGGCCTCGAGACCCGGCACCGGCTGACCGAGCAGACCCTCGGGATCTGGCACGGCGCCCTGCCCGCACTCTCCCCCGGACAGCTCTACGGCTTCCGCGCCGACGGGCCGTGGGCCCCCGAGCAGGGCTACCGGTTCAACCCGAACAAGCTGCTGCTGGACCCCTACGCCCGCGCGATCAGCGGCGAGGTGATGCCGCACGACGCGATCTTCGGTCACCGGCGCGAGCCCGCTCCGGACCGTGACGAGGTGGCCCCGCGCGTCCAGGACGAGCAGGACTCGGCGCCGTACGTCGGGCGAAGTGTCGTGGTCCACGACGACTTCGACTGGGGCGAGGACCGCCCGATGCGCCGGCGCTGGCGCGACACCGTGCTCTATGAGCTGCACGTGAAGGGCTTCACCGCCCTGCACGACCGGATCCCCGAGGAGCTTCGCGGCACCTACGCCGGCCTGGGGCACCACGTGGTCACCGACTACCTGCACGACCTCGGCGTCACGGCGGTCGAGCTGCTGCCGGTCCACCACTTCGTCTCCGAGCCGCGGCTGGCCGCCGACGGCCTGAGCAACTACTGGGGCTACAACTCCGTCGGCTTCTTCGCGCCGCACGGCGCCTACTCCTCCTCGGGGGACCGGGGCCAGCAGGTGCGCGAGTTCAAGGAGATGGTGCGGTCCTTCCACCGCGCGGGCATCGAGGTCATCCTCGACGTCGTCTACAACCACACCGCCGAGTCGGACGCCGACGGCCCCACCCTGTGCTTCCGGGGCCTCGACGACCGCGGCTACTACAAGCGGGTGCCGGCCGAGGCCTCGGGCGGGAACCCCGACGCGTCGTACTGGGACGTCACCGGCTGCGGCAACACCGTCGCCGCGGAGAACCCCGCCACCTTGCGGCTGATCCTGGACTCGCTGCGCTACTGGGCAGGCGAGATGCACGTCGACGGCTTCCGCTTCGACCTGATGTCGGCCCTGACCAGGACCGGTCACCAGGTCGACATGTCCGGCCACCTGCTCACCACGATCGGCCAGGACCCCGTGCTGCGGCACGCCAAGCTCGTCGCCGAGCCGTGGGACGCCTCCGCCGACGGCTACCGGGTGGGCGAGTTCCCGCCACCGTGGGTGGAGTGGAACGACCAGTACCGCGACACGATCCGCGACTTCTGGCGCTCGCACAGCGAGGGGGTGCGCACCGTGGCCACCCGGCTCGCTGGCTCCTCGGACCTCTACCTCGACGACGGCCGCTCGCCGTACGCCTCGATCAACTTCGTCACCGCCCACGACGGCTTCACCCTGCGCGACCTGGTCTCCTACGAGGACAAGCACAACGAGGCCAACGGCGAGCAGAACCGCGACGGCACGTCGAACAACAGGTCCTGGAACTGCGGTGTGGAGGGCGAGACCGACGACCCCGAGGTGCTCGAGCTGCGTCACCGCCAGGCCGCCAACCTGATCGCGACGCTGTGTCTGTCCAACGGGGTGCCGATGCTCACCGCCGGCGACGAGCGCGGCCGGACCCAGCGCGGCAACAACAACGCCTACTCCCAGGACAACGAGCTGTCCTGGGTCGACTGGCGTCCCGACGACGCCTGGCTCGACATCTTCGAGATCACCCGCACGGCGCTGAAGATCCGCCGCGAGCATCCCGCGCTGCGTCAGCGGCACTGGTTCGAGGGACGCCCCGCGATGGTCGGCGGCCCCAAGGACCTGGCGTGGATCCATCCGTCCGGCCGGGAGATGACCGTCCCGGACTGGCAGGACGCGCAGCTGCACGTGATCGGGATGTTCGTCTCAGGCGAGCCGCTGCGCTCCCCCGGCCCCCGTGGCGAGCAGCAGCACGACTCCAGCTTCCTGCTCTGGCTCAACGGCTCCGCCGAGGACTGTGCGGTCACGCTGCCGTCGAACGAGTGGGTGCAGCAGGGGGCCGTCGTGCTCTCCACCGACCCCGCCCATCCCGTGGACGCCAAGGTCGCTGCCGGCGAGACGCTCACCCTCGGCGCCCGCAGCATGGTGCTGCTCGAGCAGACCTGACCCAGCCGGTGCTCCCGGTCGTTGCCGGGGCGATCGCGACGCGTCCCGGCGTACGTCCTCCGAACGCTGCCCGGTGCGATGGCCGGTGCGCTGGCCGGTGCGCTGGCCGGTGCGCTGGCCGGCGCGCTGGCCGGTGCGCTGGCCCGGCGTACTCACCCGGTGCGCTGGCCGGCGTACTCACCCGGACGCTGGCCCGGCGGGCCACAAGGCGCGCTACCCGGCGCGCTGGCCGGCGCGCTGGCCGGTGCGATGGCCCGGCGTACTCACCCGGACGCTGCCCGGCGGGCCACCCGGCTCGCTGCCCGGCGCGCTGGCCGGCGTACTCACCCCTAGAAACAGGCACTTCTCCGCCGTTGCAACGGCAGAGAAGTGCCTGTTTTTCACGTTCTCCTGAAAAACCGCGGGCCCTACGCCAGGGAGACCAACCCCAGCTCCGCCGGGGTGGCGAGGGCATCGTGGCGGGGCAGGATCCGGACGGTGTAGCCGAAGGCGCCGGCGCGGCCGAGGACGAGGTGGCCGTCGAAACGGTGGCGCCCGCCCTCGTAGGTCTCCCCCAGCGACAGCGCGGTCGCCGTGGTATCCACCAGCTCGTCCTCGCCGCGGACCCGACCGTGCACGACCTCGACGACCACGTCGGCAGGGTCGAGCGAGCCCAGCGAGGCGAAGACCTTCAGGTCCATCCCGCCGCCGATCTCGGGCAGGTCGGAGAGGCCCTCGGTCTCCACGTGGTCGACGTGTACGTCGGACCAGCCGGCCACGACCCGCGACTTCCAGGCCGCCAGCTGAGCGGCCCCCTCGTAGGAGTGGTTCATCGCCCGGGAGGACACGGCCGCCGGCGAGTACAGCTTCTCGACGTACTCGCGCAGCATCCGGGTGGAGAGCACCTTGGGCCCGAGCGACTTCAACGTGTGCCGGACCATCTCGATCCAGCGCGTGGGCACGCCCTCTTCGTCGAGGTCGTAGAACCGCGGCGCCACGTCGTTCTCGATCAGGTCGTAGAGCGCGTTGGCCTCGATGTCGTCACGGCGGTCGGGGTCGTCGACGCCGTCGGCGGACGGGATCGCCCAGCCGTTGTTGCCGTCGAACCACTCGTCCCACCAGCCGTCGAGGATGGAGAGGTTCAGGCCGCCGTTGAGCGCGGCCTTCATCCCCGAGGTGCCGCACGCCTCGTAGGGGCGCAGCGGGTTGTTCAGCCACACGTCGCACCCGGGGTAGAGCGGCTGCGCCATCGCGATGTCGTAGTTGGGCAGGTAGGCGATCCGGTGCCGCAGCTCCGGGTCGTCGGCCAGGGTCACGATCGCCTGGATCAGCTTCTTGCCACCGTCGTCGGCGGGGTGCGCCTTTCCGGCCATGATCAGCTGGATCGGCCGCTCGGGGTCGAGCAGCAGCCGCTTGAGGCGCTCGGGGTCGCTGAGCATCAGCGTCAGCCGCTTGTACGACGCCGCGCGCCGCGCGAAGCCGATGGTGAGCACGTCGGGGTCGAGGGCGGTGTCGATCCAGCCCAGCTCGGCCTTGGTCTGGCCGCGCTTGAGGCACGACTTCAGCAGTCGGGCACGGGCGTCGATGACCAGGCGCTGGCGCATCTCGCGCTTGGTGGCCCACAGGTCTGCCGAGGGGACCTTGTCGACCGCCTCCCACACCTCCGGGTCGTCGGAGTCGACGTCGGCTCCCTGGTCCGAGGCCAGCGCGAAGACCTCGCGGGCCACCCAGGTCGGCGCGTGCACGCCGTTGGTGATCGAGGTGATCGGCACCTCGGCCTCGTCGAAGGCCGGCCACAGCCCGTTGAACATGCCCCGGCTGACCTCGCCGTGCAGCGCCGAGACGCCGTTGGCGCGCTGGGCCAGGCGGAAGCCCATGACGGCCATGTTGAAGACCCCGGAGTCACCGCCCTCGTAGTCCTCGGCACCCAGGCGCAGGATCCGGTCGGTCGGGACACCGGCCACCGGGGTCTGCGGGCCGAAGTACTGCTCGATCAGCTCACGGGGGAACCGGTCGATGCCGGCGGGGACCGGGGTGTGGGTGGTGAACACGGTGCCCGCGCGGGTGACCTCGACGGCGGTGTCGAAGTCCAGGCCGGGGCCGTCCTCGGCCACCGTGAGCTCGCGGATCCGCTCCAGGCCGAGGAAGCCGGCGTGGCCCTCGTTGGTGTGGAAGACCTCGGGCTCGACGGCGCCGGTGATCCGCGAGAAGGCACGGATCGCGCGCACGCCGCCGACACCGAGGAGCAGCTCCTGCAGGAGGCGGTGCTCGGAGGTGCCGCCGTAGAGCCGGTCGGTGACCTCGCGCAGCGCGCCGTGGTTCTCCTCGATGTCGGTGTCGAGGAGCAGCAGCGGCACCCGGCCGACGTGCGCCACGAAGACGCGGGCGGCGAGCTCGTGCTCGCCGGGGACCGAGATCCGCACCTGGGCGGGCGTGCCGTCGTCCTCGCGCAGCAAGGTGATCGGGAGGCCGTCGGGGTCCGAGACGGGGTAGCTCTCCACCTGCCAGCCCTCGGCGGAGAACTGCTGACGGAAGTAGCCGTGCTGGTAGAGAAGGCCGACACCGATCAGCGGGATGCCGAGGTCGCTGGCGGTCTTGAGGTGGTCACCGGCCAGGATGCCGAGCCCGCCGGAGTACTGCGGCAGCACCGAGGTGATGCCGTACTCCGGGGAGAAGTAGGCGATCCCCCGCGGCAGGGTCGGGGCGTCGGGACCGGTCTCCTTCGCGGCACGCTGGAACCAGCGCTCGCCGGTGAGGTACTTCTCGAGGTCGGCGCGCGCCAGCTCGAGCATGTCGAGGAAGGTCTGGTCACCCGCCAGCTCCTCGAGCCGCGAGGTCGCGACGGCGCCGAGGGTCTTGACGGGGTCGCGGCCGCTGCGGCGCCAGACCTCGGGGTCCAGGGCGGCGAAGACGTCTTGGGTCTCCGGGTGCCAGGACCACCTCAGGTTGGTCGCCAGGTCCCCCAGGGGGGCCAGCGGCTCGGGCAGTACGGGGCGGACTGTGAATCGTCGGATTGCTCGCACGCGAACACGCTAGCCCAAGATTTTGGAACGATCCAAACTTTCCCCGGTTTTGGGCATGACCGATGTAGACCGCTTCGGCGCCTCCCTCGCGGCCCCTGTTTGCGTGATGGCCCCGAGTTCGCAAGTGTGGTCGCCATGGTCGGTCGAATCCCTGTCATGGACGTGGCTCCCGTCGTCGAGCACGGTCGGCACGCTGCGAAGGCATCCGTTGGTGAGCAGTTCGAGGTCTCCGCTCTCGTCTTCCGCGAGGGGCACGACCAGCACGGCGCCGACGTCGTGCTGATCGACCCCTCCGGCGTACGCCGGCCGCCGCTGCGCATGCACGACGTCGACGGCGAGGTCTCCCGGATGGCGGCCACGGTCACCGCGGACGTCGAGGGACTCTGGGGCTTCGAGATCGAGGCCTGGAGCCATCCGATCGCGACCTGGCTGCACGACGCCGGGATCAAGATCCGCGCCGGCGTCGACGTGGAGCTGATGTTCACCGAGGGCGTCCTGCTGCTGCAGCGCGTCGATAAGGACAAGCGGCTGGACAAGCCGCAGAAGGTCGTGGTCCGCGACGCGATCAAGGCGCTCAAGGACGCCAAGCGACCGGTCGAGGCGCGGCTCGCGGCCGCCGAGTCCGACGAGCTCGGCCGGATCCTGGACGCCTTCCCGCTGCGCGACCTGCTCACCACCGAGGGCCCCTACCCGTTCTTCGCCGACCGGCAGCGCGCACTGTTCTCCAGCTGGTATGAGTTCTTCCCGCGCTCGGAGGGCGCCCGGCTGGACCCCAAGACCGGAACCCTGGTCAGCGGCACCTTCCGCACCGCCGCGAAGCGGTTGCAGGCCGTCGCCGAGATGGGCTTCGACGTGGTCTACCTGCCGCCGATCCACCCGATCGGCGAGGTCAACCGCAAGGGCTCGAACAACACCCTGACCCCCACCCCCGACGACGTCGGCTCGCCGTGGGCGATCGGCAGCAAGGACGGCGGCCACGACGCCGTACACCCCGAGCTCGGCACCCTGAAGGACTTCGACGCCTTCGTCGCCGAGGCCCGCCGGCTGGGCCTGGAGGTCGCCCTGGACTTCGCGCTCCAGGCCGCGCCCGACCACCCGTGGAGCAAGGCCCACCCGGAGTGGTTCACCACCCGTGCCGACGGCTCGATCGCCTACGCGGAGAACCCCCCGAAGAAGTACCAGGACATCTACCCGATCAACTTCGACAACGACCCCGACGGGATCTACGCCGAGACCGAGCGGATCCTGCGGCACTGGATGTCCCACGGCGTCCGGATCTTCCGCGTCGACAACCCGCACACCAAGCCGGTCTCCTTCTGGGAGTGGCTCATGGGCCGGATCAGGGCCACGGACCCCGACGTGGTCTTCCTCTCCGAGGCGTTCACCAAGCCCCCGATGATGCGCGCGCTGGGCACGGTGGGCTTCCACCAGAGCTACACCTACTTCACCTGGCGCAACACCCGCCACGAGCTCGAGACCTACCTCCACGAGGTCTCCCGGGTGACCCCCGCGGTGCTGCGCCCGAACTTCTTCGTCAACACCCCCGACATCCTCCCGGAGTTCCTGCAGTACGGCGGACCGCCGGCGTTCAAGATCCGGGCGGCGCTGGCCGCGACCGGGTCCCCGTCGTGGGGCGTCTACGCCGGCTACGAGCTCTTCGAGCACGTCGCGCTGCGCCCCGGGGCCGAGGAGTACCTCGACTCGGAGAAGTTCCAGATCCGGATCCGCGACTGGGAGGGCGCGGCGAAGACCGGCCGGACCCTCGCGCCCTACATCGCCAGGCTCAACGAGATCCGCCGTGCCCACCCCGCCCTGCAGCAGCTGCGCAACCTCACGGTGCACTCCAGCGACGACAACGACGTCCTGGTCTTCACCAAGCACCTCCAGACCACCGACGCCCACCAGGACACCGTGATCGTGGTGGTCAACCTCGACCCGCACTCCTCGCGCACCACCACGGTGCACCTCAACCTGCCGGCCATCGGCTTCGACTGGGAGGACACCTTCTCCGTGCACGACGAGATCACCGGCCAGACCTGGAGCTGGGGCGCGCACAACTACGTCCATCTCGACCCCTACGTGGAGCCCGCGCACGTGCTCACCGTGCGGAGGACTGCATGAGCGAGCACGTCTCCGCAGACCAGGTGCACCTCGAGGAGCAGCAACAGCCCGACTGGTTCAAGACGGCCGTCTTCTACGAGGTGCTGGTCCGCTCGTTCAAGGACGCCAACGGCGACGGGGTCGGGGACTTCCGCGGCCTCACCGAGAAGCTGGACTACCTGCACTGGCTCGGCGTGGACTGCCTCTGGATCCCGCCGTTCTTCACCTCCCCGCTGCGCGACGGCGGGTACGACGTGGCCGACTACACCAACATCCTCCCCGAGGCCGGCACCGTCGAGGACTTCCACCACTTCCTCGACGAGGCGCACAAGCGCGACATGCGCGTGATCATCGACTTCGTGATGAACCACACCAGCGACCAGCACCCGTGGTTCCAGGCCAGCCGGGAGGACCCCGACGGGCCCTACGGCGACTTCTACGTGTGGTCCGACACCGACGAGCTCTACGAGGAGGCCCGGGTCATCTTCGTCGACACCGAGCCCTCGAACTGGACCTGGGACCCCGTGCGGCAGCAGTACTTCTGGCACCGGTTCTTCTCCCACCAGCCCGACCTCAACTTCGACAACCCCAAGGTGATGGAGGCGATGCTGGAGGCGATGAGCTTCTGGCTCGACATGGGCCTCGACGGCTTCCGCCTCGACGCGGTGCCCTACCTCTACGAGCGTCCCGGGACCAACGGGGAGAACCTCCCCGAGACCCACGAGGCGCTGCGGCACGTGCGTCGCTACGTCGACGAGAACTACCCCGGCCGGGTGCTGCTCGCGGAGGCCAACCAGTGGCCGGCCGACGTCGTCGACTACTTCGGCGACTTCGCCAAGGGCGGCGACGAGTGCCACATGTGCTTCCACTTCCCGGTGATGCCGCGGATCTTCATGGCCGTGCGCCGTGAGAACCGGTTCCCGATCTCGGAGATCCTCGAGCAGACCCCGCCGATCCCGGACGGCTGCCAGTGGGGCATCTTCTTGCGCAACCACGACGAGCTGACCCTCGAGATGGTCACCGACGAGGACCGCGACTACATGTGGGACGAGTACGCCAAGGACCCGCGGATGAAGGCCAACATCGGCATCCGCCGCCGGCTCGCCCCGCTGCTGGACAACGACGTCAACCGGATGGAGCTGTTCACCGCCCTGCTGCTCTCGCTGCCGGGCTCGCCCGTGCTCTACTACGGCGACGAGATCGGGATGGGCGACAACATCTGGCTCGGCGACCGCGACGGCGTACGCACCCCGATGCAGTGGACCCCCGACCGCAACGCCGGGTTCTCGGTGGCGACGCCGGGCAAGCTGCACCTGCCGGTGAACCAGGACCCCGTCTTCGGCTACCAGCGGGTCAACGTCGAGACCGAGCTGGACAACACCTCCTCGCTGCTGCACTGGACCCGGCGGATGATCCACGCCCGCAAGCAGCACCACGCCTTCGGCCTCGGCGACTTCCAGGACCTCGGCGGCTCCAACCCGACGGTGCTCTCCTACGTGCGCGAGTTCACCGATGCCCACGGCAAGGTCGACACCGTGCTGTGCGTGAACAACCTGAGCCGGTTCCCGCAGCCGGTGGAGCTGGACCTGCGCCGCTGGGAGGGCGTGGTGCCGATCGAGCTGCTCGGCGGCGTGCACTTCCCCCAGGTCGGCGAGCTGCCCTACCTGCTCACCCTGGGCGGCTACGGCTTCTACTGGATCCGGCTGCCGCAGCCGGACATGCCCGAGCTGCCGGGCGATGCAGCGATCCGCGGCGAAGGGAGCCCGGTGTGACCCCGTCCGAGACCGAGGCACTGCAGACGGCCCTGGCCGACTGGGTCCGCGAGGCTCGCTGGTTCGGCGGCAAGGGTCGCGAGTTCACCGTCACCGACTTCCGGGTGGTCCCGCTGCGACAGGGCGAGCCACGGGTGAGCATCGTCTTGACCACGCTGGCCTTCGACGACGGCGGCTCCGACCTCTACCAGCTGCCGGTCTCGTCGTACGCCGAGCGGCAGGAGCGCCTCTCGCACGCACACATCGGCCTGGTCGAGGAGCGACACGTCTACGACGCCCTGCACGACCGGGAGGCGACCCACGCCTGGCTGGAGGACTTCGCCGCCGCCAGCACGCGTGCCGGGCTCACCTTCCACCGGTGCGGCGACCACGAGCTCGACCTCGAGGCGCACTCCACGCTGTTCTCCGGGGAGCAGAGCAACTCCTCGGTGGCCTTCGGCGACGACGCACTGATGAAGGTCTTCCGTCGCGTCACGCCCGGAGTCAACCCCGACATCGAGATCCACGACGCGCTGACCCGCGAGGGCTCGCACAGCATCGCCGAGCTCTACGGCTGGCTGGAGCTGCACGAGGACGAGGACACACCGCCCCTCCAGCTGGCGATGCTCCAGCAGTTCCTGCGCACGGCCAGCGACGGATGGGAGCTGGCCCTGGTCAGCGCCCGCAACCTGTTCTCCGAGGCAGACCTGCACGCCGACGAGGTGGGCGGCGACTTCGCCAGCGAGTCCCACCGCCTCGGCCGCACCGTGCGAGAGGTGCACGACCTGATGCGCGAGCACTTCGGCGCCACCGCGTTGGACGTGCCTGCGACGATCGCCACCATGAAGCGGCGCGTCAGCGAGACCGCTGCCGGCGTACCCGAGCTCGCGGCCCACGAGGCCTCGTTGGGTGCCGTCTTCGACCGCGCGGCCGCGTCCGATGGTCAGTCGCAGCGGGTCCACGGTGACCTGCACCTCGGCCAGACCCTGCGCACCTCGCTGGGCTGGAAGCTGGTCGACTTCGAAGGCGAGCCGGCCAAGTCGCTGGAGGAGAGACAGCTGCCCGACTCCCCGTGGCGCGACGTCGCGGGCATGCTGCGCTCCTTCGACTACGCGGCCCGCTCGGTGGCCAAGGACCTCGACGCCTCGGGCCCCCAGGCCGTGCAGCTCGGCTACCGGGCCGACGAGTGGGTCGAGCGCAACCGGGCGGCCTTCATCGAGGGCTACCTCGAGGACCCGGAGACCGGCGAGAGCCGTGAGCTCTCCGACTCCGAGGCCGCCCTGATCGACGCCTACGAGGCCGACAAGGCCGTCTACGAGGCGCTCTACGAGGCTCGCAACCGCCCCACCTGGCTGGACATCCCACTCGCCGCACTCGACCGGATCGGAAACCACGATGACTGAGAACTCCATCGGTGAGATCGACCTGCACCTGATCAACGAGGGCCGGCACGAGCAGCTGTGGCAGGCCCTCGGCGCCCACGCCGTCGCCGACGGCACCTCCTTCCGGGTCTGGGCCCCCCGCGCCCAGGAGGTCCAGGTGCGGGGCGGGTTCAACGACTGGGACGGCAGCCGCTCCCCGCTGCAGCCGGTCGGCTCCTCCGGGGTGTGGGAGATCTTCGTCCCCGGCGTCGGCTCCGGCGAGGCCTACAAGTTCCACATCCGCGGCGCGGACGGGCAGTGGCGCGACAAGGCCGACCCGATGGCCGCCTACACCGAGATCCCACCGGCGACCGCGTCGCGGGTCTTCTCCACCTCCCATGAGTGGACCGACCAGGAGTGGATGGCCCGCCGTGCGGCGGTCACTCGCCCCGACCAGCAGCCGATCTCGGTCTACGAGGTCCACCTCGGCTCCTGGCGCAAGCACTACGACGGCCGCTCCTGGTCCTACGACGAGATGGCCGAGGAGCTCACGGCGTACGTCTCCGACATGGGCTTCACCCACGTCGAGCTGCTCCCGGTGATGGAGCACCCCTTCGGCGGCTCGTGGGGCTACCAGGTGACGTCGTACTACGCGCCCACCTCGCGCTTCGGTGACCCCGACGGCTTCCGCCGGCTGGTCCAGTCGCTGCACAACGCCGGCATCGGCGTGATCATGGACTGGGTCCCGGCGCACTTCCCCAAGGACGACTTCGCGCTCGCTCAATTCGACGGCTCGCCCCTCTACGAGGACCCGAACCCGACCCGCGGCGAGCACCCCGACTGGGGCACCTTCGTCTTCGACTTCGGCCGCAAGGAGGTGCGCAACTTCCTGGTCGCCAACGCGCTCTACTGGCTCCAGGAGTTCCACATCGACGGCATCCGCGTCGATGCCGTGGCCTCGATGCTCTACCTCGACTACTCCCGCGAGGACGGCCAGTGGCAGCCCAACGTGCACGGCGGTCGGGAGAACCTCGAGGCGGTGCAGTTCCTCCAGGAGCTCAACGCCACGATCTACAAGCTGGTCCCCGGCGCGATCACGGTCGCGGAGGAGTCGACCTCGTGGCCCGGTGTCACCCGCCCCACCGATGCGGACGGGCTCGGCTTCGGCTTCAAGTGGAACATGGGCTGGATGCACGACAGCCTCACCTACGTCGCCCGGGATCCGATCCACCGCGGCTACCACCACAACGAGCTGACCTTCAGCATGGTCTACGCCTACTCGGAGAACTACATGCTGCCGATCAGCCACGACGAGGTCGTGCACGGCAAGGGCTCCCTCCTGCGCAAGATGCCCGGGGACCGCTGGCAGCAGCTCGCCAACGTGCGCGCCTACCTGTCCTGGCAGTGGGCCCACCCCGGCAAGCAGCTGCTGTTCATGGGCACCGAGTTCGCTCAGGACGGCGAGTGGGCCGAGCAGCGCGAGCTGGACTGGCACCTGCTCGAGAAGCCCGAGCACGAAGGCGTACGCCGGCTCGTGGCCGACCTGAACCAGGCCTACGCCGCCCACCCGGCGCTGTGGTCGCAGGACAACTCCCCCGACGGGTTCCGGTGGCTCTCCTCCGACGACTCCTCACGCAACACGGTCGCGTTCATCCGCTGGGGCAACGACGGCAGCGCGCTGGTCTGTGTCACCAACTTCTCCTCGATACCGCACGAGGGCTACCAGATCGGCCTGCCCTCGGCCGGCGAGTGGACCGAGGTGATCAACACCGATGCCGAGAACTACGGCGGCTCCGGTGTCGGCAACCTCGGCACGGTCACCGCGCACGCGCAGCCGTACGCCGGGCAGCCGGCCTCGGCCAGCATGCGGGTGCCGCCCCTGGCGACGGTCTGGCTGACCACCGCGAAGCACTGAGCGGCTCCCGGTGGGAGCGCCCGCCGCACGCGGTGGGGGGCATCTCCTAGGGTTGGGGTCGTGGCTGCTGAGCTGATCGACGTCTCGCCCGGTGTGGTTCGTGTGTCCTGGACGCGCGAGCTGCAGGAGAGCGGGCTCGGCCAGTCCTCCAACGAGGTGCGCACGGCGGTCGAGCGCGCCTTCAAGGGCGGGTCGACCCGCGTCGAGGCCCACGTCGACCCCGACGACCAGGTGGCCCAGCGGATCGCGACCTTCTCCGGGCTGATGCGCGAGGGCGTCGCCCGCGGCGTGCACGACCAGCGCGACCGGATCGTCTATGCCCGACTCGCGGACGACGTACCCCTCGAGGACCCGAAGGGCTTCCGGTCCCTGCTGAACTCCTTCCTGCCCCGCAAGCGAGCGATCAGCCAGATGCTGATCCGCGACACCGACGGCCGGGTGCTGCTGTGCCAGCTGACCTACAAGCGCGACCTCGACCTGCCCGGCGGCGTCGTCGAGGTCGGTGAGTCCCCGCAGCTCGCCGTCGGCCGCGAGGTCGAGGAGGAGCTCGCCCTCGCCGTGACGCCTGGCCGGCTGCTGCTCACCGACTGGCTGCCGCCGTGGGGTGGCTGGGACGACGCGATCTGCCTGGTCTTCGACGGCGGCGTGCACGAGGCCTCCGTGGTCGACACGATCGTGCGCCAGGAGCGTGAGATCCGCTCGGCGGGCTTCTTCACCGTCGCCGAGGTCCGCTCCCTGTGCGCCGACTTCACCGCACGTCGCGTCGAGGCGGCACTGCGCAACCTCACGACCGACCCGGGCCCGGCGTACACCGAGAGCGGCCGCGGGCTCCCCCAGTGAGCTGCCCGACCGCTCAGTCGGGCTCCGGGTCCTCACTGGGCCACGGCGCGATCGCCCGCCACCCCGCGCGCCGCAGCTTGTGGAACAGCTGCGCGTTGATCCACGCCGTCAGCGTCCAGACCGCCACCCACACCACCGCGACCTCCCACGAGAACCCCGTGGGGTCCTCGCCGAACGCGAACGCCACGGCCATCCGCGCATAGAAGCTCACCCACAGCGCCAGCAGGCTCAGCGGCAGGGCCAGGGTGACCAGGGCGAGGTGCCAGAAGCTGGAGTCCGACCACAGGCTCACCACGGCGACCACCGCTACCGCGCTGACGTAGAGCTGCCCGATCACGGACAGCCCGGTCGGCGCCACCGTGCCGGATCCGGTCTCCATGCCCTCCATGGTGCCCGACTCATGCCCCGGAAGGTGAGCACTGGCGCACCCCGGAACGCGGGCTCACAGTCGCGAGCTGAGCACAGCCACCCCGGCCGCGTCGGTGACCACGACCGCGGTGACCTCGTCGCGGAGCACCGAGGACTGCAGGTTGCAGGTCATCGGGGCGCCACCCGTGCCGAGGAACTCACCGGCCGGCACCATCGCGCCCGAACGCAGCCTGAACGCCGCCTTGAAGGTCTCGCCCTCGGAGAATCCCGCCGCCACGATCCGCAGCTCGGTGCCCCAGGTGTGGTTGACCAGGTCCGCGCTCTCCACCGTCACGGGAGCTCCGCCTGCGACGGTCAAGGAGATCGTCTCCTTGGGCACGGTCGGCACTTCGGGCGCCGTGGCCCGCCCGATCCCGAAGCCTCCGCCGAGCGCCACCAGCACCGCCGCCGCGGCAGCGGTCCCGACCTGGAGCCGCGAGCGGCGGCGCCGACGCGAAGCCGCTCGGCGTCGGCCGACCTCGTCGTCGTCGCGTGCCAGCCGCTCGCGAGCGACCAGGGCCCGGATGTCCTCGCCCAGGCCGGGCGGCGGCGTGG
Source organism: uncultured Actinomycetota bacterium (assembly GCA_963777195.1). Taxonomy (GTDB): domain Bacteria; phylum Actinomycetota; class Actinomycetes; order Propionibacteriales; family Nocardioidaceae; genus Marmoricola. The sequence goes on along the minus strand of CAVZPT010000011.1, from coordinate 109,422 downwards.
GTGGGGTCTGGAAGGCGGCGGGGTCGAGCGCGCTCAGGGCCTCCGCCAGCGGAGCGATCTCGGCCAGCTCGGCACGGCATTCGGAGCACCCGTCGAGATGACCCTGGACCCGGTCCGCCTCCGGTCCCGAGAGGTGCCCGAGGACGTAGGAGCCCAACATCTCGCGCAGTTCCTGGTGCGCGCGCTCACCCGTGGAGTCGGTCATGGGCTCACTCCCATCTCGTCCATGGCTGCTCGCAGCGCCTTGAGCCCGTAGAAGACCCGGCTTCGCAGGGTGCCGACGGGGATGCCGAGCTCTGCGGCCACCTCGTCGTAGGGACGCTCCACGAGATGTGTCTGCACGATCGCCTCCCGGTGATGGTCCGAGACCCGCCTCAACGCCTCCTCGACCAGCCAGCCACGGAGCAGCCCGTCGGTGGAGTCCCCCATCGATCCCCCGATGGCCTCTGCCGTCGGGGGCTCCACCAGGTTGGTCTCCCACGGCCGGACCTTGGCCGCCCGAGCATGGTCGATCATGCTGTTGCGCGCGATGCCGAACAACCACCCCCGCAGAGATCCCAGGTCAGGGTCGTAGCGGTCTGCGGAGCGCCATGCCTTCAGGAACGTCTCCTGGGTCACGTCCTGCGCCGCCCCCGCGTCGCCGAGTCCCCGGAGCAGGAACCGATAGAGCTCCGGGCCGTAGGCCAGGTACGCCGCGTGCACGGCGTCCTCGTCCGCGAGTCCCGCCGCGACCGGGCGCTCCGCGGAGTCGGTGCGATCGCTGGTCACGTCGCCCACTGTGCTTCCACGACGTCCTCTACGGCGCCGGGACGCGCAGCGTTCACCCAAGTTCCTCTCGATTCGGGTGAACGACGACTCCTCGAGCGGCGTAGAGATCTGCAAGGCCCCACCAGGCCCCGAGGGACCAGGCGGGCCACCGGCCGGCCGGCCGAGGATCGGAAGGACGGCACAGATGTCAGCACCGAGGACCCGAGGGGTCAGACTCCTGGCGGGAGCAGCAACGGGCGCACTCACGTTCGGCGCGTTGGCAGTGATGCCCTCGACGGCCGACGCGGCGCAGCCCACGGCCATCCAGGTGAGCGCGGCCGCGAAGAAGAGCAGCCGCACCACCGTCGTACGCAACCAGAAGCAGCTGCGCCGGGCGGTCGTGAAGGCCAACAAGCGCAACGGGACCGACCGCATCAGGCTGGCCTCGAACGTGCGCTTCACCTCCGACGGCCGGATCACCGGGGGTGCCTACCGAGGGGATCTCGACGTCACCGACGACCTGGTGATCCTCGGCCGTCGCCACCTCATCGACGCCCGGTCGCTGGACCGCGTCTTCGACGTACGCGACGGGGCGAAGCTCACCCTGCTGGCGGTCCGGCTGGTCAACGGCGCCCCCGCCGCCGGCCAGAGCGGAGGGGCGGTGCGCAGCACCGGCGGAACCGTGATCCTGCACCGGTCGAGCATCACCCGGAGCCGGGTGACCGGGACCGGTGCCTCCGGTGGCGCCATCGCCAACGACGGCGGGGTGCTGGTCGTACGCCGTTCGACGCTCGAGGGCAACACAGCGACTCGCGCGGGCGGCGCGATCGAGGCAGTCGACGGCGCCACGACGGTCGTCTCCTCGTTGCTCACGGGCAACTCCGCAGGCTCGGCCCCCGGCAACGGCGGCGCCCTGCACCTGACCGGAGCGGGCACGGTCACCCTGCGTTCCGCGCGGATGACCGGCAACACCGCGGGCGCCGAGGGTGGCGGGTTGTGGAACTCGGCAGGCGGCACCTTCGTCGTCGACCGCTCCACGGTGCGCAACAACCTCGCCTCCGGTGCTGCCGCCGACGAGGGCGGCGGGGGGCTCTACAACGACGGAGGCTCGTTGACCGTCACCCGCTCCTCGGTCAACCTCAACCGCGCCGCCGGCGCAGCGGGCTCGGGCGGCGGCATCTTCAACAACCTGGGCAGGCTCCGGGTGAGCTCGACCACCGTCTCCGGCAACTCGGCGCAGCGAGCCGGTGGCGGGATCGAGGCCATCGTGGGCACCACCACGGTCGAGGACTCGGTGCTCTCCGGCAACACGGCCGGCGCTGCTCCCGGCAACGGTGGCGGCCTCCACCTCACCGGCGCAGGCGATGTCTCGGTGAGCGGCACCGAGGTGAGCGGCAACCGTGCCGCCGCCGAGGGCGGCGGGCTGTGGAACTCCGCGACCGGTTCGCTCGTCGTGGCCGACACTGTGCTTGCGGACAACAGCGCTGCCGGCGCAGCCTCCGACCAGGGCGGCGGTGGGCTGTACAACGACGGCGGCGAGCTGTCGGTCACAGACTCCACGGTGAGCGACAACCGGGCCACCGGCGCCGCCGGCTCCGGTGGTGGGCTGCTGAACAACCTCGGTGACGTCACCGTCGAGGGGACGACCTTCTCGGGCAACACCGCCCCTCGGGCCGGCGGCGCGATCGAGGCCAACGTCGGCACCACCGCGGTGCGCGACTCCGTGCTGACGCGCAACTCCACGGGCACGGCGCCCGGCAACGGCGGGGCGATCCACCTCACCGGAGCCGGGTCGGTCGAGGTGGACGCGAGCGAGGTCACCCTCAATGAGGCGGTCGAGGGTGGCGGCCTGTGGAACTCGGCCGGTGGCACCTTCGCGGTGAGCGACACCCTGCTGCGTGGCAACACTGCGGCCGGGGACGACGTCGACCAGGGCGGCGGGGGCCTCTACAGCGATGGCGGCGCCACCACGGTCAGCGGTTCGTCCTTCGAGGACAACCTCGCCAGCGGCATCAGCGGGTCGGGTGGCGGCATCCTGAACAAGGGTGGTGTCCTCACGGTCTCCGAGACCACGATGTCGGGCAACGCCGCCTCGAGGGCGGGGGGCGGACTCGAGACGAACCTCGGCCGCGTCGAGCTCTTCAAGGTGGACATGATCGACAACTCCACCGGCGCCAACCCGGGCAACGGCGGCGGCCTGCACATCACCGGCGCCGGCGAGGTGTCCTGGCTCGAGGGAACGGTCACGGGCAACTCAGCGACCAACGAGGGTGGCGGGCTGTGGAACAGCGCAACGGGCACCATCACCGCGACCGACCTCGTCGTCACAGGCAACACGGCCCCCGAGGGACCGGACGTCTACAACAACCCTCCCGGCGGCGTCTTCATCCTCAACGGCACGCCCGTCCCCCCGGGCTGACCCGCGCAGGACGAGCGCCCCGGATGGTCGAGGAGCCCGCGCGGGCTTGTTGGGTGAGGGCCCGCGCGGGCCCGGTGGAGTGAGGAGCCCGCCGGGCCCGCGGGGTGAGGCGGGGCCGCCAGGCACGGCTCGGCACCACGCCTGGCTGTTTCGAGACGGTTGCTGCGCAACCCTCCTCGGCCAGCCGGGCCTCACCGGCCCGCCATCTGCGAGGAGTGCGGTCGATCCGGCTCACCAGGTGCGCCCGATCGACCGCACAGTAGCCACTCGGCGAGGGGCGCGACATGAGACACCGTGGGCGAAAATGTTGTCCACAGATGTCGAACACCCACTCGATTGTGTCGGTGCTCGATCCTAGAATGAGCACCATGGACAGCACATCGGTCATCGCACCGGTCACCGCACCGGCCACCGCCTCGGGGCGCTCCCCGGCCGAGGTGATCGTGCGTGCCCGCCGGGCCCGAGAGGCCGAGGCCCGGGCCGCGGTGCCGAGCAGCTCGCCCTGGCTCTGGTGTGGGCGCGGCTGCACCCGTGCCCGGCCGAGGAGACCCCCGCGCACTGGGGCCAGCTCGACCTGCACGGCGAGAGCGTGTGCCCCTTGGCCGGGGAGGGGGCGCCGTGGGTGGCGGAGTTCGCCCCCGCCGAGCTCGGCGCCGCCCTCGGGATCGGTGTGGAGGCGGCCAAGCAGCTCCTCGGTGACGCCTTGGAGCTGGCCCACCGGCTGCCCCGGCTCTGGGCCCTGGTCCAAGCGCTGGTGGTGCCGGCGTGGCGGGCCCGGATGATCGCGAGGGAGACCCGCGACCTGTCCCTCGAGGCGGCGGCGTTCGCGGACCGGCTGGTGGCCGCGACCCCGGACCGGATCGGGCAGGTCCAGGCCGCGCGGCTGGTGCAGGAGGCCCGGCTCTACTTCGACCCCGACCGCGCGATCGGCTGATGAGGACGAGGCGCTGGCCCGGCGCGGGGTGTGGTCCCGCCCCGGAGCGTCGGGTCCGGCGACCACCGAGATGTGGATGACCCTGGACACCCCCGATGCGGAGCTCTTCGACCAGAGCCTGTCCCGGGTCGCAGCCGACCTGCGCGAGCTCGGCGACCCCGATTCGCTCGATGTGCGCCGGGCGCGAGCGGTCGGGGTGCTGGCCGACCCTCAGTACGCGTTGGACCTGATCTCGGGTCGCGAAGGAGCAGCACCCACCCACGGTGGCGGGGTCGCGAACCTGTTCGTGCACCTCACCCCGGCCGACCTCGAAGCCGACCTCGCTCAGGACGGCGCCGGCGCGGGCACCGGGGCGGTCTCGATCGAGCGGCTCGGTGCCGCCACCACCCGGTTGCTCACCGACTGGCTGGGACGCCTGAGCCGGCACGGGCGGCAAGGTCGTGATCCGCCCGGTCCTCGACCTGGCCGCGAACACAGCGGTCGACTCCCACGACCCACCACCGGCGATGCGCGAGCAGGTCCTGCTCGCGCGACGCGCACTGTGTCTTTCCCGGTTGCTCCCGGGACTCCCGGGCCTGCGATCTGGACCACCTCACGCCCTACGTGCCGATCGACGAGGGCGGGCCGCCGGGCCAGACGCATCCGGGGAATCTGGCGCCGTTGTGCCGGACCCATCACCGGGTCAAGACCCACACCGCCTGGGACTACACCCGCCTCGACGACGGTGGCTATGCATGGACCTCACCGACCGGACAGCACTACGACGTCACGCCCAGCGACCGCCGCCCACCCACGCGACCCCGCCCGGCACGACCGGCAGAGCCGGCACTACCGGCAGAGCCGCCACAGCTGGCGCAGCTCGTCATCCCACGCCAGCGCCGACGAACCTGACCGCCCCAGCACCCCGACCCCAGCCCGGTCGGGGCCACTGGCACGCCCACAGGCAGCGAAAACCGTCCCCAGGCGTGGTTTCGAGACGGGCCCGCGCGGCCCTCCTCACCCACCGAAGGCGAGCGAGCTCCGGCCGTCCCGGCAGGCCTCGGCTACCTGGCGCCCACGGAGTTGCCGGCCAGCTCCCGGTAGCGGTCGACCACGAGCTCGACCAGCCGCCGGTCCGGTGTCTCGGAGTCGAGGAGTGCGTCGGTGACAGCGTCGAAGCCGGTGGCGCGGAGCTTGTCCTGGAAGTGTCCAGGAGCGAGCAGGTAGGAGAGCCCGATGATCCGGTGGTGCCGGTGCTTGGCGCGCAGGGTGGCGAGCAGGTCGCCGAGGAGCGGCTCGCAGGAGGCGCCGTACCCGACCTCGATCCGGCGCCCGAGGCGCGAGGCGAGCTCGGCTGCGGCCGCGCGGACGGAGTCGTCGGAACCCTGGACCGAGGAGCCGGCGGCCGCCAGCACGACCACGTCGTCGTCGGCGAGGGCCGGTCGCAGGGCGTCGAGACGCGAGCACAGCAGCGAGGTCAGCCGGGGGTCCGGGCCCAGAGCCCGGGTGACGCGGGCGCAGACGCGGGACGAGGCCTGCTCGATGTCGACGTCGACGTGGTAGCCGGGCGCCAGCAGCAGCGGCACGATCAGGTCGTCACGCTCGACGACGTCGTCGAGGTACGGCGGGTGGACGTCGACGTGGGCCTCGCGCACCGATACCCCGGGCAGCTCCGTGGCCACGGCTGCGACGAGGGCGGAGATCCGCGCAGCGCCGACGCTCGACCGGGTCCCGTGGGAGCAGAGCACCAGGGCCGTCATGCGGACCCCGTGGGGTTCAGGGCATAGCCACGCTTCACCACGGTCCGGAGCACGTCCGGTGAACCGATCGCGTCGCGCAGTCGTCCGACTGCGACCTGCGCGGCGTGCGGGTCCGCGGACTCACCGGGCAGCACGTGCAGCAGCTCCTCGCGTGAGACGACCTCGCCCGGCGCTCGCGCCAGCCGGCGCAGCACCGCGAAGCCGGACGGCGAGAGCGAGAGCACGCAGTGGTCGAGCGTCGCGGCGCGGGCGCGCACCTGCAGCAGCCCACCGGGGGTCGGTACGCCGGCCCGGCCACCGAGCTCCATGATCACCAGGCGCACCAGCGCGCCCATGCGCCACCGCTCCGGCACGGCCACCTCCAGACCCGCGACCCGGAGGGGCTCGGCCGTGACCGGCCCGACCGCGGCCACCAGCAGCGAGCCGGCCCGCACCAACTCGCGCACCACGTCGAGCCGGTCGAGCCGACGGAGCTCGGCGAGCCAGGCGGCAGCCCCGGGCGCCGAGGTGAACAGGACCGCGTCGAAGCCGCCGGCGCAGAGGTCCTCGGTGGCCTCGTGCAGCAGGTCGGGGTCAGGCGGCGGACCCCAGCGGTAGATCTCCAGGGAGGTGACGCTGGCGCCGCCAGCACTGAGCCGGGCGTCGAGGCCGTCGTCGCCGGCCCCGTGCCGCTGGACGGCGATCCGCTGCTGGTCGACCCCCTCCGCGAGCAGGAAGTCCGCGATCTCGGCGGCGGTCTCGGACTCGGCGACCCAGTCGGCGCGCAGCCCGGCCGCCTGCAGGGCACCCCTCGCCTTGGGCCCGCGGGCGATCAGTCGGACGCCGGCCAGCGCGTTGACGAGGTCGTCGGCCAGACCCGCGGCCTCCGCGGTGTCCAGCCAGCCCCGGAAGCCGATCCCGGTGGTCACCACGAGCACGTCCACCGGCTCGACGATGATCTTCCGGGTCGACTCGAGCAGCGCCACCTCGTCGACGTGCGGGACCACTCCCAGAGCCGGCGCCACGACGACGGTGGCGCCGCGGCGTACGAGCGCACCACCGAGCTCGTCGGCCCGCCGCTGCGCGGTCACCAGGATCCGGCAGCCGGCGAGCACCGGTCCGAGATCGTTCACGACGTCTCGCCGACCTCGACGTGGCCGTCGACCACGCGCACCGCCCACACCGGGAGGCGTACGCCGGGCCCGCGATCGTGCTCGCTGAGGCACTCACCGGTGGCGAGGTCGAAGACCTGCTTGTACATCGGTGAGGCCACGGTGTCGCGATAGCCCTCGGCGCTGCCCATGCTCCCGACAATGCCACGCGCCATCACGTGGGCCCCGCTGAAGGGGTCGAGATGTCCCACCGCGCGCACGGAACCGTCCTCGAGGAGGAACACCGCGACCTGCTCGCCGCCGACCAGGGCAGCCACGCCGCGCTCGGGGAGCAGCTGGTCGACCGCGCAGACGCGGGTCCAGCCGGTCATCGGCGCACGTCCAGGACCGGGCCGGCGATCAGCGGGACGCCGCGGGGGCCGGCCGGGCCGACGCTTCCCGGCGTCTCCGGGGCGTTGACGAAGGAGACGAACTGCGCCCGCTTCGCCGGATCGGCCAAGGTCGCGGCCCACTCGTCGACGTAGCCGTCGACGTGGGTGGCCATGGCTGCGTCGAGGTCGGCGCCGACGCCGAGGCTGTCCTCGAGCACCACCTCCGCGATCGCGGCCATCCCGCCCTCGTAGCTCTCGATCCAGGTCGCCGTGCGCTGGAGCCGGTCGGCGGTGCGGACGTAGAACATCAAGAACCGGTCGATGGTCCTGATCAGCTCCTCGGTGGAGAGGTCCTCGGCGAAGAGCTCGGCGTGACGCGGGGTGAAGCCGCCGTTGCCGCCGACGTAGACGTTCCACCCCTTGTCGGTGGCGATCACGCCGACGTCCTTGCCGCGGGCCTCGGCGCACTCGCGGGCACAGCCGGAGACGCCGAGCTTGATCTTGTGCGGGGCGCGCAGGCCGCGGTAGCGCAGCTCGAGGGCGATCGCGAGCGCGACGGAGTCCTGCACGCCGTAGCGGCACCACTGCGAGCCGACGCAGGACTTCACGGTGCGCAGCGACTTGCCGTAGGCGTGACCGGACTCGAACCCGGAGTCCACCAGCCGCTGCCAGATCGCGGGCAGCTGCTCGAGCCGGGCGCCGAAGAGGTCGATCCGCTGGCCCCCGGTGATCTTGGTGTAGAGCCCGAAGTCGGCGGCCACCTGGCCGATGTCGATCAGCCCCTGCGGGGTGACCTCGCCTCCGGGGATCCGCGGCACCACCGAGTAGGTGCCGTCCTTTTGCAGGTTCGCCATCACGTGGTCGTTGGTGTCCTGCAGCCGCGCCGTGTCCGGGTCGAGCACGTGCCCGGAGCCGAGGCTGGACAGGATCGAGGCGACGACCGGGCGGCACAGGTCGCAGCCACGTCCCCGACCGTGCCGGGCGATGATCTCACTGAACGTGCGCAGCCCCTGGACCCGCACCACGTCGAAGAGCTGCGCGCGCGAGAGCTCGAAGTGCTCGCACAAGGCGCTGCTCACCGTCACCCCGGCGCGCTCCAGCTCGGTGGTGACCAGCTTCTTGACCAGCGGCAGGCAGGATCCGCAGGAGGTGCCCGCCCGGGTGCAGGCCTTCACTCCCGCGAGGTCGGTGCAGCCGCCGTCGGCGACCGCGCACCGGATGCTCGCGGCGTCGACGTTGTTGCACGAGCAGACGTTGGCCGAGTCCGGGAGCTCGGTCGCGGGAGCCTGGCCAGCGCCCTCGGGGAGCAGCCAGGCGGTCGGGTCGGCACCCAGCGGGTGACCGACCATCGGCCGCAGCGAGGCGTAGGCGCTGGCGTCGCCGACGAGTACGCCGCCGAGCAGGGTCCGCGCGTCGTCGGAGACCACGAGCTTCTTGTAGGCACCGGCCACCGGGTCGGCGTACACCACCTCGAGCGCGCCGGGGGTCTGGGCGTGCGCGTCACCGAAGCTGGCCACGTCGACGCCGAGCAGCTTGAGCTTGGTCGAGGTGTCGGCGCCGGGGAAGGTGGCCTCGCCACCGAGCAGACGGTCGACGACGATCTCGGCCATCGTGTAGCCCGGCGCCACCAGGCCCCAGGTGCGCCCACCGATGCAGGCGACCTCACCCACGGCGTAGACGTCGGGCGTCGAGGTGGCGCAGGCCTCGTCGACGACGATCCCGCCGCGCTCCCCCACCTCGAGGCCGGCGTCGCGGGCCAGCTCGTCGCGCGGACGGACGCCGGTCGCGAAGACCACCAGGTCCACCGGCACGTGCGAGCCGTCGGCGAAGTCCATCCGGTTCACCCGACCGGCGCTGCCGGCGCGCACCCGGGCCGTGGCGGTCGAGGTGCGCACCTGCACCCCGAGCTTCTCGATCAGCCGACGCAGCCCCTCGCCACCGCCCTCGTCGACCTGGAGGGGCATCAGCCGTGGCGCGAACTCCACGACGGTGGTCTCCACGCCCATCGCGGTCAGTGCACCGGCCGCCTCCAGACCGAGCAGCCCGCCACCGACGACGACCCCGCGGACCGGGCGCCGCACCGTGCGGCTGGTCGCCCAGGCCCGCAGCTCGGAGACGTCGTCGACGGTGCGGTAGACGAAGCAGCCCGGCAGGTCGCTGCCCTGCACCGGGGGTACGGCGGGAGCCGACCCGGTCGCGACGACGAGGGCGTCGTAGCCGAACGCGCGACCGCGGGCGTGCACCTCGCGGCGCTCGGGGTCGATCCGCCGCACCGGTGCGTTCGTGTGCAGCCGCACCCCGTCCCGGTGCCACATCTCCGCCTCGCCGAGCAGCAGGTCCTCCGGATCGCGCCCGGAGAAGAACGAGGTCAGGGCCACCCGGTCGTAGGGCGGTCGCGACTCCTCCGCGAAGACCTGCACCTCCCACGAGCCGGCGGCGTCCCGGTCGGTCAGTGCCTCGACGAGCCGGTGGGCGACCATGCCGCCGCCGACCACGACCAGACGCTTCCGGGCGTCCTCTGCTGTGCGCACCTCGTCCATGCGTGGAAACCTAGGAGGACTGCATTTCGCCCACGGCGTCGTGGTGTTTCGGTGCGGCAACGGTGTCGCGGCCTTTGTTACGAACAGGTTGAGGAGTGCTCTCGGAGGCACCCTGACTGGTCGTGAGCCAGTCGACCAGGCCACAGACGGTCTCGGTGCAGCCACCGCAGCCGGTGGTGGCCCGGGTCTGCGCGGCGACCTCGCCGACCGAGCTGCACCCCTGGTCCCAGGCGTGCACGATGTCGGCCTTGGTGACGCCGTTGCAGCGACAGATCGTCGCGTCGGCGGGGATCAGCGTGGGTGAGGCCTCCGCTCCGGTCGCCCGGCTCTCGCCCGGGCCGTTGGCAGGCAGCAGCAGGGCAGCCGGGTCCAGCGGCAGCGGCGTACGTCGGTCGAAGGCGACCGAGAGCGACGCCGAGACCTGCGGGGCGCCCAGGCAGCTGAAGCCGACGAGCCGGTCGCCCCGGACCACCACCTCCACGTGGCGGCGCGCAAGCGGGTCGGCGAGCGTCAGCACCCGGTCCTCGCGCCCGGCGTCGCCTGCGCGCAGCCCGCGGGTCACGAGGTCGACGCCGGCGGCCTTGAGCCGGATGCCTTCGGGCAGCCGCTCCGCGACGGGAGCCCCGGCGACCCCGGCCGACGCTGCCGCGACCCCGGCCCCAGACCGGGCGAGCGAGCGGGCCAGCCGCTCCGCCTGGTCCCAGCCCGGGGCCACCAGCCCGCTGACACCCTCGGGCGGCTCGGCGCAGTCGCCCACGGCGTGCACCGCGGGATCGGCCGGGGAGGTGAGGTCGGTCCCGACCAGGACACCGCGAGCGGTCGGCAGTCCGGCGTCCGTGGCGAGCGCGACGTCGGGACGCACCCCGCAGGAGACCAGCAGCAGGTCGGTGGCCAGCACCGACTCGTCGGTCAGCCGGACGGCGACCAGCTCGCCGTAGGCACCGATCACCTCGGCCACCGAGGTCGAGGTGAGCACGCGCACGCCGAGGTCCTCCAGCTGCCGGGCGAGTACGCCGGCCTGGGGCGCGTCGAGCTGCTCGGCCATCAGGTGCCCGTCGAGGTGCACGACCGTCACGGCGAGCCCGCGCCGCGCCAGCCCGCAGGCCGCCTCGAGGCCGAGGACGCCACCGCCCAGCACGACTGCGTGCCGGGCGTTGACGGTGCGCGCGACGACGTCGCGGCAGTCGTCGATGCTGCGGAGGACGTGCACGTGCCGCGGAGCATCGTCTCCGAGACCCCGCACCGGGGGCACGAACGCGGTCGCCCCGGTGGCGAGGACCACGTGGTCGTAGGGCAGCGCCGCGCCGTCGTCGAGCCGCACGATCCGTGCCTCCCGCTCGAGGGCGACGGCCCGGACCCCGCGGCGTACCTGCACCCGCTGGGGCGCGCGCGGCAGCGTCAGCGCGGCCACGTCGCAGCGGCGGGCCAGCACCTCGGTCAGCAGCATCCGGTTGTAGGGCTCGTACTCCTCCGCCCCGACGAGGTGTACGTCGAACCGCTGCTCGCGGTCGCGAGCCACGAGCTCCTCGACGAACCGGTGCCCGACCATGCCGGCTCCGAGGACCACGACCTGCTCGCGCGCGCTCATGAGATCTCCTCGACCGGCTCGACGACGGGCAGGGGGCCCGAGACCAGGTCGAGAGGGTCGAGCCTGGCGACCGAGACGGCGCACACCTTGAACTCCGGCATCCCGGAGACCGGGTCGACCGCGTCGTTGGTGACCATGTTGACCGCGGCCTCGCCGGCCCAGTGGAAGGGCATGAACACGGTGTCGGGGCGGATCGAGGCCGTGATCCTGGCCGGCGCCGTCGCGACGCCCCGGGACGAGGTCACCCGCACCTCGTCGCCCGGCTCGACCTCGAGCCGCTTCGCGAGCAGGGGGTGCAGCTCGACGAAGGCCTGCGGGGCCGTCCGGTTGAGCGCCGGGACGCGACGGGTCTGGGCACCGGACTGGTAGTGCGCCAACACCCTCCCGGTGACGAGGTAGACGGGGGCGTCGGGACGCAGGTCGTCGGCCGGCCCACCGGCACCGACCGGGACCATCCGGGCCAGCCCGTCGGCGTGGGCGAAGGTCTCGGTGAACATGCGCGGGGTCGAGGACGGGGCGACCGGCCAGAACCTGGCCTCACCGTCGTCGAGGACGGCGTGGCTCAGGCCCGAGTAGTCCGCGCGACCGCCGGCGCTGGCGCGGGCCAGCTCGTCGAAGACGACGGCAGGGTCGCGGTCCAGGGGCACCGCGCTGCCGAGCCGGTCGGCCAGGTCTGCCAGCACGTGCAGCTCACTGCGCGCCTGGCCGGCCGGCTCCAGGAGCTGGCGGCGCCGCAGCACCCGTCCCTCCAGGCTGGTCATCGTGCCCTCCTCCTCGACCCACTGGGTCACCGGCAGGACCACGTCCGCGAGGGCCGCGGTCTCGCTCGGCACGACGTCGCAGACCACCAGCAGCTCCAGGTCCCGGAGCCGCTGGCGCACCTGCGTGGCGTCGGGCGCGCTGAGCACCGGGTTGCTTCCGTGCACCATCAGCGCGCGCACGTCGGTGCCGAGCCGGGCGAGCAGCTCGACGGCCGGGACGCCCTTGCCGGGAAGCGAGTCCGGGTCGATCCCCCACACGCCGGCGACGTGCCTGCGGTCCTCGGCGACCTCGATGTCGCGGTAGCCGGGGAGCTGGTCGGACTTCTGGCCGTGCTCGCGGCCGCCCTGGCCGTTGCCCTGGCCGGTCAGGCAGCCGTAGCCCGACGCAGGCCGGCCGGGAAGTCCCAGCGCGAGCGCGAGGTTGATCGCCGCCGTCACGGTGTCGGTGCCGTCCGTGTGCTGCTCCGATCCCCGACCGGTGAGCACCATCGCTCCGGCCCCGCCCCGGTGCGGAGCCGCATCGGCGAGCAGCCGGGCCACCGCGCGCAGGTCGTCCTCGGGCACCCCGGTCGTCGCCGCCACCCGGGCTGGCCACCAGGCGGCCACCGAGCGGCGTACGTCGTCCCACCCGGTCGTTCGTCGGGCGAGGTAGTCCTCGTCGGCCCATCCTCCCGCGACGACCAGGTGGAGCAGGCCCAGCAGGAGCGGGAGATCGGTCCCGGGGAGCAACTGCAGGTGCTTCCCGTCGCCGTCGCCGGTGAGCGCGGCGGTGGCGGAGAACCGCGGGTCGACGACGACCAGCCCGCCGGCACGCCGAGCACCTGCCAGGTGCTGGACGAACGGCGGCATGGTGTCGGCGACGTTGCTGCCCAGCAGCAGCACCGCCTCGGCGCGACCGACGTCCTCGACCGGGAACGGCAGCCCGCGGTCGACGCCGAAGGCACGGTTGCCCGCCGCCGCGGCGGAGGACATGCAGAACCGGCCGTTGTAGTCGATGTGCCGGGTCCCGAGCACCACCCGCGCGAACTTGCCGAGCTGGTAGGCCTTCTCGTTGGTCAGCCCGCCCCCGCCGAACACGCCGACGGCATCGCGGCCGTGACGCTCCTGGATCGCCGAGATCCGGTCGGCGACCAGACCGAGGGCCTCCTCCCAGGTGGCCGGGGCCAACACGCCGTTCGCCCCGCGCACCAGCGGCGTCAACAGGCGGTCGGGGGTGCGGAGCACCTCCCCTGCGGTCCAGCCCTTCTGGCAGAGCCCACCGCGGTTGGTCGAGAAGTCGCGCGGGGCGATGCTGACCGCGGGCGCGGCCTCCTCCCCCGGGGCCGGCCGAACCACCGACACCGACATGGCGCACTGGAGCGCGCAGTAGGGGCAGTGGGTCTCGACCGAGCTCGGGAGGACGCCTGGGAGGGCCGTGGGCATCGGCTAGACCCCGACCTTCGCCATCGCCGAGCCCCGACGCAGGTAGAACGCCCACGTCACGGCCAGCATCACGGCGTACACCCCCACGTAGACGTGCAGCGCGGGGATGATCGAGCCGTGGTGCTCGACCGACCAGCGGAAGGTCTGCGGCACCAGGAAGCCCCCGTAGGCGCCGATCGCGGAGATGATCCCGATCGCCGCGGCACCCTGCCGTCGCGCGGTGACGTGGTCGGGGGTGATCGCGGCGAAGATCGCCGGGATCATCCGGTAGGTCGAGCCGTTGCCCACCCCGGTGGCGACGAACAGCAGCATGAACGCCGCGAGGAAGCCGGCGAAGTCGTGGCTGCGCACCGCCGAGACGGCCCACAGCACGCCGGCCCCCATGGCCACGAAGCTGGCCGCAGTGACGCGTGCTCCGCCGATCCGGTCGCCGAGCCGACCGCCCAACGGCCGGACCAGGGAGCCGACGAGCGCGCCCAGGAAGGCGTAGTGCGCCACCGTGATCTCGGGGAACTGGGTCTTGATCAGCGTCGGGAAGGCGAAGGCGAAGCCCATGAACGAGCCGAAGGTGCCGATGTAGAGCACCGACATCACCCAGGTCTGGCTGCGCCGCGCCACCACGGCGCTGGAGGCGAAGTCCGACCGGGCGGTGCTCAGGTTGTCCATGTGGCGCCACGCGAGCAGGGCGGCCAGCAGGGCGAGCGGGATCCACATGGCACCGGCCCGCCACACGTGCAGGCCGCCGCCGGCGACCACGATCGCGGCCACGACGACCGGGGCCTGCACGACGGCCACACCGATGTTGCCGCCGGCCGCGTTCAGGCCCAGTGCCCAGCCCTGCTCGCGCTCGGGGAAGAAGTAGGTGATGTTCGTCATCGACGAGGCGAAGTTGCCCCCGCCGACGCCGGCAGTGGCGGCCACCAGCAGCAACACCCAGAACGGCGTCCCGGGGTTGTTCACCACCACGGCGAGCCCGGCCGCCGGCACGACGAGCAGCAGCGCGGAGACCACCGTCCAGTTGCGACCACCGAAGGCACCGACGGCGAAGGTGTAGGGCAGTCGCAGGGTCGCCCCGACCAGCGGTGGCACCGAGAGCAGCCAGAACGTCTGGCCGACGCTCAGCGCGAAGCCGGCCTGCGGCAGGTAGGTGACCACGATGCTCCAGAGCACCCACACTGAGAAACCCAGGTGCTCGGCGAGGATCGAGAAGACCAGGTTGCGGCGTGCGACCGAGCGGCCGGCGCCTTCCCAGAAGTCCGGGTCCTCGGGGTTCCAGTGGGTGATCCAGCGTCCCGGAGCCCGCTCGATCCCCGGCGTCGCCGGGGCCGCGGCGACGCCGGTCGTGGTCGTCGTGGCACTGGTCTCGACAGTCGGTGGCGATGGGATCGCGGCCATCGGCCCTCCTCGCAGGTGGACCCGCCGGTGCGGGTCGGTTGCGTGGAGACGCTAGGAAGCCGATGTTTCGCAACGCCGCGAGCAGCGCTTCACCCCGGTAACACTTGTCTCACAGGCCCTCGGCAGCGCCTGTGAGACGAGGGCCTCAGAACAGGGCGGAGGCCAGGTCGCGCCGCGCCCGCTGAACCCGCGGGTCCTCGTTGCCCACGGCCGCGAAGAGCCCGACCAGGTGGGTGCGGGCGGCGTCGCGCTCGCTCCCCGCCGTACGCCGGACCAGATCGATCAGCCGGTTGAAGGCGTCGTCGACATGACCCCCGAGCAGGTCCAGGTCGGCCACCAGGGTCTGGGCGTCGACGTCCTCGGGTCGCTCGGCCGCCGCTGCCCGCGACGCGGTGAGGTCGACGCCGTCCGTGCGCTGGAGCACCTTGGCCATCGCGAGCCCGGCCGCGGCCTCGGTGTCGGCGGGGTTGGCCGTGACCAGCTTCTGGTACTCCTCGACCGCAGCCGCGATGTCACCGCGCTCCAGGGCGTCCTGCGCCGGCGCGTAGCGGGGGTCGAGCGGCGGCTCCCCCTCCACGTCGTCGACCGGAGCGGCTGCCCGCGGCTGGTGGCGGCCGGTGAAGCCGCTGGCCGTCAGCTGCTGGAGCACCTGGGTGAGCGCCTGCCGGATCTCCTCGATGGGCACGGCGTCCTGGAGCAGGGGCATCGGCCGTCCCTGGGCCACGAGCACGACCAGGGGCACCGAGGGGATCTGCATCGCCTGTGCGATCTCGGGCACGGCGTCGATGTCGACCCGACCGAGCAGGAAGCGGCCCTCGAACTCCGAGGCGAGCTGCTCCATGTCGTCGGCGAGCCGCACGCTCTCCGGGGACCGCGAGGGACTGGAGAAGGCCAGGAAGACCGGCGCGCTCATCGAGCTCTCCAGCACCTGCTGGAAGTTCTGCTGGTCCACCTCGACGGCATAGGCGCTGCTGGAGGGAGCGGCGGAACCGCCGCTTGTGGTCGATTTGCCCTTTAAGCCGGAAAGATCCACGGCACCGGGACGAGAGAACGGCTGCTGAGTCATGCCGCCATTGTGTCTAACTGGCAAACGGGCCCGCCAACCGGTCACTTTGCCCGATACTGGGCGCGGGGAGGGGTGGTGGAGATGGCTGTTCGCATGCGCGCGCTGCGACTGCTGCTGTGGAGCACCCTCTACGCCGGCGTGTCCCTGTCCGGTCCGGCGATCTGGGCCGGCCCCGGAGTCGGGGTGGGCAGCCCCGCCCTGGCGGTCGCCTTCCTGTGGCTGGTCAGCGTCGCCGCGAGGCCATGGCGCAGCGACCTGGCCGCGCTGCTCGCGACCACCGTCGCGGTCGAGCTGGTCACCGGTGGGGACCTGCTGACCATCGGCTCCACGCTGTTGGCGCTGCTGGCACCGGTCGGAACGGTCCTGCTCCTGCGTCGCTGGACACCGCAGATGTGGGGCGGCGGTGGACGGGCGCCGATGAGCAGGCTGCCCGAGCTCGGCTGGTTCATGGCCGCGATGATGATCTCCACGTTCGCCGCGGCCGCTGCCCGCACCGCCTACGGTGTGGAACTGGTCGCGGGAGAGACCTGGGGCCTGTTCCTGCTCCGCTGGGGACGCGGCTCGGTGGTGATGTTGACCCTGGGGGTGCTCTATGTGCTCATCGGCGGGGAGCTGGCCCGCCGCCGCGACACCGGCCGGCCGCCCGTCAGCGTCCCGAGCACCCGGGCGGCCCTGGAGTTCGGCGGGGTCATGCTCGCCGCGGCGGGCGTGTTCTGGCTGGGCTTCGCACTGAGCCCGGAGCTGCCGACCACGTTCCTGCTCACCCTGAGCGTGGTGTGGGCCGCGGTCCGCTTCCCGGTGGCGGTCGCCACCGTGCAGGCCGTGGCGGTGAGTGTGGCCGCTGCGTTCCTGACCAACGCCGGCATGGGCCCGCTCGCCGAGGTGGCCGACTTCGAGCGCCGGATGCTCCTGGTCTACCTCCTGACCAGCGTCATGGTGATCACCAGCCTGGTGCTGTCGCTGACCCGGCGTGAGGTCGTGGAGACCATCACCAAGCTGCGCCACTCCGAGGCCGCCCTCGCAGTGCGGGCCGCCGAGCTCGACGAGATCCTGGAGAACCTCGAGGACGGGGTGGCGATCATCGACGAGGGTGGCCAGGTGGTGCACTCCAACACCGCGGTCGCCCACCTCCTCACCGGCGAGTCCGAGGCCCCCGAGGGGGAGGGGATCAGCGACGAGGTGATCGAGCCCGCCGAGCGCTACCACCTCTTCCACGCCGACGGCCGCCCCCTCCTCGACCAGGAGCTGCCGTTCGTCCGGGCCTTCGACGGCGAAGAGGTGGCGGCGGAGGAGTACCTCCTGCGGCACCCTCGCCTGGCCGCCCCCCGGGTGCTCCAGATCAACGCCTTCCTGGTGCCCACGGCCCCCGGTGACCCACGTCGGTCCATGGTGACCGTTCGTGACATCACCACGACGAAGGCGCACAGTGACGCCCTCGCCGCCTTCGCCGGGACGGTCGCCCACGACCTGAACAACCCCCTCGGTGTCATCGACGGGTGGGCGGAGGCCCTCCAGGACGAGTTCGCGCTCGACCAGCCGGTCTCTCCGGTGACCGGTGCTCCGATGGTGCGCCACATCCGGCAGGGCGCCCGGTTGATGGGTGACTTCATCACCGACCTGCTGGCCCACGCGGTCGCCAACGACCAGGAGCTGCGCTGCGAGCTCGTCGACGTCGAGGCGCTGCTCGGCGAGCTGCTCACCGCCCGCCAGGGGCCGGAGGTCTCGGTGTCGCTGTCCGTGGGCACCACCGAGAAGATCTGGGCGGACCGGGCGCTGGTGCGTCAGCTGCTCGACAACCTGCTCGGCAACGCGATGAAGTACGTCGCACCCGGCGTCCAGCCGCGGATCCGGGTCGCCGCTGCGCGGGTCGGCACCGACTGGGTCCGGCTGACGATGTGCGACAACGGGATCGGCGTCCCACCCGAGCAACGACGCCAGATCTTCGAGAGCTTCAATCGGGGTTCCGGCGAGCATTCAGGGACCGGCCTCGGTCTGGCCATCTGCAAGCGGATCGTCGAGCGACACGGCGGCACGATCGCGGTGCAGGACAACCCCGAGGGCAGTGGCAGCTGCTTCGAGATGACCCTCCCGGCGACAGCGGAGGCGCTCGCGCCGGCCGGCGCGTGACCGCCCATATGCCCGGATTGGGCGATCCAACTCGCCGGTACGCCGGATTTGTTCGAGGAGTTGACTGATACTCGAACCATGTCTCCCCCCGACGGCGTCCGGACCGCTTCCGTCGCCAGTCGCCTGTGGCGGCTCGCGGGCTGGGGCGCCATGTTCGTGGGCTTCGGCCTCGTCGGTCGAGCCAGCATGGTGGACGGGACCACCCTGAGCCTGGTGTGGCCGGCCGCTGGCATCGGCGCCCTGTGGGTGATGTCGGGCTGGGGGCGCAGCACCGCTGTGGACCTCGCCGTGATGGCCGCCTGCACGTTCGCGGTCAACTGGTTCACCGGGGCGTCGTACGGTCTGGGCCTGATCTTCGTGGGGGCCAATCTGCTCCAGGCGACCCTGTTCACGTTCGGAGCCCGACGGCTGCTTCCCGACGTCCGGGGGCTCGGGGGTGACCGGCCGCTCTCACAGGTCCGGGACCTCGGACTGCTCGCCGTGGCCGCGGTGGCCGCCTGCGCGGTGGCCGCCCTGATCGGCTCGTCGCTGGTCTGGGCTGAGAGCGGTTCGTGGACCCCCGTCGTCGGGCTGCTGTGGTTCGGCCGCAACCTCGTCGGGCTCGTCGGCATCGTCGTCTTCGGGCTGCTCGCCATGTCGCACCTCCAGGGTCGCTCCCGTGGGAGCACCGAGAGGATCACTCCTCAGCTCGGGCTGCTGCTCGCCGAGAGCGTCATCCTGGCCGCTGTGACGCTCGTCCTCTACACCGTCGTGTTCGTCGTGGTCTCCGTGGAGCCGCTCGTCTTCTTGCTCCTGGCCACCACGGTCTGGGCCGGCATCCGGCTGCCACCCGTCGCGGTCGTCGCGCACGGCCTGCTCGGCGGCACCCTGGCGGTCGTGTTCACCCTCAACGGGGTGGGCCCGTTCATGATCATCGACTCGGTGCCGCAACAGGCGATGGTGGCGCAGATCTTCGTGATGATGTCGGTGGTCACCGGCCTGGCGCTGGCCTTCAGCCGTTCCGAGCGCGATGCCGCACTGAGCAGCCTGCGCACGGCCCAGCACGAGATGGTCGAGCGGGCGCGGCTGCTGGACTCCGTCCTGGAGACCATGCACGAGGGGATCGCGGTGGTCGACTCCGCGGACAACGTCTTGATCCGCAACCGCGCCGGCCGGGAGATGCTCGGGCTGGGAGACCAGGCCGCACCGCACGTCCGTTCACCCGAGGAGGTGGGGCTCTTCCACCCCGACGGCCGCCCGGTGCGCACGCACGAGCTGCCGCACAAGCGGGCCCTGGCCGGCGACCACGTGGACACCGATGACTACATCGTGCGCTCGTCCCTGGTGCCGAAGGGCCGCGTCCTCGAGATCTCGGCGCAGCAGCTCGAGCGCTCGCCCGACCTCGAGAACCCGCGGGTCCTGCTCAACTTCCGCGACGTCACCGCCGACCGCCAGGACCGGGACGCCCTGGCCTCCTTCGCGGGCGTGGTCGCCCACGACCTGCTCAGCCCGCTCACCGTGGTCGAGGGCTGGAGCGAGGCCCTCTCCGACGACCTCGCGGCCGGCGCGATCGAGCCCGACTCCGGCCTGCCCAAGGTCCAGCGGATCCAGGCTGCGGCCCAGCACATGCGCGAGTTCATCGCCGAGCTCCTCAGTTGGACGGTGGCTCGCGGGCAGGCGATCACCCTCGATGCGGTCGACCTCTCCGCGGTGGCCGGGTCGATCGCCGAGATGCGCTCGGTCGCGGAGAACCGCCCCCGGATCACCGTGGTCCAGGGTCTCCGCGCCTGGGGTGACGAGGTCCTCTTGCGGCAGCTGCTGGACAACCTGATCGGCAACGCGGTGAAGTACGTCGCACCGGGCGTCCGCCCCGAGATCTCGGTGACCGGCAAGCACGGCGACGACGCGCTGGAGCTGCGGGTCAGCGACAACGGGATCGGGATCCCTGCCGACCAGCGCGAGCAGATCTTCGACACCTTCCACCGCGCCCATGCGCAGAACTACCGAGGCACCGGTCTGGGGCTCTCGATCTGCCGGCAGATCGTGCAGCGCCACGGTGGCACGATCCGGGTGGAGACCGCACCGACGGGCGGCAGCACCTTCGTGGTCACCCTGCCGACGAGGTCCATCGCGGCCGCAGAGCCGGACGAGGTCCCTCAGGCGACTGCCCCGGCCGAGCCGTCGATGCGGTCGTGAGCTCCGGGCGGTGGCGGGCGCTCAGAACTGGGCGGGCTCCCGGTACTCGCCCCACTCGGCGCGCAACGCGTCGCAGATCTCGCCCAGGGTGGCCTCGGCGCGACAGGCCTCGAGCATCGGCGGGACCATGTTGCGGTCCTCGCGCGCGGCGGCGAGCATCTCCTCCAGCGCGCGGGCGATCGCCGCGTCGTTCCGACCCGTGCGACGCTCGGCGAGCACCTTGACCTGCTCGGTCTCCACCTCGTGGGAGACCCGCATGATCTCCAGGTCGCTGGTCACCGAGTCGAGGTGGCAGTTCACGCCCACCACCCTCTTCTCGCCCTTCTCCAGCGCCACCTGGTAGATGAACGCGGCGTCGGCGATCTCCGACATGAACCAGCCGTCCTCGATGCCGCGCAGCAGCCCCTTGGTGATCGGGTCGTCACCGGCGCGGGCTGCGGCGGCGAGGGCCTCGGTCTGGTCGTGCCGCAGGCGCGAGCCGCCCATCTCGAGGATCTTGTCGAAGATCTGGTTGGCCTCGGCCTCGATCTGGTCGGTCAGCGCCTCGACGTACCACGATCCCCCGAGGGGGTCCGCGACGTTGACCACGCCGGTCTCCTCCATGATCACCTGCTGGGTGCGCAGGGCGATCTCGGCCGCCTGCTCGCTCGGCAGGGCCAGGGTCTCGTCCAGCGCGTTGGTGTGCAGCGAGTTGGTGCCGCCCAGCACGGCCGCGAGGGCCTCCACGGCGGTGCGCACCACGTTGTTGTAGGGCTGCTGGGCCGTCAGGGAGACCCCGGCAGTCTGGGTGTGGAACCGCATCCACTGCGCCTTCTCGGTCCTGGCGCCGTAGACGTCGCGGATCCAGCGTGCCCAGATCCGGCGCGCGGCGCGGAACTTGGCGATCTCCTCGAAGAAGTCGAGGTGGCTGTCGAAGAAGAAGCTCAGCCCTGGGGCGAAGACGTCGATGTCGAGGCCACGGGAGAGACCGAGCTCGACGTACCCGAAGCCGTCGGCCAGGGTGAAGGCCAGCTCCTGCGCTGCCGTCGAGCCGGCCTCGCGGATGTGGTAGCCCGAGACGCTGAGCGGCTTGTACGCCGGGATCTCCTCGGCGCAGTACTCCATCAGGTCGCCGATCAGCTTCAAGTGCGGCTCGGGACCGAAGAGCCACTCCTTCTGGGCGGTGTACTCCTTGAAGATGTCGGTCTGCAGGGTGCCGTTGAGCTTGCTGGTGTCGACGCCCGCTCGCTCCGCGGCCACGAGCATCATGCAGAAGACCGGGACGGCCGGGCCGCTGATCGTCATCGACGTGGTCACCTCGGCCAGGTCGATGCCGCCGAAGAGCACCTCCATGTCGGCCGCCGAGTCGATCGCCACGCCGCAGTGCCCGACCTCGCCGAGGCTGCGCGGGTCGTCGGAGTCGCGACCCATCAGGGTCGGCATGTCGAAGGCCACCGAGAGACCGCCCCCGCCGCGACCCAGGATCATCTGGTAGCGCTCGTTGGTCTGCTGGGCGTTGCCGAACCCGGCGAACTGCCGGATCGTCCAGGTCCGTCCCCGGTACCCGGTGGCGTAGAGCCCGCGGGTGTAGGGGAACTCGCCGGGCCACTCCGAGTCGTCGGTGCCGTAGGCCGGCTCCACCTCGGCGCCCGAGAGGGTGGTGAAGTCGGCCTCGCGCACCCGCGACCTGCCGTACCGGTCCTGCCAGCGGCTGCGGGCGTTCCCGCCGGCGTCACTGGTCTCGGCTGGGGTGTCCGGGGTCACATCGGTCATGTCACCGATGGTAGGCGCCGAGGTGAACGATCGCTAACCGCCGCTGCCCGTCTGCCCGGCACTCCAGCGCTGCTCGTGCTCCGCGGCGTCGGTCCCGAGGCGACACAGGACCGGGCCGCGCGTAGACGCTGTCGGCACCGCGGTCGCGGGCCCGAGGAGGCGGCAGCGTTCACCCCTCGCACCCGGCCTGCCCCGACCGCGGTGCTGCCCTAGACTCCGGCTGGACCGCCGCCCATCCGATGACGAGAGCTCCAGGAGAACCGTGCCTGACGTGAAGCCGTTGCAGAAGGTCTTGATCGCCAACCGTGGCGAGATCGCCGTACGGGTGATCCGTGCCTGCAAGGACGCCGGCATCGGCTCCGTGGCGGTCTACGCCGAGCCCGACCGGGACGCCCTGTTCGTGCGGCTCGCCGACGAGGCGCACTCCCTCGACGGCGCGACGCCGGCCGACTCCTACCTCGACATCGCCAAGCTGATCGCCGCTGCCGAGAAGTCCGGCGCCGACTCGGTGCACCCCGGCTACGGCTTCCTGGCCGAGAACCGCGACTTCGCCCAGGCCGTGCTCGACGCCGGGCTGATCTGGATCGGCCCGCCGCCGGCGGCGATCGAGGCGCTCGGCGACAAGGCCAAGGCCAAGCACATCGCCGAGACGGCCAAGGCACCCCTGGCACCGGGCACCAAGGACGCGGTGAAGGATGCCGACGAGGTCGTCGCCTTCGCCGAGGAGAACGGCCTCCCGGTCGCGATCAAGGCGGTGTTCGGCGGTGGTGGCCGCGGCCTGAAGGTCGCCCGCACCCTGGAGGAGATCCCCGACGCCTACGAGTCCGCGGTGCGGGAGGCCGTCGGCGCGTTCGGCCGTGGCGAGTGCCTGGTCGAGAAGTTCCTCGACCGGCCGCGGCACGTGGAGACCCAGTGCCTGGCCGATCAGCACGGCAACGTCGTGGTCGTCTCCACCCGCGACTGCTCGCTGCAGCGCCGCCACCAGAAGCTGGTCGAGGAGGCGCCCGCACCGTTCCTCAGCGACGACCAGGTCGCCCGGCTCTACGAGTCGTCCAAGGCGATCCTGCGCGAGGCGGGCTACTACGGCGCCGGGACCTGCGAGTTCCTCGTCGCCGCCGACGGCACCATCTCCTTCCTCGAGGTCAACACCCGCCTCCAGGTCGAGCACTGCGTCTCCGAGGAGGTCACCGGGATCGACCTGGTCCGCGAGATGTTCCGGATCGCCGCCGGCGAGGAGCTCGGGTACGACGACCCCGTGGTCCGCGGTCACTCGATCGAGTTCCGGATCAACGCCGAGGACGGCGGCGCCAACTTCATGCCCGCTCCCGGCACCCTGACCCGCTGGCACCCGCCCGCCGGGCCGGGCGTCCGCCTCGACGGCGGCTACGACCAGGGCGAGACCGTGCCGGGCGCGTTCGACTCCCTGGTCGCGAAGCTGATCGTCACCGGCCGTGACCGCACCCAGGCCCTGGAGCGGTCGCGCCGCGCTCTCGACGAGTTCGTCGTGGAGGGCATGCCGACCGTGATCCCCTTCCACCGCACGGTCGTCTCCGACCCGGCGTACGTCGGGCCCTCCAACCCCTCCGGTGAAGGGTCCTTCGAGGTCTACACGACCTGGATCGAGACCGATTTCGACAACCAGATCGACCCCTACAGCGGCCCCTCCGACGACGGCGCCGAGCCCGACGAGCGGCACAAGGTCACCGTCGAGGTCGGCGGTCGCCGGCTCGAGGTGGTCCTGCCCGCCGGTCTGGCCGCCATCGGTGCTGGGGCCGGCGCCGGAGCGAAGAAGCCCAAGCGCGCCGCCGGCAGGAAGTCCGGCGCAGCCGCCTCGGGCGACTCGGTGGCCTCCCCGATGCAGGGCACCATCGTCAAGGTGGCCGTCGAGGAGGGCGCGAGCGTGGCCGAGGGCGACGTGATCGTCGTGCTCGAGGCGATGAAGATGGAGCAGCCGCTCAAGGCGCACAAGGCCGGCACCGTCACCGGCCTGACCGCCGAGGTCGGCACCGGCGTCACCAACGGCGAGGTCATCTGCGAGATCAAGGACGCCGACTAGCCCCGGACGTCATACCTTGTGGTCGCCATCGCAACCACAAGGTATGACGTCCGCCACGTTGAGCGGGGGGTCGGCGGGTCGGTTTGGGGGGATCGTCCGCGGTCTACCGAGGGGTAGGTAAAAACCAGAAGACATCCTCGTGAAAAACGTGAGGAGGATTTCAGGTTCACGGGGAGAACATGATGTACTCCTCACATGACTCAGCTTCCTCCGTCCACGCTGACCCACCACTCCGACAGCTCCGGGGCGACCCCCGGCAACGGCTTGTCCCTGGCCGAGCGGCTCGCCGCCGGCGAGGAGTTCGCCGTCACCTTCGGCGGGCAGGGCGCAGACTGGTTCGCCACCCTCTCCGCCCTCGCGGGCGAGTACGCCGACACCTCCCGGGTCACGCACCTGGTCGAGGAGTCCGCTCGCCTCGTGGCACCGGTCGCCGGCCAGCTCGCCGCGGCGCTGCCGCTCCCCTTCGCCCCCCAGACCTGGCTGGCCGACGACGTCGCGCCGCCCCGCACCGACACCCTGGACGCCGCCCTGGCGATGCCGGGCGTGCTGCTCACCCAGCTGGCGATGCTCGACCTGCTCGCCGCCGAGGGCCTCGACCTGACCGAGGTCGCCCCGGTGGCCTCCGTGGGCCACTCGCAGGGGATCCTCGGCGTGGCCGCCTTCGCCGGTCGCCGCGACGAGGGCGCCGCCGGCGCCGGCTCCAGCGACATCGAGCTGATGGCGATCGCGCGCCTGATCGGGGCCGCGGCCGCGATCGTGGGCCGTCGCGCCGGTCTGGTCCCGCACGGTGAGGACTCCCCCATGCTCGCGATCAGCGGGGCCACGCTCCAGGAGATCCGCGACCTCGTCACCGCCGTCTCCGACGACACCGAGTCGGCCACGGTCGCTGCGATCAACGGCCCCCGCCGGGTCGTCGTCAGCGGCACCCCGGCAGTGCTGCGCCGGCTGCGCGCCGCGATCGAGAAGCGGGCCGCCGCCGAGGCCGCCGAGATCGAGGCCAAGGTCCGCGGTGGCCGGGCGTTCGACCCCTCCGTGGAGTCGGTCCCGGTCGCCCTGGGCTTCCACCACCCCGCCCTCGCCCCGGCCGTCGCGATGGCCCGCGACTGGGCCGAGGCCTGTGGCCTGGACGCCGGCCTGGCCGAGCACCTCGCGCACGCGATCTGCGTCGAGACCGTCGACTGGCCGCGCGAGCTCGCGGACGCCGTCGGCCCCGAGACCCGATGGGTGGTCGACCTCGGTCCGGCCGACCTCTCGGCCAACATGACCGGTCGCGCCCTGCGCGGACGCGGTGTCACCGTCCTCCCGACGGCCACGTCCGCCGGGCGCGACCTCCTCTTCACCGCCGGCGCCTCGGTGCCCGAGGCGGCCGACTGGTCGGCGTACGCCCCCCGGCTGATCGACCGCGGCGACGGCGCGCCCGTGGTGGACACCGCCTTCACCCGGCTCACCGGCAAGTCCCCGATCCTGCTCGCGGGCATGACCCCGACCACGGTCGACCCCGCGATCGTCGCCGCCGCCGCCAACGCCGGTCACTGGGCCGAGCTCGCCGGTGGCGGCCAGGTCACCGAGGAGATCTTCGCCACCAACATGGCCACGCTCTCCGACCTGCTCGACGAGGGCGCCACCGCCCAGTTCAACGCCCTCTTCCTCGACCCCTACCTGTGGAAGCTGCAGCTCGGCGGCCAGCGCCTCGTCCAGAAGGCGCGGCTCGCGGGCGCACCGCTCGACGGTGTCGTGATCAGCGCCGGCATCCCGGAGATCGACGACGCCGTCGCGATCATCGAGGACCTGCACGAGTCCGGCATCAGCCACGTCGTGTTCAAGCCCGGCACGGTCAAGCAGATCCGCCAGGTGCTGGCGATCGCCCGCGCCGTGGAGACCACCGTGATCGCCCACATCGAGGGTGGCGTCGCAGGCGGGCACCACTCGTGGGAGGACCTCGACGAGCTCCTGCTCGCGACCTACCCCGCGCTGCGCAGCGTCGAGAACCTCGTCGTCTGCGTCGGCGGCGGCATCGGTACGCCGGACCGCGCGGTCGACTACCTCACCGGAGCCTGGGCCACCGCGCACGGCGAGGCCGCGATGCCCGTCGACGGCGTGCTGATCGGCACGGCCGCGATGGCCACCAAGGAGGCCACCACCTCGGCAGCGGTCAAGCAGCTGCTCGTCGAGACGCCGGGCATCTCCACGTCGGTCAACGGCGGCTGGGTCGGTGCCGGCCGCAGCGCCGGCAGGGTCACCTCCGGGCGCAGCCAGCTCGGGGCCGACATCCACGAGATCGACAACGCCGCCTCCCGTTGTGGCGCGCTGCTCGACCAGGTCGCCGGCGACGCCGAGGCCGCAGCCGCCCGCAAGGACGAGCTGGTCGCGGCGATGGCCGTCACCGCCAAGCCCTACTTCGGCGACGTCGCCGAGATGACCTACGAGCAGTGGCTGCGACGCTACGTCGAGCTCACCGGCTCCCCGTGGCTCGACGTCACCTTCCGTGCCCGCTTCGAGGCCATGCTCGACCGCGCCCTGGCCCGCGTGCACCCGCAGACCTCCGGCCCCATCGAGCGTCCCGACTTCGACCTCGACGCCCCCGACACGGCCGTCGACCTGCTCGTGGCCGCCTACCCCGAGGCGCTGAGCTGCCTGCTGCACCCGGCCGACGTCCTCTACTTCCTCGAGATCTGCCGCCGCCCGGGCAAGCCGGTCAGCTTCGTGCCCGTCATCGACGGTGACGTGCGCCGCTGGTGGCGCTCGGACTCGCTGTGGCAGGCCCACGACGAGTCCTACGCCGCCGACCAGGTGATCGTCATCCCCGGCCCGGTGGCCGTGGGCGGGATCACCGTCGTGGACGAGCCCGTCGCCGACCTGCTCGACCGCTTCGAGGCCGCCATCGTGGCCGAGCTGAGCGCCGAGGACACCCCGGTGCTCAGTGCCGCCAGCCGCAGCACCGTCGGCACCGGCACCACCGCCCTCGACGCGGCCTTCGCCTCCGCCGACGTGGTCTGGGCCGGTCGCACGGTGCGCAACCCGCTGCACCGCCTGGTCGACACCTCGGCCGAGCTGGTGCCGAACGGCGACGCCGCGGGCGCCGAGTCGGCCGTCCTCCGGGTGCCGCTCACGCACGGCACCCTCGAGCTCCAGGTCGACCTCTCCGGCGTCCTCGCCGGTCGACTGCCCGTGATCTCCGCTGACTCCGCCGCCGAGGCGATGGGCGCCCTGCTGGTGCTCACCGCGGGCGGCAGCCTGCCCGAGGTCGTCGACGGCACCGCCGTGACGACCACCACCTGGACCTCCGACCTGGTCGCCGACCACATCGGGGTCACCAGCCCCGCCCGTGCACGTCGTGGCGACGCGGTCGCGGACCCGCAGGAGCAGGCCGTGCCGGACGCCCTCGTCGGCCTCGCGTGGCCGGCGGTCTTCGCCGGCATCGGTGCCGTCGAGGGTCTCCTCGACCTGGTGCACCTCGACCACCGCATCGAGCTCGCGAGCAACCTCGCCTCGCTCACCGACGGTGCCGCGCTCACGATCGCCGCGACCCGTGGCGTGGTCTCCGCGACCACCGCCGGAGAGGTGATCGCCGTCGACGTCCGGATCTCCAGCGGAGACGACGTGGTCGCCACCCTGCACGAGCGCTTCATGGTGCGCGGTCGCGTCGGCGGCGAGGAGCTCACCGCTCCCGCTGCCCTGGCCCCCACCGCCGAGGACACGCCCCGCGCCCGGATGGACCGCTTCACCGTCACCGCGCCGCACCACATGGGCGCGTTCGCCGCGGTCAGCGGCGACCACAACCCGCTGCACACCGACGTCCCGGCAGCCCGCCTCGCGGGCTTCGAGGGGCCGATCGTGCACGGCATGTGGCTCTCCGCCGTCGCGCAGCGCGCTGCTGCCGC
Organism: uncultured Actinomycetota bacterium; assembly: GCA_963777195.1. Classification (GTDB taxonomy): domain Bacteria; phylum Actinomycetota; class Actinomycetes; order Propionibacteriales; family Nocardioidaceae; genus Marmoricola. The sequence goes on along the minus strand of CAVZPT010000011.1, from coordinate 81,358 downwards.
CGTGGGCGCCACCCACCACCCCCGCCCGATCCGTGGCTGGCTGACCCGCTGGGTCGCGCCGCTGCAGCCCGGCGCCACGGTGGAGGTCACCGTGGAGCGCACCGGCGTCCTCGGTGGCGACACCGTCCTCGAGGTCACCTGCCGCGCCGACGGCGAGCTGGCGATGGTCGCCCAGGCGGTCGTCGCAGCACCGCGTACGGCGTACGCCTTCCCCGGCCAGGGCATCCAGAGCCAGGGCATGGGGCTGGAGGCGCGCACCCGCTCCTCGGCCGCCCGCAAGGTCTGGGACCGTGCCGACCAGCACACCCGCGAGGCTCTCGGCTTCTCGATCCTCGCAGTCGTGCGCGACAACCCCACCGAGCTGTGGGCCGACGACGAGCTGCACCGCCACCCCGACGGCGTGCTGTTCCTGACCCAGTTCACCCAGGTCGCGATGGCGACGCTCGCCGTGGCCCAGGTCGCCGAGATGCGCGAGGCGGGCGTGTTCGTCGAGGACGCACTGACCTGCGGCCACTCCGTGGGCGAGTACAACGCGCTGGCCGCCGTCACCGGCATCCTGCCCCTCGAGGCCCTGCTGGAGATCGTCTTCCGGCGCGGCATGGCCATGCACCACCTGGTCCCCCGTGACGGCCAGGGCCGGAGCAACTACCGGCTCGCCGCGATCCGGCCCTCCCAGGCCGACCTGGCCGACGACGACGTCGCCGGCTTCGTGGCCGAGCTCTCCGAGCGCACGGGCGAGTTCATCCAGATCGTCAACTACAACCTGCGGGGATCGCAGTACGCCATCGCCGGCACCGTCGCCGGGCTCGAGGCCCTGGAGTCAGCCATCGAGGAGCGCCGTGCGCGCGTCAACGGCAAGCCCGCGTTCATCCTCGTCCCCGGCATCGACGTCCCCTTCCACTCCTCGGAGCTGCACGCCGGCGTCGACGACTTCCGCAGCCGTCTCGACGACCTGCTGCCCGAGCGGATCGACACCAGCGTGCTCGTGGGCCGCTACATCCCCAACCTGGTCCCACGACTGTTCACCCTCGACCGCAGCTACGTCACCGAGGTGTGCGAGCTGGTCGACTCCCCGATCCTCACCGCGGTCCTCGCGGACTGGGCGACCTGGGAGGCCGACCCGGCCCGCCTCGGTCGTGCGCTGCTGATCGAGCTCCTGGCCTGGCAGTTCGCCAGCCCGGTGCGCTGGATCGAGACCCAGGACCTGCTCTTCGGCTCACCCGACCACGGTGGCCTGGGGATCGAGCAGTTCGTCGAGGTCGGGGTCGCGAACGCGCCCACGCTGGCCAACCTGGCCGCGCAGACCACCAAGCTGCCGTCGTACGACGGGGTCGCACCGCGGATCGTGAACTCCTCGCGTGACGCCGCCGTGGTCTTCGCCACCGACACCCCCCTGGTCGAGGACGAGCCCGAGGACGAGGCGCCCGCCGAGGCCTCGGCCGAGACGGCGTCGGTGACCCCGAGCGCTCCCGAGAAGACCGCTGCTCCCGCCGCCCCGGTGGCCGCAGCGGGTGCCGAACGTCCCGCCGACCTGGCCTTCACCGCCGCCGACGCGACCCGGACCCTGACCGCGCTGCGCACCAAGGTGCGCCCGGAGCAGATCGGCTCCGCGGACACCATCGAGGCGCTGTGCGACGGCGTCTCCTCGCGCCGCAACCAGCTCCTCGTCGACCTCGGCGCCGAGCTCGGCCTCGGTGCGATCGACGGCGCGGCCGAGGCCGAGTGGACCGCCCTGGGCGGCACCGTGACCAAGCTGGCCCGCACCTACTCCGCCTTCGGGCCGGTGCTGACCGAGGCCGTGAGCGAGCAGCTGCGCAAGTTCGCCGGCGCCGCCGGCAGCAAGCCGGCCGCCATCGCCGACCGGGTGCGCGAGACCTGGCAGCTCGGCCCGGGCTGGGTCTCCCACGTCTCCGCCGAGCTGGCCACCGGCCTGCGCGACGGGTCCTCGACCCGCGGCGGGTCGCTGGGCTACGACCTGGACCTGAGCAACCTCACCGGTGTGGTCGACCACGCGGTCCAGGCCGTGGGCTCGGCCCACGGTGTGGCCGTGAGCATGCCGGCGACGGCAGGATCCGAGGGTGGCACCGTCGACGCCGCCGCCCTGGGTGAGCTGACCGCGTCCATCACCGGCCCCGACGGGCTGCTCGCCTCCACGGCGCGGCACCTGCTCGGCAAGCTCGGGCTGGACGAGCCCGTCGTCGAGGAGTCCGACGACCTCGACGCCGAGCTGGTCCGACTCGTCGAGGCCGAGCTGGGCTCGGACTGGGCGCGCAAGGTCTCCCCGACCTTCGACGCCCGTCGCGCCGTGCTGCTCGACGACCGCTGGGCCTCGGTCCGCGAGGACTTCGCCCGGGTCTGGGTCGGCGACGACACCGCCCGTGAGCGCAGCTTCGCCGGTCTCGACGAGGCGGCGCGCACCCAGGCCGCCTGGTGGCTGGACCGCGCCCGGCGCGAGCAGCGCACGGGTCTGGCCTCCTTCTACGAGGACGCGGTCTCCGCGGCCGACACCGCCCAGGACTGGGCCGGCGACGTCGCCGTGGTGACCGGGGCCGCTCCGGGCTCGATCGCCGCGGCCGTGGTCGCCGACCTGTTGCGCGGCGGGGCCACCGTCGTGGCCACCACCTCGCGCCTGGACAAGGCCCGGCTCGCCTTCTTCCGCGAGCTCTACCGCGACCACGCCTCGACCGGTGCCACCTTGTGGGTGCTGCCGGCCAACCTGGCGTCGTACTCCGACGTCGACGCGCTCGTGGAGTGGATCTCCTCCCCCGTGACGGAGTCCGCCGGCGGTCAGCGCACCGAGCTGCGCCCCGCGCTCTCGCCCACGCTGGTCTTCCCCTTCGCCGCTCCTGCGGTGCAGGGCACCGCGGCCGACGCAGGCCCCCGGGCCGAGGTCGAGTTCCGGGTGCTGGTCTGGGGCGTGGAGCGCCTGGTCACCGGCCTGGCCGCCCAGGGCGCCGACCACAAGATCGGCCAGCGCGTGCACGTGGTGCTGCCCGGTTCGCCCAACCGGGGCCGCTTCGGTGGCGACGGGGCGTACGGCGAGGCCAAGGCGGCCTTCGACGCGTTCGTGCAGCGCTGGGAGGCCGAGCAGGACTGGGCGCAGCGGGTCTCGCTGGCCCACGCGCACATCGGCTGGGTGCGTGGCACCGGCCTGATGGGTCACAACGACCCGCTGGTCGACGCCGTCACCGCCGCCGGGGTCCGCACCTGGTCCCCCGACGAGATGGCCACCGAGCTGCTCGAGCTGTGCACTCCTGAGTCCCGCAAGGCTGCCGCGCTCGCACCGGTCGTGGCCGACCTCACCGGCGGCCTCGGAGAGGCCGACCTCGACCTGGCCGCCCTCGCCCGCGAGGCGCGGGAGGCCGCAGAGGCGGCCGCGACCGACTCCGATGAGGAGGACGCGACCACCCTCGAGGCGCTGACCCACCCGGCCGGCTACGGCACCGTGCAGCCCACGATGGCGTGGCCCGAGGTCACCACGGCGCTCGAGGACATGGTCGTGATCGTCGGTGCCGGCGAGGTCGGCCCGCTCGGCTCCTCGCGCACCCGCTTCGAGCTCGAGGTCGAGGACCACCTGTCCCCGGCCGGCGTGATCGAGCTGGCGTGGACCACCGGCCTGATCGTCTGGGAGAACCAGCCGGTCTCCGGCTGGCACGACGTCAAGAGCGGTGAGCTGCTCACCGAGGCCGAGGTCGTCGAGAGGTTCGGCGAGCAGGTCGAGAGCAGTGTCGGCATCCGCAGCTACCGCGACGACAACCAGCTGGTCGACGGCACCGCGCCGCTGATGGTCCCGGTCTTCCTCGAGCAGGACACCTCGTTCGTCGTACGCACCAAGGGCGAGGCCGAGGCGCTCGTCGAGGCCGCCCCCAAGCACACCCGGATCGCCCCCACGGAGGACGGCGACTGGCTGGTCACCCGCCTGGCGGGCAGCGAGATCCGGGTGCCGCGCAGGTTCAAGCTCTCGCGCTTCATCGGCGCACAGATCCCCGACGGGTTCGACCCGGCGGTCTGGGGCCTGGGCGCGATGACCGAGTCGGTGGACCGCCTGGCCGCCTGGAACCTGGTCGCGACCGTGGATGCGTTCATCTCCTCGGGCTTCGAGCCCGCCGAGCTGCTGCGCTGGATCCACCCGACCCGGTTCGCCAACACCCAGGGCACCGGCATCGGGGGGATGCAGTCCACCCGCCGGATGTACGTCGACGCGCTGCTCGGTGAGCAGCCGCCCAACGACGTGCTCCAGGAGGCGCTGCCCAACGTGATCGCGGCGCACACCGTGCAGTCCTACCTCGGTGGGTACGGCTCGATGGTGCACCCGGTCGCCGCCTGCGCGACCGCCGCCGTCAGCGTCGAGGAGGGCGTGGACAAGATCCGCCTCGACAAGGCGAGCGTGGTCGTCACCGGCGGCTTCGACGACCTCGGCATCGAGGGCATCGTGGGCTTCGGCAACATGAGTGCGACCGCCGACAGCGCCGAGATGCTCGCCAAGGGCATCGACGAGCGGCACGTCTCCCGGCCCAACGACCGTCGTCGTGGCGGGTTCGTCGAGGGGCAGGGCGGCGGCACCGTCGTGCTGGCTCGCGGCGACGTCGCCGCCGAGATGGGCCTGCCCGTGCTCGGTGTGATCGCCTACGCCGGATCGTTCGCCGACGGCATCCACACCTCGATCCCGGCGCCGGGCATCGGGGCACTGGGAGCGGGCATCGGCGGCGCCGACTCGCCGCTCGCCAAGGGCCTGGCCTCGCTGGGTCTGGGCGCCGACGACGTCGCGGTGGTCTCCAAGCACGACACCTCGACCGCGGCCAACGACCCCAACGAGTCGCAGCTGCACGAGAAGCTGGCCGGGGCCCTGGGCCGTACGGTCGGCTCCCCGCTCTACGTGGTCAGCCAGAAGTCGCTGACCGGTCACGCCAAGGGCGGTGCCGCAGCCTTCCAGCTGATCGGGCTGTGCCAGGTGCTGGCGACGGGGACGGTGCCGCCGAACCGCGGCCTCGACTGCGTCGACGAGGCGCTGGCCGTCAACGAGCACCTGGTCTGGCTGCGGGAGTCGCTGCAGACCGGCCCGCTCCGCGCCGGCCTGCTGACCAGCCTCGGCTTCGGTCACGTCTCGGCGATGGTCGCGGTGGCGCACCCCGGTGCGTTCGTCGCGGCGCTCTCCCCGGCGCAACGCGAGGCGTGGCTGCAGACGGCCACGGCCCGCCTGGTCGCCGGCGAGGCCCGTCGCCTCGACGCGATGTGCGGCGGTGCTCCGTTGTACAACAAGCCCGAGCAGCGTCGCTTCGCCGACAGCTCGCCGACCCGCACCAAGGCCGACGAGAGCGCGATGCTGATCGACCCGCAGGCGCGCCTCGGGGCCGACGGCGTCTACGACTCGGTGGGTCGATGACCGAGTCCCTGGAGAGCTCTGGGTCCGGTTCGCCGGACCTGAGCTCCCTCGTGGGCCACGACGGGGTGGGGGTCGACATCGTGGCGATCTCCGCCTTCGCCGAGCAGCTCGAGGCCCCCGGCACCCGGTTCGCGCGCGTGTTCACCTCCGGTGAGCGCCGCGCGGCCAGGGCCGGGGAGCCCGGCCACGAGGCGCAACGCCTCGCGGCGCGCTGGGCGGCCAAGGAGGCTGTGGTCAAGGCGTGGTCGAGCACCCTGTTCGGGCACCCCGAGGTGATCGATCCCGAGCACGTCGACCTCAGCGAGATCGAGGTCCGCTCCGACGCGTGGGGCCGCCCCTCGATCCGGCTGCACGGTGCCTTCGCCCGCGCGATGACCGGGTACGGCGTACTGCTCTCCCTCTCCCACGACCCGGACGCCGACGTCGCGATCGCGTTCGTGGTGCTCCAGCCCCCACTCGGGGCACCGAGGGCGTGAGCGCTCAGCCCGAGTGCTTGTGCTGTGCCGCCTCGGTCTCGGCGGCCATCAGATAGCCGGTGAGCAGCGTCTTGAGCTGTACGACGGCATCGGGATGCGACTGGCCGTCGCGGATCGAGAAGTTCAGCATCGAGTAGGTCACGTGCACCAGCACCTCGGCGATCACCTGACGCTGCGCGATCTTGGAGCCGGGGGTGAGGGGGGCGAGCAGTCGGGTCACCTGCGCGGCGAGGTCGCGCTCGTGCTCTGCGGCGATCGCCCGAGTCGGCGGGGTGGCCTGCATCGCCAGCCAGACCGCGCGACGCGAGGGGTCGGTGCGCCACAGTGCCGCGAGGTGGTCGAGCAGCTTCTCGAGCAGCTGGGCCCAGTCCAGGCTCGGGATCTCGTCGGCGAACTGGGCGAGCTCGTCTTGCACCTTGACGGTGTCGAGGCGGTCGAGCTCGCAGATGATCGCGTACTTGTTGCCGAAGAACTGGTAGAGCGAGCCGATCGGCACCCCGGCCCGCAGCGCCACCTGCTCGGAGGTGAAGGCCTCGAAGCCGACCTCCACGAGCAGCGCCCGGGCGGCCCGCAGGATCTCGTCGAAACGCCGCCGGCTGCGCTCCTGCGAGGGGCGACGCCGCGGCAGGAACTCCGCCGGATCGTGCGTCTGGGTGCTCATCACCTCATGTTACTTGAGGGTAGGCGCGGATTCCGTTCCCCTCACCCGACAGTGCGGTCGATCCGGCTCACCTGGTGCGCCCGATCGACCGCGCAGCCGAGCGATTCGCCCCTCTCGTCCGGCCGGCGGTGAGAGAGGCCGGCGAGACGCAACACTCCCGTGACGCGACGGCACTAACCTCGACCCATGTTCTCGAAAATCCTCGTGGCCAACCGTGGCGAGATCGCGATCCGGGCCTACCGTGCCGCAACCGAGGCCGGCGCACGCACCGTGGCCGTCTTCCCCTACGAGGACCGCTGGTCCGAGCACCGGATGAAGGCCGACGAGGCCTACGAGATCGGTGAGCGCGGCCACCCGGTCCGGGCCTACCTCGATCCCGAGGCGATCGTGGAGGTCGCGGTGCGCGCGGGCGCCGACGCGATCTACCCCGGCTACGGGTTCCTCTCCGAGAACCCGCACCTGGCCGAGGCGTGCGCCAACGCCGGCATCACCTTCATCGGCCCGACCGCCGAGGTGCTCGAGCTGACCGGCAACAAGGCCCGTGCGATCGCGGCGGCCAAGGCAGCCGGCGTACCGACCCTGGAGTCGGTGCCGCCCGACGACGACCTCGAGGCGCTGATGGAGTCCGCGCACGGGCTGGCCTACCCGTTGTTCGTCAAGGCCGTCGCGGGCGGTGGCGGCCGCGGCATGAGGAAGGTGGAGGAGGAGAAGGACCTCAAGGACGCCATCGACACGTGCATGCGCGAGGCGCAGGGCGCCTTCGGCGACCCGACCGTCTTCATCGAGCAGGCGGTGGTCAACCCGCGCCACATCGAGGTGCAGATCCTCGCCGACGCCGAGGGCAACGTGATCCACCTCTACGAGCGGGACTGCTCGGTCCAGCGGCGCCACCAGAAGGTCGTCGAGATCGCGCCGGCACCCAACCTCGACCCCGCCGTCCGCGACCGGATGTGCGCCGACGCCGTGCGGTTCGCCACCGAGATCGGCTACCGCAACGCCGGCACCGTGGAGTTCCTGCTCGGCGAGGACGGGGAGTACCACTTCATCGAGATGAACCCGCGGATCCAGGTCGAGCACACGGTCACCGAGGAGGTCACCGACGTCGACCTCGTGCAGTCCCAGATGCGGATCGCCTCCGGTGAGACCCTGGCCGACCTCGGCCTGAGCCAGGACAGCATCGTGCTGCGGGGCGCTGCCCTGCAGTGCCGGATCACCACCGAGGACCCGGCCAACGGCTTTCGCCCCGACACCGGCCGGATCACCACCTACCGCTCGCCGGGTGGCGGCGGGGTGCGCCTCGACGGAGGCACCACCTACACCGGCGCCGAGATCTCCGCCCACTTCGACTCGATGCTGGCCAAGCTCACCTGCCGTGGACGCACCTTCGAGATGGCCGTGCAGAAGGCGCGCCGCGCGGTCGACGAGTTCCGGATCCGCGGCGTCGCCACCAACATCCCCTTCCTGCGGGCGGTGCTCGACGAGCCCGACTTCATCGAGGGCCGGGTGACCACCGGCTTCATCGAGCAGCACCCTGGACTCCAGCGATCGCAGCCGACCGCCGACCGCGGCACCAGGCTGTTGACCTGGCTGGCGGAGGTCACCGTCAACAAGCCCCACGGCGAGGCCCCCGTCAGCGTCGACCCGGCCTCCAAGCTGCCCGAGCTCGACCTCGCCGTGCCGGCGCCCGACGGGTCCCGCCAGCAGCTGCTCGCGCTCGGCCCGGAGGGCTTCGCCCGCGCGCTGCGCGAGCAGAACCGCGTCGGCGTCACCGACACCACCTTCCGCGACGCCCACCAGTCGCTGCTCGCCACCCGCGTCCGCACCAAGGACCTGCTCGCCGTGGCCGGGCACGTCTCGCGGATGACACCGGAGCTGCTCAGCATCGAGGCGTGGGGCGGTGCGACGTACGACGTCGCGCTGAGGTTCCTGACCGAGGACCCCTGGGACCGGCTGGCGAAGCTGCGCCAGGCGGCCCCGAACCTGTGCCTGCAGATGCTGCTGCGCGGTCGCAACACGGTCGGCTACACGCCCTACCCCACGGAGGTGACCAACGCCTTCGTCCAGGAGGCCGTCGAGACCGGCATCGACATCTTCCGGGTCTTCGACGCCCTCAACGACGTCGAGCAGATGCGTCCCGCGATCGAGGCGGTGCGCGAGACCGGCACCGCCCTGGCCGAGGTCGCGCTGTGCTACACCGGCGATCTGAGCAACCCCGAGGAGCGGCTCTACACCCTCGACTACTACCTCGACCTGGCCGAGCGGATCGTGGACGCGGGCGCCCACGTGCTGGCGATCAAGGACATGGCCGGGCTCCTGCGCGCACCCGCCGCCCGCACGCTCGTGACGGCGCTGCGGGAGCGGTTCGAGGTGCCGGTGCACCTGCACACCCACGACACCCCCGGTGGGCAGCTGGCGACCCTGCTGGCCGCGATCGACGCCGGGGTGGACGCGGTCGACGCCGCGTCGGCCCCGATGTCGGGCACGACCTCCCAGCCGGCCCTCTCGGCCCTGGTGGCGGCGACCGTCCACTCCGCGCGCGAGACCGGGCTCGACCTCGAGGCCGTGTGCGCACTGGAGCCGTACTGGGAGGCCACCCGCCGCCTCTACGCGCCCTTCGAGTCCGGGCTGGCCTCCCCCACCGGCCGCGTCTACACCCACGAGATCCCCGGCGGCCAGCTCTCCAACCTGCGCCAGCAGGCGGTGGCGCTCGGGCTCGGGGAGAAGTTCGAGCAGATCGAGGACATGTACGCCGCGGCCAACGACATCTTGGGCAACGTGGTCAAGGTGACCCCGTCCTCGAAGGTGGTCGGCGACCTCGCGCTGCACCTCGTCGCCGTCGGGGCCGACCCGGCGGAGTTCGAGGAGAACCCCGGGAGGTTCGACATCCCCGACTCGGTGGTCGGCTTCCTCTCCGGCGAGCTCGGTGACCCCCCGGGCGGCTGGCCGGAGCCGTTCCGCACCAAGGCCCTGGAGGGCCGCACCTGGAAGCAGCCCGTGGGCGAGCTCACCGACGAGCAGGCCGAGGCCCTCTCCGGGACCCGTCGTCGGCACACCCTGAACCAGCTGCTCTTCCCCGGGCCGACCAAGGCCTTCGACGAGGCGATCGTGACCTACGGCGACGTCTCGGTGCTCGACACCAGCGACTACCTCTACGGGCTCCAGTCCGGGGAGGAGCACGTCGTGGACATCGAGGAGGGCAAGCGGCTGATCCTGGGCCTGCAGGCGATCAGCGAGGCCGACGATCGCGGCTACCGCTCGGTGATGTGCACGATCAACGGCCAGCTGCGCCCGGTCAACGTGCGTGACAAGTCGGTCGACTCCACCGTCGCCGCGCAGGAGAAGGCCGACCCCAAGGACGACGGCCAGGTGCCGGCGCCCTTCGACGGGGTGGTGACGCTCCAGGTCGGCGAGGGTGACAGCGTCGAGGCCGGGGCCACCGTGGCCACCATCGAGGCGATGAAGATGGAGGCCTCGATCACCGCCCCGCGTGCGGGGAAGGTGGAGCGGCTCGCCTTCAACGGCACCCAGCAGGTGGAGGGCGGCGACCTGGTGCTCGTGCTCGGCTGATCCCGCCAGCCGTGGCAGCGCCCTCGAGACGCCTCAACGACTACTGCAGGTTCGCGTGACGGTCGTGCATGGCAGCGCGGGTGTGCGGATCTGCGGCATCCAGCGCCAGGGTCGCGGCGTCCAGGACGAGCAGGGCGGTCTGCTCGAACAGGCTGCCGCCGAACTGGGCCGAGGTGGGGGCCGGGAGGTCGAGGGTCGCGTGGGCCAGCTCCCGCACGGGGCTGTGCGGCCGCGCGGTGACGAGCACGACGACGGCGCCGACCGCACGCGCGGTCTCGGCGAAGTGCAGGCTGAGCGGGGTGGTCCCCGATGCCGACAACACCAGCAGGGCGTCGGCGCCGGTGATGGCCGGCGCGGTTGCCTCGCCGACGACATGGGCGCGATGCCCGAGGTGCATCAGCCGCATCGCCGCCATCCGCGCCACCAGCCCGGAGCGGCCCTGCCCAGTGCAGAACCACGTGCGGTCCGCGATCCCCAGCTCGGTCACGAAGCGGTCGAAGTCCGCCCGGTCGACACCTGCGAGGGTCCGCCCGACCTCGTCGGCCACGACGTCGATGGCGCTCGGCGCCCGGGTCGCGCTCATCGGGCGACGCTCGTCTGCGTGAGCGCGCGCCCGACGACGACGTAGCCGGCGCCCGACCCGGAGATGTGCTCGAGATTGGCCGCGTTCACTCCGCCGTCGACGCCGGCCGGCCATCCGAGCTCGCACGTGGCCCGCACGAGAGGCAGCCGCTCGAGGTCGGCACTGTGACCCGGCTGCCCCGGCGGGGTCAGCATCACCAGTACGCCGTCGGCGCCGGACTGCTCCAGCTGTGCCGCCTCCAAGGCGTCGCGGACACCGAGCCAGACCTCGTCGGCGAGGCCCCGACTGAGACGCACCAGGTGGGCAAGGTCGTCACGACCGTCGCTCTGCAAGGTCAACCGGGCGATTCCGCGGGTCGGGAGGGCGGACAGCTCGGCCGGGAGATCGTCGACCATCAGGTGCACATCGAGCCGGATGCCGGCCAGGTGCGCGAGCTCGTGCACCTCCTCGAGGCACACCCCGGCCTGGCCGCGGAACGAGCCCTCGATGCGGTCGGCATGCACCCAGTGACCGCCGGCGGTCAGGGACCGGGCATGGTCCATCCGGCGCGCGGGCGGCAGGGCGATGACGCTGCCGGACACGGTGACGTCGAGGGCCGCGGCGTGCTCGCAGAGGGTGCGGGCCATCAGCGGTCCCCTCCCCGCCACGCCGCGGCGGCGAGATAGCGGTGGAACATCACGCTGTCCGCAGCCTCGGCCCGTGGGTCGGTGTCGGGCACGACGGCCGCGGCCCTGGAGTCGCGGACGGCGCGGACGTCCTCACCGCTGAGACAGGCGGCCGCCTGCAGCGCGGCACCGTCGGCCACCGCTTCCACGGAGGTGGACACATGGACCACGGCGCCGGTGGCGTCGGCCAGCAGCTGCCGGTACGCCGGGGACGCCGACGCGCCCCCACTCACGATCACCCGGCCTGTGGTGTCCGCGCCGACCGCGGCAAGAGCGGTCGAGCCGCGGAGCAGGCCGAACAGGACTCCGTCGACGGCGGCCCGAGCGACCTGCTCCCGGGTGGTGGCGGTGGTGAGACCCGCGAGGGTGCCGGTGGCCGCCGGCAGATCCGGTGTGCGCTCGCCGTCGAGGAAGGCGGCCAGGACCGGGGCGTCGACGGGGTCGGCCGCGAGAGCGAGCCGGGAGAGCTCGTCATGGTCCACCCCGAGCAGTCGGGCGAACGTGTCGGTGACCTTCGCCGCGTTCAGGGTGCAGACCAGTGGCAGGTAGCCGCCGGTCGCGTCAGCGACCCCGTCCACGGTGCCGGTCACGTCGTGGGTGGGGGTGGCGCTGGTGGTGAAGACGACTCCGGAGGTGCCGAGGACGTAGACGACGTCTGCGGGACGGGCCCCCAGACCCAGGGCGCTGGCGTGCTGGTCACCGGCGCCCGGCCCGACGACGGTGTCGCTGCTCAGCCCCAGGGCTTCGGCGGCAGCGCTCGACACGGTGCCGGCCGCCGTCGACGGACCGAGCACCGTCGGCAGCATCGGCGCCCAGTCCACCTCCGCGTCCACCAGGGCCAGCAGCTCGTGGTCGTAACAGTCCCGAGCGGCGTCGAAGTAGCCAGTGCCACTGGCCTCGGACCGGTCGGTCACGGTCTCACCGGTCAGTCGGAAGGTCAGCCAGTCGTGAGGCAGGAGCACCTTGGTGGTGCGGGCGAAGTTCTCCGGCTCGTGGTCACGCAACCACAGCAGCTTGGAGATGGTGAACGCCGCCGTCGGCACCGAGCCCGTGCGCCGCGCCCACTCCTGCGCCGGCATCCGCTCGAGCAGCCGGCTCATCTGCGGGGAGGAGGTGGTGTCGTTCCACAGCTTGGCGGGGCGCACCACCGTGCCGCTGCGGTCGAGGGCCACCAGCCCGTGACACTGGGCGGCGATGCTGATCGCACGAACATCGGTGGCGGCTGCGCCGGCCTCGGCGAGCGCCGCGGAGAGGGCCTGGCCGAGCGCGGTCCACCATCCTTCGGGGTCCTGTTCGCTGACCGGGGGGAACGTGGCTGGGTGTGCCCCGGAGCCTCGTCCGAGGACCGTGAAGTCGTCCTCGTCGCGAAGCACCACCTTCGTGGACTGGGTGGAGGAGTCCACACCCGCGATCAGTCCCATCACCGTGCTCCGTCGAGAAAGGTCGCCGCGGTCGCGAGCGCGCCGACCTCGACCAACGAGGCGCGGGCCTCGAGGAAGGCGGCGCGGAAGCGCGGCTCGTCGACGAGGTCGCCGAACAGGCCACGCTGGGCCAGGAACGAGGTGGGCTCCTCGACCTGGTCGGCCGCAGCGCTGGCCAGCTCGGTCGCCGCCCGGTCCAGCACCGCCAGGGGCCGCCCCTCGTCGTCGCGACCCTCACAGGCATGGGCCCAGGCCGCGCAGGCAACCGCCGAGGCGCGCACCGGTCCGCCCGTGGCCAGGTTGTCGACCACGACGGGCAGCAACCACGCCGGCAGCCGGTCGCTGGAGTCGGTGCGGATCCGGTCCAGGGTGTCGGCGATGGCGGGGTTGCGCCAGCGGTCAAGCAGCGATCCCTTGAACGCGTCCAGGCCCGGAAGGGCCTCCAGCGTCGGCGCCGCCTCGTCGTCGAGGTAGGCCGTCAGGTACGCCGCGATGCCCGGATCGGCGGCGGCCTCGTGGGCGTACTGGAACCCGGCCAGGACACCCATGTGGCACAGCGCCTGGTGTCCGCCGTTCGCCAGCCGCAGCTTCATCCGCTCCCACGGCTCGACGTCGGCGACCACCTCCACGCCGGCGTCCTCGAACGGCGGGCGCCCGGTCGCGAAGTCGTCCTCCAGCGCCCACGCGAAGTACGGTTCGGCGACCACGGGCCAGCCGTCCTCGACGCCCAGGGTCTCCGTGGTGGTGGTGCGGTCGTTCTCACCGGTGACCGGGGTGATGCGGTCCACCATCGAGCTGGGGAACCGGACGTGCTCGGCCACCCAGTCGCCCAGCTCGGGGTCGAGCAGGCGGGCGAAGGAGCTGAAGCTGTCGCGAGCGATCGGGCCGTTGTGGGCGAGGTTGTCGCACGACATCACCGTGAACGGCCCCAGCCCGCGGTCCCGGCGACGACGTAGACCAGCCACGACCAGCCCGAACGCCGTCCGCGGTGAGTCGGGATGCGCCAGGTCGTACTGCACCGCGGGGTCCGAGGCCACGAACTGCTTCGTGGCGGGGTCGCGGTTGTAGCCACCCTCCGAGATCGTCAGCGAGACGATCCTGGTGTCCGGGGACGCGAGGCGTTCCACCACCGCGTCGGGGTCGTCGGGCGCGAACAGGTAGTCGACGATGCTGCCGATCACCCGGGCCTCACGTGACCCGTCGGCGTGCTTGGCGACGAGGGTGTAGAGGCAGTCCTGCTCGGCCATCACCTCCGCCATCCGGCGATCCTGCTCGAGCACCCCGACCCCGCAGATCGCGAAGTCACGAGCCTGCCCCGCACTGAGCAGCCGGTCCACGGCCATCGCCTGGTGCGAGCGATGGAAGCCCCCGACACCGAGGTGCACGATCCCGGTGACGAGTCCGGTCCGGTCGTAGCCCGGCACCGGGATCCCTCGGCCTCCGACCGTCTCGAGCGTGGCTGTGCTCAACCGGGTTGCTGTCACGTCGTCTCCTTGGCAGGGCTTGGGGGCTGGACTCCGTCGCGGTCGTCTCCGCCCCTGGCTTTGCCCGCAGGCTAGGACGCCGCCCGCGCCTGCCCCAAGCATGCTCATCTGAGCACACCGAGCGTTGTCACCACAGGTGAGCTCCCCGGGCGGGCAAACCCGTCCAGAACGTCTACCCCGTTCGGACGGTGCGCGTATGCTCATCTGAGCGGAAGGGTTGTGATGGGCGACGACACGCTCGCGGACGAGGACCGGCAACGCCGCGCCCTGCTCGCGGAGCTGGCGAAGGCGTACTACCTCGACGACGTCTCCAAGGTCGACATCGCGAAGGCGTTCGGCATCAGCCGGTTCCGGGTCGCCCGCCTCCTCGATCAGGCCCGCGCCAGTGGGGTGGTCACGATCGAGGTGCACGACCCACGCCTGCCTCGATCCACCCGTGAACAGGCCTTGGCGCACGCGCTCGGCATCGACACCGCGCGCATCGTCGTCCTCGACGAGCACGAGGACCACCTGCGCGCCGAGCGGTTCGGCGCCGCGGTCCTCTCCGCCATGCGGGAGATGATCCGACCGGGCATGACAGTCGGCATCTCCTGGTCGCGCACCCTCGACCAGGCAGCCCGATTCCTGCCCGCGCTGCCACCTTGCTCACTGGTCCAGCTCACCGGTGCGTTCGAGGTCGCCGGCAGCGGGACCCTCAGCCGGATGCTGATGCAGCTCGACCGCCGTGCAGGTGTCCAGACCTACCCGCTCTACGCCCCCCTGGTCGTCGACAGGCGCTCCACCGCGAAGGATGTGCGGCGACAACCCGTCGTCGCCGATGCCCTCGCGCACGCCGACGCCCTGGACCTCGCGATGGTCGCGGTCGGGGCCTGGCTGCCCGGAGAGTCGGCCGTCTGGGAGAAGGTCCCGCCCGACGTCCGTCGCGCCTGCACCCAGGCAGGCGCAGTGGCCGAGTTCTCGGGCAACTTCCTCAACGCCCAGGGGGTGGTGGTCTCCACGCCGCTCGACGGCAGGATCATCGCCGTCGGCCTTCCCCAGCTCCATGCCGCCCGCCATGTGATCGGCTTCGCCCACGGGCCACGACGAGCAGCCGCCGTTCGAGCTGCTGCCGCCAGCGGTGCCTTCAACTCGATGATCGTCGACTCCACACTCGCCTCCGCGGTGCTCGCCGGTGCTGCGCCACAGCGCGGCCGTCAGGAGGCTCGGGGGCGCTGAGCAGGTCAGCGGTAGTAGCCGACCCGGACCTTGCCGGAGCGGTGGACCCGGAGCACGCCGTGCTCGAACTTCGCGTAGACGCCTCGGGAGAACCTGCGCGGCCGGGTGGTGGGGAAGCCCAGCTTCGAGCGCGGGCCGCCGCGTCGCAGATAGGGGCGGACCACCTTGCCGTAGAGCTCGCGCGCGCCGACGCTCTGGGTGTAGAAGATCCGGCCACGCTGATAGCGACGCGCCAGGCCGCCGGCGACGGCGTACTCCTTGCCGACGGGGCCGCGCACGACCGAGGACTCCCCGCCGATGGCCTTCCAGCGCGCGGTGATCGGGCTCTCCTGCGCCGGGGCGGGCGCCGGAGCGGGGTTCGCGGGCGGCGGAGGTGGCGTGCTGGCCGTGCCCAGCCGGAACCAGTGCGAGCGCAGCCCGAGGCTCGACCGGAAGGAGTAGCCACTGACCACCACGTCGGACTTCGAGCCCCTGAGGGTCATCGACTCCACCCGGCCGTACCAGTCGCCGTTGCCGTCGCGCTGGGTCACCAGCACCTTGCGCAGCGTCCCCACGGCGGGCCAGGCACGCTGGACGGCGGCGGCGGTGACCGTGGTGGTCCAGGTGTGGACGGGGTTGCCCGCATGGTCGTCGTACTTGTCGGCCTTGGCGACCAGGTAGGGCATCGACCCGGCCGCGGTCCAGCCGCCGCTGCTCGAGGCGAACTGGGTGAACGCCGCCTTGCCCTGATAGGTGAGGATCTTGCCGGCCGTGGCGTCGACCGCGGCGTTGCTGCGGGAGTCCTCGGCCGCGACGCCGCCATAGACCTGGCAGGAGGTGGTGTCGCAGGTCTGGTAGGAGCGGCTCGCGTGCGCGTCGCGCTCCCAGGAACCGTAGGTCCGCGCCGCGACCGCCTGCGCCTGGACCGCCGCCGGCTGCCAGGAGGCGGGCATCTCGCGCGGCACGACGCCCTTGACGTAGTCGTCCATGCTCAGCACGTTCACGGTGTTGCCGGCGTCGAGCCGCATCGCTCCCCGGTAGACGACGTCGGATCCGGCCACCTTGAGGGTGAGGTTCCCGGAGCGGTGGAACTCCGCGGCCCCGGAGAGCGCCTTGCCGCCGGGAAGGTAGGCGCGCCAGCGGCCGTCGTAGTAGTCCAGCACGGTCCTGCCCGAGACCGTCCGCAGCCGCCACACGGTCCTGCCGCTGGCCGCGGGCAGGGCGTACGACGACCCGCTGGCGACCTCTCGGACCCGCAGCCCGCTGGCCGCCAGCACCCGGACGTCGTCATCGGTGTCGGCCGTGATCAGCACGCGCACCGGCCCGCCGCCATCGGCCAGCTTGGTCCCGGGGTAGTAGAACGCCAGGATCTGGCGATAGCCCAGGCCCTGCTTGGCGGCACCCTGCGCGCCGTACTGCGACATCCCGTGGCCGTGGCCGAACCCGTGCCCGGTCAGCCGCAGCTTGCCGTCCGAGGGCACGGTGTAGCTCTCGGCGACCCGGCGCGAGGCCTGCGCCGGCGCGGACACGAGCACGGAGGCGGCGAGCACCCCCAGCACGACGCCGAGGACAGCCCAGAGCGTGGGCAGGCGGCGCGACCTTCGTGACATCTGTGACCCCAGTGACCAGTGGGAAAGCAATGACCGTCGCTATTATGGCGCGATGAATTCGGTATTTGTCCAATTTCGGAATGTCTTTGGCTAATACCGTATTAATTACACTGTGGTAATTCCTCGAGGCGAGTGCAGCCGCCGCGCGGCCTCGGCCACCGAGCCGCTCATCGAGGGGTAGACGGTGAACGCATGGGCGAGCTGGTCGACGGTCATCGACTGCGAGACCGCGATCGAGATCGGGTGGATCAGCTCGCTCGCCCGCGGCCCGACCACGACACCGCCCACGATGATCCCGGTGCCCGGACGGCAGAACAGCTTCACGAATCCGTCGCGGACGCCCTGCATCTTGGCGCGCGCGTTGCCGGCGAGCCCGAGCTGGACCACCTGGGCCTCGATCTCGCCGTCGTCGACCGACTTCTGCGTCCACCCGACGGTGGCGATCTCGGGAGCGGTGAAGACGTTGGAGGAGACCTGCTTGAGATCCAGCGGGGTCACGGCGTCGCCGAGGAAGTGCCACATCGCGATCCGGCCCTGCATGGCGGCCACGCTGGCCAGCATCAGCACGCCGGTGCAGTCGCCCGCGGCGTACACCCCCCGCGCCGAGGTGCGCGAGACGCGGTCGACCTTGACGAACCCGCCCTCGTCGAGCCGGACGCCGGCCTCCTCCAGGCCGATGTCGGAGGTCTTCGGCACCGAGCCGAGGGCCAGCAGGCAGTGCGAGCCGGTGACGGTGCGGCCGTCGGTGAGCGTCACGGTGACCTCGTCACCGCTGCGCTTGACCGACTCCATCCGCGAGCGGGAGAGGACCTGCATCCCGCGCCGGGTGAGCACGTCCTCGAGCACGGTGGCGGCGTCCGCGTCCTCGCCGGGCAGCACCCGGTCGCGCGAGGACACCAGCACCACCTCGATGCCCAGGGCCATGTAGGCGCTGGCGAACTCCGCACCGGTGACGCCCGAGCCGACCACGATCATCCGGCTCGGGGTCTCGGTGAGGTCGTAGACCTGCTCCCAGGTCAAGATCCGCTCCCCGTCGGGCTGGGCGGTCGGCAGGGTGCGCGGGGCGGCACCGGTCGCGACGAGCACCGCGTCGGCCTCGAGGGTCTCGGTGCCCCCGGCGTTCAGCTCCACCGCCACCCGGTCGAGACCGTCGAGCCGCCCGCGCCCCTCGACGACCCGGACGTTCTCGCGCGCCAGCCGCCGGCCGATGTCGGCGGACTGGTCCGCGGCCAGCTTCTTGACCCGCTGGTTGACGCGGGCGAGGTCGACCACGACCTGGTGGGCGGCATCCCCGTGCCGGTCCTCGAAGCCGACCCCGAGCTCGGGGGCGTCGGCGAGGTCGGTCATCAGCTCGGCGGTCGCGATCAGGGTCTTGCTGGGCACGCAGTCGGTGACCACGGCCGATCCCCCGAGGCCGTCACTGTCGACCACGGTCACCTCGGCACCGAGCTGGGCGGCCACCAGGGCGGCCTCGTATCCCCCCGGTCCGCCCCCGATGATGACGACCCGGTCGGTCTGGCCAGTTGTTGGTCCGCTCACCGGCTCATTGTGTCGCATCCCCGGCCGACCCCCGCTCTCCCCTATCGTGACGCCCGTGACTCTGTACGCCGCCTACGGGACGAACCTCGACCCCGCCCGGATGAGCGAGCGCTGCCCGCACTCCCCCCTCCACGGCAGCGGCTGGCTCGAGGGCTGGCGGCTGACCTTCGGCGGCGAGGACCACGGCTGGGACGGCGCGCTGGCCACGATCGTGCAGGACACCTACGAGCGGGTCTTCGTGGCGATCTACGACGTCACCGACGAGGACATCACCGGCCTCGACGGCTGGGAGTCCGCCGACACCGGGCTCTACCGCAAGACCAAGGTGCGCGTCTCGACGATGACCGAGGAGGTGGTCGCCTGGGTCTACGTGCTCGACGCCTTCGAGGGCGGACTGCCCTCGGCCAGCTACCTGGGCACGCTCGCCGACGCGGCCGAGGCCGCCGACGCCCCGGCCGACTACGTCTCCGCCCTGCGCTCGCGACCCTGCCGGTCCAACTTCGGCGGTTGATCCCCCTCCGGTCCACCTCGCCGGCCGAGCGGATTAGGGTCGGGCACGTGCCCCAGACCTACACCGAAGCAGCCCACGAAGCAGCGCGCGTCCTCGCCGAGAAGACCGGGGTCGATCACCACGACATCGCCCTGGTCCTGGGATCGGGGTGGTTGCCGGCCGTCGACGCCCTGGGTGAGGTCATCGCCGAGATCACCTCCGAGGACCTCCCCGGCTTCGCACCGCCCGCGGTGGCCGGGCATGCCGGCAAGATCCGCTCGGTCCGGGCAGGGGACCGCAACCTGCTGGTCTTCTTGGGGCGCACCCACTTCTACGAGGGCGGCGGCGTGCGGGGCGTCGTGCACGGCGTCCGCACCGCGGCGGCAGCCGGGTGCTCCACCGTCGTCTTGACCAACGGCTGCGGCGGCCTCGACGAGCGCTGGTCTCCCGGGACCCCGGTGCTGATCAGCGACCACATCAACCTGACCGCGGCCTCGCCGCTCGAAGGTGCCAACTTCGTCGACCTCACCGACCTCTACAGCTCGCGGCTGCGCATGCTGTGCCGCGAGGTCTCGCCCGACCTCGACGAGGGCATCTACGTGCAGTTCCCCGGACCGCACTACGAGACCCCCGCCGAGATCGGCATGGTCCGCGCCATGGGCGGCTCCCTGGTGGGGATGAGCACGACGCTGGAGGCGATCGCCGCACGCGAGGCCGGGATGGAGATCCTGGGGATCAGCCTGGTCACCAACCTCGCCGCCGGGATCACCGGTGAGCCCCTCAACCACGAGGAGGTCCTCGAGGCCGGTCGGCTGGCGGCGGCGCGGATGGGCGAGCTGCTCGGAGCGATCATCCCGAAGATCTGAGGCCTCGCCTGCGTTGACAGTCGCGGCCGGGGCGGCTTGCATCGTCACAACCGAACTCGGGAGGACCCCATGAGCGAGAAGACGAACGACTCCGCGGACGACGCCGACGAGAGCAGCCTGGACAGCGACTCCACCGCCGATGGCGAGGACACCTCGGGCGGCGGATCGCAGATGGGGATCGACCCCGACTACGAGCCCGACGAGGACACCAAGCGCGAGATCGAGGAGGAGCGCGAGGCCCGTCTCGACCCCGAGAACCGCCCCGAGGGAGCCGAGGTCGACAACACCGAGCGCGACTTCGACGTCGACCGCGGCCAGTTCACCGACGCCGAGGACTACGACGAGAGCGAGCCGGCTCCGTTCAGCGACCCCGAGGACCCCAACAACCCTGACAACCAGGACGACTCCGCGCAGGACGACTCCGATCAGGACGACTCCGATCAGGAGGAGGCGAGCTGAGGGTCCTCCTCACCGGGGCGGCCGGCTCGATCGGCAGCGTGGTCGCCCCCGGGCTGCGTGCCCTGGGCCATCACGTGGTCGGGCTCGACCTCCCGGACCGCGGCGCCGAGCTCGCCGTGGACTGCTCCGACCCGGCGGCCGTGGACGCGGCGATCGAGGCGACCCGCCCCGACGCCGTCGTACACCTCGCGGGCATCCCGACCGAGTCCGCACTGCCCGACGCCCTGGCCTCGCACGTGCTGTCCACCGCAGCGTTGCTCGAGGCGATGGTGCGCCACGACGTAGGAACCATCGTCTACGCCTCCAGCAACCACGCCGTGGGCCGGACGCCCCGCTCCGGCCTGCTCGCCGCGGACGTGCCCGGACGCCCCGACACCTTCTACGGGGTCGCCAAGGTGGCCGCGGAGGCGCTGCTGAGCCTGTACGCCGACCGCCACGGCCTGCACGCCGTCAGCACCAGGATCGGCTCGTTCCTGCCCCGGCCCACGACGCGTCGCCAGCTCGGCAGCTGGCTCTCCGCCGGCGACGCGACCCGGATGTTCGCGGCCGCGCTGACGGCCGGTCCCGGGCACGCCGTGATCTACGGCATCTCGGCCAACACCCGCGGCTGGTGGGACCTCGGCCCGGGCCGCGCCCTGGGCTACCACCCGCTCGACGACGCCGAGCTGTGGGCCGCCGAGGTCGAGGCCACCCCGGAGTCCGACCAGGACCGCGACCAGGCCGCCCGCGTCGGCGGCCCCTTCGCCACCAGCGAGTTCGAGCGCCCCGCCTTCGACTGACCCCGGACGTCATACCTTCTGGTCGCTGGGGCCGCCGCTTCGAATGACGTCCCCCGGTGACGTCATACCTTCTGGTCCTCGGGGCGACCAGTTCGTATGACGTCACCAGGTCGGCGCTTACCGGCGGGTAACATCGAGCCCATGACCACGCTCGTGACCTCCACCGTGACCGATGGCATCGCGCAGGTCCGGCTCGCCCGGCCGGAGAAGCTGAACGCGCTCACCCTGGCGACCCTGGAGCAGCTGGTCGCGACCGCCCGGACCCTGCGCAGGGACCGCACCCTGCGCGCCGTCGTGCTCAGCGGCGAGGGCGACTCGTTCTGCGCGGGGCTGGACTTCGGGTCGGTGATGAAGTCGCCCGCGGGGATCGTGGGCGCCTTCACGCCGCGGCCGTGGCGCGGCACCAACACCTTCCAGGAGGCCTGCTGGGCCTGGCGGCGACTGCCGGTGCCGGTGATCGCGGCGGTGCACGGCCACTGCTACGGCGGCGGAGTGCAGCTGGCCCTGGCCGCGGACTTCCGGATCGTGACGCCGGACTCGCAGTGGTCGGTGCTCGAGGGCCGCTGGGGGATCATCCCGGACATGACCGGGATCCGGACCCTGGCCGAGCTGGTCGGCATCGACACCGCCAAGCGGCTGACCATGACCGGCCAGATGTTCTCCGGCAAGGAGGCCCACGACCTCGGGCTGGTCACCGAGCTGGCCCTGGACCCGGTGGCGAGCGCCACCGACCTCGCCCGGGAGCTCTCGACCCGTTCCCCCGACGCCCTGGCGGCGGCCAAGCGGCTCTTCAACGACACCTGGACCTCCTCGCCGCGCCGCACCTTCGCCCGCGAGCGGCTCGAGCAGCTCGCGCTGCTGGTCACCGCCAACACCAAGGCGGCCAGGGACGCGGCGTTCGCGAAGTCGGCGCCGCAGTTCGGACCACGCCGCAGGCGTTGAGACCCCTCGGCTAGTTTTGGGGTCATGGCTATCACTGCACTCGGGGACAACCCCGCGCACACCGTCGGCGACCTCCCGGCTGTCGGGGACCAGGCACCCGACTTCACCCTGGTCGACACCGACCTCGCCGAGATCAGCTCCAAGAACCTGACCGGTCGCACGGTGCTGAGCATCTTCCCCAGCATCGGCACCGGGGTCTGCCAGGCTGCGGTCCGCAAGTTCAACGAGCTCGCCTCCGGGCTGGACGACACCACGGTGCTCAACATCTCGGTCGACCTGCCGTTCGCGGTCGCCGGCTTCTGCGCCGCCGAGGGCCTGGAGAACGTGATGGTCGGCTCGGCCTTCCGCTCCTCCTTCGGCGAGGACTACGGCGTCCGGCTCCTGGACTCCAAGTTCGAAGGGCTGCTTGCACGCGCCGTGGTGGTCCTCGACGAGAACGGCACGGTGCTGCACAGCCAGCTGGTCCCGCAGATCGGCCAGGAGCCCGACTACGACGCCGCGCTGGCCGTGCTGGCCTGAAGCCGGCTCCGCAGGCCCTGCTCGGCACCGGCCATCATCCGGTGGTGGTTCCACACCAGCAGCGGCCGCACGACGTACGACGCCACCTTGAACATCCTGGCCTCGGCGTGCACCTCCTGCTCGAAGCGCAGCGAGGTCACGCCGGGGCCGGTCTCGTCCAGGTGGTACCTCGCCCACCCGCTTATCGGCCCCTCGATCGCCACCTCGAGGAGCTCCTCGTGCCGGCTGACGGCCGTCAGCTCGAGCTCGAGGTCGTAGGGCAGGGCCGAGCGGCAGACCACCAGGGCGCGGTCGTCGTCGAGCTTGCCGACGCCGCGAACCTGCGGCCACCAGTCGCAGTAGTGCTCCAGGTCGACCAGCACGTCGCGCACCTGTTTGCGCGCCGCCGCTAGCGTGAACTCACTGGTGAACCGGTAGCGCTCGGGCCGCATGCCGCCAGTATCGCCGGACCGTCGGGAGGAACCCATGCGGCTTGCCATCCACTGCGCCGACCTCAGCTGGCCCGGTGGCCCGTCCGCACTGGCCGGCACGCTCGCGGACGTCGCCCGCACCGCCGACCAGGGCGGGGTGGGCACGCTGACGCTGATGGACCACTACTTCCAGATGGAGAGCCTCGGCGGTCCGGCCGAGCCGATGCTGGAGGGCTACACCACCCTCGGCTTCCTCGCCGCCCACACCACGCGGGTCGAGCTCGGCCTGCTGGTCACCGGGGTCACCTACCGCCACCCCGGCCTGCTGGCCAAGGTCGTCAGCACCCTCGACGTGCTCAGCGACGGCCGGGCGCTGCTCGGGCTGGGCGCCGCGTGGTACGAGCGCGAGCACCTCGGCCTCGGCGTGCCCTTCCCCCCGCTCGCGGAACGCTTCGAGCGGCTCGAGGAAGCCATCTGCATCTGCCGCCAGATGTGGGGCGAGGACGACGGCCCCTACGAGGGCAGGCACTACCGGCTCGCCGAGACGGCGTGCGTGCCCGGACCGGTGCGACCCGGCGGTCCCCGGCTGCTGGTCGGCGGCAGCGGGGAGCGCAAGACCCTGCGCCTGGTCGCGAGGTACGCCGACGCCTGCAACCTCTACGCCTTCGAGCCTGCCGAGATGGCCCGCCGGCTCGAGATCCTCGACCGGCACTGCGAGAGCGAGGGCCGCGACCCGGCCTCGGTCGAGCGGACCGCCGTACTGGGTGCCGACCCGCTGGCCGACGTCGACGGCTTCCTGCGGCAGATGGAGCAGTACGCCGACCTCGGGATCGGCCAGGTCTGGGTCGGGCCGCGCGCCGACGACCCGGTCGGCAGCACCGCCGAGCTCTGTGAGCGGGTGCTGCCCCGCCTGGCCGAGCTCCCCTGAGCGCGTCCGGGCACTCCCGATCCCCTAGCCTCGGGGCATGGCCGATCTGACCCACGCCGCCCTCCTCGACCGCGCCCGCGAGTGGGCTGCCGCCGACCCGGACCCCGTGACCACCGCGGAGCTCGAGGCGCTGGTCGCCGAGGTCGAGTCCGGTGGCGACGCCGACGAGCTCGCCGACCGCTTCTCCGGGACGCTGGAGTTCGGCACCGCGGGCCTGCGTGGCGCCCTGGGTGCCGGCCCGAACCGGATGAACCGCGTCGTCGTCCTGCGCGCCGCCGCCGGCATCGCGGCGTACCTCCGCGACCACGGCGCCGTCACCGGCCCCGTGGGGGATGCCTACCGGGCCCGCGTCGTGATCGGCTACGACGCCCGGCACAACTCCGAGGTCTTCGCGCGCGACACCGCCGAGGTGATGACCGGTGCGGGCTTCGAGGCCCTGGTGCTGCCTCGCCCGCTGCCCACCCCGCTGCTGGCCTTCGCGATCCGCGACCTCGAGTGCGCCGCGGGAGTGATGGTGACCGCGAGCCACAACCCTCCCGAGGACAACGGCTACAAGGTCTACCTCGGCGACGGCAGCCAGATCGTGCCGCCCGCCGACGAGGAGATCGCCCGCCGGATCCACGCCGTCGGGCCGGTGGCGGGGATCCCGCGCGGCGACGGCGGTCGCGTGCTCGGCGACGAGGTGCTCGACCGCTATCTCGAGACCGTGGTCAGGCTGGCGGGCGGCGGGCCGCGCGAGCTCACGGTCGTCTACACCCCGCTGCACGGGGTCGGCGGCGCCACGGTCGCACGCGTGCTGCGCGAGGCCGGCTTCGCCGAGCCGTACGTCGCCACGCTGCAGGCCGAGCCCGACCCCGACTTCCCGACGGTGGCCTTCCCCAACCCCGAGGAGCCCGGCGCGATGGACCTCGCGATGGAGCTCGCCGTGGAGGTCGGCGCCGACATCGTCGTGGCCAACGACCCGGACGCCGACCGGTGCGCCGTCGCCGTTCCGGGACCGCACGGGTGGCAGATGCTGCGCGGCGACGAGGTCGGTGCGCTGCTCGCCCAGCATCTGCTCGGCCTGAGACGCGAGGGCGTCTACGCCTGCTCGATCGTCTCCTCCTCCCTGCTCGGCAAGATGGCCGAGGCCGCCGGCCAGCTGCACGCGGAGACGCTTACCGGCTTCAAGTGGATCGCTCGCGTCGAGGACCTCGCCTTCGGCTACGAGGAGGCGCTGGGCTACTGCGTCGACCCCGAGCACGTGCAGGACAAGGACGGGATCTCGGCGCTGCTGATGGTCTGCGACATCGCGGCCCGTGCGAGAGCGGCGGGCCGCACCCTGCTCGACCTCCTCGACGACATCGCCCGCGAGCACGGACTGCACGCGACCGACCAGCTCTCGGTGCGGATGGACGACCTCGCCGCGATCCCGGCCGTCGTCGACCGGCTGCGCCAGACCCCGCCGACGACCCTGGGCGGGCTCGCGGTCGAGGAGGTCGAGGACCTCTCGCTGGGCTCGGACCGGCTGCCCCCGACCAACGGGCTGCGCTTCCGGCTCGCCGACCACGCCCGGGTGGTGGTGCGGCCCTCCGGCACCGAGCCGAAGATCAAGTGCTACCTCGAGGTGGTCGTGCCCGTGGAGAGGGACGAGGACGGCGCCGTGGACGCGGCCCGGATCTCTGCGGTGGGACGACTCGACGCCATCCGCGCCGACCTCCAGCGCGCCGCGGGCCTGTGACCAGGTCGTCGCCGCGGCGTCATACCTTATGGTCGCCCCTGCAGCCACTTCGGATGACCTCCCCCGAGGACGTCATCCGATGTGGTCGTCGCGACAGCCATTTCGTATGACGTCCGGGCGAGAGCGCGAGGGCGGCTAGTTGATCACGCGCGGACCGCGCAGGCCCGAGCGCTGGACCACCCGCTGGATGGCGAGGTCGCGCTCGTCGGGTCGTCCGACATACCGGATCTCCCGCAGGCCCTGGTCCTGCGCGGCCGACTCGAAGGTGAAGTGCCCGAAGCCGAGGACCCGGCCGTGCAGCGGCTTGACGACGGTGATGTCGAGGATCCTGCCGAGCGGCATCGTGGCCAGTGACCGGGCGAGCACGCCGTTGACCCGGAAGACCCTCATGTTGGTGATCACGAAGCAGTCCACCTTGGCGGAGAGGAACTTCCAGGCTCCCCAGCCGAGCAGGGCCAGGCCCAGGGCCAGCGGGAACCAGGCGAGGTCCACGTCGGCGAACGCGAACCACCCCAGGCAGAGCACCCCGAGCCCGCCGACCCCGACGGGCAGCACGTAGACCACCCAGTGCTTGCGGACCACGTCGACGATGACCTCACCCTCCTCGCGGAGCAGGTGCCGGCCGATGTCGGGGTCGCTCAGCGCTCGGCGCAGCCCCACCGGCGCGCCTCAGGAGCCGATCGAGTTGGCGAAGTTGCGCAGCGCCTCGAAGACCTGCACCAGCGCACCCCAGACCGCGCCTCCCACGGCCTTGGCCGACTCGGCGAAGCCTGAGGGGTCCCGGAGCAGCCACCACCCGAGGAAGAGGATGAGCAGGATGCGGATGCCCTGCTTCAGCGCGCCGTCCAACGTGGGCTCCTCGGTCTCTCTCAGCAGTCTGCGCGCACCAAGGCGCACGGTCACCTTCAGTTCTAACACTGATCGGTCTCGGAGGGGGGAGGCGCGCCCTCAGGCGGGCGCGGCGTCCCCCAGGCTCTCCAGCAGCAGGTCGGCAGCGGCATAGGGGTCGCTGCGGCCTCGGACGACCTCGTCGGCGAGCTCGTCGAGCGCGGCGTTCTCGTGTACGCCGCGCCACTGCTGTCGCAGCGCTGTGACCGCGATCGCCTCGATCTCGTCGCGGGCGCGCTTGAGCCGGCGTACGTCGAGCTCACCGGACGCCGCGAGGTGCTCGCGGTGACGCTCGATCGCGGCGACCACGTCATCGACGCCCTCGCCCTTGCTGGCGACCGTCTTGACGATCTCGGGGCGCCAGGCGCCCTCGGGCCGCTCGGCCAGCCCCAGCATGGAGCGCAGCTCGCGACGCACCTGGTCGGCGCCGTCGCGGTCGGCCTTGTTGATCACGTAGAGGTCGCCGATCTCGAGGATCCCGGCCTTCGCCGCCTGGATCCCGTCGCCCATGCCGGGCGCGATCAGGACCAGGGTGGTGTCGGCCATCGAGGCCACCTCGACCTCGCTCTGGCCGACGCCGACGGTCTCGACCAGGATCACGTCGCAGCCGGCAGCATCGAGCACGCGCAACGCCTGCGGCGCGGCCCAGGAGAGCCCGCCGAGGTGCCCGCGGGAGGCCATCGAGCGGATGTAGACGTTGCGGTCCAGGGCGTGGTCCTGCATCCGGACCCGGTCGCCGAGCAGCGCGCCGCCGGAGAAGGGCGAGGACGGGTCGACCGCCAGGACGCCGACGCGCTTGTCCTGCTGGCGCAGGGCGCCCACCAGCGCCGAGGTGGAGGTCGACTTGCCGACGCCGGGCGAGCCGGTGATGCCCACGACGTGCGCGTTCCCGGCGTACGGCGCGAGTCCCGCCATCACCTCGCGCAGCTGCGGGGAGGCGTCCTCGACCAGCGAGATCAGGCGCGCGACCGAGCGGGCGTCCCCGGAGCGGGCCTTCTCGACCAGCTCCGGGACCGAGCCCGACGTCCGCCTGCTCATCGCCGCCGGCCCGCGGGGGCGGAGGCGCTCCTGGGGCTCAGGAGGCAGGAACCTTGATGACGAGGGCGTCGCCCTGACCGCCGCCGCCGCACAGCGCGGCGACACCTGTCCCGCCACCGCGGCGCTTGAGCTCGAGGGCGAGGTGGAGCACGATCCGCGCACCCGACATGCCGACAGGGTGACCCAGGGCGATCGCACCGCCGTTGACGTTGACCTTCTCCTCGGGGATGCCGAGCTGGCGGGCCGACTCGATGCCGACGGCGGCGAAGGCCTCGTTGAACTCGACGAGGTCGACGTCGTCGACGCTGATGCCCTCCTTCTCCAGCGCCTTGGCGGTCGCGTTGGCGGGCTGCAGCTGCAGGGTGGAGTCGGGACCGGCGACCTGCCCGGACGCGCCGATCTCGCACAGCCAGTCCAGGCCGAGCTCCTCGGCCTTGGCCTTGCTCATCACGACCACGGCGCAGGCGCCGTCGGAGATCTGCGAGGCGGAGCCGGCGGTGATGGTGCCGTCCTTGGAGAAGGCGGGACGCAGCTTGCCCAGGGACTCCGCCGTGGTGTCGCCGCGGACGCCCTCGTCGGTGTTCACCACGACCGGGTCGCCCTTGCGCTGCGGGATCTCGACCGGCACGACCTCGTCGTCGAAGACGCCGTTCTTCCAGGCCTCGGCGGCGAGCTGGTGCGAGCGCGCCGCGAAGGTGTCCTGCTCCTCACGGGAGAGATTGGTGCCCTCGGCGTTGCAGTGCTCGGTCAGGCCGCCCATGGCCTGCTGGGTGATCTGGTCGTAGAGGGCGTCGTAGGCCATCGAGTCGACCAGCGCCACGTCGCCGTACTTGAAGCCCTCGCGGGACTTCGGCAGCACGTGCGGGGCGTTGGTCATCGACTCCATGCCCCCGGCGACGACGATCTCGTGCACGCCGGCGCGGATCAGGGCGTCCGCGGTGGAGATCGCGTTCACGCCGGAGAGGCAGACCTTGTTGATGGTGATCGAGGGCAGCGACATCGGCAGGCCCGCGGCCACCCCGGCGGTGCGCGCAGGGTTCTGCCCGGCACCGGCCTGGATCACCTGGCCCATGATCAGGTAGTCGACCTGGTCCCCGGAGACGCCGGCCTTCTCGAGCGCACCCTTGATGGCGACGCCGCCGAGGTCGGCGGCCGAAAGGCCCTTGAGGCCACCGAGGAGGCGCCCGATCGGGGTGCGGGCTCCCGCGACGATGACGGAGGGGTTCTCGTTCGCTGACATGTTGGTGCCTCCTGATGAGCAAAGTGGGTCGGCTCCGACACTACCCAGCATCGCGCCTGCGCAGGAGGGGGGTCCGCGGCCCGAGGGTGTCGCCCCGGTCACACCCCGTTGAGGGCGGTGGCGGCACTGGGCGAGGATGTCCCCATGACTGACGCCGGCCCCGCCGCCCCCCTCGACCTCCCGGCCCACCTGTTCAGCTGCATCGACCATGTGGGCATCGCCGTACGAGACCTCGACGAGGCCACGACGATGTACCGCGAGAAGTTCGGGATGCAGGTGGTCCACGAGGAGACCAACGAGGAGCAGGGCGTCCGCGAGGCGATGGTCGCCGTCGGCGACTCCGGGTCGTGCATCCAGCTGCTGGCCCCGCTCGACGAGAGCTCGACGATCGCCAAGTTCATCGGCCGCTCCGGTCCCGGGCTGCAGCAGCTCGCCTACCGGGTCACCGACCTCGACCAGGTCTCCACGATCCTGCGCGGGCGCGGCCTGCGCCTGCTCTACGACGCTGCCAAGCGCGGAACCTCCGACTCCCGGGTCAACTTCATCCACCCCAAGGACGCGGGCGGCGTGCTCGTGGAGCTCGTCGAGCCCGCTGCCGCCTCCCACGAGCACTGAGACAAGCCACACACCGCGAGACAAGCATGGTTACCCGCCGGTAATCTCACCGCCAGCCGCCCCCGAGCAAGGAGCAGAACGTGCAGCAGATCCTCGACGCAATCATGGCCGGTGACACCTCCGCGGAGGAGTACGCCGCCCTCGACCTCCCCGAGTCCTACCGCGCGGCGTTCGTGCGCAAGGACGAGGTCGAGGCCTTCGAGGGTCTCGCCAGCAAGGACAAGGACCCGCGCAAGACGCTGCACGTGGACGACGTGGCGCTGCCCGAGCTCGGGCCCGGCGAGGCGATCGTCGCGGTGATGGCCAGCGCCATCAACTACAACACCGTGTGGACCTCCATCTTCGAGCCGGTCTCGACCTTCGGGTTCCTGGAGCGCTACGGCCGGATGTCGCCCCTGTCCAAGCGCCACGACCTGCCCTACCACGTGGTCGGCTCGGACCTGGCCGGCGTGGTGCTCAAGACCGGGCTCGGGGTGCACTCCTGGAAGCCCGGCGACGAGGTGGTGGCCCACTGCCTCTCGGTGGAGCTGGAGAGCCCCGACGGCCACGGCGACACGATGATGGACCCCGAGCAGCGGATCTGGGGCTTCGAGACCAACTTCGGCGGGCTCGCCCACCTCGCCCTGGTCAAGTCCAACCAGCTGATGCCCAAGCCGGACCACCTCACCTGGGAGGAGGCCGCCTCCCCCGGGCTGGTCAACTCCACCGCCTACCGCCAGCTGGTCAGCCGCAACGGCGCCGGGATGAAGCAGGGCGACAACGTGCTGATCTGGGGCGCCAGCGGTGGCCTCGGCGGCTTCGCGACGCAGTACGCCCTCAACGGCGGTGCCACCCCGGTGTGTGTGGTCTCCAACGAGGAGAAGGCCGCGATCGCCCGCAAGATGGGTGCCGAGCTGATCATCAACCGCTCCGAGGCCGGCTACAAGTTCTGGAAGGACGAGCACACCCAGGACCCCAAGGAGTGGCGTCGCTTCGGCAAGGACATCCGCGACCTGACCGGTGGCGAGGACGTCGACATCGTCTTCGAGCACCCCGGACGTGAGACCTTCGGCGCCTCGGTCTTCGCAGCCCGCAAGGGCGGCACGATCGTCACCTGCGCCTCGACCAGCGGCTACATGCACCAGTACGACAACCGCTACCTGTGGATGAACCTCAAGCGGATCATCGGCTCGCACTTCGCCAACTACCGCGAGTCGTGGGAGGCCAACCGGCTGATCGCCAAGGGCCTGATCCACCCGACCCTGTCGCGCACCTACTCGCTGGACGAGGTCGGCCAGGCCGCGCTGGACGTGCACCAGAACGCGCACCAGGGCAAGGTCGGCGTGCTCTGCCTCGCGCCCGAGGAGGGCCTCGGCGTCCGCAACCAGGAGCTGCGGGCCAAGCACCTCGATCAGATCAACGCCTTCCGCGGCGTCTGAGCAGGTTTCGCTCGGTCCGTCCCGGGCCAGAATTCGCATCCGGAGGTCCCCTTGGGGCCTCCGGATGTGATCTTTGACCTGCTCGACGTGGGATGACCTCGCGTCGCGGTGGGAATCGGGCTCGGATTGATGAACACTGGGCCAAGCACGTCGAATCACCCACCGGAGCGAGGAACTTCATGAGCAACCAGGGCCTGTCCATCTTCGACCCCGAGCCCGAGGACTCCGCCGATGAGCCGACCCAGGTGATTCCGCGATCCTCGGCCCCGGTCGCCTCGGCCCCCCAGGCTCAGGCCGAGTCCGACACCGAGGAGGCCGCCGACCACGACAGCTCCGAGGACTCCGCCGAGAAGCACCCGGCTGAGGCCGGGAACGACGAGCACGCGGCCGAGGCAGTTGTCGAGCCCCCCGACTCCGCCGTCGCGCAGCCGGCCGCCGCGGCCCAGCCCGCTCGCCAGGGCGCCGCCATCCACATCCCCTCGCTGCCCACCGTGCGCCGCGGCGGCTACGACACCGTCGTGGTCGACCGGCACCTACGCACCGCCGCGGCCGAGAAGGCCGGCCTGATGGCCAGCCTGGACCACGCCCGCGCCCGCCTCGAGGCTCTCGAGTCCGAGGTCGAGGAGCTGCGCGAGACCGCCTCGGAGGTCGAGGCCCCGACGTACGCCGGGCTCGGCGGCAAGGCCAGCGAGATGCTCCGTCTCGCCGAGGAGCAGGCCGCCGAGGTCGTCGCCCAGGCCAGCGCGCACGCGGCCCAGATCCGCGAGCAGGCCGAGCGCGACGTGCACGCTGTCCGGACCGGTGCCGAGTCCGACGCCGAGGACATGCGGATCGTGCAGCTGCGCGAGCTCGAGGAGCTGCGCACGCGCACCCAGACCGAGATCGAGAACCACCGCGCCCGCACGATGGCCGAGGCCGACGACGTGCTCGCCAACGCCAAGCGCGAGGCCGAGCAGCTCCGTCTCGGTGCCGAGCAGCAGACCAACGCCCTCAAGGTCTCCACCACCCGCGAGGCGGAGCGGGCGCGGGCCGAGGCCGAGCGCGAGGTCCAAGAGGCCCGCCGCGAGCTCGCGATGGAGAAGGAGCGGCTGACCCGTGAGGCCGCCGAGCACCACGACACGGCCGTCGCCGAGACCCAGCGCCTGGTCGTGGAGGCCGAGGAGCGCGCCAATGCAGCCGTCGCCCGCGCCCGGGAGGCCACCGAGGGTGCCAACGCCCAGCGCGAGCAGGCTGCCGCCGAGGCCGAGCAGATCCTCTCCCGCTCCCGCCGTGAGGCCGAGCAGCTGGTCAGTGCCGCCAAGAAGCAGGCCGATGCCCTGCGCGCGGCCGGTCACGCCGACACCGAGCGAGAGCTGCGTGCCCTGCGCGCCGAGGTCGACCGCCTGACCCGTCGCCGCGACGCGATCACCGCCCAGCTGGCCGCCCTGCGCGACGTGGTCTCCGGTTTCGGTGCCGACGAGGAGTGACCCGCCCGAGCCCGACCGGGGACAGGGTGACGCGCTGCTCGACCAGCCGCCTCTGGTCGGGGCTGATCTCGACCCTGGGCTCGACCCTGGGCTCGACCCTGGGCGGCAACCCGAGCCCGACCCTGGCGCTCCCGTACCCGTAGCCGGGTCCGGGCTCTCCGCCCTGGTGGGCGCTCGGCTGCGGGCACCGTTCCGGACCGGCTTCATGCTGGCCGCAGGAGCCCTCCTGGCCTACTGGTTCGGCGGGCTGATCCTGCAGGCCGGGTCGGTGATCATCTTGATCGTGCTTGCCCTGTTCATCGCCTTCGGGCTCAACCCGGTGGTGGTGTGGCTCAGCCACCGCGGCGTACGCCGGAGCCTGGCGGTCCTGCTGGTCGCGCTGGGCTTCGTCGCCGCGCTGGCCCTGTTCGCCCTCGCGATCGTGCCCCTGATCGTCGACCAGGCCACGGCGCTCTCGGACAACGCGCCCGGATGGTTCGACCAGCTCTCGCACAACAGGCAGATCCAGCGCTGGGACGACCAGTACGGCATCGTGGAGAAGGCCAAGGACTTCTTCCTCGGTGGCGACCTCACCAAGCGGCTCTTCGGCGGCGTGGTGGGAGTGGGGCTCGCGATCCTCTCAACGCTGGCGAACGCCTTCGTGGTGATCGTGCTGACGCTGTACTTCCTGGCCTCGCTGGACTCGGTCAAGCACGGCCTCTACAACCTGGCCCCCGCCAGTCGCCGCGCCCGGGTCCACGACCTCGGTGACCGCATCGTCGCCGGCATCGGCGGCTATGTCTCAGGGGCCTTCCTGGTCGCCACGGCTGCCGGCCTGTCCACCCTGGTGTTCTTGTTGATCGTCGGCCTGGGCGAGTACGCCGTCGCGCTGGCCACCGTGGTCGCACTCCTCGACGTGATCCCGATGATCGGGGCCACGCTGGGCGCGATCGTGGTCAGTGCGATCGGGTTCGCCACCGACGTGCAGACCGGCATCATCTGCATCGTCTTCTACGTGATCTACCAGCAGGTCGAGAACTACGTCATCTACCCGCGGGTGATGTCGAGGTCGGTGGACGTCCCCGGGGCGGTCACCGTGATCGCGGCGCTCGTCGGCGCCAGCCTGCTCGGGGTGATCGGTGCCCTGCTGGCGATCCCGGTGGCGGCGGCGATCCTGTTGCTGGTGCGCGAGGTCTTCGTCGTCAAGCAGGACACCCGCTGAGGGGTGGGCCGTTCCCCGGTCAGGCAGACCAGCGGGCGGCCTGTTCCACGATGTCGGCGAAGGCATGGACGCCGCGCAGCTCGCCATGATGCTCGAAGAGCCGGTTGACGCCGACCGCGTGGCGGGTGGCGAGATCCTCGGGCCGGGTGGCGATGGTGGGCGCGGCGTCCGTCTCGTCGTGGCTGCTGCCCGAGATGGCCGCCGCAGGCTCGATCCTGCGTCGCATCAGCGATCCTCCTGGTGTCCTCGACCTGACAGCAGGATCGCCGAGCCAGGTCACCTGGAGGTTGAGGACGCGTTACGGCCGCGTCAACATCGGGCCGCGGCTCAGAAGTCGAACCCGTCGAAGAGGTCGCCGATGCCGTCGAACATGCCGCCGATGCCGTCCCCGATGGAACCGATGCCCTCACCGAGACCCTCCCCGATCGCACCGATGCCCTCGCCGATCCCGTCGAAGCCACCGCCGAAGAGCAGGCCCATGAACATCCAGTCCATCGG
Source organism: uncultured Actinomycetota bacterium (assembly GCA_963777195.1). Taxonomy (GTDB): domain Bacteria; phylum Actinomycetota; class Actinomycetes; order Propionibacteriales; family Nocardioidaceae; genus Marmoricola. The sequence continues at coordinate 47,298 of CAVZPT010000011.1, read as the reverse complement.
CCCGAAGGCGCCGAAGTAGCCGGCGGCGTACGGCTGGTAGGCCCGGCCGCCCTGCCAGTAGGGCACCCGACGGGTGCCGACCATCACCTTGCGGATGTCGGGCTCGGCGCCCGCGCGGACCCGCTCGGCGTCGAGGGTGCACGCGGGGACATCGCGCTGGGCGCCGCCCGGCGGCGTGTAGGAGACGTCCTCGACCGAGGGCCCGTGCCGGGGGTCGAAGAAGCACGGAGGACGGCGGGCAGGCAGCGGCTGGCCCGCGACCCGGGCGCGGACGCACTCCATGGCATAGCGGCCGTCCTCGAGGATCTCGGTGACGTGCTTGACCTGCTCGGCCGCGCTGATGTTGTCAGCGGCAGTCTTGGCGGCCTCATAGGAGTCCAATGCCCGCTGGTAATCGGCGTTCTCGCCGGGTTGGAGCTGATGGCCGGCGAGCTCGAGATCGAGCCGTTGCAGCTCCTCGCCGAGTGCGGTGACGTCCTCGAAGGCCAGCTTGCGCACCGGGTCGAGCTCGGCCTCACGCCGCTCGAGCGCCTTGCGCTGGTTGCCCCGGACGACGGCAGCGACCACACCCCCGGCCACGACCAGGAGCACCAAGAAAACCAGAAAGCCCATGGCGACAGCCTACGGCGGACCTGGGAGCCAGCCCCGGTGGTCGAGCCCGAACCGCCGCCCCGGTGGTCGATCAGGGCCGCCAGGCCCGTCTCGAGACCGGCGAGGAGGGAGGAGGAGGTTCTAGCGCGCGCTGTAGTCGCGGAAGCCGCGCTTGGTCTTGCGACCGAGGTAGCCCGCGGTGACCAGGTGCTCCAGCAGCGGGGCGGGGGCGAAACCGGGCTCGCGGAACTCCAGGTAGAGCTCGCGCTGGATGGCCAGCGAGACGTCGTTGCCGACCACGTCGAGGAGCTCGAAAGGCCCCATCGGCAGGGCGCAGCCCTGCTTCATCGCGGTGTCGATGTCGTCCGCGGTCGCGTAGTGCGCCTCGAGCATCTTGATCGCGTCGTTGAGGTAGGGGAACAGCAGCGCGTTGACGATGAACCCCGCCCGGTCACCGCACGAGACCGCGACCTTGCCGACGCCGGCGCACAGCGCCCGGGTGGTCTCCGCGACGTCGTCGCTGGTGGAGACGGTGCTGACCACCTCGACCAGCTTCATGATCGGGGCCGGGTTGAAGAAGTGCATCCCGACGACGTCCTGGGGCCGGCTGGTGGCCTGCGCGCACTGGATGATCGGCAGCGACGAGGTGGTGGTCGCCAGGATCGCGCCCGGCTTGCAGATCTCGTCGAGGTTCTCGAACAGGGTGGTCTTGATCTTGAGGTCCTCGGCGATCGCCTCCACCACGATGTCGGAGGTGGCGAGGTCGTCGAGCGAGGTGGTGCCGGTCAGCCGACCGAGCACCTGGTCCTTGGCCGACTCCTCGAGCTTGCCGCGCTGGATCGCCTTGTCCAGCGACCGCTCGATGCTCGCGCGCACCGCGTCGACCTTGGCCTCGGAGCGGCCGACGTAGACCACGTCGTACCCGCTCTTGGCGAAGACCTCGATGATCCCGGTCGCCATCGTGCCGGTGCCCACCACGCCGACGAGCCTGATGTCGTGGCGCAGCTGCGGCTTGTCGTCGGCGGAGGGCGTGAGGTGGTCGGGGACCACGACCGGGCTGTCGGCCTCCTCGTAGGAGTAGAAGCCCTTGCCTGCCTTGCGGCCCAGCAGGCCGGCCGTGACCATCTGCTTGAGGATCGGTGCCGGTGCGTGCAGGCGGTCGCGACCCTGGCGGTACATCGTGTCCAGGATCTCGTACGCCGTGTCGAGGCCGATCAGGTCCAGCAGCGCCAGCGGGCCCATCGGGTAGCCGCAGCCGAAGCGCATCGCCGCGTCGATGTCCTCGCGCGAGGCGTAGCGGCCCTCGTACATGGACACGGCGTGGTTGAGGTAGCCGAAGAGCAGCGTGTTGGCGATGAACCCGGCCTTGTCGCCGCAGACGACGGGGTTCTTGCCGACCGTGCGGACCAGCTCGGCGACGTCCTCCAAGGCGTCCGGTGTGGTCACCACGGTGCGCACGATCTCCACGAGGTTCTGCACCGGCGCGGGGTTGAAGAAGTGGATGCCGACGACCCGGCCCGGGCGACCGTTGGCTGTGGAGAGCTCGGTCACCGAGAGCGAGGAGGTGTTCGTGGCCAGGATCGCGGTGTCCGGGACGATGTCGTCGAGCTGCTTGAAGATCGCCTTCTTGACCTCCATCGACTCCACGACCGCCTCGACCACCAGGTCGGCGTCCTTGAGGTCCTGCAGCGAGGTGGTGTAGCTCACCCGGGCGTGCAGTGCCTTCTCGTCGTCCTCACTGAGCTTGCCGCGTGCGACCGCGCGGGCGGTGGAGTTGTGCAGGTGCTGCTGACCGCGCGCCACCCCGTCGTCGTCGAGCTCGACGCCCACGACGGCGTACCCGTTGCGGGCGAACACCTCCGTGATGCCCGCACCCATGGTGCCCAGTCCCACTACGCCGATGGTCTTGAAGTCACGTGCCATGAGCGGAATCCTGCCATGGGTACCGAGCCGGCTCGCACCGTGCTCACTGGTCGGTGACCTCGGCCCCCGGACTCACCACCAGACCAGACACGAGACGGGCCACCTCTGCGGCGCAGCCCCAGCTCAGGGTCACCCCGGCGCCACCGTGGCCGTAGCAGTGCACCACCCGACCCACCGCCTCCAGCCGGACCGAGTCGCGCACCGGCCGCAGGCCCACCCGGTGGGCGACCACCCGGGCGCCGGCCAGCTCAGGCACCAGCCGACGGGCACGCTCCAAGAGCCTCGTCGCCGTCTCCGGCGACGGGGTGCGGCTCCAGTCCCCGTCGTCCTCGGTGCCACCGACCACCACGGTGCGCCCGCGCGGCACGACGTACGTCGGACCGACCTCGTCGAGCCACCAGCGGTCCACCTGCGCGCCCTCGACGTGGACCACCTGGCCGCGCACCGGTCGCAGGGTGCGGTCGTCGGCGAGCAGCCGCGACCCCAGGCCCGAGCAGTTCACCACCACATCGGCTCCCCCGTCCCCGGGATCCGGGAGGTGGCGCAGGCTGACCCGGGTGAGCGTGCCGCCCAGGCTCTCGAGCCGCTCGCGCAGCCAGCGCAGGTAGACCGGCATGTCGGCGACGGGCGTGGTGAAGCTCCTCGCCGCGGCGTACCCGGGCGGCGGTGGACTCTCCTGCAGGTCGGGGACCGACCCCGCCCACCAGGGAGGGGCCGTCGGCGCTGCCAGCACCTCGGTGCCCGGCAGCATCCGCACGCCTGCCTCGGGCTCGGACCGGGCGAGCTCGGCGAACTCCGCGAAGGAGACGGCACCCCACGCCGCGACGCGCTCGCGTGGCAGCGCGAGGTGGGGGTACCAGATGGCGGCAGCGACCACCGAGGTCGTCTCCAGCGGCAGGTCGCGGGCCAGCACGTCGACGCGGAAACCCGCCTCGGCAAGCCGGATCGCACAGCTCAGGCCGCTCACACCGGCGCCGACGACCACGACCCTGACAGGCACCCGACCCACCGCCTCAGCATGACAGGTAGATTGCCCGCTCGTGAGACTCGTCGTTGCCCGCTGCCAGGTCGACTACGCCGGACGGCTGACGGCTCACCTGCCGATGGCCACCCGGGTGCTGATGCTCAAGTCCGACGGCTCGGTCCTCGTGCACTCCGACGGCGGCTCCTACAAGCCGCTGAACTGGATGAGCCCGCCGTGCACCGTGCGGCAGGGCACCACCGAGGACGGCGAGGTCGAGTGGGTGGTGGAGGCCAAGACGGGCGACAGCCTGCGGATCCTGATCGCCGAGGTGCTGCACGACTCCAGCCACGAGCTCGGTCTCGACCCGGGGCTGCAGAAGGACGGGGTCGAGAAGCACCTGCAAGAGCTGCTCGCCGAGCACCCGGCCACGCTGAGCGAGGGGCTGAGCCTGGTGCGGCGGGAGTTCCCCACCGCCATCGGGCCGGTCGACCTGATGTGCCGCGACGCGGCCGGTCGCAGCGTCGCGGTGGAGATCAAGCGACGCGGCGACATCGACGGCGTCGAGCAGCTGACCCGCTACCTCGAGCTGCTCAACCGCGACCCCGCGCTCACCCGCCTCGGGCCGGTCAGGGGCATCTTCGCCGCCCAAGAGATCAAGCCGCAGGCGCGGGTGCTCGCCACCGACCGCGACATCGACTGCGCGGTCGTCGACTACGACGCCCTGCGCGGGATGGACGACCCCACCGAGCGCCTCTTCTGATCAGGTCGAGTGCTCACGTGGTCGCCAGGGCGACCAGCTCAGCACTCGACCGGGCTCAGGAGCCCGGCGAGCTCCGCCTGGGGAAGGTCATCCGGACGGTGGTGCCCTGCGGCCCGCTGGAGACGATCTCGATCAGGCCGGCGTGGGCCTCGACGATGGCGAGCGCGATCGTCAGGCCGAGCCCGGCGCCGGGCAGCTGGCGCTCGATGGCGTTGGAGGCCCGGAACAGCCGCTCGAAGAGCAGGTCGGGGTCCTCGTCACCGATGCCGCTGCCGGTGTCGATGACGTCGATCTCCACCGAGCTGCCGACCTCGCGCAGCACCACCCGGACCCGGCCGCCGCGCGGGGTGAACTTGATGGCGTTGGAGAGCAGGTTGTCCATGGCCTGGCCCAGCCGGTCGTGGTCGCCGTACATCGCCACGGCCACCCCGGGCGTCTCCAGGCTGACCTCGAGCTCGGCCTCCTCCGCACGCGGACGGGCGGCCTCGACGGCGTCACGGACCACCTCCTCGAGGTCGATCTCGGCGGAGCGGATCGCGAGGCCGGACTCCTCGATCGTGACCAGGGTCAGCAGGTCGTCGACCAGCCGGAGCTCACGCTCGGCGCTGCGCATGATCACCGAGAGGAACCGCCGGCCCTGAGGGCTGAGCTCCTCGAGGTCGGTCATCAGCTCGCCGTAGCCGATCATCGAGGTCAGCGGCGTGCGCAGCTCGTGACTGACGGTGGCGAAGAACTCGTCCTTGATCCGGTCGGTCGCCTCCTGCATCCGCCGCCGCTCGGAGATGTCACGCACGGCCGCGGAGACCAGCAGCCCCTGGTCGGTCTCCAGGGGCGCCAGCGAGATCTCCACCGGGAACTCCGAGCCGTCCTTGCGTCGGGCGTACAGGTCGCCGGCCAGGCCCATCGGCCGGGTCCGGGGCTCGGTGACGTAGCCGTTGCGGAAAGCCATGTGCATCCCGGAGAACCGGTCGGGGACCAGGATCTCCACCGGCTGCCCGATCAGCTCGGAGCGTCCGTAGCCGAAGAGCCGCTCGATCTGGGCGTTGACCAGGACGATGGTGCCGGCGTCGTCGACGATGACCATGCCGTCCGGCCCGGTCTCGAGCAGCCCCTTGAACAGCCGCATCTGCCGGTAGCGGTCGGATCCCTCGCGCAGCTCGATCATCACCAGGACGCCGCGCTCGGTGGTCACCGGGGTCAGCACGATCCCGACCGAGACCTGATGTCCCTCGGCGTGCCTGACCAGGGCGTCTCGCACGGTGACCTCGATGTTGTTCACGACCACCGCGTCGACGGCGACGCGCTGGAAGGCCCGCATGGTCTCCCGGCCGAACTCCTCCACGGAGTGGTCGACCAGGCTCGCCGCGGGGTGTCCCAGCATGCTGCCGACCGCGTCGTTGGCCAGCACCACGACCCCGGCGGCGTCGGTGAGCAGCAGCGGGTCCTCACACTTGAGCACCCAGTCCGAGAGCGAGTCGAAGGGACGGTACTCGTCGCCCTGCGTGAAGTTCATCGGTACCGACCTCCTACGCACCACTCGTCGCGATGTGCACTTCCGAACCACGTGCAGCCCTCGCCGATCCTCCCGGGCGGCGCGCAGCTCGGAGGACGTCTGCTCGCACCCTATGACGTCTGCCCGCCCGTGAGGCGCTAACCGGTGGCTGGGGGCCACCCACCTAGTCCAGTTGAGACCGCGCTATGGCGCCGCGTGCGCCGAGTTGCTACTCGGTCAGGTCGTTGGCCCGGCGGATCGCGCCGACGATCCCGGCCATCGCCTGGGTGAGGCTGAAGTCCTTGGGGGTGAACACCTCGGCGACCCCCATCTCCTTGAGCAGCGCCGCGTCGCGGGAGGGGATGATGCCGCCGACGATGACCGGGATGTCCTCCACCCCGGCGGTCTTCATCTGGGCGAGTACGTCGGGCACCAGCTCCATGTGCGACCCGGAGAGGATGGAGAGGCCCACGCAGTGCACGTCCTCGGCCACCGCGGCCGCGACGATCTGCTCAGGGGTCAGGCGGATCCCCTGGTAGACCACCTCGAAGCCCGCGTCCCGGGCACGCACCGCCACCTGCTCGGCGCCGTTGGAGTGCCCGTCGAGACCGGGCTTGCCCACGAGCAGCCGCAGCCGCCCGCCGAGCGCCTCACCGGTGGCGCGGACCTGCTCGCGCACCTCGGTCAGCTCCTGGCCGGCCTCGGCCACGCCCACGGCCCCGGAGACGCCGGTGGGAGCCCGGAACTCCCCGAACACCTCGCGCAGCGTGCCGGCCCACTCCCCGGTGGTCGCCCCGGCGCGTGCCGCCACCAGCGTCGCCTCCATCAGGTTCGCGTCGGACTTGGCGGCCGCGGCAAGGTCGGCGAGCGCCTTGTCGACGGCCGCCTGGTCACGCTCGGCACGCCACTGCTCGAGGCCGGCCACGGCCGAGCGCTCGGCCTCCGGGTCCGCGGCCTGGATCGCGGCGTCGAGGTCCGCGGTCAACGGCGAGACCTCGGTGGTGGTGAACTTGTTGACGCCAACGACGATGTCCTCGCCGTTCTCGATCCGGGCACGACGCGCGGAGTGCGAGCTGACCAGCTCCTGCTTCATGTAGCCGGACTCGACCGCGGCGATCGCGCCTCCGAGCGCCTGGACGCGGTCCATCTCGGCACGCGCGTCGGCGACCATCTCGTCGACCTTGGCCTCGATCACCCTCGACCCGTCGAAGATGTCGCCGTACTCCAGCAGGTCGGACTCGAAGGCCAGCACCTGCTGCAGGCGCAGCGACCACTGCTGGTCCCAGGGCCTGGGCAGGCCCAGGGCCTCGTTCCACGCGGGCAGCTGTACGGCGCGGGCGCGGGCGTTCTTCGACAGCGTGACGCCGAGCATCTCCAGCACGATCCGCTGCACGTTGTTCTCCGGCTGCGCCTCGGTCAGGCCGAGCGAGTTGACCTGCACGCCGTAGCGGAACCGGCGCATCTTCTCGTCCTGCACGCCGTAGCGCTCGCGGGTGATCTGGTCCCACAGCTGCACGAAGGCACGCATCTTGCAGGTCTCCTCGACGAAGCGCACCCCGGCGTTGACGAAGAAGGAGATCCGGCCGACGGTCTTCTCGAAGTCCTCCTCGGAGACCTGCCCGGAGTCCTTGACGGCGTCGAGGACCGCGATCGCGGTGCACAGCGAGTAGGCCAGCTCCTGCGTGGGCGTGGCTCCGGCCTCCTGCAGGTGATAGCTGCAGATGTTGATCGGGTTCCACTTGGGGATCTCGTTGACGGTGTAGGAGATCACGTCGGAGATCAGCCGGAGCGAGTGCTCGGGCGGGAACACGTAGGTCCCGCGGGAGAGGTACTCCTTGATGATGTCGTTCTGGGTGGTGCCGGCGAGCTGGTGGGCGACCTCGAGCGGCTCGAGGTCGGGGTTCTGCTCCTCAGCGACGACCTGGTAGAGCGCGAGCAGCCACATCGCCGTGGCGTTGATCGTCATCGAGGTGTTCATCGTGGTCAGCGGGATGTCCGCGAACAGGCGGCGCATCTCGCCCAGGTGCGGGATCGGCACGCCGACCTTGCCGACCTCGCCGCGCGAGAGCGCGGAGTCGGGGTCGTACCCGGTCTGCGTCGGCAGGTCGAAGGCCACCGAGAGCCCGGTCTGCCCCTTGGAGAGGTTGTTGCGGTAGAGCTTGTTGGACTCCGACGCCGAGGAGTGGCCGGCGTAGGTGCGCATCACCCAGGGGCGGTCCTTCTCCGGGTGAGCGGCAGTCTGGTCCGCACTCATGCGAGGTCTCGGTGAGCGCACGTGCACCGCGAGCCGTTCGGTGGGGTGGTCATGGGGTGAGGGTAGGCCCGAGCGCACCATGATGGCAGTCCTTGTGGACTGTCTCACTGTGCGGCATGGGTCACATGGTGTGGGCCGCGGGATCGGGCTCCACGGGGATCATCGGCCGCAGATGGGAGAGGTGCAGCAGCCGTCGCACGCCGGGCGAGCAGCCGCGCAGGATCACCCGCCGGCCGGACTGCTCGGCGACCCGGTTCGCCACGGCGAGCATCCGCAGGGCGGTGAGGTCCACCGAGGTCACCTCGGACAGGTCGACCACCGCGTCGCCGTCGAGACGGGCGAGCAGCGCGTAGATCGAGGTGCGGACCTCGGAGGTGCGCCGCAGGTCGAGGGCGCCCTCGAGCACCAGCACGTTGCTCTCGCACTCTCGATCCATCCGGCCCTCCCCGGTCTCCCTCCACTATGGCCCCGGAGCCACACCTGGCCAAGGGCGACGCGCCCTGTCGCCGCGGGACCGAGGTCCCTGATTCGCCGCCAGGGTCCGCCTCAGTCGGGGAGTCTGGAGACGTCGGCGCCGACGGAGGCCAGCGACTCGGCGAAGAAGGGGTATCCGCGGTCGATGTGCTGGCCCTCGGCGACGACCGTGGCCCCCTGGGCGGCCAGGCCGGCCAGCACCAGGGCCGCTCCGGCGCGGATGTCGTGCGCCACCACCGGCGCCCCGGAGAGCAGGGGTACGCCGCGGACGACGGCGTGGTGGCCGTCGGTGCGCAGGTCGGCCCCGAGCCGGGCGAGCTCCTGGGCGAACATGAAGCGGGCCTCGAAGACGTTCTCGGTGATCATCGCGGTGCCGTCGGAGACCGAGGCCAGTGCCATCGCGAACGGCTGCAGGTCGGTCGGGAACCCCGGGAAGGGCAGCGTGGAGACGTCGAAGGAGCGCAGCCGCCGATGGATGCGCACGGCGAAGCCGGCCTCGTCGGGCTCGATCTCGGCGCCCGCGGAGACGAGCTTGTCCAGGACGAGGTCGAGGTGGCCGGTGACGCCACCGTCGATGTGCAGGTCGCCACCGGCGATGGCGGTGGCGAAGACCCAGGTCCCGGCCACGATCCGGTCGGTCACGGTGCGGTGCTCCACGGGCTGCAGCCGCTCGACCCCCTCGATCACGAGTGTCGAGGTGGTGATCCCGTCGATCCGGGCGCCCATCGCGACCAGCATCTGGCACAGGTCGGTGATCTCGGGCTCGCGGGCCACGTTGTCGATGACCGTCGTCCCCGAGGCCAGGACGGCGGCCATCAGGAGGTTCTCGGTGGCACCGACCGAGGGGAAGTCCAGCCACAGGTTCGCTCCGCGGAGGCGCTCGGGCACCTCGGCGACCACCTGGCCGTGCTCGATCCGGACCACGGCGCCGAGCTCCTCGAGGCCGCGGATGTGCATGTCCAGGCCGCGGGAGCCGATCGCGTCGCCGCCCGGCAGCGCGACGCTCGCGCGGTGGCAGCGGGCGACGAGGGGACCGAGAACGGCGATCGATGCCCGCAGGCGGCGTACGAGCTCGTAGGGGGCCTCGTGGCCGAGCTCCTCAGGAACCTCGATCGTCGCGGTCCCGGCCGTCGAGGCGGAGGTCGGGTCGAACCCGCTGGGGTACTCGATCGAGACCGCGCAGCCCAGCTTGCGCAGCAGGTCGCCCATCACCGCGACGTCGAGGATGTCGGGGACGTTGCTGACCACCGAGGTGCCCGGCGCGAGCAGTGCGGCGGCCATCAGCTTCAGCGCGGAGTTCTTGGCACCGCCGACGTGCACCGTGCCGGACAGCGGTCGGGTGAGCGGCCCTTCGGAGACCACGCGGAAGCTGCCCATGCGCCGAGACTAGCGGCGTGCCTCGGCCGACGGTCCGCCCGGGACCACCACCTCCTAGGCTGGGACCCATGGTGAACCTGACGCGCATCTACACCCGCACCGGCGACGGGGGCAGCACGCGGCTCGGTGACATGTCCGAGACGACCAAGACCGACCTGCGGCTGCGCGCCTACGCCGACGTCGACGAGACCAACGCCCACCTCGGGCTGGTGCTGGCCTCCAGCGAGCTCGAGGCCGACGTCGTCGCCGTCCTCACCCACATCCAGAACGACCTCTTCGACGTCGGTGCGGACTTCTGCACCCCGGTCGTGGAGGACCCCGAGTATCCCCCACTGCGGATCGAGGCCGACTACGTCGACCGGCTCGAGCAGTGGTGCGACCACTACAACGAGGAGCTCCCAGCCCTGCGGTCGTTCATCCTCAACGGCGGCACCGCCGCAGCCGCGCACCTGCACGTGGCCCGCACGGTGTGCCGGCGCGCCGAGCGCTCGGCCTGGGCCGCGCACGAGCAGTACGCCGACTCGATGAACCTGCTGGCGATCACCTACCTCAACCGGCTCTCGGACCTGCTCTTCATCCTCGCCCGGCACGCGAACCGGGAGATCGGCGACGTGCTCTGGGTCCCCGGGGGCGAGCGCGGCGAGCAGAGCGCCGGCGGGAGCTAGCGGGAGGTCCTCGAGCCCGGGGGCCCGGCCTCGAGCCACGACTGCAGCCCGGTCAGCGAGCTCGGGCTCATCGCCAGCTCGATGTCACCCTCGGGCGTGGCACAGGTGACCACGACGCTGCCCGCGTAGAGCGAGTAGGCCTCGTCGCCCATCGGGATCCGCTGTGCGCGGTAGGTCAGGTCGTTGCGCGACCACGCCCGCTTGGGCACCGGCAGCGGCGAGAAGATCCGGAACCACTCCAAGGAGTCCTCCCGGTAGCGGCCCAGGCCCAGCACCCATCCGCGACCGAGGGCACCGCGCGGGTCGCGCACGCTCAGCTCGAAGGTGCCACCGCGGCGGGCGAGCAGGCGGCGCCGCACCACGAGCATGGCTCCGAACAGCGCGATCAGCAGCAGCACGCCGCCGGCGCCGTCGAGCACCCACTGCCAGAGCGGCATCGATCCTCGTTCCCCTGTCGTCTCTTGCGTTGATGGGGCAGATGGGGTGCAGCCTAGGAGATGCCCGCCGACGCCGAAGGGCCGCCCCGGTCAACCGGGACGGCCCTCGCGGACAACGGGTGGTGAAGCTGGGTCAGGAGGTCTTCTCGGCGGCCCGGACCCGAGCCTCGAGCCGGCGTACGGCGGCCTGGGCCTCGTCGTCGTTCTCGCCGCTCTCCTTGGCCCGCTCCAGGTCGTGGCGCGCCTTCTCCAGGTCGATCTCGTGCGACATCTCGGCGTGCTCGGAGAGCACCGAGATCCGGTTGTCGGCGACGGAGAGGAACCCCGCGTCGACGGCCGCGACCCAGGTCTCGCCGTCGGTCGTCTGCACGTCGACGGTGCCGTCGACGAGCAGCGAGAGCATCGGCGCATGGTTCGGCAAGATGCCGACGTCACCCTCGGTGGTGCGGGCGATGACCATCTTGGCCTCGCCCGACCACACGAGCCGGTCGGCTGCGACCAGCTCGACCCGGAGGGTGGCGTCGCTCACTTCGACTCCCCGGTCTGCTTCTGGATCTCCGCCCACCTGCGCTCGACGTCGTCGAGGCCACCGCACATGAAGAACGCCTGCTCGGCGACGTGGTCGTACTCCCCGTCGGCGATCTTGTTGAACGCCTCGATGGTGTCGGCCACGGGGACCGTCGAACCCTCGATGCCGGTGAACTGCTTGGCGACGTAGGTGTTCTGCGAGAGGAACCGCTGGATCCGGCGGGCCCGGGAGACGATGATCTTGTCCTCCTCGGAGAGCTCGTCGACACCGAGGATCGCGATGATGTCCTGGAGCTCCTTGTTGCGCTGGAGGATCTGCTTGATCCGGATCGCGCAGTCGTAGTGCTCCTTGCCGATGTACTGCGCGTCGAGGATCCGCGACGTCGAGGTCAACGGGTCCACGGCCGGGTAGATGCCCAGCGACGCGATCTCGCGGGAGAGCTCGGTGGTCGCGTCGAGGTGCGCGAACGTGGTCGCCGGGGCGGGGTCGGTGTAGTCGTCGGCGGGGACGTAGATCGCCTGCATCGAGGTGATCGAGTTACCGCGCGTCGAGGTGATCCGCTCCTGGAGCACGCCCATCTCGTCGGCCAGGTTGGGCTGGTAGCCCACGGCCGACGGCATCCGGCCGAGCAGCGTGGAGACCTCGGACCCGGCCTGGGTGAACCGGAAGATGTTGTCGATGAAGAGCAGCACGTCCTGGTTCTGCACGTCGCGGAAGTACTCCGCCATCGTCAGCGCCGAGAGCGCGACCCGCAGGCGGGTGCCCGGCGGCTCGTCCATCTGGCCGAAGACCAGTGCGGTCTGGCCGATGACGCCGGCCTCCTCCATCTCCACGATCAGGTCGTTGCCCTCACGGGTGCGCTCACCGACACCGGCGAACACCGACACGCCACCGTGGTCCTTGGCGACGCGGGCGATCATCTCCTGGATCAGCACGGTCTTGCCGACGCCGGCACCACCGAACAGGCCGATCTTGCCGCCCTGGACGTAGGGGGTGAGCAGGTCGATCACCTTGATGCCGGTCTCGAACATCTGAGTCTTGGACTCGAGCTGGTCGAAGGCAGGCGCCTGGCGGTGGATCCCCCAGCGCTCCTTGACCTCCAGCGTCTCGCCCTCCTCGAGGTTGAGGCACTCCCCGAGGGTGTTGAACACGTGGCCGAGGGTGGCGTCCCCGACGGGCACGGCGATCGGGCCCCCGGTGTCGCGCACCTGGGCACCGCGCACGAGGCCGTCGGTCGGCTGCAGCGAGATGGCGCGGACCATGCCGTCGCCGATGTGCAGCGCGACCTCGAGGGAGAGCGTGCGCTGCTCTCCCTGGAGCTCGAGCTCGGTCTCGAGCAGGTTGTACATCTCCGGCATCGAGTCGCTCGGGAACTCCACGTCCACGACCGGTCCGGTCACTCGCGCGATCCGGCCGACCCCTCCGGCGGAGTCCTGGGTCTCGTTCTTCTCATCAACAGTGGCAGTCATGTCTCTCACTCACTCCCGGCGTTTGCGTCGGCCAGCGCGTTGACGCCACCGACGATCTCGCTGATTTCCTGGGTAATGCCGGCCTGGCGGGCCTGGTTGGCGATTCGGGTGTACTTCTTGATCAGCTCGTCGGCGTTGTCGGTGGCCGACTTCATCGCCTTCTGTCGGGCCGCGAGCTCGGAAGCAGCGGCCTGCAGCATGGCGAAGAAGATCCGGCTCTGCACGTAGCGCGGGAGCAGCCCGTCGAGGACCTCGGCCGCGGACGGCTCGAACTCGTAGAGCGGGAGGACGTCCTCGGCCTCGGGCTTCTCGGTCCCCTCGACGACCTCGAGCGGCAGCAGCCGCACGGTGGTCGGCTCCTGGACGAGCATCGAGCGGAAGCGCGTGAAGACCACGTGCACCTCGTCGACGCCCCGGCCCTGGTCCTCCTCGGGGTCCTCGTCACGGTCCCGGAGGAAGGCGCCGATCAGGGCGTCTCCCACCTCGCGGGCGATGTCGTAGTTGGGCTGGTCGGAGAACCCGGACCACGACTTCACGACCGGACGACTACGGAACTTGTAGTACGCCTCGCCCTTGCGGCCGCAGATGTAGGTGTCGATCTCCTTGCCCTCCTCGCGGAGCTTCTCGCCCAGACGCTCTGCCTCCTTGAGCACGCTCGAGGAGTAGGCACCGGCGAGACCACGGTCGCTGGTCACGATCAGCACCGCGACCCGCTTGGGGTCCTCGGGCTCCGTGGTCAGCGGGTGGTCGACGTTGGAGAAGGTGGCGACTGCCGACACGGCACGGGTCAGCTCACGGGCGTACGGCGCTGCCGCCTGTGCCCGCTGCTGCGCCTTGATGATCCGGGACGCAGCAATGAGCTCCATGGCGCGCGTGATCTTCTTCATCGACTCCGTCGACTTGATCCGCGCGCGGTACTCACGCAGCGATAGGGCCATCTCGTCAGCCTCGCTTCTGCTTGACGATCTGCTCCTGCTCGACGTCCTCGTCCTCGAGGGCCTCGGCCTTGGCCTCGGTGCCGGGCTTCTTGATCGAGTCGCCCTCGGAGGTCTCGAACTGGTCGAGGAACGAGTCGTAGGCGTCCGCGAGCGAGCTCTCGGTCTCGTCCTCGAACTTCAGGCTCTCCCGGATCCCGGAGAGGATGCCGTCGTGCGAGCGGTGCAAGAAGTCGAGGAACTCCTGCTCGAAGCGCAGCACGTCGTCGACGGGGACGCGGTCGAGACGACCCGAGGTGCCCAGCCACAGCGCGACGGTCATGTTCTCCAGCGGGTACGGCGAGTACTGGGGCTGCTTGAGCAGCGCCATCAGCCGCTGTCCACGGTCCAGCTGCTGCCGTGAGGCCGCGTCGAGGTCGGAGGCGAACATCGCGAACGCCTCCATCGCGCGGAACTGCGCCAGGTCGACCTTGAGCGAGCCGGTGACGGCCTTCATCGCCTTGGTCATGGCGCTGCCGCCCACCCGCGAGACCGAGACGCCGACGTCGATGGCCGGACGCTGGTTGGAGGCGAACAGGTCGGACTGCAAGAAGATCTGACCGTCGGTGATGGAGATGACGTTGGTCGGGATGAACGCCGAGACGTCGTTGGCCTTGGTCTCCACGATCGGCAGCCCGGTCATCGAGCCGTGGCCGAGCTCGTCGGAGAGCTTGGCGCAGCGCTCGAGCAGGCGGCTGTGCAGGTAGAACACGTCACCGGGGAACGCCTCGCGGCCCGGCGGGCGACGCAGCAGCAGCGAGACGGCGCGGTAGGCGTCGGCCTGCTTGGTCAGGTCGTCGAAGACGATCAGGACGTGCTTGCCGTCGTACATCCAGTGCTGGCCGATGGCCGAGCCGGTGTAGGGAGCGAGGTACTTGAAGCCCGCGCTGTCCGAGGCGGGGGCGGCCACGATGGTGGTGTACTCCAGGGCGCCGGCCTCCTCGAGGGCGCCACGCACCGAGGCGATGGTCGAGCCCTTCTGGCCGATCGCGACGTAGATGCAGCGCACCTGCTTGTCCGGGTCGCCGGACTCCCAGTTCTGCCTCTGGTTGATGATCGTGTCGATCGCGATCGTGGTCTTGCCGGTGGAGCGGTCGCCGATGATCAGCTGACGCTGGCCGCGGCCGATCGGGGTGAGCGCGTCGATCGCCTTGATGCCGGTGGCGAGCGGCTCGTGCACCGACTTGCGGGCCATCACGCCGGGAGCCTGGAGCTCCAGGGCACGGCGCTCGGTGGTCTCGATGTCGCCCAGGCCGTCGATCGGCTGGCCGAGCGGGTCCACGACGCGGCCCATGAAGCCGTCACCGACGGGCACGGAGAGGATCTCGCCGGTGCGGCTGACCTTCTGGCCCTCCTCGATCCCGGAGAAGTCACCGAGGATGACGACGCCGATCTCGCGGGTGTCGAGGTTCAGGGCGATCCCGAGGGTGCCGTCCTCGAACCTGAGCAGCTCGTTGGCCATCGCGGACGGCAGGCCGGACACGCGGGCGATGCCGTCGCCGGCCTCCGCAACGGTGCCGACCTCTTCCTTGCTGGATGCCTCCGGCTTGTAGTCCGACACGAATCGCTGCAGCGCGTCCCGGATCTCCTCCGGACGGATCGAAAGCTCCGTCATTTCCTTGTCCCTACTCTCTGGTGCGTCAAAGCGGTGATCTGAAGTTCGCTGGGGTGTGGCGGTGGCTCAGCCGGCGAGCCGGCGCCGGGCGTCGTCGATCCTGCCGGAGACGGTGCCGTCGATGACGTCGTCACCGATCTGCACCCGCATCCCCCCGATGATCTCGGGGTCGACCACGATGTTGAGGTGCACGGTGCGGCCGTACTGGTTGCTCAGCGCCGCCTGCAAGCGGTCGACCTCGGAGTCGCTGAGACCCTGGGCGACCCGCACCTCGGCGACGCGCTGGCCGTGGGCCTCGGCGGCGATCCGCTGGTACTCCTCGATCGCCGCGGTGACGCTGCGGTGACTGCCGACGAGAGCCTGCTCGAGGAGTCGCAGCGTCGCCGGGAGGGTCTTGTCGCCCAGGACGTCGCGAACGAGCTGGCCCTTGTCCGACACGGACCGCGCGGGATCCGAGAGCGCCGTACGCAGGTCGTGCTGGGCGTCGATGAGCTGGCCGACGGCGAACAGCTCGTCGGAGAGACGCTGCCCGTCCGCACCGGCCGAGGTCACCACCGCGACCACCGCGAGGTGCTCGAGGGCGTCGGCGAGGTCGCGGGTCCGGGTCCAGCGCCGTTCGACGGCGTCCGTGACCAGGTCGAGCGCCGGGGCGCCGACCTTGCCGTCGAGGATCTGGCGCAGCAGGCCCGACTTGGCCGCCGAGTCGGTGGCGACATCGGTCGCCACCCGGCGAAGTCCCGGCTCGCCACGGAGCACCGCGGCGACGCCGAAGAGGTCCTCGCCCAGCTGGGCCGCCTCCGACTCTCCGGTCGCCGCGAGCTTCTCGCTCAGGGCAGCCAGGGCGTCGGCGGACGGGCCTCGCAGGTCGGACTTCGACATCAGCTGGCTCCGCTGGTGCTGGAGCCAGCGTCCGTGGCCTCGTTGTGCAGCTCGAGGTCGGCCAGGAAGCGGTCGACCACGCGCGAGGAACGGGCGTCGTCATCGAGACTCTCACCGACGATGCGACCCGCCAGCGAGGTGGCCAGGGTGCCCACCTCTGCTCGGAGCGAGGTGACGGCGTGCTGCCGCTCGGCCTCGATCTGCGTCTTGCCGTGCTCGACGATGCGCGCGGACTCCTCCTGAGCCTGCTCCCGCATCTCCGTCACGATCTGCGCACCCTGCTCGCGAGCCTCCTCGCGGATCCGGGCGGCCTCGTGACGAGCGTCGGCAAGCTGCTGCTCCAGCTCTGCGAGCTTGGCGTCGGCCTCGGCCTGCTTGGTCTCGGCAGCCTGGAGCCCGCCTTCGATCGCCGAGGTGCGCTCGGCGAAGGTCTTCTCGAAGTTGGGCACCACGTGCTTCTTCGCAAGGAAGTAGAGCGCGCCGAAGACCACGATCGAGAGCACGATCTCGATCGGGTGCGGGATCAGGGGGTTCAAGCCCGCTTCTCCGGCCAGCGGAATCAGGTACGACGTCATGGTCGCGGTCCTTCGTCAGGGTTGGGTTCTAGAGCACGAACGCGAGGGCGATACCGATGATCGCGAGGGCCTCGGCAAGCGCGAAGCCGAGGAACGCGATCGTCTGCAGGCGACCCTGCGCCTCGGGCTGACGCGCGACGCCGTTGAGGTAGGCGGCGAAGATCAGGCCGACGCCGATACCCGGGCCGATGGCGGCCAGGCCGTAGCCGATCATGTTGGCGGAGCCCTCGATAGCCATAGGAAGCACGGCTAGTTCCTTTCGATTGGTTCTTCTTCGGTTGTGTTCAGTTGTGGTCGTGCAGCCTCCGGCGCGGACCGGCGGCAGTCGGTGGGGCTCAGTGCTCCTCGGCGATGGCGCCGGAGATGTAGAGCGCGTTGAGCAGGACGAAGACGTAGGCCTGCAGGAACTGCACCAGGACCTCGAGGAAGGCGATCACGATGAACATCACCCAGGCCAGGATGCCGACCGGCTTGACCAGCATGGCGCCGTGGAGCAGGAGGTACTCGCCGCCGAGCGCGAACAGGATCAGCAGCAGGTGTCCGGCGAGCATGTTGGCGAAGAGTCGCAGCGCCAGGGTGAACGGGCGGACCAGGATGTTGGAGAGGAACTCCAGCGGGATCAAGAGCACCAACATCGCCGGCGGAACGCCCGGCGGCACCGTCTGGTGCTTGAGGTAGGCGAGCACGCCGCCCTGCGCCTTGATCCCGGCGATGTTGTAGACCAGCCAGCTGATCAGCACCAGGCCGTAGACCATGCCCGCACGCGAGAAGGTCGGGAACTCAAGGAGCGGGACCGAGGCGAACAGGTTGTTGATCAGCACGAAGAAGAACAGCGCGAACAGGAACGGCACGAACCGCATGAAGTCCTTGCTGCCGATGATGTCGCGGCCCAGCTGGTTGCGGACGAAGCCGTAGCCCAGCTCTCCGACGTACTGCAGCTTGCCCGGGACCATCGCACGCTTGGCGGAGGCGGCGCGGAAGACCACGAAGACCAGCACGGCACCGAGGACCAGCTGCAGCATCGGCTTGGTGACCCCGAGGTACATCGTCTGACCGAGGAACTCGAAGGTCTTGTCGGGCCCGACCGGCGGCAGGTTGAAGTCACCCGGTCCGGGGGGCGTGTACCCCTCGCCGCGGGCGACGAGCGTCGGGATGAGGCTCACGGCAACTCCTGTGTCGTCACGGTCTTGTTCTCAGTTCCTGGGTCCTGCTGGTCAGGGGCGGGCTTGAACCGTGACCAGGTCATGTAGACCCCGAGGCCCGCACCCACGAGAATCCCGATCCCCACGAGGAACGAGGTCCCGAACCAGCGATCCGCCGCCCAGCCGAGCAGACCGTAGAACGCCACCCCCGCCACAAGGACACCGAAGGCATGCCACGGGTCGCCACTGGGAGGGGTGTGCTGCTCTGGATGCTGCTGAGCCTGCTGAGCCATTGCGGTGGGAGCGTAGCAGTCTGGGCGGGTCATGACGCACCTGCCTCTGGATCGCGGGACCGCTGCGCAGGGCCCGTCTCAGCAGCGCCCGGAAGGTCGATGTCATAGACCGGGACCCGGCTCCGCGCGGTCGCGGTGAGCTGCCCGATCGTCCAGGCGATGGTCGCGGCGACCACTCCCCCGGCCACCCAGCCCGCCGAGAGGGTGTCCCCGAGCGCGCCTGATGCCTTGATCACCGCGAATGCGACCGCGACCAGCGCGACCTGCAGTGCGTAGGAGGTGAGTGCGACCACCATCGCCGCCTCGGGGGCCAGCCGGGTCGCGGTGTTGACGACCAGGGAGCCGAAACCGAAGAACACCAGGCTGATCAGTCCGCCGACTGCCGCCCCGCGAGCACCGGCCGAGCCGTCGACCACTCCGCCGGCCACGCAGGTCACGACGGCCGCGACGACGACCCACACGACCGCCTGCACCAGCACTGCTGGGGTACGCCCGCGAGATCTCGCGGGGTGGCTGGTCGGCGTCATCGCTGGCCTCATCGTCTCGTCGTCAGGTGACCGGGAGGGTGCCTCAGGGGCGGTCATCGGGCGGTGCGGCGGTGCTTGTGAAAAATAGCACAAGCCCTCGGTCGGGCGCGACCCGGGGGTCGGGTCAGCCGAGAAACTGGTCCTCACCAGGACGGTGCTGGAGCCGTGGCACCACGAAGGTCAGCGCCGCCGTGCCCGCGGTCAGGGCGGCGATCAGTGCCAGGGTCAGCGGCCCGGAGTAGAGGCTGACCAGCACCGCACCGAACGCGATCAGGCCCGCCCACATCCACATGATCAGCACGGCCCGGCGCTGGCTGTGCCCGATCTCGAGCAGCCGGTGGTGCAGGTGCTCCTTGTCCGGCTGGTAGAAGGCCTGACCACGCCGGGTGCGGCGTACGACGGCCAGCACCAGGTCTGCCAGTGGCACCACCAGGATCGAGATCGGCAGCAGGATCGGCAGCAGCATCACCAGGGAGCCGTTCATGCTCCCCTGCTCGATGCTGACCGAGGCGAACTGTCCGGTCAGGGTCAGTGCCGAGCCGGCCAGCACCAGCCCGAGCAGCATCGAGCCGGAGTCGCCCATGAACAGCCGCGCCGGGAAGAAGTTGTGTGGCAGGAACCCCGCGCACGCGCCACCCATCGCGGCACAGAGCATCGCCGCCGTGATCGCCAGGGTCTCGCCCTGGACGTCTGCCAGCCGGTAGGAGAACAAGAAGAAGGCCACCGCCCCGATCAGCACGACACCGGCCGCCAGGCCGTCCAGCCCGTCGACGAAGTTGACCGCGTTCACCGTGCCGAGGACCAGCAGCATCGTCAGCAGCACGGCCTGGGTCGGGAGCAGGACGAACTGGCCCACGCCGGGAAGGTTCAGGGAGTACAGCTGCACGTCGTTGAGCACCATGAAGCCGGCCGCCACGGTCTGGCCGGCCAGCTTGGTGAGGGCATCGAGCTCGATCAGGTCGTCGATGACGCCCACGGCGCAGATGATCGCGCCGGCGAGGAGGACGATCCCCGAGTCGTGGAAGACCGCCGGCTGGGAGGTGCTCAGGAACGGCAGGTGCCGGGCGACCAGCAGGCCCGCACCGAGCCCGCCGAGCATCGCGACGCCGCCGAAGTAGGGGATCGGCGTCGCATGGATGTCACGGTCGCGCACCCGGGCGACCGCGCCGGACCTGATCGCCAGCTCCCGGGCGAAGACGCACAGCAGGTAGCTGGCGACCGCGGCCACGAGGAAGACGAGCAGGTACTCACGCACTGCCCACCGCGTCACCGGGGTCGGGCTCGTCGAGCGGCGCACCGAGGCCCTCGAGGGTCTCGCGCAGCTCGTCGGCGGGGATGGCCCCCGCACGCAGGATGCGCGGCCGGTCGCCGGTGCAGTCCACGATGGTCGAGGCCACCGTGTCGGCGCTCGGGCCCCCGTCGAGGATCACCTCGACGGCCTCTCCGAGCATCCGCTGTGCCGCCGCCGCGTCGGTGGCCGCCGCCTCACCGGTGCGGTTGGCCGACGAGACCGCGAGCGGGCCGGTGCGACCCAGCAGGTCGAGCGCCGCCTCGTCGGCGGGCATCCGCACCGCGACGGTCCCGCGCGTCTCGCCGAGGTCCCAGCGCAGTGACGGCTGCTGGCGGCACACGATGGTCAGCGGTCCGGGCCAGTACCGCTCGATCAGGCCGGTGGCCCACGTGGGCAGGTCGGTGGCGAGCGCCCCCAGCGTGGTGGCCGCCGAGACCAGCACCGGTGGCGGCATGTCGCGTCCACGACCCTTGGCGTCGAGGAGCCGCTGGACCCCGTCGGCGTCGAAGGCGTCCACCCCGATGCCGTAGACGGTGTCGGTGGGGAGCACGACCAGCTGCCCCCGGCGTACGGCGGTGACGGCGGCAGCCAGGCCAGCCTCGCGGTCCGTCGGGTCGCTGAGGTCGTAGGTCGTGCTCACGCGCTCATCGTGCCAGCCGGGCCGTCACGTAGCGCGCGCGACCTGCCAGGTCGAGATGGTCGCGCACCTCGGCCCACCGCCCGGTGCCGGCGAACACCTCGACGGCCGAGGCCCCTTGGACGTCCGCGTGCTCGGCACCCACCCAGCCGCCGGGACGCAGCAGCACGGCCGCCCTGGCCTCGAGAACGCGGATCGCGTCCAGGCCGTCGTCACCGGACCACAGCGCCAGGGCGGGGTCGTGGTCGCGGGCCTCGGGCGCGACGCTCTCGAACGCCTCGAGCGGGATGTACGGCGGGTTGCAGGCCACCACGTCCACGCCGCCCTCGAGGTCTTGGAAGGCGGTCGCCATGTCGCCCTGGCGCAGGTCGATGCCGCTGCCCGCGAGGTTGCGCTCGGCCCATGCGTACGCGCCGGGATCGAGCTCGACGGCGTACACCTTCGATCCCGGGGACTCCTCGGCGACGCTGAGCGCGATCGCGCCCGACCCGCAGCACAGGTCGACGACCACGGACCGCGGCCCCGACTCGCCGGCACGCTCGATCGCCCAGCCCGCCAGCAGCTCGGTCTCGGGCCGCGGGACGAAGACTCCCGGCCCCACGGCGAGCTCGAGGTGACGGAACCACGCCTTGCCGGTGAGGTGCTGCAGCGGCTCGCGAGCGACGCGCCGCTCGACGAGGGACCAGAACCGCTCGGCGTCCGCCTCGGCGACACCACCGGCCGCGAGCACCAGCGGCCGGTCGATCCCGAGCACCTCGCCCAGCAGGACCAGGGCGTCGTGCTCCGGACTGGCCACCCCGGCGTCCGTCAGCGCGACGGCGGCCTCGCGGACGAGGGCGCGTGCCATCGGGGTCCCGGCCACCTCGCTACTCACCCAGGGCTTCGAGGCGAGTCGCCATGTCAGCCTGCACGCACGAGCCGATCACAGCCTCGAGGTCGCCGTCGAGCACCCGGTCGAGGTCGTAGGACTTGTAGCCGGTGCGGTGGTCGGAGATCCGGTTCTCGGGGTAGTTGTAGGTACGGATCCGCTCGGAGCGGTCCACGGTGCGGATCTGCAGCCTGCGGGCGTCGCTGGCCTCGGCGTTGGCCTCCTCCTCCGCGGCCGCCAGGAGGCGTGCCCGCAGGATCCGCATCGCCTGCTCGCGGTTCTGCAGCTGGGACTTCTCGTTCTGGCAGCTCGCCACGATCCCGCTCGGCACGTGGGTGATCCGCACGGCCGAGTCGGTGGTGTTCACGCTCTGTCCTCCCGGCCCGCTGGACCGGTAGACGTCGATGCGCAGGTCCTTGTCCTCGATCTGCACCTCGACCTGCTCGGCCTCGGGAAAGACGAGTACGCCGGCCGCGCTGGTGTGCACCCGTCCCTGGCTCTCGGTCACCGGCACCCGCTGCACCCGGTGCACGCCGCCCTCGAACTTCAGCAGCGCGAACGGCGCCTCCCCCGGTGCCGGGGTGCCCTTGGCCTTGACCGCGACGGTCACCGACTTGTAGCCGCCGAGATCGGACTCGGTCGCGTCGAGCACCTCGGTGGACCAACCGCGCTGCTCGGCGTACCTGGTGTACATGCGGAGCAGGTCGGCGGCGAACAGTGCCGACTCCTCCCCGCCCTCGCCGGACTTGACCTCGAGCAGCACGTCCTTGCCGTCGGCCGCGTCGCGCGGGATCAGCAGGTGCCGCAACCGCTCCTCGGCCACGGCCCGCCGCTCGAGCAGCTGCTCGGCCTCGATCGCGAACGACTCGTCCTCGCCGGAGAGCTCACGCGCGGCCTCGGCATCCTCGCCGAGCTGCACCCAGTCGGCGTGGGCTCGCACGATCGCACTCAACTCGGCGTACCGCTGGTTGAGCTTGCGGGCCAGCGACTGGTCGGCATGGATCGACGGGTCCGCCAGCCGGGTCTCGAGCTCGGCGTGCTCCTGGATGAGCGCGGAGACTGCTTCGAACACGTGGGCTCCTCGATGGGCGTGCCGGTTTCACAAGTTCTCTTGTGAAACGCTCACTTCTCTGTAGTTGCAAAGGCAGAGAAGTGCTGGTTTCACAAGAGAACCTGTGAAACCAGCAACCCAGGAGCTACTTCTTGTCGGCCTTCTTGGCGTAGCGGGCCTCGAAGCGCGCGACGCGGCCGCCGGTGTCGAGGATCTTCTGCTTGCCGGTGTAGAACGGGTGGCAGTTGGAGCAGACCTCGGAGCGGATCGAGCCGCTGGCGGAGGTGCTGCGGGTGGTGAACTTGTTGCCGCAGGTACAGGTGACCTCGGTGGTCGAGTACGCGGGGTGGATGTCCTTCTTCATGGTGTTCCTCTCGGGGTTCCAGCCGCCGGGTCGCCCTCGACGAGGTGCGTGAACCGGGAGCCAGCGACCAAGTGTGCCACCCACGGCCGTGGGGGACGAAATCGCCTACCGACCGTGCAACCCGGACACCGACACGGATGTTCCCCTGGCCTCTATCCAGCCGAGTGGCGCGTCTTCGACCTAGCGGGTGCGAGCGAGAACGGCCGAGACGCGCGAGGCCAGCTCACGGGGGCTGAACGGCTTGACGATGTAGTCGTCGGCACCGGCTTCGAAGCCCTGCTCGATGTCGGACTCCTGGGCGCGCGCGGTCAGCATGATGATCGGCAGGCCGTCCATCGCCGAGTCCTGCCGCAGCGCCCGGGCGGCGTCGAGGCCACTCATGCCGGGCATCATCACGTCCAGGATGACCAGGTCCGGCTTCTCCGCCGTGCACGCCTCGACCGCTGCTGCTCCGTCGCCGACAGGCACCACGTCGTGACCGCCGTGGCGGAGCTTGAAGACGACGAGCTCACGGATGTCCGCATCGTCGTCGGCTATCACGATCCGAGCCATGTAACACTACCCCTTGATGTCATCTGCCGGATCCGGAACCGGACGGCGCGGGACGAGCATATCCAGATCGTTGACCGCAGGTGCGGGATTGACCGCTCCCACGGCGATCCGGGTGGCGCTAGTCGTCGTGTCCGTTGGCAGTCGGCGTCGTCTTCTGGACCTGCATCAGGAACTCGAGGTTGGTCTGCGACTTCTTGAGCCGCTCCAGGAGCAGTTCCAGAGCCTGCTGGCCGTCGAGCCCCGAGAGCACCCGGCGCAGCTTCCAGATGATCGCGAGCTCCTCCTTGCTCATCAGGAGCTCCTCGCGACGCGTCCCGGACTGGACGGCGTCGATGGCGGGGAAGATCCGCTTGTCGGCGAAGTCGCGACGCAGCCGGATCTCCATGTTGCCGGTGCCCTTGAACTCCTCGAAGATCACCTCGTCCATCTTCGAGCCACTCTCGATCAGGGCCGTCGCCAAGATGGTCAGCGAGCCGCCGTCCTCGATGTTGCGGGCAGCGCCGAAGAACCGCTTGGGGGGGTACAGCGCCGCGGAGTCGACGCCACCGGAGAGGATCCTGCCGCTGGCGGGCGCGGCGAGGTTGTAGGCCCGGCCGAGCCGGGTGATGCCGTCGAGGAGTACGACGACGTCGTGACCGAGCTCCACGAGCCGCTTGGCGCGCTCGATCGCCAGCTCGGCGACGATGGTGTGGTCGCTTGCGGGCCGGTCGAAGGTCGAGCTGACCACCTCTCCCTTGACCGAGCGCTCGAAGTCGGTGACCTCCTCGGGGCGCTCGTCGACGAGCACGACCATCAGGTGGCACTCGGGGTTGTTGGTGGTGATCGAGTTGGCGATCGACTGCATGATCATGGTCTTGCCGGCCTTCGACGGCGAGACGATCAGACCGCGCTGGCCCTTGCCGATCGGTGCCGCGATGTCGATGACGCGACCGATCAGGTTGGTCGAGGTGGTCTCGAGCCGCAGCCGCTCGGAGGGGTAGAGCGGCGTGAGCTTGCTGAACTCGACGCGGGACTTCGCGGTCTCCGGGTCGGCACCGTTGACCGTGTCCAGCTTCACGAGCGGGTTGTACTTCTCCTTCCGCTCGCCCTCGCGGGGCTGGCGGACCTGGCCGGTGACGGCATCACCGCGGCGCAGACCGAGCTTGCGCACCATCGACATCGAGACATAGACGTCCTCGCTGCCTGGCAGGTAGCCACTCGTGCGGACGAAGGCGAAGCTGTCGTTGAGGTCGAGGATGCCGGCGCAGGGCGCGAGCACGTCGTCCTCGAGGACCTGCAGGTCGGGCTCGTTGCGGTTGCCGCGGGGCGCGACGTTGCCGCCGCCGCTGCTCTGCGGTGCGCCACGGTCACGGTCGCGCCCCCGACGACGACGGTTGCGTCTGGTGCCCTCCTCCTCGGCGTTGCCCGTGTTCCCCGCGTTGGCGGAGTTGCCGGCGTTGGCGGCGTTCCCGGCGTTGCCGGAGTTCCCGGCGTTGCCGGCGTTCCCGGCGTTGCCCGCGTTCCCGGCGTTGCCCGCGCTCCCGGCATTGCTGGCGTTCCCGGCGTTGGCGCGGTTGCCCCCGCCCTGGGTCCTTTCGGGCCTGGGGTCCTGGCGGGCGTCCTGACGCGCGTCCTGGCTGCGGTTGCCACCAGCCTGGTCTGGGTTGCGCTCCGCGCTGCGCTCACGGCTGCGGTCCTGGCGAGCTTCGCGGTTGCCCTCCTGGGCGTCCTCGCGTGGCCGGTCCTGCCGGTCTCGGCGTCGGTCCTGCTGGTCGGTGTCCTGGGACCGGTTGGTGCGGTCCTCGTCCTTGGCCGGCCGGTCGCCTCCCGCGCCTGACCGGTCGGCCCGCTGGGCCCGCTCGGACCCGTCGGCCCGCTCGGACCCGGCGGCCCGGTCGGCCCGGTCGGACCCGTCGGCCCGGTCGGCCCGGCCGGCCCCGTCGGATCGGTCGGACCCGTCGGACCCGGCGGCCCGACCTGCGGGTGCCTGGTCCGGTGCCTTCGCGGCGCCCTGCGACGACACCCGGCCGCCACCCTGGGCACCCTTGATCGCCTCGATGAGGTCACCCTTGCGCATCCCGGTGGCCTTGATGCCGAGCCCACCGGCGAGCTGCTTGAGCTCGGGGAGCAACATGGCGTTCAGGCCGCCCTTGCGGGCGCCGGTGGAGGGCGCGCCCGTGGTGGGCGCGGACTCGGTGGCTTCGGTCATGCGGGGTCCTTCCCCCTTGGTTGCCGTACGGCGAGGACGCCGGCGGGCCTGTCGTGACGGTGCCGTCTCCCGGCTGGGGGACTCCGGACACAGGCGTGTCGGGTTCCAGGGGGTGTGCGGCGGGGTGCGTCGCTGTTCGTCGGCTTTTGTGCTCCGAGGGGCCGGTCGTGACGCTTTGTCAGGCTAGCACGGTCGCGCCGGGCCCACCGAGCGCCTGGACCATGGTCTGCCAGCCTTCCGGAGCCCGCGCGGCCACCCCCTCGACGCTGCCGGTGACCAGTGCCAGGACCGTGGGTCCGGCACCCGAGACCACCGCGGCGACTCCTAGCGAGCGCAGATCGTCAACCAGGGCAAGGGATTCGGGCATCGCGGGCCGACGCTGCTCTTGGTGCAAGAAGTCCTCGGTGGCGCGGAGCAGGTGGTCGGGGTGGCCGCCCAGTGCGGCGACGAGCAGGGCGGCGCGACCGCTGTTGGCCGCCGCGTCGGAGTGTCGGACCGTGGCGGGAAGGAGTCCTCGCGCCACCTCCGTGCGGACCCCGTGTGGCGGCACGAAGACCACTCCGCGGATCCCCGGGTCGACCGGGGCCTGCTGGGCCCAGACCAGCTCGGCGGCCTGACCGCTGATCACGAAGCCGCCGAGCAACGCCGGGGCGACGTTGTCCGGGTGGCCCTCGAGCTGGTTGGCCAGCGCGAGCGCGGCCGCGTCGTCGAGCAGTGCTGCTCCGTCGGCCACCAGCGCCCGGGCCAGGACGATGCCACCGACGATCGCCGCCGACGAGGAGCCCAGGCCCCGGCTGTGCGGGATCCGGTTGGTGAAGCGGAGGCGAAGGCCGTTCGGGGCGAGGCCCATCCGCGCGAAGGCGGCGCGCATCGAACGCACCACCAGGTGGCTCTCGTCGCGCGGGACCTCCCCGGCGCCCTCTCCGTCGACCTCGAGGTCCAAGCCCGTGCCGACGACCTCACCGCTGAGCGTGTCGGCCAGCTCGAGAGCGACCCCGAGACAGTCGAACCCTGGACCGAGGTTGGCGCTGGTGGCGGGGACCGCGACGGTGCGGGGTCCCTCGACGAAGACCGACAACACGCGGCCTCAGGCAAGCCCGGCAGCCGCGGCGGCCGCGTCGACGTCGGCGTCGCAGACGGTGTCGACCAGGTCGGTGAAGCTCGACAGCGCGGTGTCGATGTCCTTGAGGCCGTGACCGGTGACGGTGACCACGACCCGCTGGTCGGCGTACCGCACGCCCTCGGTGGCCTCCAGCAGCAGGCCGGCGATCCCGGCCGCCGATGCGGGCTCGACGAAGACCCCGTCCCGCGAGGCCAGCTCGCGCTGGGCGGCGAGGATCTCGTCGTCGGTGACTTGGCGGAACTTCCCGCCGGACTGGTCGGCCGCAGCCATCGCGAGGTCCCAGGAGGCGGGGTTGCCGATCCGGATCGCCGAGGCGACGGTCTCGGGGTCGGGCACCGGTGCACCGAGGACGAGCGGCGCGGCACCGGCGGCCTGCCAGCCGCGCATCACCGGGAGCCGGGTGCTCTCGCCCGCCTGGTGGGCCTCGCGGTAGCCCAGCCAGTACGCCGAGATGTTGCCGGCGTTGCCCGTGGGCATCACGTGCACGTCGGGAGCGTCGCCCAAGAAGTCGATCACCTCGAAGGAGGCGGTCTTCTGGCCCTGGAGGCGCATCGGGTTGACCGAGTTGACCAGCGCGACCGGGTAGTGCTCGGCCAGGCCGCGAGAGATCCGCAGGCAGTCGTCGAAGTTGCCGCGGACCATGATCACCTGGGCGCCGTGCACGATGGCCTGCGCGAGCTTGCCGGCCGAGATCTTGCCCTGCGGCACCAGCACCAACGGCTTGATGCCGGCGCGCGCCGCGTAGGCGGCCATCGAGGCCGAGGTGTTCCCGGTGGAGGCACAGACCACCGCCTGGGCACCCTGCCCGACGGCGACCGAGAGGGCGACGGTCATGCCACGGTCCTTGAACGAGCCGGTCGGGTTGTCACCCTCGACCTTGAGCCAGACCTCGGCGCCGGTCACACCCGAGAGCCAGTGCGACTCCACCATCGGGGTGCCGCCCTCGCGCAGGGTGATCGTCGGGGTGTCTGCGGGGATGTCGAGCCGGTCGCGGTACTCCTCGATCACGCCGCGCCACTGCCGGGTCGCCGGGTTCACCCGGCCCGCCCGGCTCACTCCGCGTCCCCCTCCACCCGCATCACCGAGGACACGTCGCGGACGTTGGCCATCGACCGAAGCGTCTCGACGGTCGCGGCGAGGTCGGAGTCGCTGGCGCGGTGCGAGACCACGACCAGCTGGGCGTCGTCGCCGCGGCCCTCCTGCCGGACCGTCTGGATGGACACGTCGTGCTCGGCGAACGCGAGCGCGACCGCAGCGAGCACGCCCGCCTTGTCGTCGACGTCGATCTGCACGTGGTAGCGGGTCTGGGTCTCCCCCATCGGGAGCACCGGAAGCGCGGCGTAGGAGGACTCGCCCGCCCCACGGACGTTGGCGATCCGGTTGCGCGCGACGGTGACCAGGTCGCCCATCACGGCGCTCGCGGTGGGCGCCCCGCCCGCACCGGGCCCGTAGAACATTAGCTGGCCGGCCGCCTCGCTCTCGACGAAGACGGCGTTGTAGGCCTCGCGCACGCTGGCCAGGGGGTGGCTGCGCGGGATCATCGCCGGGTGCACCCGGGCCGACACGGCCGGTCCGTCCGGGCCCTGCTCCAGGGCGCAGATCGCCAGCAGCTTGACCACGCAGCCCATCTCGGCGGCCGAGGCGACGTCACCGGCGGTGACCTCCGCGATCCCCTCGCGGTGCACGTCGGCCGCGGTCACCCGGGTGTGGAAGGCGAGCGAGGCCAGGATCGCGGCCTTGGCGGCGGCGTCGAAGCCCTCGACGTCGGCGGTGGGGTCGGCCTCGGCGTACCCGAGCGCCTGCGCCTCCTCCAGGGCCTCGGTGAAGCCGGCCCCCGAGGAGTCCATCTTGTCGAGGATGAAGTTGGTGGTGCCGTTGACGATGCCGAGCACGCGGGTGACCTGGTCACCGGCCAGCGACTCGCGCAGCGGCCGCAGGATCGGGATCGCGCCGGCGACGGCGGCCTCGTAGTAGAGGTCGCGTCCGGCCCGCTCGGCCGCGGCGAAGAGGGTGGCGCCGTCCTCGGCCAGCAGCGCCTTGTTGGCCGAGACCACGCTGGCGCCGTGCTCGAGCGCGGCCAGGATCAGGGAGCGGGCGGGTTCGATGCCGCCGATCACCTCGACCACCACGTCCACGTCGTCGCGGGTGACCAGCGCCTCCGCGTCGGTGGTGAACAGCTCGGCCGGCAGGTCGACGTCGCGCGCCAGCCCGAGGCGGCGTACGGCGATCCCGGCGAGCTCGACCGGCGCCCCGACACGGGCCGTCAGGTCGGCGGCCTGCTCGTGCAGCAGGCGGGCCACCTGGGAGCCCACGACGCCGCAGCCCAGCAGGGCCACCTTGACTGGGCGCAGGGGTGCGGAGTGCTCGTTCATCCCCCACATCCTCGCACCGGTGACCGGCGGCCGTGACACCCATCCCGCTGGGTGGCTCGTCGTGGCCGCGGCGCGACGGCCCGGTCAGCCGAGGTCGGTGGCGAGCAGGTCCGCCATCGTCTCGCGGCGTACGGCGACCCGCGACCCGCCGTCGCGCACCACGACCACCGGTGGCCGCAGTGCGTGGTTGTAGTTGCTGGCCATCGAGCGGCAGTAGGCGCCGGTGCCGGGGACCGCGACGAGGTCGCCGGGTGCCAGGTCGCCGGGGAGGAACTCGTCCTTGACCACGATGTCGCCGGCCTCGCAGTGCATCCCGACCACCCGAGTCAGCAGGGACGGGGCGTCGGAGGCTCGGCTGGCGAGGGTGCAGGAGTAGTCGGCGTCGTAGAGGGCGGTGCGGATGTTGTCGCTCATCCCGCCGTCGACCGAGACATAGGTGCGCACCGCTCCCCCGTCGAGCTCGACGGCCTTGACCGTGCCGACGCCGTAGACGGTGCACATCGAGGGCCCCACGATGGCGCGGCCGGGCTCGATCGAGAGCCGGGGCACCGCGAGGTCCAGGGCACGGCACCCGTCGGTGACGATCTTGGTCATCTCGGTGGCGAGCCGGGACGCGTCCGAGGGGTCGTCCTGGGTGGTGTAGGCGATCCCGAAGCCACCGCCGAGGTCCATCTCCGGCATCACCGTGCCCACCTCGGCGGCGACCTGTGCGTGCAGCGCCAGCACCCGGCGGGCGGCGACCTCGAAGCCGGAGGAGTCGAAGATCTGCGACCCGATGTGCGAGTGCAGGCCCAGCAGCTCGAGCCCGTCGAGCTCGAGGATGCGGCGTACGGCGGCGAGGGCGTCGCCGCTGCTGATCGAGAACCCGAACTTCTGGTCCTCGTGGGCGGTGGCGATGTACTCGTGGGTGTGCGCCTCGACCCCGGCGGTCACACGGACCATCACCCGCGCCGTGGCACCGAGCTCGTGGGTGAGGGCTCCCAGCCGCTCGATCTCGTGGAAGGAGTCCACGATGATCCGCCCGACCCCGAGCTCGACCGCTCGACGCAGCTCGGCGGGCGACTTGTTGTTGCCGTGGAAGCCGACGTGCTCCATCGGGAAGCCTGCGCGCTCGGCGACGGCGAGCTCGCCTCCGGAGCAGACGTCGAGGCGCAGGCCCTCCTCGGCGACCCAGCGGACGACGGTGGTGCACAAGAAGGCCTTGCCTGCGTAGTAGACGTCCCAGCCGGCGAAGCCGTCACCGAAGGCGCGGGCGCGGGTGCGGAAGTCGTCCTCGTCCAGGACGTACGCCGGGGAGCCGTGCTCGGCGATCAGGTCGGGCATGGACACCCCGCCGACGTGCAGCACACCGTCGACCTTGCATGCCGTCGAGGACCACAGCGCAGGGACCAGCTCGTTGGGGTCGGCCGGCTCGCGCAGCCATGCCGGCCCGCGGACCGAGACGGCCGCGTGCGCCCAGCCGGCTTCGTGCGCGCGCACCGGCTACATCCTCTCCGGAGCGGAGACCCCGAGGAGCCCGAGGCCGTTGGCCAGCACGGTCCGGGTCGCCTCGACGAGCAGCAGCCGGGCTCGATGCAGGTCCGTCGGCTCCTCGTCGCCCATCGGCAGCACCCGGCAGTTGTCGTAGAACCGGTGGTAGGAGCCGGCCAGCGCCTCGAGGTAGCGCGCCACCCGGTGGGGCGCGCGGAGCTCGGCGGCGCTCGCGACCACCCGGGGGAACTCCGCCAGCGCCCGCAGCAGCTCGCCCTCCTTCTCGTGCGTGAGCAGGTCGGGGTGCGACTCACTCGCGAGCCGGAGGTCGCCGGCGTTGCGCAGCAGGCTCGAGACCCGGGCGTGGGCGTACTGGACGGTGAAGACCGGGTTGTCGTTGGACTGCCTGGCCCACAGGTCCAGGTCGAGGTCGATCTGGGAGTCGGAGCTGTAGCGGGCCAGCGCGTAGCGGGCGGCGTCGACGCCGATCGCCTCCACCAGGTCGTCGATGGTCACCACGGTGCCGGCGCGCTTGGACATCCGCAGCGGCTTGCCGTCGCGGAGCAGGTTGACCATCTGCCCGATCAGGATCTCGAGGTTCTCGTGCGGGGTGTCACCGAAGGCCGCGCACATCGCCATCATCCGGCCGACGTAGCCGTGGTGGTCGGCGCCCAGCATGATGAAGCAGCGGTCGAAGCCGCGCTCGCGCTTGTCGAGGTAGTAGGCGAGGTCACCGGAGAGGTAGGCGCCCTGTCCGTTGGACCGGATGATCACCCGGTCCTTGTCGTCGCCGAACCTCTCGGTGCGCAGCCACAGGGCGCCGTCCTGCTCGTAGGTGTTGCCGAGCTCGCGCAGTCGTGCCACCGCCCGGTCGACGGCACCGCTGGCGTGCAGGTCGTCCTCGTGGAAGTAGACGTCGAAGTCCACCCCGAAGTCGTGCAGGCTCTGCTTGATCTCGGTGAACATCAAGTCGACGCCCTCGGCGCGGAACACCTCGCGCGCCTCCTCCTCGGGCAGGTCGAGGGCGTCGGGACGCTTGCCCAGCACCGCCTTGGCGATGTCCTCGATGTACTGGCCGCCGTACCCGTCCTCAGGGACCGGCTTGCCCTGGGCACTGGCGAGCAGCGAGCCGCTGAAGCGGTCGATCTGGCCGCCGTGGTCGTTGAAGTAGTACTCCCGGGTGACCTCGGCGCCGGTCATCGTGAAGATCCGTCCCAGGGCGTCACCGACCGCGGCCCAGCGGACACCGCCGATGTGGATCGGTCCGGTGGGATTGGCCGAGACGAACTCGAGGTTGATCCTCTCCCCGGCGAAGGTGTTGGAGGAGCCGTACGCCGGGCCGGCGGCCACCACGTCCGCGGCGACCTGCCCCTGCGCGGCCGCGGCCAGGGTGATGTTCAAGAAGCCGGGGCCGGCGATGTCGACCTGCGCGATCCCAGCGGCCTGGGCCAGCCGGTCGGCGAGCAGCTGCGCCAGCTCACGCGGCGGAAGGCCGGCCTGCTTGGCCAGCTTCATCGCCACGTTGGTGGCGTAGTCACCATGGCTGCGCTCACGGGGTCGCTCGACGGTCACCTCGGCGGGCGCGCCCCCGGGCAGGACAAGCTCGCCGGCCTCGACCAGGGCAGTGAGTGCGTCGACGACGGTCGCGGAGATCTGGTGCGGGGTCACCGACCAAGCCTATCGGCGGGCACCGGGTTCCAGCCCGGGAGTGTCGCCGGGTAGTGTTCAGGCTCGCGCCACACGGCGCTTGCCTCCGTAGCTCAGGGGATAGAGCACTGGTTTCCGGTACCAGGTGTCGCAGGTTCGAATCCTGCCGGAGGCGCCCTCATCGGACGGCCGCGGGCCTCCCCCGTAAACCGGTCACGTTTGTCTCAGAAAATTGGCCATTTAGCCATTTCGGGCACATTTCACACCTAAGATGACAGGCATTCGGGTGCCCGCCCAGGGGGATCCGTTCTCCCCTAAGGAATCTCCGATGACGCGTCCACACCTGCTCACGCCCCGCAGGGTGCTCGCCAGTGGGCTCGCCCTGGCGGCCGCTGCCACCTTGACGCTGACGGCGAGCGGTACCGCCGCCCAGGCCGCAGCAGCACCCAAGTCCAAGATCACTCCCTACGCGTTCTCCGCGACCGGCTTCGGCACGATCGTGAACGCCTCCGACGTCAGGCTGCGATCGGCCCGCACGGCGTACTCCCTGATCGGCTGCACCAAGCGCTCGGGACTGAACAACACCAACAACATCGCCGCGGCCGACCTCAACGGCCAGGTGCGGGTCGGCGCGGTCACCACCGCCCAGACCACGGGGATCACCGCGGCCGGCACCACCTACGTCCGCTCGACCACCACCATCGCGAGCATCAACCTCGGCAGCGACGAGGCCGGCATCCAGATCCGGGGCCTGCGGGGAGTCTCGACCGCCTACGCCGGCAAGAGCGGCAAGCTCAACGCCAACTCGACCTTCACCTTCACCGACCTCGGCCCGATCGGTGGACAGGAGCTCCCCGAGCCGCTGAACCACCCGGCCGACATCATCCTCCAGGAGCTCGCCAAGAGCGGTCCGATCACGATCCCCGGCTTCGGGGTGATCAAGCTGGGTCAGGTGGCCAAGGCCGTGGGTCGCGACATCGCCCGCTCGGGCTCGATCGGGCTGGAGTTCCGAATGTTCGGCGCCGACCAGACGAGCGGGACGGCCGACGACTCCAACGTGCTGATCGGCCGCAGCTACGCACGGATCACCCGTTCAGCGACGTACGGCGTCTTCTCCGGCGGCAGCTGGGGCCTGGACGCCTCGCTCCTCGACGGCAGCGTGGTCCTCGGGCGCAACGCCTTCATCCCGCTGCAGTGCGAGGGCACCCGTGGCCGCGTGCGCACCGACGCGGTCGCCGGGCTCAACCTCGGTGGCGCCGACCAGCTGATCGTGAGCGGCGTGCGCGAGCAGGTCTACGGCCTGCAGGACGCCCGCAAGCGCGGTGGCCGGGGCTGGAGCCGGTCGACCATCGCCGCGGTCGACCTCGGTGGCGGCCAGCTGAAGATCTCGGCGATCGACGCCTACGCGCGGGTCTTCCGCAGCTCGAGCAACCGGCTCTACCGCGCCCACGTGCAGACGATCGGCTCTATGACCGTCAACGGCGAGGAGCACGCGATCCCCGATCCGGGTCAGGCGATCGAGATCCCGGGCCTCGCCCGCATCGAGGTGCCCAAGCCGGTGATCACGAAGTACGGCATCGATGTGACCGGGCTGCGGATCACCCTGCTCGGCGGCTCGGCAGCCAACACGGTGGTCAACCTGGCCAACACCTCGGTCGCGGTCCGCAGGTACTAGCAGCACAGCCACGTTCCCCGGACGGCGCTCTGTGCGCCGTTCGGGGAACGTGACGCTCACAACACCCGGCCCCGTCAGGCCGTCCCCCCTGCGGATCGCAGCGTGGGGGGTCTAGCCTGTGCTGGGTAGGAGCCCACACGCACATTGGAAGAGGCGAGACTGGCCGTGCCCGAGTCATCCGATGAGAACTCGATGTCGGCGTTCGGAGCCAACGAGTGGCTTGTCGACGAGATGTACGAGCGGTTCGTCAAGGACCCCGACAGCGTCGACAAGGTGTGGTGGGACTTCTTCGACAACCATCCCGAGCACGCCGCGGCCGCCGGCGGGTCCGACGCTCTCCGGTCCGGCTCCTCGAGCTCCTCGTCGGTCTCCGGCTCCTCGGGGAACGGCAAGGTGACCGAGTCCACCGGCGCGCCCAAGAGCCGCCCCGCTGCTGCCCAAGGCTCGGCGCCCGTGCGCGAGAAGCCCTCCGAGCCATCCTCTGAGAAGACCCGGCCCCAGTCCTCCGAGAAGAAGTCCGAGAGCAAGCCTGTGACCTCCGACCAAGCCAAGGCCGACGACAAGCCCGCCCCCAAGCCTGCTGACAAGGCGAGCGACAAGACGGGCGACAAGAGGGGCGACAAGCCGACCCCCAAGGACCCGGAGAAGAAGGCCGAGTCCGCGGCGACCGACGAGCCGACGTTCTCGGTCCTGCGCGGCGCGCCTGCTCGCACCGTGGCGAACATGGACGCCAGCCTGACGGTCCCAACGGCCACGAGCGTGCGCTCGGTCCCGGTCAAGCTGCTCTGGGACAACCGGATCGTGATCAACAACCACCTCGCCCGCGCACGCGGCGGCAAGGTGTCCTTCACCCACCTGATCGGCTACGCCCTGGTCAAGGCGCTGAAGTCGATGCCGGAGATGAACGTCGGCTTCGACGTCGTCGACGGCAAGCCCAACCTGATCACCCCCGCGCACATCAACCTCGGACTCGCGATCGACCTGCCCAAGGACGACGGCACCCGTCAGCTGCTGGTGCCGAGCATCAAGGCCGCCGAGGCGATGGACTTCGCGCACTTCTGGACCGCCTACGAGGAGCTGGTCCGCAAGGCCCGCAACGGCAAGCTGCAGGTCACCGACTTCCAGGGCACCACGATCAGCCTGACCAACCCCGGCACGATCGGAACCAACCACTCGGTCCCGCGGCTGATGAAGGGCCAGGGCGCGATCATCGGCGTCGGCTCGATGGAGCTCCCGGCCGCCTTCCAGGGCGCCTCGGAGGAGACGATCACCCGCAACGCGATCAGCAAGATCATGACGCTGACCTCGACCTACGACCACCGGGTCATCCAGGGCGCGCAGAGCGGTGAGTTCCTCAAGCGGGTGCACGGCCTGCTGCTCGGCCAGGACGACTTCTACGACGAGATCTTCCGCTCGCTGCGGATCCCCTACGAGCCGATCCGCTGGTCGGCCGACATCTCCACCAGCCACGACGACGAGATCAGCAAGCAGGCGCGGATCCTCGAGCTGATCCACGCCTACCGCGTGCGCGGGCACATGATGGCCGACACCGACCCGCTGGAGTACAAGCAGCGCAGCCACCCCGACCTCGAGGTCGAGACGCACAACCTGACCCTGTGGGACCTCGACCGCGAGTTCGCCACCGGCTCCTTCGGCGGCGAGCGCAGGTTCATGAAGATGCGCTCGATCCTGGGCATCCTGCGCGACTCCTACTGCCGCACCGTGGGCATCGAGTACATGCACATCCAGGACCCCGACCAGCGCCGGTGGATCCAGGAGCGCGTCGAGCAGCCGCACCAGAAGCCCCCGCGCGAGGAGCAGCTGCGGATCCTGCTCAAGCTCAACCAGGCCGAGGCCTTCGAGACCTTCCTGCAGACCAAGTTCGTCGGCCAGAAGCGGTTCAGCCTCGAGGGCGGCGAGACCACGATCCCGCTGATCGACGAGATCTGTGAGGCCGCCGCGGAGGGCGGGCTCGACGAGGTCGCCATGGGCATGGCCCACCGCGGCCGGCTCAACGTGCTCGCCAACATCGTCGGCAAGAGCTACAGCCAGATCTTCCGCGAGTTCGAGGGCAACATCGACCCGCGCACCGTCCAGGGCTCCGGCGACGTGAAGTACCACCTCGGCGCGGAGGGCGAGTTCCTGGCCGACTCCGGTGACCGGATCAAGGTCTCCGTCGCGGCGAACCCCTCGCACCTCGAGGCCGTCGACCCCGTGCTCGAGGGCATCGCCCGGGCCAAGCAGGACGTGCTCAACAAGGGCGAGGACTTCCCGGTGCTCCCGCTGCTGGTGCACGGGGACGCAGCGTTCGCCGGCCAGGGCGTGGTCGCCGAGACCCTGAACCTCTCCCAGCTGCGCGGCTACCGCACCGGCGGCACGATCCACGTCGTGGTCAACAACCAGGTCGGGTTCACCACCTCCCCGGCCGCGTCACGCTCCTCGCTCTACTGCACCGACGTCGCCCGGATGGTGCAGGCACCGATCTTCCACGTCAACGGCGACGACCCTGAGGCCTGCATCCGGGTGGCCCGGCTCGCCTTCGAGTACCGCCAGGCGTTCAACAAGGACGTCGTCATCGACCTGGTCTGCTACCGCCGTCGCGGTCACAACGAGGGCGATGACCCCTCCTACACCCAGCCGCTGATGTACGACCTGATCGAGCAGAAGCGGTCGGTGCGCAAGCTCTACACCGAGTCCCTGATCGGTCGTGGCGACATCACCCTGGAGGAGGCCGAGCAGGTCCTGCGCGACTACCAGCAACAGCTCGAGCGCGTCTTCACCGAGGTCCGCGAGGCGACCAGCGCCCCGGAGAGCTGGACGACCGTGCCGGACTACCCGGAGAAGAGCCACGAGGACTTCACCACCGCCATCGCCCAGGAGACGCTCAAGCGGATCTCCGACGCCTACGTCAGCGCCCCCGAGGGGTTCACGGTCCACCCCAAGGTGCTGCCGCAGCTGCAGCGCCGTGCGGCGGCGATCAACGAGGGCCCGATCGACTGGGGCACCGGCGAGATCCTGGCGCTCGGCTCGCTGCTGATGGACGGCCGCCCGGTGCGGCTGGCCGGTCAGGACTCGCGTCGAGGAACCTTCGTCTCCCGGTTCGCCACGATCATCGACCGCACCAACGCCAACGAGTGGACCCCGCTGTCCAACCTCTCCGAGGACCAGGCCAACTTCTACATCTACGACTCCCTGCTCTCGGAGTACGCCGCCCTCGGGTTCGAGTACGGCTACTCGGTCGCCCGGCCGGACGCCCTGGTGCTCTGGGAGGCCCAGTTCGGCGACTTCGTCAACGGCGCCCAGACCGTGATCGACGAGTTCATCAGCTCCAGTGAGACCAAGTGGGGCCAGGCCTCCGGCGTCGTACTGCTGCTCCCGCACGGCTACGAGGGCCAGGGTCCCGACCACTCCTCGGCCCGGATCGAGCGCTTCATGACGATGGCGGCCGATGATGCCTTCACCGTCGCCCAGCCCTCGACCCCGGCGAGCTACTTCCACCTGCTGCGCCGGCACGCGCTCGGAGATGAGCACCGGCCGTTGATCGTGTTCACCCCCAAGTCGATGCTCAAGCGCAAGGAGGCCGCGTCCCGGCCCGACGACTTCACCCAGGGCACCTTCATGCCGCTGATCGGCGACACGGTCGCCGACCCGCAGAAGGTCGACACCCTGCTGCTGTGCAGCGGCCGGATCACCTGGGACCTGATGGTGCAGCGCGCCAAGGACCAGGGCGACGCCCCGACCACGGCCATCGTGCGGATCGAGCAGCTCTACCCCCGGCCGCTGGCCGAGCTCAAGGACGAGATCGGGCGCTACCCGAACCTGCGCGCCATCCGCTGGGTCCAGGACGAGCCCTCCAACATGGGGCCGGCCCCCCACTTCCAGCTCAACTTGTTCAACCAGCTGGAGCAGGACGTCGAGGTGGTCTCCCGTCCGGCGTCGAGCTCGCCGTCGGTCGGGGTGCACTCCAGGCACGTGGAGGAGCAGAAGGGCCTGATGGCGGCCGCGTTCGCGGCGCCCGGAGGCCGGGCGGCCGAGGACTACTGAGCGGTGTACTTCACCGACCGCGGGATCGAGGAGCTGCAGCGCCGGCGAGGTGACGAGGAGGTCACCCTCGCCTGGCTCGGGGAGCGCCTGCAGGAGTTCGTCGACGTACACCCGGACTTCGAGACCCCGGTGGAGCGCTTCGCCACCTGGCTGGCCCGGCTCGACGACCCCGACGACGACCTGCTCGACGACTAGACCGGCACGCGCCCGAGCGGCGATCCGTCGGCGCGGGCACCGCGACGTGTGGTCAGATACGCGCAGCCGCCGCGGCATCGGGCTGTCGGCCACTCGGGACGGAGACACCACCCCCATGCGCAAGACCCTGCTGCCTGCCCTGATCGCCGGCCTCGTGCTGGCCCTGGCCGGCCCAGCCGCCCCAGCCGGCGCCGCCATCCGCGACATCGACGACCCTGCCGGCGACCTGATGATCGCCACCTCCTCCGAGGACAGCCCGGACGGCTTCACCTACGAGCGCAGCGACGAGGCGGACGGCGACATCATCCTGGCCCGGGTCAAGCACACCGCCACCCAGGTGGTGCTCTACGTCCGCTACCGCGAGCTGTTCGTGCCCCGGCAGTACGCCGGACTCGAGTACGGCATCGAGGGCACCAACGGCCAGGTGCGCAACGTCAGTCTGGAGACCCGCCACGGGCGCCCGCAGGGTCGGGTCTCGATGTTCGACCAACGTGGGAGGCGGGTGCGCTGCACGGTGGCGCACAAGGTGAACTACGTGACGAACTCGGTCTCGATGCGCTTCCCCCGGCGCTGCATCCGCACCGCGAAGTACGTGCGGGTCACCCACGTCAGCTACCGGTTGCGGATCGACGGCCGCAAGGGCCAGGCCGTGATCGCCTTCGACGACCCGATGCGCGAAGGCGGCCGGGTCAACCAGGTCTTCACCAAGCCGTCCCCGTGGGTGCTCGGCGACTGAGCCCCGCTCGCGGCGAGGTCGTGCAGGACCCGGTCGAGGTCGTGGTCGACCCCGGCTCCGAAGGGTGGCCGCGGCAGGGTCGCGGTCCGGTGATGGGTGCGCTCCAGCAGGGAGACCACGACGCCGATCAGGCTGAGCAGCAGCACGGCTGCGAGGACTGTGTTCATGGCAGTAACTGTGCTCCCACAAATGCGGAGCCAAAAGTGGCTGGAATGCCGATGAGCAACAAGTTTCTGCCATCATGGTGGGCATGGCCCTGAGGAAGATCGCGGTGGTGGTCCCCGAGCGCACCGGCATGTTCGAGCTCGGGGTGATCCACGAGGTGTTCGGAATCGACCGCACCGAGGACGGCGTACCGCGCATGGAGCTGCTGATCTGCTCGGAGCGGCCCGGCGAGCCCGTCGACCTGGGGCTCGGCGTCACCTTGACCACGCGCCACGGCCTGGAGGCCGCCGGCACCGCCGACCTGGTGGTGGCGCCCGCCTACGACTACTCCGTGCCCAGCTCCGAGGAGCTCCTGGGGGTCTTCCGCGGCGCCCACGCCCGGGGCGCCCACGTGCTCTCGGTCTGCTCGGGCGCCTTCCTGCTCGGCGAGGCGGGACTGCTCGACGGTCGGGAGTGCACCAGCCACTGGCGGCACGCCGCGGAGCTCGCGAGCCGCTTCCCCGCGGCGCGCGTGGACCCCGACGTGCTCTTCGTCGACGACGACCGGATCACCACCAGTGCCGGCACCGCGGCCGGGATAGACGCCTGCCTGCACCATGTCCGGTGCGAGCTCGGAGCGGCCGTGGCCACCGTGATCGCGCGGCGGATGGTGGTGCCGCCGCAGCGCGACGGTGGTCAGCGGCAGTACATCGACCTGCCCGTGCCCGACACCGGCGACAGCAACCTGACGCCGCTGATGACCTGGATGCGCGAGCACCTCGCCGAGGAGCAGCCCGTGGCCACCCTCGCCCGTCGGGCTGCGATGTCGGAGCGCACCTTCGCCCGTCGCTTCCTCGCCGAGACCGGCACCACTCCGGGGCGCTGGCTGCTCGCCCAGCGCCTGCACCACGCGCGCCGGCTGCTCGAGGGCAGCGACCTCCCGGTCGAGACGGTGGCCTCGCGCAGCGGCTTCGGCTCCGCGGCCCTGCTGCGGCATCACTTCGGCACCCAGGTCGGCGTGCCCCCGGCGGAGTATCGCCGTACGTTCCGAGCACCGGACCCGGCACCGGCGGTGCCCGCTCCTCAGTAGGGTCACCGCATGCCCTACCCCGACGCGCCCTGGCAGATGCACGGCCAGCTCTGGCTCTCCCTGTTCCGCGTCCGCGCCGGCGACCACCCCGACCGCCCGGCGGGGGTGTACGGCGCGGCGCTCGTCGCCTACGAGGAGCCCAGCCCGTTGACCTACTCCGAGCTGCTCGTGGCCCGGCCGGTCCGGCGCAAGGCCAACATCACCGACATCTGGGTGGACTCCGCCGACTCCCGCGACGGCGGCCGGGACCTCTGGGCGATCCCCAAGGGCCTGTGCGACTTCACCCACGAGACCCACGGCCGCCGGCTTCAGCGCACCTCGTGGACGGCGAGCCTGGAGGGACGCCCGGTCGCGACGGCGCGGTTCAGCGACATCTCCCGGGCGACGTTGCGCACCCCGTTCAAGGGCGGCACCTGGCAGCAGCGGCCGGCCGACCACCCTGCGGCCGGTGCGGAGGTGGTGGCCCCGCTCTCCGGCAGCGCCCGGGCCCTGCCCTGCCGCGGTTCGTGGGACTTCGACGAGCAGGGACCGCTCGCCTGGCTGGCAGGCAAGCGGCCCCTGATGTCGTTGCGGATGGCCGACTTCGCGATGTCGTTCGGCTGATCAGTCCTCGGTCGGGTCGGCTTCCGCGGCCTCGGTCGCGGGCTCGGCCGCGGGGTGGGGCGACACGGTCAGCTCGTGGTCGCTGCTGGCTCGACGCGCGGCGTCGCGGATCTCGAAGACCTCGGTCGCCAGGCCCCCCAGCGCGCGGGCGATGTCGCCCACCGCGCCGGTGATGATCGTCGCCACCGAGCCCACCGCATGGCTGGCCGCGGTGACACCGTCCTGCAGCGCGTCCTTGCGGATCTCGGCCTTGCTCAGCTTGTCAGTCATGAGATCGCCTCCATGGCTCCCATTCTCACCCAGTGGCCTGCCGTTCAGGCGGCCAGGGCGTGCTCGTCGCCCGCCACGGCCTGCTGGTCCGGCCTGCGCCGGGGCGGCAGTGCCAGGCGGAAGATCTTCCTGGCCACGCTGAACAGCTGCTTGCCCAGTGGCCCGTCGTTGTACTCCAGGTCGTAGCGCCGGCAGATCTCGCGGACCTCCTCGGCGAGCTCGGGGTAGCGGCGCGCCGGCAGGTCCGGGAACAGGTGGTGCTCGATCTGGTGGGACAGGTTGCCGGTCATCAGGTGGAAGAGCCTGCCTCCGGTGATGTTCGCCGACCCGAGCAGCTGGCGGTAGTACCAGTGGCCGCGCGACTCGTCCTCGCACTCCTCCTCGCTGAAGGTGGCCACCCCGGCCGGGAAGTGCCCGCAGAAGATGATGTTGAAGCTCCAGACGTTGCGCACCAGGTTGGCGGTGGCGTTGCCCACGAAGGTCAGCGGGAACAGCGGACCGGTCAGCGCTGGGAAGAGCAGGTAGTCCTTGAGCGCCTGCTTGCGGATCTTGCGCATCAGCCCGGAGTGCAGGGCCTTGTTGTCGGCGAGGGTGCGCTTGCCCTTGACGATGTTCTCCACCTCGAGGTCGTGCATCGCCACCCCCCACTCGAAGAAGACCATCAGCAAGAAGGCGTAGACCGGGTTCCCGAGGTAGTAGGGGTGCCACTTCTGGTCCTCGTCCATCCGCAGGATCCCGTAGCCGATGTCGCGGTCCTTGCCCAGGATGTTGGTGAAGGTGTGGTGGATGTAGTTGTGCGAGTACTTCCACTGGTCGCTGGGGCAGACGTTGTCCCACTCATACATCCGCGAGTTCAGGCCCGGGTCGCCCATCCAGTCGTACTGGCCGTGCATCACGTTGTGCCCGATCTCCATGTTGTCCAGGATCTTGGACACGCTCAGCGCGGCCACGGCGAGCGGCCACGCGGGTGGGAGGTACATCAGCGCGCGGCCGGCGACCTCGAACTGCCGCTGGCGCTTGACGACGTTGCGGATGTAGTTCGCGTCCTCGTCGCCGAGCTGGCCGATCACGCGCTGGCGGATCGCGTCCATCTCGGCACCGAACGCGTCGAGCTGCTCGGGGCTCAGGTGCTTCTTCTGCTTGGTGCTCATGTCTGGTGTTCCCTTCGTTGGGAGGTGGTCGTGGTGGTGGGGCGGTGGGTGCCCGCGCTCAGAGCTCGACCGCGCAGTCGCCCACCGGGGCGGAGACGCAGATCCGGATGTCCTCCTCGGGCAGCGAGGACTCCTCGCCGGTCAGGACGTTGCGCACGGTGCCCTCGGTCTTGCGCGAGGTGCACGAGAAGCAGATCCCCATCCGACAGCCGAACTCGGGCGTGAGCCCCAGAGCCTCCGCCTGCTCGAGCAGGGACGCGCCGCTGTTCGGCGCACTGGCACCGGCCCGGGTGAAGGAGACCTCTCCCCCGGCGGTGCCGGTCGAGGCCGCGGGGGCCTTGAAGAACTCGGTACGCAGCCGCGGGGAGTCACCGTAGGCCTCGGCGACCAGCGCCATCATCGGCGCCGGTCCGCACGCCCAGGTGTCGGTCTCGCGGAAGTCGGGCACCAGCTCGGCGAGCGCCTCGGCGCTGAAGTGCTCACCGCCGTGTCGCAGGTGCACCGTGACCCCGTTGTCCTCGCGGGCGATCCGGGCCAGCTCCAGGGCGAAGATCTGGTCCTCGGCCGAGCGGGCGTAGTGCAGGAAGGTGACCTTGCGGTTCGCGTGGCCGTCGTACCCGTCCCGGAGCAGGGTGCGGACCTGGGACATCACCGGGGTGATGCCGGAGCCGCCGGAGATCATCAGCAGGTGGTTGTTGGTGGGGGTCGCCGGGCTCTCGTGCAGGGTGAAGGCACCCTCGGCCTGGCTCAGATGCAGGATCTGTCCGGGCTGGGCCTCGCGGACGAGGAACTTGCTGACCACGCCCTCCTCGTGCGCCCGCACGGTCAGGGTGAACCTCTCCCCTGGTCCG
Source organism: uncultured Actinomycetota bacterium (assembly GCA_963777195.1). GTDB lineage: Bacteria > Actinomycetota > Actinomycetes > Propionibacteriales > Nocardioidaceae > Marmoricola. Next base: position 4,036 of record CAVZPT010000011.1, on the reverse strand, counting down.
GACTCCGCGGAGGAGATCGAGAAGCATCGGGTGGTACGCCGGGCTCCGGCGATCTCCACCCCGACCTGGACGTACTGGCCGGCGCGGTGACCGCGCCAGGTGCCGGTCGGCTGCAGGGTCACGGTGGCGACGGGGTGCTCGCCGCTGGTCTCGCGGGCCACGGACACCACCCGGGCGCGGACCTCGGTGGCCGCCCACATCGGGTTGACCTGTTCGAGGTAGCGGTCCACGCCGTGCGGGGAGGTCAGGGCCGCCAGGGTCTTCGAGCCGAGGATGCCGCGGGCTGCTTCACGCAGGATCGTCATCTCGCCTCCTTCCAAAATTGAGTGAACATCTGTTCACTCACAAGAGTGTCGTCCGGGTGCGAACGGGTCAAGGTGCGCCGCACGTGATGCCCACCACCCACCGGGGGACGGGCTAGCATCGGGCCGTGACTCGGACACTCTTCACCGGCGGCCTCGTCCACGACGGCACCACAGCCACCCCCGCCGCAGGCGACGTGGTCGTGGAGGACGGCAGGATCGTCGAGGTGGGTGTCGGCCTCGACGGCGACGTGGCGGTGGACTGCTCCGGCGGCTACCTCGCGCCCGGCTTCTTCGACTGCCACGTGCACGTGACCCTGGACGCACCGAGCCAGATGAGACTGCTCGAGACGCCGTTCAGCCTGCAGTTCTTCAGCGCCGCTGCGAACCTGCGCAAGACCCTCGAGACCGGCATCACCACGATCCGCGACGCGGCCGGCGCCGACCTCGGCATCAAGGAGGCGGTCGAGCGCGGGCTGATCCCCGGGCCCCGGATGCAGATCTCGCTGACGATGCTGAGCCAGACCGGTGGCCACGGCGACGACTGGGCCATCTGCGGAGGCGACGTACCGTTCTTCGTGGCGCATCCCGGTCGGCCCGACGGTCGCGTCGACGGTCCCGAGGAGGTCCGCAGGCGCACCCGCGAGATCATCCGGGCGGGTGCGGACGTGATCAAGGTCGCCACGACCGGCGGAGTGCTCTCGCCGCGCGACGACCCGCGGCACGCGCACTTCCGCGACGACGAGATCGCCGTCCTGGTCGCCGAGGCCACCGCCGCGGGACTGCACGTGATGGCGCACGCCCAGGGCGCAGAGGGCGTCAAGGCCGCGTTGCGGCACGGGGTGCGCTCGATCGAGCACGGCATCCTCCTCGACGACGAGGCGATCGAGCTGATGCTGGGCACCGGCGCCTGGCTGGTGCCGACGCTGCACGCACCCCGTGCCGTGATCGCCGCCGCCGAGAGCGGGCTGCCGATCCCGCAGTCGTCGGTGGACAAGGCCCGGTTCTTCTCCGCGGCCCACTTCGACAGCGTCCGTCGCGCGCACGAGGCCGGCGTCCGGATCGCGATGGGCACCGACTGCGGGGTGGGCCCACACGGCACCAACCTCGAGGAGCTGGAACTGATGGTGCAGGCGGGGATGAGCCCCCTGGAGACGCTGCACGCCACCACCGGCTCGGCCGCCGCCCTGCTCGACGTGGCCGAGGACCGCGGCACCCTACGCCCCGGCCTGCGCGCCGACCTGGTCGTCGTCGACGGCCGACCCGACGACGTCGGCGGCCTGGCCGAGCGGGTCCGGGGCGTCTATCTCGACGGCGTCCGGGTGGTTCCCACGAGGTGAACGGTTGTTCACCGGAGCGCGAACGATATCCTCGCTGGCATGCCTGCTGAGCGCTCCGCCCTGGCCCTTGGGACCCCGTCCGCGGGCGAGTCCCGGGGCGAGCGCAAGGAGCGCACCCGCCGGGCGATCCTCGACGCGACCCTGGAGCTGTGCGAGGACAGCAGCCTGGTGGCCCTCTCGCTGCGACAGGTGGCCAAGCAGGTGGGCATCGTCCCGACAGCCTTCTACCGGCACTTCGACTCGATCGAGGAGCTCGGGATGGTGCTCGTGGAGGAGTCGTTCGTCTCGTTGCGCGAGATGCTCCGCGACGTACGCCGCAGCGACCCGGAGTACCTCGACATCATCGACAGCTCGATCTCGGTGCTGCGCGACCACGTGCACTCCCGGCGTACGCACTTCGCCTTCATCGCCCGGGAGCGGGTGGCCGGTCCCCCCGACGTCCGTGCCGCCATCCGGCACCAGCTCGACCTGGTCGAGCGCGAGCTCGCCGCCGACCTCGCCCGCCTGACCGATCCCGCCGCCTGGTCGACCGAGGACCTGCAGGTGCTCGCCAACCTGATCGTCACCTCGATGGTGGGCACGGCCGAGGCGATCCTGGCCTCGCGTCCCGAGGCCGAGAAGGCGATCGTCGAGCGCGCCCGCACCCAGCTGCGGATGGTGATCCTGGGCGTGCTGCGCTGGCGCTCCCGCGACCTCGGCTGACCGGAGCCGGCCTGAAGGCCGAGCTCAGGCCGGGTCGGGCACCGCGAGCTCGTCGCTCGCGGGTCGGCCGGTCCCGGCGGGCGGCTGGGCCTGCACGCGCGCGGGCAACAGCATCACCAGGACCAGCACGAGCAGGCACAGGGCGGCCGAGACCGCGAACGCCCACCTCAGGCCCGTCATGGACGCAGCAACCGGGGAGACCCCCGCGCCTTGGAGCGCGGCAGCCCGACTGGACATCACCGTGACGACGAGGGCCGTGCCCATCGCGCCGGCCACCTGCTGGGCAGTGCCGAGCAGCGAGCTGCCGTGTGAGTACAGCTGCGGCGGCAGTGAGCCCAGCGCCATGGTGAACAGCGGAGTGAACAAGGCGGCCAGGCTGACCATCAGCAGCACGTGAACACCGAGCACCAGCAGCGTGGGAGTGGCGCTCCCGATCCAGGAGAGCGCCACCATCGCGACCAGCACCCCCACCGCACCCGGGCGGACCAGCACCCGCGCCCCGCGCGCGTCGTAGACCCGGCCGACCCGGGGCCCGAGGAGTCCCATCGCCAGGCCTCCGGGCATCACCAGCAGCCCCGTGGCGAGCGGGCTCATCCCGCGCACGTTCTGCAGGTAGAGCTGCAGCAGGATCATCGACCCGAGCATCGCCATGAAGGCGATCGACATGACTGAGAGCGACAGCGCGAAGACCCGTACGCGCAGTGCGCGCAGGTCGAGCAGTGGCCGGTCCTCGCGCTGCAGCACCAGCTGACGCCACACGAAGGCGCCCACGCCCACGACGCCGACGGCGAGTGCCACGCCACCGATGCCGCGGCTGCCGGGCACTCCGATCTCACTGAGCCCGTAGACCAGGGTGCCGAAGCCGATCGCGGCGATCAGCACACTGGCCCAGTCGACGCGGCCGGCGGTCGGCTCGCCGACGTTGCGCAGTCGCCACAACCCGGCCACGGCGATGCCCGCGGCGACCGGCAGCACCACGAGGAAGATCCACCGCCACGACAGGGAGCCCAGCACCAGGCCCGAGACCGCAGGACCGAGGGCGGGCGCCACCGACATCGCCAACGTCACGTTGCCCATGACCCGTCCTCGGTCACCTTCGCGCACGACGGCCATCAGGGTGGTCATCAGCAGCGGGAGCATCACCGCGGTGCCGCTGGCCTGCACGATGCGGGCCAGCAGCAGCACCGGGAAGGTCCAGGCGCAGGCAGCCAGCAGGGTGCCTGCGCAGAACACGCTCATCGCCGTCCCGAACGCGGCTCTGGTGCTGACCCGTTGCAGGAACCAGCCAGTCACCGGGATCACCACCGCCATGGTCAGCATGAAGGCCGTGGACAGCCACTGGGCGGCGTTGGCGTCGATGTCGAACTGCACCATCAGCCGCGGAATGGCGTTGATCATGATGGTCTCGTTGAGGATCACCACGAAGGTGGCGGCCACCAGCCAGACGAGGACGACATAGGAGGGGTCCGTCGGCGTCTCGGACGTCGGGACGGTCGAGCGCATGATGGATCCTCGAGACGTGTCAGTGGGGGAAGCTCAAGGGTGCCGGTGCGCAAGGAGTGCAGGGCAACCGGTTTTGACCGGTCCTCGACGTGTCACTGACGACGATCATGGGCCGGGGCTGAGGCTCAGGTCCGGGACGGTGGCATCACGCGGCAGGTCGAGCACGTGCACGACCGCGGCGGCGACGGT
>CAVZPT010000010.1:0-471129 GCA_963777195.1 uncultured Actinomycetota bacterium | reverse complement strand
CCTTCTGCGTGCCCGGAACCTTCTCGAGCGCACCTGCGTAACATCTCGACCGCGCGGACCATTACGGGGTGTGATGCGACAACAGGACTCTCGGGACGTGGCGTTCACCGCCTGCTGGCACCGTGATGCGCCGCGGGTGGCGGCGTACGCCGGCCGGCACACCCTCCAGCCCCGGGTCGAGGACATCGTGGCGGAGACCTTCGCGGTGGCCTGGCGACGGTGGGACGACGTACCCGACCCGCCGCTGCCGTGGCTGATCGGCACCGCCCGCAACCTGCTCTCCGAGGACCGTCGGGCGCTGGCCCGGGGCCGGCGTCTGGAGGACCGGCTCCGGCTGCTGGACGGGATCGCCCGGGGGACCACGGAGGACCTCGCCGAGACGGCGTTCAGCCGCGACCGGGCGCTGCACGCGCTGGCGGGGCTGACCGAGGACCAGCGCGAGGCGCTGCTGCTGGTCGCCTGGGACGGGCTGTCCATCGCCGAGGCCGCGGAGGTCCTCGAGCTGCGTCCGGGCGCTTTCCGGGCCCGGTTGCACCGCGGCCGCGCCGCACTCGAGGCGGCGCAGGCGCACCACCAACCGGCGGGGACCCACGCCGGCCAGCCGTTCGTCCGCACAGCACTGGAGGGGAACCGATGAGCACTCGCAACGACTGGGACCGAGCCACCGAGGAGTCGCTCCGGTCGGGCGGACTCGCACTGCTCCGTCCTGAGCCGCCCGAGCTCGACGAGGAGTGGGTGGACAGCACGCTGACGGCGATCCGCCGGGACGTGACCGCGCCGCGACCGTCCCGGCGCTGGAAGCGGCTCGTGGTCGGTGCCACCGCCGTGGTGGTGGCCACCGGTGGCGTCGCCGCGGCGGCGGTCTCCGCGCCGTCCTATCTCGAGCACACCTGGACGCGGTTCCTGACCCGAGCGGACAAGCCTCCCGCCCAGCCGGAGGTCTCGGTGATCGCCGACGTCCGCCTCCCCGGCGGCGGCCGGTTCACTGCGTGGCGGGCGATGACGCAGGAGGAGATGTGCTCCGCGTCGGCCGACAACTGGGACGGGGCGGACAAGATCGGCAGTGGCGGCATGGGCTGTGGGGAGATCGATCCGGAAGCCGCGGACCGGGACCTCCAGCTCTTCGACTACGCGTTCTCACCCGATCCCCGCGGCGACTGGTACTACCCCGTGGTCTACGGCGCTCCCGCCGACCCGCGGGACGCATCAGTGACCCACGTGCACGTCCACGGGCGCCTCGTCGACGGCTCGAGCTGGCACCGGGACGCCGTCCTGGACCCGGGCACGCGCGGCTTCGGGGTCGTCGTACCCGGCGCGCGTCCGCGGTCCTCGATGCAGGAGGAGTGGGACACGCCCAGCGGAAGGACGTTCGGCTGGGACAGCGACCTGCGCAGCATCGTCATCGACCTGCTCGACGACCGCGACCGACTGGTGCGCAGCATCACCGTGCTGGACGTGGGACCGGGGGCGTTCGCGGGCAGGCACTGAGTACGCTCGGGGTCCCCACCCGAGGAGACCCATGGGCCGCGACATGCAGGTCAGCGACAGCATCGACATCGAGCTCGACGCGGAGACGATCTACGCGCTCGTCGCCGACCCGACCCAGATGTCACGGTGGAGCCCCGAGAACACCGGGGCCAGCACGCCCGTCGCGGTGGGCCCACTGACCCTCGGCGCCGTCTTCGACGGGACCAACAGGCGCGGCCGCGTGCGCTGGACGACCGAGTGTGTCGTCACCGCTGCGGAGCCAGGGCGGCGGTTCGCCTTCGACGTACGCAAGATCGGCCCTCGTACGCCGTTCGTGCCGGGCCGGATCGCCGCGTGGGAGTACACCTTCGAGCCGGTCGCCGGCGGCACCCGGGTCACCGAGACCTGGCGCGACCTGCGCCGCAGCTGGCCCGACTGGGCGGCGGCGATGTTCGACAAGGCGGCGACGGGCGGGCGGTTGTTCGCCGACTTCCAACGTCGCAACATCGCCAGGACGCTGGCGACGATGAAGGCCGACCTCGAGGCGGCGGGCACCCCCACGCCCTGAGGAGTCAGCGGGCTCGGCGGATCCGGATGGGCCCGCGGGCGGTCGCTGCGTCGACGACCTCTCCGCCCTGGGTGACCTCGACCTCGCCGGCCTCGACCAGCCGGCGGGCGGCGCGCCTGGCCGGCTCCATCAGGTCGCGCCAGCGGTCCTCGTCCGCGTCGGGACCGGCGACGGCGCGAGCGGCCTCGGAGGGGCAGATCGTCGCGGTCGGAGCGCGTTGGTCGAGCAGGCTGAGGATGGTCCGAGCGAGCTCGGTCTCGGTCGCGTCGGGCTGGGTCACCCCGCCATCCTGGCGGACCGGCCAACGCCTCAAAAGACGTTGCGCGGTCGGAACTGCACGCTGATCCGGGGCCCCACCGCACGCGCGGTCTTCGGCACGGCGTGCTCCCAGGTGCGTTGGCAGGAGCCGCCCATCACGATCAGGTCGCCGTGGCCCAGGGCGTGGGAGATCTCGGTGTGCCCGCCGACCGGTCGCAGCTGGAGCTTGCGCGGCGTGCCGAAGGAGACGATCGCGACCATCGTGTCCTGGGAACGGCCGCGACCGATGTTGTCCCCGTGCCACGCCACCGAGTCGTGGCCGTCGCGGTAGTAGCAGCACCCGGCGGTCACGAACGGCTCGCCCAGCTCGGGACGGTAGTAGGCGTTCAGCGCCTCCCGGGCCTCGGTCAGCGCCGGGTGCGGGAGATCGTCGCCGATGCCGAAGGTGTGCAGCAACCGGGGGACGTCGACGACGTTGTCGTACATCGGGCGCTGCTCGGCCCGCCACGGCACCGCACCCAGCAGCTCCTCGAAGACCTCGTCGGCGCCGGTGACCCAGCCCGGCAGCACGTCGATCCACGCGCCCCGGCTCAGCGTCGTACGCCGGACCCGGCCGGCCAGCTCGGCGACGCCGGCCCCCGACGCGGTGGCGTCGAGGAGTGAGGGCTGGAACCCGACGGACATGGGGACACGCTAGCCCCAGCAAGCCGACGACACAGACAGATACCCAGAACGGGTGTGCGAACGACGGCGGATGTCACGCCACTGCGGCGCCCACGGCCAGGAACAGCGTGGAGGCGACCAGCAGCACGAGCAGCAGCGGGGCCACGAAGCGCACGTACTCGTCGTAGCGCACCTTGGCCAGGGCCAGCCCGCCCATCACCACCGCCGAGGTCGGCGTGATCAGGTTGACGATCCCGGACGCCGACTGGAAGGCGGTGACCACGATCGCCCGCGGCACACCGGCGAAGTCGGCCAGCGGGGCCAGGATCGGCATCGCCAGGGCGGCGTGACCGGAGGTGGAGGGCACCAGGAAGGCGAGCGGGATGTTCACCAGGAGCATCAGCGCGCCGAACACCGCCGAGGAGGTGTTGTTCACGGCCGTCTCCATCGAGTGCAGCACCGTGTCGGTGATCTGGGAGTTGTTCATGATGACGGTGACGCCCCGGGCGAGCACGATGATCAGCCCGACTCCGACGAAGTCGCCCGCCCCGCGCACCAGGGTGTCGGTGAGCCCCTGCTCGCCGAGGCCTCCGATCAGGCCGACCACGATCGACATCACGATGAACAGGGCGGCCAGCTCGGGGAAGTACCAGTCGAGCTGCCAGCCGAAGCTGTCGGCACTGGGGCCGTTGACGACCTGGGCCCACGGCACGATCGCGAAGATCATGAAGGCGAAGGTGAAGGCGACCACGCCCAGCACGCCCTTGTGGCGGGCGGTGAGCGGCGCCACCTCCCCGATGCCGCGGGCCGCGATCTCGGCGTCGCCCGGCTGTGCGGAGGTCAGCGATCTCGCTGGATCGGCCTTGACGCGTCGGGCGTAGCGGAGCACGTACAGCACGCCGAGCGGCAGCAGGACGGCATACATCAGGAGCCGGAAGGCGATGCCGTCCCCGATCGAGATCCCGGCGGCGTCCGAGGCGACCCCGGTGGCGAACGGGTTCACGGTGGAGGCGAGCACCCCGATCCCGGCGCCCACGAGGATGGTGCCTGCGGCCACCATCCGGTCGTAGCCCAGGCTGAGCATCAGCGGCACGACGAGCGCGTAGAACCCGAGCGTCTCCTCCGCCATCCCCTCGGTGGTCCCACCGATCGAGAACAGCAGCATCAAGATGACGACCAGCACAGCGCCACGCGACCGGTAGCGCTGAGCCACGTGGGCGATGCCGGTGTCGATGGCCCCGGTGCTCAGCGACATCGTGATGAAGATGCCGATCGCGATGACGAACAGGAACACGCCCGCCGCCCCGAACAGCTCCCCGCTCTCGTAGGGCCCGATGAAGCCACCCTCGGTGGCCTTGACTCCGTAGAGCCCGTTGATCGGGGCGAGGAACAGCTGCATCAGCCGATCGGTGAAGGAGAGCCCCGCGTCGACGGCGGCGTAGCTTCCCGGCACCGGCCCCCCGGTCTCCTCGTTCACCTTGTAGGCCCCGGTCGGTACGACGAACGCCAGCAGCCAGACCCCCACGGTGACCGCGAACAGGACGGTGAAGGCGCTGGGGAAGGTGAACCTCCTGCGCCCCTGTGTCGCCGTGGAGGGTGCCTCGGCGTCGGTCTGTGCGGGCATGGGCGCTCCTGGTGCGTCGGCGGTGCTGAGCCTCCAGCGAACCAGCGACCCGGCCGCATCGCCGGTGCCGCAGTGCCCGCCTTGACGGGACCTTCGGCCCTCGGCGGCGATCACGGTCGGCGACGACAGTGGCTGCCAGAGACCTCGACGGAACCGGAGAAGCGGATGCCCCTGCATGTGGACTCGGAGGTGGGCCGCCTCCGCCAGGCGATCCTGCACCGACCGGACCTGGAGCTGAAGCGGCTCACCCCGACCAACAAGGACTCCTACCTCTTCGACGACGTCTTGTGGGTCAAGCGGGCCAAGCAGGAGCACGACGGCTTCGCCGAGACGCTGCGCGAGCTCGGTGTGAAGGTCCACCTCCTCGACCAGCTGCTCAGGGAGACCGTCGCGGTGCCGGAGGCTCGCCAGCACATCCTCGAGGCGTCCTTCGACGAGCGCATCTACGGACCGATGGCCACCGAGAGCCTCCGGCAGGCCTTCGACGCCCTCGACGACGACACCCTGGTGACGCACCTGATCGGCGGGATGACCAAGCGCGAGCTCCTCGAGCACGTGGCCGAGCCGAGCTCGCTGGTGATCGCGGCGCTCGCCCTCGACGACCTCTTCCTGCCGCCGCTGCCCAACCACCTGTTCACCCGGGACACCTCGGCGTGGATCTACGGCGGCGTCGCCGTCAACTCGATGCGGATGAAGGCGCGGATGCGCGAGACGATCCACTACGAGGCCATCTATCGCTGGCACCCGGCGTTCGCCGGCGCCGGGTTCGAGGTCTGGTCGCCGGGGTCGGGCAACGGCCGCGCCACCGCGGAGGGCGGCGACATGCTGGTCCTGGGCCGCGGCGCCGTGCTGGTGGGGATGAGCGAGCGCACCACGCCCCAAGGGGTGGAACGGCTGGCCACACGCCTCTTCGCGCACGGGTCGGCCAGCCGGATCGTGGCCCTCTCGCTGCCGCAGCGACGTGCGTTCATGCACCTCGACACGGTGATGACGATGGTCGACGAGGACACCTTCACCCAGTACGCCGGGCTCGGCACCCTCCCGGCGTACACGATCGAGGCGGGGGACACCGAGAAGGAGCTCAAGGTGACCTCCCACGCCCCCGAGGACATGCACCGCGCGATCGCCGCGGCACTCGGCCTGGACCGGATCAACGTGCTGACGCCCACCCAGGACGTGAAGTCCGCCGAGCGTGAGCAGTGGGACGACGGCTGCAACGTGCTGGCCGTCCGTCCCGGCGTGGTGGTCGCCTACGAGCGCAATGTCACCACCAACACCCACCTGCGCAAGAACGGCGTCGAGGTGGTCACCATCCAGGGCAACGAGCTCGGTCGCGGGCGGGGTGGCCCGCGCTGCATGACGTGTCCCATCGAGCGGGAGGGGATCTGAGATGGCGTTCAACCTGCGCAACCGCAGCTTCGTCAAGGAGGTCGACTTCTCGCCCAAGGAGTGGAGGTTCCTGCTGGACCTCGCCGCCGAGCTCAAGCTGGCCAAGTACGCCGGCTCGGAGCAGCCCCGGCTGTCCCGGAGGAACATCGCGCTGATCTTCGAGAAGACCTCCACCCGCACCCGCTGCGCCTTCGAGGTCGCGGCCTTCGACCAGGGGGCCCGGGTGACCTACCTCGACCCGTCCGGCTCGCAGATCGGGCACAAGGAGTCGATGGAGGACACCGCGCGGGTGCTGGGCCGGATGTACGACGGGATCGAGTACCGCGGCTCCGCGCAGCACAACGTCGAGACCCTGGCGGCGTGCTCCGGCGTCCCGGTCTGGAACGGGCTGACCGACGAGTGGCATCCCACGCAGAGCCTGTGCGACATGCTCACCATGCGCGAGCACTCGGGCAAGCACGACTCCGACATCGCCTTCGCCTACCTGGGCGACGCGCACAACAACGTGGGCAACTCGCTGCTCGTGGCCGGAGCGATGATGGGGATGGACGTGCGGATCGTGGCGCCGCGGTCGTTGTGGAACCACGACGACGTCGTCGCGCACGCCCGCAGGATCGCCGAGTCGACCGGGGCACGGATCATGCAGACCGAGGACGTCGCGGAGGGAGTCGCGGGGGTCGACTTCGTCTACACCGACGTGTGGGTCTCGATGGGGGAGCCGGCGGAGGTCTGGGAGGAGCGGATCGCCCTGCTCCGTCCCTACCAGGTGAACCCGGCGCTGCTGACGCTGACCGGCAACCCGCAGGTGCGCTTCATGCACTGCCTCCCGGGGTTCCACGACCGGCACACCAAGGTCGGAGAGGAGCTGTTCCAGAAGACCGGGATGACCGCCCTGGAGGTGACCGACGAGGTCTTCGAGTCCCGTCACTCGATCGTCTTCGACCAGGCCGAGAACCGGATGCACACCATCAAGGCCGTGCTCGTGGCGACGCTGGGGTCCTGATGCGGATCGTGGTCGCGCTGGGCGGCAACGCGCTGCTGCGGCGAGGACAGAAGCCCGACGCCGACGTACAGGAGGAGAACGTCGCCGTGGCGGTTGCCGCACTGGCCCCGCTGGCGGCCCACCACGAGCTCGTCCTGACCCATGGCAACGGCCCCCAGGTCGGGGTGCTGGCGCTGCAGAGCGCGTCGGACCCGCACCTGAGCACGCCGTACCCCTTCGACGTCCTGGGGGCCCAGACCCAGGGGATGATCGGCTACTGGCTGCTGCAGTCGATGCAGAACGCCCTGCCCGGGCGGCAGGTCGCGGCGATCATCAACCAGACCCTCGTCCGCGCCGAGGACCCCGCCTTCGCGAAGCCGTCGAAGTTCGTCGGCGAGGTGTACGACGAGCAGGAGGCGCACGAGCTCGCCGCCGCCCGGGGCTGGGAGGTCCGTCCCGACGGCGACAAGTGGCGTCGGGTGGTGGGATCGCCGAAGCCGCAACGTGTGGTCGAGACCCGGCTGATCCGGCTCCTCCTCGAGAGCGGAGCGATCGTGATCTGTGCCGGTGGCGGCGGGGTCCCCGTGATCCGCAACGAGCAGGGCCGGCTCGAGGGGGTCGAGGCCGTCGTCGACAAGGACCTGACCACCGCGGTGCTGGCCGAGGCCCTCGAGGCCGACCTGCTGCTCGTGCTCACCGACGTGGCGCACGTGCAGCGCGGCTTCGGCACACCGAAGGCCGAGCCCGTCCTTCGCTCCACCCCGATGGCCCTGCGGCGAGAGCAGTTCGCGGCCGGCTCGATGGGGCCGAAGGTCGACGCGGTCTGCCGGTTCGTGGAGTTGACCGGCGACACCGCTGCCATCGGACGCCTCGAGGACGCCGGGAAGATCCTGCGCGGCGAGGCCGGCACGATCGTCACCCCGGACGGGGAGTACGCCCCGGGCGAGTGAGCAGCGTGACATCGTGGGGCCGTGGTGCACGGACTCCTGCTCGCAGCCGGCGCCGGCCGGCGCATGGGCACGCCGAAGGCGCTGGTCCACGACGCCGACGGGACCTCGTGGCTGGTGCGCTCACTCACGGTCCTGGGCGAGGGTGGGTGTGCTGACCTCACCGTGGTGCTGGGCGCCGAGGCGGAGCAGGCACGTGGGCTGGTCCCTCCCGGCGTGGAGGTGGTCGTGGCCGAGGACTGGGCCGAGGGGATGGGAGCGTCCCTGCGCTGCGGGCTGGACCGGCTCGGCGCGCTGCCCGGGCCGACCGCCGTCCTGGTCGGCCTGGTCGACCTGCCGGACGTCGGTTCCGACGTGGTCCGGCGGGTGCTGGCGGGCGGGGCCTCGAGGAGCGCGCTGCGCCGGGCGGCGTACGGCGGCGTGCCCGGCCACCCGGTCCTGATCGGACGTGACCACTGGGCGGGGGTCTGTGAGAGTGCGGCGGGCGACCAGGGAGCGCGCGGCTACCTCGCCGGGCGCGACGTGGAGCTCGTCGAGTGCGGTGACCTCGCCTCCGGTCGCGACGTCGACCACCGTCCGCCGCTCAGCGGACGGTGAACGTCCGGGTCACCGAGGACCCGGCGAAGACCCGGTTGGTCTCGAAGACCATCCGGACCTGGTGGCGCCCGCGGCGCAGGTGGGAGAGCGAGACCTTCTTGCGACCACCGCTCAACCACGCGCTCCTCACCAACCTGGTGCCGTCGTAGACCCGGAGCCGGCCGCGCACCGAGGACTGGTCGGCGCCCGCGGCATACGCGATGGCCGTCAGGTTCAGCCGTCCGCGCTGGCTGGAGGCCCCGCGCAGGATCGAGCGCGTGCTCCACCTGATCCGGATCCGTGAGGCGTACCGGTCGATGGGGTGTACGCCGTTCGGGTACTCGTACTCGCCGATCGCCAGGATCGAGATCTCCTTGCCCGCGTCGGCCGGGCGGGCACGATAGGTCCATCCGGTCTCGCCGGGGATGTCGACACCGGTGCGCCGCCACGACAGCGTCACCCACCACTCGGTGGCCCACGGACCGGGTGTCGCGGTGATGGTGTGGCCGACGCGGGGCACTCCGCTGAGCACCGGCGGCGCCATGTTGTAGAGGATCCAGTTCGAGGGCGCGGAGCTCCGCCGGCCGATCGGCGAGCCGTCACGGTAAGCCGTGACCTCGACGAGCACCGTGTTGTAGTGGTCCGCGTCGACCAGGGTGTAGGACTGGCCGGTGGCGCCGTCGATCGGGACGAAACTGTCGTGGTTCTGGTCGTGGTCGCCGCGGAACCACTGGTAGTGCGGCGTGACGTCGTCTGGCCACGGGTCCGAGGGAGTGGCGGTGTAGGTGCGCGAGACCTCGGGCGCCCCGCCGGTCAGGTGGATGCGAGGCATGGCGAAGGCTGCAGAGGCCGGGATGCCGGCGAGGCCGGTGCACGCGAGCACCGCCGCCAGCACCCCCACGAGAACTCGGCGCATGCTCCCACGGTAGATCCGTCCGGCACCGTCGGCGGGTGGAATGGGCAGACCGCCGCCCGCGCGCTCGGTCCAACCCCCAGCCAACCCGGCGCTGCGTAGCCTTCGAGAATGGACCTCCCCTCCCCGGACGCGGTGGCGGTCGCCCTGCGGGGCACCGGCTACCTCGCCGACGACGACCTGAGCACGGTCGTCTACCTCGCCCAGGTGATGCAGCGCCCGCTCCTGCTCGAGGGCGAGCCCGGGACCGGCAAGACCGCCCTGGCCGAGGCCTTGGCCGAGGTGGCCGACGTACCCCTGATCCGGTTGCAGTGCTATGAGGGGATCGACGCCTCGCAGGCGCTCTACGACTGGGACTTCCCGCGCCAGATCCTGCACCTGCGCACGCTGGAGGCAGCGACCAAGGCCGGCGAGCTCGACGCGAACGAGGCCGAGAAGTCGCTCTTCGACGAGCGCTTCCTGCTGGCCCGGCCGGTGCTGCGCGCACTCCGCGAGTCCCCGGCCGTGCTCCTGGTCGACGAGGTGGACCGCGCCGACGACGAGTTCGAGGCCTTCCTGCTCGAGGTGCTCTCGGCGTGGACGGTGAGCATCCCCGAGCTCGGGACGGTCACCGCCGCCACCCCGCCGACGGTGGTCCTGACCTCCAACCGCACCCGGGAGCTGCACGACGCGCTCAAGCGCCGGTGCCTCTACCACTGGATCGACCACCCGGGGCTCGAGCGCGAGGTGGCGATCGTCCGGAGCCGGGTGCCCGAGGTGAGCGAGCGGCTCGCCGGTCAGGTCGCCGGTGCCGTCCAGCAGCTGCGGACGCACGGGCTGCTCAAGCCGCCGGGAGTCGCCGAGACCCTCGACTGGGCGCGCGCCCTGCACCGTCTCGGGGCGGAGGAGCTCGACCTCGAGACCGCCGCCCGGACGCTGGGCACGGTGGTGAAGTACCGCGAGGACACCGACCGGGTCAAGCACGCCCTCGACCGGATGCTGGCCCGATGACCACGCGGGCCGGGCTCGACCGGGCCGCCGCCCACGGGGCCGACGAGATCCTGCTCGGCTTCACCGACGCCCTCCGCGCGGCCGGGCTGCCCGTGACCCACGACCGGGCGACCGCGTTCCTGCAGGCGACCGCCCACGTCGGGGCCGGGGACCCGCGCGCGACGTTCCGGGCCGGAAGGGCGACCCTGTGCGCTGGCCCGGACGACCTGCTGCGCTACGAGCACGTCTTCGAGGCCTGGTTCGGCACTCGCGAGGAGCTCCCGCGGCCGGTGCCCAGCCAGCGGCCGCGCGAGCTGAGCAGCCCGCTGCCCCTCGGCGAGCCGGGCGAGCACGGGGCCGAGGCCGAGGCCGACGTGCTCCAGGTCGCGGCGAGCGAGGTGGAGGTGCTCCGCCACCGCGACGTGGCCGCGCTCAAGCCGGCCGAGAAGGCGCTGCTGGACGCGATGATCCGCGCACTGCGGCCCCGCCCCCCGAGGCGGCGGGCGAGCCGACGTACGCCGTGGCGCAGGGGCGAGATCGACATGCACCGCACCCTGCGGACCACGCTGCGCCAGATGGGGGAGCCCGGGAGGGTCGAGCACCGGCGGCGAGGGACCACCGCGCGCCGGGTGGTGCTGCTCGTCGACGTCTCCGCCTCGATGCGGCCCTACGCCGACGCGCTGCTCCGGCTGGCGCACCTGGTGGTGACCACCGCTCCCGCCGGCCGGGCCGAGGCGTTCACGCTCGGCACCCGGCTGACCCGGATCACACTGCCGCTGCGCACCGCCGACGCCGACCGCGCCCTGGTGCGAGCCGGCGAGCAGGTGCCGGACTGGTCGGGCGGCACCCGGCTCGGGGAGACCCTGCAGGCGTTCCTGGACCGGTGGGGCGCGCGGGGGATGGCTCGGGGCGCCGTGGTGGTCGTCTTCAGCGACGGCTGGGAGCGCGGGGACTCCGCGGCGCTGGCCGCGGCGATGCAACGCCTGCACCGGCTGGCCCACCGGGTCGTGTGGGTGAACCCGCACCGCGGCAAGGCCGGCTACGAGCCCGTGCAGCAGGGCATCCTCGCCGCCCTGCCGCACGTCGACGACTTCGTGGCGGGACACTCCCTGGCGACCTTCGCCGAGGTGCTGGAGGTGGTCGGCCGTGCGTGAGGTGCTCGAGGACCTGCTGCGGTGGTGGGAGGCCGGCGAGGACGTCGGCGTCGGCACCGTGGTGGCCACCTTCCAGTCGGCCCCGCGACCCGCCGGCGCCTCGATGCTCGTCGGCCCGGACGGCACCGCGGTCGGCTCGGTCTCGGGCGGCTGCGTCGAGGGCGCGGTCTATGAGCTCAGCCAGGAGGTGGTCGGCTCCGGGGAGCCGGTGCTGCAGCGCTACGGCGTCTCCGACGACGACGCCTTCGCGGTCGGCCTGACCTGCGGCGGCATCCTGGACGTGTACGTCGAGAAGGTGAACCGGGAGACCTTCCCCGAGCTGGCCGGCATCGCCGCCGACATCGAGGCCGGCCGGCCGGTCGCCGTGGCCACCGTGGTCGAACACCCCGACCCGGCCCGGATCGGTCGCCGGCTCGTCGTACACCCCGAGGGGGCGTCTGGGTCCCTGGGCAGCGAGCGCGCCGACGCGGCCGTCTACGACGACGCGCTGGGCCTGCTCGCCGCCGGGCACAACGCGACCCTGACCTACGGTCCCGACGGGGAGCGTCGCGGTGAGGGGATGCGGGTCTTCGTGTGGGCGTTCGCGCCGGCGCCGCGGATGCTGGTCTTCGGGGCGATCGACTTCGCCGCCGCGGTGGCGCGGGTCGGCGCCTTCCTCGGCTACCACGTGACGGTGTGCGACGCCCGTCCGGTCTTCGCCACCAACACCCGCTTCCCCGAGGCCGACGAGGTCGTGGTGGCGTGGCCGCACAAGTTCCTCAAGGCCGAGCTCGAGGGCGGGCGCATCGACCGGCGCACGGTGATCTGCGTGCTCACCCACGACCCGAAGTTCGACGTACCCGTCCTCGAACTGGCGCTCCGGCTGCCCGAGGTCGCCTACGTCGGGGCGATGGGCTCGCGGCGTACCCACGACGACCGGCTCGAGCGGCTGCGGGAGGTCGGCCTCACCGAGTCGGAGCTCGCCCGGCTCTCCAGTCCGATCGGGCTCGACCTCGGCGCCCGCACCCCCGAGGAGACGGCCGTGAGCATCGCCGCGGAGATCGTGGCCCGGCGCTGGGGCGGCACCGGTGATCCGCTGTCGGCCACGGGGGGCCGGATCCACGCCCATGCCGCCACACCCGACGGCCCCTGAGCGCACCGCACCGGGCGGGAACCGACCCGGCGTCGGGTGCGTCGGAGATGCCGTGAGGATGATTCGCTGCCTGCTCGCCGTGGCCGTCGTGGTCCCGGCAGCCGTGGGCTGTTCGGGCGACGGGCTCGGCGCCGAGGCCCCGGGCGGGCGCCAGGACGCGGCGCAGTCCTGGCGCCGACTGCCCGACGCGCCCCTGTCTCCGCGGGACCACGCCGCTGTCGTGGGCGTCGAGGACCGCATGCTCGTGGTGGGCGGTTGGGAGTTCCTCTGCCCGCCGATGGGCGACTGCGCCACCCCGGATGCCCCGCTGCTGCGCGACGGCGCCGTCTACGACCGGGCCACCGACTCCTGGGCCACCATCGCCCCGGCGCCCTTCGGGTTGCGTCGCCAGGAGTACGCCGCAGCGGCCATCGGCGCTACGGCGTACCTGCTCACCGGCTGTGCCGACGGCCCGGAGTGCGCCGCCCGGCCGCGGGTGCTGTCCTATGACCTGGCCGGTGGTCGCTGGACCGACCACGGCCCGGTGCCCGGCCCGCGGCACTCCCGCCACCTCACCACGGTCGGACGGACGCTGCTGGCCTACTCCGGCAGCGACGAGGGTGGCGAGGTCCCGGACCTCGTCCTGGACCCGGCACGCTCGGCCTGGACGGAGCTGCCCGACGACCCGCTGCCCGGGACCTTCGACCGGTTCGTCGTGGAGGTGGGGGAGCAGCTGGTCCTCACCGGCTCATCGCAGGCCGCCCTCGAGTCCGGCGAGGAGGCCGCGACGCAGGTTGCCCGGCTCGACCTTGCGGGCGGTGAGTGGACTGCTCTCCCCGATGCGCCGGGGGCGGGGTACCAGCTGTTCGCGACCGATCGTGGCCCCCTGCTCAACGGGCACTTCGTCGAGTCACCGGGCTGGATCCTGGATCCCGACACCTGGGCGTGGACCGAGCTGGCCGAGCTCGGTGAGGGGCGCCGGGACCTGAGTGGGGTTCTGGACCGCGACCGGGCCACCTACGACATCCCCAACAGCGTCGGCCAGATGGCGTCGTCGATGCGGTTGTTCGTCTACGACACCGTCGAGCAGTCGCTCGTCACCGTGCCGGCGCCACCGGGCCGTGAGCACGTCCACGACGACTCCAGCACCGCGCTGGGGCGAGACCTCTTCGTCTTCGGTGGGCAGCGGTGGCCCGACGACGGTCCCACGGGAGAGGGGGAGCTGGTCGGCGACTCCTGGTTGTGGACCGCGCCCACCGACTGAGTCCGCCGATGACCGCCCGGTCGCCTCGTGGTTCGTGCTCAGGAGCCGGCCAGCTCCTCCTCGAGGTGCTCGCGGTCCTCGTCGTCCTCGATCGGCACCGCCCGGGCGCTGGCCCAGGCGGCTTCGGCCTCCTCCTCGCGCCCCAACGATCTCAGCGCGCGACCTCGGGCCTCGTGGGCGAAGGCGAGGTCCCAGTCGACCAGTCCGTGCTGCTCGCAGGCGGACAGGCAGCGCTCGGCGTAGGCCAAGGAGAGGTCGGGCCGCCCCACCAGGACCTGGACGCGGGAGAGCAGCCACGCGGCGCGGGCCTCGTTCTCACCGCTGCGACCGAGCGCGCGGTCCCAGTGGTAGGCCGCCGCATAGGCGCGGCGCAGCATGTCCTCGTCCTGGTCGGGGGTACGTCGGTCGAGGTCGATCAGCTCCCAGGTCGAGTTGTTGGCGTCCACCGCATGCCGGCGGTGCGCCTCCCCGGTCTGCTCGTCGGACTGTTCGCTCATGAGGGCAATCTAACGAGCAGGGGCCCCGCGGTGAACCGTCAGCGCGGGCTGTTGTCACTCAGGGCGTGCGGGCTAACGTGGCGGCAGTCACACCGGGAGCCGTGAATGCCGAGTCAGACCAACGACCTGCAGAGTCGTCGTGTGCAGGCCGTGCGCGCCTGGACCAGCTTCGTCGAGCGCGGGGACGCGGCCGAGGGACTGGTCCGGCCGGACATCCTGCGCTCGTGGGAACGCTCCGCACCGGCCGTCGGGATCGACGTCACCGAGGCGCCGCTGGACGACGAGGGCGAGACCGCGTCCTTCTGGAACGGCTCGCCGCTGCAGGTGGCCGTCGAGAGGGTGGAGTCAGAGCTTCGCCGTACGGCCGAGGACGGCGACCTGGTCGTCGCGGTCACCGACGCTGAGACCCGGATCCTGTGGACCTACGGCGGGCGGGTGATGCGGCGCAAGGCCGAGACCGTGAACTTCGTCGCCGGCGGCCGCTGGGACGACACCAGCGTCGGCACCAACGCGCTCGACCTGGCCACGCGCCACGACACCCCGTCGATGGTCTTCAGCGCGGAGCACTACGCGCAGGTCGTGCACAACTGGGTCTGCTGGGCGGCGCCGGTGCACGACCCGGTGAGCGGACAGCAGCTCGGGGTGATCGACCTGAGCACCACCTGGGACCGCACCCACCCGATCGGGCTGGCCACCGCTCGCGTGATGGCCCGGCTGATCGAGACCGCGATGCCGGCCTCCGCGCACCACCCCGTGCCGGGCCAGGGGTCGGCGGCGACCGCGGGCCTGGTGCTGACGCTGCTCGGTGCGGCCGAGGCTCGGCTCGACGGCCAGCGACTGCTGCTGAACCGGCGCCAGACCGAGATCCTCGCGCTGCTCGCCCTGAACCCGGCCGGGATGTCGTTGGAGCAGCTGCACGCCCAGCTCTACGGCGACCAGGCGATCACCTTCTCCACGCTCAAGGCGGAGGTCTCCCACCTGCGCAGCGCGCTGGGTGGCCAGCTGGAGTCGCGGCCCTACCGGCTCTCGATGCCGGTGCGCGTCGACGTCAACGAGGTGCTCCGGCTGCTGCGCAGCGGGCAGGTGCGGGCAGCGGTGGCGGCGTACGGCGGCGATCTGCTGCCCGGGACCGACTCGCCGGCGCTGGTCGAGCTCGCCGACTACGTCGCCGTGGCCGTGCGCGAGGCGCTGCTGGCCGACCCGCAGCCGCAGGCCGTCGCCCGCTACACCGAGCTCGCGCCGTACGACACCGAGGTGGTCGAGGTGTGCCTCGCGCTGATGGGAGACCGGCACCACCCGGCCAAGGCGCTGCTCAAGGGCCGCCTGGCCGCTGCCCGCCGCTGACCTCCCCCCACCCCTCCCGCCGAGACGTCACAGATGAAACGCTCACCCCTCGCCGAGACGTCGCAAGTGAAACGCTCACCCCCCGCCGAGACGTTGCAAGTGAAACGCTCACCCCCGCCGAGACGTCGCAAGTGAAACCCGTATTGGTTTCATCTGTGACGTCTCGGCGGGGGCCGGGTGGTTTCATCTGCGACGTCTCGGCGGGGGGGCCGGGCAGACAGACAACGCCCACGGTCAGGGAGCGACCGTGGGCGTTGCTGCGGGGCGAGCCAACCCTCGCCACTCGCCCCGGAGGGCGAGCCAGGATCAGCTGGCCGGGGTGGTGTTGACCGTGATCTTGGCGATGCCGACCAGCAGCTCGCCGGTGACCGCGTCGGTGCCGAAGACCTTGTTCAGCAGGTCGGCGGCGACGGGGGAGATGAACACCTTGGTGCCCTCGAGGACGGCGTTCGAGCCCTCGGTGGCGAGCGGCTTGAGGGTGTTGCCGTTCAGGGTGAACAGGTAGGCGCTCGACACGACGGGCTTGCCGTTGAGGGAGACGTCACCGTAGACGCGGGACACGCCGGGGTCGACGTTGAAGTTGGTCAGCTCGACCTTGGTCTTGCCGGCGGTCAGCGAGAGGCCCGAACCCTCGTGCTGGATCTGGCCGATGACGTACGGCGAGACGGTGCCGGGCTTGTAGACCGTCACGTTGCCGCCGGTGATCGGGAAGGACAGCGCGCCGTCGGCCAGGGTGCCCTCGCCCACGGTGCCGGGGGTGAGCTTCAGCGAGGTCAGTGCGTCCACGAAGCCCTGGTCCAGGGTGATCGCGGTGGACTCGCCCTGGAGCGCGTCGATCGAGGCGACCGGCTTCGGCTTGGAGGCCGAGGAGGACGAGGAGGAGGACGACGCGTCGGCGGTGCTGCCGCAGGCGGCGAGCGAGAGGCTGCCGGCGACGAGGGCGACGGCCGCGATGGCCTTGCGGGAGCGGGTGGAGGTCAGCATGTTGATCATCTGGATCAGTCCTTTGAGGGTTGTCGTAGAGGTAGTTTCACGTTCAAGTACCGGTGGTTCGCTGCCGCCTCGGAATCGGATTGGACCGGATCGCAAAAACCTCGAGAGCAGGCCAACCTTTCCCCAACCCCAGCGCCCTAGCGTGAGCGGCGTCACACCCATCACGACCCGTCACACCCCTCACCACCCCTAGGAGTGCGCCCCATGGCTCGGATCGAACTCACTGTCGACGGAGCGAACGTCTCAGACGACGTGGAACCCCGGATGCTGCTGGTGCAGTACCTGCGCGAGAAGCTCGGCAAGACCGGCACCGTGATCGGCTGCGACACCAGCAACTGCGGCGCCTGCACGGTCCACCTCGACGGGCGCAGCGTGAAGTCGTGCAACGTGCTCGCCGTCCAGGCCAACGGCCACGAGGTGACCACGATCGAGGGCCTCGCCACCGACGGCGAGCTGCACAAGGTGCAGGCCGCCTTCCACGAGTGCCACGCCCTCCAGTGCGGCTTCTGTACGCCGGGCATGATCATGCAGTCCGTCGACCTGCTCAACGACAACCCGAACCCGACCGAGGAAGAGATCCGGGTCGGCCTCGAGGGCAACCTGTGCCGTTGCACCGGCTATCACAACATCGTGCGCGCCGTGCAGGCCGCCGCCGGTGGTGAGGTCGACAACGCCACCGATGACGGCTCGCCGGCCGAGCTCGCCGAGACCGAGACGGTGGAGGTCTGAGATGACGACGACCCAGGACGCGCCCCCCGCCAAGGAGATCGGCCGCGAGCGCCGCCGCAAGGAGGACCAGCGGCTGATCACCGGCCGCACCAAGTGGACCGACAACATCACCCTGCCGGGGATGCTGCACGTCGCGATGGTGCGCAGCCCGCACGCCCACGCGACGATCACCGCGATCGACGTCGAGGCAGCCAAGGCCGCGCCCAACGTGGTCACCGTGATCACCGGCAAGGACGTGGCCGAGGAGCAGGGCTCGCTGCCCAACGCCTGGCCGATCACCCCCGACCAGGTCACCCCGGCGCACCCGCCGGTGGCCGTGGACCGGGTCGCCTTCGCCGGCGAGATCGTCGCCGTGGTCGTGGCCCGCACCGCCGCCGAGGCGCGCGACGCCGCGGAGCTGGTCGACGTGGACTTCGAGGAGCTCCCCGCGGCCCTCGACCTCAAGGAGGCCGCCGAGGCGACCCCGGACAACGGGGGCGCCCTGGCGCACCCCGACCTCGGCACCAACAAGTCCGCGCTGTGGAAGTTCGACTCCGCCGAGGCCGGCACCGGCGGCAACGTCGAGGACGCGATCTCCAAGGCGCGTGAGAGCGGCATCGTGATCGAGCGCGAGTTCCGCCAGCAGCGCCTGATCCCCGCGTTCATGGAGCCGCGCTCGGTGGTGGTGGACCCGACCGGTGAGCAGGTCACGATGTGGTCGGCCACCCAGATCCCGCACATCCTGCGGTTCCTGCTCGCGGCGGTGCTCGGCATCCCCGAGTCCAAGATCAGGGTGATCGCCCCCGATGTCGGGGGTGGCTTCGGCGGCAAGCTGCAGACCACGCCGGAGGAGTTCATCACCATGGTCCTGGCGCGGCGCCTGGGCAAGCCGCTGAAGTACACCGAGACCCGCTCGGAGTCGCTGATGGCGGCCCACCACGGTCGCGACCAGTGGCAGCACATCACGCTGGCCGCAGAGAAGGACGGCACCGTCACCGGTCTCAAGGTCGAGCTCCTGGCCGACCTCGGCTCGCACGTGAGCCTCGTCGGCGGCGGCGTGCCGGTGCTCGGTGCCTTCATGTTCAACGCGATCTACAAGTTCCCGGCGTACCACTTCGAGGTGCAGACCGTCCTGACCAACAAGACCTGGACCGACGCCTACCGTGGCGCCGGCCGGCCCGAGGCGACCTTCGCGATCGAGCGGATCATGGACGAGCTCGCCACCGAGCTCGGCGTCGACCCGCTCGTGGTCCGGGAGCAGAACTGGATCAAGAACACCGAGTTCCCCTTCACCACGGTCGCCGGGCTGGAGTACGACTCCGGCAACTACGAGGAGGCCACCCGCAAGGCCAAGGCCAACTTCGGGTACGACGAGCTGCGGGCCGAGCAGAAGCAGCGCCGCGAGTCCGGTGACCCGGTCCAGCTGGGCATCGGCGTCTCGACGTTCACCGAGATGTGCGGCCTCGCCCCCAGCCGGGTGCTCGGCAGCCTCGACTACGGGGCCGGTGGCTGGGAGCACGCCAGCGTGCGGATGCTGCCGACCGGGAAGGTCGAGCTGATCACCGGCGCGAGCGCGCACGGGCAGGGCCACGAGACGGCGTTCAGCCAGATCGTCTCGGACCGGCTCGGCATCCCGTTCGAGGACATCGAGGTGCTCCACGGCGACACCCAGGTGGCTCACAAGGGACTGGACACCTACGGGTCGCGCTCCCTGGTCGTCGGTGGTGAGGCGATCGTCAAGGCCGTCGAGAAGGTGATCGAGAAGGCCAAGCCGATCGCGGCCCACCTGCTGGAGGCCAACGCGGACGACCTGGAGTACTCCGGCGGTCGCTTCGGTGTGAAGGGCACCGACCAGGGTGTGCTGATGACCGAGGTGGCGCTGGCCACCTTCGCGGCGCACAACCTGCCCGACGGCGTGGAGCCCTCATTGGACTCCGATGCCACCTACGACCCGGTGAACTTCAACTACCCCCACGGCACCCACCTGTGCGCCGTCGAGGTGGACACCGAGACCGGGCGCGTACAGATGCGCAAGTACACCTGCGTCGACGACATCGGCAACATCATCAACCCGCTGATCGTGGCCGGCCAGGTGCACGGCGGGCTCGTCCAGGGCATCGCACAGGCGCTGTGGGAGGAGGCGGTGTACGACGACGCCGGCACGCTGGTCTCGGCCTCGTTCGTGGACTACCTCGTGCCGACGGCCGCCGACACGATCAGCTTCGACATCGACCACACCACCACCCCGTCGCTGACCAACACCCTGGGCACCAAGGGGGTCGGCGAGGCCGGCACCATCGCCTCCACGCCGGCGGTGGTCAACTCCGTGCTCGATGCCATCCGCCAGTTCGGCGTGGAGGACATCGTGATGCCGTGCACGCCCGAGCGGGTCTGGAAGGCGATCCACGCCCGCGACGGAGGCGGGTCCGACCCGACCACCGGAGGGGCGGCGCCGCACTTCGACGAGTCCACCGGCCAGGAGGGCCAGACCGACCGTACGGCCGGCAACACCGAAGGAGCAGGCCAGTGATCCCCGCGAAGTTCGACTACCTCGCCCCCACCACCGTCGACGAGGCACTGGCCGCGCTCGCGGCGCACGGGGACGAGGCCAAGGTGCTCGCCGGTGGCCAGTCGCTGCTGCCGGTGCTGCGGATGCGGCTCAACGCCCCCGAGATGATCGTGGACATCAACGGCATCGACTCGCTGCGCGAGATCCGTGACGAGGGGGACACGATCGTGATCGGGGCGATGGCGCCGTACTACGAGATCCTCGCCAACGACGCGGTCAAGAACAGCCTGACCCTGCTCCACCAGGCGATCACCGAGGTGGCCGATCCCCAGATCCGGCACCGCGGCACCCTCGGCGGCGCGCTGGTGCACGCCGATCCCGCGGGTGACTGCGGGGCGCCGACCCTGGCCCTGGACGCCGAGCTGGTGATCACCGGGCAGAACGGCGAGCGCACGGTGGCGGCAGCGGACTTCTTCGAGGACCTGTTCGCGACCGCGGTGGGCGAGGACGAGCTGCTCACCGCGATCCGGTTCAAGAAGTACGACGGCTGGGGGACCCACTACGAGAAGTTCGTGCGGGTCGCGCACCAGTGGCCGATCGTCTCGATCGCGGCTGCGGTCAAGCTCGACGGGTCCACGATCAGCGAGGCCCGGATCGGCCTGGTGAACATGGGCAACACCCCGTTGCGCGCCAGCGCCACCGAGCAGGCCCTGGTCGGCTGCGAGGCCACCGAGGACGGCGTACGCGCCGCCTGCGACCAGGCCGCGGACGGCACCAGCCCGCCCTCGGACCTCAACGGCGACTCGGACTACCGCAAGCACCTGGCCACCGTGCTCACCCGCCGCGCGGTGCTCGCCGCCGCGGGCGGCTGAGCATGGGGATGGAGCTGCGGCACGAGTTCACCGTGCCGGCCGGGCTGGAGGAGACCTGGGCTGCCTTCAACGACATCGAGTCGGTCGCGCTGTGCTTTCCCGGCGCAGCGGTGACCTCGGTGGAGGGCGAGAGCTTCCAGGGAACCGTCAAGGTCAAGCTCGGCCCGATCGCCCTGGTCTACAACGGCACCGGCACCTTCGTGGAGAAGGACCAGGCCGCCGGCCGGATGGTGATCGACGCCAAGGGCAAGGACAAGCGTGGCAACGGCACGGCAGGGGCGCACGTCACCGCGACGATGACCAGCCAGGGCACGGCAACCCATGTCGAGGTGCTCAGCGACGTCAACATCACCGGCAAGCCCGCGCAGTTCGGGCGAGGGGTGATGCAAGACGTCAGTGACAAGCTGCTGGGCCAGTTCGTCGGCTGCCTGGAGCAGAAGCTGGGTGCACCCCCCGAGCCCGAGTCGGAACCCGACGTGGCCGAGGCCGGAGCGCAGACCACGGCGCAGACCAGCGGGCAGACCACGGCGGAGGCCACCGGGGCAGCCGATGCCGCCACGTCGCGGGCGAAGGCGGCCCAGGAGTCCGCGCCCCCGTCGTCGGCTGCCACCCGCCCGCAACCGGTGACCGGCGGCGGGGACGACGCGCTGGACCTCGGCGCGACCGTGCTCCCGGTGCTGGCCAGGGCCTACTGGAAGCAGGCACTCGGAGTCGTGCTGGTGCTGGTGGTCCTGCGGGCGCTGCGGGGCCGCCGGAGTCGCTGAGCGCGCTGTGGGGCACCGGCCGGAGGCGCCGGCTGGGCCACTCGCGAGTGCCCCGGAGTGCGCGTTCACCGGGGTGCTGGCACCGTTGAGCCATGACGACGGTGAAGGACCAGCCCTCGACCGACTCCGACGGCTTCGTGGTGGCCGCCCGGGTGGTCGACCTGACCAAGGTCTACGGCAGCGGCGCGGCCGAGGTGCGCGCCCTCGACGGGGTCACCCTGGAGATCGCCTCGGGGGAGTTCACGGCCGTGATGGGCCCCTCCGGCTCGGGCAAGTCCACGCTGATGCACTGCTGCGCCGCCCTGGACAGCCCCACGTCGGGGCAGGTCTTCGTCGGTGACACCGAGATCGGCGGCCTCGACGACCGGAGCCTGACGCGGCTGCGCCGGGAGAAGGTCGGCTTCGTCTTCCAGTCCTTCAACCTGATCCCCACGCTGAGCGCCGAGGAGAACATCCTGCTCCCGCTCTCGATCGCCGGCCGCCGCCCCGACAAGGGCTGGTTCGAGACCGTGATCGACACCGTCAACCTCCGGGACCGGCTCGACCACCGGCCCAACCAGCTCTCCGGGGGCCAGCAGCAGCGGGTCGCCGTGGCCCGGGCCCTGGTCAGCCGACCCGCGATCGTCTTCGCCGACGAGCCGACCGGCAACCTGGACTCCAGGTCGGGGGCCGAGGTGCTCAGCTTGCTGCAGCAGTCGGCCCACGCCTTCGGCCAGACCGTGGTGATGGTGACCCATGATCCGGTGGCGGCGGCCTACACCGACCGCGTCGTGTTCCTCGCCGACGGCCGGCTCTCCGGGGTCCTCCTCGAGCCGACCCGCGAGACGGTGCTGGAGCGGATGGCCGCCCAGGAGACCACCGCGCCCCCCGCGGGGGCCTGACCCGCATGCTGCACGCTGCCTGGAGGAGCCTGCTCGGCCGCAAGCTCCGGCTGATCATGAGCACGTTCGCGATCGTGCTCGGGGTCGCCTTCGTGGCCGGCACGCTGATCTTCACCGACACCTTGAACAAGAGCTTCGTGGCGATCTTCGACAGCTCGGTCGGCGACGTCGTCGTACGCCCCGTCGGCGCCAGCAACAACGAGTCCAACCCGACGACGCTCTCGATCCCCGCCGACGTCGTCGACTCGCTGGCGAAGGTGCCAGGCGCCGCGCGCGCCGACGGCAACGTGGTCAGCTTCGGCGTCTTCGTGATCGGCAAGGACAACCGGGTGATCGGTGGCCAGGGTGCACCGGGCCTGGGCTTCAACGCCAGCGATGCGCCGGCCGCGGGTGGGGTCGAGCCGCTGCAGGTGGTGCGCGGGCGGGCGCCCCGGGGCGAGAACGAGGTGGTGATCGACGCTGCGACCGTACGCCGGGCCGGCTACGGCCTCGGTGAGCAGGTGCGACTGGTCAGTGCCGGGAAGAAGGCTCTGCTCGAGCCGCGGCTGGTCGGGATCGCGGGCTATCCCGACGGTGGCTCGCTCAACGGCGCCACCGCGTCGATCTTCGACACCAGGACGGCCCAGAAGCTCTTCCTCGACGGCAGGGACGTCTTCAACGACGCCTGGGTCACCGCGAAGCCGGGGGTCTCCGAGCAGGAGCTCCGCGACGACGTGGCGAAGGTGCTGCCGAAGGGCTACGAGGCGCTGACCGGCAAGAAGGCCGCGGCGGAGGCGGCCAGCGGCCTGCTGGAGGCGATCAACTTCATCACGATCTTCCTGCTCGTCTTCGCCGGCATCGCGCTGGTGGTCGGCTCCTTCCTGATCGTGAACACCTTCTCGATGCTGGTGGCCCAGCGCAGCCGTGAGCTGGCGCTGCTGCGGGCGCTGGGTGCCTCCCGGAGGCAGATCACCCGCTCGGTGCTGTTCGAGGCGTTCGTGGTCGGGCTGGTCGGCAGCGCTGTCGGGCTGGGCCTCGGGGTGCTGCTGGCGATCGGGATCCGGGCGCTGTTCGCCAGCTTCGGGCTCGACCTCTCCGGGACCTCGCTGGTGTTCGCGCCGCGGACGCCGCTGGCCGCGCTCGCGGTCGGGCTGCTGGTGACGATGGTGGCGGCGTACCTCCCGGCCCGTCGCTCGAGCCTGATCCCGCCGATCGCCGCGCTGCGAGACGACGTCGCGATGCCGGAGTCCTCGATGCACCGACGGCTGCTGGTCGGCTCGCTGATGATGCTGGCCGGGGTCGCGGCCGGCCTGACCGGGCTGTTCCTCGACGTGCCGGACCCGGGGTACTGGGTCGGTGGCGGTGCGCTGTTCGCGATGCTCGGGATGGCCGCGGCGAGCCCCAGCACCTCGCGCCCCTTCCTGGCGGTCACGGCAAGGCTCTACCGCGGGTTGTTCGGCAGCGTCGGCAACCTGGCCGGCCAGAACTCCCTGCGCAACCCCCGGCGCACGGCCGCGACCGCGTCGGCGCTGATGATCGGGCTGACACTGGTGACCACGATGTCGATCGCGGGAGCCTCGGCCAAGGCGAGCGTGGACCAGTCGGTGCAGAAGAACTTCCTGGGCGACATCGTGATCAGCAACGCCATCGGTCAGGGCTTCTCCACCGAGATCGGCACCATGGCCGCCAAGGACCCGGGGGTCCGGAGCGTGACCCGGGTGCGCACGGTGGTGGTCCGTGGCGGCGGCGAGCGGACCTTCCTCGCTGCCGTCGACCCGGCGACGGTCGGGGCCGTCCTCCGGATCGAGATGACCGCCGGGTCGCTGGCCCGCTTCCGGGGCGAGAGCCTGCTCGTCGGTGCGAAGACGGCCGCGGACAAGGGCCTGAAGGTGGGGCAGGAGCTGCCGTTCAAGTTCCCCGAGGGCGTCACCAGGCTGCGGGTCGCGGGGTTCTTCGAGAGCTCCTTCGGGGCGGACTACCTGACCACGCTCGACGCGCTCAGCAGTGGCGGCTACGCGGCCGAGGACTCCCAGCTGCTGATCAAGCTCAAGCCCGGGGCGAGCTCCGCCGCGGTCAAGCAGCGACTCGAGGACGCCACCGCCAAGCTGCCGATCATCACGGTCAAGGACCAGCGGGAGTACGCCGCGGAGCAGCGCGCCCCGATCGACCGGCTGGTGCTGATGATCTACGCGCTGCTGGGCCTGGCCCTGGTGATCGCGGTCCTCGGTGTGGTGAACACCCTCGGGCTCTCGATCATCGAGCGCACCCGCGAGGTCGGCCTGCTGCGCGCGATCGGCCTCGACCGCCGGCAGATGCGGCGGATGGTGGGACTGGAGTCGGTCGCGATCGCCGTGCTCGGCGCACTGATGGGGATCGGGATGGGGCTGGTCTTCGGGATCGCGCTGATGGCCTCGGTGCGCGACGAGGGTCTCGAGGTGACCTCGATCCCCTGGGCGAGCCTGGGCGGCTACCTGCTGGTGTCGGTGGTGATCGGCCTGCTGGCCGCGCTGTTGCCGGCCCGCCGTGCCGCGAGGCTCGACGTTCTCGAGGCCATTGCGACCGAGTGAGCCCAAAGCCACTGTCCCTTTTTGGTGGAACAGGTGTCGCTGTACCTCTGAGCCCGATAGTTTCTGAACCGACCCCATCAAAGGAGCAGTTCGCGTGGATGAGCAGTCGACACGCGGTGCCCGGCGTGGGCGCAAGCACGTGCTGGTCCGGGAGTACGTCCGGTCGGTGATCGTCAGCGCCGAGCCTGGCACCCCAGCACCCTCCGAGCGCGACCTCGCCGAGCAGTTCGGCGTCGCCCGGATGACGGTGCGCCACGCGATCGACGCTCTGGTCGCCCAGGGCCTGCTCGAGCGGATTGCCGGACGCGGCACGTTCGTGACCAAGCCGCTGATCGACATGCAGATGCGGCTCTCGGCGTACACCGAGGAGATGGAGCGCCGCGGCAAGAAGCCCGAGTCCCGCACCCTGCTGGCCCGTCGCGAGAGCGCCGGTCCCGGCGTGGCCCGTGCCCTGGAGATCGACGAGGGCGGCCCGATCGCGCACTGGCAGCGGCTGCGGCTGGCCGACGGGGTGCCGATGGCGATCCAGCACGTCTACCTCTCCCTCGAGCTGTTCCCGAACTTCCTCGACGAGGCGCTGCCCTCGAGCCTGTACTTCTGGTTCGCGATGCGCGACCTGATGCCCACCTGGGGCGAGGACTCGGTGCTGGCCGGGATCGCCACCGAGGAGGAGGCCGACCTGCTCGAGCTCGAGCCCGGCTCTCCGGTCCTGCACATCTCCCGGCGCGCGTTCTGCCGCGAGAACGTCGTCGAGGTCACCCGCAGCGTCTACCGCGCCGACCGCTACACCCTGTGGGTGCCGGTGCTGCGCCCCGAGCACCTGCGCTGAGTCGGCGCCCCGGGTTGTGGGGCTTGGCTGGGTCGGGTTGGTGGTGGGGGTGGACGGGGTCGGGGCTTCGTGATGCGACGCGCCGAGGATGATTCGTGCGACGGGCGGGAGGCTGGGTCGCCGTACGACGGGCGGGAGGCCGGGTCGCCGTACGACGGGCGGGAGGCTGGGTCGCTGTTCGACGGGCGGGAGGCTGGGCCGCCGTGCGACGGGCGGAGAGCCGGGTCGCTGTTCGACGGGCGGGAGGCTGGGCCGCTGTTCGACGGGCGGAGAGCCGGGTCGCTGTTCGACGGGCGGGGGAGCGAGGTCGCCCTACGACGGGCGGAGAGCGGGGTCGCCGTACGACGAGCGGAGAGCTGGGCCGCTGCTCGACGGGCGGGAGAGCGGGGTCGCCCTACGACGGGCGGAGAGCCGGGTCGCCGTACGACGAGCGGGAGAGCGAGGCCGGGTCCGCGGAGCCCACGGACCCGGGCGCCGGCTGGGTCGCCGTACGCACGCCGGAGCCCTGCTGGAACGCCAACCAGGGTCACTGACCCCGAGAAACTGGCACTTCTCTGCCGTTGCAACGGCAGAGAAGTGCCAGTTTCACAAGAGAACGTGAAAAACCGACACGCCTACAACCCGCCCACCGGGGCGACCACGATGCCGGCGACCTCGCAGACCCAGGTGGGGTCGGGGCCGCCGAGGTCGGGCTGCACGTAGAGCGCGTGCGGGTCGAGGTGGTCGCAGGACCGGCACAGCGGCCAGCGGCCGCGGGTGTCGAGGATCGCGTCCTGGACGTCCTGGGCCACCAGCCCGACCACGAAGTCGCGGCCCTCGGCCCACTGCTCGAGCCACCAGCCCCGGTCGGCCACCGCGGACTCCAGGGCGGAGACCGTCTCGGGGTCGGCGGCACCGGTGCTCTCGAGGTCGCGCAACACCAGGGCACGTGCCCTGATCACGGCGTCGGGTGCTGTCACGATGTCATTGTGACCCCCGACCGGCAGACCCCCGACCGGCAGACCCCCGACCGGCTCAGCTCCGCAGCGCAGAGTGTGCACCTCGACGTGGTGGTGCTGCACGGTCGCGACGCCGAGGCGGCCACCGAGGGCGGCGCCGACCGGCTGCTGCTCAGCGGGGACCCCGCGGACGGGCACTACTCGCCCGAGCCGGCCGCGGTCTCGGCCGTGGTGCGCGAGACCGACCTGCCGGTCTGGGTGGTGCTGCGCACGCCGGACGGCGACTACGACCGCCTCGTGGAGCTCGGCAGCACGTTCGTCGAGCTCGGTGCCCGGGGGGTGGCCTACGGGTTCCTGGACCACGACCTCGAGGTGGACCGGCACCGGTGCGCCCAGATGTGCGCCGACCTGGGTGGGGTCCCGTGGCTCTTCCACGGCTTCGACGTCGCCCTGGACGCCGACCGTGCGTGGCGCGACGTGATCGGGCTGCCCGGGCTCGAGGCGGTGATCTCCGCCGGCTCCACCCGCGGGCTCGAGCACGGCGCCGAGGAGCTGATCCAGCGCGCCTCCCACGACCCACGGGCGGCCGAGCTGCTGCTGGCCGGGGGCGGGCTCACCCCCGACCTGGTCCCGTGGCTGGTCCGGGCCGGCGTACGCCGGTTCGCGATCGGGTCCTCCGCCCGCACCGGCAGCTCCTGGACCCGAGCCTCGGTGGAGGCCGACCACGTGCGCTCGTGGCGGATGCTGCTCGACGACGCGCTCTCCCGGGCCCTCGGCATACCGGTCGACTAGACCGATCCACCCCCAGAGCACCTCACATCTGGACACCTCGGACTTAGCGGGAGATGCTGCACCCGGCTCGGACACCCCGAGGGCCTGGAAGGCTGGTCACCCGCGTGCGTCTCGCTGCACTGCTCCCCGTGCTCCTCGTGGCGACCGGCCTGGTCGCAACGCCCTCCGCGAGTGGCCCGGCCGCGGCCGCACCCGCCGCTGCGCCCGCGTCCGCCGGGAGCATCGCCTGGTCGCCGTGCACCGACGCCTGGCTGCAGGGGCGGGACCTCGAGTGCGGCAGCCTGCAGGTGCCGCTCGACCACGCCCACCCCGGTGGGACCAAGATCCGGCTGGCCCTGACCCGGCGGGTGCACACCTCCTCCGCGGCCGACTACCGGGGCGTGATGCTCACCAACCCCGGCGGCCCCGGTGGCTCCGGCCTGCTGCTCCCCACGCTCGGCGAGCGGGTCCCGGACAGGGTCGGTGAGACCTACGACTGGATCGGCCTGGACCCCCGCGGCGTCGGCAGCAGCAGCCCCTCGCTGCACTGCAGCTGGAGCTACTTCGGCACCGACCGGCCCAGCTACGTGCCCCGCACCCGGGCGATCCGCAACTACTGGCTGCGCAAGAACCGCAGCTACTCGGCCGCCTGCGCCCGGACCGCGACCCAGCGGAGTCTGATCGCGCACATGACCACGCTGGACACGGTGCGCGACATGGACCTGCTGCGCGCCGCGCTCGGTGCCGACCTGCTGAACCTCTACGGCTTCTCCTACGGCAGCTACCTCGGCCAGGTCTACGCCACGCGCTACCCCGACCGCGTCGGCCGCTTCGTGCTGGACGGCGTCGTCGACGCCCGCCGCACCTGGTACGACGCCGGGCTCGACCAGGACCGGGCCTTCGACGCCAACCTGAACACCTTCTGGCACTACCTCGCCAAGCGCCCGCGGACGTTCCGGCTCGGCTCCAGCTGGACCAGGATCCGGCGCGGCTACTACCAGAAGCTGGCCCAGCTGGACCGCAAGCCCTCGGCCGGCGGCAAGCTGGGTCCCTCGGAGCTGGCCGACGCGATGGTCGAGGTCGGCTACTACGTCTACGGCTGGCCGGAGTACGGCCGGGCCTATGCGCAGCTGATCCGCAACAACCGCGGCGGCGCCATGTTCGCGCGCTACCGCGCCAGCTCGATGGGTGACGACAACGGCTTCGCGGTCTACAACGCGGTGCAGTGCACCGACGCGCCCTGGCCCGCCACCGCGCGCACCCTCAAGGACTCGGCCGCCGTGCACCGCACCGACCCGTTCCTGACCTGGGGCAACACCTGGTACAACGCCCCGTGCCTGAGCTGGAAGGCGCCGTCGCACGCCCGGCTCGCGGTCTCCGGCTCCGCGGTGAGCGCGAAGATCCTGCTGATCAGCGAGACCCGGGACGCGGCCACGCCGTACTCCGGCGCGCTCACCGCGCGCCGGCTGTTCCCCTCGGCCTCGCTGGTCGCGGGGATCGGTGGCACCACCCACGCCAGCTCGCTGTCGGGGGTGTCCTGCGTCGACCAGACGGTGGCCGACTACCTGCGCACGGGCGTCGTGCCCACCCGGGTGGACGGCGCCGGTCCCGACCGGGCCTGCCCGGCGGTGCCGCCGCCGTCGGTCTCGGCACGCGCGGCGCGTACGTCGGGAGGGGGCGACCAGATGCCACCGAGGCTGCGCCGGGCGCTGATCGACGCGCAGCGGCACCGCGGCTGAGCCGGTCCCACGGCGGCAGGCCGCTCAGGCCGAGTAGGTGCGCAGCCAGATGCTGGAGTCGGCCGAGCGCAGGTCCTGGACGATCTCCGGGGTCAGCGTGGTCGAGACGTCGGTGACCACGTAGCCCTGCTCGCCGTGGGTGGAGAGGTACTGCGCGTCCACGTTGGCCTTGTGCTCGGCCAGGATCTGGTTCACCGAGGCCAGCACGCCGGGCAGGTTGTGGTGCAGCAGCGCGATCCGCGACCCGTGCTGGAGCGGCGGCACCGCGACGACGGGCAGGTTCACGCTCAGCGCCGTACTGCCGCCGCGCACGAAGTTGGTGAGCTTGTTGGAGACGAAGAAGCCGATCTCCTCCTGGGCCTCCTGGGTGGAGCCGCCGACGTGCGGGGTCAGGATCACGTTGTCGAGGCCGCGCAGCGCGGACTGGAACTCGTCGCCCTGGGCCTTGGGCTCCACGGGGAAGACGTCGATCGCGGCGCCTGCGATGTGGCCCGAGATGATGTGCTCGCGCAGGGCGACGTCGTCGACGACCATGCCGCGCGAGGCGTTGATGAACAGCGACCGCGGCTTCATCCGGGCGAACTCCGCCGCGCCGAACATGCCGGCGTTCCCGGGGCGACCGTCGACGTGCAGCGAGACCACGTCGGCCTCGGCGAGCAGCTGGTCGAGGGTGGCGACGCGGCGGGCGTTGCCGTGCGCGGGGCGGTCGGCGGTGTCGAAGAAGATCACCCGCAGGCCCATCGCCTCGGCGACGTTGGAGAGCTGGGTGCCGATGTTGCCGTAGCCGATGATGCCGAGCGTGCGCCCGCGGACCTCGTGGCTCCCCGCGGCGGACTTGTCCCAGACGCCGGCGTGCATCTTCTCGGTCTTCTCGGTCAGCCGCCGGGCCAGCGCGATGATCTCGGCGATCACGAGCTCGACCACGCTGCGGGTGTTGGAGTACGGCGCGTTGAAGACCGCGATCCCGCGCCGGGCCGCGCCCGCGAGGTCGATCTGGTTGGTGCCGATGCAGAACGCGCCGATGGCGAGCAGCTGGGGTGACTGCTGGAGCACCCGCTCGGTGATCTTGGTGTTGGAGCGGATCCCGACCAGGGAGATGCCCTTGAGGGCCTCGATCAGCTCGTCCTCGCCGAGGGACTGCGAGCGACGGTGCACCCTGATGCCGTTGCGCTCGAAGGCATCGCTGGCCGCGGGATGGATGTTCTCGAGCAGGAGTACCTCAGGCGCAGTCACCCGCCCAACCCTACGAGGGGCCCGATCTCAGAGGTCACCGGCATCCACGATGCGGTAGGCGTAGCCCTGCTCGGCCAGGAAGCGCTGCCGGTTCTGGGCGAAGTCGGCGTCGACGGTGTCGCGGCTGACCACGGTGTAGAACCGGGCGGTCTTGCCGTCGGCCTTGGGCCGCAGCAGCCGACCGAGCCGCTGCGCCTCCTCCTGGCGCGAGCCGAAGCTGCCGGAGACCTGGATGGCGACGGAGGCCTCGGGCAGGTCGATGGAGAAGTTGGCGACCTTGGAGACCACCAGCAGCTGGATCTCACCGGCCCGGAAGGCGGCGTAGAGACGCTCGCGCTCCTTGACCGTGGTCTCGCCCTTGATCACGGGGGCGTCGAGGTGCTCGGCGAGCTCGTCGAGCTGCTCGAGGTACTGCCCGATCACCAGCGTCGGCTCGCCGCGGTGGTCGGCGACCAGCCTCTCGGCGACGAGGGTCTTGGCGTAGGTGCAGCTGGCCAGTCGGTAGCGCTCCTCCGGCTCGGCCGTGGCGTAGGCGATCCGCTCGTCCTCGGGCAGCGTGACCCGCACCTCGACACAGTCGGCCGGGGCGATCCAGCCCTGCCCTTCGATGTCCTTCCACGGGGCGTCGTACCGCTTGGGCCCGATCAGGCTGAACACGTCGCCCTCGCGACCGTCCTCGCGCACGAGCGTGGCGGTCAGCCCGATCCGGCGGCGGGCCTGCAGGTTGGCGGTCATCCGGAAGATCGGGGCCGGCAGCAGGTGCACCTCGTCGTAGACGATCAGCCCCCAGTCGCGGGCGTCGAGGAGCTCCAGGTGCGGGTAGAGGCCCTGGCGGCGCGTCGTCAGCACCTGGTAGGTCGCGATCGTGACCGGCCGGACCTCCTTCCTGGCGCCGCTGTACTCCCCGATCTCGTCCTCGCTCAGGCTGGTGCGCTTGAGCAGCTCGGCCTTCCACTGCCGCGCGCTGACGGTGTTGGTGACCAGGATCAAGGTGGTGGCCCCGGCCCGCGCCATGGCGGCCGCGCCGACGATGGTCTTGCCCGCTCCACAGGGGAGTACGACGACCCCGGACCCGCCGTGCCAGAACGACTCGGCGGCCTCCCTCTGGTAGGGCCGCAGGGTCCAGCCGGCCTCGACGAGGTCGATCTTGTGGGCCTCGCCGTCGACGTAGCCCGCGAAGTCCTCAGCGGGCCAGCCGAGCTTGAGCAGGGCCTGCTTGAGGTTGCCGCGCTCGCTGGCGTGGACCGCCACGTTGTCGGGGTCGAGCCGCTCGCCGAGCATGCCCGCGACCTTCTTGCTGCGCAGCACCTCCTCGAAGACCGCACGGTCGGTGCTGGAGAGCACCAGCCCGTGCACGGGGTGCTTGTCCAGCCGCAGCCGCCCGTAGCGCGCCATCGTCTCCGCGACGTCGACGAGCAGGGCGTGCGGGACGGCGTACCGGCTGAAGGTCAACAACACGTTGACCACCTGCTCGGCGTCGTGGCCGGCGGCCCTGGCGTTCCAGAGCCCCAGCGGGGTCAGCCGGTAGGTGTGGATGTGCTCGGGACTGCGCTCCAGCTCCGCGAACGGCGCGATCGCCTTGCGGCAGGCGTCGGCCAGCTCGTGGTCGACCTCGAGCAGGAGGGTCTTGTCCGACTGGACGATGAGGGGGCCGTCGTTCATAACTGTCCGAGTCTAGGGAGCGGTCCCTCGGGGTGGGTCGGTGCGGCCCCGCCCGGCGGCCCCTAGTCCTCGCCGAGCGGACGCGAGACCGCCGTGATCCGGTGGATCGCGAAGCTGCGGGGGCCGTCGCTGCGCTCGTCGTACGCCGTCAGCTGGCCGCCCTCGACGCGCTCGGGGACGACCGTGCGCTCGGCGACGGTGCCGTCGTTGCCGACGTAGCCGATCACCAGCGACCCCCGGCTCTCGGCCGCCTCGCGCAGCATCGCGATCACGTCGGCCGGGGTCGACGCGGACTGCCCGCGGTTGGGGCGGGCACCGACCGTGCGGTCGCCGGCGCGGATGGCCGTGACCACGGCGGCGGTGTGCGCAGCCGTGCGGACCTGCGTCGCCGCGGTCGTACGCCGCCGCGCCGGGCGGGCCCGGAAGACATCGGGCCGGGCCACCCGGACGGTGCCGTCAGCCGCCTCCACGACCGGCGCCAGGCCGAGCTCGCGGATCCGCGGCAACAGCACCCCCAGCGCGAGGTCGGAGACCAGCACCGTCGGGGCGATCCGCCGCAGGCGCAGCGTGTCCGCGCCGGGTGCGTGCAGCAGCTCGGTCAGCGCGGTCTCGTCGTCGCTGCGCAGGAACGAGTCCGCGTGGCCCGCGCGCAGGGTGCCGAAGCGACGGGAGACGTCGTCGATCAGGTAGCTCAGCGACTGCGGCACGGGAGTGCGCGAGGTCTCGGCGACGAACTCGTGCACCTCGCTCGCCGACCAGCCGGCGTCGAAGGCCCGGCGCACCGAGGTCGAGACGAAGCGGTAGACGGTGGCGCCGCCACGGGACTCGACGTCGGCGACCAGGGCCAGCCGCCGCGCCAGCTCGGTCTCCAGCGGCCCCGGCGCGATCGCGGTCAGGTCGGCCTGGAGGAGCACGTGGTCGACCGGGGCCGGGAGCAGCTCGGTCAGGGCATCGACCGGGTCACCGTCCTGAAGGAGCGCGCGGCCGAAGCCGGAGACCGCATCCAGCCCGCTGATCCCGAGGAGCGCCGCCTCCCCGAGCAGCGGCACGACCTGCTTCAGCCTGGCTGCCGGGCGGCGGGGGCGCCGCCAGCGCAGTCGTTCGACCAGGGAGGGCAGGCCGGTGCCGGCCGCCAGGGACTGGCCCTCGCCGAGCTCGTCCAGCGCGGCGAGGGCGTCGCCCCGCAGGGCCACCAGCCAGCTGCGCTCGAGGTCGGGGGACAGGGCGTTGACCGGCTTGTCGCCGATCCGCCCTCCCACGGCGGACGCCAGCCGGGGGTTGCTCAGCCAGGCACGGGCCAGGGCGACCCAGCGCTGCGCGCTCGCCCCGGCCTGCCAGACGTCGTAGGTCTCGGTCGGCAGCCACACGGCCTCGGGCTCCTCGGCCATCCCCTGCGCGAGCAGCCCGGCCGCGGAGGCGGTCTCGATCACCAGCGCCGCCACGCCGATCTCGACGTGCAGCAGCTGGGCGGCCGCCTTCAGCTCGCGTACGCCGAGCCCGCCGGCCTTCAAGGCAGGCGGCGGGTGGGTGCCCCACCGGTCGAGCAGCAGCTCGGTGCGGCGCACGAACTCGA
Source organism: uncultured Actinomycetota bacterium (assembly GCA_963777195.1). GTDB lineage: Bacteria > Actinomycetota > Actinomycetes > Propionibacteriales > Nocardioidaceae > Marmoricola. The sequence goes on along the minus strand of CAVZPT010000010.1, from coordinate 437,385 downwards.
AGGCCGCGCCCGCGGCCGCGCGGTCGACCAGCGACTGGGGCCGCTCGGAGACGGCCAGCTCGGGGGCCTGCTCCACCCCGACGGTGGAGCAGCCGCCGTGCAGGGCGAGCCGCACGTTCCAGGGGATCGTCACGTGGTGGTCGTCGCGCCGGACCAGAAGGCCGGCGGCGACCAGGTCGGCGGTCGGGCCGGCCGCACCGCCCCACCGGCCGTCCGCGCGCTGCTCCTCGAGGTGGTCCAGGATCGCCCGCGCCTGCGGGGTCAGCTCCGCGAGCAGGCCGGCCACCACGGCGGCGGGCGGTCCCTCGGGCATCCGCAGCAGGTCGCCGACGACCAGCACCGGGCGGGCCGGCGTACCCCACACCAGCGCGAGCGCGGCCAGCCGGTCCACCGCGCGCTCCACCGCTGCCGGGCCCGCCGCGACCACCTCGGCCGGGTCGGCACCCTGCACGAGCGCCTGGAGCACCGCGAGCTCGAGGGAGTCCAGCAGGTCCAGGGCCCGCAGCACCGAGGCCTTGACCACCACCCGCGCCGCCAGCTGGGAGGAGTCGTGCGGCGCGGGCGTCGCCAGGTCGGGGCGCTGCGCGAGCAGGGTCGCGAGCCGCTCGTCGGGCCAGTCCCGGAGCTGCTCGGCCAGGGTGCGAGGGGTGGCGGTGGGCATCCGGCCGATTCTACGGGGACGCTGGTGCGCGGACCGCGCCCTGCGGTGGCCGCAACTGGCAGGATCGCCCGCATGGAGGTGACGGCGAGGTTCCTGGAGATGCTGCTGGCCGGGGCCTCGCGCGAGGACCTCGACGTCGTGGTGGCCGAGGCCGAGGTGTCCGGGGCCGGCTCCGCGCAGCTCGAGCAGTTGCGACGCGAGCACTCGCTGGCCCTGCGGATCCACGAGCAGATGGCCCGCCAGCGCAGCCGGGAGGCCGAGCTCAGCGCCCTGAACGAGACCGCCCGAGACCTCAGCGAGATCCGCGACCTCGACGCGATCCTCACCGCGATCGTGCGTCGGGCGCGCCACCTGCTGCGTGCGGACATGACCTACCTCTCCCTCAACGACGAGGAGGAGGGGGCGTCGTACATGAAGGTGACCGACGGGGCCCTGACGCCGGAGTTCCGGGAGCTGCGGCTCCCGCTGGGAACCGGCCTGCTCGGCCTGGTGGCGCAGTCGGGGGCGCCGTACTTCACCGAGGACTACGAGGCCGACGAGCGCTTCGTGCACCGCGACTACATCGACAGCGCGGTCCACGGCGAGCAGATCCGCGCCATCCTCGGGGTGCCGCTCACCGTCGACGGCACCGTGATCGGGGCCCTGCTCGCGGTGCACCGCAGCGTCCGGCCGTTCCCCGCCCAGGAGGTCGCACTGCTGACCTCGTTCGCGGCGCACGCGGCGGTGGCGCTGCAGAACGCGCGGCTCTTCGAGCAGGCGCGTACGGCGGTCGCGGCGGCCGCCGAGGCCAACGAGGAGCTGCGGGCGCACAACGTCGCCACCGAGCGGGCCGCGCACGCGCACGACCTGCTCACCGGCGTGCTCCTGCGCGGCGGCGGGGTGGTCGAGGTCGCCGAGGTGCTCGCGCAGGTGCTCGGCGGCCGGCTCGCGGTCTACGACGACGACTGGCGCCCTCTCGCCGGGACCCAGGAGCGCGGGACACCCGACCTCGCGGACGCGGTCGCCGCAGCCCTGGCCACGGGCCGGTGCGTGCGGACGCCGTCGGGGGAGTGGCTGGCGGCGGCCGCCGCCGGAGAGGACCACCTGGGCACCCTCGTGCTGCGCACCGAGGAGCCGATGGACCTGCCCGAGCGGCGCACGCTCGAGCGCGGAGCCCTGGTCACGGCCCTGGTGCTGCTCTTCGGGCGCAGTGCGGCCGAGGCCGAGAGCCGGGTGCGCGGCGAGCTGCTGGCCGACCTGGTCGCCGGTCGCGAGCTCGACCCGGCCCGGCTGCGCGAGCGCGCCCGCCAGCAGGGCGCCGACCTCGACACCGCCCTGAGCGTCGCGGTCGCCGAGCCGGCGGAGGCCGGGTCGGACCAGCAGGTGGCCCGGGTCGCTGCCGCCCTGGCCCACGAGCTGCACGGTCTCGGCGGCACCCACGAGGGGCTGGCCGTGGTGGTGGCACCGGCCGATGCGGCCCGGGTCGGGGAGAGTCTGCGCGACCGGCTCGGAGGGGCCACGGTGGGCGTGGTCGCCTGCCCCGACGGCGCGGGGGGGATCAGCCGGTCCTGGCGCGAGGCCCGCCAGGTGCTCACCACGCTCCAGCGCCTCGGCCGCCACGGCGACGTGGCCGACCCTGCGGGACTCGGCCTGGCGCGGCTGCTGCTCGGCGGCGGGGGCGCCGAGGAGCTCGCCGACTTCGTCGAGCACGCCGTCGGACCGGTCCGGGCCTACGACACCGAGCGCGGCACCGCGCTGCTGGGCACCCTGGCCGCCTGGTTCGACACCGGGGCGAGCCTGCGCGAGACCGCCGAGTCCCTGCACATCCACCCCAACACCGTGGTCCAGCGGCTCGAGCGGGTGGGGCAGCTCCTCGGGGAGGACTGGCGCTCGCCCCGGCGGCTGCTGGACGCCCAGCTGGCCCTGCAGCTGCTCAGGCTGCACCGCGACATGTGATCTGCGCACACTGAGCAGCCCCAAACATAGGTTCTCAACCATGGCCGACCCGGACGTCGGCCACGTAACCTCGCGGCCATGACGACACTCTCGGGTCGCACGGCCCTGGTCACCGGCGCAGCCAGCGGCATCGGCCGAGCGGTCAGCGAGCGGCTCGTCGCCGACGGTTCGTCGGTGGTCCTGCTCGACCGTGACGAGGCCGGCGTCAAGGAGGCCGCTGCGGCCCTGGGAGCCGAGCACGTCGTCGCGGACCTCTCCGACCCGGCCTCGATCGAGGCCCTCGACCTGGGCGGGCGCGGCATCGAGATCTTGGTCAACAACGCCGGGCTCCAGCACGTCGCCCCGATCGAGGACTTCGAGCCCGAGCGGTTCGCCCTGATCCACCAGGTGATGCTGCACGCACCCTTCCTGCTCGCCCGTGCGCTGCTGCCGGGGATGTACGCCGCCGGCTGGGGCCGGATGGTGCACGTCTCGTCGGTGCACGGCCACCGCGCCTCGGCGTACAAGTCCGCCTACGTCAGCGCCAAGCACGGCCTCGAGGGCCTCTCCAAGGTGATCGCCCTCGAAGGCGCCGAGAAGGGCGTCACCAGCAACACCGTCTGCCCCGGCTACGTGCGCACCCCGCTCGTGCAGGGACAGATCGCCGACCAGGCCGCGAGCCACGGGATCGCCGAGGACGAGGTCCTCGACCAGGTGCTGCTGGCCCGCACCCCCGTCAAGCGGCTCGTCGAGGTCGACGAGGTGGCCAACCTGGTCGCCTTCCTGTGCGGCCCCGGGACCGGCTCGATCAACGGCAACTCCTACCTGATGGATGGCGGCTGGACCGCCGCATGAAAGGAAGCAACGACATGTCATCGACGACCAGGATCGAAGGCGGCCAGCCCACCGGGGGTGACGCACCGGCCACCAACAGCATCACCAAGGTGGTCTTCGCCAGCCTCGTCGGCACGGCCGTGGAGTGGTACGACTTCTTCCTCTACGGCTCCGCCGCCGCGCTGGTGTTCGGCAAGCTGTTCTTCCCCGAGTCCGAGCCGGTCACCGCGACGCTGCTGGCATTCGGCACCTACGCGCTGGGCTTCGTGGCCCGACCCCTCGGCGGCGTGGTGTTCGGTCACTTCGGCGACCGGGTGGGGCGCAAGAAGATGCTCGTCGTCGCGCTGATGATGATGGGCATCGCCACCTTCGCGATCGGCCTGCTCCCGACGTACGCCACGATCGGCCTCGCGGCCCCGATCCTGCTGCTGGTCTGCCGCCTGCTGCAGGGCTTCGCCGTCGGCGGCGAATGGGGCGGCGCCGTGCTGATGGCCGCCGAGCACGGGGACGACGCCCGCCGGGGCTTCTGGTCCTCCTGGCCGCAGGCAGGGGTGCCGCTCGGCAACCTGCTGGCCACCGGGGTGCTGTTCGTGCTCGCCGCGGTGCAGAGCGACGCGACCTTCGAGGCCTGGGGCTGGCGGATCCCGTTCCTGCTCTCCGCCGTGCTCGTCCTGATCGGCCTCTACGTCCGCCTCCAGCTCGAGGAGTCCCCGGTCTACGCGGAGGCCAAGGCCGAGATCGCCGCGAAGCAGGAGACCTCCTCGCACATGCCGATCATCGAGGTGGTCAAGACCTACCCCAAGGAGGTCCTGATCGCGATGGGCATGCGGATGGCCGAGAACATCAGCTACTACATCTTCACGATCGTCTCGATCACCTACGTGACGACCTACCTGGGTCAGGACAAGAGCACGATCCTGAAGATGCTGCTGGTCGCGGCCGCCTTCCAGTTCTTCCTGATCCCGGCGGTGGGTGCGTTCTCCGACAAGGTCGGCCGCCGGCCGCTCTACCTCGTCGGTGCCATCGGCGTGGCCGGCTGGGCGTTCGTCTTCTTCGGGCTGCTCGACACCAACAGCCCCGGCAAGATCCTCCTCGCCGTGGTCGTGGGCCTGTTCTTCCACTCGCTGATGTACGCCCCGCAGGCCGCGTTCTTCTCCGAGCTGTTCGGCACCTCGGTGCGCTACACCGGTGCCTCGGTGGGCTACCAGCTCGCGTCGATCTTCGCCGGAGCGCTGGCGCCGATCATCGCGGTGCAGCTGCTCGGCGCCGAGGACGTGAAGAACACCTTCGCGGTGGGCGTCTACGTCGCCGCGGCGTCGCTGATCACGATCGTGGCGGTCGCCTTCGCCAAGGAGACCAAGGCCACCTCGATGCGCCACGACCGCGTCGTGCGGGGTGCGCACCGCTGACCCGGTGTCACGGGTGAGCCCGCTCGCCGCGACCGGCCTTCTCGGCGGTCGCGGCGACGCGGGCTCTGCGCGTCTGTGGCCGCTTCGCGGTGACGATCCACTCGAGCATGCTGCGCTTGGCCGATCGTGGGAACGCCTCCCACGCCACGCGTGCACCCGGGTGCAGGTCGAGCTCGGCATCGAGGTCCGCGGGCACCACGAGGTTCTCCACGTCGTCGAGCAGCGTCCAGGTCCCGTTGGCCACGGCGGCGTCGATGGCTGCCTGCCCGGCCGGGCCCATCCGGTTCTCGGCGTACAGCCGCTCGACGCGCTCCTTGTTGGGCCGCGACCAGCCGCTCGTCGTACGCCGTGGGGTGAACCAGAGCATGGTCCGCTCCTCGTCGAGCCGCGCACCCTTGCTGTCCACCCACCCGACCGCGAGCGCCTCGGTCACCGCGGCGTCGTAGTCCACCGTCGTCCGGCCGGTGTGCTTCTTCCACGAGACCAGCCACACGCCCGGCCTCGAGCGGTGGTGCTCGTCGAGCCACGCACGCCATTCCTGGACGGTCTCGGGATGGATGCGCTCGGGTTCCGGCGAGGTCATGGGTCCAGCCTCTCCGGTGGCCGCCGACCGGGGCAACACCCGCGTAGCCTCGAGGAGAGATGTCCTCCGAACCCACCGCCCAGCCGGTTCCGGACCACGGCGACGTCTGGTACGTCAGCTACGGCTCCAACATGTCCGCAGCCCGGCTCGCGGTCTACCTCGACGGCGGGGTGCCCTCCGGCGGCACGCACCGCAACCCCGGCGCTCGGGACAGCAGCCCTCCGCGGCACGACCTGGCGGTCGACCTTCCCGGGGCGCTCTACTTCGCCGGGGACTCGCGGCAGTGGGGTGGGGGCGTGGCGTTCTACGACCATGACGCCGCGGGTGGGCCGACCGCCGCGCGCGCCTACCTGATCACCGCCGGGCAGTTCGCCGACGTGGCGGCGCAGGAGATGCACCGGGTGCCCGAGGTGGGCGACCCGCTCGAGGAGGTCGTGATCGGCGGCATCCACGGCGGCGTCCACCACGTCGGGCCGGGTCACTACGAGACCCTGATCGAGGTCGGCCGGCTCGACGGCGCGCCGATGCTGCTGTTCACTGCCCCGCACGGCATCGACCACATCGAGCACACCCGGCCGGCGCCGGCGTACGTCGCCACCCTCGCGGTCGGGCTGCGCGAGTCCCGGCAGTGGGAGGAGTCGGTGACTGCTGCCTATCTCGAGCGGTTCACCGGCTGAGGGCGTCGCCGCTGGGAGAGCCGGAGGACCGGGCCGGGGAGGTGGCCCCGAGGGCCGGGTCGTTTCAGCTGCGACGTCTCGGCGGGGTGGGGACGTTTCAGCTGCGACGTCTCGGCGGGGTGGGGACGTTTCAGCTGCGACGTCTCGGCGGGGTGGGGTGGTCGAGGAGGAGGGAGGTCAGGCGGCGCCAGAGCACGGTCGCGGTGGTGGGCACCAGCTGCCAGCCGTCGGTGGAGGGTGCCACCAGCCAGGCTCCCTCCTCGTCCTCGACGACGGCCAGGCGGTGGCCCGGACCGGGGGCGAAGGTGGCCAGCATCCACGCGTGCCGTACGCCGAGCAGCTGGTGGGCCGAGGCGCGGCGCAGGTCGTGGTCGAGGAAGAGGTCGTCGAGCAGCTCCTGCTCGACCGCCCGGGACTCCAGCTCGCCGGTGCGGCGGCGGGGCCCCAGTCCTACCAGCCGGGCCAGCGCGCCGGCCAGGAAGGAGGGCGGCATCGCCATCAGCTGGTGCTCCTCGCCGGACACCTGCGCCAGGAGCGCCACGGCCTCGTGGTCGACCCAGGCGTGGTGGCGCGTGTGCAGGTCGGCGCTGGCGACGTCGAGCTGCAGCCGGACGACCGGTGCCCGGGCGGCGTGGACGGCCTCGGTGAGGCCCACCACCCCGGCGAGCTGCGGATGGCCCTCCACGGTGGCGCTCCCCGACTCCACCAGCTCGCGCCAGTCCTCGGGCCCGAGCCGCACCACGCCGTCGCGCACCTCGATCGTCATCGCCCACCCTCCGAGGGGCGCTCGATCACCAGGGTGCGGGCGAAGTCGGCCAGGTCGTCGGCGAGGAGGTCGTAGCGCCAGGAGTCGACGGTGGCGGTGAGGGTGTAGCCCGTGGTGCCCACCTGGGTGAACCACTGCTCCATCGTGACCGGCGTGGGTCCCGCGACGAGGTGCTGGGCGAGCCGGCGACCGCCGGGGTGGCCGGCGACGATGCACTTCTCGAGGTCGACCAGCTGGTAGGCCTCGAGCTGTCTGGGCAGCAGCCGGTCGGTGCCGGCCTGCCAGTCACGGAAGCGCAGGCCGCCGTTGTCGGCGACCGTGAGCACCACGTTGCTGCGGAAGCCGGGGTCGCCGACGTCACGGGCGCGCTCGACCACCACCAGCTGCTGGGCCTCGGCCTGCAGCACGCTCCACTCGCGGGGAAGCTGCATCGAGCAGCAGCCGAGCACACTGGTCAGCTCCACGGTCTCGCTCATCGGCGCGCCTCGCGCCGGCGGGCGACGCTCTCGCGCGACCAGCGGGGCAGCAGCCACAGCGGCACCCGCAGCTGCAGTCCGGCGTAGAGACTGAGCGTCAGGAAGCCCATGAAGGCCAGAGCCAGGACCGCGTCGAGGACCGGCGAGCGCCCGGCCCACTGCGACATCGCGGCCCCGGCGACCAGGCCCAGGCCGGCGCCGGGCAGGAGCATGATCGCGTTGCCGACCTGACGCTCCGAGCTGTGCGTCCACGACCGGGCGGCCGGGGTCCGGCCGAGGCGCAGCACCAGGGCGTAGCCGAGCAGGGTGAACCCCAGCAGCAGCAGCGTGGTGGTGAGGAACGGGTTCATCGTCATCAGTCCCAGAAGGTCAAGGTGTCGCCGACGTCCGAGAGTCCGTCCCCCGCAGCGCCGAGGGCATCTCCGACGGCGTGGGCGGCGCCGTCCCACTGCTCGTTGACCACGTCGGCGAGCTCGCTGCCGGCATAGGCACCCACGGCGCCGCCGACCAGCCCGCCCACGGCTCCGCCCACCACTGTGCCGACACCGGGGCAGATCGCGGTGCCGATGGCGCCACCGGCCCAGGCGCCGCCCTGGGCGCCGGCCAGGGCACCGGCCGCCGAGCTGGCCCCGGTGGTCACCGCCCGGTCGACGCGCTCCCCGGTGTCCAGGCTCGGGTCGTCCGCGTCGGCCTGCCACTGGCTCCACCCGGTGGTCAGCGCGGTCACGGCACCACCGGCCCGGTTGGCCCACCTGCCGGCCGCCTCCCAGCGTTGGAGGTTGCCCGCCTGGTAGGGCAGCGCCCGCCAGTCCCGGGACGCGGCACCAGGGCGCAACGAGAGCCGCAGCCGGTCCAGGGTCGACCAGCCCTGGTTGGTGCCGAAGACCCAGCTGCCACTGGGATTGAGGAACTTCGGCTGCCACATTCCCAGGACCCCGTGGGACATCCATCCGGCCAGCCCGCCGAAGCCGAGACCACCCAGCCCGAGGAGGTAGCCGGCCCCGGTGACACCGTCCATGCCGTCGGGTGGCGCCAGCCCCAGGGTCTCGAGCAGGTTCTCCAGCCAGCCGTCGCCGTTCGTGGCAGCCATCGCCGCGCCCAGCCGGGTGTGGGCCTCGCGCTCCTTCGTGCGGGCGGCCTCCGCGCGGCTCACACACTCGTTCCAGGCCGACACCCGGGCCTCGTGCTCGTCGCGGACCGCCAGTGACAGCGGCCCCGTGGCGGGTGCGGGTGGCTGTACGGCGTCCGCGGTGACCGTGAGCCCGGCGCCCTGCGCGTGGGCTCTGGTCCCGGCCATCGCGGCGACCACGACGTCGAGCTCGCCGGCGAAGTCCTCCAAGGCCCGGCAGGCGGGCTCGATCCGCTCGGAGAGGTCCGAGACGCCGTGACCGACCTTGCTCAGTCCGGCGCGGTAGGCGTCGGCGGCCTCACCGACCCACCCGTCGGCCTCAGCGCCACGCAGCCTGGTCAGGGACGCCGAGAGCGCGCTCGCGACCCGCCGCCCCTCTCCGGCGGCGGCACGGCAGGCCGCCGGGTCGCCGTACACGGTCAGCTCGATCATGGGCCGGGCGTGCTGCCGTAGGTCCGGGCGGCGGAGTCATCGGAGCGCTGGTAGGCGCTCTCGGAGAGTCGCAGCTGCTCGGCGGCACCCGAGACCACCTCGGACAGGGCCCGGAGCCCCGCGGAGAGGTCGCCGAAGGCACTGCTCACCTCACCGGAGCTGCTGCCGGCGTCGGGCGCCACGGCGAGGTCGCCGGCCTGGGCCTCGAGCTCGCCGGACACCGCTGACAGGGTCTCGGCGGCGTCCGCAAGCACCCCGGCCTCGAGGGCGTACCCGTCGCTCATGGGCACATGATGCCTCCACATCTCGGGGCGAAACACCTGACATGCTGGGCCGATGGAGGAGATCTGGCGCAGCTGGCGCGACCAGCTCGTGGACGACCTGCTCTCGCTGGGCGAGGGCGAGTTCATCAACACCTGGGCACCGGCGGTCACCCGAGATGGCGGCAGCGGGTGGTTCGGCCGTCGCCGACCGCCCGTGGTGGTCTCGGCCCCGGTGGTGCGGATGCTGCGCTCCGAGGACCTGCTGCTGGTCGAGTCGGTCCCGGCGTTCCCGGGCAGGGGGGAGCCCGGCCTGAGCGAGGAGCAGCGGTCGGCACTGCGGGCCGCCGGCTGGTTGGCCCCGGGCGACCACGGCTACGTGTCGGTCGGCGGCCCGGACCTCCGGGTGCACGTCCCGGTCGCCGAGGCGGCCCGCGCCGCGGACCTGGCTGTCGAGACCTACCGCGTCCTCGGGGTCGAGGACCCGGCGCTGGTGAGCCAGGAGAGGGCGCGCTGACGAGGTGGGCCGGGGTCTTCTGCTGTGGCCCCGACCACCCGGGTGCTTCTAGGGTCGGGTCATGGAGTCCTATGCCGCTGGTGAGACCACCCCCGCGCTGATCGAGCAGACCATCGGGGAGAACTTCGAGTCCGCGGTGGCGGCGTACGGCGAGAACGAGGCGCTGGTGGAGTACGCCTCGGGCCGGCGCTGGACCTACGCCGAGCTCGACGGCGACGTCAACGACCTCGCCCGCGGTCTGATCGGCGCCGGCATCGCCGCCGGTGACCGCGTCGGCGTGTGGGCGCCGAACTGCGCGGAGTGGACGATCGCGCAGCTCGCGACCGCCAAGGTGGGGGCGATCCTGGTCAACGTCAACCCGTCCTACCGCACGCACGAGTTCTCCTACGCCGTGAACCAGTCGGGGATGCGGATGCTGATCAGCGCGGAGTCGTTCAAGACCAGCGACTACCGCGCGATGGTCGAGGAGCTGACCTCCGCGGGCTCGGTCACCGGGGGTCTCCTGGAGCGGGTGGTCTACATCGGCACCGACGACTGGGCAGGGCTGGTCGCCGAGGGGGAGGGCCTGCCGGAGGAGGCCGTCGCCCAGCGGATGGCGACGCTGGACCCGGGCGATGCGATCAACATCCAGTACACCTCCGGGACCACGGGGTACCCCAAGGGCGCGACGCTGAGCCACCGCAACATCTTGAACAACGGCTTCTTCACCACCGAGCTGATCGAGCTCACCCATGAGGACCGGCTGTGCATCCCGGTGCCGTTCTACCACTGCTTCGGGATGGTGATGGGCAATCTCGGCTGCACCTCCCACGGCGCCACGATGGTGATCCCGGCACCCGGCTTCGACGCCGCCACGACCCTGGAGTGCGTGGCCGCCGAGCGGTGCACGGCGCTGTACGGCGTGCCGACGATGTTCATCGCGATGCACAACGACCCGTCCTTCGCCGGGACCGACCTCTCCCTTCTGCGCACCGGCGTGATGGCCGGCTCGATCTGCCCGGTGGAGGTGATGAAGCGCTGCGTCCACGACATGAACATGGCCGGGGTGGCGATCGCCTACGGCATGACCGAGACCTCGCCGGTCTCCTGCCAGACCCGCAGCGACGACGACCTGGAACGGCGTACCGCCTCGATCGGGCGGGTCCATCCACACGTCGAGATCAAGATCGTCGACCCGGTGACCGGCGAGACCGTCGAGCGCGGCCAGCCCGGTGAGTTCTGCACCCGCGGCTACTCGGTGATGCTCGGCTACTGGCAGGACGAGGAGAAGACCGCGGAGGCGATCGACGCCGACGGCTGGATGCACACCGGCGACCTCGCGGAGATGCGCGAGGACGGCTACTGCAACATCGTCGGGCGGATCAAGGACATGGTGATCCGCGGCGGCGAGAACATCTACCCGCGCGAGATCGAGGAGTTCCTCTACACCCACCCCGACATCGAGGACGTCCAGGTGATCGGGGTCCCCGACGAGCGCTACGGCGAGGAGCTGGCCGCCTGGGTCAAGCTCCGCGACGGCGCCGAGCCCCTGGACGCGGCAGCCGTGCGCGAGTTCGCCCACGGCAAGCTGGCCCACTACAAGATCCCGCGCTACGTCCTGCTCGTCGACGAGTTCCCGATGACAGTCACTGGCAAGATCCGCAAGGTGCAGATGCGCGAGGAGACCACGCGGCAGCTCGGCCTCGACCCGAAGGGACACCCATGAACGACGCGGGCCACGACCTCGACACCCTCGCCGAGGAGTACTGGGCGCACCACCTGGAGGTGGGACCGACCGGCGCGCACATGATCGGCGACTACCGCGGTGCGGGTCGGTTCGAGGAGGAGAGCCGTGAGGCCGAGGACCGGGAGATCGCCGCGCTCAAGGACTTCGCCGCGCGCGCCGAGGCCCTTGATCCGGGGGAGCTCGGCGAGCAGCAGCGGATCACCCGGTCGGTGCTGGTCTCCGACACCACCACCAAGGCAGACGTCCTCGAGACCCGGCTGGCAGAGCTCGGCGTCGACCCGATCTTCGGCCCGCAGGTCTCGCTGCCGATCGTGATGGGGATGCTGGCGTTGCCGGACGCCGAGGTGGCGGAGGCGCTCGTGGAGAAGCTGCGTGGCATCGGCCGCCACTACCTCGAGCGCGCCGAGCGACACCGCGAGGGACTGGCCGGCGGCCGGGTGCCGGCGGCCTTCGCGGTGCACGACACCGTGGCCCAGCTCGACGGGCTGCTGGCGCGCCCGGTCGCCGACGACCCCCTGCTCGCCACGACGCCACCGCCCCCCGGGCTCGACGTGGATGCGTGGAAGGACCGGCTCCGGCGGATGGTGGAGTCCGACGTACGCCCTGGGATGGAGGCCTACCGCGACGTGCTGCGCGACGAGGTGCTGCCCCGGGCGCGCCCCGACGACCAGTGCGGGCTCGGCTGGCTGGCCGACGGTGAGGAGACCTACGCCGCCACGCTGCGCTACTACACCACCACCGAGAAGGGGGCCCGCGAGATCCACGAGCTCGGGCTGGCCCAGGTCGAGAAGCTCGCTGACGAGTACCGCGGGCTCGGGCCGGAGGTGGTCGGCACCGACGACCTGGCCCAGATCTTCGAGGCGATGCGCACCGATCCGCAGCTGCACTTCCACAGTGGCGAGGAGCTGGTGCACGCCTCCGAGGTGGCGATGCAGCGCGCCTGGGACGCGATGCCGGAGTGGTTCGAGGTGCTGCCGCAGGCGCGCTGTGGGGTGCGGTCGACGACCACGGGCGCCAAGGCGTTCTACTACCCCCCGGCCGCGGACGGCAGTCGGGGAGGCAACTTCTTCGTCAACGTCGCCGAGCCCGCGTCGTGGGGCACCTTCGAGCTGGAGTCGATGGCCTTCCACGAGGGCATCCCGGGTCATCACCTCCAGCTCGCCATCGCCAGCGAGCTCACCGGGGTGCCTGAGTTCCGCAGGCACATCCACAACTCGGCGTACGCCGAGGGCTGGGGTCTCTACACCGAACGGCTGGCCGACGAGATGGGCCTCTACTCGAGCCCCGTCGACCGGATGGGGATGTTCGCCGCCGACTCGATGCGTGCCTGCAGGCTGGTGATCGACACCGGGCTGCACGCGCTCGGGTGGAGCCGCGAGCAGGCAGTGGCGTTCATGGTCGACAACTCCCCGCTGCACGACTCGATGGTGCGCCCGGAGGTGGACCGCTACGTCGTCACGCCGGGGCAGGCGACCTCCTACATGGTGGGCCGGGTCGAGATCGAACGGATGCGGGCCGAGGCCGAGCGGCGTCAGGGCGCGGCCTTCTCGGTGAAGTCGTTCCACTCGGCCGTGCTCGACTCGGGCTCGCTGCCGCTCGGGGTCCTCGACGACGTCGTGAGGTCGCGCCTGCCCTGACGGCGGTGGCCCCCGGTCACTGCCGCACGAACCGCGTGTCGGTCCGGTCGTGCACGCGTGGCTCCGATAGGAACGCACCTCCTGCAACCGATGAGAAACGAGGTCACGGTGAGTCCCAGCGACTACGACAGCTTCGCCATCGCCTATGCGGCCGAGAACGAGTCCGGCCTCTTCAACGCCTACTACGAGCGCCCCGAGATGCTGCGCCTGGCCGGCGAGGTCTCAGGTCGCCGGATCCTCGATGCGGGGTGCGGCTCCGGGCCGCTCTCGGCGGCGCTCCGCGCCGAGGGTGCCGTCGTCACCGGCTTCGACGCGAGCGCAGCGATGGTCGACCTGGCGCGGCAGAGGCTGGGTGCGGAAGCCGACCTGCACGTCGCGGACCTCGGCGCGCCACTGCCGTTCGCCGACGCCGAGTTCGACGACGTCGTGGCATCCCTCGTCCTGCACTACCTGGAGGACTGGTCCGCCCCGCTCTCCGAGCTGCGTCGCGTGCTGAAGCCGCGGGGCCGGTTGATCGCCTCGGTGATCCACCCCAGCGTCTACGCGATCGTCCACCCCGAGGCCGACTACTTCGCGCTCACCCAGTACTCCGAGGAGTACACCTTCGACGGAGAGAGCGCGCTCCTGACCTACTGGCACCGACCCCTGCACGCCGTCACCGATGCCTTCGGCGCCTCAGGGTTCCGCATCACCACGCTCAGCGAGCCGCCACCTGCGCCGGACACCCCTGCGGGGCTGCTTCCCCCCAACTGGCGAGGCGGGTCGTTCCTGTGCTTTCTGTTCTTCGTCCTCGAGGCCGTCTGAGGCGGGCTCCGACCCGACCGAGGGGTTGAGAGCCGGCGGGGCGGGGCGGGGCAGCCGCAGGGTGGGCGAGTTTGCGGCTGGGGCGTGACGGGTACCACACCCCGGAGCACCGAAGCGCCGCCCACGTTCCTCGGAGGACCACATGGCAGTCGAGACCGGACGGATCACCACCGACATCCCGGCACGGATGGATCGCCTGCCGTGGGCGCGATGGCACTGGATGGTCGTCGTCGGCCTCGGGACGGTGTGGATCCTCGACGGACTCGAGGTCACGATCGTGGGCTCGATGAGCGCGGCGCTCAAGCCCGAGGGCACCGGTCTGGGGCTGAGCAGCTACGACGTCGGCGTGGCCGGGGCCATCTACGTCGCGGGCGCGTGTCTGGGGGCCCTCTTCTTCGGTCAGCTGACCGACCGCTTCGGCCGCAAGAAGCTGTTCTTGATCACCCTGGGCGTCTACACGGTCGCGACCGTGCTCACCGCGTTCTCGATGAACCCGATGTGGTACTTCGGCGCACGCTTCCTCACCGGCGCCGGCATCGGCGGGGAGTACGCCGCGATCAACTCCGCCATCGACGAGCTGATCCCCGCGCAGTTCCGGGGTCGCGTGGACGTCGCGATCAACGGGTCCTTCTGGGTCGGCGCAGCAGGAGGCTCGCTGCTGACGATCCCCCTTCTCGACCCCTCGGTCGTCGACCCCGCCTGGGGCTGGCGCGCGGCGTTCGCACTCGGCGGCATCCTCGCGATCGGCATCCTCGTCGTACGCCGGCACGTGCCGGAGAGCCCGCGCTGGCTGTTCATCCACGGTCGCGAGGACGAGGGCGAGCAGATCGTGCGCGACATCGAGGCTGCGGTGCAGCAGGAGACCGGCAAGTCGCTGCCCTCGGTGAGCGAGACCATCACGATCCGCCAGCGCCGCACCATCTCGATCATCGAGATCGCGCACACGGTGTTCAAGCTCTACCCCCGGCGCACCGTGCTGTGCCTCGCCCTGTTCATCGGTCAGGCGTTCCTCTACAACGCCTTCTTCTTCACCTACGGCGACACCCTGACCACGTTCCTCGACGTGAAGCAGACCGGGTGGTACCTCGCGATCTTCGCGGCCAGCAACTTCGCCGGCGCGCTGCTGCTCAGCTCGCTCTTCGACACCGTCGGCCGGGTGAAGATGATCGCCGGCACCTACATCCTCTCCGGCTCTCTCCTCGCGGTCGCCGGCGTCGTGCTCGGAGACCTGAACGCCGTGACGCTGACGGTGTTCGGCGCGGTGATCTTCTTCTTCGCCTCGGCCGGCGCCAGTGCGGCCTACCTCACCGCCAGCGAGATCTTCCCCATGGAGACCCGCGCGCTGTGCATCGCGTTCTTCTACGCCGTCGGCACCGCCATCGGCGGCATCAGCGGACCGCTGCTGTTCGGCTCGCTGATCGAGAACGCCTCGCAGAGCAAGGACATCACCGAGATCGCAGTCGGCTACTTCATCGGCGCGGCGCTGATGATCGCCGGCGGCGTGGTCGAGATCTTCCTCGGCCTCAAGACCGAGGGCGAGTCGCTGGAGAACATCGCCAAGCCGCTCACCGCCGAGGACGACGAGGCCGAGGGCCGCGCCTCCGAGCACCAGCCGGCCTGACCGAGACCGACCAACGAAAGGGGAGACCACCATGCCGATGCCACCCCCGAAGCCCTCCACCGAAGGGCGGCGCGACCGCCAGGTGTTCCACGAGATGGGCCAGATCGCGCGCGCCATCGAGCACGAGGGTCCCTGCCAGCCCGAGGAGCTCGCCCTCCGGGTGGGCGCGGCCTACTGGGAGCCGCACCGGTTCGAGCGCGCCCTGAGCCTCGCGATCGCGGACGGCCTGATCGTCCGCGGCCCCGGCGACCTGCTGCAGCCCTCCGCCTAGCGGCGCACGCTGGTGGGGAGCTCCTCGACCACCGAGGCGCCTCGGGACCAGCATCTGGACCCGGGCCCTTGACGCGAGCGGGCTAAACCGGTTTAGTGCTCCGCATGGCCAGACCGACGATCACCGACGTGGCGACTGCCGCCGGGGTCTCCAAGGGAGCGGTGTCCTTCGCGCTCAACGGACGTCCGGGGATCTCTGAGGAGACCCGCCGCCGGATCCTGGCCACCGCCGAGGCGATGGGCTGGTCACCGAGTTCGCGAGCCCGGGCGCTCTCGGTCTCCAAGTCGCTGGCCGTGGGGCTGGTGATCGCCCGGCCGCCGGAGATCCTGCGTGCCGACTCGTTCTTCCCCTCCTTCATCGCCGGCCTGGAGACCGTGCTCTCCGCCCGCGGCCAGGCGCTGCTGCTCCAGGTGGCCGAGCACGACGACCTGACCGCCTACCGCCGGCTCGCGCAGGAGGGACGCGTCGACGGCGTCTTCCTCACCGACCTCCAAGACGACGACGAGCGCCCGGCGCTGCTCGAGGAGCTCGGCCTGCCGGCCGTGCTGATCGGTCCGCACCTGGGTGACCTGCCGGGCTCGGGCCAGTCGGCGCTCGGGGTGGACGACGCGCCGGGCATCAGGGCCGCCGTCCTGCATCTCGTCGACCTCGGACACACCCGGATCGCCCACGTCTCCGGGCCCGCACAGATGGTCCACGGCCGCTCACGTCGCCAGGCCTGGAGCCAGGCCCTCAGCGATGCCGGCCTGCCCGAGGGCCCCTGCGTCCAGGCCGACTTCTCCGCAGAGTCGGGCGCCCGGGCGATGGCCGAGCTGCTCGAGCTCACCGACCGGCCCACCGCGGTGGTCTTCGCCAACGACCTGATGGCGATGGCGGGCCTCTCCCTGGCCGTCTCGCGCGGAGTCTCGGTGCCCGGCGACCTCTCGATCACCGGGTTCGACGACGTCGAGATCTCCGCGCACCTGCAGCCGTCGCTGACCTCGGTGCACACCGACGTCGTCGCCTGGGGTCGTGCCGCCGCGACACGCCTGCTCCAGCTGATCGACACCACCGACCTGACCCCCGTCGAGCTCCCCGAGGCGCGGCTCGTCGTGCGCGCCTCGACCGGCCCGGCACCGCAACGCACCCACCGAATGGAGAAATGATGAAACGCACCTTCCTGACCGCCTCGGCCGTTGTCCTCGCACTCGGGGTGACTGCGGCCTGCGGGAGTGACGCCGGCTCGGGCGACGCGCAGTCCTCGACGGGGCCGATCAAGGTGTGGCTCTCCAACAACCCCGACGAGATCGCCTGGGGCGAGGCGATGGTGGCCGACTGGAACAAGGCCAACCCGGAGGAGAAGATCACCGCCCAGGAGATCCCCGCAGGCAAGACCTCCGAGGAGGTCATCGGCGCGGCGATCACCGCAGGCAACGCTCCCTGCCTGGTGTTCAACACCAGTCCGGCCGCCGTACCCCAGTTCCAGAAGCAGGGCGGTCTGGTGTCCCTGGACTCGTTCTCCGGCGCGACCGACTACATCGAGAAGCGGTCGGGGGACTCCGCCGAGCAGTACAAGTCCCCGGACGGGAAGTTCTACCAGATCCCGTGGAAGCAGAACCCGGTGATGATCTTCTACAACAAGGACCTGTTCAAGAAGGCCGGCCTGGACGCCGAGAACCCGCCGTTGAGGACCTACGAGGAGTTCCTCGCGACCAGCAAGCAGCTGGTCGGCAGCGGTGCGGCGCAGGCCGCGATCTGGCCGGCGCCGAGCAGTGAGTTCTTCCAGTCCTGGTTCGACTTCTACCCGCTCTATGCCGCGCAGTCGGGGGGCGAGCAGCTGGTGCAGGACGGCAAGGCCACCTTCGACGACGCCAACGGCAAGGCCGTGTGGGACTTCTGGTCGCAGATGTACGCCGACGGCTACGCGCTGAAGGAGAAGTACAACGGGGACGCCTTCGCCGACGGCAAGTCCGCGATGTCGATCGTGGGCCCGTGGGCGATCGCGGTGTACGGCGAGAAGGTCAACTGGGGCGCGGTCCCGGTCCCGACCAAGGAGGGCATCGCGCCGGAGGAGACCTACACCTTCAGCGACGCCAAGAACATCGGTCTCTACTCGGCCTGCGAGAACCAGCAGACCGCCTGGAACGTGCTGGAGTTCGCGACCAGCGAGGAGCAGGACGGCAAGCTGCTCGAGACGACGGGGCAGATGCCCATCCGCGCGGACCTGGCGACCACCTACGCCGACTACTTCGCCAAGCACCCCGGCTACACGATGTTCGCCGACCAGGCCGCCCGCACCGTCGAGGTCCCCAACGTGCCCAACTCGGTGGAGATCTGGCAGCAGTTCCGTGACGCGTACGCCGCATCGGTGATCTTCGCCAAGAGCTCGGTCGACGAGGGGCTCGCCAAGGCCGCGGCCGAGGCCGACGACCTCGCCGGTCAGTCCTGACGGGTCGCTGATGTCCACCGCCACGACGCCGGCACCGCCCGGCCCAGCGCGCAGCCGGTCGAGGAGCATCCTCGGCCGGCAGCCGGTGGGGTTGCTCTTCGCAGCGCCCTACGCGGTGTTCCTGGCCGCGGTGTTCGCCTATCCCCTCGGGCTGGCGGTGTGGATCAGCTTCCACGACTACTTCTTCGCGGCCCCGGGAGCCGACGTGGCCCGGCCGTTCGTGGGGTTCGACAACTACCGCGAGGTCCTCTCCGACCCGGCCGTACGCCGTTCCTTCCTCAACGTGCTCGAGTTCCTGGTGATCAACGTGCCGCTGACCGTCGTACTGGCGCTGGTGCTGGCGACGCTGCTCAACGGCGCCGTCCGGGCGAGGGGGTTCCTGCGGGTCTCCTACTTCGTCCCCTACATCACCGCGAGCGTGTCGCTGGTGGCTGTCTGGCTGTTCCTGTTCAGCCGCACCGGGATGGTCAACCAGGTCCTCGGCTCCCTGGCGCCCGATCCGTCCTGGCTGGTCAACGGCGGGCTGGCGATGCCGGTGATCGCGCTCTTCGTGACCTGGAAGCAGCTCGGGTTCTTCATCCTGCTCTACCTCGCCGCGCTGCAGAACGTGCCCAAGGAGCTCTACGAGTCGGCCTCCGTCGACGGGGCCGGCCGGTTCCGCGCGTTCATGAACGTCACCGTCCCGGGTGTGCGCTCCGCGACCACGCTCGTGGTGATCCTGGCGACGATCACCGGGGCCAACCTGTTCACCGAGCCCTACCTGCTGACCAACGGCGGCGGACCCGACGGGGCGTCGAGCTCCCCGGTGTTCGTGATGTACCAGAAGGGCATCGAGCAGGGGAACCCCGACACCGCCTCGGCGATCGGCGTGCTGCTCGTGATCGGCGTCCTGGTGGTCTCCCTGGTCAACCGACGCCTCCTGGAGAGGGACTGACATGGCCGTGGACGAGCGGATCGAGACGACGCCGGAGGCGGTCTCGGCGCCGGCTGCGGCCCGTGGACCGCGCCGGCGCTGGGTGGGACCGGTCGTGCTGGCACTGGGGGCCGTGCTCTTCCTCTTCCCCTTCTACTACATGGTGGTCGGGTCGCTGCAGGCCGAGCCGGACACCTCGGTGCGCGGTGCCTTCCCGACCGGTGGGCTGACCTTCGAGAACTACGCCCAGATCAACGAGCGCGTCGACCTGCTCCGTTCCCTGGTCAACTCCGGCATCTTCACCGGTGGCGTGGTCCTGGGCACGGTGGTCTTCGGCGTCCTCGCCGGCTATGCGCTGGCGCGGCTGCACTTCCGCGGCCAGGGTGCGCTGTTCGCGGTGATGCTGCTCGTGCAGATCATCCCGTTCCAGCTGCTGATCATCCCGATCTACGTGATGATCGTGCGCTCCTACGGGCTCGCCGACAGCTACCTGGGGATGATCTTGCCGTTCGCGATCAACTCCACGGCAGTCTTCATCTTCCGGCAGTTCTTCCTCCAGCTGCCCGAGGAGCTCTTCGCCGCCGCCCGCCTCGACGGTGCCAGCGAGCTGCGGATCCTCTGGTCGATCGCGCTGCCGCTGGCGCGCCCGGCCGTGGTCACCGCCGGGCTGCTCACCTTCATCGGCCCGTGGAACGAGTTCCTGTGGCCGTTCCTGGTCACCAAGCAGGCCGACCTGCAGCCGCTGGCGGTGTCGCTGGCGAACTACATCAGCAATGTCGCCGGCCGTGCGGCCAACCCGTACGGCGCCATCCTCGCCGGCGCCGTCGTCCTGGCGGCTCCCGCGGTCCTGCTCTTCGCCGTGTTCCAGAAGCACTTCACCTCCTCCGACCTCGGTTCCGGGGTCAAGGGATGACCTGCACCGACCACCTCCACCTCTCGGGAGACCTCTGATGAAGCGCATCCAGCTGGCGGTCACGGCCGCCGCCCTCGCCGTACTGCTCACGAGCACGCTGGTCCCGGTGGCGACTGCCGCACCGGCGACGCAGTCGGCCCAGACACGCAAGCAGTCCCGACTGACCAACCTCGCCCACCTCGACTTCCTGGGCGACAGGGTCCGGCCGCCGCGGCAGGCCGGTCACACCACCTACGAGCTGGCGCGGAAGCCGGCGATCGGGGTGCTGTGGACCTACGCCGAGCACAACGGCGACGGCAGCTTCCGTCGCGTGGGCGGCGGGGACCACGACCCGGCCACCGACACCTACAGCCAGGGCGCCTTCAACGCCGATGACATCTCCCGCGCCGCGGTGGTCTACCTGCGGCACTGGCGGCAGACCCGGTCGTCCTCCAGCAGGCGGGCCGCCGTGGAGATGCTCCGCGGGCTCACCTACCTGCAGACCGTCTCGGGCCCGAACGCCGGCAACGTCGTGCTGTGGATGCAGCCCGACGGCACCTTGAACCGCAGCCCGAAGCCGAAGGAGCTGCCGGACCCCTCCGACAGCGACGCCTCCTACTGGCTGGCCCGCACCGTGTGGGCGCTGGGCGAGGCCTACCCGCTGTTCGTGAAGACCGACCCCGGGTTCGCACGGTTCCTCAAGCGCCGCCTCGACCTCGGCATCGCCGCCCTCGACCGCCAGGTGCTCGACCGCTACGGCGACCACCTCGACATCGACGGTCGCCGCACCCCGGCGTGGCTGATCGTCGACGGCGCCGACGCCACCTCCGAGGCCGTCCTCGGCCTGGCCTCCTACGTCCGGGCCGGTGGCACCGCGCAGGCGCGCCGGGCACTGTCCCGCTTCAGCGAGGGGATCGCGATGATGGCCGGAGGGGACGCGCGGCACTGGCCGTTCGGCGCCGTCCGGCCGTGGGCGCGCTCGCAGTCGGTGTGGCACGCCTGGTCCTCCCAGATGCCCGCGGCGCTCACCCGGGCCTCGGTGGCACTGGGCAACCCGAGGCTGGCCCGGGTCGCCCGACGGGACTCCTTCACCTTCGACCCGTGGCTGCTGACCTCCGGTGGGCCCGACAACGGCCGGATGCCCACCCGCAACGACGCCACCCAGATCGCCTACGGCGTCGACTCACGAGTGCAGTCGCTGCTGGCAGGCGGCTCCCGGGCGTCCCAGCAGCTCGCCGGCATGACGGCGGCGTGGTTCTTCGGCGCCAACGCAGCCCGACGTCCGGCGTACGACCCGCGCACCGGGGTGACGATCGACGGGATCTCCCGCGAGGGCGTGGTCAACGAGAACTCCGGCGCGGAGTCCACGATCCACGGCCTGCTCACCATGCTGGCCCTGGACGCCCACCCGCAGGCGCGCCGGATCGCTCGGTCCGCGACGCAGCGAGAGGCGGTCGGCCCCCGGATCCTCGAAGCGGAGGACGCACGCCTGACCGGTGACGCCGCAGCAGTGCCGCTCGACGACCTCTGGACGGGGGAGTCGAGCTGGTCCGGCGCGGGCTACGCCTCGCTGCGCGACGGCAGCACCGCGACCTTCGCCACCGGCCGCCACCCCGCCGCCCTGCTGGTCCCCGTCGCGGAGCTGCACTCCGGCAGCACCGCGGTCACGACCTTCCGCACACCCGACGCCCGCCTCGGCACCCTGCGCGCCGGCGCGATCGGCGGCCAGGGTGACTCGCCTGCCCCCGGCGCGCTGCTGCCGCGGACCCTGCCGACGGTGCTCCCTGCCGGGAGTGCGCCCGTCACCGCCGCCACCCGAGCCACCGGCGGCGACGAGACCCGGTTGGACGCGCTGATGCTGCAACCGCTGGTCACCCGGCTGGTGCTCGGTGGCGCCGGCCACGGGACCGCGCTCCTTCGTAGTGCCGCGCAGACGACCCGGCGACAGCGCGTCACGGTGCCCGGTGGCGGCACCGCCCGGATCTGGTCCTACGACGGCCGCGGCGTCCTGGTCAGCCACCGGCGCTCCCGGGCCACCGCGGTCCGGGTGAGCGTCGTGGCCGGCGGCTTCACCGTGGTCCGCCGCTAGGACCGAGCACGACCCGCACCACCAGGCACGACTTTCAGGCACGACTTTTCAGGCACGACTTTCAGGCACGATCTCAGCGAACCGACGAGGAGCCATGTCCCACACCCCGCACGCCGAGTTTCCGCTCGGTCCGTTCACGCCGTACGACGCCAACCCGATCCTGCGACCGCAGGGTCAGGGCTGGGAGTCCGGCAACGTCTACAACCCCGCAGCGGTCGTCAAGGACGACCAGGTGGTGCTGCTCTACCGCGCCCACGCCGACGACATCGTCTCCCACGTCGGACTGGCCACCAGCGACGACGGCATCCACTTCGAGCGACACCCGGAGCCGGTGATCTCCCCGACCGAGCCCTACGAGGAGTTCGGCTGCGAGGACCCGCGGGTGACCGAGATCGACGGCACCTACTACCTGACCTACACCGCCTGGGACCGCAAGAACGCCCGCCTGTGCCTGGCCACCTCGACCGACCTGTTCACCTGGGAGAAGCACGGGCCGATGTTCCCGGACTTCAACACCTTCCTGCCCCAGGGCAACGGCGTGCCCGGGCCGTGGAGCAAGGCCGGCGGCATCCTGGCCACCCCGATCGACGGCCGCTACCTGATGTACTTCGGCGAGGGCTCGATCTACCACGCCTGGTCCGAGGACCTGATCCACTGGACCCCCGGCCCGCAGGACGCGCCGCTGATGGTGCCGACCCCTCCCGGCACCTTCGGTGAGTTCCTGGTCGAAGTCGGCCCGCAGCCGATCGTCACCAGCAACGGGCTGATCCTGCTGCTGCACAATGCTGCGGTGAAGTACGACGACGGCACCGTGCGCTACTCCTGTGGGCAGCTGCTCTTCGACCCGAGGCGCCCGACCGAGATCATGGCGCAGATGAACTACCCGTGGCTCGAGCCGACCACGCACGAGGACCAGCACGGGCTGGTCTCCAACGTCACGTTCGTCGAGGGCCTCGTGCACTTCAAGGGCACCTGGTTCGCCTACTACGGCCAGAGCGACTCCACCCTCGGCGTGGCCACCTACAAGGTCGGCGAGACCTACGGCGGACTGTGATGACCGAGCCGGTGATGACACCGGGTGACCCGGCGCACCTGCGCTGGCTCGAGGCCGAGGGGGACCGGCTGCTCGACTTCGGCCGAGCCGCCCGGCACCCCGGTGGTGGGTTCGCCTGGCTGGACGACGACGGGGCTCCGGAGCTCGACCGACCGCTCGAGCTCTGGATCACCTGCCGGATGACCCACGTCTACGCGCTCGGCCACCTGCTCGGCCGGCCCGGTTGCGCCGAGCTGGTCGACCACGGGATCGCCGCCCTGCAGGGCCGCTTCCGCGACGCGGAGCACGGCGGGTGGTTCGCCCGGGTGCAGGACGACGGGCCCTCGACCACCGACAAGACGGCCTATGAGCACGCGTTCGTGGTGCTGGCGGGCGCGAGCGCCACGGCGGCCGGCCGGCCCGGTGGCCGTGAGCTGCTCGACGACGCCCTGGCCGTGCTCGACGACCACTTCTGGGACGACGAGCACGCCATGGTGGTCGAGCAGTGGGACCGCGGCTGGTCGGTGCTGGACGGCTACCGCGGCGTCAACGCCAACATGCACACGGTCGAGGCGCTGCTGGCGGCTGCGGACGTGCTGGACGACGCCGCACTGCGCTCGCGCGCCCAGCGCATCGTCACCCGGGTGGTGCACGACCTCGCCGCCGGGAACGACTGGCGCATCCCCGAGCACTTCGACGCCGCGTGGACCCCGATCCCGGACTACAACCGGGAGGAGCCCGCTCACCCGTTCCGGCCCTTCGGGGCGACGATCGGGCACTCGCTGGAGTGGGCGCGGCTGGCGCTGCACCTGTGGGCCGGCCTGGGGGAGACGGCACCGGAGTGGCTGCTGGCCGACGCGAAGTCGCTCTTCGAGGCCTCGGTGCGCGACGGCTGGGCGGTGGACGGCGCCGACGGCTTCGTCTACACCGTCGACTGGGAGGGGCGCCCCGTCGTCCGGGAGCGGATGCACTGGGTCGTCGCGGAGGCCACGGCCACGGCTGCGGCGCTGCTCGTGGCGACCGGCGACCCGGCGTACTCCGAGTGGTACGCGACCTGGTGGCGGCACATCGACGCGGTCTTCTGTGACCCCGAGCGCGGCTCGTGGCACCACGAGCTCTCGCCCGCGAACCTGCCGAGCGCGGTCACCTGGGCCGGCAAGCCGGACACCTACCACGCCTTCCAGGCCACGCTGATCCCCCGGCTGCCGCTGGCACCCACGCTGGCAGCCGCACTCGCGGCCGGGGAGCCTGCCCGCGGGTGAGTCGCGGCGCAGGCGCGGGGGTGTGGCTCACGGCTGCACCTCCGCTGCCAGCAGGGTGTCCCGGCGCCCCCCGCCCGGCAGCGCGAGCACCAGCAGCCCGCCGAGGATCAGCAGCGAGCCCGCGATGGCGGCCGCCCCCGGTCGTTCCCCGAGCACCACTGCGCCCAGGCTCATCGCGGTGACCGGCTCGGCCAGGGTCAGCGTCGCCGTCTCGCCCGAGCCGAGCCGGCGCAGACCACGGGCGAACAGCGCGTAGGCCAGCGCGGTGGGCACCGCGGCGAGGTAGAACACCAGTCCCAGGCCCTTCGGGTCGCCGAGCCACTGGGTGCCGGCCAGCAACAGCACCGGGAGCAGCAGGATCCCGCCGGTGCCGAAGGTCGCCGCCATCACCTGCTCGGGTGCGTGCCCGTCGTCGAGCAGCCGCTTGGCGAGCACCGTGTAGGAGGCGTAGCCGGCGCCGGCCAGCACCGCCAGCACGATCCCGACCGGATCCACCGAGGCGTCCCCGCCGGAGCCGAGGACCAGCAGCACCACGCCGAGCGCAGCCAGGGCCGTGGCGGCGCTCCACCGTCGCGTGAGGGGCTCACCGTTGGCCACGCGTCCGAGCAGACCCGCGATCGCCGGGCCCGAGCCGATCGCGACGACCGTGCCGACCGCCACCCCGGTGCGGTCGACCGCGGCGAAGAACGACGTCTGGTAGACCGCGACCCCGACCCCACCCGCCAGCAGCAACGGCCAGGCGGCCCGCGCCAGGGCGACGATGCCGCCCCGCGCGACCGCGATCAGGATGCCCGCGCCGAGGATGATCCGGGCGGCCCCCACCGCGATCGTGCTCGCACCCTCGGGGCGCAGCAGCTGCTGGGCGGTCCCGGTGGTCCCGAAGCAGACCGCCGCGGCCAGCACCTGGAGCCGGGCGGTGCCGCTCTCCGCGACGGGGGTCCTCACGTGGCTCGGGCGGCCAGCCGTCGCAGCAGCAGCAGCTGGGCTGCCGCGACCGCGAACTCCTGCGGCATCCGCCGAGGGGACTCACGTTGTACGGCGTTGTGGAACCGGTCCACCGCGGCCGGGAACGGCGAGCGCCCGAAGAACAGGTCGCTCGGCTTGTCCGCGTCGGGAAAGCACGCGCCGAGCATGCCGGCGACCACCTTGACCCGCAGGGCCGGCGGTGTGGACCGGGCGAGGAGGGTCATCGTGGCCAGGCCGACGAGGCCGTCGACGACCGCGACCCGCAAGAAGACCGACCTGTCGGGATCCCCCCAGTGCGGCGTGACGTCCATCGCGAAGTGCGAGGCCACCCCCACCACGAACGCCGAGGCGGGGCCCGGGCAGGCCACGGCGACCAGGGCCCCGCCGAGGACGTGGTTGGTGATCAGCACACCTCGAGGTTAGGGCAGCCCGGCGGCGGCGCGACGGTGCCGCGACCTAGGGTGGCCGGATGCAGGAGGGGCTGGTGGTCGGGTTCGACCTCGACATGACGCTGATCGACACCGTCGTGGGGTTCGGCGCCGTCCTCGAGGCGCTCGGAGCCGAGCTCGGCGTCGACTTCCCGGTCGCGGAGCTGAGCTCGCGCCTCGGGCCGCCGCTGGACCACCTGCTCGAGCCGCACCTCGCCCCCGACCGGATCGCGGCCGCCGCCGACCGGTTCCGGGAGATCTACCCCGACCACGCGATCGTGCCGACTCCGGCCTTCCCCGCAGTGGCCGAAGCCCTGGCCGCCGTACGCCGTCATGGCGGTCGCATCGTCCTGGTGACCGGGAAGCACACCCCCAACGCGCAGCTGCACGTCGACCACCTCGGGCTCGACGTCGACGTCGTCGAGGGACGGGTCTGGGGCGTGGGCAAGGGCGAGGTGCTCCGCCGCCACGGCGCGAGCGTCTACGTGGGCGACCACGTGCACGACGTCGAGGGGGCCCTGTCGGCCGGCGTCACCAGCGTCTCGGTGCTCACCGGTGGGTGCACCCGCGAGGAGCTGCAAGGTGCCGGCACCCACATGGTCCTCGACGACCTCTCCGCGTTCCCGGCCTGGCTGGACGCCCACGTGCTGGCCGCGAGGCTGGACCGGCTCGAGGAGCTCCTGCGGCGCGAGGGCCGGGTGCTGGTGGCCTTCAGCGGTGGCGCGGACAGCGCCTTCCTGCTCGCGGCGGCCGTGCGCGCCCTGGGGGCCGACCACGTCGCGGCCGCCACCGCCTACTCCGACTCGCTGCCGCTCGCGGAGCGCGAGCCGGCGATGGCCTTCGCCGAGTCGCTGGGCGTCGAGGTGCTGACGCCGCGGACCGCCGAGATGGAGCGGGAGGGCTATCGCGCCAACGCCGGTGACCGGTGTGCCTTCTGCAAGTCCGAGCTGCTCGACGTCCTCACCCCGCTCGCGGTGGCGCACGGCTACGGCGTCGTGGCCACGGGCACCAACGCCGACGACGCGCGCTCGGGTTTCCGTCCCGGGATCGCGGCGGCGGCCGACCGGGGGGCGCTCACCCCGCTCCGGGACGCCGGCCTGACCAAGGAGCAGGTGCGGGCCGCCTCGCGGGCCTGGGGACTGCCGACGTGGGACAAGCCCGCGGCCGCCTGCCTCAGCTCCCGGATCGCCTACGGCATCGAGATCACCCCGCTCCGGCTGGCGCGGGTCGAGCGCGCCGAGGCCACCTTGCGCCACGCGCTCCTCGAGGCGGGCCACGCCGTGCGCGACCTCCGGGTCCGCGACCTCGGCGACGCAGCCCGCGTCGAGGTGGACCGCGACCTGGTCGGCGTGGCCACCGACCTCGTGCACGTGGTCCTGGCCGCCGGTTTCGACCGGGTCGAGGTCGACCCGCTCGGCTTCCGCTCCGGATCGATGAACGAGCTGCTGCCGGACCCCGACCGCTACCGCTGAGCCACCGGAGGGAACCCGATAGCGACCCTCCCGGGCACCGCGTACGCTGTGCACGCGCCGCGCCCACCTCGGGTCCCAGCGGCCCCACGACCAACAGAAAGGCAGTGCCGTGCCCACCGGAAAGGTCAAGTGGTACGACGCCGAGAAGGGCTTCGGGTTCCTCTCTCGCGAGGACGGCGAGGACGTCTACGTCCGGTCCACCTCGCTGCCCACCGGAGTCGAGACCCTCAAGGCCGGCACCCGCGTCGAGTTCGGGATCCTGTCGGGCCGCAAGGGCGACCAGGCCCACCAGGTGCGGGTGCTGGAGGCGCCGCCGTCGGTCTCACGAGCGGTGTCGCGCTCGCAGCGCAAGAAGCCCGAGGACATGGTCGGCATCGTCGAGGACCTGATCCGGCTGCTGGAGAACCTCGAGGAGGGCTACCGCCACGGCCGGCACCCCGAGGCGAAGACCGCGAAGCCGACGGCCAAGCTCCTGCGCGGGCTCGCCGACGAGCTCGACCTCTAGGTCCCGACCGGCACCTGGCAGGGTGCGACCGGGTCGATGGCGGGGCCGGTGGCCGCTCAGTGCGGTCTCAGCCTGAGACACGCGCCGAGCCGGGCGCATGCCGGCGGGTGATCACGAACACCGTCCACGCGACCATCAGCGCTGCCAGCACCCCCAGGCCGAGCTCGGGTACGACGGTGTCGCCGATCTTGAGCGGCAGCGCGATCCCGATGAACCCGCCCACGACCCAGGACAGCTGCAGCAGCGTCTCGGAGCGGGCGAACGTCGAGGTCCGGTGGCGCTCCGGGACGCGGTTCTGGATCGTCGAGTCGAGCGAGACCTTGCCCATCGCCTGGGCCACCCCGGCCGTGAGGCCGAGCAGCATCGCCGGGATCAGCCCGTAGAAGATCGCCGTCACCACGGCGATCGCCGCGTCCGCGAGCAGCGCGACCACCACGGTGATCGCGGGCGTGACCTTGCGCAGCGCCGAGCCGAGCCCGATCCCGATGACGTTGCCCAGCCCGGCGGCCCCGATCACCAGCCCCAGCAGCAGGGTGGTGCGGTGCTCGAAGCCGGGCAGCGGCTCCTGGCGGAGCAGGAAGGCCATGTACATCGTCAAGAACCCGGAGAGCATCCGCAGCCCGGCGTTGCACCGCAGTGCGAAGACCACGTCACCGGGCACCTTGAACTGCCGGCGGTCCGAGCCCAGCGTCACCGGCAGCTCCCCGGTGCTGGCGTCGGCCCGCGGCGGCAGCAGGATGGAGAGGATGGTGGCTCCGGCGAAGACGAGGAACGCGTAGCGCAGCGCCCACTGCGACCCGAACGTGGAGGCCAGCACCGCCAACGGCGCCGAGACGGCGGCGCCCACGACGCCCGCGAGCGAGATCCGGCTGTTGGCCTTGACCAGGGTCAGCCCGGCCGGCTGGAGCCGAGGGACGGTCGCCGCTCTGGCCACGCCGTACGCCTTGGAGGAGACCAGCACCCCGAGCGCCGTGGGGAACATCGCGATCGACTGCGAGGCCACGGCGTCGGCCATCAGCCAGCACAAGAAGGCGCGCAACGCCATCGTGGCGCCGATCGCCCACCGGCGGCCGTGGCTGAACCGGTCGAGGAACGGCCCGAGCAGGGGAGCGACCACGGCGAAGGGCAGCATCGTCAGGCCGAGGAACAGTGCGATCTGCCCGCGAGCCTCACCAGGCTGGGCGAAGAACAGCGTCCCGGCCAGCGCCACCGCGACGGCGGCGTCACCGGCCGCGTTGAAGGCATGCAGCTCGATCAGCCGGAACAACCCCGAGTCGCCGGCCCCCTCGGCCCGTGACGCCCGTCGCGCCTGGCGGAAGGTGTAGGACGCCGCGTTGCCGGTGACCGTGCCGGCGCGCAGGATCCCGCGTCCGGTGGCGCCGGCGACCCGGCGGGCGCGGCGTGGAGGTGCCGAGCTGCCGGGGGGCGTCCCGGCGTCGATCGGTTCATCCTCCATGACCCCATCCTGCCAACCCCCCGGGCCGGGGAGACACCACCCATGCCGATGGGGGACAATCGCCCGGTGATGTCCACAGCTGACCCGGTCGCCCGCACTGCGGTCGACGCCGCCCGCGCTGCCCTCGTCGAGCAGGTGGGCGAGAAGGTCGTGGGCGAGCACGTGCGCGCGATCCCCGAGTCCGAGGGCGTCACCACGCACACCTTCGCCTGCCGGCAGGCCGGCTACCCCGGCTGGGTGTGGGCGGTCGTCACCGCGCAGCCCGCAGGCCAGGCCGAGCTCACGATCGACGAGGTCGTGCTCCTGCCCGGCGACGACGCGATCATCGCGCCCCCGTGGGTCCCGTGGCGTGAGCGGATCCAGCCCGGTGACCTGTCCCCGGGCGACCTGCTGCCCACCGACGAGGACGACGCGAGGCTGGTCCCGACGTACCTCGCCGGCGACGCCGACGACGACTCCGACCGCGTCGTGGCCGACGAGATCGGGATGGGCCGCTCCCGGGTGCTCTCCCTGGAGGGCCGCCAGCTGGCAGCCCAGCGCTGGTACGACGGCGAGCAGGGGCCCGACGCCCCGATCGCCCAGTCGGCTCCCGGTCGCTGCGCCGGCTGTGGCTTCCTGGTCCGGGTCGCGGGCCCGCTCTCACTGATGTTCGGCGTCTGCGCCAACGAGTTCGCCAACGACGACGGCAGGGTGGTTGCGCTCGACCACGGCTGCGGTGCCCACTCCGAGGCCCAGCTGCGCAAGAAGCAGCTCCCACCGCCGATGGCCGACCACGTCTTCGACACGCTCAGCACCGACCACCACGAGGACTTCTGAGCCAGCCGCTCGAGGGTGGCCCTCAGTCGTTCCTGGGGCCGACCACGTCGTAGGTCGCCACGGCGAAGTCGCCGTTGCGTCCGAGCTCGGTCAGCGCCAGGTTGTGCCGGCGCGGGAAGAGCGGCCGCCCGGAGCCGAGCGTGACCGGCGCGATCGAGAGCACCAGGCGGTCGAGCAGCCCCAGGTCGGCGAACTGACCGGCCAGGTCTCCGCCGCCGACCACCCAGACGTCGCGCTCACCGGCCGAGGCGGCGATCGCGGCGTGGTGCTCGCCGACGCCGCCGGAGACCATCCGGACGTCGTCAGCCAGCGGTGGCAGCTCTCGGTGGGTGAACACCCAGGTCGGGACCTCGTAGGACCACGCCTCGCCGGTGGTCCGCATATGGTTGCCGATCCACTCGTAGGTGGTGGCGCCCATCACGAGCGCGCCGATGCCGGCGATGAACTCGGCGTACCCGCCGGGCCCGGCGTCGTCCGAGTGCTGCTCGAAGAGCCAGGCGAGCGAGTCGTGGTCGTCGGCGATGAAGCCGTCGAGCGTGGTGGCGGTGTAGTAGACAGCCCGAGTCATGGGTTCCTCCGGAGGTTTCAGGCGACCAGGTCGCGGGCCGCCTGCCTGGTGTTGCGCCGGCGGCGACAGTGGTCCCAGCCGACCAGGCCGAGGCCGAACCCGGCGACGCAGGTCCACAGCCACCACAGGTGGCCGTCCTCGCGGAGCCTGCTGTAGAAGGGCAGGATCAGCACGAGGGCGAGCAGCCAGAGCCCGGTGCCGACCTGCATCGTGCGGACGCCGTCGAGGTCGAGCGGGTCGACGTCGGCGACGATGTAGGTGCGGTTCCCGATCTCGTGCACCATCGGCTGGTCGTCGGCGGGGTCCATGGGACAACTCTAGTGAGGTGTCCACCGATGGCCCACCCCTGCCCGCGCTGGCTGCGGCGTGGTTGGATTCCGCGCGTGGACAAGTTCTTCAAGATCTCCGAGCGTGGTTCGACCGTCGGGCGTGAGGTCCGCGGTGGCGTCGTCACCTTCTTCACGATGGCCTACATCATCGTGCTGAACCCGATCATCCTGAGCGGCGTGCCCGACAAGTCCGGTGAGTTCCTCGGTGGCACCGAGAACAACTTCGCGATGATCGCCGCCGGCACCGCCCTGGTCGCCGGGCTG
This sequence comes from uncultured Actinomycetota bacterium, assembly GCA_963777195.1. Classification (GTDB taxonomy): domain Bacteria; phylum Actinomycetota; class Actinomycetes; order Propionibacteriales; family Nocardioidaceae; genus Marmoricola. The sequence continues at coordinate 406,247 of CAVZPT010000010.1, read as the reverse complement.
ATGACCATCCTGATGGGCGTGGTGGCCAACTACCCGCTGGCGCTGGCCACCGGCCTGGGGCTGAACGCCTTCGTGGCCTTCACCGTCGCCCAGCAGATGACCTGGGCCGACGCCATGGGCCTGGTCGTCCTCGAGGGACTGATCATCCTGGTGCTGGTGCTCACGGGGTTCCGCAAGGCGGTCTTCCACGCCGTACCGGCGCAGCTCAAGGTGGCGATCTCGGTCGGCATCGGGCTGTTCATCACCCTGATCGGCTTCGTCGACGCCGGCTTCGTCCGCCGGATCCCGGACGCGGGACAGACCACGGTGCCGGTCCAGCTCGGGCCCTCGGGCACCCTGGACGGCTGGCCGGTGCTCGTCTTCGCACTCGGGCTGGTGCTCGTGATCACCCTGTGGGTGCGCCAGGTCAAGGGCGCGATCTTGATCTCGATCGTCTTCACCACCATCGTCGCGATCATCGTCGAGGCCGTGGCGGACGTGGGCCCGATGTTCGGCAAGGAGTTCAACCCGGTCGGCTGGGGCCTGAACACCCCGGTCCTGCCCGACAAGGTCTTCAGCACCCCCGACTTCGGCACCCTCGGTGAGTTCAGCCTCTTCGGGTCCTTCGCCTCGGTCGGTGCGGTGGCCGCGATCTTGCTGGTCTTCACGCTTCTGCTCGCCGACTTCTTCGACACCATGGGCACGATGACCGCCATCGGTGCCGAGGCCGGACTGCTCGACGAGGAGGGCGTCCCGCCGAACACCCAGCGGATCCTGGTCGTGGACTCGCTCGCCGCAGCCGCCGGTGGTGCGGCCGGCGTCTCGTCGAACACCTCCTACATCGAGTCGGCCTCCGGCGTCGGTGAGGGAGCCCGGACCGGCCTGGCCTCGGTGGTCACCGGGCTGCTGTTCCTGCTGGCGCTGCCGTTCTCGACGCTGGTCGACGTGATCCCGAGTGAGGCCGCCGTGCCCGCACTCGTGCTGGTCGGCTTCTTGATGATGCAGCAGGTCAAGGGCATCTCCTGGGACGACGTGGAGATCGCGATCCCCGCCTTCCTCACGATCGTGCTGATGCCCTTCACCTACTCGATCACGGTCGGCATCGGGGCGGGCTTCCTCACCTTCGTCCTGATCAAGGTCGTGCGCGGCAAGGTCGCCGCGATCCATCCGCTGCTGTGGGTGATCGCCGCGATGTTCGTCCTCTACTTCGCGATCAACCCGCTCACCGAGCTGCTCACCTGACCCGAAGCCGGCCCCTGGGAGCACCCAGGGGCCGGCTTCTTGCCGGAATACTTAGCATGGGTAATGAGTTAGGCTAAGTATCATGGCACCCACCGTTCAGGACGCAGCCCGCACCGACACCGGCCTCGCCAGCGAGCTCCGGTTCTCGGTGGCCCGTCTGACCCGCCGGCTGCGCAACGAGCGCGACCCCGGGAACCCGCTCAGCGTGGCCTCGCTGAGCGCCCTCGGGATCCTGTTCCGTGAGGGCGAGTGCACCATCGGCGCGCTGGCCGCGCACGAGCGCGTGCAGCCCCCCTCGATGACCCGCACCGTGAACTGCCTGGTCGACGACGGGTACGCCGTACGCCGGCCCGACGACTCCGACGGCCGCCAGGTGCTCGTCGACCTGACCGACAAGGGTCGCCAGATCCTGCTCGCAGACCGTCGCCGCCGAGATGCCTGGCTCGCCCAGCGACTGCGCGAGCTGACTCCCGACGAGCGTGCCCTGCTACGCCAGGCGGCACCGCTGATCCAGAGGCTGGCCACCAGTTGAGCCCCACGTTCCGAGCCCTGCACAACCACAACTACCGCCTCTACGCGACCGGCGGCGTCGTCTCCAACACCGGCACCTGGATGCAGCGCGTGGCCCAGGACTGGCTGGTGGTGCTCCTGGCGACCAACGACGGTGTCGCCCTCGGCATCACGACCGGGCTGCAGTTCCTGCCCGCGCTGCTGCTCTCGCCGTACGCCGGCCTGGTCGCCGACCGGTTCCCCAAGCAGCGGCTGCTCCAGCTCACCCAGCTGGTGATGGCGCTGACGGCCCTGCTCCTCGGTGGACTGGCGCTGACCGGCACCGTCGAGGTCTGGCACGTCTACGTGCTCGCCTTCGTCTTCGGGGTCGGGTCGGCCTTCGACGCCCCGGCGCGGCAGAGCTTCGTCAGCGAGATGGTCAGGCCCGAGGACCTCAGCAACGCAGTCGGCCTGAACTCCGCCAGCTTCAACGCAGCGAGGGTCGCCGGCCCGGCCCTGGCCGGCCTGCTGATCGGTGCCTTCGGCGGCGGGGTCGCGGCCACCGGCGCCGTGATCGCGCTCAACGGTCTCAGCTACGCGGCGGTGATCGTGGCGCTGCGCCGGATCGTGGTGGCCGACCTGATCCTCAGCCCCCGCGAGGCGCGGCACAAGGGGATGATCCGCGACGCGGTGCGCTACCTGCGCGGTCGGCCCGACCTGATGATGATCCTGAGCGTGGTCTTCTTCGCCGGCACCTTCGGCCTGAACTTCCAGATGACCTCCGCGCTGATGGCCACCCAGGTCTTCCACAAGGGCGCCACCGAGTTCGGCCTGCTCGGCTCGGCGATGGCGGTCGGCTCGCTGACCGGCGCCCTGCTGGCGGCGCGACGCACCCGGATCCGGCTCCGGCTCGTCGCCGGCGCCGCCCTGGTCTTCGGTGTGGTGGAGATCGTCGCCGGTCTCGCCCCGAACTACCTCACCTTCATGCTGATCGTGCCGTTCCTCGGGCTCAGTGCCCTCACCATGATCACCGCCGCGAACACCACCATGCAGCTGGCGACCGCACCCGGCCTCCGGGGCAGGGTGATGGCGCTCTACCTGATGGTCTTCATGGGCGGCACCCCGCTCGGATCGCCGTTCATCGGCTGGATCGGACACCAGTTCGGAGCCCGCTGGACCCTGATCGGCGGTGGCGCCCTGACGATCCTCGGGGTGCTGTTCGCGGTGGCCGTCTTCACGCGCGGCCGCCGGGTGCTGGAGCGCAGGGTGCTCACCGCGCAGAGCACCCTGGAGCAGCCCATACACTCTGGGGCATGAATCCCCGCTGGCGCCGCCTGGTCATCCCCGTGGCGCTGGTGGGGCTCATCTTGATCTCGGTCGTCGCCGCCCTGAGCAAGTAGTCCTGACCGATGGCCGAACCACTGCTGCGTGCTCTCTCCCGCCTGCGGAGCGAGATCCTCGCCGAGGAGACCCTGGTGCGCGCGCTCGCCTCCGGTGTGCGCCGCGGCCACAACGAGCCGCGCTGGCGCCGGGTGGAGATGCGCTACGTCGACCTCAAGGCGGGACGCCAGCTGCAGGTGACGGCGTACGACGCGACGCAGGCGCACGTCACCAACCACGCCGACCCGCGCCCCGCCCTCGACGACCTGCTCGACGAGCCCTACGCCAACTGGCACGTCGAGACCGTCACGCAGACCCACCAGCTGCGGGTCACCAAGAAGGGACAGGCGCTGCTGCACACCAGTGAGCGCCAGCAGCCGGCGCGACCCGACCGCAGCCACGACCAGGCCAAGGACCGGCTCCTCCCCGAGGACCATCCGGTGCTGCGGGAGCTCGGGATCGCCGACGCGCAGGGCCGGATCAAGCCCTCGCGGCAGGCGAAGTACCGGCAGGTCGAGGAGTTCCTGCGGGCGCTGTCCGCCGCCATCGACGACGCCACCCGCAGCAGGAAGCTGCGCGTGCCCACGCCGGAGGAGCCGCTGCGCGTGGTCGACCTCGGGTGTGGCAACGCCTACCTGACCTTCGCCGCCCACGCGTGGCTGCGCGAGCGGATGCCGCTGCAGATGACGGGAGTCGACGTCAAGGAGCAGTCGCGCCGCCACAACACCGAGGTCGCGGAGCGGCTCGGCGTCGCCGAGGAGATCACCTTCCTGGCTGCCGGGATCGGCGACGTGGCGCTCGAGGAGCACCCCGACGTGGTCCTGGCGCTGCATGCCTGCGACACCGCCACCGATGACGCACTGCACCGGGCGGTGGGGTGGGAGGCCTCGCTCGTCCTCGCGGCGCCCTGCTGCCACCACGACGTCGCCGCCCAGCTGCGCCGGGTGCCCTCGCCGGCCGGCTACTCGGCCCTCACCCGCGACGGCATCCTGCGCGAGCGCCTGGCCGACACCCTGACCGATGCGCTGCGGGCCTCGGTGCTGCGGCTGTCGGGCTACCGGGTGGACGTCGTGGAGTTCGTCGAGAGCGAGCACACCCCGCGCAACACCCTGCTGCGCGCCGTACGCACCGGATCGGAGGCCTCGCCCCAGGCGGTCTCCGAGTACGACGCCCTCACCTCGACCTGGCACCTGCGGCCCGCCCTCGGCGAACTGCTGGGAGTGGGGTCGAGGCAGTGAGGACCGGTCGATCCCTCGCGGCGATCCTGGCCGCCGGCCTGCTCGGTGCGGTCGTGCTGCCCCTCTCCGAGGCACCCGCCGCCGAGTCCACCAGCCGCGTCGTCTTCCGCTTCGCCGACGACCGGATCGTGGAGTCCAGCGGCCTCGTGGACCTCGGTGCCGCGATGGTGACCACGAACGACTCCGGCGACAGCGGCCGGGTCTTCGTGGTCGACCCCGACTCCGGGCGCACCGTCGGGGTCACCGACTACGCACCCGCCGTGGTCGACGTGGAGGCGCTCGCCCCCGGCGGCTCCGAGGAGGTCTGGGTCGGCGACATCGGCGACAACGAGCGCACCCGGCCGTGGATCAGCGCCTACCGGGTGCCTGTCTCCGCGGCCCAGACCGAGGTGGCCTCGCCGGAGGTCTACTACCTGAACTATCCAGACGGGCCGCACGACGCCGAGGCGATGGTCGTCGACGACACCGGCAGGCTGGTCGTGGTGACGAAGTCAGCCCTGGGAGGACAGGTCTACCGGGCACCGGCCGAGCTCAGCGCCACCTCCGCCAACCTGCTCGAACGGGTCGGCGAGGTCGACGAGTACGTCACCGATGCCGCGCTGACCGGCGACCAACGACATGTGCTGCTCCGCAGCCTGGCCCAGGCCTCGCTCTACACCTACCCGGACTTCGAGCTGGTGACCAGGTTCGAGCTGCCCTCCCAGCGCCAGGGCGAGGGAGTCTCGATCGGGCCCGGGGACCGGCTGCGCCTCAGCTCCGAGGGCGGGGGGTCGGCCGTCCTCGAGATGGACCTGCCGGTCCCCGACCAGCCTGCGAACCGCTCCGTGGCCGAGCCCCCGGAACGGGTGCAGGGCCCTGTGCGCGGCGGCTCCCGGTGGCTGCTGTGGACGATCCCGGCGGTGATCGCGCTCGGCGGTGGAGCCATCGCGTTGACCTTCCGGAGGCTGCGCCGATGAGGCTCAGCGTCGTACACGGTGACATCACCGAGCAGGAGGTCGACGCCGTCGTCAACGCCGCCAGCCGGGCGATGCGCGGCGGCGGGGGAGTCGACGGCGCGATCCACCGGGCCGGCGGACCTGCGATCCTGGAGGACTGCCGTCACCGCTTCCCGGTCGGCCTGGACACCGGGCAGGCGGGCTGGACCACGGCCGGCCGGCTCCCCGCCCGGTGGGTGATCCACGTCGTCGGGCCCAACCACTCCGCCGGCGAGCGGGACCGCTCCCTGCTCACCTCCTGCTACGCGAACGCCCTCGCCGTCGCCGACGAGCTCGGCGCCCGCACCCTCGCCTTCCCGCTGGTCTCCGCCGGCATCTACGGCTGGCCCCTCGAGGACGCCGTCGCCGCCGCCGTCGAGACCCTCACCCGCACCCCGACCCAGGTCTCTGAGTCCCGGCTGGTCGCGTTCAGCGCGCCGGCGTACGCGCTGCTGCGGGGTGCGGTTTTTCAGGAGAACTTGTGAAACAGGCACTTCTCTGCCGATGCAACGGCAGAGAAGTGCTGGTTTCACAAGTTCTCCTGAAAAACCTACAGAGCCCCCACCACATGGTCGACGCAAGCCGTCAGCGCCTCGACGTCGGCGGGGTCGATGGCGGGGTACATCGCGATCCGGAGCTGGTTGCGGCCGAGCTTGCGGTAGGGCTCGGTGTCCACGATGCCGTTGGCGCGCAGGGTCGCGGCGACGGCGTCGGCGTCGATCGACTCGTCGAGGTCGATGGTGCCGATCACCAGTGAGCGGTGGGCGGGATCCTTGACGTACGGCGTCGTGTACGCCGTGCGCTCGGCCCAGCCGTAGAGCGCCTCCGAGGAGGCGGTGGTGCGCGCGACCATCGCCTCGAGGCCGCCCTGGCTGTTCATCCAGTCCAGCTGCTCGGCCATCAGGAACAGGGTGGACACCGACGGGGTGTTGTAGGTCTGGTCCTTCGCGGAGTTCTCGATCGCGGTCGGCAGGTCGAAGAACGCCGGCACCCAGCGGCCGCTCGCCGCGATCGAGTGCGCCCGCTCGACGGCGGCCGGCGACATCGTCGCGATCCACAGCCCGCCGTCGGAGGCGAAGCACTTCTGCGGGGCGAAGTAGTAGACGTCGGTCTCGGTGAGGTCGACGGGGAGCCCGCCGGCGCCCGAGGTGGCATCGATGAGGACGAGCGAGTCGGCGTCGCCGACCCGGCGTACCGGTGCCATCACCGCAGTGGAGGTCTCGTTGTGCGCCCAGGCGTAGGTGTCGACGCCCTCCTCGGCCTGCGGTGCGGGCAAGGTGCCCGGTTCGCTGCGGATCACCGAGGGTTCGGAGAGGAACGGCGCCTTCGCGGCGGCGGTGGCGAACTTCGCCGAGAACTCCCCGAAGCTCAGGTGCTGGCTCCGTTCGCGGATCAGCCCGAAGGTCGCGACGTCCCAGAACGCGGTCGCGCCGCCGTTGCCCAGCACGACCTGGTAGCCCTCGGGCAGGGAGAACAGCTCGGCGAGGCCCTCGCGCACCCGGCGTACGGTCTGCTTCACCGGCGCCTGACGGTGTGAGGTGCCCATCAGCGAGGTGCCCGTCGCGGCCAGGGCCTCGAGGGCACCGGTCGGGATCTTGGACGGGCCGGCCCCGAAGCGCCCGTCGGCGGGCAGCAGATCGGCGGGGATGGACAGCTCGGGGTTCATGGGGAGACCTTCCGGGGTGGTCTGCGACGGTGCCGTGCGAAGTGACCGGCGCGACCTATTCTGACAGCCGGACAAGCGCGAGCCGACGGAGGGAAGACCCGTGGACAACGCCCCACCGCTGTCGGGCAGCCGGTCGCGCCGGCGCGGCGGCCTGCAGATCGAGCGGCTGCCGATCACGCACCCGGATGCTGCCCGCCTCGTGGAGGAGGTGCAGGGGGAGTACGTCGCTCGCTACGGCGGGCGTGACGAGACGCCGATCGAGCCCGGCTACTTCGACCTCCCGGACGGTGCGTTCTTCGTCGGCTACCTCGACGGCGAGCCGGTCGCGACCGGAGCCTGGCGCCGGCGCGGCGACGTGGCCGTGGACGGCGTCACGGCGACCGCCGAGATCAAGCGGATGTACGTCGCCACGGCCGCCCGTGGAGCCGGCCTGGCCCGGGCGATGCTCGGCCACCTCGAGCGCACCGCCCGGGAGTCGGGGGCGGTGGTGATGGTGCTGGAGACCGGTGCCCGCCAGCCGGAGGCGATCGCCCTCTACGAGTCGGCCGGCTACACGCGGATCGCGGGCTTCGGCTACTACCGGGACGCCCCGCTCTCCCGGTGCTACGCCCGCGTGCTCGCGCCCTGACCCACCGGGGAGCGTCTCAGCCGAGCTCTTCGGGAAGCGGCGCCTGCCACACCAACCGGTGCTCGGAGTCGGTGGCGTCACGTGCCACGCAGTTGCGGTGCGAGGGCGTGGCCCGCCGGCCCCACGAGTCGTCGCCCATCCACGGCGGCAGCCCGAACGGGAGGTCGGTGGCAGGGATCGCCCGGTAGTCGGTCTCGGCGATCTCGGCGTCGTAGTTGGGTCCCGTGACCACCCCGTCCGGGTCGGGAGTGACCACCGCCCGCAGGTCGAGCACGGCGGCCCGCCAGCTGTTCGCGAGCGCGGCCCCGTCGTGGCTGGAGGGGTGCGGGACGGCGAAGGTCGGGACGTCGGGCGCGCCGTCCCACAGCTCCAGGGCCCGTTGGGCGTTGCGCCCGAAGGCGACGATCGCCTCGAGGTCCGGTCCGGTGACCAGGTCGTAGAACCGGTTGCGCCAGGCCAGCTGGTCCGGGTCGGCGAGCAGGGGGAGCGCGGAGCTCGACTGGCTCGGGTGCAACGCGAACGGGAAGGCGTTGACGAGGACATAGCTGCGGGTCAGCCCGATCTTGTCCAGGAACCCCTGCACCCGCTGTCCGGCGTCACCGACCAGCGTGCGCCCGACGATCCGCTCGGTCGGCCCCGGGTCGGAGGCGATGCCCAGCAGCCGTGGGTTCCCCGAGAGCCGGCCACGGTAGAAGACCGGTCCCCAGTCGTACCAGAACTTCGCCCGCGCCTCCTCGGGCAGCTCCGGCAGCCGCGCCAGGTGGCGCGCGACCAGCGCCGGAGGGCCCTTGTCGAAGGTAGCCATCTGTGAACCTCCCTGTCCCAGCCTGGTCACAGCCTGCTCCCCGGTCCGCCTCGCTGTCGAGGGGTGGACTGCTCTTGTCGTGAACCGGGATCGACCGGTAGGACAGAGCCAGGGACCGGTTCGGGACGCCGGCGAGGGAGAGCCATGACCACCAGGCAGGGCAAGGGACCCTTCGACGAGGCCTATCTGGAGGGGATGCCGGACTCGCTGCCCGGCGCGCTCCCAGATGCCGACGAAGGGGTGGGGCGACGAGGAGGACCCGTCGCGAGGGACGTGCCGAGCGAGCCGATCGCCCTCGGCGGGCAGGTGATCACCCCCGAGGGCGTACGCCGGGGCTGGGTGCGCATCGAGGGCGGCGCGATCACCGAGATCACGAGCCGCAAGCCGCGTGACGCCCGCACGGTGACGACCGAGGGGGTGATCATGCCCGGGATGCTGGACCTGCACGGTCACCCCGAGTTCAACGTCTTCGCCGCCTGGGAGGCGCCCAAGACCTACGTCAACCGCTACTCCTGGCGAGGTGGGGAGCTCTACCAGCAGTTGATCCGCACCCCGCAGAACCGGCTCCTGACCGACCTGCCGAGCGGCACCCAGCTGCGCTACGCCGAGATCCGCGCGCTCGTCGGCGGGGTCACCGCGATCCAGGGCGCGAGCCTGCGCACCCAGGGCTCCCAGGAGTCGATGGTGCGCAACGTCGACGGCAGGGTCTTCGGCGAGCACCGTGCCCGCGCCGCCATCGACCTCCCCTCCAGCCCGACCTCGCGTGGCGGCCCCGAGCTCAAGCGCATCGTCGAGGCCATCGGCGCCGGGGAGGTCGACGCGTTCTACGTCCACCTGGCCGAGGGGATGCGGGACAACCGCCGGTCGCAGGAGGAGTTCGCGCACCTGGTCTCGCTGGATGCGCTCACCTCGGCCACGGTGATCATCCACGGCACCGCCCTCTCGCGCGCCGACCTCGGCCAGGCAGCCGACGCGGGCGCCAGCCTGGTCTGGTCGCCGCAGTCCAACCTGCGGCTCTACGCCGAGACCACCCGGGCGGCCGACGCCCTCGACGTGGGCCTGCCGGTCGCCCTGGGGGCGGACTGGCTCCCCTCCGGATCGACCAGCCTGCTCGCCGAGCTCAAGGTGGCCCGCCAGGAGCTGGTCAACCAGGGACATCCGCTGACCTCCGAGCAGCTGGTGACGATGGTGACCTCGGGGGCCGCCCAGGTCGCCGGGCTGGCCGAGAAGCTCGGCAGCATCGCCGTCGGACGGGCCGCAGACCTCGTCGTGCTGGAGCGACGGGCGCCGGACGCCTATGAGTCGGTGTGCGACTCCACCCCCGCCGATGTCGAGCTGGTGCTGATCGGCGGCGACCTCGTCTACGGCCGCGAGGACTGGTTCCTGGACCTCGCCGACAACCCGACCGACCCCGCCCTGGAGCAGGTCACGGCGTGGGGCCGCCGGATGCTGCTCGACACCGGCTTCGCCGTACGCTCCGACGGGGCGCCGGCCCCGACCCTGGCCGAGCTGCGCGACCTGCTGATCGGCAGCTACCCCCAGGTCGGCCCGATCTGGGCCTGACCTTCCCTGAATAGCGGACAAGTCGTTACATATCGTCCTAGGGTCGTGGTTCCGGTCCTGGGAGGGAAACCATGCCGATGAACCACGCCCGCATGCTCGGACGGCTCCTCGCCGTCCTGCTCGCCACCGTCACGGTCTTCGCGCTGGCGCCACCCAGCATCGCGAACGCACCCGTGGAGGGTTACGCGCGCTACCAGCCGCAGACCGCGTGCGCGCCGCGGGCGAAGCCCGGCACCCAAGCGCTGGCCTCCTGGGTGGTGGCCGGCTACGGCGGACGGTACGGCGGCATCTCGCGCTCCTGCCGAGGCAGCTCGACCTCGGAGCACAAGGAGGGGCGGGCCTTCGACTGGAGGCTCGATGCCCGGGTGCGTGCCGACCGGGTCCGGGCGGCACGGCTGCTCCGGGCGCTGTTCGCCACCGGGTCCACCGGCGAGCCCGCGGAGCTGGCCCGCCGGATGGGAGTGATGTATGTGATCTGGAACGACCGGATGTATGCGGCCTACGAGCAGTTCCGGGCCAAGCCCTATCGCAGCTCGAGCTGTCGCAGGCTCGGGTCCTGCTCGCCCACGCTGCGCCACCGCGACCACCTGCACATCTCGCTGACCCGCGCCGGCGGGCTCGGCCGCACCAGCTGGTACGCCGACCGGCTGCCCTGAACCCGGCCCGGTCGGCATCGGACCGGCTCTCAGGCGACCGGCTCCTCCGCGGCGTCGGTCTTGGCCCAGGCCTCGTTCCAGCCCTCGATCTCACTGGCGGGGCGGGTGCCCGGGCCGGTGTAGATCGCGGAGGGCCGGATCAGCCGGCCGGTGCGCTTCTGCTCCAGGATGTGCGCCGACCAGCCACCGGTGCGGGCGCAGGTGAACATCGAGGTGAACATCGGCGCGGGCACCTCGGCGAAGTCGAGCACGATCGCGGCCCAGAACTCCACGTTGGTCTCGAGCACCCGGTCGGGGCGCCGCTCCCGGAGCTCGGCGAGGGCGGCCTTCTCCAGCTCCTCGGCGACCTGGTAGCGCGGGGCCGACAGCTCCTTGGCCGTACGCCGGAGCACGCGGGCGCGGGGGTCCTCGGCGCGGTAGACCCGGTGGCCGAAGCCCATCAGGCGCTCGCCGTCGTCGAGCAGCTTCTTGACGTAGGCCCGTGCGTCACCGGTCTTCTCGACCTCCTCGATCATGCCCAGCACCCGCGAGGGGGCCCCACCGTGCAGCGGGCCGCTCATCGCGCCGATGGCGCCGGAGAACGCGGCGGCGACGTCGGCGCCGGTGGAGGTGATCACCCGAGCGGTGAAGGTGGAGGCGTTCATGCCGTGCTCGGCGGCCGAGCTCCAGTAGGCGTCGATCGCCTTGACATGGTCGGGGTTGGCCTCGCCCTTCCAGCGGGTGAGGAACTTCTCCGCGAGGGTGGAGCCCTTGTCGACCTCGGCCTGCGGCACGATCGGCAGCCCCAGCCCGCGGGCGGCCTGGCCGGCGAAGGACAGCACCATCACCGCGACCCGGCTGAGGTCGGTGCGGGCGTCCTCGTCGGAGATGTCATAGGTCTGCTTCATGCCGAGCATCGGCGCGAGCATCGCCACGGCGGCCTGGACGTCGGCACGGACGTCGCCGGTGTGGATCGGGATGTTGTAGGGCTCGGCCGGCGGCAGACCCGGGTCGAAGGCGCCGTCGATCAGCAGCCCCCAGACCTTCTCGAAGGGGACCCGGCCGACCAGGTCCTCGATGTCGACGCCGCGGTAGCGCAGCGCGGACCCTTCCTTGTCGGGCTCGGCGATCTGCGTCTCGAACGCGACGACACCCTCGAGCCCGTGATGTACCTCAGTCATGGGTGGCATTGTGCACGCTGTCGCCGGATCCGGATACACCGGCGTACGCGCGGGTAGGTCCGGCGACCTAGGTTGGTGGCCATGGTGACCTCGTCCTCCCCAGGGTTCGACCCGGCGTCCTCCGCAGCGGTGCCACCCGCCTCCTCCCGACCCTCCTCCCCACCTGCCTCCCCGCCTTCCTCCCCCCTTCTGGGGCCGCCGACCTGGGGGCGTTGCGCCGCGAGTACGGCGAGGCCGGCCTCGACGGCCCCGACCTGGCGGCCGACCCGATCACGATGTTCCAGGGCTGGTTCGAGGCCACCGTGGCCGCCGGTCTGCACGAGCCCAACGCCATGGTGGTCTCCACCGTCTCGGCCGCCGGCGTGCCGTCCTCGCGGATGGTCCTGCTCAAGGGCGTCGACGAGTTGGGTTTCGTCTTCTACACCAACCTCGAGTCCCGCAAGGGACGCGAGCTGACCGAGAACCCCCACTGCTCCCTGTTGTTCCCCTGGCACGACCTCCAGCGTCAGGTGCGGGTCCAGGGGAGCGTCACCCGGGTCGAGGACGAGGTCAGCGACGCCTACTTCCACTCCCGGCCACGGAGCTCGCAGGTCGGGGCGTGGGCGTCCCGGCAGTCCGAGGAGGTCGCCTCGCGCGCCGAGCTCGAGGAGACGTACGCCGAGCTGGAGCACCGGCTCGAAGGTGCCGAGGTGCCCCGGCCGCCGTTCTGGGGCGGGCTGCGGGTCCAGCCCGAGGAGGTGGAGTTCTGGCAGGGACGCCAGGGCCGGATGCACGACCGGCTGGTCTACCGGCGCGCCGGGTCCGGGGCGGGCTGGACCACTGCGCGGCTCGCGCCGTGAACCCTTGTGAGTGAGTGCTCACTCACTTAATCTCGACCGGGTGACCCCTCGAGCCGCCCCGATGCCTCCCGACCTGCGTCGCAGCGCCCTGGTCGAGGCCACCCGCCCCCTGCTCGTCGAGCACGGACGTGACCTGACCACCCGGATGATCGCCGAGGCCGCGGGGGTGGCCGAGGGGACGATCTTCCGGGCGTTCGGCTCCAAGGACGAGCTGGTCGACGCGGCGATCGCGTCGGCCTTCGACCCCACCGACTTCCTGGCCGCGGTGGACCGGATCGAGCCGACGTTGCCGGTGCGCGAGCGGTTGGTCGTCCTGGTGGACCTGATGCAGCGTCGGTTCCTGGATGTCTTCGAGCTGATGCACGCGGTCGGGCTGGTGGCCCCGCCCCACCACGACGATGCGGAGGCCGACGAGATCCACGCCGCGATGGCCACCCGCCTGGTCACGCTCATCGAGCACGACGCGGACGCCTTCCGGGTCCCCCCCTCGCAGGTGATCCACCGGCTGCGGCTGCTGGCATTCTCCGGATCGCACCCGGGGATCTCCGACCACCAGCCACTGACCCCTGACGAGATCGTGGGCACGGTCCTCGACGGCGTACTCGATTGCCCCGGTGGCGCGCCATGCTGATCGCCCTCACCCGGGAGTACCTCCAGCCCTACCGCCGGTGGCTGACCGCGATCGTCGCGCTGCAGTTCGTCGGCACCGTGGCCGCGCTCTACCTGCCCAGCCTGAACGCCGACATCATCGACCGGGGAGTCGCAGTCGGGGACACCGGCTACATCGTGCGCACCGGTGCATGGATGCTGGCCGTGGCGATGCTGCAGATCGGCTGCTCGGTCGCCGCGGTGTGGTTCTCGGCGCGCACCGCGATGAGCTTCGGCCGCGACCTGCGAGCCGCGATCTTCCGGCGGGTGGGCTCGTTCTCCCAGCAGGAGGTGCAGCGCTTCGGTGCGCCCTCGCTGATCACCCGGGAGACCAACGACGTCCAGCAGGTGCAGATGCTCGTGCTGATGACCTGCACCCTGATGGTGGCCGCCCCGATCATGATGGTCGGCGGGGTCGTGATGGCGATGCGCCAGGACCTCGGGCTGTCCTGGCTGCTGGGGATCAGCATCCCGGCCCTGCTGCTGACCGTGGCGTTCGTGGTCTCCCGGATGGTGCCGAGCTTTCGGGTGATGCAGGTGCGCATCGACGAGGTCAACCGCCTGCTGCGCGAGCAGATCACCGGCGTCCGGGTGGTGCGGGCGTTCGTCCGCGAGCCGCACGAGACGGCACGCTTCGACCGGGCCAACACCGAGCTCACCACCGTGGCGATCCGTGCTGGGCGGTGGCTGGCCACGATGTTCCCGGCCGTGATGCTGATCCTGAACGCCTCCTCGGTGGCGGTGCTGTGGTTCGGCGGTCAACGGGTCGAGAGCGGCCAGATGGAGGTCGGCTCGCTGACCGCGTTCCTGGCCTACCTCGTGCAGATCCTGATGTCGGTGATGATGGCGACCTTCACCTTGATGCTGGTGCCCCGGTCGGCGGTGTGTGCCGACCGGATCACCGAGGTGCTGCGCACCGAGACCTCGGTGACCCCGGCCGTCGACCCGGTCACCCAGGTGCACGAGCACGGCACGCTGGCCTTCGAGGACGTCGTGCTCACCTACCCCGGTGCGGATGTGCCCGTCGTCCGCGGCGTCTCGTTCGCCGCGACACCGGGCCAGACGGTGGCGATCATCGGCTCCACCGGCGCGGGCAAGAGCACGATGATCAACCTGGTGCCCCGCCTCTTCGACGTCACCGGTGGGCGGGTGCTGGTCGACGGCGTCGACGTACGCCGGCTGGCACCGGAGGTGCTCTGGAGCGCGATCGGGCTGGTGCCGCAACGGGCCTGGCTGTTCTCCGGGACGGTCCGCTCCAACCTGCAGTACGGTCGCCCGGACGCGGGGGAGGACGAGCTCTGGGGAGCCCTGGAGATCGCCCAGGCCAGGGCCTTCGTGGAGGCGCTGCCCGAGGGGCTCGACGCCCCGATCGCGCAGGGCGGCACCAACCTCAGCGGGGGACAGCGCCAACGTCTCGCGATCGCCCGGGCCCTGATCTGCCGGCCCGAGATCTACCTCTTCGACGACTCCTTCAGCGCCCTGGACCTGGCCACCGACGCCCGGTTGCGGGCCGCCCTGCGTCCGGTCACGCGCGAGGCCACCGTGGTGATCGTCGCCCAGCGGGTCAGCACCATCCGCGACGCCGACCTGATCCTGGTCCTCGAGGACGGCCTCGTGGTGGGCCGCGGCCGGCACGACGACCTGCTGGTCTCCTGCGACACCTACCGCGAGATCGTGGAGTCACAGCTGAGCGCGGAGGAGGCGGCATGAGCACGCCGGCTCCCGCACTGAAGGAGACCGAGCGGATCCAGGCGGGGCCCGGTCCCGGCCGCGGCCCCTTCGGCGGTGGCATGGTCGGCCAGAAGGCCTCGAGCTTCAAGCCGTCGGCCAAGCGGCTCGTCGGCCGGATGGCACCCGACCGGACCAGGGCCGTGTGGGTCGTCGTACTCGCCGTCGCCAGCGTGCTGCTCACCGCGGTCGGTCCATGGATCCTGGGCCGCGCCACCGACCTGATCTTCTCCGGCCTGATCGGCAGCAAGCTGCCCGCGCAGATGACCAAGGCCGAGGCGGTGGCGGCGCTGCGCGCTCGCGGCGAGGCGACGTACGCCGACATGGTCTCGGCGATGGACGTCGTGCCGGGACAGGCCGTCGACTTCGGTGCCGTCGGCCAGGTGCTGCTCCTCGTGCTCGCCGTGTACGTCGTCGCGTCCGCGCTCGCGTGGCTGCAGGGCTACCTGCTCAACGACGTCGTGCAGGGGACCGTGCTGCGGATGCGCGGCGAGGTCGAGGACAAGGTCAACAAGCTGCCGCTGTCCTATTTCGACAAGCAACCGCGCGGCGAGCTGCTCAGCCGGGTCACCAACGACATCGACAACATCAGCCAGACGCTGCAGCAGACGATGAGCCAGCTGCTCACCTCGTTGCTCACGGTCATCGCCGTGCTCTCGATGATGTTCTGGATCTCACCGCTGCTCGCGCTCGTGGCCCTGGTCTCGGTGCCGTTGTCGATGGTGGTCACCAAGGCGGTGATGGCTCGCTCGCAGGGGATGTTCGTCGAGCAGTGGCGGCGCACCGGCAAGCTCAACGCGCACATCGAGGAGGCCTTCTCCGGGCATGCGCTGGTCAAGGTCTTCGGCCGGCAGAGCGAGGTCGAGGCAGTCTTCGACGAGCAGAACGACCGGCTCTACGAGGCCAGCTTCGGCGCCCAGTTCGTGAGCGGGCTGATCATGCCGGTGATGATGTTCATCGGGAACCTCAACTACGTCGTGATCGCCGTACTCGGCGGCCTGCGGGTGGCCAGTGGCTCGATGTCGCTGGGCGACGTGCAGGCGTTCATCCAGTACTCCCGCCAGTTCACCCAGCCGCTGACCCAGGTCGCCTCGATGGCCAACCTGCTGCAGTCGGGGGTGGCCTCGGCCGAGCGCGTCTTCGAGCTGCTCGACGCCGAGGAGCAGGTGCCCGAGGAGCGCGGCGCCCCCGCGACCGAGGGGGAGCGGCACGGTGAGGTCCGCTTCGAGGAGGTCTCGTTCTCCTACGACCCGGAGACTCCGCTGATCGAGGAGCTCTCCCTGGTCGCGGCACCGGGCCAGACCGTCGCGATCGTCGGCCCCACCGGAGCCGGGAAGACCACCCTGGTCAACCTGGTGATGCGTTTCTATGAGGTGACCGGCGGCCGGATCACCCTGGACGGCGTCGACATCGCGGCGATCCCACGCGGTGCGCTGCGCAGCCAGATCGGGATGGTGCTCCAGGACACCTGGCTCTTCGAGGGGACCATCCGCGACAACATCGCCTACGGCCACCCCGGGGCGACGGAGGAGGAGATCCTCGAGGCGGCGCGAGCGACCTTCGTGGACCGGTTCGTGCACTCGCTGCCCGGCGGCTACGACACGATGGTCGACGAGGAGGGCTCCAACCTCTCGGCCGGTGAGCGGCAGCTGGTCACCATCGCCCGGGCGTTCCTCTCCGACCCGGCGCTGCTGATCCTCGACGAGGCCACCTCATCGGTCGACACCCGCACCGAGCTGCTGCTCCAGCACGCGATGGCCGCGCTGCGCACCGACCGGACCTCGTTCGTGATCGCGCACCGGCTCTCCACGATCCGCGACGCCGACCTGATCCTGGTGATGGAGGCCGGCGCGATCGTCGAGCAGGGCACTCACGAGTCCCTCCTCGCAGCAGACGGTGCCTACGCCCGGCTCTACAACGCCCAGTTCGCCGCCGCCGTCACCGGGTGACGCGCCCCCGCGCCGACCCCGCGGACGTCATGGTGGTCGCGCGGGACGTCATACCTGTTGGTGGTTCGGGCAACCAGTTCGTATGACGTCCCCGCGCCGACCCCGCGGACGTCATACCTCTTGGTCGTTCGGGCAACCAGTTCGTATGACGTCCCGGCGTCAGCCGGGGGAGGACGTCCCGGCGTCAGCCGGGGCTGCTCTCGCCGCTGCCGTAGTCGGCGTCCTCCTCGCGCAGCGGGGCGGTCTCGGGGTCCTCCTCGCGGTCGGCGCCGATCCGGTCGTCGTCGTCACCGGTCTGGTCGGGGTGCCGGGCGAGCGGGTTGTCCTCGGTGGGCTGGAGGTCCTCGGGGAGCTGCTCGTCGGTGACTCCGCGCTGCTCGCCGTCCTCGGAGGTGGTGGTGCTGGAGTCGTTCTCGTCGTCCTGCCTGGATTCGCTCATGGGTCCGTCGTACCCGCTGTGGCGCCGGGCCACACCGCGGCCCGCCGGGACCGACGGCCAGAAATCCATTGAGTACGCCGCCTGCACGTCCTACCGTGGTGGGACACGGGAAAGGAGGTGGTCCGAAGGATGAGTTCTTCAAGGACGCGTGAGGTGGCTGCTCACTAGCAGCGCACCGGCCAGTCCGCGTGAGCGCGCTGGTGAGTACCAAGCAGTCACCCGACCCGCAGGCGATCCGGGACCACGTCCCCCGGAGCGGCTCCTCGATGAGCCACGCCTGCGGGTCGCTGCTTTGTATGGTGAGCCCGTGGCCACCGATGAGTTGATGCGCGCGCTCGAGCACGAGATGGGTGTGCTCGTACGCCGGATCCGGCGGGTGATCGCCGAGCGGGCCAAGATGCTGCACCCCGACCTGTCGGCGGTGTCCTACTCGATCCTCGGCGCCCTGCTGGACTCCGGGCCCCGCCGTGCCAGCGACCTCGTGGAGCTGTTCTCGGTGGACAAGGGCGCGGTCAGCCGGCACCTCCAGTTCCTGGTCGAGCTCGGCTTCGTCGAGCGCACCCCCGACCCGGAGGACCGGCGCGCGGCGATCGTCGCGATCACCGAGGAGGGCACCCGCCGGCTCGAGGAGGTCTCGGCGCAGCGTCGCCGGGAGGTGGGGGAGTCGCTCGCCGACTGGACCGACGCCGAGCTGCAGGAGTTCGTCCGCGCGCTGGCCCGCTACAACTCCGCCCTGGAGTGACCTCGGGCGGGCGCGCGCGCAGCGCGCCACCGGGCGTGGGCGACAATGGCTGCGTGAGCGACCTGATCGACACCACCGAGATGTACCTCCGCACCATCTACGAGCTCGTGGAGGAGGACATCGTGCCCCTGCGCGCCCGGATCGCCGAGCGACTGCACCAAAGCGGCCCGACGGTGAGCCAGACGGTCGCCCGGATGGAGCGCGACGGGCTGCTGACCGTCGAGGGCGACCGACACCTCCAGCTCACCGAGGAGGGCTTGAGCCTGGCCACCCGGGTGATGCGCAAGCACCGGCTCGCCGAGCGTCTGCTCACCGACGTGATCGGGCTGGACTGGGAGCTCGTGCACGAGGAGGCCTGCCGCTGGGAGCACGTGATGAGCGAGAC
Source organism: uncultured Actinomycetota bacterium (assembly GCA_963777195.1). Taxonomy (GTDB): domain Bacteria; phylum Actinomycetota; class Actinomycetes; order Propionibacteriales; family Nocardioidaceae; genus Marmoricola. Next base: position 387,737 of record CAVZPT010000010.1, on the reverse strand, counting down.
CGTCGAGCGCCGGCTGCTCGAGCTGCTCGACCACCCCACCGAGTCGCCGTACGGCAACCCGATCCCGGGCCTCGAAGAGCTCGGCGAGAGCGCGGCGGGCGAGGAGTTCCGCGACGGGGTCGAGCCCCTCGCGGGGGTGGTCTCCGGGGAGTCCCGCCGGGTCCGGGTACGCCGGATCAGCGAGGAGATGCAGAAGGACGAGAGCCTGATGGGCGCGCTGCGACGAGCCGGCGCGATGCCCGGTCAGGTGGTGGCGGCCGTCGAGACCAGCGAGGGCGTGCTGCTCGGCAGCTCAGGAGAGACCGCCGAGGTCGACCCCGACGCGGCCGAGCACATCTTCGTCACGACGGCCTGACGCCGTCCCCGAGGTCGCCCACGCGTCGAGCCAGTCGCTGCACCCGGCCTCGACCTTGACCGTGGCCAGGTCGTCGCCCCGGGTGACGCCGCGGTTGACGATCACCACCGGCAGCCCGCGCCGGGCCGCGTGCCGCACGAAGCGCAGCCCCGACATCACCGTGAGCGAGGAGCCCGCCACCACCAGGGCGTCGGCGTCCTCGACGGCGGCGTAGCACCGCTCGACCCGGTCCTTGGGCACGTTCTCGCCGAAGAAGACCACATCGGGCTTGAGCCGACCGCCGCAGACCGCACAGTCGGGCACCACGAACCGGCTGGTCTCCTCCAGGTCGACGTCGCCGTCGGGGCGGGCGGTGACCCCCGCGTGCTCGTGCAGCCAGCCCGGGTTGGCCTCGGCGAGCCGGCGCTGCATCTCCTGGCGGTGGGTGCGGGTGCGGCAGTCCAGACAGACCACGTCGCTGACCCGGCCGTGCAGCGCGACCATCCGCCGCTGCCCGGCCCGCTCGTGCAGCCCGTCGACGTTCTGGGTGATCAAGAACCCGACGAGGCCGTCCGCCTCGAGCCGGGCCAGCGCCCGGTGGCCGTCGTTGGGCAGGGCACCGCCCATCCGCGACCAGCCGAGGTGGGCCCGCGCCCAGTAGTGCTGCTGGCTGCGCGGGCTGGCGACGAACTCCTGGTAGGTCATCGGCATCCGCACCGGGGCTCCGGGCCCGCGGTAGTCGGGGATGCCGGAGTCGGTGCTCAGCCCGGCGCCGGTGAGCACCACGGTCCTGCCCGCGAGCAGGTCGAGGACCCGGTCTGCTCCCTGGGGGTGCAGGTCAGCCACGGGCGTAGCGGACCTCGGCGCGAGCCCGGGCCTTGGCGGCCTCCTCGACGCGGTCCTTGGGCGGGGCGGTGGTGCTCAGCCCGTCCAGCAGCCGGTGGGTGGCCGCAGCCACCTCGGCCACGGCCCGGTCGAACGCATCCTGGTTGGCCTGGGAGGGGCGGGTGGAGCCACTGATCTTGCGCACGTACTGCACCGCGGCGGCGTGGACCTCGTCACGCGTGGCCGGTGGCTCGAAGTTGTGCAGGGTGCGGATGTTGCGGCACATGCCGACGAGGGTACGCCGGACCGCGAAAGCCGCGCGCCGGTCAGCGAACGCTCACGATCCGGACGCTGTCCCCGACCAGGGCCACGCGGTCCCCGCCGAGGGGGAGCGCCCGGACCGTCCAGCCGCCCGGGCCCTGGAGCTCCTGGGTGCGCAGGCTCCCGTCGGCCGCGACCCGCAGCACCACCACCGCCGGGCCCTTCGCCGACTCCTCGGTCCAGCGCGAGAGCGAGGTGATCGCGGCGTTGGCGTCCGGCAGCCAGGTGAAGTCGTGGGGGTCGCCGGCCGCGCCGAGACCGGTGTCGCGGCCGAACGTGGCCTTGGCGACCTGCCGGGCGGCGGTCGGGTCGGCGATGTCGAAGACGGCGGCCTGGGCGCCGCGGGAGCGACCCTGGTCGGTGGCGTCGGTGCCGATCCCGAGCAGCCGGTCGTCGCCGATCGGGTGCAGGTAGGAGGAGAACCCGGGGATCTTCAGGGCGCCGAGCTCACGCGGTCGGGCAGGATCGGTGAGGTCGACGGTGTAGAGCGGGTCGATCTGGCGGAAGGTGACCAGCACGGCCAGGTCGTCGAACCACCGCACTGACTGGATCTCCTCGTCGGGGCCGAGCCCTCGCAGCTCCCCGACAGGCCGCAGCCTCCCGCCACGCTCGTCGAGGACCACCACGCCGCTCTCCTTGGTGGTGCCCTCCTTGCCGGGCCAGGAGACGGCGACGCGGAGGCGCCCCTCGTGCTCGTCCAGTGACCAGCTGTCTCGCACTGTCCCGGCGATGGAGCCCGAGGCGACGTAGCGGGTGGACTCGCCGTCGAGGGCGAACGCGTGCAGCGTCGTCCGGGACCGCCGCGGCTCCGGCTCCGGCCGGGGCTGGATCTGGGCTGGATCTGGGGCTCGACCGTGTCCATCGGCAGTGGGACCACGCCACCGCCCCAGTCGGTCGCGAACACGTAGAGGCGGTCCTGGGAGGCGTAGGCGGTGCCGCCCGCCGCGGTCACGGCGACGGTCTCGGCGGAGTCGAGGGCGCCGGGCCCGCCGAGGCGGAAGGTGCTGACCGCGAGCGTCTCGGTGCCCACGGCACTGCCGTCGGTGGGGTGCAGCACCTCCTCGCAGGACACGGCCGGGCGGGACCTCCCGTCGACGGTCACGCTCGGCAGCCAGTCCTCGATGGTGGAGGCGCGCACGACGTCGCGGTTGCGGCGGGTGGCCTCCGCGTCGCTGCGCCGACCCGAGCGGGGCTGCACGAACGGCAGGTCGGGCAGTCCCGTGGAGGTGACCAGGCGGACCGTGTCGCCGTACTGCCGCAGCGTCAGGGTGCGGCCCGAGGACCGCTGCTCCCCGGCGAGGACGGGGTGCGCCGGGTCGGAGATGTCGAGGTCCAGCAGGTGGGTGCCCTGCCGGGGTGCCGGGAAGCTGCCCGGCAGCACCCGCTGGTCGTAGGCCATCATCGTCGGCTGGGAGGCCGAGACCAGGACGTGGTCGCCGACCAGCAGCAGCCCGTCGGCGTACTCGTCCTTCGGCAGCGGCCAGCTCCCCAGCTGACGGGGAGAGTCGCCGCTGACGTCGGTGAGCACCACCCGTCGCCCCTCCTGGAGGCGTACGACGATCTGGCCGTCGGTCTTGGCGACGTCGGGCTCATCGACTCCGGCCTCCTGGAGGTTGGTGCCGGTCGGCCCGTTGGTCACCTGGGCCTGTGGGCTGGATGCCTCCTCGCGCCCGGCGATGCTGGTCTGGTCGAGCATCATCGGGTAGCGGCCGCCCCAGCCCCAGGGACCGACCTGGTCGAGGGTGCGGTCGACGTACCACTCCAGCAGGGTGTCGCAGTCCTGGAAGGGGACGAGCACGGCCGCGGAGGCCTGGGGCACCCCGGGACCGGAGCCCGGGATCGAACCGGTGAGTGCAAGCGCAGCGGTCAGTGCCCCGGCGCCGACGGCGAGTCTGGTTCGTGTCCTCATGGTGGTCCGACGCAGGGGTGGACCGGTCGGTTCCCGCCCGGCCCCGTGCGCGAGAATGAGCACTCCCGATCCAGGAGAGACCCTGTGCCAGAGCGTCAGTACGACATCGTCATCTTCGGCGCCACCGGCTTCACCGGTGAGCTGACGGCGGCCTACCTCGCCGAGCATGCCCCCGCGGGGCTGCGCTGGGCCCTCGCCGGCCGCAACCGGGCCAAGCTCGAGGCCGTGCGCGACCGGCTGAGCACGATCGACCCCGAGCTGGCCGAGCTGCCGCTGCTGCACGCGGACAGCACCGACGACGCCTCGTTGCGGGCCGTGGCCGAGTCGGCCCGGGCGATCGTGACCACCGTCGGTCCCTACCTGCTGCACGGCGAGCCGTTGGTCGCGGCCTGCGCCCGCTCCGGCACCGACTACCTCGACCTGACCGGGGAGCCGGAGTTCGTCGACCGGATGTACCTCGAGCACCACGACGCGGCCGTCGCCTCCGGTGCCCGGCTGGTGCACGCGTGCGGCTTCGACTCGATCCCGCACGACCTCGGTGCCTACTTCACCGTGCAGCAGCTCGGCTCCTCCGCGCCGATCACGATGCGTGGGGTGGTGCGCTCCGCCGCGATGTTCTCCGGTGGGACCTTCCACTCCGGTCTCACCGCGATGTCCCGCGCCCGGCAGATGCGGGCGGCGATGAGCGCTCGCCGCAAGAAGGAGGGCCGTCCCGAGGGACGCAAGGCACGTGCGGTCGCCGGCAAGCCGCACCGCGACGGTGAGCTGGGACTGTGGCTGCTGCCGCTGCCGACGATCGACCCGTTCGTGGTGGCGCGGTCCGCCGCGGCGCTGCCGGCGTACGGCCCGGACTTCCGCTACAGCCACTACGCGGGGCTGCGGACCCTGCGCTACACCGTCGGGGGCGCCGCGGCGGTCTCCGGCCTGGTGGTCGCCGCGCAGATCCCGCCGGTGCGCAGCTTCCTCAAGAGCCGGGTCAAGCAGGGTGAGGGCCCCTCGGAGGAGCGGCGCGCCAAGTCGTGGTTCAGCGTCGACTTCGTCGCCGAGAGCGCTGGGCGCACCGTGCACACCAAGGTGTCGGGGGGCGACCCCGGCTACACCGAGACCGCGAAGATGCTCGCGGAGTCGGCCCTGTGTCTGGTGCTCGACGACAACCCGGCGAGCTCGGGCCAGGTCACCCCGGCCACGGCGATGGGCGAGCACCTGCTGGCCCGGCTGCGGGCCGCCGGGATCAGGTTCGAGACGGTCGCCTGAAGCCTCAGGCGAACAGCGGCTCGCCGATCCACCCGGACGGCGAGGTCACCCCGGGAGGTACGGCGAACAGGCCGGACCCGGTGTGCTGGAGGTACTCCATCAGGCCGTCCTGCGCGGAGAGCCGGGTCTGCATCGGGATGTAGTGCTCGTCGGGGTCCCGGACGAAGGCGATGAAGAACAGCCCGGCGTCGAGGCGCCCGAGCCGGTTGCTGCCGTCGGTGAAGTTGTAGCCGCGGCGGAGCAGCTGCACCCCCTTGTTCTGCGTGGGGTGGGCCAGCCGCACGTGGGAGTTCATCGCGATCAGCGGTCCGTCTCGGCCGGGCAGGTCGAAGTCTGGCTCGGTGAACTCGTGGCCGCCGGACAGCGGAGCGCCCGCTGCGCGGTCTCGGCCGACAAGGTTCTCCTGTTCCCGCAGGCTGGTGCGGTCCCAGGTCTCGATGTGCATGTTGATCCGGCGCGCGACGAGATAGGAGCCGCCGGTGAGCCAGTCCGCGCCCGCCGGGTCGCCCGGCTGCACCCACACGAACTCCTCGGTGCCGGCCGGGTCCTCGGCCTTGAGGTTGGCGGTGCCGTCCTTGAAGCCGAACAGGTTGCGCGGCGTGTCCTGCTGGGTCGAGGTGGACGAGGTGCGCCCGAAGCCGAGCTGGGCCCAGCGCATCGCCACCGTGCCGAAGCCGATCCGGGAGAGGTTGCGGATCGCGTGCACCGCCACCTGGGGGTCGTGGGCGCACGCCTGCACACACAGGTCGCCGTTGCTGCGCTCGAGGTCCAGGTTGTCGGCCGGGAAGTGCGGCAGCTCCCGCAGGCCCGCGGGCCTGCGCTCCTGGATCCCGAAGCGGTCCTTGCCGCCGCGCTCGAACAGGGTCGGTCCGAACCCGAACGTCAGGGTCAGCCCACTCGCGCTGAGCCCCAGGGCCTCGCCGGTGTCGGCCGGCGGTGCGTCGTACGCCGTGGCGGCGGAGCCGCCCACCGCAGCGCCCGAGGTCATCGCCCGGGCGGCCACGGTCCACTCCTTGAGGAGCTCGACCAGCTCCGCACGCGAGTCGGTGGTGACGTCGAAGGCGGCGAAGTGCAGCCGGTCCTGGGCCGGGGTCAAGATGCCGGCCTGGTGCTCGCCGTGGAAGGGGTAGGCAGCCCGGTCCACCCCGGCCGGAGCCCGGTCGTCCTCGCCCAGTGCCAGGACGCCGGCGCCCGCGGCTCCCGCGGCGAGCGCACCGGCGCCGGCGACGCCGAGCACGCGGCGCCGGGACAGGGGTCGGCGCCCGGTCACGAACCCGGTCACGACAAGATCGCGCCGGTCATCTTCGACAGCGGCTCGGCGAGCGCGTTCACCTCGTCGGAGAGCTGCTTGCGCTGGGCCGCTGTGACCGAGTCGTAGGAGGCGAAGCCACCGCTCCTGCGCAGCGACTCCAGCCGGGCCTCGAGTGCCTCGAACTCCTCCTCGATCGTCTCGTGGAGCCGGGCGTCCTTGATCTTGAGCAGGTCCTCCACTGCCTCGAAGGCCTCCTTGGCGCCCTCGACGTTGGCCTCGATGTCCCACAGGTCGGTGTGGGAGAACAGCTCCTCCTCGCCGGTGATCTTGGTGCTGGCCACCTCGTCCAGGAGCTCCTTGGCGCCGTTGCCGATCTGGTCGATCCTCAGCTCGAGGTCCGCCACCCGGCGGTCGAGCTCCTCGGTGTTGGCGAGCAGGTCGGCGGCGTACTTCTCCCGCTCGGCCTCGGCCAGCCGTGCCGTGCCGGCCGGCGCCCACAGGTCCTTCTCCAGGCGGTGCCAGCCGGTCCACTCCTGGCCCGGCTCGAGGTCGGCCTCGCGGATGTCCATCTTGGGGTCGAGGTCGCCGAAGGACTCCGCCACCGGCTCGATCCGCTCCCAGTGGGCGCGGGTGGGGGCGTAGAGCCGGCGTGCCTGTGCGTCGTCGCCGGAGCGGTACGCCGCGACGAACTCCTGGGTCCCGCTGAGCAGCTGGGCCGACTCCTGCGCGACGTACTTCTCATAGGTCGCCACGGAGGCGTCGATGTCGGCCTGGGCCAGGCCCTCGACGACGACCTTCTTGCCGGAGTCGGTGACCACGAAGTCAGCACGGATGCCCATTGCCGGTCATTCCCGGCTTGCAGGCGGTCTGGTAGGTGGCCGGCGGAGCGGTGAGCACCAGCTCGCGGGTCAGCCCGGGGCCGATGTTCTCGACCTCGGCGATGATCTTCGTGCCGTCCTGGTCGTAGAGGTAGAACTCGGTGACCTTGCTGCCGGTGTTCTCCACCTTGAACGCGATCCGGCCCGAAGTGGCGGTCGTGGCGCTGAGGGTGCACGCGTCGTCGGAGGACTGCACCGTGATCACCCCGTTGCTGTCCTTCTTCGGGGCGGTGTTGGACTCGGTCAGGCTGCAGGCAGAGGTTGCCGCGAGCGCGCCCAGTGCGCAGGCGGCAGCGATCGGTCGGCGGAGGTGCATGGGGAGGTGCCTCTCAGGTCAGCGGGCGCCGGCGGGCTGCCGGGAGGCCGTGGGGGCGGGGGTGTCCCGGCGACGCATCGTCCGCAGGAAGAAGAACATCGTCGCGAAGAGATAGAGCGTCCACGCTGCGGCCTCGAGCCAGGTCGTGGTGGGGGAGAAGTTGAAGATCCCCTTGAGCAGGGTGCCGAGCACGGAGGTGGGCTCGATCGTGCTGCTCACGTCGAAGGCGAGGTTGCCCAGACCCGGCAGGACGCGAGCCTCCTGCAGGTCGTGCACGCCGTACCCCAGGACGCCGGCGGCGACGACGATCAAGATGCCGCCGGTCCAGGCGAAGAACCTGGAGAGGTTGATCCTCAGCACGCCCCTGTAGAAGAGGTAGCCCATCACCACGGCGGTGAGGAGGCCCAGGAGGGCTCCGAGCAGTGGTGTGGTCGTCGACCCGTTCGTCCCGGTCGCGGCCTGGGTGGCAGCCCAGAGGAACAGCGCGGTCTCCAGCCCCTCTCGGCCGACGGCCAGCAGGGCCACCAAGGCGAGGCTGAACGCGCCCCCCTCCGCGGCGGTGTCGATCCGGCCGCGCAGCTCGCCGGACAGGCCGCGGGCGTGCCGGGCCATCCAGAAGACCATCCAGGTCACGAAGGCGACCGCGACGATCGACAAGGTGCCGCCGATCAGCTCCTGCGCCTCGAAGGTGAGCCGGCGGGGACCGTAGGTGAGCAGGGCGCCGAAGGCCAGCGAGACGACTACCGCGAGGGTCACGCCGGCCCAGATCCGCGGGAGCAGGGCCCGGCGGTCGGACTTGACCAGATAGGCGATCAGGATCACGACGACGAGGCTGGCTTCCAGCCCTTCGCGCAAGCCGATCAGGTAGTTGGCCAGCATGGGGTTCTCCGCGGTGCATCGGTGTCAGGTAAGGCTTACCTAACCACGATCTGGCGGCCGCGTCGAACCCGCGGGCGGGCCGGGTTGTGACCCGGCCCGCCCGGCGCGGCTACCGGCCCACTTCGCGCTTGGGCACGACCGGTCGGCCCACGCTGGTGAGCGGCGCGGGAGTCAGGGAGTCGATGGGTGTGGCGTGGAACCGCACCGGCACCCCCATGGTGGTGTTGAAGGTCGTGTTCGCCACGCAGATCAGCAGGGTCGTGTCCCCGCTGGCCACCTCGATCGAGGCGCTGGAGCTGACGTAGGTGTCCGGGAAGTAGCCGACGCTCGAGGCGCTCTGGACGGCCGTGAACGTGGGTCCGCTCTGGACGTAGCACCGCATGCTCGCCGGGGACCCGGCGCTCGCGGTGAGATTGTTGAAGCCCACGACGTAGCTGATGTCGTAGAGCCCGGGGGAGAGCGGGATGCTCCAGGTCTCAGTGGTGCCGCGTGGCCCGCCCGCGCCGTCGGTGAAGACCACCGCCCGGCTCTGCAGCGACTGACCGCTCAGGCCGTCGACATGGTCGGCGTTGAGGCCGGGCACCCGCTGCGAGGAGTTCACCGACAGCGGTGGCGACCCCGGCCGGCTGACCAGGCGCAGGGTGGCGCCCGGGGTGGTGCGGGTGACCGTGGTCATCTTGTTGGCGCTGTTGCTCTTCCCGAGAAGCAGGCTCTTGCCGGTGGCGGCATAGGTGCTGGCGTCGAGGGCGACGACGAGGAGGGTCGTGGCCCCCAGGAGCGCGAGGGCTCGGTTGTGGAGGATTCGCATTTCAGCACACTCCTCTCAAATCACCCGGGGGGCCATGGCCCGCTCGGACCACCGGCGGACCACCCGAACGGGCGGTCGCCGCTACCTGCCCAGGTCTGCCTTCGGTGTGATCGGACGGCCCAGAGACGTCAGCGGCGCCGTGGTGAGGCCGTCGGTGCGGGTGACCGCGATCTGCACCGGGACACCTATCGTGGTCTCGAAACTGGTGGTGGCGATGCACACGAGCTGGGTCGCGTCGGGCGTGGCCACCTGGACGGTCGAGCTCGCGTTGGCGTAGACCGCAGAGAACCCGCCGACGCTCGTCACGCTCTGGATCGCGGTGTACGGCGTCGGGCTCGCGCCCCCCGTCTGCACGTAGCAGATGGCGCTGGCCGGCGCGGCGGGGCTCGCCGTCATGGCGGTGAACCCGACGGTGTAGCTGATCGCGTAGGTGCCGGGTGTGACCGGGATGCTCCACTGCTCGGTGGTGCCGCGTGGCCCGCCCGCGCCGTCGGTGAACACCGACGCCCGGCTCTGCAGTGACTGGCCGCTGAGCCCGTCGACGCTGTCGGCGTTGAGGCCGGGCACCCGCTGTGTGGAGTTGACCGACAGCGGTGGCGACCCGGGTCGGCTGGCCAGGCGCAGGGGGGCGCCCGGGGTGGTGCGGGTGATGGTGGTCATCTTGTTGGCACTGTTGCTGCGTCCGAGGAGCAGGCTCTTGCCGGTGGCGGCGTAGGTGGAGGCCTCGAGGGCGACGACGAGGAGCGTCGTGGCCCCCAGAAGCGCAAGGACTCGATTGTGAAGGATTCGCATATCCCGCACATTCCTCTGAATCCGGTTTCGGTGCCATGGCCCGTTCGGGCCCCCGTGGGGCCACCGGAGGGTGCCCCAGGCAGGAGTCGAACCTGCGACCTTTCGCTTAGGAGGCGGCTGCTCTATCCACTGAGCTACTGGGGCGGCGACCTCGCGGTCGGCGTACATCTTGGCATGTGGCTCAGGGTCCCCGGCGCCGTGCCGGGCGCATGTCATGATTTGGGCCGACCCGGATCGTTGTTCACAATGGGGGGTCTTCACCACGATCGAGGTCACATTGTCCGACGCAGCACCGCGCCACCGAGGCAAGGTTCCTCGTCGACGGCGGATCACCAACCGTATCGTGGTCACCCTCAGTGTCCTCGCGGTCGTGCTGACCTCGACGCTGGTGATCGTCTACAAGAAGCTCGAAGGCAACATCAACGCGGTCTCGATCGCCAGCCAGCTCGGCAGTGACCGGCCCAGCGCGGTCGACGTGTCCGGTCCCAAGCGCCCGCTCAATGTCTTGGTGATGGGCTCGGACAGCCGCGACGGCACCAAGATCGGCGGGGACACCCCGGGCCTGTCCGACACCACGATCCTGCTGCACCTCTCCGCGGACCGGACCCGGGCCTACGGCGTCAGCCTGCCTCGCGACGCGATGGTCGAGCGTCCGGAGTGCACGACCAAGGACGGCAAGCAGAAGATCCCGGCGGCACTGACCCAGTTCAACGCGGCGTACGCCGTCGGCGGCCCCGCGTGCACGATCCGCACGGTCGAGAAGCTCACCGACATCCGGATCGACCACTTCGTGGTGATCAACTTCGCCGGCTTCCAGGACATGGTCAACGCGATCAACGGCGTGACCATCTGTGTGCCCAAGGAGGTCAACGACGACATCGGGAACATCCACCTGCCCGCCGGCACCTACAAGGTCAACGGCCGCCAGGCCCTGGACTACGTCCGGGTGCGCCACGACCTCGGGGCGCCGACAGGAGACATCGGCCGGATGAAGCGGCAGCAGTCCTTCATCGCCGCGATGATCGCCAAGGTGGTCTCCGCAGGCACGTTGGCCAACCCGGTGCGGTTGTTCAACTTCCTCAACGCCGCCACCCAGTCGCTGACCACCGACACCGGCTTCGCGCACCTGAAGGTGCTCGCCTCGCTCGGCACCGAGCTCAAGGACATCGGACTCGACAAGATCCAGTTCATCACCGTGCCCAACGCTCCGTGGCCCCAGGACACCAACCGGCTGGTGTGGACCTCGGAGGCCGACGCCCTGTGGCGCAGGGTCCGCAACGACCAGCCGCTGGGCCGCTTCGACGCGACCGCGGTCTCCCCGGGAACCGGCACCGACGGGAAGCCGACCAGCAAGCCGAGCCCGTCGGGAACCCCGTCCGGTTCACCGACGGCCGAGCCCTCCAAGCCCTCCGGGCAGAGCGACGAGCAGCGGCGCGCAGCCGCCGAGGAAGCGGGCCTGTGCGCCTAGCGCTGCTGCGGTGGCCCACCGCGAGCCTGGCTTGCTGTTATCGGTTCGTTACCGGAGTATGGCCGCTGTGAGGACTGTGCTGACAGGTGGCACCGGGGTCATCGGCCGGGCCGCAGTCACCGCGCTGCGAGGAGCCGGGCACGACGTCGTCGTGCTGTCGCGCTCGCGTGCCAACGCCGTGACGATCGCCGCGCTCGGTGCGACGGTGGCGCCCGGCGACATCTTCGACCGCGCCAGCCTCGAGCGCGCCTATGCGGGTGCCGACGCGGTGGTCAACCTCGCGACCAGGGTGCCGGTCGGCTACGGCGCGCTCCTCCCGCGTGCCTGGCGCCGGCACGACCTGCTGCGCACCGTCGGGGTCCGCAACGTGGTCGAGGCCGCCCGGCGCGCCGGCGTACGCCGGGTGGTGCAGGGCAGTGTCAGCCTCCTCTACGCCGACCAGGGCCAGGCCTGGGTCAACGAGGACAGCCCCGTCGAGATCACCCCGATGACCGAGCCCGTCGCCGTCGGCGAGTCGCTGGTTCAAGACTATGCCTGTGACTCCCGGACGGGGGTGGTGCTGCGCTTCGGCACGATCATCGGTGACGACGGGCAGACCCGGTTCTGGCTGCGCGCCGCCGCGGGGGGCCGTCCCGTGGGGGTGGGGGCCCCGCAGTCGTGGGCGCACCTGCTGCACACCGACGACCTCGGCAGCGCCGTGCTCGCCGCGCTGCACGCCCCGAGCGGTGTCTACAACGTCGGAGCCGACCCGGTGCGGCGCGAGGCGCTCGTGCAGGGGTACGCCGACGCGGTCGGTGCCGAGTCGGCGGCGTTCATGGGCGCGATCAGCCGGTGGTTCGCCGGCCCGCGCCTGGAGCCGCTGACCCGCTCGCTGCGGGTGTGCTCGGACCACTTCGCCGCGCAGACCGGCTGGCGCCCGACCCGGCAGCGTTTCGACGCCGGCTGGTTCGACGTGGCCGTGGGGTCCAGCCCCTACCTGGTGGGGGCGCGGAGATGAGCGAGCCGACCGGCGCCCAGGAGGCGGCCCAGGAGGGCGCCCAGGAAGCGGCCCGGCGGCGCCGGCTGGCCGAGGTCTTCGGCGACGTGCTCCCCGAGCAGACCTCCGACGACGCCGATCCCCGAGAGGGCACCGACGCCGCGGAGGAGTGGTTGCGACGTCAGGTGCCGCCGCACCACGGGTGATCCAGCTCAGCTGCCGAGGGGGCGCTGGGCGAGCAGGTCGCGGATCTCCTCGAGCAGGGCCACGTCGGCGGGGGTGCCTGTGGGCTCGGCGGGGAAGTACTTCTCCTTGGCCTTGGTGTAGGGCGTGATCACCAGGAAGTAGACGACCGCCGCGAGCAGCACGAACGAGATGGTGGCGTTGAGGAACGCGCCGAAGCTGTCGGCCTTGTTGCTGAACACCGCCGAGGTGGAGTCGGGCATCAGGCCGGTGAGCCAGTTGGTGAACGTGGAGACCACGGTGCCGAAGGCGACACCGATGATCACCGCCACGGCCAGGTCGACGAGGTTGCCACGAAGGATGAAGTTCTTGAATCCAGTCATGTGCGGAGAATCTAGCGGGCCCACACGATGGTGATGAACCCCGACATAGACCGGCCGGCCACCTGGCTTGCCAGCGTGCTCGGAACTCCCAGGAGCACCAGCCGGCCCGGCGTTGCGGAGCCGAACACCGCGTCACCTTCGCGCGGGATGGCGATCACGGGGACGTCGTCGACCACGGTCGAGGGTGGCTGCCTGCCTTCGGGGTCCGCACCGACCACGGTGACCACGTCACCGACCCGGAGCAGGTCGACCACGGCCGCGTCGCTCACCCTGACCGGGACCGCCGTACGCCCCGGGTAGCCGGCGAGCAGCCCACGCCCCAGCGTCCGCGGCTCGGTCACCACCTCGCCGCGCGAGAGCGGCGCCGCGAGCGTGCGGCCGGCCACCGCTGCGGGGTCGCGCACGGCGTGGTCGGGGACGGCGCCGGGAGGCAGCCGGGTCAGCGCGAGGTCCTGCGCTCTGAGCACGGTCCCCCCGGGGAGGTCGCGACCGGCGGTGAGCACCCCGACGGTGGTCGGTGGGGGAGGGGAGGTGGCCTGGAGTGCGGCCAGGACGGCTCCCGCCGCGGCCAGGGCGGCCAGTGGCCGGCGGTGGACGAGGACGCGGCGGCGCGTCCGGAGCAGGCGGTCGAAGGCTCGGAGCGGCTTCATGCGCCCAGAACCTAGGCGGGATCAGGAAGTGGCGCTGACCTTGTCCACAGGCTTGGCCGAGGAGCCCTCCTTGCCACCCGAGCCCGAGCCCGAGCCCGAGCCCGAGTCGGACTTGGAGCCGTTGGTCGAGGGCGTCGAGGGCGTCGAGGAGGAGGCCGCACCCTCGCTGGCGGTCTGGGTGCCGCGGCTGTCGGTGCGGTAGAACCCGGAGCCCTTGAAGACCACGCCCACGGCGTTGAAGACCTTGCGCAGCCGCCCGTCGCACTCGGGGCAGACGCTGAGCGAGTCATCGGAGAAGCTCTGGAAGATCTCGAAGAAGTGGCCGCACTCGGTGCAGGAGTACTGATAGGTGGGCATGCATTCCTCCGGAGGTGCCGCTGGCGAGGTGTTGGCACTCGTCACTGTCGAGTGCCAATGCTACGACACGGTGCGCAACCGGGCACAATGCTCGCTGTGACCCGTCCCCGTGCGTTCTCCGACTGGCCGGGCTGGGCGCGCGGCACGTCGTACGCCGCGGTGCTGGTGGTGCTGATCCTGGTGGCGGCGATGGTGACCGTCGTGGTGATGGTGCGCCGGCCGCTGCCGCAGGTCGAGGGCAGGCTGCAGCTGAGCGGGCTGGGCGGCGAGGTCGAGGTGCTGCGCGACGGGCACGGCATCCCACAGATCTATGCCGACACCAGCGAGGACCTGTTCATGGCCCAGGGCTTCGTCCAGGCCCAGGACCGGTTCTTCGAGATGGACTACCGCCGCCACGTCACGGCCGGCCGAGTCAGCGAGCTGGTCGGCGCCTCGGGGGTGCGCGCCGACATGGCCGTGCGCACGATGGGCTGGCGCCGGGTCGCCTCGGCGGAGTTCGACCTGCTCACGCCGGAGACCCGGAGCTACCTGCGGGCCTACAGCGCGGGCGTGAACTCCTACCTGCAGGGCAGGTCCCAGACCGAGATCTCCTTGGAGTACACCGTCTTCGGCCTCGGCGGCCTGGACTACAAACCCGAGCCCTGGACTCCGATCGACTCGCTCGCATGGCTCAAGGCGATGGCCTGGGACCTCAGCGGCACCCTCGAGGAGGAGATCGAGCGGGCCAGGCTCTCGGTCGACCGCACTCCCGAGCAGGTCGCGGAGCTCTACCCGCGTTTCGACTACAGCGGCTACGCGCCGATCGTTCCCGGCTCCGCCGGGGTCCGGCCGCGCCCGGCACCGGGCACCGCCGAACCGCCGGCGCCGCTGCGCCCCGAGGTCGGGGTCGGCGCCAACAGCTGGGTGGTCTCGGGGGAGCACACCGTCTCCGGCAAGCCGCTGCTGGCCAACGACCCGCACCTCGACGACTCGCTCCCGGGGGCCTGGTACCAGGTCGGGCTGCACTGCCGCACCCTCAGTGAGGCGTGTCCCTTCGATGTGAGCGGCTTCAGCTTCACCGGGATGCCCGGGGTGGTCATCGGCCACAACCGGGAGATCGCGTGGGGGATGACCAACCTCGATCCCGACGTCAGCGACCTCTACCTCGAGTCGGTCATCGGTCACACCTACCTCTACGACGGCCGCAGGCTGCCGCTCGTCGAGCGCGACGAGGTGATCCGTGTCCGCGGCCAGTCCTCGCGCGTGTTCACGGTGCGCTCCACCCGGCACGGCCCGCTGCTCTCCGACGTCTCCTCCGAGCTCTCCAGCGTGGGCGCGAACGCGGAGGTGCCCACGGGCTCGCCCTACCGCGGCAACGGGTACGCCGTGGCGCTGGCCTGGACCGCGCTGCGACCCCGTCCGAGCGCCGATGCGATCTTCGCCGTCGCCCGGGCGAGCGGCTGGACCGAGTTCCGCCAGGCGGCGCGCCAGCTCGCCGTACCCAGCCTGAACCTCGTCTACGCCGACACCGACGGCAACATCGGCTACCAGGCGCCCGGGCTGATCCCGATCCGCAACTCCGGGGCGACCACCTCCGGTGGCGACTACCCGGCCGCGGGGTGGCGACCCCAGAACGACTGGAGCGGCAAGTACGTGCCGTTCGAGGAGCTGCCGAGCGCCTACAACCCGCCCGAGGGCTTCATCGTCGCCTCCAACCAGGCGGTCACCGGCCCCGGCTACCCCTACCGGCTCGCCGGCACGCCCGACCACGGCTACCGGAGCCAGCGGGTCCGCGACCTGTTGACCAGCGCGATCGCGACCGGCACCCGGTTCGACGTCGACGACCTCACCGCGATGCAGCGGGACACCCGCAGCCCGATCGCCCCGGTGCTGGTGCCCTACCTCAAGCGCCAGCTGATGACCTCGGAGTACTACGCCGACGGCCAGCGGCTCCTCAACGACTGGGACTTCTCCCAGCCGGTCGACTCGGCGGCCGCGGCCTACTTCAACGTGGTGTGGAGCAACCTGCTGCGGATCACCTTCCACGACCAGCTCCCCGAGTCGCTGTGGCCCGACGGCGGTCAGCGCTGGATGACTGTCGTGGCCAACCTGCTGCGTCGCCCGGAGAGCCCCTGGTGGGACGACGCCGGCACCGACGGTGTCATCGAAGACCGCGACACCGTCCTCGACCAGGCGATGCGCGAGGCCCGCGACGAGCTCACCCGACGCCTGGGGGTGAGCCCCTCGCAGTGGTCGTGGGGCCGCCTGCACCGGCTCGAGCTGCACAACCCGGCCGTGGGTCCCTCCGACAACGGGCTGCTGCGCCGGATCTTCGACCGTGGCCCCTTCGCCGTCGGCGGAGGCAACGCCGCAGTGGACGCCTCGAGCTGGGACGCGGTGACGGGGTACGACGTGACCTCGCCGCCGTCGATGCGGATGGTCGTCGACCTCGACGACCTCGACCGGTCGCGATGGGTCTCGCTGACCGGCGTCTCCGGCCACGTGTGGTCGGGCCACTACGGCGACCAGACACCGCTGTGGGTCGCGGGCCGCACGCTGGCGTGGGCCACCACCCGCGAAGCCGTGGACAAGGCCACCGAGCATCGGCTCGTGCTCGTCCCCGCGGGCTAGAAGCGGACCACGCCACCCTCGGTGACGGCGGCGGACACGGCCCGGTCGTGGTCGTCGGTGGGCACCTGCTCGAGCAGCTCGTCGTGGTGCAGCACCACACAGACGAACGTGCCGATCGGGACCCTGCCCAGGGCCCGGTCGTAGGAGCCCCCGCCACGGCCGAGGCGGACGCCGTCGCGTCCCACGGCCAGGCCCGGGACCAGCACCGCGTCGGCCGTGGCGATCGCCTCGGGGCCCAGCGGCGGACCGGTGGGCTCCAGCAGGCCGCGGCCCGCGGGCCTCAGGTCGGCGGGCGTGGAGTAGACCGCCCAGTCGAGGTCGTTGTCGGGCTGCAGCAGCGGGAGCAGCACCCGCTTGCCCGCGGCGCGCAGTGCATCGAGCAGGGGGCCCGTGCCTGGCTCACTGCCCACGCCGACGTAGGCCGCGACCGTGGCGGCCAGCTGCACCTCCGGGGTGGCCATCAGGTGGTCGGCCACCAGCCGGGCACGCTCCCCGAGGACGGCGAGCGGCAGCCGCTTGCGACCGGTGAGCAACTGGTCGCGCACAGCGAGCTTGGTGACCCCGATGAATTCCGGCACGGAACAAGCCTACGATCGAGCCATGACATCGAAGGGCCTGAAGCAGGCGACCGAGAAGATGCGGGCTGCCGGGGTGGACCAGGTCGCGATCGACGTGTTCGCGCACTACTACCGCCTGATCGAGCGTGGCGAGACCGGGATGATCGCGGAGCAGTCGATCGAGCCGCACGAGATGGAGTCGCTGGCCGACGTCGTGGTCGACGAGGAGGTCGCTGCCGAGGCGATCGGCGCCACCGCCGTGATCAAGCTCAACGGCGGGCTCGGCACCTCCATGGGCATGGACCGCGCCAAGTCGCTGCTGTGCGTGCGGCGCGGGCTCTCCTTCCTCGACGTCATCGCCCGGCAGGTGCTCCAGCTGCGCAAGGAGTACGGCGTCGCGCTGCCCGTGATCTTCATGAACAGCTTCCGCACCTCCGCGGACACCCTGGCCGCGCTCGCCCGTTACGAGGACCTCCCCGTCGAGGGGCTGCCGCTGGACTTCTTGCAGAACAAGGAGCCCAAGCTCCGCGCCGACGATCTGACACCGGTCTCGTGGACGGTCAACCCGGCGCTGGAGTGGTGCCCGCCGGGACACGGTGACCTCTACACCGCGATGATGGGCACCGGACTGCTCGACCTGCTGATCGACTCCGGCTACCGCTACGCGTTCGTCTCCAACTCCGACAACCTCGGGGCGGTCCCCGACGCCCGGGTGGCGGGCTGGTTCGCCGCCTCCGGTGCGCCGTTCGCGATCGAGTCGGTCCGGCGTACGCCCTCGGACCGCAAGGGCGGGCACCTCGCCCGGCGCAAGGTCGACGGCCGGATCGTGCTCCGCGAGACCGCGCAGACCACCGAGGCCGACAAGGCCGCGCTCGGGGACCTCGAGCGGCACAAGTTCACCTCGACCAACAACTTGTGGTTCGACCTCGCCCGGATGCGCCAGGAGCTCAGGAGTCGTGACGGCGTGCTCGGGCTGCCACTGATCCGCAACGAGAAGACCGTCGACCCCTCGGACCCCAAGAGCCCGAAGGTGATCCAGATCGAGAGTGCCATGGGGGCAGCGATCGAGCTCTTCGCCGACTCCACCACCATCGAGGTGGGCCGCGACCGGTTCGTGCCCGTGAAGACGACCAACGACCTGCTGGTGCTGCGCTCGGACACCTACGACCTCACCCCGGACTTCGTGCTCGAGCAGGTCAGCGAGAGCCTGCCCTTCGTCGAGCTCAGCGCGCACTACAAGGTCGTCGACGACTTCGACCGCCGCTTCCCAGCGGGTGTCCCGTCGTTGAAGGAGGCGGAGTCCCTGGTGGTCAAGGGGGACTGGACCTTCGGGTCCGGCGTGGCGGTGAAGGGCAAGGTCACCCTCGACGGGGAGCACGGCAGGATCGACGCGGGCGCGGTCCTCGGGGACGGCGCCTGAGGTGTCATAGGGTCGGCTCCATGCCAGATTCCTCCCCCCGGATGCTCTCGGTCGAGGAGTACCTCGAACGCATCTTGCGGCGCATCGAACCGATGGCCCCCTACGACCAGCCGTTGATGGAGGCGCTCGGACTCCCGTTGGCCGCCGACGTCCACGCCCCGGTCTCGCTGCCGGTCTTCGACAACTCCGCGATGGACGGGTACGCCGTGGCCTTCCTCGACGTCGCCGAGGCCTCTGCGGAGCGGGCCGTGCACCTTCCGGTCACCGGTGAGATCGCCGCCGGGGCGACCACGATCCGCGAGATGGCGCCCGGCACCGCCGTCCGGATCATGACCGGCGCCGCGACGCCGCGCGGGTGCACGGCGGTGGTCCCCTTCGAGTGGACCGAGGAGGAGGACGGCGAGGTCCGGATCCACCAGGCGCCGACGGAGGGGCAGCACATCCGCCGCGCCGGGGAGGAGATCAGGTCCGGCGACCTGCTCCTGCGACGAGGCGAGGTGATCGGCCCCCGGCAGCTCGGTCTGCTGGCAGCAGTCGGCCTCGGCCGGGTGCCCACCGCCCCGCGGCCGCGGGTGGTGGTGATGTCGACCGGCTCCGAGCTGGTCGAGCCCGGCCGCCCCCTGGGACCCGACAGCATCTACGACTCCAACAGCTACCTGCTCGCCGCAGCCGTGCGAGCCCACGGGTGCACCGCCTACCGAGTCGAGGCCAGCTCCGACGACCCGGCCGCGTTCACCGAGGCCCTCAGCGACCAGCTCGTGCGCGCCGACCTCGTGGTCACCAGCGGCGGAGTCAGCAAGGGCACCCACGACGTGGTCAAGGAGGTGTTGCGCGAGCTCGGCACCGTGGAGTTCCTCGAGGTCGCGATGCAGCCCGGCAAGCCGCAGGGGTTCGGCGTCGTCGGCGAGGACGCCACCCCGATCTTCACCCTGCCGGGCAACCCGGTCTCCTCCTACGTCTCCTTCGAGATGTTCGTGGTCCCGGCGCTGCGCAAGCTGACCGGTCACGACCCGGTCGAGCGCAGGCTGAGCACCGCCGTGGCGCAGACCTCGATGCGGTCCATGGCCGGCAAGCGGCAGCTGGTGCGCGCCCTGCTGGAGCGTGACGCCGCGGGGTCGCGGGTCACCCCCGTCGGCGGCACCGGTTCACACCTGATCGGCGGTCTCGCACAGGCCAACGCGCTGATCGTCCTCGGCGAGGACGTCACCCGCGTCGACCAGGGCGAACAGGTCCCGGTGCTGGTGCTCGACGTCGACCGGGAGAGCTGATGGAGGGGTTCACCCACCTCGACGAGTCGGGTGCCGCGCGGATGGTCGACGTGTCCGGCAAGGACGTGACCGCCCGCTCGGCGACCGCCAGCGGCAAGGTGCTGGTCTCTCCGGCCGTGGTCGCGCTGCTCCGCGGGGACGGCGTACCCAAGGGTGACGCGCTGGGCGTGGCCCGGATCGCAGGGATCATGGCCGCCAAGCGCACCCCGGACCTGGTCCCGCTGTGCCACCCGCTGGCTCTCAGCGGAGTCACCGTCGACCTCGAGGTCCTCGACGACGGCGTCGCCATCACCGCGACCGTGCGCACCACCGACCGCACCGGCGTGGAGATGGAGGCGCTCACCGCGGTCGCGGTGGCAGGGCTGACCGTGGTCGACATGGTCAAGGCCGTCGACAAGGGCGCGGTGATCACCGAGGTCCGGGTCGAGGAGAAGACCGGCGGCAAGAGCGGCACCTTCCGCCGTGGGTGAGCAGTTGCCCGCCGCGGTCGTGGTGGCCTCCAACCGCGCCGCGGCGGGGGTGTACGCCGACACCACCGGACCGCTGATCGTCGAGGCGCTGCGTGCCGACGGCTGGCTGGTCGCGGAACCCGTGGTCGTCCCCGACGGTGAGCCGGTCGCCGCCGCGATTTCGGCTGCCGTGGCCGCCGGCGCCCGTGCCGTGGTCACGACCGGGGGCACCGGCCTGACCCCGACCGACCTCACCCCGGAGGTCACTCGCCGGCTGCTGGACCGGGAGGTGCCGGGCATCGCCGAGGCGATCCGGGCCCACGGACTCGCCAAGGGAGTCCCGACCGCTGCCCTCTCCCGCGGGCTGGCGGGCACCGTGGGGAAGGCGCTGGTGGTGAACCTGCCCGGCTCGCGCGGGGGGGTCAAGGACGGGCTCGCCGTACTCCTGCCGGTGCTGCGGCACGCGGTCGAGCAGATCGTGGGGAGCGACCACTGAGCGCCGGCTGGCCCGCGGTGCTGGAGTCGCGCGGCGTCCGGGTCCGGCCGCTCGCTCTCTCCGACCACGCCGCGTGGCGCCGGGTGCGCAGCGCCAACCAGGTGTGGCTGGGCCGCTGGGACGCCACCCCGCCGAGCCAGCTGCTCGGTGCCCCGCGCAGCTTCACCGCGATGGTCCGCCACCTGCGCAAGGAGGCGCGCGCCGGACGACAGCTCCCCTTCGTGGTGGAGTACGACGGCCGCTTCGTCGGACAGCTCACCGTGAGCGGCATCGTCCGGGGCTCGGCCCAGTTCGGCTCGGTCGGCTACTGGATCGACGAGGCCTACGCCGGCCGCGGGATCATGCCGCGGGCCGTCGCTCTGGTGATCGACCACTGCTTCGGCCCGGTCGGGCTGCACCGGATCGAGGTCGCCGTCCGTCCGGAGAACACCTCGTCCCTGCGGGTCGTGGCCAAGCTCGGCTTCACCGAGATCGGGCTGGCCCGGCGCTTCTTGCACATCGATGGCGACTGGCGCGACCATCGGCTGTTCGCGATCACCCGCGAGGAGGTGCCGCTCGGGATGCTGCACCGGCTCGACCACCCCGCCACTGCGGAATGAGCACATCTGCACCACCAGTCACAAGAGTCATCTCACGACACACCGACATCCGTGCGGTATGCGGCCCGGTTGCGCCCGTATCGTCGCCCCCGTGGACCTGTCAGCTGTCATCTTCGTCGTGCTCGCCGCCGCGTGGGCCGTCTACCTGATCCCGAAGGCGCTCAAGCACCACGACGACATGGCCAGCGACCGGCTCGTCGAGGGTCACTCCGACAAGGTCCGGGTGCTCTCCCGGCACGGCCGCTCCCACGAGGTCGAGGACGCCACGCCGGCGGCCTCCGAGCCCGACCGCACGGGCGTCAGGCCTCCGACCCGGGAGGCCGCCCGCCGGGCCGCCCGCAACCGTCGCCGCGTGCTCGGTGTGCTCTTCCTGGCCCTGGCCACGGTCGTCGGACTGGCCTACTTCGCGATCGTGCCGTGGTGGTCCACGGCGATCCCCGGCGGCCTGATCGTGGTCTTCTTGGTGGTCGCGCGGATCTCGGTGCGTCGTGCCCAGCGCCGCCGCCCCGTCACCCGCCCCGTCACCGGCCCCGTCTCCGCCCGTCACCGGTCCCGTCTCCCGTCCCGTGTCCAGCTCGGTCAGCCGCGTCGTCGAGGCCGACCCGGTCTCGGACGTCGTCGAGGCGGACGAGTCCGAGGAGACCGGCGACGCCGAGGACACGATCGGTGTTCCCCGCGAGGAGCTCGAGGCCGCGCTGGCCGACGAGGGCTCGCTGTGGGACCCGCTCCCGATGACCCTCCCGACGTACGTCGGCAAGGCGCGGGCGCGTCGCACGGTGCGCACGATCGAGCTCACCGGCATCAACAGCTCGGGTCACGACGAGTCCGACTCGGCGCTGGCCCGCGAGGCAGCCGAGTCCGCCGAGGCGGCGCAGGCCGTCGAGGAGTCGGCGGAGCAGCGCCGGGTGGCCGGCGCCTGACCCACCGGCCCGATTCGGGCCACGGGAAGGGCAGTGGTAACTTTTCCCTCGCGCTCCCGGGCGCATGGGGCTGTGGCGCAGTTGGTAGCGCGTCTCGTTCGCAATGAGAAGGTCAGGGGTTCGAATCCCCTCAGCTCCACCGATTGAAGCCCCCGGGTGGCCTGCGGAAACGCACGGATCACCCGGGGGTTCGTCGTTGTCACTCGCCTGTGCGTCCGGCGGATGGCACCCCCGGTGGCCCCCGGCGCCCTGTTGAGGCGCTCCAGCCCGGCCAGATCGGCGCCGGTGCCGAGGTGGTGCAGGTAGAGATTCGTCGTCGCGATCGACGCATGGCCCACGCGCCAAGCCCGGTACGCAGTCTCGAGCTCGTCCTCGGTGAACGGGTTCATCTCTGTGCGCTCCTCGGAGCTCCTCGGCACAGGCACTGCGGTGACGGGATTGGTCGCGATCAGCTTCTCTCGCACGCACCAGCCGAAGAAGGAGGACAGGCTCGCGCGGTAGCGCACGACCGAGGACTCGACCAGCCCGGACGCGAGCAGATGCTCGAAGACGCGCGCGACCTCCCGGCCCGAAACGGCCGAGAGGTGGAGGTTGAGGACGCTGGCCGTGGTCAGCCGCTCGACGTCCTGGTCGGCGCGGTAGCTCTTCTGGGCGACAGTCGTCGACCGGATGACGAGCCAGCGCTGCACCGCGTCTCTGACCCGCTCCTTCCCGGCTCGAGGATCGACCCCGCCTGCCAACGCGGCGCGCTCGCGAGCGAGCCAGGCCGTGGCCTCGCGCTTGGTATCGAAGACCTTGCTGGCCACATTGACCCGACCGCTCTTCTCGAGATCGTCCTCGGCCTGTACCTCCTCGGCCAAGGCTTCACCGAACGGGGACCGCGACCTTCGCCTGCGACAGGCGATCTGAGCAACGACAAGCACCTCGAGGACCGCTGAGACCGCAAAGGGATCGACCTATGGGACAGGCGTCTACATTTCGTCTACAATGAGGTATGGCTTCCGTAGACACCACCACCGTTCGTGTCCGCCGACCGGACTCCGAGAGGTTGCAGGCCCTCGCCAAGGACCGGCAGATCGCGGTTATCGATGTGCTGCACGCGGCCATCGACGCACTGGAGCGGCAGGAGTTTCTTCGCGGGCTGGGCCAGGACTACCAGCGGCTGCGTGATGACCCTGAGCGCTGGGAGCAGTACCTGGCTGAGCGGCAGGAGTGGGACGCTCTCGCGTGATCTGGCGAGGGGAGGTCTACGAGGTCGACCTGGGCCAGCCGGTTGGCCACGAGCCGGCGTTCCGGCGTCCTGCCGTGGTGGTCTCGGTAGACCTCTTGAACAACAGCCCCGGCGAGTTGGTCATGGTCGTGCCGATCACCTCGGCTGCTTACGGGCTGCGCAGCCACGTCGAGGTCGAACCGGGAAGCAGCGGGCTTGGCCACACCTCGTACGCGCGCTGCGACCAGTTGCGTGCGATTTCGACCGTGAGGTTGTCCTCCCGCCGGGGAATGCTCGCCCCCGATCAGATGAGTGCGGTCGACCAGGCGCTGCGATTCGTCCTCGACCTGTGACCGGACGACTGACCCAGAGAGCGATCCGCGCGTACGCCCGCGCCGGATTCATCGACCACGGAGTGCCAAAGGACTGGCCGGACGACGCTCCGCCGGAACGCCGCATGTGGCACGGCGACCCGGACGCGTGACCCGAGGCATGACGGCGTGACCCCCTTGGATCGGAGCCGAGGAGCGCGCGGAACGGGACCGTAAATGAAACGGCGACTGCTACATGTCCGAGTTGCGAGCCGCTCCATCGGTGTACCGATACCCGACGGGGAACGCGCTGCAGATCACGCCGTTCTCGAATTCGTCCCCGACCTCGTCCATGAAGACGCAGGCCTCATGCTGGGTGGCGAAAACTCCGAGCACCGTGTTGTCCGGCGACTCATCATGCTGGACGATCCACACTTCGCTCAGGTTGTTCTTCCGACGGAGGAGAGGCACCGCTTCATCTTCCTCGTGTCCACCCGTCTCGGTAGCCGATCGGCGGATGGCGACTGCTTCGCCAGTCAACCCCGGTGATGAGTCCGGATCTGGCTCGCCTCTGTGAGTACGGCATGGATGATGCGCTTGGCTCAAGCAGCGGCTGTCCGCGCGCTCGACATGGGAGGCTGTGACGGTGGACGACGCTGCGGACCTGTCGCAGGTTCAGGGCCTGCTGGCAGACATGCTCGGTGACGACATCGTTGTGAGCGACCTCCGACCTACTGGTGGACGACCCTGGCCGCGAGTAGAGGTCGCCTTTCATCTCGCGAGTCCACCTCAAGGATGGCGGGGACCGACGCAAGGCTCCGCCTCGCTCCGCTGTCACAAGAGTGGCGGTACGCCAGCGGCTACGAGGAGCCCCATGACTATGCGCAGCTGCTCGCGGACGAGCTCGAGCACGCCGCCCGCAGACTGGTCGAGCCCACGCCACCGGCAGACGTCCCGACCCCCGAGCAGGTCGCTGAACGCTGGGAGTGGTTGCTGGACCGGCTCGCGCTCACCGGCACGGTCCGACAGGAGGGTCACGGGAGGCTATCTGCTCCGATGAGGACGGCTCGTCGTTCACCGTCGTCGTCACACCCCGAGCAGTGGGCGCTCATCGGCGAACCACTCGACCCGGAGTCCGACGACCCGCAGGACTTCAACCAGCTGAACCCGGAGGACACCTACCTGGTGTTCTACGAGGACGACCTCGTCTGGTCCGTGCGCCCCGAGTTACCTCCGGTCCGTTGGGGAGCCGAGATGAAACGCCAGTTCCGCGAGGCCAGGGCACAGGGCAGGACCGACGTGGGCTGGTACGCCGTCGACCCACAGGACCCAGACCGGCGCGACGACCCGGACCGGCGTTTCCCGCCGCATTGATTCACTTCCGAGCGAAGCGTCCGACCAGCCGCGATACGCGAAGCCGCTGCCCTGAAGTGCCAAAGGCGGGATCCCCTTAGCGGTTCGCGTCCGCGGTCGACCCGGAGTTGGCGACGATCTCTTGCAGGGCTGCGACGTGGGCCTGGTAGGCCTTGCGGCCTTGGCGGGACTTTCGGGGGCCACCGGGGCAAGCACTGCAACGCACGGAAGCGGTCACAGATTCGGCAGGTGGAAGCAAGCCGCACCTTCGCAATGAGAAGGTCAGGGGTTCGAATCCCCTCAGCTCCACCAAACCGAACCGAACCCGCTGCAAGGAACACCGAGTCCGGGTGCGCGGCAGCAGGCCCGAACGGGCTGCGCATCCACCTCGAGGACGGGGCTCGCGCGACGGTCCGCGAGGGGTTACCGTCGAGCTGCACGTGATGTCCTGCACAGGTTCTCGAACCGACCGTCACCAGCGGCGGCCGGCCGGTGACGGCGTCGCGGGGCGTTGGGGGTGGGGGAGATGAAGTTCATCCGACGCAACGTGTGGCAGTTGGGTGGCGACTGGGCCGACGAGGTCCTCTGGTACGCCCGGGGGGTGGCCGCCATGAAGGCGCGGCCGCTGGCCCAGCCGACGAGCTGGCGCTTCTATGCCGGCATGCACGGGTTCAACGCGGCGCGGTGGCAGGAGCTGGGTTATCTCTTCCCCACGGACCAGCCGCCGAGCCAGGAGTTGCTGGCCATGTTCTGGAGACAGTGCCAGCACGGAAGCTGGTACTTCCTGCCCTGGCACCGGGGCTACCTGCTGGCGTTGGAGGCCAACATCCGAGCCGAGGTGGTCGCGCTCGACGGGCCGGCCGACTGGGCGCTGCCCTACTGGAACTACTTCGCGCCGGACGAGGCTGCGCTCCCTGCGGCCTTCGCCTCGCCGGACTGGCCCGATGGCACGGGCGACAACCCGCTGTTCGTCGAGCAGAGGTACGGCCCCAACGGTGACGGCGACGTGTTCGTGCCGACCGACCAGGTCAACCTGAACGCGTTGGGTGACCCCGACTTCACCGGGGTCTCAGGCGGGGGCAGTCCCGGTTTCGGCGGGGTGGACACGGGCTTCTCCCACAATGGCTCGCCGCACGGCGGGATCGAGACTCAGCCGCACGACTGGGTGCACGGCCTCGTGGGCGGCCAGCAGGCGCAGCCCCCCGAGACGGTCGGCGCCATGTCGGACCCGAGGACCGCGGGCCTCGACCCGATCTTCTGGCTGCACCACGCGAACGTCGACCGGCTGTGGGCGAGCTGGACCCAGGACCCCACGCACCTCGACCCGTCCCAGCCGACATGGCTCGAGGGGCCGACCAGCGTCGGCGAGCGCGAGTTCTGCGCCCCGATGCCGGACGGCACGACGTTCGTCTACACCCCCGGGCAGATGGCGAGCCTCGAGGACCTCGGCTACGAGTACGACGACCTCACGCCGGCCGTGGCCCCGGCGCCACCGCAGGCCAGGTTGGCCCGGCTCGGGTTCGATGTATCGGCGGAGCGGGCGGCAGATGGAGGTGTGGCGGTGGCTGAGGAGACCAACGTCGAGCTTGTCGGCACCAACGACGAGTCGGTGCCTGTGGGAGGTGGCGAGACCAGGACGCGCGTCCGGCTCGACCTCCCCGCCCGCCAGCGGGTGGCGGAGAGCCTCGACCCGTCGGCCGCGCGTGACGTCGAGGGCGGCGCGACGGCGCCCGACCGCGTCTTCCTCAATCTCGAGAACGTGCGCGGTCATTCTGACGCGACCGCGTTCAGCGTCTACCTCGGCCTCGGTGATGACGACGACCCGTCAGAGCACCCCGAACGGCTGGCCGGCAGTGTCGCCCCCTTCGGGGTGAGTCAGGCGAGCGACTTCGACGACGAGCACGCCGGGCAGGGACTGAGCTTCGTGCTCGAGGTGACCGACCTGGTCGACCAGCTCCACCTGGAGGGAGCATTCGACGTCGAGAGCCTGCCGGTGCGGATCGTGCCGAGGCGCCCGGTCGGCAGGAGCTCCGAGCTGAGCATCGGCCGCATCAGCATCTTCCGGCAGGGTCGCTGACCCGGAGCCGACGATGACGCCCGAAGCCCGCGCCCGCCTGCGGATCCGGACGCCCGTCCTGACCGTCACCGCGGCTGCGTGGGCGTCGATCCTGCTCGCGGAGCCGCTCAGGTCCACGTTCGGGCACGGTCAGGGGCCGGCCCCGGCAACGTCCACGCACGCCCATCACGCGGTCGCGGACGCCGGGACGTCCGCGTCGCAAGCCTCGGTCGGGAACCTCAGCGTCCTCCTGATCGGCTGGGCGGTGATGCTGACGGCGATGATGGCACCGCTCCTGATCCCGGCCCTGCGGCACGTCCACGCGCGGAGCCTGCGGAGGCGTCGCTGGCGAGCAGGAACCCTCGTGACGATCGCCCACGTGGTGGTGTGGACGCTCGGTGGCATCGTCCTCGTGGCCGGGGCATCGTTGCTCCGGTCGGTCAGCGGACACGCGGGGGTCGCACTGACGCTCGGTCTCCTCGCTGCCCTGGGCTGGCAGGTGTCACCGCTCAAGCAGCACTGCCTGAACAGGCACTGTGCCCAGCCACCGATCAAGTCCTTCGGCGGCGCCGCCGACCGTGACGCAGTCCGTTTCGGAGGAACGCACGCCGCCTGGTGTCTCGGGTCGTGCTGGGCTCTGATGCTCGTGCCGCTGCTGGTGCCGGCCGGGCACGTGGCCGCGATGCTGGTCGTCTCCGTGTGGATGTGGGCCGAGCGTCTGGATCGCCCGGAGCGGCCGACCTGGCGGCTCCGCGTCCCGGTGCGGTTCCTGCGCATCGCCGGCAGAACGGCCCGCTCCCTGCCCCGGCGGGTGGCCATCCACCCCGGCAGGTCTCTGCACCCGGCCGGACGCGCGGGCGGTTGAAGGTCGATCTGCGTACGCCGAGTGAAACCTCTGCGACGTGCTCCACCCTGCGACGGTGGTCTGATCGACGCGACACCGGGACGAAGCCGTCAGGGAAGGCCGCGCGCCACCGCGTCAGTCGCCGCTTTCAGCTGAGACGCGCGCCGTGACGAGCCACGCGGACGACCCCAGGAGTACGCCGTCCGCTGTCTCCCGCTCCTCGAGCAGTCGGCGCAGGGCGCCCAAGGCCCGTTCGCGCTGGTCACGGTCGAGGTGGTGGAGGAGGCCCCGAGTGATGCCCATGCTGGCAGGCCCTCGAGGCCATGGCCGCGCTGGCCGAGGCGCTCTCGGTGGAGACCGGAGGTCTGTGATCAGGTGCCTGCCGACTCCGGCAGACCTGTCGCCCCTACCGGGCCGTCCCTACGCTCGTCCCTGGCGTTCGGGTCTCCGCGACCGGGCGCAACAGGCCCTGCGACGAGCCACGCGGACCGAGAACCTGTTGATCTAGGCTCGCCGCGTGCCCCGCGCCACGCAGCATCGCCTCCACGCCGCGGTGCTGGCCGCGCCCGGGCTCTCGCTCGGCGCCGCAGGGCTGGTGCACCCGATGCACCTGAGCTACGCCACCTCGCGGACCTGGTGGATGCTGCACCTGGTGGGCCTCTTCGTCTTCCCGCTGGTCGGCCTGGCACTGGCCTGGCTCGTTCGCGGCCGCCGCGACCCGCTCGCCCTGCTCGGCGTGGTCGCGGCCTACGTCTACGCGACCGCCTACAGCGCGCTCGACGTGATCAGCGGACTGGCGGCCGGATTCGTCACCTGGCGGCTCGGTGACGGGGTCCCCCGCCCCGAGGAGGTGCGCCTGCTGTTCGCGCTCGGGACACCGCTCGGCCAGGTGGGCTCGGTGGCGCTGCTGGTGGCGGTCGCAGCCCTCCTGCTCGACGGCGTACGCCGCGCGGGGCCGCGGGCGTGGCCCGCAGCGGTGGGCCTGCTCGGCGCCTGGTGGGTCCACCAGGACCACATCTTCTCGCCCTACGGCGCGGCGGGAATGGCGCTGGTGGGACTGGCCACCGGTTGGCTGGCCCTCGTGCGCCGCGACCCCAGCCCCCGAGGCGGCTGATCCGGACCGTCAGGTTCGGTGCCGACCGGACTGCTCCACCGGGACCGATTGCGGAACCGGACGTTTCCGAAAATGCTGGTTTCGGATACCTTGGGGAGTCCAGGAAGAGGTCTGGGAGGACCATCATGACGTCATTTGCACCGTTCTCAGTCTTGGTGCTTGCCATGTTCGGCCTGCTCGTCCTGCTCAGTTCATCAGTGATGGTGGCCCGTGTCGAGCGACGCGCGCACACCGGGCTACCGCGCGACGCCGACCCGGTGCGCGCTAGATCCAGCGTCTGAACCACATCCGCTGCAGCCACTCCGAGTTCGTGACCAGCTGGTCGGTCCAGATCGGCCAGAACCACGCGAACGCCAGCATCGCCAGCACCACCACGGCGCCACCCGCCGCCGCGCCGCTGGCACGCCGGGCGGCTGAGGCGTCGGCGCGCCCCACGAGCTCGCCGATCAGCATCGTCGCGCCCAGCACCAGGAACGGCAGGATCACCACGGCGTAGTAGCTGAAGATCGGGCGGTCGTCGTAGCGCAGCCACGGCAGCCAGGTCGCGGCGACCCCGATGGTGACCAGGCCGTAGCGCCAGTCGCGCCGGCCCACCCAGGCGATCGCAGCCCAGACCAGCGCGATGGTGCCGAACCACCAGACCACCGGGTTGCCGAGCAGCAGCACCTGCCGCAGGCAGGTCGACCCCGTCGCCGCCGCACAGCCCTGCTCCCCGGGCTGGATGTCGAGCTCGACGTGCACCCCGACCGGGCGGTTCAGCACCAGCCACCCCCAGGGCTGCGACTGGTAGACGTGCGTGCTGTCGTTGAGGAAGCGGGTGTGGAAGGAGTAGACGTCGTGGTGGTAGTGCCACAGCGAGCGCAGCGACTGCCACAGCTCGGGGAAGAAGCCCCGGGCGTCGGTCTCGATGTAGGTGCCCCAGTAAGGCCCGTACTGGGTCTTGGAGAGGGCCTTCTCGAAGACGCCGGCGTTCATCAGCCACCCGGTCCAGCTGGCCACGTAGACGAGCAGCGGCACCACGACGACGTACCCCACGGCCGGGAGGGCGTCGATCACCGCCGACTTCAGCAGCGCCCGGCGTACGCCGAAGGAGCGGCGGGCCCCGGCGTCCCACACCCAGATCAGCAGGCCGAACGCCGCGAGCGGGAACAGCGCCGACCACTTCGTTCCGATGGCCAGCCCCCAGGCGATGCCGGTGGCCAGCCGCCACGGACGCCACAGCAGCAGCGGCCCCCAGGCGTCGGGTGCCAACCGGTTGCCCTCGCCCACGACCGAGGCCATCCGGGTGCGAACCCAGTCACGGTCGGCGACCATGCAGCTGACCGCGCACAGCACGAAGAACGCCACGAAGATGTCGAGCAGCGCCAGTCGGGAGAGCACCAGCTGCAGGCCGTCGAAGCACAGCAGCAGCCCGGCGACGAGCCCGAGCATCGTCGAGCGGGTGACCCGGCGCGCCAGCCGCACCATCACCATCACCATCAGGGCTCCGACCACGGCCGAGGCGATCCGCCAGCCGAACGGCGTCATCCCGAAGAGGTTCTCGCCCAGGGCGATGATCCACTTCCCGACCTCGGGGTGGACCACCATGCTCGGGGTGCCGTTCCACAGTCCGGTGGTGTGGCCCGCGAGGATCTCCTCGTTGGCCTTCTCGACGTAGCCCTGCACGTAGCCGAAGTGCAGCAGTGACCAGGCGTCCTTGGCGTAGTAGGTCTCGTCGAACTCGAAGACCCGTGGCCTGCCGAGGTCCCACAGCCGCAGGAACGCGGCGAGCAACGTCACCGCGGCGGTGGCGACCCAGGCGATCACCGGGTCCTGGTCCACCGCGCGCAGGCGGGCGCGCCGCGCCGCGGTGGGTACGACGTCCCCGTCGGTGGTTCGCGACAGGCCACGGTCGCGCACGAGTGGGACGGGGAGGGTCACATCGGAGGATGCTACGACTGCCATGATCGGGCCCATGGATGCACCGCCCGGCGTACTCGTCCTGGCCGCGACCCCGATCGGGCGCCCCGACGACGCCTCGCCCCGGCTCTCGGCCGAGCTCGCGGGGGCGGACATCGTCGCCGCCGAGGACACCCGGCGACTGCGCCGGCTCACCTCCGACCTCGGCATCGAGCTCCGCGGCCGGGTGGTCTCCTACTTCGAGGGCAACGAGCACCAGCGCACCGAGGGCCTGCTGGAGTCGCTGCTGGCGGGCGACCGGGTGGTGCTGGTGACCGACGCGGGGATGCCCAGCGTCTCCGACCCCGGCTACCGCCTCGTCGCCGCCGCGGTCGAGCGCGGCATCGAGGTCACCAGCGTCCCCGGCCCGTCGGCGGTGTTGACCGCGCTGGCGGTCTCCGGACTGCCCGTCGACCGGTTCTGCTTCGAGGGCTTCTTGCCGCGCAAGGCCGGTGAACGCGCCCGCCGGCTGGCCGGCCTGGCCGACGAGCAGCGCACGCTGGTCTTCTTCGAGGCACCGCACCGCACCCACGCCACGCTCGCGGCCATGGCCGAGGCGTTCGGCGAGGACCGGCGTGCGGCCGTGTGCCGCGAGCTGACCAAGACCCACGAGGAGGTACGCCGGGGTCCGCTGGCCGAGCTCGTCGGCTGGACCGAGCCGGGTGTGCGCGGCGAGGTGACCCTGGTCGTCGAGGGTGCTGCCGAGCCCGAGGCGGTCACCGACCCCGAGACCCTGGCCGCCCTGGTCGCGGCGCAGGAGGCGGCCGGCGTCCCGAGGAAGGCGGCGATCCAGGATGTGGCCCGCCGCGCGGGGGTCCCCAAGCGGCTGGTCTACGACGCGGTGCACCGCCCGTGAGCCGCCCGCCGCTGCCCGAGCCCCTGCCGCACCCCGTCGTGGACAACCACTGCCACCTCGACATCTCGCGCGGCGCCGACGAGCCGGCCCTGCCCGTCGTGGAGGCGCTGGCGCTCGCCGCGTCGGTGGGGGTGACCCGGGTGGTCCAGATCGGCTGCGACCTCGAGGGTGCCCGCTGGGCGGTGGACGCGGCCGAGGAGCACGAGCAGGTGGTCGCGGGGGTCGCGCTGCACCCCAACGAGGCGCCGCGGCTGGCGGAGGCCGGCCACCTGGACGAGGCGCTCGCCGAGATCGAGCGGCTGGCCCGCTCCTCTCCCCGGGTGCGCGCGGTCGGTGAGACCGGGCTGGACTACTACCGCACCGGCGAGGACGGGCGGGCGGCGCAGCACGAGTCCTTCCGACGGCACATCGCGCTGGCCAAGGAGCTCGACAAGACCTTGGTGATCCATGACCGCGACGCCCACGAGGACGTCGTACGCCTGCTCGACGAGGTGGGCCCGCCCGAGCGCTGGGTGATGCACTGCTTCTCCGGTGACGCCGCCTTCGCCCGCGAGTGCCTGGACCGCGGCGCGCACCTGTCCTTCGCGGGCACCCTCACCTTCAAGAACGCCGACCCGCTGCGCCAGGCCCTGCGGGTGACCCCGCTCGACCGGATCCTGGTGGAGACCGACGCGCCCTACCTGACCCCGATGCCGCACCGGGGCCGGGTCAACGGCTCCTACCTGGTGCCGTTGACGGTGCGTGTGATGGCTGAGGTTCGTGAGGTCGCGCTGGAGTCGCTGTGCCGCGAGATCGAGCAGAACACCTTTGTCGCATTCGGCGGTCCGTGGGGTGTGAACGACC
Source organism: uncultured Actinomycetota bacterium (assembly GCA_963777195.1). Taxonomy (GTDB): domain Bacteria; phylum Actinomycetota; class Actinomycetes; order Propionibacteriales; family Nocardioidaceae; genus Marmoricola. The sequence goes on along the minus strand of CAVZPT010000010.1, from coordinate 355,308 downwards.
TCACACGCAGGGCGTGACCTCGCCCACGCGCCCCGCCTGAGCACCCCGGATGCGGGTGCTAGCAGTTTGCTAACCCCTTGTTGCCTACCTACGGTCGAAGGCTGTTGGCCGGGAGCGGGTAGCACCATCTCTGACGGTCGGCGCCGTGGTTTCGGCGCCGCCCCCGCGGCCCGGAAGGAACGAACATCGGAGTCTCGTGCGCGCTGCACTCACGCACCTCAAGACCACCAAACCCCTGATCCTCGGACTCGTCGCCGCACTGCTCCTGTCAGTCGCCGGCACCACCGCCGCCTACGCGGTGATGACCAAGACGGTCACCTTGAACATCGACGGCAAGACCACCACCGTGCGCACGCTCGGTGACGACGTGGGCGAGGTCCTGGCCGGCGAGGGCATCGAGCCGGGCTCCCACGACGTGATCGTGCCCGGCCCCGACTCGCCGGTGAACGACGGCACCGAGGTCGCCGTACGCCTCGGCCGCCCGATCGAGCTCACCGTCGACGGCGACCAGCGCACCGTGTGGACCACCGCGACCGACGTGGCCACGGCCCTCGAGGGCCTCGGTCTGCGCTTCGCCGGTGCCGACCTCTCGGTGAGCCGGAGCGCGAGCATCGACCGCTCCGGGTTGACCCTGGAGGTCACCACCCCCAAGCAGGTGACCCTCAAGGTCGCCGACCGCAAGGCGATCAAGCACGACGTCCCGGCAGCGACCGTCGGTGAGATGCTGACCAGGCTCAAGGCCGACGTCGACGGCAACGACGTGGTCCGTCCCGCGCGCAGCACCGAGCTGAGCGAGGGCACCCGGGTCGTGGTCACCAAGATCGGTGTCCGCACCAAGCGGGTCCCCCGGGAGACCGTCCCGGCCCCCGTGGTGGAGCAGAAGGACGACTCCATGGCGGTCGGTGAGACCAAGACCGTGCGCGAGGGCACCGACGGTGTCCGCGACGTCACCTACAAGGTCCGCTTCCGCAACGGTGAGGTCGTCAAGCGCAAGGTCGTGCGCGAGCGGGTCCTGACCGCACCCACCACCACCGTGGTCAAGGTCGGCACCCAGACCGCACCGACGGCCAACTACGCCTCCGGCGGCACCGCCTGGGACCGGATCGCGCAGTGCGAGTCCGGCGGCAACTGGGCGGCCAACACCGGCAACGGCTACTACGGCGGCCTGCAGTTCAGCCTCGGTACCTGGCAGGCCTACGGCGGCTCCGGGCGACCGGACCAGAACAGCCGCGAGCAGCAGATCGCCGTGGCCGAACGCGTCCGTCAGGCCGAGGGCGGCTACGGAGCCTGGCCGCACTGCGGCAAGCAGGCCTGACATAGCCTTCGGGGCGTGACTGACCCAACTTCTGCCGGCCCGGCTCTGCTCGGGCCGGCAGAAGTGCGTTCACTGGCGGCCGCCCTGGACCTGCGGCCGACCAAGCAGCGCGGGCAGAACTTCGTGATCGACGCCAACACCGTGCGCCGGATCGTGCGCGACTCCGGGATCGACGGGAACGACGTGGTCCTGGAGGTCGGGCCCGGGCTGGGGTCGCTGACACTGGGGCTGCTCGAGGTCGCTGCGCGCGTGGTCGCGATCGAGATCGACCCAGCCCTGGCGCGTGCCCTTCCGGCGACGGTCGCGGACCGCGCACCCCACCACGTCGACCGTCTCGAGGTCGTCGAGGCGGACGCGTTGCGTGTCGAGTCGGTCCCCGGGCCGCCCCCGACCGCGCTCGTGGCCAACCTGCCCTACAACGTCTCGGTCCCGGTGCTCCTCCACCTGCTCGGGCTGCTGCCCTCGCTCGAGCGCGGGCTGGTGATGGTGCAGTCCGAGGTCGCCGACCGGCTCGCCGCCTCACCCGGCTCGAAGGTCTACGGGATCCCGTCGGTCAAGGCCGCGTGGTACGCCGACGTACGCCGGGCCGGGTCGATCGGTCGCAACGTGTTCTGGCCGGCGCCCAACGTCGACTCCGGCCTGGTCGCTTGGACCCGGCACGACCCGCCGACCACCGTCGTCACCCGTGGACAGGTCTTCGCCGTCGTCGACGCGGCCTTCGCCCACCGCCGCAAAGCGCTGCGGCCCTCCCTGCGCGAGCTGGCCGGCTCGGCGGAGCGCTCGGAGAGTGCGCTCGCGCGTGCCGGCATCGACTCGATGAGACGCGGCGAGGAGCTCCTGCTCGAGGACTTCGTGCGGATCGCGGAGGCGCTGGCCCAGGAGGTGCCCGCATGAGCGCGAGCGTGACCGTGCGCGCCGCCGCCAAGGTCAACCTCTACCTCGGTGTGGGCCGTCCGCGTGCCGACGGGTTCCACCCGCTCGCCACGGTCTACGAGACGCTGAGTCTGCACGACGACGTCACGGTCAGCACCCGTCCGACGTGGCGTCTGCGCCTGATCAGCGGCGACGGCATCGACCAGGACGCCTTCCCCACCGGCGAGGACAACATGGTGCTGCGGGCCGTCCGGCTGCTCGCCGCCCACCACGGCATCACCGACCGCGCCGCGGAGCTCACCGTGCGCAAGTCGATCCCGATCGCCGGCGGGCTCGCGGGAGGCAGCGCGGACGCTGCGGCCGCGCTGGTCGCCCTGGACCGGCTCTGGGGCCTGCAGACCAGCGACGAGCACCTGCTCGCCATCGCGGCCGAGCTCGGCAGCGACGTGCCGTTCTCCCTGGTCGGCGGCACCGCGCTGGGCGAGGGTCGCGGCGAGCAGGTCACCGCGCTGGTCGACGAGGCCACCCGCTGGTGGGTGGTGGTGCCCGCGCTGACCGGACTCTCGACGCCCGCGGTCTACCGCCACTTCGACATGCTCTTCCCCGACGCCGCGGAGGACGTCACGGTTCCCCCCGGCCTGCACGCCGCCCTCGCCGACCCCGACAACCGGGTGCTGGCAGAGGCGATGCACAACGACCTCGAGGCCGCCGCGGTCGACCTGCGCCCCGAGCTCGGCGAGCTGATCTCGGCCGGGGAGGCCGCGGGCGCCCTGCGCGGCATGGTCTCCGGCTCCGGGCCCACGTGTGTGTTCCTCTGCGGCGACCGGGTCGCCGCCGACCGGGTGCGCGGCACCCTGCTCGAGGCCGGGCAGCCCCGGGCCCTGGTGGCGCTCGGTCCGGTCTCCGGCGCGCACGTGGTGGAGTACGTCTCGTGAGCAACCTGCTGAACCTCGAGAAGGTCACCAAGTCCTACGGGGTCCGCATCCTCCTCGACGAGGTGAGCCTGGGCGTCGCCGAGGGCGAGCGGATCGGCATCGTCGGGCGCAACGGCGACGGCAAGACCACGCTGCTGAACCTGATGGCCGGGCGCGAGACCCCCGACGAGGGCCGGGTCTCGGTCAACCGCGGCGTGCACATCGGCTATCTCGACCAGCGCGACCTCCTCGACGACACCCACACGGTCCGCGAGGTCGTCCTCGACGGACGCGACGACCACGAGTGGGCGGCCGACTCCCGCACCCGCGAGGTGGTCGAGGTGCTCCTGGCCGGGGTGTCGCTCGACCGCGAGGTGCACGGCCTCTCCGGCGGGGAGCGTCGTCGCTGCTCGCTCGCCCGGTTGCTGCTCAACGACGACGACCTCGTGATCCTCGACGAGCCCACCAACCACCTCGACGTCGAGGCCGTGGCCTGGCTGGCCGAGCACCTGGTCCGACGTACCTCCGCGCTGGTGGTGGTCACCCACGACCGCTGGTTCCTCGACGCGGTCTGCGAGCGCACCTGGGAGGTGCACCCGGCCGCGAACGGCGCCGGGGTGGTCGACTCCTACGACGGCGGGTACGCCGCCTACGTGCTCGCCCGCGCCGAACGCAACCGGCAGGCCTCGGCCTCGGAGTCCCGGCGGCAGAACCTGGCCCGCAAGGAGCTGGCCTGGCTGCGCCGCGGCGCACCCGCTCGGACCGCGAAGCCGAAGTTCCGCATCGACGCGGCCAACGCGCTGATCGAGGACGTCCCGCCGCCGCGGGACCGGCTCGAGCTGCAGCGCTTCGCCACCCAGCGGCTGGGCAAGGACGTGGTCGACCTCGAGGACGTCGACCTCACCCGGGGCACCCGCCAGCTCCTCCAGCACGCCACCTGGCGCCTCGGGCCCGGGGACCGGGTCGGCGTCGTCGGCGTCAACGGCGCCGGCAAGAGCTCGGTGCTCGGCCTGGTCGCGGGCGACCTGGTGCCCGACGCAGGGAAGGTACGCCGGGGCCGCACCGTGGCCCTGGAGCACCTCAGCCAGCAGGTCCCGGTCGAGGACCCCGAGGCGCGGGTGCTGCCCTCGATCGAGGCGATCCAGCGGGTCACCCGGCTGACCACCGGCCAGGACGTCTCGGCCACCTCCATGCTGGAGCGCTTCGGGTTCACCGGCGACAAGCTCACCGCCCGGGTCGGCGACCTCTCCGGCGGCGAGCGCCGACGCCTGCAGCTGCTGCGGCTGCTGCTCTCCGAGCCCAACGTGCTGCTGCTCGACGAGCCCACCAACGACCTCGACATCGACACCCTCAACGTGGTCGAGGACTTCCTCGACGGCTGGCCCGGCACCCTGGTCGTGGTCTCGCACGACCGCTACTTCCTCGAACGGGTCACCGACTCGGTGTGGGCGCTGATGGGTGACGGCAAGCTCTCGATGCTGCCCGGCGGGGTGGACCAGTACCTCGAGCACCGCAAGCGCCAGGCCGCCGACTCGGTGGCCGCGATCCGTGAGCAGGCGGCCGGTGTGCCCGTGGCCAAGGGGCCGCGCAAGGCGGCTCCGGGCTCGGCGGAGGAGCGGGCGGCCCGCAAGACCGTGACCCGCCTCGAGCGCCAGCTCAAGCGGGTCCTGGAACAGGAGGCCGCGGTCACCGCCGAGATGACGGCCAACCTCGGGGACCACAAGCAGCTCGCCGAGCTGGGCAAGCGCATGAGCGCGCTCGCCGCCGAGCGCGACGAGCTCGAGCTGGAGTGGCTCGAGGCCTCCGAGGTGCTGGGCTGACGGTCTCCGGAGGGGGCTGCCGGTTTCCGGAGGGCTGCCGGTTTCCCGGGGGGCTGCCGGTTTCCCCGGGGGCTGCCGCTTTCCCCGGGGGCTGCCGGTTTCCCAGGTTAAGAACGCAAACTGCCTCTTCACACACCACGCGCGGTGTGTGAAGAGGCAGGAACCTGTGTGAAGACGCGCGGGCCGGGACAATTTGACCTCTTAACCTGGGAAACACGCCGCCCAGCAGAAACACGCCGCCCAGCAGAAACTCGCCGCCTAGCCGAAAACCCACCCGGAAACGCACCCGGCGCCGCTCAGCCGGGCGCGCTCAGCGGGCCCATCAGCTGCCTGAGCAGCGCGGCCAGGGTGTCGCGGTCCTGGCGCGACAGGCTGGCGAGCAGCTCGCGCTCGCTGGCGAGCAGCGTCTCGAAGGCGCCGTCCACGGCGTGCTTGCCCGCGGTGGTCAGCCGCACGAGCACCCCTCGCCGGTCCGAGGGGTCGGGGGAGCGCTCCACCAGGCCGCGCAGGGCGAGCCGGTCGACGCGGTTGGTCATCGTGCCGCTGGTCACCATGGTCTGGCGCAGCAGCGCCCCGGGGGTGAGCTGGTAGGGACGGCCCGCGCGCCGCAGCGCCGCGAGTACGTCGAACTCCCACGGCTCGATCTGGTGGGCGATGAACGCCTCGCGGCGGGCCTTGTCGAGCAGGCGGGCCAGGCGGCTGATCCGGCTGAACACCTCGACCGGCGCCAGGTCGAGGTCGGCACGCTCCCGGTGCCACGCCTCCACCAGCTCGTCGACCTCGTCCCGCTCCATGTCGTGATTCTAGACGGACAAGATTCTTGACATCGAGAGATCCGGGTGCGGCCCTCCGGCGGCGCGGGCCGGTCGAGGAGGATGGGCCCATGACGCTGTCCTTCTTCACCCGCCACGGGGACGACCTCCTGCCGGTGGATCTGGCCCGGAGCCTGTGGAGCGAGGACCAGATGCACGGCGTCGCGCTCAGCGGTGCACTGGCTCGCTCGCTGGAGCAGGCGGTCGCGGCGGCCGGCCGCAGCGAGCTACGGCCGACCCGCTACACCGTCGACCTGTTCCGTCCGGCGAGGATGGCGCCGTGCCGGATCACCACGACGGTCGTGCGCGAGGGGAGCCGGCTGCTCCTCGTCGACGCCGTGCTCACCCAGGAGGGGCAGCCCGTCGCCCGTGCCGGCGCGGTGTTCCTGCGCCCGACGACACCGGCGACCGGTGCGGTCTGGGAGCCGGACGCCGCCTTCTCCCCGCCACCGCTGGACCTCGCCCCGGTCTCGGACAAGCCGCGGGTTCCGCTGTTCTCCAGCGAGCTGATCGGCTGGTCGGCCTCGTTCGCCGACCACCAGAACGGTGAGCGCAAGATGACCTGGCAGACCGGCGTACCCGTCGTGCCGGACGAGCAGCCGTCCGGCTTCGTCGCCGCAGCGAGCGTCTCGGACGCCGCGAGCATGGTCACCAACTGGGGCAGCCAGGGGGTCGAGCACATCAACACCGACATCACCCTGACGTTGGCCCGCACCCCGGTCAGCCTCGAGATCGGCCTCGCCGCCGTCGACCGGGTCTCCGCGGACGGCATCGCCACCGGCACGGTCACCGTCTTCGACCGCCAGGGCCGACTCGGCACCGCGGTGGTCTCCGCCCTGGCCAACACCAAGCGCAGCGTCGACTTCGAGGTGCACGACTTCAGCAACGACCCGAGGGCGACGGGAGCCTAGGGGCCCCGGCGCCACCGGAGCACGCCACGGCTACGCCGCGTGCCTACGGTCGGCACGCCAGTCGCGGCGGGCCGCGACGACCAGGTCGGAGTTGTCGGTGAAGACGCCGTCGACCCCGGCGTCGAAGAACGCCTGCGCCTCTGCGGCCAGGTCGCCGACCGAGTTCGGGTCGGTGCCGACCTGGAAGTTGCGGGCCATGAACCGGTTCTCGCGTCGCAGCGTGAAGACGTGCACGAGCAGCCGCTCCCGGTGCGCGTCGCGGACGAGGTCGCTGGGGGCGCCGGTCATCCCGGCGCCGTCGCGGGGGAGCACGAGGTCCTTGCTGGGGCCGATGCCGTCGGCGTAGGTCGCGATCTCCCGCAGCCCGGCCGGCGTGGTCAGGTCGCGGTAGGTCCGGGGGTCACCGGCAGCCTGCAGGTCGTACGGCGCCCCGCTGCCGTCGACCAGCTGCACCAGCGGCAGGTCGGTGATCGCGTCCAGGGCCCGCAGGTTGCCGGTCTCGAAGCTCTGCAGGAACACCCGCGCTCCGCGGTGGTCGAGGTGGTGGCGCTCCAGGTCGGCCAGCATCCTGCGCTCCAGCGGAAGCCCGATCGAGGCGAAGTAGGTCGGGTGCTTGGTCTCGGCGTACACCCCGATCCTGCGGTGCTCGGCCCGGCCGGCGCGCGCTACCAGCGAGAGCACCTCGCCGAACGTCGGCACCTCGAAGCGCCCGTCGTAGCGGGTGTTGTGCGGCCGGACCTCGGGGAGCCGTTCGGTGGCCCTCAGCGTCTTGAGCTCGGCGAGGGTGAAGTCCTCGGTGAACCAGCCGGTGTGCGAGACGCCGTCGATGACCTTCGTCGTACGTCGGTCCGCGAACTCCGCGTGGTCGGCGACGTCGGTGGTCTGGTCGATCAGGTTCTCGTGCCGGGCGACCAGCACCCCGTCCCTGGTCGAGACCAGGTCGGGCTCGATGTAGTCCGCGCCCATCCGGATCGCGGTCCGGTAGGACTCCAGCGTGTGCTCGGGCCGGTAGCCGGAGGCGCCGCGGTGCCCGATCACGAGGGGGTCGGCCCGGCGCGAGCCGGCCTCCGCAGGAGCCGCCGCCGCGGGCAGGGTCGTGGCCAGAGTGGTGACCAGCGTCGTGGCCAGCGTGGTGGTGAGGGCGAGCAGCGTGAGCAGGGCTGCGCCCCGGGTCTTCCCGAGAGTTCTCATGTGGCGCAGCCTTCGGGGCCGAGATGACCCGGAGGCCAGCGGCGGGTGACGAGCGGGTGACACGCCTGTTCACCTGCGCGGAACGGTAGCCTCGTGCCGTCATTCCCCGGTTGGTCTGCCGGCAGGGCCCGCCTGACTTTGAATCAGGACTAGCGACGTAGGTTCGACTCCTACCCGGGGAGCAAGCTCAAGCGGGCTCCTAGAAGCTCGCGCCCTTGCGCCAGGTCATCTCCTGCAGCTCCAGGGTGTTGCCGTCGGGGTCGGCGAAGTCGGCTCCCCGCACGCCGCGCCCGTAGTCCTGGATCTCGCCGACCTGCACACCACGGCGGACCAGCTCGGCGCGGGCCTCGTCGATGTCCTCCACGACCAGGTGCAGGCCACGGACGCTTCCAGGCTCGCCGTCGTACGCCGCCAGCCCGGTCCCGAACCCGACCGAGCAGCCCGAGCCCTCCGGTGTCAGCTGGGCGATGCGGACGCCCTCGCTGGGCCGCACGTCGAAGTCCACGCCGAAGCCGAGCTTCCCGGCGTAGAACTCGATGGCTCGGTCCACGTCCGCGACCGGCAGCGGGATCAGCTCCACCTTCATCCTCATCGACGTCGAGCCTCCCTCGGCCGGTTGTCCTGAGCGCGATGATTCCACACCGGCCGCGGGGGATAGCCTCTTCGAATCCCCGCAGCGGACGGTCGCCCGAGGTCCTGTGAAGGACGGTCGACGTGGGTTCGACTCCCACCCGGGGAACGTGAGCACAACGAAGAGCCCCATCACCGTCATCGTCCTCGCTGCCGGTGGCGGCACCCGGATGAAGTCCAAGACCATGAAGGTGCTGCACCCGATCGCCGGGCGCAGCATGATCGGGCACGTCCTGGACGCGGTGGCGGCGTTGGAGCCGCACCGGGTGGTCGCCGTCGTCGGCAACCAGCGGGAACAGGTCGGCCCGCACATCCAAGAGCTGCTGCCCGACTGCGTGCTGGCTGTGCAGGAGACCCAGGACGGCACCGGCCACGCGGTCCAGATCGCCTGGGCGGCCCTGGACCCCGAGCACCGCAGCGGCACCGTGCTGGTGGCGTACGGCGACACGCCGCTCCTCGAGGGCGAGAGCCTGCTGGCCTTCGCCGAGGACCACGTCCGCGCCGCCCGCAGCGTGAGCATCCTCTCCGGGATCGTCACCGACCCCCACGGCTACGGCCGGGTGCTGCGCGACCCGTCGGGTGAGGTCACCGGCATCGTGGAGCACAAGGACGCCACCGAGGAGCAGGCCACGGTCTGCGAGATCAACAGCGGCATCCTGGCCTTCGACGCTGAGTTCCTCGACGCCGCGCTCTCCCGGCTGACCAACGACAACGCCAACGGCGAGTACTACCTGACCGACACGGTGCACCTGGCTCGGCAGGACGGCCGCGCGGTCGGGGCGTTCGCGATCGCCGACGTGCTCCAGACCGAGGGCGCCAACGACCGCGCCCAGCTGGCGGCGCTGGCCAAGGAGAAGAACCGCCGGATCCTGGAGCGCTGGATGCGCGAGGGCGTCACGATCGCCGACCCCGGCACCACCTGGATCGACGTGGACGTCAAGCTCGCACCCGACGTGACGATCCTGCCCGGCGTGCAGCTGCTCGGCGCGACCGTGGTCGAGGAGGACGCCGTGATCGGCCCCGACTCCACGCTGAAGGACTGCGAGGTCGGCGCCGGAGCCCGGGTGGTGCGGACCCACGCGGAGCTCGCCGTGATCGGCGCGGGTGCCAACGTCGGCCCGTTCTCCTACCTGCGCCCGGGCACCGAGCTGGGTGCGGGCGGCAAGATCGGCGGGTTCGTGGAGACCAAGAACGCCACGATCGGTGACGGCGCCAAGGTGCCGCACCTGTCCTACGTCGGGGACGCCGAGATCGGGGAGGGCACCAACATCGGCGCCGGCACGATCTTCGCCAACTACGACGGCGTCGCCAAGCACCGCACGGTCGTGGGCCGGCACGCACGCACCGCCAGCAACAACACCTTCGTCGCACCCGTCACGATCGGTGACGGAGCCGGCACCGGAGCCGGCGCCGTGATCCGCGAGGACGTCCCTCCCGGGGCACTCGGCGTGAGCGCCGGCCCGCAGCGCAACATCGAGGGCTGGGCGCAGCGCCGGCGCGCGGGGACCAAGCAGGCGGAGGCGGCCGAGGAGGCCTGACCCGGGCGGCGACGGCGACCTCCGCCACTCGGTCCGAGCTCTATCGCGCCTCGAGCACGCCCTGATCCCGAGCGACCCGTTGGCCGTCCCGATCCGGTGTACCCGCGCATCGGACCGGTGGCCCAGAAGGGCCGGCGCCGTGCGAGAATCGCAGCCAATCCCGCACGGCCGACCCAGGAGTACTCCAGCGTGAGCGGAATGAAGCGGACCACCGAGAAGAACCTGATGGTCTTCACCGGCCGGGCCCATCCCGACCTTGCCGCCGAGGTGGTCCAGCAGCTCGACACCACGTTGGTCCCGACCTCGGCCTACGAGTTCGCCAACTCCGAGATCTACGTCCGCTACGAGGAGTCGGTGCGGGGCTGTGACGCCTTCGTGATCCAGAGCCACACGGCACCGGTGAACGAGTGGATCATGGAGCACCTGATCATGGTGGACGCGCTCAAACGCGCCTCGGCCAAGCGGATCACCGTGGTGCTGCCGTTCTACGGCTACGCCCGCCAGGACAAGAAGCACCGCGGCCGCGAGCCGATCTCCGCCCGGCTGATGGCCGACCTGTTCAAGACCGCCGGCGCCGACCGGCTGATCACCGTCGACCTGCACGCCGACCAGATCCAGGGCTTCTTCGACGGGCCCGTCGACCACCTGATGGCGCTGCCGATCCTGGCCGACTACGTCAAGGAGAAGTACGACGACCACGAGATGGCCGTGGTCTCGCCGGACGCCGGCCGGATCAAGGTGGCCGAGCGCTGGTCGGCCCGCCTCGGCGGCGTACCCCTCGCGTTCATCCACAAGAGCCGCCGCACCGACCGGCCCAACGAGACCGTGGCCAACCGCGTCGTGGGTGACGTCAAGGACCGGATGTGTGTGCTGGTCGACGACATGATCGACACCGGCGGCACGATCGTGAAGGCCGCGGAGGCCCTGATGAGCGAGGGCGCCGCCGGCGTCATCATCGCGGCCACCCACGCGATCCTCTCCGACCCGGCGGTCGACCGGCTGAAGAACTCCCCGGCCACCGAGGTGATCGTCACCAACACCTTGCCGCTGGCCCCCGAGCAGGAGTTCGACAAGCTCACCTGCCTCTCGATCGCACCGCTGCTCTCGCGCGCGATCCGCGAAGTCTTCGAGGACGGCTCGGTCACCAGCATGTTCGACGGACACGCCTGATTCGTCCCCTGTCACAGGACGGTTGCCCGGCGTAGCGTGCTCGGCGTGAGGTCCTGGGTGGGAGCTGTCGTCGTCGGAGTCGTTCTCGTACTGGCTGTTCCTGCGGCCCCGGCCGAGGCCAAACCTCGGACATGTGGGGGCAAGAAGGTCACCATCATGGGCACCAACCGCAGCGAGCGGATCTACGGCACCCGTCGCGCCGACGTGATCGACGGCCGCGGGGGCAGCGACCGGATCAACGGCTTCGGCGGCAATGACGTGATCTGTGGCGGCTACGGTGCCGATGACATCCGTGGCAACACCGGGAACGACCGGATCTACGGCGGCCCGGACAAGCTCACCGTCAACGGCGAGTGGTCGTTCAAGGAGGGCGACACCCTGCGCGGCGGTCCGGGCAACGACACCCTGGTGCCGGGTCTGGACCGGCGGGGGAGCAACGACGTCCGGCTCGACAAGCTCTCCTACGACACCTCCCTGCGCGGGGTCACCGTCAACCTCGGTCGCAACCTGGCTCGGCGCGACGGCACCGACCGGCTGGCCATCAACGGTCCGGTTGCGCTCGTCGGCTCCCGCCATGGCGACCTGTTGGTGGGCTCGCGGTTCTACGACGAGATCGACGCGGGGCTCGGCGCGGACCGCGTCTACGGCCAGGGCTCGAGTGACCGGATCTGGCTCGACGGGTTCCGGGCCGTCACGGGTGCCGGCGACGCGGACTTCGCCTCCGGTGGGGCAGGGAACGACACGATCGAGGCCAGGGAGGGCAGCGACCACCTGCTCGGCGGCCCCGGCAACGACCGGCTCCGCGACGACGGCGAACGCAGCGGCGACGTGCTCGAGGGTGGCGACGGCAACGACGCCCTCATCGACACCGGCGTCAAGGGCCAGGACCGGCTCGACGGCCAGGCAGGGAACGACTCGATCGAGGCCACGATGGCCGTCGGCGGCTCGACGTACACCGGCGGCGGCGGCAACGACGAGCTGTCGGTGATCTCGGGTGTCCCCGGCACCCCGGACGCCGAGCTCGACATCACGGCCGGGACCTTCCGCATCCTCACCACCCCACCGGTGGCGGGCGCCCTCACCGGGTTCGAGGCCTACCGCTACCGCGGGGACGGGTGGCGGGTGCTGGGCAGTGCCGCCGGCGACCTCGTCGACGCCCTCTACGCCGCCTGGGTCGACATGGACGGGGGCGCGGGCGACGACACCCTGCTGGGCAGCCGGGGCGACGACACCTTCGCCGGGGGGCCGGACACCGACTGCTTCCAGCGCTCGCTGACCGGCGGCGGCACCGACACCCTGACCGGGGTGGAGAACGACCAGGCGGCGCAGGACCCGTGCCCCTGGCTGCCCTGAGCGGTCGCCAGAACCGGACCTGATTCGCCATGGCCGGACCGCTTGGCTAAGATTGCGAAGTTGCCTCGGCGAGGGAGCCCCAGTGATGGGCATTGCCTCCGTGATCGACGTGGCCGGAACGTGGGACACCATGCACCGCGCCCGTCGGCCTGCGGTGCATGTGCTGTCTCCTGGCCCTGGCAACCATCCGACTTGTGGCACGCAACGACGTATCAAGGAGCGCTAGACCATGTCCGAAGAGCTGATCAAGGCAGAGACCCGCACCGAGTTCGGCAAGGGCGCGGCCCGCCGCATCCGGCGTGCGGACAAGGTCCCTGCCGTCATCTACGGGCACGGCAACGACCCGATGCACATCACCCTGCCCGGTCACGACACGATGATGGCGCTCAAGCGTCTCGGCGCCAACGCGCTGCTCTACATCGACGTGGAGGGCTCCACCCACCTCGCGCTGACCAAGCAGGTTCAGGCCGACCCGATCAAGGGCTTCCTCGAGCACCTCGACTTCGTCGAGGTCAAGAAGGGCGAGAAGGTCACCGTCGAGATCCCCGTCCACGTCCTGGGCGAGTCCAAGCCCGACGCGATGACCGTCACCGACCTGAACACCGTCAGCGTCGAGGCCGAGGCCACCAACATCCCCGAGTACATCGAGGTCTCCGTCGAGGGTGCCGAGGTCGGCTTCCACGTGCTGGCCAAGGACCTCGACCTGCCCTCCGGCTCCACGCTGCTCACCGACGGTGAGGCACTCGTGGTCAACGTCGTGCACGCGCCCACCACCGAGGAGATCGAGGCCGAGCTCGACGAGGCCGAGGCCGAGCTCGGCATCGAGCACGACGCCACCGACGAGGAGAAGGCCGCCGAGGCCGAGTCGGGCGAGGGCGAGTCGGGCGACTCCGCCGAGGGCGACGAGGGCTGATCCCTCCGGGTCGGTCCTCCACTGCGATGTCCGAGGCAGAGCCCTGGCTCGTCGTCGGCCTGGGCAACCCCGGGCCGGCGTACGCCGGGACGCGGCACAACATCGGCTATCTCGTCGCCGACGAGCTGGCCCGGCGCATGGGCGGCTCGTGGCGCTCGCACAAGGCCACCCGGACCGACGTCGTCGAGGGACGCTTGGGGATCCCGGGCTCCGGATCCGCGCCGACCGCCCCCCGGGTCGTGCTGGCACGGCCACGCTGCTTCATGAACGAGTCCGGGGGACCGGTCAAGGCGCTCGCCGGCTTCTACAGGGTCCCGGTGGAGCGGATCGTGGCCGTTCACGACGAGCTCGACATCGCCTTCGGCACCCTGCGGATCAAGCAGGGCGGGGGTGACAACGGTCACAACGGGCTGAAGTCCATGCGCGGCTCGCTCGGCAGCGGGGAGTTCTACCGCGTCCGGGCCGGGATCGGGCGCCCGCCCGGGCGACAGAGCCCCGCGGACTTCGTGCTCTCCGACTACTCGGGGGCCGAACGCAAGGAGCTGGCCTTCCAGATCGACGCCGCCGCCGACGCGATCGAGACCCTCCTGACACACGGACTGGACAAAGCGCAACTCCTCTTCAACAGTTGACCAGACCAGTTTCCGGGCATATCGGAAATAGTGTGTCCATTATGAAGGGTTTTGAGGTGGTATAACCCTCAACTTTCCTTAAAGTCACAGTCTCGTGGTGTTTTCACCCTCGGCTACGCGGGAAGATTGGCCTTGTCCAGAACTTCCCACCACGGTTGAGGATTGTGCTTCACATGACTGCTTCAGGTCTCCGAGCCGCAGGCGCCGTCGTCGCCGCCGGCATCGCTGCCGGAGTCGTCGCGTGACCCCGCGCACCGAGCTTCGCCGCTCCGCTCTGGGTGGTTCCCCGGACGTGTTGTTCGTGTCCACCCAGGGTGGGCACCTCGCCCAGCTCCTGGTGCTCTCGGACTGGTGGAGCGGCAAGTCCCGGGTCTGGGTCGCGCCGCCGACCCCCGACGTGGACGACCGGCTCAGTGGCGAGCGGGTGGTGCATTCCCACCACCCGACGACCCGCAACCTCGGCAACGCGATCCGCAACCTTGTGCTGGCCTTCTCGGTGCTGCGCCGACTGCGCCCCGGTGTGGTCGTCAGCGCCGGTGCCGGCGTGGCCGTCCCGTTCTTCTTCGTGGCCTGGTTGCTGCGCATCCCCACGGTCTTCATCGAGGTCTACGACCGCATCGACTCCGCCACCTTGACGGGGCGGCTGTGCGGCCCGTTCACCACGAAGCGGATCGTGCAGTGGGAGCAGCAGCTCGAGAGCTACCCCGACGCACGATTGGTAGGACCCCTGCTGTGACCCCCGGCTCGAGCGAGTTGCTGGTCTTCGGCAGCGTCGGCACCGACCACCACCCCTTCGACAGGATGGTGGAGTGGCTCGACGACATCGCCCGCACCCACCCGGCCGTTCGCGTCGTGGTGCAGCACGGCCACTCCCGGGCGCCCGAGGTCGCCGAGGGGCACGCGTTCTTGAGCCACGAGAAGCTCACCTCGTTGATGGCCGAGGCCGACGTCGTGGTCTGCCACGGCGGGCCCGGCACGATCATGGACGCCCGTTCGCACGGTAAAGTCCCGGTTTGTGTACCCCGCAACCCCGGCCTCGGCGAGCACGTGGACGGCCACCAGATGAGATTCGTCGCCACGATCGCCACCGAGCGCATCGTCACGGCGCCCGCCGACCACGACGCCTTCAAGGACGTGGTCGCCAAGGCGCTGGAGCCGCGGAAGACTGGTGCCATGCC
The DNA here is from genome assembly GCA_963777195.1 of uncultured Actinomycetota bacterium. Classification (GTDB taxonomy): domain Bacteria; phylum Actinomycetota; class Actinomycetes; order Propionibacteriales; family Nocardioidaceae; genus Marmoricola. The sequence goes on along the minus strand of CAVZPT010000010.1, from coordinate 340,058 downwards.
ACGCATCCCGCAGCAGCGACAGGCCAGCGGCGTACCTGCCCTCGTGCAGGAGCTCGAAGACTTGCTGGACCAGCCCCGGGGCGAGCGCCCTGGCCGGCTGACCAGCGTGGGTCGGTTCCTGCGAGGTAGGCAGGCCTGATGTCGGAGCCGGTGGCGGCGTCGTCACTGCGCGTCGTCGCCCGGTCCATCACCCCCCTGTTCATCCTGCTCGTCGGCTACCCGGTGTGGTGGACCCTCGGCGTGCACATGCTCGGCTGGGGCCTGGTCGGCGCCTTGGTCGCCGCGTGGGCCTGGCGCAACCGTGACCACTTGTTGCTGCCCGAGGGCTTCGGCTGGTTCGCGGTCTTCATCGGGTGGGTGCTGATCAGCGCCTTCACCCTGACCGGCTCGAAGTACGCGCTCTCCTACAGCTTCCGGCTGGTGATCTACACCACCGTGATCCTGATCGGGCTGCAGCTGTTCAACCTGATCCACCTCCGCGTGCTGCACCCCGACCAGATCCAGCGCTGGCTGCTGTGGATCTGGGGCTGCGCCATCGTGCTGGCGATCCCCGGCCTGGTCACCAACTCCACGATCGCGATGCAGAGCCCGTTCGGGGCGGCGCTGTCGAAGCTGGGCATCAACAACCCGTTCATCGAGGCGCTCACCACCGTCCAGCTGAGCAGTGTCGACTCGCTCTACGGGCTCGCCCGGCCGAGCCCGCTCTTTGAGTTCACCAACGCGTGGGGTGCCGCGATGGGAGTGCTGACCCCGCTGGCGATCCATGCCCTGGTCACCACCACCAGCAAGCGCGAACGCTGGGTGATCGGCTCGGTGCTGGTGCTCTCGATCTGGCCGATCGTGGTCTCGGTCAACCGCGGCTGCTGGGTGAGCATCATCCTGGCGCTGGGCTACGTCGCCATGCGGCGCACCTTCGCCCGCGACCTGCGCGCCGCCGCGGTCTTCGTGGTGGGCCTGGTCAGCCTCGGGGTCGTCGTCCTCGTGACGCCACTGGCGAGCGTGGTCGCGGAGCGGCTGCAGACCGCGAACACCGACACCCGATCCAACCTCTACTCAGCGGCCATCGACCTCGCCTCCCGCTCACCGCTGCTGGGGTACGGCGCACCGCAGTCCTCCGCGCTGGTCGAGGACAGCAACGACGTCTCGATCGGCACCCACGGGCAGTTCTGGACCATCCTGGTCTCGCACGGCTATGTGGGGGTGGGCCTTTTCATGGCGGGGGTCGTGGCAGTCTGGTGGCTGTACCGTCCCACCTCGGGACAGAGCCCGGACATCTGGCTGCACGCCAGCGGTCCGGTCGTGTTGTTCCAGATGTTCGTCTACGACGTGGTTCCGATTCCCATGGTGGTGTTCTTCTGCTGTCATGCCGTGATAGCAGAGCATCGCCGGATCCCCTCGCAGAGGGACCTCGGTCCCGACGTGTCCCAGGAAGGAAGTTCCCTTGCCCGCCTCGCCTGAGTTCCGGCCACTACCCGGCCTGATCGCCTCCGCGCGCGACCGCTGGGCGCTCGTGGGGGCCTGTGCCCTGATCGGTCTGCTCCTCGGCTATGCCGCGGCGACGCTGCTGCCGGTGACCTACACCGCGACGACGACGCTGCAGATCGCCACGGACTCCGGGACCACGACTCAAAACGTGATCAGCCCGGCCGACGCGGAGAACATCGCCATGCTCGCTCCACAGCTGGACACGATGGCGGAGCGCTACGGCGACGGCCTGGACGGCAAGGACGTCAAGTCCCTCCTGACGGTGCTCAACCGTCCCGGCACCTCGCTGCTGGACTTCACCTGGAGCGGCCCCACCGCCGCTGACGCCGAGCGTGGGGCAGACATCGCCTCCAAGGTCTACCTCGCCCGCGCCGCCGAGCTGATCGGCGCCTCGGTGCCCGGCCAGCCGCCGGCGGCTCGCCCGGCACCCGGCATCGAGCTGATGGGCGCCGAGGGACGCGCCGAGCTCTCCGGGCTCCCGGCGTTCATCTATGTGCCCGTCGGCGTCCTCGCGGGCCTGCTGCTCGGCTTCATCGCGGCCTACGTCGCCGAGGTGCGCAAGCCCCGGGTGCACGCCCGCTACCACCTCGGGGTCTCCGACACCCGGTTCCGGGGGCGCATCGGCCGCGCCGACTCCCCGAGCGACGTGGCGATGCTCTTCATGGTGCCGGTCCGTCCTGCCGACCAGGTCGGGATCGCGGTCCTCGGACGCCGGCCCGAGCAGCTCGACGCGTTCGCCGAGTCCGCGATCGCGATCGCCGAGGGCAGCGGTGTGCGCAGCGTCGTACCCGTGGACGCGTCCTCGGTCTCGGGCCTGCGCGCAGCGCGCGAGTTCGACGGGGTCTTCCTGCTGGCGCGTGAGCAGCAGGTGAGCACCGTGGAGCTCGAGGCCACCCTGGCCCGTCTCGAGGCTGCCAGCGTCTCGGTCTTCGGGGTGCTCACCGTGGCCCCGCGCGCGGGCTCTCGGGTGCAGGCCCAGAACGAGGCCGAGTCCAGTCGCTCTCTCGATCCCGGGACCGACGTCGGGCCGGGGGCCGCACCCGTCCAGGCGGCCAGGCCCGATGCCGACTCCGGGCCGGTGGCGTGGGTGCGCAAGCGGCGGGTTCCGGCCGGGGTCAACCGCCCCTCCGAGAGCCAGAACCGGTGAGTGAGGCCGACTCGCACCCGGTCGTCGGCGTCATCGTCCCCACACGGGACCGCATCGAGCTGCTGCAGAACGCACTGGCCTCGGTCTGGGCGCAGGACTACGCGGGGCCGCTGAGGGTGCTGGTGGTTTTCGACGGTCCGATCCACGAGGGGCTGGAGCTGCCGCAGCCGACCCGGGAGGACCATCGACTCGAGGTGGTCCGGAGCCCCCGTGCCCGTGGCCTGGTGCCCACCCGCACGCACGCCTTCGAGCTGCTCGACACCGAGTTCGTCGCGCTGCTCGACGACGACGACGAGTGGCTGCCGCACCGGCTGCGGCTGCAGATGCAGCTGGCGCGCGCCCACCCGGACGTCGAGCTGGTCGGTGGCGGGGTCCGGGTCGTCCATGGCGGCACCGCCCTGGACCGGCCGGCGCGGCGTGCAGTCGTCACCCTCGCCGACCTGCTGGAGGACCGGGTGATGGAGCTGCACCCCTCGACGTTCCTGATCAGGTCCAGCGGGCTGCGCGCCGTCGGTGGCTGGGACGAGGACCTTCCCGGTGGGTTCGCCGAGGACTACGACTTGTTGCTCCGGATGGCTCGCCGCCGTCCGCTGCGGCTGGTACCCGAGATCGTGGCGGTCGTGAACTGGGCCGGCAACTCCTACTTCTTCAGCCGCTGGCACGCGATGGCCGACGCCTTGGAGATGGTGCTCGCGAAGTTCCCCGAGTTCGCGACCAGTCCCAAGGGGCGGGCCCGCGTGCGCGGCCAGATCGCGTTCGCGCGGGCGGCTGCGGGTGAGCGCAGGAGTGCCTGGCGGATGGTGCTCAGCACGCTCTCGGACAATGTCCGCGAACCCCGCGCGGTGCTGGCTGCCCTGGTGGCGGCCAGGCTCGTCAAGGCCGACCGCGTGCAGGCCACACTCCACCGGCGGGGCCGTGGCATCTGAGTCATCCGCGGTCGGCAACCGGCTCGGAGCCAGTCACGAGGACCGTCATCAGCTCGCCCGTGGCGGCAGCTTCACCATGGTGGGGCACGCCTACAGCGCCTTCGTCGGGTTCGGCCTGACGCTCGTCGTCGGTCGCTACTTCGGCGCGCACGCCGCCGGGCTGTTCTTCCAGTCGGTCTCCATCTTCATGATCCTCAACGGCATCGCCCTCGCGGGCAGCGACACCGGCATGGTCCGGGTGCTGTCCGGGAGCCGAGCCCTCGGGGCCTTCGAGGACGCGTGGACCGGCCTGAAGGTCACGCTGCTGCCGGGGGCGCTCTGGAGCCTGGTGGTGGCGGCCTCCCTCGGCCTGGCCGCCCCGAGGATCGCGGGGCTGATCTCACCGGAAGCCCCCGAGGACGCGCTGCCGTTCCTGTACTGGCTGGTGGTCGCGCTGGTCTTCTCCGGTGTCGGCATGGCCAGCCTGCAGGGCACCAGGTCGGTCGCCAGCGTCAAGCCCTTCGTCCTGCTCTACCAGGTGTTCCTGCCGACCACGCGCGTGGCCGGGATCACCGCGCTGGGCGTTGCCGGCGGGTCGAGCAGCTGGATGCTGGCGCTGTGGACCGTCCCGCTGGTGGTCATGGACATCTACGCCACCACCTTCGTCGTACGCCGGGTCCGGACCGGCCGGGGGCGCAACGACCAGCCGGTGACCCCACCCCGGGAGATGCTGCGCAAGGTCTGGGCCTTCAACCTGCCACGCGGACTGGCCTCCTTCTTCGAGATCTGCATCGTCTGGGTCGACGTCTTGGTGGTGGGCTACTTCCTCGGGACCGCCGCGGCGGGTGCCTACGCCACCGCGAGCCGGTTCATCACCTCGGGGACGATGGCGATGGAGGCCCTGCGGGTCGGTACCTCGCCGATGATGGCGGCGGCGTTCGCCCGCGGTGAGAAGGCCCGGGTGCAGAGCATCTATGCGCTCTCCACAGTGTGGGTGGTGCTGTTGTCCTGGCCGATCTTCGTCACGCTGGCCACCTTCGCGCCGCTGATCATGTCGACGATCGGTCCCGAGTTCGAGATCGCCTCGACCTCGATGACGGTGATGTGCCTCTCGATCCTGGGCTACCTCGCCCTGGGCAACATCAACTCCTGCCTGCTCATGGGTGGCTACAGCAAGCTCACCGCCTCCAACACCGCGCTCTCGCTGGCCCTCAACATCGCGCTGAACCTCTACCTGGTGCCCAGGATCGGCCTGGTCGGCGCGGCGATCGCCTGGGCGGTCGCGATCACCTTCGACTCGGTGCTGTGCGTCGTGCGGGGAAACATGCGCGTGGGCATCCACCCGCCGACGCGCGAGCTCCTGGTGGCGGCGGGCTGCGTGCTGAGCGCCTTCGGCGTCCCCGGACTCACCCTGCGGCTGCTCGACTGGGAGACGTGGCCCGCGGTGTTCGGCTTCGGGGCGGTCTCCTTGGTCCTCTACCTGTTGCTGCTCCGGAGGTTCAAGGAAGCCCTCCACCTGGAAGACTTCACCAGCCTGGTGAGGCGTCGCGGATGAACCTGATCGCCCTCGGGAAGCGGATCCTGCCGGAGTCGGCCAAGCTCGGTGCGGAGCGAGGCATCCGACTGGCCGGATCGCTCAGCGCCGGCCTGCGCCCGCCCCCGGACTTCCTGGTGATCGGCACCAAGCGCGGCGGCACCACCTCGCTGTGGCGGATGCTGCTCTCGCACCCGCAGGTGATGCCGATGGTGCCCAAGCCCAAGAACCTGAAGAGCTCGCAGTTCTTCACCGCCGAGTACCGCCGGGGCCCCCGCTGGTTCGCCGGTCACTTCCCGACCAGCGTGGCCCGTCAGCGGCACGCGGCGCGCCACGGACGGGCCCTGGTCGGGGAGGCCAGCCCGAACTACCTGTGGGACCCGCGGGTGCCGGAGCGGGCCAGGGCGCTGCTGCCGGACGCGCGGATCGTCGTACTCCTGCGCGACCCCGTGAGCCGGGCGTTCTCGCACTGGCAGGAGCGGGTCAAGCAGGGCACCGAGTGGCTCTCCTTCGAGGAGGCACTGGAGGCCGAGGACGGCCGGCTCGCAGGTGAGCTGGACCGGATGCTCGCCGACCCGGCGTACTTCAGCGCCGCCTACGACTGGTACTCCTACCGCAGCCGCGGGGAGTACGCCGAGCAGGTGCGGCGGTGGCTGGAGGTCTACCCGGCCGAGCAGGTGCTGGTGCTCCGCAGCGAGGACTTCTACGCCGTCCCCGTGGAGACCGCCGGCCAGATCACCGACTTCCTCGGCCTAGACCGGCTGCCCCTGCCGCGGCTGCACTGGAACACCTCGTCGCGGACAGATCCCCCCATGACGGAAGCGGCAAATCAGGCATTGCGGGCGTATTTCGCACCTTTCAACCAGAAACTCGCAGAAATCCTGGACTCGGAGGTCTGGTGGCCCCGTTGACGGGGCATGATCGGCCCGGAACACGACGATCCGGGGGATCACAGATGAAGAAGTCCAAGACACGTGCCCAGCGTGTCTCGCACCGGTTGCTGTCGCTCGCGACGCTCGGCCTCGCCGCCGCACTGGCGGCCACGCTCGGGGCCGCAGTGCCGGCCCAGGCCTTCGAGTCCGGGCACACCCGGTTCAAGGGCGAGTCCGAGCCGATGGGGCAGACCAACGGCATCGTCTGGTCCACAGCCGTCGCCGGTGGCCGGATCTACGTCGGTGGCGCCTTCACCTCCACCCGCCCGGCCGGCACGGCCAAGGGCACCGGTGAGACCGGTCAGGCCTACCTCGCGGCCTTCGACGCCACCACCGGGGCGCCGGTCGCCGGGTTCGCCCCCAAGCTCACCAACGACTGGACCAACGGACCCGCCACGGTGTGGGCGATGACCACCTCCCCCGACGGCAAGACCCTCTACGTCGGCGGTGACTTCAACATGATCAACGGCCAGCGCGCCGAGCACGTCGCGGCCTTCGACGCGGCCACCGGCGCCTTCAAGGGCCAGGTCGGCTGGAACGGTGTCAACAACACCGTGCGAGCGCTCGCGGCCTCCCCGGATGCCACGACGCTCTACGTCGGCGGCAACTTCAACAAGTCGAACTGGGCCGACCGCAAGGACCTGGTCGCCTTCGACCTGGCCAACGGCGGCCTGCGTGCCTTCGCGCCCGACGTGACCTCACCGGTGAGCAACCAGGCGCTGAGCGTGCTGGCGCTGGGCGTCTCGGCGGACAGCTCGAAGGTCTACGCGGGCGGCACCTTCCGCACGGTCAACGGCCTGGCACGGCAGGGCTTCGCGGCCCTCGCCGCCTCCAACGGGGCTCCGCTGGGCGGGTGGAAGCCGGCCTACATGTCCGCGCCGTACAGCTTCGCCACCTCGATCGATGTCGCCAACGGCAACGTCTACGTCGGCGGTCGCGACGACGCCACCGCCGGTGGCAACCGCACCGAGGGCGTGTTCTCGCTCAACGCCAACAACGGGACCCAGAACTGGTACGCCAACTGCTACGGCGACACCTTCGCCGTCCTCGCCGTCGGTCCCTGACGTCTACGTCGGCAGCCACGCCCACGACTGCTCGGCGATCGGCGGGCACCCCGAGCTCGCGCCGCGGCTCTACCTCGCGATCCATGCGCTCAACCCCGCGAACGGCCGGGCGCTGCCCTACTTCGTGGAGACCACGGGGGAGTCGAACAACAACGCCACCCTGCAGATGTCGCGAGCGCTGGCCAGCGACGGCAACCAGCTCGTCATGGGCGGTGGCTTCAGCCGCGTGGACGGCACCGACCAGGCGAACATCAGCCGCTACACGGTCGGCTCCGCCCCGCCGATCCGGGCCTGGCCGCAGGCGACCTCGTGCAAGGGCTGCGCCTACGTCGACGTGAAGGTGCTGCAGGCCTTCGACCGCGACGACATCAACCTGACCTACACCGTCTACCGCGGGTGGCAGAACACCAACGTCGTCTCCACGGTCTCGCGCGAGTCCCTGATGTGGGACCGCAAGAGCTTCACCGTGCGCGACAGCACCGTCAAGGCGGGCGACCAGGTCTACTACCGGGTGGTGGTCAAGGACCCGGCCGGCAACGAGACCGGCTCGGTCCGCTCCAACACCGTCACCGTGGGGCAGTGACCCCGTTGTTGCGCACCAGCGACTGAAGGACGCGTGCGGCCGTGGCCGATGAGGCCAGGCCGCACGCGCCCTCCTCGGCTCGGCGTACCGACATGTCGAGCAGGAACATGCTCACTCCGGTGAGGTCTCCCGGGTGCGCAGCCAGCAGGGCGTGTGCGGCTTCCTCGGTCGGGGTCTTGCGCACGCTGGTGGCGTAGGCGAACTCCCAGTTCAGCCGGTCCAGGCTCAGTGGTGCCCGCGTCTGGGAGAACTCCCAGTCCCAGACCGCGATCCGGTCCGCACCGAGGTGCGCCATGTTCCACGGTGACCAGTCGCCGTGCCGGATCCCCACCGCGACCCTGGCGGTGCCGTGCGCGTCGAGGAAGTCCTCGAGGAGCTCGGGCAGGCCGTCGCTCGCGGGAGCGGCCAGGTCGGTGATCCGCTGGGCTGTGGACTGTGCCCAGTCCGACTCACCGAGCAGCTGGTGCTCGGCCGGCCGGGAGGCGTGCAAGCGCTCCAGGAACTGCCGGGCCAGCGGCTGCTCGCGGAAGTGCAGGTGATGCGCCTCCAGCGGCAGCGGGGCCACGCCGAGCACGCTGCGCCCGTCCCACTCGCGCAGCAACGCCGGCGCCGGGGTCAAGATGCCCTCGGCCGGCTGCTCGCTCATCGCGACCAGTGCGTCGTACTCGTAGCGCAGTCGGGTCCGCAGCGGGCCCTTCCGGGCGACCTTGAGGAAGAGCCGCGGCGTGCCGGCGCGGTCGGCCACGGTCAGAGTGGGTCGGACCAGCCCACCCTTGTCGTTGACCCCGATCGCCATCACCAGGTCACTGGCCGCACACCCCAGGTGCTCTCCGGCCAGGCCCAGGAGCGACTCCGCGGGCTCCTCGCGGTAGCCGACCTCGACCAGCCGGCGCGACCCTGAGGGCATCAGACCGCGCCCTGCCGCACCGGCGACGAGCCATCGAGCTGCCCGTCGACCCGGAGAGCGCAGCCGGTTGTAGCTGCTGAGCAGGCGTCTTTGCGCTGAGGGGGTCGCGTCGAGCGGGAGCAGGTAGCGCGGCCGCTCCCGGGAGGGCACCGCGAGGTACCGCTCGGCCACCGACACCTCGAGGTCGCGCCCCGCCACGCCTGCGGGCAGCACTGCCGCGCCCACCTCGGTCTGGTCCCAGACGAGGTCGGCGAGCAGTGCCAGCGGGTCGTGGGGACCGCCCCCGGGAAAACTCACAAGTAGGAACTTTCGGAAAAAACGGACATTTCGAGACTTACGAGTCAAACTAGACCTATCAGACGTTCCACCGGCTACTAGCTGAAGGTTCCAGTCCATGCGCGAAACAGTCTCTCGCGGTTTCCGGGCCAGCGCGACCGCTCTCATCACTCTCTCATTCGTCTTGTCCATGGTGGCCTTCTCCACCGCCTCCGCAGGTGCGGCCGGCGCGTCCCGCAACGCCCAGCCGGCGACCACCGCGAGTGCACGGACCACGCAGGCCACACCGGCCTCGGCCCGGTCGTCGCGAGCCGCCTACGTCGAGGCCAAGAGGGTCTACCGTCGTCAGGTGAACTACTGCCGCAAGATGCGCGCCAACAAGGTCCGCAACCACCGGGGCATGCGGCGCGCCGAATGGCGTCGCTTCCGCCGGGCCTACGTGCGCCGCAACTGCACGCGCGCCGCCCTCGAGCGCCGCAAGCCGCGTGCCGCGGCCGCCCCCGCCCCCGGACCGGTGTCCTCACCCGCACCCAGCCCCGTGCCCAGCCCCACCCCTGACCCCGAGCCCGCCCCGGCCCCGGCACCCAAGCCGGCACCCAAGCCGACCCCCACGCCGACCCCCACGCCGACCCCGGCCCCGACCCCCGCCCCCGAGGCCGACCCGAAGCTGTGGAAGCTCGTCGTCCAGGACGACTTCTCCTCCTTCAACACCAACCTGTGGAAGCCGATGAGCGGCCGGCCGGGCTGCTGCCCCGACGCCATGTGGGACCCGAGCCGGGTCAAGGTGCACAACGGTCAGCTGGAGCTGCAGAGCTCCCCTGACTCGAGCGGTCGCTGGCTCAGCGGCGGCGTGGGCACCTGGACCACGAACAAGGCCGGGGACGTCAAGGACGCCGACCAGCTCTACGGGCGCTTCGACATCCGCGTGAAGTTCGACCAGGGCGAGGGCGTCTCGACCGCCGCCCTGCTGTGGCCCGACGGCAACGCTGCCTGGCCGCCGGAGGTCGACTTCTACGAGATCTTCGCCGAGTGGGGCAACCGCGACAAGATGATGATGACCACCCACTACAGGGACAGCGCCCGGCAGCACAAGATGGTGCAGACCACGTCGAGGAAGGACTTCTCCGACTGGCACGTGGCCAGCGTCCGCTGGACCCCGGACTCCTTGGAGTACTGGCTCGACGGCCAGCTGGTCAAGACCGAGACCGACCGGCTCAAGATCCCGGACCTGAAGATGTGGCTGGGCCTGCAGACCCACGCGCACAAGGACGCCAACGGCAACTGGCCCAAGCTGCCCGCCGGCAAGTCCTCGATCAGCCTGCACGTCGACTGGGTCAAGGTTTGGAAGTACGTCGGCTGAACCCTCCGTGCGTCACCCGGGCATCCCGCTTGAGTAGGGTGCCCGGGTGACGCATTTTCGCGCCGGCCAGGCGCCCGCACAGGTCAGCACCGACGACCACGCCCTCGCGGCCTGGGCCGCCACCGTGGCCGGCGAGTTGCTCCTGGAGGTCCGCGGACAGGGTCTGGAGGGCAAGGAGCTCAAGGACGCGGGGGACCAGGCAGCCCATGACCTGCTGATGCAGCTGCTCGCCGAGCACCGGCCCGACGACGCGGTGCTCAGTGAGGAGGGCAGCGACGACAAGGCCCGGCTCCACGCCGAGCGGGTCTGGATCGTGGACCCGCTCGACGGGACCCGGGAGTTCTCCGAACCACCGCGTGATGACTGGGCCGTGCACGTGGCGCTGTGGCAGGACGGGGACCTCGTGGCCGGCGCGGTCGCCCAGCCGGGTCTGGGCGCGACCTTCCACACCGGCGCACCGCCCGTCGTACCCCCCGTCTCGACGGCCCGCCCCCGGATCGCGGTCTCCCGGACGCGGCCGCCGGAGTTCGTCAAGGCCCTGGCCGCCGAGATCGGCGCCGACCTGGTGCCGATGGGCTCGGCCGGTGTCAAGGTGATGTCGGTGCTGCGCGACCTCACCGACGCCTACGTCCACGCCGGTGGCCAGTACGAGTGGGACTCGGCCGCCCCGGTCGCCGTGGCACGGGCCGCGGGGCTGTTCACCAGCCGGGTCGACGGGTCCGAGCTGCTCTACAACCAAGACGACGTGCTGCTTCCCGACCTGGTGGTCTGCCGACCCGAGCTGGCCGAGCCGATCCTGGAGTTCATCCGCCGGCACGGCACGTCGTGACCCGTACGCCGGCCGAGGCCGGCTCGAGGGTGGCCGCACGGTTCGGCCGCACCAGGGGCGTCCTCCTGCTCGCGGGGACGGGGGTCGCCGCGACCCTGGTGACAGGCCTGGTCCTGGGTGTGCTCGCCCGCGCCGTGGAGGGCGGCGTCGACCGCCACGTCGACACCTGGCTGCGCGAGCACACCGACATCGGGGCCGTGGACCGGCAGATGCTCAAGCTCGGCACCTTCGCGGACGTCGCGATGACCCAGGTGCTCGCCCTGATCGCCACGGTGGTCCTCGCCTACGCCTATCGACGACGTGCCTGGATCCCGGTGCTGGTCATCGGCGGCTCCTACCTGTTCGAGCGCGTCGCGCAGGAGCTGATCGCGGGCTGGGTCGACCGGGGGCACCCGGCCGGCACGACCGGCACCTTCCCCTCCGGCGGCGTCCTGCGCGTGCTCACCGTCCACGGCGCCGTCGTGGCCTGCACGCTGGCGCTGCTGCCGCTCGCGGACCGCGCCGCTCAGCGGGTGGTGTGGGCCGGACTGCTCGTACTGGCCCTCGGCGTCGCGCTCAGCCGCCTGTGGCTGGAGCGGCACTGGCTCAGCGACGTGGTCCTGGCGTTCCCACTCGGCGCCGGAATGCTCGCCGTCGAGGTCGCGGTCGTCGCGGCGCTGACCGCCCCGGTCCCGCGGAGACCGGGGTGAGTACCGGCGACGCGGTCGAGATCGAGGTCGACGACAAGGTCGTCCGGGTCTCCAACCCCGACCGGGTCTACTTCCCGGCGCGGGGGGAGACCAAGCTGGACCTCGTGGAGTACTACCTCGCCGTGGGGGAGGGCATCGTCAACGCCCTGCGGGAGCGGCCCTGCATGCTGCACCGCTTCCCGACCGGCGTCACCGGCGAGAAGGTGCACCAGAAGCGGCTGCCGCGAGGGGCGCCGCCCTGGATGGAGACCGTGCGCGTGCACTTCCCCCGGTGGAACCGCACCGCCGACGAGCTCTGCGTGACCGAGCTGGCGCAGGTGGTCTGGGCGGTGCAGATGAGCACCGTGGAGTTCCACCCGTGGAACAGTCGGCGCGCGGACACCGAGAAGCCCGACGAGTGGCGGATCGACCTCGACCCCGGCCCGGACTGCCCCTGGGAGACCGTCCGGCGGGTCACCGCCGTCACCCGCGAGGTGCTCGAGGAGCTCGGCGCGGTCGGCTTCCCCAAGACCAGTGGCGGCTCGGGGATGCACGTCTACGTCCGGATCAGGCCCGACCACGGGTTCGCCGACGTACGCCGGGCCGCGCTGGCGTTCGCCCGCGAGGTCGAGCGCCGCTCACCGGAGGTGACCACGGCGTGGTGGCGCAAGGACCGCGACCCGGCGGACCTGTTCGTCGACTACAACCAGAACGCCCGTGACCACACGATCGCGGCGGCGTACTCCGTGCGCGGCAACCCCGAGGCCACCGTGAGCGCCCCCGTCCGCTGGGAGGAGGTCGAGGACTGCGAGCCCGGCGACTTCACCATCGCCACGATGCCGGCGCGCTACGCCGAGCTCGGCGACCTGCACGGGGGGATCGACGCGGAGGTCTTCGACCTGGCGCCGCTGCTGGAGTGGGCCGAGCGGGACGAGGCAGCGGGTGCCGAGCCACCGGTCGACGAGGCTGGCGACCCTGCTCGCGATTCCTAGCGGCCGGAGTCCTCGAAGCGGACCCGGCGGACCCGGAAGCCGACCATCCTGGAGAAGTGCCGCAGGCCCGGGGTCAGCCGGAAGGGGCTGACCGTGTCGCACAGGTAGCGCACGTCGCGCTTGGCCAGCTCCTCGGCGAGCACCTCGGTCATCAGGTAGCGGGCGTCGCTGGCGGCGTTGGACTCCGAGAGGGTGCGGAAGTAGCGCAGGATCGACCACTCACCGTCGGCGGCGGTCACCGAGAGCAGGATCGGCTCGCCCTCGTGGAGGGCCAGCAGCCACAGGTCGATCGCCATCAGGTCGGCGTTCTCGGGGCTCTCGCTGCGGTAGGCGTCGCGCGGGTTGTTCCGCTCGTAGGCGTTGGCGAGCTCCAGCAGCTGCTGTCGCTCGGCGGCGTCGGGAACGGGTCGCCAGCTGACTCCGGCCGAGCGGGCCTTGCGGGCCTTGCGGCGCTGGGTCGCGCGCTCGTGTCCCACGTTGTAGGTGCCGGGCTCGGTGGGCAGCTCCAGCACGGTCGTGGCCTGGTGCAGCAGGGTCGAGCGCCCGCCTGAGGCCCGCTGCAGCTCGGCGCGCACCATCCGTGCCTCCACCGAGTCCGAGAGTCGGCACCACAGCTCGGGGACCTCGCGGAGCAGCGCCAGCGCCCGCGAGGCCAGGACGGGGTGGCGGTGCAGCTTCAGGCGTGGACCCGAAATCGTGTCGAGGAGCTCGCAGAGCTCCGCCTCGGCGTCCCGACTGGTCATTCCCGGAGGGGATCCCTTCACTGCGCCTGTCACTACACCCGGCCGAGGTTCGACCGTCCGTGGGCGGAGCCTACGTGAGCGCGAGGGGCAACGTGTTCCACTTTACAAGACATTTCGTTGTGTCAAGTCACCTGCGCGTCTACTCTTCGGACATGAGCGTTCAGCCCGATCCTTCCCATTCGTCCGCAGCCGGCGAGGTCGGTCCGGCCGACCCGGAGCACGACCCCAGCGCCTCCTACGCGCTGGATCCGGCGTACGCCCGAGCGCTGACCTCGCGGGTGGTGTCCTCGACGGGGCAGACCGCTGCGACGTACACCCCGATCACCGGCCAGCCGCTGGCGATGATCCCGCAGTCGAGCCCCGAGGACGTCAAGGAGGCCTTCGCGCGCGCCCGGCGGGCGCAGCGGGCCTGGGCGCAGACCTCCCTGGAGCACCGCTCCGCGCTCCTGCTGCGGCTGCACGACCTCGTCGTCGACCGTCAGGACGAGATCATCGACCTGATCTGCTGGGAGTCGGGCAAGGCGCGCAAGCACGCCTTCGACGAGCCGATCCACATCGCGCTGACGGCTCGCTACTACGCGCGCACGGCGCACGACCACCTCGACCCCGAGCGCAAGCTGGGCGTGGTGCCCGGCCTCACCCGCGTCGAGGTCAACCACCTGCCCAAGGGCGTGGTCGGCATCATCTCGCCGTGGAACTACCCCTTCACGATGGCCCTGTGCGACGGGCTGCCGGCGCTGCTCGCCGGCAACGCCGTGGTCACCAAGCCGGACGCGCAGACGATGCTCTCGGCCCTGCTCGGCGCCCAGCTCCTGGAGGAGGCCGGCTTCCCCAAGGACCTGTGGAACGTCGTCGCCGGCCCCGGACGAGAGCTCGGTACGCCGATCATCGAGCGCTCCGACTACATCTGCTTCACCGGCTCGACCGCGACCGGCAAGCTGATCGCCGCCCAGTGCGCCGACCGGCTGATCGGCTGCTCGCTCGAGCTCGGCGGGAAGAACCCGCTGCTGGTGCTGCGTGACGCCGACCTCGACCGGGCCGCGGAGGGTGCGGTGCGCGCCAGCTTCTCCAACGCGGGTCAGCTGTGCGTCTCGATGGAGCGGATGTTCGTCGCCGACCAGGTCTATGACCGGTTCCGCGAGAAGTTCGTCGCCCAGACCCAGGCGATGAGCCTGCGGCCCGGGATCGAGTGGGGCTCCGACATGGGCTCGCTGATCAGCCAGGACCAGCTCGACACCGTCACCGCCCACGTCGAGGACGCGGTGGCCAAGGGCGCGACCGTGCTCGCCGGTGGTCGTGCGCGGCCCGACCTCGGCCCGTACTTCTACGAGCCGACGATCCTCGAGGGCGTCACGCCGGAGATGACCTGCTTCGGCCACGAGACCTTCGGCCCGGTGATCTCGCTGTACCGCTTCCACGACGAGGCCGACGCGGTCTCGCGTGCCAACGCGGGGGAGTACGGCCTGAACGCCTCGATCTACAGCCGCGACACCGCCCGCGCCCGCGTGATCGCCCGTCAGGTCAAGTGCGGCACGGTCAACATCAACGAGGCGTTCGGGGCCACCTTCGCCAGCATCGACTCCCCGATGGGTGGCATGCGCGAGTCCGGCATGGGCCGCCGGCAGGGGACCGAAGGCATCCGGCGCTACACCGAGTCGCAGTCGGTCGGCGTACAGAAGCTGCTGCGGTTCGCGCCGATGTTCGGCATGAAGGACGAGACCTACGCGAAGGTGATGACCGCCAACCTGCGCCTGATGAAGAAGCTGGGACGCGCATGAGCAGCACCGAGTCCGACGGCTCGGGCTTCGACTACGACGTCATCGTGATCGGCTCGGGGTTCGGGGGCTCGGTCACCGCGCTGCGACTGACCGAGAAGGGCTACCGGGTCGCTGTGATCGAGGCCGGGGCACGCTTCGAGGACGCGGACTTCGCCAAGACCTCCTTCGAGCTCAAGAAGTTCCTCTTCCGCCCGGAGATCGGCTGCTACGGGATCCAGCGCATCGACGCGGTGCGTGACTCGCTGATCCTGGCCGGCGCGGGTGTGGGCGGTGGGTCCCTGGTCTATGCCAACACCTTGTACGAGCCCCTCGAGGCGTTCTACAAGGACCCGCAGTGGCGTGAGATCACCGACTGGAAGGGCGAGCTCGCGCCGTACTACGACCAGGCCAAGCGGATGCTCGGCGTGGTCGAGAACCCGCTGCGCACCCCCTCCGACGACGTGATGGAGCAGGTGGCCAACGACCTCGGCGTCGGCGAGACCTTCCACCCCACGCCCGTGGGGGTCTTCTTCGGCGGCCCCGACCAGCCGCAGGGCGAGCGCGTCAGCGACCCGTACTTCGGCGGCGCCGGCCCCGACCGCAACACCTGCGTGGCGTGCGGCGACTGCATGACGGGTTGCAAGTACAACGCCAAGAACACCCTGGTGAAGAACTACCTCTACCTGGCCGAGCAGCGGGGAGCGAAGGTCCTCGCGCTGAGCACCGTGACCCGCGTGCGGCCCGGCACGGCCGGCGGGTACGACGTCACGATCAGGTTCACCAAGGCCAAGCGGCCCTCCGCCGGGGCCAGCCGGACGATCACCGCCGAGCAGGTGGTCTTCGCCGCGGCGGCGATCGGGACGCAGAAGCTGCTGCACACGATGAAGGTCGACGGGCACCTGCCCCGGCTCTCCGACCGGCTCGGGCACCTCTCGCGGACCAACTCCGAGTCGATCCTCGGAGCGATCGCGCCGGACCGCAAGGTCGACTACAGCTACGGCATCGCGATCACGTCCTCCTTCCACCCCGACGAGGACACCCACGTCGAGCCCGTGCGCTACGGCAAGGGCAGCAACGCGATGGCGATGCTCCAGACCGTGCTCACCGACGGTGACGGCCCGAACGCCCGCTGGGTCACCTGGCTCAAGGAGATGTGGAACGAGCGCCGCAACGTCGCCAACCTCTACGACCTCAGGCACTGGTCGGAGCGGACCGTCGTCGCGCTCGTGATGCAGACCCTGGACAACTCCATCACGACGTACCCCAAGCGGGTCCCGGGCACCAAGAAGTGGCGGTTGACCTCCAAGCAGGGTCACGGCAAGCCGAACCCCACCTGGATCCCGGTCGCCAACGACGTCGTACGCCGGATGGCGCGGATCATGGGCGGCACCGCCGGTGGGTCCATCGGCGAGCCGTTCAACATGCCGATGACCGCGCACTTCATCGGCGGCTGCACCATCGGCACCAGCCCGGAGGACGGGGTCGTCGACGCCTACCAGCGGGTCTTCAACTACCCCGGGCTCCACATCGCCGACGGCTCGGCGATCTCGGCGAACCTCGGGGTGAACCCGTCCCTGACGATCACCGCCCAGGCCGAGCGGGCGATGTCGATGTGGCCCAACAAGGGTGAGCTGGACCCCCGGCCGCCCCTCGGCGCCCGCTACGAGCGGGTCACCCCGGTGGCCCCGAAGTCCCCGGCCGTCCCCGACGCCGCCCCGGGTGCCCTGCGCCTCCCGATCGTCGGAGTCAGCTGACCCCCAAACCACCCCACCCCACCCCCCTCCCGCCGAGACGTCGCATCTGAAACCCAAGAAGCCGCCGAGACGTCGCAGATGAAATTTCATCTGCGACGTCTCGGCGGCTTTGGACGTTTCAGATGCGACGTCTCGGCGAGTCGGGGGGGGGGTGGGGAGGGGGCAGAAGACGAACCAGGGCCCGACCGGGGAGGGAGGGTGGTCGGGCCCTGGGAAGTCCGCCGAGCGGACCATGTCGAGATCCGGCCTGGGAGGGAGCAAAGCCACCGGATCTGACTGGATCAACGAGGGGGTACGGGGCGGGTTATGCCTGGACACGGAAATTTCAGGACTTTTTTTCTGGCAGACTCAACGCGTCTGCTCCCCCGCCGGAAGGCCCCCCCTTGACCGACCACGACCTCGTTCTCGTCGTCGACTTCGGAGCCCAGTACGCCCAGCTGATCGCTCGTCGGGTGCGCGAGGCGAACGTCTACTCCGAGATCGTCCCGCACTCGATGCCCCTGGCCCAGATGCTGGCCCGGGAGCCGGCCGCGATCATCCTCTCCGGCGGCCCGTCCTCGGTGTACGCCGAAGGCGCTCCTGGCGTGGACCCCGCCCTGTTCGAGGCCGGCGTCCCCGTGTTCGGGATGTGCTACGGCTTCCAGGCGATGGCCCAGGGGCTCGGCGGCGAGGTCGCTCGCACCGGCGCCTCCGAGTTCGGCCGTACGCCGGTCCGCGTCACCGCCCCGGGCACGCTGCTGGCCGGTGTCCCCGCCGAGCACCGGGTGTGGATGTCACACGGCGATTCGGTGCGCACCGCCCCGCCCGGGTTCACCGTGCTCGCCGAGACCACGGCGACCCCCGTGGCCGCCTTCGAGCACACCCACCGCCGCCTGGCCGGGGTGCAGTGGCACCCCGAGGTGATGCACACCGAGCACGGCCAGCTGGTGCTCGAGCACTTCCTGCTCGAGATCGCCGGCTGTCGCCCCACCTGGACCATGGTCAACATCGTCGAGGAGCAGATCGAGCGGATCCGGGAGCAGATCGGTCAGGACGGCCACGCCATCTGCGGTCTCTCCGGTGGCGTCGACTCGGCGGTTGCCGCAGCCGTCGTACAGCGGGCGATCGGGGACCGGCTGACCTGCGTCTTCGTCGACCACGGGTTGTTGCGCAAGGGCGAGGCCGAGCAGGTCGAGCGGGACTTCGTCGCCGCGACCGGCGTGGACCTGCACGTGGTGGAGGCCGAGAAGCGCTTTCTCGACGCCCTCGCCGGCGTCAGCGACCCCGAGGAGAAGCGCAAGATCATCGGCCGCGAGTTCATCCGCGTCTTCGAGGCCGCCGAGGCCGACGTGCTGCGCAAGGCAGCCGTCGAGGAGGGCGCCAAGGTCGCCTTCCTCGTCCAGGGCACCCTCTACCCCGACGTGGTGGAGTCGGGAGGCGGCACCGGAGCCTCCAACATCAAGTCCCACCACAACGTCGGCGGGCTGCCCGACGACCTCGAGTTCGAGCTCGTCGAGCCGTTGCGCACCTTGTTCAAGGACGAGGTCCGCCTGGTCGGCGAACAGCTCGGGCTGCCCTCGGAGATCGTCTGGCGACACCCGTTCCCCGGCCCCGGCCTGGCCATCCGGATCATCGGCGAGGTCACTCGCGAGCGGCTGGACATCCTGCGCGAGGCGGATGCGATCGCCCGCGAGGAGCTCACCCGGGCCGGCCTGGACCGCGACATCTGGCAGTTCCCGGTGGTGCTGCTGGCCGACGTGCGCTCGGTCGGCGTCCAGGGCGACGGCCGCACCTACGGCCATCCGGTGGTACTGCGCCCGGTCACCTCCGAGGACGCGATGACCGCCGACTGGGCGCGGGTGCCCTACGACGTGCTCGAGACCATCTCGACCCGGATCACCAACGAGGTGCGCGAGATCAACCGGGTGACCCTCGACATCACCAGCAAGCCGCCGGGCACGATCGAGTGGGAGTGAACCCCAGTCGGGTTCGGGGTGTCACCAGTGACGGGCACGACCGGGATTCGTAGAATCGGGCAACGATTGCGTCGAGCCCGAGGAAACCCATGAGCCTGGTCACCGCGGTCAAGAAGGCGGTCCGCGACCGTCTGGTCGCACGTGCGGGCGGCATCGACCTCTCCCAGCTCGACAAGGTCCCCGACACGCTCTCCTGGCCCCTGCACCGTGACGTGGTCTCGCCCAGCGCGCGCCTCTCGGCCACCCGCGAGCAGGACCCGGTCCAGCGGCTGGCCTCGCTGCTCGGCCTGGAGATCTGGCTGGTCACGGGCGACGACGAGGCGCGCGAGGTGCTCGCGGACACCACGTCGTACTCCACCGACATCCGGCCCTACATGGGGCGAAGTGGCTCCGCCACCGACGGCGACATCGGCGGGCTCGGGTTCACCGACCCGCCGGAGCACACCCGGCTGCGACGCCTGCTGACGCCGGAGTTCACCATGCACCGGCTGATCCGGCTCCGCCCCGGCATCGAGGCGATCATCGGGCGCCAGCTCGACGAGGTCGAGCAGGCGGGTGCGGGTGGAGGTGTCGTGGACCTGGTCCCGAGCTTCGCCTTCCCGATCCCGTTCCTGGTGATCTGCGACCTGCTCGGGCTCCCCGACGAGCGACGCGAGACCTTCGCCAGCCTGGCCACGGCGCGCTTCGACATCACCAACGGGGCTCCCGGGTCCCTCGGCGCGATCGGCGGATCGCGTGAGTTCCTGCTCGCCGAGGCGGCCCGGCAGCGCCGCGACCCCGGACCAGGCCTGATCGGCCAGATCATCCGCGAGCACGGCGACGAGATCAGCGACTTCGACCTCGGCGGACTGGCCGACGGGGTCTTCACCGGGGGGCTGGAGACCAGCGCCTCGATGCTCGCGCTCGGCACCTCGGTCCTGCTCGAGGACCGCGAGCTGTGGCACAGGCTGGTGGCGGACCCGACCTCGGTGGGCCCCGTGGTCGATGAGCTGCTTCGCCTGCTCTCGGTCGTCCAGGTCGCCTTCCCGCGGTTCGTACGCCGCGACGTCGAGGTCGGCGGGCACCTGATCCGCGAGGGCTCGGTGATCGTCTGCTCGCTGCCCGCGGCCAACCGCGACCCGCGGGCCACCCCGGGGGACCGGCTGGACCTGACCCACCCGCGCGGCTCGCACTTGGCCTTCGGCTACGGCTTCCACCGGTGCGTGGGCGCCGAGCTGGCCAAGATGGAGCTCAAGGCCGCCTTTCCTGCGCTGGCGGCCCGGTTCCCCGAGATGCGCCTGGCGGTGCCGGCCGCGGACCTGGACTACCGCGCGCTCAGCATCGTCTACGGCGTGGACGCCGTCCCGGTCACCCTGTACGGCTGACTGACCCGGCTCCCTGCCGCCCGCTGCTCGAGGTCTGTCTAGACCAGTTGGGCTCGGCCCGACATTTGTTGTCTGCCACCACTAGACGGCGGGTGTGACCGACGTTACGTTGTGCCAACCAACATTTAACTAGAAGGAGGCGATCTGCGTGAAGCGGATGCCCGTACTACTCGTGGCCGGCGCGCTGGGGCTCTCCCTGGGCCTGAGCGCCTGCGGCAGCGACAGCGACAGCGGCAGCGGCAGTGGCGCCGACGCCAAGGCCAAGATCGGCGTCATCCTTCCCGACACCGAGTCCTCGGTGCGGTGGGAGACCGCCGACCGTCCGGCCCTCGCGGCGGCCTTCGACGCCGCTGGTGTCGACTACGACATCCAGAACGCGCAGGGTGACGCGACCCAGATGGCCAAGATCGCCGACTCGATGATCGCCAACGGCGTCACCGTGCTGGCCATCGTCAACCTCGACAACGCCTCGGGTGCCGCCATCGAGGAGAAGGCCAAGAACCAGGGCATCGCCACGATCGACTACGACCGGCTCACCCTGGGTGGGTCCGCGGAGTACTACGTCTCCTACAACAACGAGAAGGTCGGCGAGCTCCAGGGCGAGGGCCTGCAGAACTGCCTGGGCAAGGACACCAAGGCCAACATCGTCTTCCTCAACGGCTCCCCGGACGACTCCAACGCGACCGCGTTCGCCAAGGGCGCGCACACGATCCTGGACGCCAACAGCAACTACACCCAGGTCGCCGAGCAGGCTGTGCCCGGCTGGGACAACACCAAGGCGACCACGATCTTCGAGCAGATGTTCACCCAGAACAAGGGCAAGATCGACGGCGTGCTCGCGGCCAACGACGGCCTCGGTGGCTCGGCGATCTCGATCCTGCAGAAGAACGGCGCCGCCGGCAAGGTGCCCGTGACCGGTCAGGACGCCACCGTGCAGGGTCTCCAGGAGATCCTCGCAGGCAACCAGTGCATGACCGTCTACAAGTCGGCCAAGCAGGAGGCCGGCGCCCTGGCCGAGCTCGCCATCGGCCTGACCAAGGGTGAGAAGGGTTCCACCACCGGCACGGTGACCGACACCGAGGGCAAGCGCGACGTTCCTGCCGTGCTGCTCGACCCGGTCTCGGTGACCAAGGACAACGTCAAGGCAGTCATCGACGACGGTGGCGCCAGCGCCGCCGATGTCTGCAAGGGCTTCGAGAAGCAGTGCAAGGCGGCCGGGATCTCCTGATCCTCAGGTCGTGAGGTGGGCCCGGTTCCCGACCGGGAGCCGGGCCCACCCGCCCTTGCCACACGTCCACACCTTCGCCCTGCGGCTCGTCCCCGGGGGCACCCGGTCCCACCTGGAGGCACGATGACAGAACCACTGCTCGAACTACGCGGAGTCAACAAGAGCTTCGGCGCCGTACAGGTGCTGCACGACGTCAACTTCAAGGTCTACCCCGGCCAGGTCACCGCGCTCGTCGGTGACAACGGCGCCGGCAAGTCCACGCTGGTCAAGACCACGGCCGGCATCTACCGCGCCGACTCCGGACAGTTCTTCTTCGAGGGCAAGCCGGTCACGATCCACGGACCCAAGGACGCCGCCCACCTCGGCATCGAGGTCGTCTACCAGGACCTCGCCCTGTGCGACAACCTCGACATCGTCGAGAACATGTTCCTCGGCAGGGAGACCCGCACCAGCGGCATCCTGCTCGACGAGCTCTCGATGGAGGAGCGTGCCCGGGAGACGCTCGCCTCGCTGTCCGTGCGCACCGTGAAGTCCGTGCGCCAGAGCGTCGCCTCGCTCTCAGGTGGTCAGCGGCAGACGGTCGCGATCGCCAAGGCCGTGCTGTGGAACTCGCGGGTCGTGCTCCTGGACGAGCCGACCGCGGCCCTGGGGGTCGCGCAGACCCGCCAGGTCCTCGACCTCGTCCGCCGGCTCGCGGACAAGGGTCTCGGTGTCGTGCTGATCTCGCACAACATGGTCGACGTCCTCGAGGTGGCCGACCGGATCACGGCGCTGTTCCTCGGTCGGGTCGCAGCGGACATTCCCGCGAGCGAGACCAACCACAGCCAGATCGTGGAGCTGATCACCGCCGGCAGGTCCGGCGACATCGGCATCCCCGCCGCAACCGCCGACCAGTCGGCCTAAGGAGCTCCTCGTGACCACTCATCGCCAAGGCGCCCCCACCCCGGGCGGCACCCCCGCTCCCAGCATGGCCGCCACCGACTTCGCCAACGACCAAGCCAGCGCCACCTTGGGGGAGTCGCTGCAGGCCTACCGCGACCGTCTGCGTGGCGGAGACATGGGCGCCCTGCCGGCCGTCCTGGGTCTCGTCGTGCTGTTCATCGTCTTCTCCGCCCTGCGACCGGAGTCCTTCACCGGTGCGCTCAACCTCGCCAACCTGATGACCCAGGCCTCGGCGATCTCGGTCCTCGCGATGGGGCTGATCCCCGTCCTCCTCGTGGGTGAGATCGACCTGTCCGCGGGTGTCACCGGCGGCATGGCCGCGGGATTCACAGCCGTCCAGATCGACCGCAACGGCACCCACTGGGTCTTCGCGGTGATCATCGGCCTGCTGGTCGGTGCCCTGGTGGGCGTGGTGATCGGCAGCCTGGTCTCCAAGCTGGGCATCCCCTCCTTCGTGGTGACCCTGGCGTTCTTCCTTGCCCTGCAGGGCGTGATCCTCAAGCTGATCGGCCTTGGCGGCACCGTCCCGGTCCGCGACGAGGTGCTGCGTGGCATCACGATCAAGTCGATGCCCGTGCTGATGGGCTGGATCGTGGTGATCGCCCTGCTGGCGGCGTACGGCGCGATGCTGATGCTGCGTCAGTCGCGGCTCGCGGCCAAGAACCTGCAGCGCCCCCCGACCTCCCTGCTGCTGGTGAAGTTCCTCTCCCTCGTGGCAGTGATCCTGATCGCCACGGCGGTGCTCAGCCAGAACCGCAGCCGGGTGGCGACCTTCCAGATCGCGGGCATCCCCTACGCCGTGTTCGTGGTCGGCGCACTGCTGATCTTCTGGACCTTCGTGTTCAGCCGCACCGCCTACGGCCGGCACATGTACGCCGTCGGCGGCAACGCCGAGGCCGCCCGACGGGCCGGCATCAGCGTCGACCGCCTGCGGATGTCGGCGTTCGTGATCTGCTCGACGATGGCCGCGGTGAGCGGCATCATCACCGCCTCCTACGACGGCAAGGTCTCACCGGGCTCCGGTGGCGGCAACGTGCTGCTCTATGCCGTGGGTGCCGCGGTCATCGGCGGCACCAGCCTCTTCGGCGGCAAGGGCCTGATCCGGGACGCCGTGATCGGCGGCCTGGTGATCGCCACCATCGACAACGGCCTGGGCCTGCTCAACCAGTCCGCCTACATCAACTACATCATCACCGGCAGTGTGCTGCTGCTGGCCGCCTCGGTCGACGCCATCTCTCGTCGTCGCCGGTCTGCCACAGGGACCTGAGCGTGGCCGACCGGCGCCGTGGTGGCACCGGCACCAACCAGGAGGCGGTGCGCCGGCACAACCTGGCGACGCTGCTGGGCCACGTCCACCGCTCCGGGGGGATCTCCCGGGCCCAGCTGACCGAACGGATGGCGCTGAACCGCTCCACGATCGCCGACCTCGTCCGCGAGCTCGAGGATCTCGGGGCGGTCAGCCAGTCGACTCCCGAGGCAGGGGCCGCGCGCCGGACCGGAGCCGGCCGGCCGAGCATCGGCGTCGATCCCGTCCCGGAGTCGGTGTTCGTGCTGGCGGCCGAGCTCGGGGTGGAGACGATGGAGGTCGCCCGGGTCGGCCTCGGCGGGCAGCTGCTGGACCGGATGTCGGTGGCGACGCCGGCGCAGCGCGAGCCCGAGAGGGTGGTGCAGACGCTGCTGGAGATGCTGCGCGCGATGCTCAAGCCGGTGGCCCCGGGCGCCCGGCTCGTGGGAGTGGGGATCGCCGTACCCGGCGTGGTCGCCGACGCCGCCGGTCTGGTCAGGTTCGCTCCCAACCTGGGCTGGCACGACGTGGCCCTGGCCCCGCTGCTGCGCGCCCAGATCGGCCGCGGACTGCCGGTGCACCTGGGCAACGACGCCGCGCTGGGCGCACTCTCCGAGCACACCCGGGGCGCCGCGCGCCGGCTCTCGCATCTGATCTACCTCTCCTGCGACGTCGGTGTGGGTGGTGGCGTCATCGTCGGCGGGCTGCCGATGATGGGGGCGAGCGGCTACGCCGGCGAGATCGGGCACCAGCCGTTCAACCCGGCGGGGCACCGCTGCCGCTGCGGCAACGTGGGGTGCTGGGAGACCGAGATCGGGTCGCACGCCGTGGCGGCTGCCGTCGGCTGTCCCCAGGACAAGATGCACCTGCTCGGGGACTACCTCAAGCCGGGTACGACGGCCCCGCCGGAGCTGCGCGCGCTCGGCCGCTCACTCGGCCTGGGTCTCGGTGGCCTGGTGAACATGTTCAACCCGGAGATGGTGGTGCTCGGCGGGGTGCTGCGCCAGGTCTTCCCGCTGGTGCGAGACGACGTGCTCGCGGCGATGCGGGACTGGGCTCTGGGCCCGGCGGTGGCAGAGGCCCAGATCGTGCTGCCGTCGCTCGGGGGCGACTCGGTGCTGATCGGGGCCGCGGAGCTCGCCTTCACCGACCTGCTCCACGACCCCGTGGATGCGTTGGCCGTCGCCGACGGCGCCGCGGGCACGATCCTGGACGCCGGTCAGGCCCGGAGCGCGCGGCGACCTGCGTAGAGGTCGTCGAGGGCGTCGAGCGCCGCACCCACGGACGCGGCGTGCAGACCAAGCGTGCTCAGCGCGACGGTGCAGCCCGGGCCGGTGAAGCCCTCGGCCAGGGCCGCCTCGACGGCGGGCACCAGCACCGTGCCCAGTGGCACGAAGGAGCCGCCGAGCACCACCATCGCCGGGTCCAGCGTCACGGCCAGCTGCGCCACTCCGCGGCCGAGGGCCTCGCCGATGCGGAGCAGCCCGGCGCGGGCACCGGGGAGCCCAGCCAGCCGCTCGGCGTACCTCACCGGGTCCTCGCCGGGTTCGATCGGGACCCCGGTCGCCTCGGCGAGGGCGTGCAGGCCGACCATGGCCTCCCAGCAGCCCGAGCGCCCGCAGGCGCAACGGTGGCGGTCCGAGCCGACGCGGAGGTGGCCCACCTCGCCGGCGAGCCCGCGGGCACCGCGCAGGACCTCGCCGGCCGAGATGATCCCGGCGCCGAGCCCGACGGTGCCGGTGAGGTAGATCAGGTCTTCGACCCCTGTGGCGACACCGCGCAGGCTCTCGGCGCGGACAGCACAGTTGGCGTCGTTGTCCACCGCGACCGGGACCCGGTCGCCGAGGTCGCTGCGGAGGTGCTCGGCGAGGTGGAGCTCGCTCCAGCCCAGGTTGGGAGCGTCCACGACCAGGCCGCGCCGGCGGTCGATCAGGCCCGGCACCGCCACCGTGACCCCGAGCAGCTCGATGCCGCGAGCCGTGAGCGCAGCCACCTCGGCACCGACAAGGCGGCGTACGTCGGCGAGCCCGGGACGGTCACCGCCCCAGGCCTGCTCCTCGAAGGCGAGCTCGCGCCCGGCCAGGTCGAGGGTCGTCAGCGCCGCGTAGTCGACGTTGATCTCGACGCCCAGACCGGCCAGCGTCCGCCCGGCCAGCTCCACCGGCGTGCTCGGCCGACCCCGGCCCCCCGACTCCACCGCCCTCTCCGCGACCGCGCCCAGCTCCTGGAGCTGGCCCACGATCACCCCGATGGTGGCCTTGGCCAGACCCGATCGGCGCGCCAGGTCGGCTCGGCTGAGCGGGCCGTCGTCGCGCAGCAGGCGGAGGACCACGGCGCTGTTGCGCCGGCGTACCTCGTCGGTGGCCGCAGGCCCGGAGTCGTGCAGCACCGTCAGGAGCGCAGTCCGTAGAGGTGCTCCAGAGCCAGCTGGTCGAGTCGCTCGAAGGCCATGCCGCGCTCGCCGATCGCCTCGATGTCGGGCGCCGGTGCGGCCTCGATCTCGGCCCAGGTCTCGCCTTCGGCGAGGGTGGGTACGGCGAGCTCGGGCAGCCGGGAGTCGACGAGGGCAGCCTGCACCTCGGGGTCGGACCGGAACGCGCGCGACTTCTCGCGCAGGATCAGGTAGTTGCGCATGCACGCCTCCGCGGCTACCCAGACACCGTGGTCGTCCTCGGTGCGGGGAGTCTTGAAGTCGAAGTGCACCGGGCCGTCGTAGCCGCCGGCCAACAGGGTGTCGACGACCCAGAAGGCGCCGCGGACGTTGCCGGCACCGAAGCGCAGGTCCTGGTCGTACTTGGGGCCGTGCTGGCCGTTGAGGTCGATGTGGAAGAGCTTGCCCTGCCACATCGCCTGCGCGTAGCCGGCCGCGGCGTTGAGCCCGGCCATCTCCTCGTGCCCGATCTCGGGGTTGACCCCGACCAGCTCGGGACGGTCGAGGGTCTCGATGAAGGCCATCGCGTGCCCGACGGTGGGCAGCAGGATGTCGCCGCGCGGCTCGTTGGGCTTGGGCTCGATCGCGAAGCGCAGGTCGTAGCCGCGATCGGTGACGAACTCGCCGAGGACGTTGAACGCCTCGCGGTAGCGGTCGAGTGCGGTCATCACGTCCTTGGCGGCACCGGACTCGGCACCCTCACGACCGCCCCAGGCGACGTAGACCTCGGCGCCGAGCTCGGCGGCCAGGTCGATGTTGCGCATCACCTTCTTGAGCGCGAACCGCCGCACGTCGCGGTCGTTGGAGGTGAACCCGCCGTCCTTGAAGACCGGGTGGGAGAACAGGTTGGTGGTGGCGGTGGTGACCACCATGCCGGTCTCGGCCAGGGCCTTGCGGAACCGGTCGAGGATGCGGTTTCGCTCGGTCTCGTCGCTGCCGAACGGCACCACGTCGTCGTCGTGGAAGTTGACCCCGTAGGCCCCGAGCTCGGCCAGCTTCTCGACCGCGCGCACGGGATCCATCGGTGCGCGCGTCGGGTCGCCGAACGGGTCGCGGCCGGGGTACTGCACGGTCCAGAGGCCGAAGGAGAACTTGTCCTCGGGGGTGGGCATGAAGTCGTTCATCGGTGTGCCTTTCGTGGGGTCCAGGTGAGGGTGCGCTCTCGGAGCAGGGCGTAGTCGTCGCGGAGGCCGGGGATCGGTGAGCCGTCCGGCAGCTGCGTGCTGGTGGTGGGCCAGTCGGGTGGTTCGGCGTCGCCGGAGAGCGCCCAGGCCGCCTGTCGGGCAGCACCCAGTGCGACGTACTCCCCGGGGTCGGGCAGCGAGACCGGGACCCCGAAGACGGCCGGCGCCAGAGCGCGTACGGCGGGGTTGCGGGCGGCGCCGCCGATCAGCTGGAGGTGCTCGGCGCGCTGCCCGGTGACCTGGGCCAGCGCGTCGGCAGCGTCGGCCAGGCTGAACAGCAGGCCCTCGACATGTGCCCGGGCGAGGTCGGCGCGGGTGGTGGCCGAGGTCAGGCCGTGCAGCGTGCCCGCGGCCCCGGGCCGGTTGGGGGTGCGCTCGCCGTCGAGGTAGGGGAGCAGGGTCAGCCCGTGCGCGCCCGGCGCGGACTCCAGGGCGAGCGTGGCCAGGCCGTCGTGGTCGACCCCGAGCAGCCGGCAGGCCAGCTCCAGGATCCGAGCCGCGTTGACGGTGCAGGCCAGCGGCAGGAAGCGACCGGTCGCGTCGGCGAACCCGGCGATCTGGCCGGTGCCGTCGGCGACCGCCTCCGCGGCGATCGTGGAGGCCACACCGGAGGTGCCGATCGAGACGGCGACCTCACCGGCGGTGAGACCGAGGCCGAGGGCGGCGGCCATGTTGTCGCCGGTGCCCGGCGCCACCAGCACGCCGTCGCGCTCACCCACGACCTCGTTGGCACCGGCGACGCGCGGCACCACGGCACCGCGGCCGAGTGCCTGCTCGAGGAGGCCCGGCAGCCAGCTGCTGCGAGCGGTGTCGAAGTAGCCGGTGCCGGAGGCGTCGCCCCGGTCGGTGGTGGGCTCGGCCGCGCGGCCGGTCAGGTGCCAGGTCAGGTAGTCGTGGGGCAGCAGCACGCGGTGCACCCGGGCTGCGGCCTCGGGCTCGTGGTCGCGCAGCCAGCGCAGCTTGGTGATCGTGTAGGAGGCGTTCAGCACGCTGCCGGTGAGGTCCGCCGCCGCCTGGGGGCCGCCGAGCTCCTCGACCAGCTCGGCGGCGGCGTCGGCGCTGCGCAGGTCGTTCCACAACAAGGCGTCGCGCACCGGTTCGCCGGCCTCGTCGAGCATCACCGCCCCGTGCTGCTGGCCACCGACGGCGACGGCTCCGGCGCGGGCGAGCAGGGGCCCGGCGGCCTCGTCGAGGGCGTCCAGCCAGGCACGTGGGTCGACCGAGGTCCCGGGAGGGTGTGGCGCCGTGCGCTGCTCGACCACGGTGCCGTCCGTGGCATCCACGAGGACGGCCTTGGTGGACTGGGTGGAGGAGTCGACGCCGAGGACCAGAGGCATGCCACTGACTTTATACGACTCGTGAACTAAGTCAAGGCCTTGGGGGGAGGAGGTGGTGACCCTGCCCGCCGGAATCCCAGGTTAAGAGGTCAAACTGGCCGGCTCTGTTGGTCCTCACACAGGAAACTGCCTCTTCACACACCGCGCATGGTGTGTGAAGAGGCGGTTTGGGTTCTTAACCTGGGAAACCGGCCACCGGAGTCGGCTCCTCCACCCAACGCGACCAGGCGACCAGGAGGCCGCGACTGACGCCCGCGCCTGATCGCTTCGATGTCAGGGGCGATTGCGCAGTGAGTCCGACGAACCGGTCAACCCAGCTGCTGGATCCGGGCCAGGGCATGGGCGTGCTCGCGGGTGGCGGGATACAGCGAGCCGTAGAGCCCGTAGAGCTCGTCGTAGAGGGGCCTGAGGTCGGGGTCGGGTTCGATCACGTCGGCGACTCGGGCCCAGTCGGTGTCCGGTGCCACCAGACCCACGCCGATCGCGGCCATCAGGGCATCGCCGTAGGAGGCGCCGATCGTCTGCTCCGGGACCTCCTGGGCGCGGCCGGTCACGTCGCTGACCACCTGCGTCCACAGCCCGCCCTGGGTGCCACCCCCGACCGCGACGAGTCGCTTGACCGGGTTCGTCTCGGTGTCGAGCAGCTCCAGGATCTGGCGGATGCCGAACGCGATGCCCTCATAGACCGCGCGGAACACATGACCACGGTGGTGACGCAGGCTCAGGCCGGCGAGCACGCCGCGCGCGTGCGGGTCGAAGATCGGGGTGCGCTCGCCGGAGAAGTACGGCAGCAGCAGGAGTCCGTCCGCCCCCGCGGGCACCTGGGCGGCCTCCGAGACCAGTGTCTCGAACGGTACGTCGCCCACGAGCGACCGGACCCACCCGGTCAGGCTCCCCGACGTGGACATCCCGGCTGCCAGGCATTGACTCCCCGGCGCGA
This sequence comes from uncultured Actinomycetota bacterium, assembly GCA_963777195.1. Classification (GTDB taxonomy): domain Bacteria; phylum Actinomycetota; class Actinomycetes; order Propionibacteriales; family Nocardioidaceae; genus Marmoricola. The sequence continues at coordinate 310,456 of CAVZPT010000010.1, read as the reverse complement.
TCCCGCGGGTGTTCCACAGCTGGGGGTGGCGGGCGAGTGCGGCGAGCTCCTGCACGAAGAACATCGTCGAGCCGTACATCAGCATCAGGTCGCCCGGTGCCCGGACGCCTCCGCTGAAGGCCTCGGCCCAGGCGTCGACCGTGCCGGCGCAGACCGGAGTCCCCTCGGCCAGCCCGGTCAGGGCCGCGACCTCCGCGGTGACGAGGCCGACGACCTCGGTGGGCCACACCAGCCTCGGTGCCGGGAGCGCGCCCATCACCTCGGCGTACCAGGGCTCGAACCACGCGCTGGCCTCGATGTCGTAGAGCGGCACGCTCTGGCTGGCGGTGTGGTGGTCGAGCACGTACTCACCGGTCAGCCTGAAGGCGACGAAGGAGCTCGAGCTGAACCAGTGGCTCGCCTGCTGCCAGTGCTCCGGCTCGTGGCGCTGCATCCACAGCGCCTTCGGGCCGACGGCCTGGGTCGTCAAGGGTGTGCCGCACCGCTCCAGGACCGCCGCGGACCCGAGACGGTCGTCGAGCTCCTCGATCTCGGTCGTGGCCCGGGCGTCGATCCCGTAGAGGATGGCCGGACGCACCGGTCGGCCGGCGGCATCGGTGAGCAGCAGGCACGGGCCGACCCCGCTCACGGTGATGGCGGCGACGCTGCCGCCGGCCTGGGGGAGCAGCTCGCGGCACAGGGCCACGACGTCGCCCCACCAGACCTCCTCCGCGTCCACCTCGGCCCACCCGGGACGCGGCATCGACATGCTGTGTGGGCGTGGCCGCACCGCCGTGGCGACGATCTCGCCCTCGGGGGTGGTCAGCACCCCCTTGCTGCTGCCGGTGCCGAGGTCGATGCCGAGCAGGAGCTCGCTCATGGGGTCTTCCTCCGTGGGGATGAGGGGTTCACGGTTGCGGTGGAGTCGCGGACGACGAGCTCAGGGGCGAACCTCAGGTGGCGGGAGGGTGGTTCGCCGCCGGCGAGCACGGTGGTGAGCATCTCGGCCGCCGCGACGCCCATCTCGTAGTGCGGTCGCCGGACCGTGGTCAGCGGCACGGCCAGCTGCCGGGCGACCGGGATGTCGTCGTACCCGACGAGGGACAGGTCGCCCGGGACGCGCAGGCCGTGCGCGTACAGGGCCTGCAGCACGCCGAGGGCCAGCAGGTCGATCGCGACGCTCACAGCCGTGGGTCGTTGCGACGCAGGCATCCGTGCCAGGGTCTCGCCCGCGGCGCGGCCGCCCTCGACGGTGAGCTCCGCCGGGAGTACGTCGAGCCGGATGTCCTCCCCGGTCTCCTCGCTGGCGGCCGCCACGGCCTGTCGTACGCCGGCGAGCCGGTCGTGGACCGGGATCGCGAGGTTCTCCTCGCCGACGAACGCGAGATGCCGGTGTCCCAGCCCGATGAGGTGGCGCGCGGCCAGCGCCCCTCCGGCGGCGTCGTCGACGGCCAACGACATGGTGTGGTCCTCGGACTCGGCGCGGTCCACCACGACCACCGGCATCCCGCCGGCGCGGATCTGGTGCAGTCCCTCGGAGTACTCGTCGTGGGGGATCACGATGACGCCGGCCACGCGCTGCTCGGAGAACAGGCGCAGGTAGGTCTGCTCCCTGTCGAGGTCGCGCGCGCTGTTGGAGATCAACACGGTCATCCCCATCCGGGTGGTGGCGTCCTCCACCCCGCGGGCGATGTCGGTGAAGCCCGGGTTCCAGGCGTCGAGGAGCAGCAGGCCGATCGTGCTGGAGTACCCGGCGCGCAGGTGGCGCGCGGACTCGTGCCTGACGAAGCCGAGCTCGGCGATCGCCTGCTCCACGGCTGCGCGCCGGGCCTGGCTGACCCGCTCAGGGTGGTTCAGCACGTGCGAGACCGTGCCCTGCGAGACCGCCGCCCGCCGGGCGACGTCCTTGATGCTGACCCGGCGGTTGGCATCCATCGCACTCTCCTCGATCCTCGCCATGTGACTCTTGACACGTTTCAACGGGCACTCTAGCATCTTCGGAACACCAAGTTTGACACGATTCAAAATCGAACGTGCCGACCGACGAGACGGATGTGAGTTCCCATGACGAGGTATCCCGTACGCAGGACCCTGGCCGCCCTGAGCGTGGCGGTGCTGGCCGCGACAGCCGCCGCCTGTGGCAGCAACGGCGCCGGCGGGGGATCGGGCGAGAAGGTCGCCTTCTTGATGCCGGACACCGGCTCGACCCGCTACGAGCTCCATGACCGACCAGGGTTCGAGAAGCGGCTCAAGGAGCTGTGCTCGGACTGCACGCCGCTGTACAACAACGCGGACGGCAGTGCCGACAAGCAGCAGCAGCAGTTCAACTCCGCCCTGGCCCAGGGGGCCAAGGTGATCGTCCTCGACCCGGTCGACTCCGCGGCCGCGGTCTCACTGGTCAACGCGGCGCACGCCAGGGGGGCCAAGGTGATCGCCTACGACCGCCCGATCCCCGAGGCCGAGGTCGACTTCTACGTCTCCTTCGACAACCAGGAGATCGGCCGGCAGATCGCGACCTCGCTGGTGGAGAAGGTGAAGGCCAAGCCGGTCCCGAAGGGCTCGGGCATCCTGATCGTCAACGGGTCCCCGACCGACGCCGCCGCGGGCCTGATCAAGAAGGGCATCCATGAGGGGGTCGACGGCAGCGGCGTACCGGTGCTCGCCGAGTACGACACCATCGAGTGGAAGCCCGAGAACGCCCAGAAGTGGGTCTCGGGGCAGCTCTCGCGCTTCGGGGACAAGATCGTGGGAGTCGTGGCCGCCAACGACGGCACCGCAGGCGGGGCCATCGCGGCGTTCAAGGCAGCGGGGATCAACCCGAACCCGCCGGTCAGCGGCAACGACGCCACTGTGGCCGGTCTGCAGCTGGTCATCGCCGGCGACCAGACCAACACGATCAGCAAGCCGAGCGAGATCGTCGGTGGCGCTGCCGCGGAGGTCGCGGCCGCGTTGCTCAAGGGTGAGAAGCCCGAGGCGACCGACGAGCTGTTCGGGTCACCGACGAAGCTCTTCACCCCGACACTGGTCACCCGGGAGAACCTCAAGGCCGAGATCATCGAGCAGAAGATCAACACACCCGACGAGCTGTGCAGCGCTGCCTACGCCGCGCCCTGCAAGCAGCTGGGCATCTCTTGAGCGGAGGGTCACGCCGGGCGGACCGGCGTGACCACCACTCGGCGCCCGACCAACCCGGAGGAGTCCAGATGAACCCCGCGCCCACCCAGACGAAGACCGCGCTGCTCAGCCTTCGCGGAGTCAACAAGAGCTTCGGCGCCGTCAACGCGCTGACCGACATCACCCTCGACATCGCGGCCGGAGAGGTCGTGGCCGTGGTGGGGGACAACGGCGCCGGGAAGTCGACGCTGGTCAAGGTCCTCGCGGGGGTGCACCAGGCGGACTCGGGCTCGATCTCCTTCGACGGCACCGAGGTCCGCATCCCAGACCCCAGCGCCGCCATCCATCTCGGCATCGCGACCGTGTTCCAGGACCTTGCCCTGTGCGAGAACCTCGACGTCGTTCAGAACCTGTTCCTCGGCCAGGAGCTGGGTCCTGCTCGCCTCGACGAGGTCGCGATGGAGGTCAGGTCCTGGGAGCTGCTCCGGCAGCTGTCCGCGAAGATCCCCACGGTGCGGATCCCGATCGCCTCCCTCTCGGGAGGGCAGCGGCAGACCGTCGCGATCGCGCGCTCGCTCCTGGGCGACCCGAGGGTCATCATCCTCGACGAGCCGACGGCTGCGCTCGGAGTGGCTCAGACCGCCGAGGTGCTCGACCTGATCGAACGCCTTCGGGAGCGTGGTCTGGGCGTGATCATGATCAGCCACAACATGGAGGACGTGCGCGCGGTCGCCGACCGGGTCGTCGTACTCCGGCTGGGCCGCAACAACGGAGAGTACGACGCCCGCACCGTCTCCTCCGAGGAAGTGGTGGCCGCCATCACCGGCGCCAACGACAACGTGGTCACCCGACGCCGGGACCGGCTGCAGGGCGCCGAGGGCGGAACCGCCGCGGCTGCTCGCTACGACGAGGAGGAGACGAGATGAGCACCCCCACCATCACCCCGCGGCTCGACCAGAGCGACGAGCGGCTGCAACACAGCCAAGGCCTGCGTGGAGCACTCGAGTCCTTCGTACGCAGCGTGCGTGCCGGAGACGTCGGCGCACTCCCGGTGGTCGTCGGGCTGCTCGTCATCGGGACGATCTTCCAGGTCCTCAACCCGGTGTTCCTCTCCAGCGGCAACCTGGTCAACCTGGTCCTCGACTCGTGCGCCGTGGGGGTGATCTCGCTCGGCATCGTGTGCGTGCTGCTCGTGGGCGAGATCGACCTGTCGGTGGGCTCGGTGAGTGGGTTCTCCGCGGCCATCGTGGCGGTGCTCTTCGTCCGGCAGGACTGGAACTGGGTCCTGGCCGTGGTCCTGGCGCTCGTCGTGGCCTGCGCGATCGGACTGCTCTACGGCGTGCTCCTCACCAAGTTCGGGATGCCGAGCTTCGTGGCCTCCCTGTCCGGGCTGTTGGCCTTCCTCGGCCTGCAGCTCGCGATCCTGGGTGATCGCGGCTCGGTCAACCTCCCCTTCGACTCGACCCTGGTCACCTTCGCCCAGCTCAGCTTCGTGCCCGGGTGGCTCTCCTACCTCCTGGCCGCCGCTGCGGCCGGAGCGCTGTTCGGGAGCGGCTACGAGAAGATGGTGCGCCGGCGCCGGGCCAACCTCTCGGCGCAGTCGCTCGAGGTGCTGGTGATCCGGTCCGTCGCGCTGCTGGTGGGGCTGGAGTTCGTCGTGTGGTACCTCAACCAGGACCGCGGTGTCGGGTGGATGGTCGTCTTCTTCGTCTCGCTGGTGCTCGCGCTCAACTATGCGATCACCCGCACGAGGTGGGGACGGTCGCTGATGGCGGTCGGTGGCAACGCCGAGGCCGCGCGCCGGTCGGGCATCAACGTCCGCAACGTCTACCTGAGCGCGTTCGTGCTCTGCTCCCTGTTCGCAGCGGTGGGCGGGATCCTGGCCGCGGGCCGGCTGGCGTCGGCGAACCTGAGCAGCGGCACCGGAGACGTGAACCTGAACGCGATCGCCGCCGCCGTCATCGGAGGAACCAGCCTCTTCGGCGGACGGGGCAGTGCCTTCTCGGCCCTGCTCGGCACCCTGGTGATCGCCGCCATCGCGAGCGGGCTGACGCTGCTCAACCTGGACTCGTCCTACCGCTTCGTGATCACCGGTCTGGTGCTGGCGATCGCCGTGGCGATCGACTCCCTGGCGCGGAAGTCCCGCGCCTCGCACGGCCGGGCCTGACCCGTTCGCGCCTCCGTCCGAACCGCTCTCTTGAGAACTGGAGTCACCATGTCCAACCGTGCTGCCGTCATGACCGAGCTCGGCAAGATCGTGATCGAGGAGTGGCCCGAGCCGCAACCGGGCCCGGCCGAAGCCGTCGTCCGGGTCGAGGCCGTGGGCGTCTGCGGCTCCGACACCGCCTACTACAAGGTCGGTCGCATCGGGGACTGGGTGGTCGAGGGCCCCATCGTCTTGGGCCACGAGGTTGCCGGACAGGTGGTGGCGATCGGCAGCGAGGTCACCAGAGTCGCGGTCGGTGACCGGGTCGCCGTCGAGCCCGGCACGCCGTGCCGGGACTGTCACGAGTGCATGGCCGGGCGCTACCACCTGTGTCCCGATCTCGTCTTCCTGGCCACCCCGCCCCACCACGGTGCGCTGATGGAGCAGATGACGATCGACGCCCGGAACCTCTACCCGATGCCCGATCAGATGACCTACGAGCAGGGGGCGCTCCTCGAGCCGCTCTCGGTGGGCCTCTGGGGCTGCCGGCGGGCCGGGCTGAGCGGCGGCGACGACGTGCTGGTGACCGGCGCTGGCCCCGTCGGTCTGCTGGCGGCGGCCGCGGCCCGGGCGCTGGGCGCGGGAACGGTCACCCTGACCGACCTCTCCGACTTCCGCCTCGACCTCGCCCGTGAGATGGGGTTCGCGGCCAGCCGCAGCGACGCGGAGGACGAGCGACGCTACGACGTCCTGCTCGAGTGCTCGGGGGCGCCGGGTGTGCTGGCCGAGGGGATGCGGCGCCTGCGGCCGGCTGGCCGTGCGGCGATGATCGGCATGTCCAAGGAGGAGCTGATCGGCCTCCCGCTCTCACAGCTCAACGTCAACGAGCTCACGCTGAGCCTGGTGAACCGCTACAACCACACCTGGCCGCTCGCGATCGAGCTGGTCTCCTCCGGCCGCATCGACGTCGCGCCGCTGATCACGCACCACTTCACCCTGGCCGAGGCCGCCGACGCGCTCACGTTGGGGAGCCGGGTCCCGGACTCGGTGAAGGCCGTCATCCACCCCCAGACCTGAGCCGCAGGGGGCTCAGTCGATCTCGGCGTACGTCGTGGTGCGCGCCACGACGGGTCGCCCGATCCCCTCGCCGATCTCGCGGAGCTCCTCGACGGTCTTGGCAGAGCCGTGCTCGGAGCCGGCCATCCGGGAGATGGTCTCCTCCATCAGGGTGCCGCCGAGGTCGTTCGCCCCGGCCTGCAGCATCGCGCGGGTGCCGTCGATGCCGAGCTTGACCCAGCTGGTCTGGATGTTCGAGATCCGCCCGTGCAGCATGATCCGCGCCAGCGCGTGCACCGCGAGGTTGTCGCGCAGGGTGGGGCCCGGACGGGCGAGGCCGGCGAGGTAGATCGGCGCCGAGTGGTGCACGAACGGCAGCGGCACGAACTCGGTGAAGCCGTCGACCCCCGCCTCGCGCGCCGTGTCCTGCACCCGGCTGAGCACGCGCAGGTGCTGCACCCAGTGCCGCGGGTTGTCGACGTGGCCGTACATCATCGTCGAGCTCGACCGGATCCCGACGCGGTGGGCCGTGGAGACCACCTCGATCCAGGTGCTGGTGGGCAGCTTGCCCTTGGTCAGCACCCAGCGCACCTCGTCGTCGAGGATCTCCGCGGCCGTGCCCGGGATCGTGTCCAGCCCGGACTCGCGGGCCTTGATCAAGAAGTCCTCGAAGGACAGGCCGGTGCGCGAGGACCCGTTGACGATCTCCATCGGGGAGAACGCGTGCACGTGCATCTGGGGCACCCGCTTCTTCACTGCCGCGGCGAGGTCGAAGTACGCCGTACCGGGCAGCTCGGGGTCGATCCCGCCCTGCATGCAGACCTCCGTGGCCCCCAGGGCCCACGCCTCCTCGGCGCGGTCGGCGACCTGGTCCAGGGAGAGTGAGTAGGCGTCCGCGTCGGTGCGCCGCTGGGCGAAGGCGCAGAACCGGCAGCCGACGTAGCAGACGTTGGTGAAGTTGATGTTCCGGTTGACCACGTAGGTGACCTCGTCGCCCACGGCCTCGCGGCGCAGGTCGTCGGCCAGCCCGATCACCTCGGCGAGGAGGTCGCCCTCCGCGGTCATCAGGGTCAGGGCGTGCTCGTCGGAGAGGTTGCCGGGGTCGCGCTCGGCCGCGGCGAGCGCCGCCCGGCCCGCGGCGGTGGCCGAGGACGGGGCGTCCGTGGTGGTCCGGGGGGCCTGTGCGGCGTGGTCCTCGACCACCGGGGACCTCAGTGAGTCCCAGTCGCCGTAGACGTCGTCGAAGTCGGAGCGGCGGTCCGCTGAGCGGCCCTGGGTGTCGACGGCCGTGTGCAGGTCGGTGCGGCCCACACCCGGGCCGGCTTGGGCGAAGCCACCGTCGGGCTCCTGCCACGGCAGCCCCTGCGGGCGTACGTCGGGCCGCACCAGGCCGTGGTCACCGGACAGGGCCGCCACGTGCGCGGAGACCCGGGGGTCGATCCACGGCTCCCCGGCCAGCACGTACTCGGGGTGGACCGTCAGCCGTGCACGCAGCTCGAAGCCGGCCGTCGCGGTGACCGAGCGGAGCCGCTCCAGGGAGGGCCAGGGCCGTTCGGGGTTGACGTGGTCGGGGGTCAGGGGGAGACCCCGCCCCAGTCGTCGACGCCCGCGCCCAGCAGGGCCTGACACTCCGCGAGGTCGACGAGGTTGGGCGGCGCCTGGAGGCGGACCTTCGGGCCGAGCACGATCCGGGAGACGGCGATCGCGGCGAGGTACTCCTCGAGACCGAGGTCCTCGACGTGGCGCATGGCCGTGTCGGGCTTGGCGCGGAAGTTCTGGACGATCACCTCCTGCACATGACCGAACTGGCGGGCGACGCGGCGCAGCTCGAAGATCGACTCGGCGCGCTCGGTGAGGTCCTCGCCGATGCCGATCAGCAGGCCGGTCGTGAACGGCACCGAGAGCCGCCCGGCGTCCTCGAGGACCCGCACCCGCACGGCCGGGTCCTTGTCCGGGGACCCGTGGTGGGCCTGGCCCCGGTCCTCGAAGAGCCGCCTCGAGGTGGTCTCCAACATCATCCCCATCGAGGGCGAGACCGGCTTGAGGCGGTTCATCTCCTCCCACGACATCACGCCCGGGTTCAGGTGCGGCAGCAGGCCGGTCTCCTCGAGCACCCGGATCGCCATCGCCCGCAGGTAGGCCAGCGTGGAGTCGTAGCCCTGCTCGTCGAGCCAGGCGCGCGCGTGCGGCCACCGGTCCTCGGGGCGGTCGCCGAGGGTGAACAGCGCCTCGGTGCAGCCCAGCTCGGCTCCCTCACGGGCGATCGCCAGGATCTCGTCGGGGGAGAGGTAGGCCTGCTCGCCGGTGCGTTCGAGGTGGCCCGGCGTGGTCACGAAGGTGCAGTAGTGGCAGCGGTCGCGGCACAGCCGGGTGACCGGGATGAACACCTTGGGGGAGTAGGTCACCACACCGGGACGCCCGGCCGCGACGAGACCGGCGTCGCGCACCCGCGCGGCCACCGCGCAGAGGCGGTCCAGGTCCGCGCCGCGAGCAGCGAGCAGCACGGTCGCCTCGGCGACGTCGAGGGCGGACCCACGCTCCGCGCGAGCCAGCGAGCGGCGCAGCTGCTGCGGTGTGGGGGCGTGCGGGGTCAGCTGACCCACTCCTTGAGCTGGCGCACCAGTGCGGCGGGGTCGTCGCTGGCCGGAGCGACCTGGAGGTTGGTCACACCCGCCTCCTTGAAGGCGGCGATCCGCTCCTTGATGTAGCCCTCGGGTCCGACCAGGTTGATCTGCTCCAGCAGCTCCAGGGGCACCGCGGCCTCGGCCTCCTGCTTCTTCCCGTCGAGGTAGAGGTCCTGGATCTCCTTGGCCTCGGCCTCGTAGCCGTACTGGCAGGCGAGGTCGTTGTAGAAGTTCTTGCCGCGCGCGCCCATGCCGCCGATGTAGAGCGCGGTGATCGGGCGGGCGAAGTCGAGCATGCCCTTGACGTCCTCGCCCACGGCCACCATCCCGCCGGCAGAGATCTCCAGCGGTGCGAGGTCGGCGCTGCGCTTGGCGGTGCCCTTGTCGAGGGCATCGCCCCACACCTTGCGCGAGCCCTCCGGGCTGAACAGGAACGGCAGCCAGCCGTCGGCGTACTCCGCGGCACCCTCCACCGACTTGGGTCCCAGCGCGGCGATGTAGATCGGGATGACGCTGCGCTCGGGCCGGGTCAGCATCTTCAGGGGCTTGCTGAGGCCGGTGCCCTGGTCGGCCGGGAGCGGCACCTGGAAGCTGGAGCCGGAGTGCTCGATCACCTCGCGACGCAGCGCGGCGCGGATGATCTCGATCGCCTCCCGGGTGCGCCCGAGCGGCTTGCTGTAGGGCATCCCGTGCCAGCCCTCGATGACCTGCGGGCCGGAGGCGCCGAGGCCGAGGATCGCGCGGCCGCCGGAGACGTTGTCCAGCCCGGCAGCGGTCTGGGCGAGCAGCGTGGGCGTGCGGGAGTAGACGTTGAGGATCGCGGCGCCGATCTCGACGGTCTCGGTGACCGCGGCGAGGTAGCCCATCAGGGTCGGGGAGTCGAAGCCGTAGGCCTCCGCCACCCAGACGGTGTCCAGCCCGGCTCCCTCGAGCTCGACGACCTGGTCGGCGGCCTCGCGCGGGTTGCCGGAGTACATCAGCATCGTGGAGAGCTTCATGTGGCTGAGAGTACTGGCCGCGGCGCCCTCGCCGGCGGGCGTCCGCCGTTCAGGCGTCGACGGGGACCTCGGCGCGGTGCCGTGCGTCCGGCACGTCCGCGACCGCGCCGTCCCCGCGGTCGAGCCGGCTCGGCCACCAGATCCTGCTGCCGAGGTCGAGGTTGATCGCGGTGACCAGGACCGAGCGCACGATCATCGTGTCCAAGATGACGCCCACGGCGACGGTGAAGCCGAGCTCGACGAGGAACACCAGTGGCAGGGTGGCCAGCACCGTGAAGGTCGCGGCCAGCACGAGTCCCGCCGAGGTGATCACCCCGCCCGTGGCCGCGAGCGCGACCAGCGAGCCCTGCCGGGTGCCGCGCGACTGCGTCTCCTCGCGGACCCGCGTCATCAAGAAGATGTTGTAGTCGATGCCCAGTGCGACCAGGAAGACGAAGACGAACAGCGGGAAGCTGGCGTCGGCCCCCGCGAAGCCGAAGACGTGCTCGAAGACCAGCGTGCCGATCCCCAGTGCGGCCCCGAAGGACAAGATCACCGTGCCGACGAGGATCAACGGCGCGGCCAGGGACCGCAGCAGCAGCATCAGGATCAGCAGCACCACGAGCAGGATCACCGGGATGATCACCCGGTTGTCCCGCGCCGAGGCCACCTGCATGTCGTCGAAGATCGCCGAGGTGCCGCTGACCAGGGCGTCCGCGCCCTCCACGGCGTGCACCCGGTCGCGGATCGCATCGACAGTGGCGAAGGCCTCCTGCGTGCTGGCGTCGACGGTCAGGTTGGCGGTGATGAACGCGACGCCGTCCTTGGCGATCGGCGCGCTGGGGGGCTCGACGTCGGGCACCTCGCGCATCGCCGCGGCGACGGCGTCTGCGCGGTCGGCGTTGGCCACCACCATGACCGGCGTCGAGCTGTCCGCGAGCCCGTGCTCGGTGAGCACCTTCTGGCCGGTCACGGACGGGAACTCCTTGGTGTAGGAGTCCTCGGTGGACAGGCCGTTGGCCTCGAGCTGGAGCACGCCGAGCGAGGCCATCGCCAAGAGCAGCGCCGTGACCACCCACACCTTGCGCGGCCGCGGCGCGATCAGCCTGCCGACCCGGGCCCACAGGCCGCGGGTGGTCGGCTCGTCGGAGCCGAAGTGCGGCCGCTTGGGCCAGAACACCCATCGTCCGGTGATCACGAGCAGCGCCGGCAGCAGCGTGGTCATCGCGAGCAGGCCGACGCCGATCCCGATCGCGCAGACCGGGCCGAGCCCGGCGGTGGAGTTCATCTCGGCGAGGACGAGGCAGAGCATGCCCACGATCACCGTGCCGGCGCTGGCGATGATCGCCGGGGCAGCCCGGTGCAGCGCGAAGGCCATCGCCTCGTGCCGGTCCGCGTGGCGCCGCAGCTCCTCGCGGTAGCGCGCGATCAGCAGCAGGGCGTAGTCGGTGCCGGCACCGAGCACCAGGATCGTGACGATCGCCTGGCTCTGCCCGTTGACGGTGAGCCCGGCGTCGCGGGCCAGGAAGTAGATCAGGCCCAGCGAGACCGCCAGCGCGAACACGGCCGAGACGATCGGCAGCAGCCACAGCATCGGGCTGCGGTAGGTCAGCAGCAGCAGCAGGATCACCACGCTGAGCGTCCACACCAGCAGGCTGCCGTCGAGGCCCTCGAACGCCACCGCGGAGTCGGCGGCCTGGCCGCCGGCGCCGGCCACATAGACCTTCGCGCCCTCGACGGTGGCGATCGAGGTGATCTCGTCGGCGATGTCGGGCATCTTGGCCCAGCCGTTGGTGCCCAGGTCGTAGGTGACCGTGGTCTGCGCGACCTGGCCGTCGGCGGAGGGGATCGGCCCGATCACCTTCCCGACGACGTCGGGCATCGCCTGGAGCTCGGCCGCCTGTGACTTCATCGCTGCGAGGTCGGCGGGCCCGAGGCCGGCCGGCTTCTCGTAGACCACGGTGGTCGGGATGGCGTTGGGGTCCTGGAACGGCGCCATCTTCTCCAGCGCCCGGGTCGACTCGGCGTTGCCGGGCAGCCACGAGGCGGCCTCGTTGTTCTGCACCTCGGTGAGCTTGCCGGCGAAGCCGCCGAGGACCACCAGGGCGACGATCCACAAGGCCAGCACGATCCACTTGCTGACGCGGCCGGTCAGCCTTCCGGCGATCTCACGGTGCATCTCGAGGACTCCCTCTGGCGGGCAGGCGGGCGACTACCGAGCCTAGTGGCCGACACCGACACTGGTCGGGCGAGATCCTCCGATGGTCTAGAACGCCAGGTCCGGCACCATCTCGGCGCCCGGGAGCAGCCCGAGGAGCCGGCCTGGGACCAGCAGCTTGGACCCGCGGATGCCGCTGCCGATGATCGCCACCTCGATGGTGGTCGCCGCCTCGTCGACGAGGATCCGCCACTCCTCCGGCAGGCCCATCGGGGTGATCCCGCCGTACTCCATCCCGCTCTCGGCGACCGCGCGGTCGTGGTCGAGGAAGGAGGCCTTGCGTACGTCGAGCAGCCGCTTGACCCGGTTGTTGACGTCGGCGCGGGTGTCGGCCCGGACCACGCAGGCCGCGGTCCGCTCGACGCCGGCCCGGCGGCCGGTGACCACGACGCAGTTGGCGCCCGCCTCGAGGGGCACGCCGTAGGCCTCGCTCATGGCCGCGGTGTCCGCGACCGCGGGGTCGATCCGCGCCACCCGCACCTCGCCTGCGTGCTCCCAGGCGGCCAGTGCCACGCGCACCGGCGCGCCGAGCAGGGAGGGGTGCTCCAGGGCGGGCAGCAGGGTCAGGCCACCGAGGGAGTCCATGCGCCAACCGTAGTGACCGCGTTCGTGCGCGCTTCACCCGGCGGACACCTGCACCCCCCACGGTGGGTGGCGTGACCGCAGCACGTGTGATCGCCCATCGAGGCGCATCCGGGTACCGCCCCGAGCACACCGGCCTGGCCTACCGGCTGGCCTGGCGCCAGGGCGCGGACTCGGTCGAGACCGACGTCGTGGCCACCCGCGACGGCGTCCTGGTGTGCCGCCACGACCTGGAGCTCTCGCGCACCACCGACATCGCCGACCGGCCCGAGCTCGCGCACCGGCGCAGGCCCGTTCGCGGGGGCACGGGGGGCCTCGGCTGGCTGGTGCAGGACCTCGACCTGGCCGAGCTGCGGACCCTGCGCTGCCGCGAGCGCTGGCCCAACAAGCGTCCGCAGAGCGCGCGGTACGACGGGCAGGTGCCCGTGTTGACCCTGGCGGAGCTGCTCGAGCTGCGTGCCGCGGAGTCCGCCCGCGCGGGCCGCCGCCTCGGGGTGCACATCGAGCTCAAGCACGCCTCCGTGTTCGAGTCGCTGGGGACACCGCTGCACGAGCCGCTGGCCGACCTGCTGCGCACCCACGACCTCCACGGCCCGGCCTCGCCGGCCACGGTGATGTCCTTCGACGCTGCGGTCCTGCGCCGGGTCCGTGGCCTCGTCGAGACCCCGCAGGCCCGGCTCTTCGACAAGGTGCAGCGGGTACGGCGCTCCGAGCTGGACCAGGTGGCCGGCTATGCCGAGGCGGTCGGGCTGCACCGGGACCTCGTCCTCCCCCGTCGTGGCCGGAGCTCCCCGACACGTCCCGGCACGGCGCTCACCAGGGCGGCCGCGCGGGGGCTGGACGTCTGGGTCTGGACGCTGCGCAGCGAGAACAAGCACCTGCCCGCCGAGCTGCGGGTCGGCCGCCGCGGCCGCGACCACGGCGACGCCGAGCGCGACGTCGCCCGCTTCCTCGACGCCGGCGTCACCGGCGTGATCACCGACTTCCCGGACGTCGCCGTACGTGCCCGAGCGGCTCGAACCGGCCGGATCGCCCTCTAGGGGGCTAACCCGCCTTTTTCGCTTGTAACGCGGTGTTCGTGTTGCTGCGCACCCTGCCGGCAGGGTGCGCAGCAGCACGAACACCGCGTTACAAGCGATGTCGCGGGCACACAAGCGATGTCGCGGGCACGCAGGCAGGCGCAGGGCGGGCGTCGCCGGGGGAGGGGCGGGTCAGTTCTGCCCGGGGACGTCGTCGACCTCGTCGCGCAGCTGGGACAGGATCCGGGTGAGCAGCCGCGAGACCTGCATCTGGGTCACCCCGATCCGCTCGGCGATCTCGCGTTGGGTCAGGCCCTCATAGAAGCGCATCGTCAGGATCTGCCGGTCCCGCGGTCGCAGCTGCCGGACCACGGGCGCGAGGACGAGTCGCGCCTCGCTGGCCCGGCTGGCGTCGTCGTCGCCGGCGAGCAGGTCGCCCAGCGTCGAGGAGGCGTCCTCCGAACCCGTGGGGTGGTCCAGGGACGTCGGCACGAAGCACCCGTCGCTGGCCAGGGCCTCGATCACCGAGTCCGTCGGCTCCTGGAGGTCTTCGGCGATCTCGGAGGGGTTGGGGGAGCGACCCAGGCGGTTGGAGAGGCGACCCTCGGAGGAGTTGATCCGGGCCTGGAGCTCCTGGATCCGACGCGGCGGCCGGATCATCCAGCCGTGGTCACGGAAGTGCTTGCGCAGCTCGCCGCGGATCGTCGGGATCGCATAGGAGAGGAACTCGTGACCGGTGCTCACGTCGTAGCCGTGGGCGGCCTTGGTGAGCGCGAGCGCGGCCACCTGGCGCAGGTCGTCGAGGGCGATCCCCCGCGAGCGGTAGCGGGCGGCCTCGGAGTTGGCGAGGTCGAGGTGCATCACGATCACCGAGTCGAGCAGGTGCCGGCGCTCGGTCTCCGAAACCGTGGAGGCGGCGAGCGTGAAGAGCTCGAGGGTTCGGGCGGCACGGTCCCGGGATGCGGGAGCGCGACCTGTGCTTTCGGGCTGAGCGGATGCTGTCATGGCACACCGACCTGACTTGCCCCCGAGACGGAGACAACGACGCAGTGATCGCGAGCGTCGTGACCAGGCACGACACCAACTTCAGGTCGGTGGCTTCAACGAGAGTTCGCCGGCCGGAGCCAGGCGCGCTTTGTATCACCATAGCCGTTTCGAGACGTTGCACAAGTTCCCGACAGGCTCGAAACTCAGCCCTCCCTGGTGTAGAGGTCCTCGATCGCCTGCGCGTAGTTGCTGTGTACGACGCGTCGCTTGAGCTTCAGCGTCGGGGTGAGCTCGGCCGACTCGGCGGTCCACTCCACGGGCAGCAGCGACCACTTCTTGACCTGCTCGGGGCGGGAGAGGCGCTCGTTGGCCTTGTCCACCGCCTGGCCCACCAGGGCGAGGATCTCCGGGCGCCGGGCGAGGTCCTCGAGGTCGGTGGCCTCCAGGCCGAGCCTGCCGGCCATCACCGGTGCGACGTCGGGATCGAGGGTCAAGATCGCGACCACGTATGGACGCCCCTCGCCGTAGGCCAGGGCGTGTCCCACCAGCGGGCTCTCCTTGAGCAGGTTCTCGATGTTGGAGGGGGCGATGTTCTTGCCCGCCGAGGTGATGATCATCTCCTTCTTGCGGTCCACCACCTTGACGAAGCCGTCGTCGTCGATCTCGCCGATGTCACCTGTGTGCACCCAGCCGTCGGCGTCGATCAGGTCGGCGGTCGCCTCGGGGTTGAGGTGATAGCCGCTCGTGGAGACCGGGCCGCGGGTGAGGATCTCGCCGTCCTCGCCCAGGGCGATCTCGATCCCGGGCTGGGCACGGCCCACGGTGCCCATCCGGAAGCTGCCCGGCCCGCACGCCGTCACCGACCCGGTGGTCTCGGTCATCCCGTAGATGTCGTAGATCGCGAACCCGAGACCGGCGAAGAACCGCGCGGTCTCCAGTGGCATCGGGGCCGAGGCGCTGCCTGCCCAGGTCACCCGGTCGAGCCCGAGCATCGCCTTGATCGGGGTGAGCACCGCCGCGTCCGCGGCCTCGAAGCGGGCCTGCAGCTCGGGGCTGGTCTCGTGGCCGACCTGCTGGGACTCGACGTACTCCAGGCCCACGGCCATCGCGTCTGCCACTGCCTGGCGCTTCGTCTCGTCGGTCTCCATCGCCAGCAGGCCGCCGATGCCGGTCTGGATCTTCTCCCAGACCCGCGGCACCCCGAAGAAGCGCGTCGGCCGGACCTCGGCTAGCGCGCCGACGAGCTGCGCGGGGTCACCGATCAGGTGCAGGTGCGCCCCCTGGACCTGGGGCAGGTAGATGCCGAGCACCCGCTCGGCGATGTGGGCGTAGGGCAGGTAGGAGACGCCGGTGTTCTCCTCGTCCATGAGGTGGGCGGTGCGGGTGCTGCTCTCCACCTCGAAGAGCACGTTGCGGTGGGTGATCACCACGCCCTTGGGGTTGCCGGTCGTCCCCGAGGTGTAGAGGATGGTGGCCGGCTGCTCGGGGTCGAGGGCCTGCCAGCGGGCCTCGACCTCGGCCGCGTGCCGGTCCCGGGTGGAGCGCCCGCGCTCCAGCAGCTGCTCCCAGGTCAGGGCCCCCTCGAGCGAGGCCTCCGGGTCGAGGAGCACCACCTGGCGCACGGTGCCGTCGGCGAGCGCCTGCGACCAGCGAGACACGTGGTCGGCGCCCTCCAGTACGACGACCGTGGGCTGTGCGTGCTCGGCGACGTAGGCGACCTGGGTGGGGGAGAGGGTGTTGTAGACCGACATCGGGGTGCCGCCGGCGTGCATCACGGCGATGTCGGCGAGCACGTGCTCGATCCGGTTCGAGGCCATCAGCGCGACCCGGTCGCCCGGAGCGAGGCCCAGGTCGACCAGAGCCGCCGCCAGGTCGAGGGCGGTCTCGCGCAGCTCGCGCCACGACAGCGTGCGCCAGCCGGCCCCGGCGATGCCGATCTTGTCGGAGAACGCCGGCGCGTCGCCCTGCTCGGCCACGGTCTGCGCGAAGGCGTGCGCGATGCTCCGCCCGGAGATGGCGGTCTCGATCTCCTGGCGCTCGGCGAGTACGTCGGTCATCTGGGTCTCCTGGCTGATCGGGGTGGGGGGTGGGATCGAGACGTGGGGATCAGAGTCCGAGCGAGCGGCCGATGATCTCCTTCTGGATCTCGGTGGTGCCGCCGTAGATCGTGGAGATCCGACTGTCCAGGTAGGCCTTGGCGATCGGGAACTCCATCATGTAGCCGTAACCTCCGTGCAGTTGGACGCCCTGGTTGACCAGCCTGTTCTGCAGCTCGGTGGTCCACCACTTCGCCATCGCCGCGTCGACGGTGGTCAGGTTGCCCTCGAGGTGCTTGGCCAGGCAGTCGTCGAGGAACGCCCTGGCCACCCGCGCCTCGGTCGCCATCTCGGCGACCAGGAACCGGTTGTGCTGGAACTTGCCGATCGGCTTGCCGAACGCCTCGCGGGTCTTGGCGTAGTCCAGGCACATCTCGACCACGGCCTCGCAGGCCGCGACGGCCTGGGCGGCGATGATCAGCCGCTCCTGCGGCAGGTTCATCATCAGGTAGATGAAGCCCTGGCCCTCCTCGCCGAGCAGGTTCTCCTTGGGTACGACGACGTCGGCGAACGAGAGCTCGGCGGTGTCCTGCGCGTGCAGGCCGATCTTGTCGAGGTTGCGGCCGCGCTCGAACCCCTCCATGCCGCGCTCGACGACGAGCAGGCTGATCCCCTTGTGCCCGGCCTCGGGGTCGGTGCGGGCCACCACGATCACGAGGTCGGCGTTGATGCCGTTGCTGATGAAGGTCTTCGAGCCGTTGAGCAGGTAGTGGTCGCCCTTGTCGACGGCGGTCGTGCGGACCCCCTGGAGGTCGCTGCCCGCCCCGGGCTCGGTCATCGCGATCGCGGTGATGATCTCACCGGACACGCAGCCGGGCAGCCAGCGCCGCTTCTGCTCGTCGGTGCCGATGCCGGTGAGGTAGGGAACGATGATGTCGGTGTGCACCGAGAACCCGGGGCCGCTCACGCCCGCGCGGGTCTGCTCCTCGGAGAGGATCACGTTGTAGCGGAAGTCCGCCACGCCGGGGCCGTCGTACTCCTCCGGGACGTCGAAGCACAGCAGCCCGGCGTCGCCCGCCTTGCGCCACAGCTCGCGCGGCACGATCCCGTCCTGCTCCCACTGGTCGTGGAAGGGGACGACCTCGCGCTCGTAGAAGGTCCGGGCGGTCTTCCGGAAGTCTTCGTGCTCGGAGGTGTACAGCTCGGGCATGGAGGTCCCTTCGAGGGGCTGAGGGTGACACTCCAACTGTTACAGCAACGCTGTCACGATGCAAGGGTGCCCGGCCGCGGGTCAGGGGCGTGTCACGGTCTGGGGACGTACTGGGCCCCGCGCTGCTGGACGTAGGGCGAGACCGTGGTGCAGCGGGCGTCCCTGACCGTGGCCCGGTGGGAGGTCTCGGCGGGCAGCCGCTGGGGGGTGTCGTACTTGCACAGCCGGGACGGGTTGGGCACCAGCACCACGCGCCCGGAGCCGTCGCGGGTGCCGGCGATCATCGACCTGGCCTGGAGGGGCACGTAGTCCAGCCAGGTCATCAGCGCCGGCTGCCGGTCGGCGCCGATCTCGGCGACCGTGCGCCCCTTGCCGAGCAGGCTCGCCAGGGTCACCTCGTTGTCGGCGAGGACACCTCGCAGCTGCGGGACCAAGACGTTGCCGGAGCGCAGCAGGCGGGCCAGGTCCGGGTTGGCCCGGCGTACGGCCTCGGTGAGGGCCTGGAGGTCGGTGCTGAACTCGACCAGCTGGCCTCCGGTGTCGGCGAAGGCCTGGAGCGGCACCTGGCCGCGCTCGAGCAGCTCGATGGTCGCGGGCTGGAGGCTCTCGAACATCCCCAGGGTGCGGTCGGCCTGCTCGTAGGTGCGGCGCAGGTCGAGGTCAGGGTCGCCGAGCGCGGTGGTCAGCTCGCGCGAGATCGTCCGCACGTCGCGTACGTCGATCTGGTCGGTCAGGGTGTCGGCGTGCAGGAACAGCGTGGCCGTCGGCAGTGGCAGCCCGGTGTCGCGCCGGTCGACCACCGAGCCCTGACGCAGCCAGGGACCGTGGTCGACGCGCGGGCGGAAGTCGAGCCGCTGCTCGCCCACCGCCGAGAGGTTGGAGACCACGGCGAGGGAGTCGGTGGGGATCCGGGTGCCCTTCTCGATGGCCGCCGTCGCTCGGACGCCCTTCTCGGTCAGGTCGAGGTCGGTGATCTTCCCGATCCGGTTGCCGCGGTAGCTGACCACCGAGCCGGGGTAGAGGCCACCGCTGGCGTCGAGCTGCACCGTGACCGTGAACGGGCGGCGCACCAGCCCCGACCCGACCACGGCGTCCATCACGTAGAGCGCGCCGAGGACGACGACGAGCAGCAGCACGACCTGTGCGGTCCGGACCCGGTTGGCGAACATCAGCCACCACCTCCCAGCAGGCCGGAGAGACCGCCCAGGCCGGGGACGCCGGGGACCCCCGGGACACCCGGCGGTGTCGGCAGCGGCAGCCCGGGCAGGGTCGGCGCCGGGTCGCCCGGGCGCGGTCCGGGCGGGCCGCCGGGGGAGCCGGGCAGGTGGGAGAGGTCGCCCGGGGCGAGCAGGGCGGTGAGCTCGAACCGGGCGAAGTCGCCGGGCGAGGCCGAGTCGAGGGCGGCCCCGAAGTCCAAGACGCCCTGCATCAACGGCTTCATCCGGTCCATGTTGTCGATCAGGGTGGTCAGCACGGGCCCGACCTCCTCGACCTGCCTGACCAGGGACTCGCGCGTGGCCACGACCACCGTGGTGCTGCTCTCCGCGAACCGGCTGAGCCGGGCGAGCATCCGCACCAGGTCGGCGCGCTGGCCCGCGAGCGTGCGGATCGCCGGGGTGAGGTCGTCGACGGCACGCGAGAGCGTGGGGGCGTCTCGTGCCAGCGAGCCGGCGAGCCGGTCCATCCCGTCGAGGACACGGTCGATGTCGTCGGTGTGGGCGTTCAGTCCGCGCATCAGGGTCTCCAGCCGCGCCAGGAGCTGGTGCACGTCCCCGGTGTGGCCGTCCAGGGCGACGTTGAGCTGCTTGATGATCGTGGAGATGTCGGCGAACGGACCTCCGGTGACCGAGGCCGACAGCGCGACGAGCAGGTCGCTGACGTCGGGGGCGGTGGTGGTGGCGGCCAGCGGCAGCACGTCGCCCTCCACCAGCAGTGCCGGGGACCCGGTCGTGGTCCGCTCCGATGGCGGGGTCAGCTCCACGTAGGCCTCGCCCATCGGGGCCGTCGTACGCACCTGGGCTCGGCTGCCGACGGGCACCGGGGTGCCCTCGCGCAGTCGCAGCACCACCTGTGCGACGTAGTCGTCCGCGCGGATCGTGGCGACGGTGCCCACGACGTTGCCCTCCAGTTTGACCGGCGCACCCTGCGGCAGGTTGAGCGCGTCGCGGAACCGGGCGCTGATCTCGTAGGAGGGACCGTTGACCAGCGAGGGCACCGGCACCGACTCCAGCGAGCAGCCGGCGAGCACCGACGAGGTCGCCAGCGTGGCGGCCAGGGTCAGCGCGGTCAGGGCCTTGCGGATGCCGGTCACGGGTCCCCCGGGAGGGTGTCGGGCGCCTGGTCGGTGAACTGCTCGAACAGCGGGTCCAGCGCCCCGGTGCCGTCGGGGTTGGTGAGCTGGTCGCACTGCGGCAGCCCGAAGGCCTGGCAGACCTTGTTGCGCATGGAGGCCGAGAACGGACCGGTGTTGCGCATGTCGATGCGGATCCGGACCCGGTCGGTGAGCGGGTCGTAGGCCCGCCAGATGTTCTGGGCGACCAGCGGGAGCAGGTCCAGGGTCTCGGCCATGTCGCGCTGTCGCCGGCTCAGGGTGGTCAGCAGGTCGTCGCTGCGCGCGAGCGTGGTCTTCAGGTCGCTGCGGTTGCGGCGTACGAACGTGGTCACGGTGGCGACGAGGTCGGCGAGCTCGCCGACGAGCCGGCGCAGGGTCCCGCGCTGGCCGGCGAGCATCGAGGTCGACTCCGTCACGTTCCCCGAGAGCCGGCGGATCAGGGTGTCGCGCCGGGAGAGGGCGGTGGTCAGCGAGGTCAGGTTGGTGGTGATCCGCTGGAGGTCCGGCTCGGTGCCGCTGAGCGCGTCCATCGCCCCCTGGGAGGCGAGCAGCGCGTCGTGCACGAAACGGCCCTGGCCGTCGAGGTTCCGCGCCGAGACCTTCAGCAGCTCGCCGATGTCGCTGGTGCCCTCGGCCGGGTCGCCCAGGGCGACGATCAGGTCGTCGACCGCGCGCACCATCTCGTCGAGGTTGGCCGGGTTGCGGGTGCGCTCGAGCGGGAGCACGGTGCCGCTCGCGAGCTCCTTGCCGGAGCGGTACGCCGGGGTGAGCTCCACGAACCGGTCGGTGACGAGCGAGGACTGCATGATCGCGGCCTGCGTGTCCGGGGGCAGCTGGGTGTCGTGCGGGAACTCCATGTCCACGCGCACCGCTCGACCCGCGGGCGTCACCGCGACCACCTCTCCGACCCCGACACCCAGGACTCGCACGTCGTTGCCGACGTAGAGGCCGGTGGTGTCGTTGAACATCGCGCCGACCCGCAGCGGCTCCTGCTGGGTCAGGCGCAGCACCAGGGTCACCAGCAGCACGAGGGCGAGCAGCACCGCCCCGGCCTGGGCCAGGCGCACGCGGTTGCCGGTGAGCGCGCTCACGAGCAGTCCTGCGGGGAGGTCAGGGCGCACACGATGTTGTCGGTGATCAAGAAGTCGGGCGCGAACACCTCGACCCACGGGCCGTTGCCCGTGGAGTTGGCGAAGTAGCGGCTCTGGGCGGTGACCGCGCGCAGGCTCTGGTCGAGGTGGGCCTTGTTCTGCACCAGCGTGCCCACCAGTGTCTTGAGCTGCACCAGCGTGGGCCGCAGCTGCGCGCTGTTGTCCCGGACGAGCAGGGTCACCTCGTGCACCATCGACCGCGTGCTGCGCAGCAGCAGCTCGATCGTGCGCCGGCGCTGGTTGATCATCGCGGCGACCTTGTCGGTGTCGCCGAGCAGCCGCAGCAGGTTGCCCTGCTGGCCGTGGACGACGTCGGTGACGGTCCGGGTCGAGCTGATCAGCCGGCGCAGCTCCTGCTCGCGCGTCGCCACGGTGCGGGAGACCGCCGCGATCCCCTGCAGCGCCTCCCGGTTGGCCTCGGGGTCGCCGTTGAGGTTGCGGGTGAGCGCGTCCACGGCGCCGGAGAGCGCGCCGGGGTCCAGGCCCTGCAGCGCGTCGTCGGCGCCGACCTGGAACTTGTCGATGGTGTACGCCGAGGCGGTGCGCTCGAGCGGGATCGTCGCTCCGGGGTCCAGGGCGGCCCCGCCGCCGGGGACCAGGTCGAGGTAGTGCTGGCCCAGGATCGTGGCGAGCTTGACCTCCGCGCGGGACTGGTCGGTCACCCGAACGTCCTTGTCGGCCACGAAGTCGATGTGCACGACACCGTGGTCGAGGCTCACGCCGGTGACCTTGCCGACGTCGATGCCGGCCACGCGCACGTCGTCGCCTGTGGAGATCCCCGAGGCGTTCGCGAAGTCGGCGGTGTAGGGGTGCTCCCCGGGGAACAGCCGCCATGCCGCCACGGCGACCAGGGCGGCGACCAGGCCCACGTGCAGCCAGGTGCGGCCGTGCGGGCGCCTCATCGGCACGCCTTCGTGTTGCCGCCGTGCCGGCCGTCGATGAACTGGCCGGTGGCGGTGCGCATGCTCATCGAGCAGATGTAGACGTTGAGCCAGCTGCCGTAGCTCATGGTGCGTGCATAGGCGTCCAGCAGGCGCGGCGTACCTCGCAGGCCACGGGTGAGCAGGTCGGTCTGCTTGTTCACCAGCCCGGCGAGGGTGTGGATGTGCGCGATGTCGGCGGTCAGCGGGCGGCGGGTGCGGCGGGTGAGGTCGTCCATCGCGACGCTCAGCTCGCTCAGGCTGCCCAGTGCGGTGCCGATCTGCTGCCGGTCCTCGGCCAGCCCGTGGGTGAGGCTGCCGAGCTGCTCGATCAGCACCGAGAGGTCCTCGCGGTGCGAGGCGGTGGTCTCCATCACCACGGACATGTTGGTGATCACCCGGCCGATCACCGCATCGCGCTCGGCGAGGTGGCCGGTGAGCTGCGCGGTCTGCTCGATCAGGTCGTTGATCGTCGGTCCCTGCCCCTGGAGCACCGCGGTGATCTGGTTGGCCAGGAGGTTGACGTCGGCGGGGCGGAGCAGGTCGAAGAGCGGCTTGAAGGCGTTGAACAGCGAGGTCAGGTCGAGACCCGGGCTGGTGCGCTCCAGCGGGATGGTGGCACCCGCCGGCAGCCGTGCAGACTGTCCCGGCCCGGTCCCCGGTCCCCGCGTGATGTCGAGGAAGCGCTGGCCGATCAGGTTCAAGAAGTTGATCTCGGCCCGGCTGCCGCCGTGCACGGACTGGTCGCCCTGCACCGAGAAGGTGACGTAGGCCAGGCCGTCGCGCAGCTCGCGCTGCTCCACCCGGCCGACCCGCACACCGGCCATCCGGACGTCGTCGCCCTTGACCAGGCCGTTGGCGTCGCGGAAGACGGCCGTGTAGGTGCGGGCGTCCGCACCGGCGCCCTTGACCAGGGTGCCGGCGACCAACGCGGTCATCACGATCGCGGTCACCGCGAACAGGGCGACGCCGAGCGCCGGGCCGGGCGAGCTGCGCAGGACGTACGCCGGGCTCCTCATCGTGACCCCCGGTAGGGGGAGCGGTAGCTGCCGCCGCCGGCGCAGTTCGGCGCCGAGGCGCCGACGTAACGGATGCAGTCGGGGCGCTCGTAGGGGTGGCCGCGGTCGAAGGGGAACTCCATCAGCCCCTCCATCAGGATCTTGCCGTCCTTGATGCCGGCGGCGCCGTTGCCGAGCACCTTCGGGACGGCCCGCAGCAGGTCGGCGAGACGGCCACGGCGGCCGTGGTAGACGTGCACGATCGGCTCCCCGGCCCAGACGGCACCGGTGAAGTCGTCGCCGGTCGCCCTCACGAAGCGGTCCGCCTCGGTGCTCAGACCGGTGCTTCCCGCGATCAGGGAGTCGATCGCCTGCCGCTGCGTGACCACCAGCCGCAGCGTGCTGTGCGAGTTGCGCAGCGCCGCGACGAGGTGGGGCTCCGCTGCGGCACCGCTCTCCAGGACGCGGCCCATCAGTCGCAGGTCGCGGTAGAAGGCGTCGCTGTGCTCGAGGAGCACACCCAGGTAGGTGCTGGCCCGGCGGACGAACCGGCCGAGGTCGGCGCCGTTGCCGTCGAGCATCTCGGCCAGGGCCGAGGTGGTCGCGTCGAGCTGGCTGGGGTCCACGGCGCGCAGGATCCGCTCACCCGCGGCGACGGCGTCCATGATCCGCAGGGTCTCGGTGCTGCGGTCGGCCGGGACGCTGCGCACCGAGGAGATCCGGGCGCTGACCGGCCGGCGGGGCTCGACCAGGTCGACGTACTCCGAGCCGAAGATGGTGGAGGGCAGCACTCGTGCGGTCACGTTGGCGGGGATGTTGCCCGCGTGCTGGGACTTGACCACGATCTGGGCGCTGCTGTGGCCCGCGTGGCCGGTGACGCGGACGACCCGGCCGACCACGAGCCCGTGGTACTTCACCGGCGAGGCCGGACCGAGCGCGTCCCCGGAGACCGGCAGGGAGGCGGTGAGCCGGGTGCCACCGCCGACCCTGCCCAGGTAGCTCAGACCGGTCCAGGTGGCGTAGCCCGCGAACAGCGCCGCGACCGTGCCGACGACGAGCAGCATCCGGATCCGGTGCCGCGTCATCCCGCGATCACCGCCTGCTGGTCGACGCCCCACAGGGTCAGGGTCATCACGATGTCGAGGATGGTGATCGCGATGATGCTGGTGCGGATCGCGCGGCCGGTCGCGCGGCCGACGCCCTCGGGTCCACCGCTGGCCGTGAACCCGAAGTAGCAGTGGATCAGGGTGACCACCGAGGTCAGCACGACCACCTTGATGGCGGAGTAGACGACGTCGATCGGGGAGACGAAGGCCTGGAAGTAGTGCTGGTAGGTGCCGTGGGACTGGCCGAAGAACACCGTCACCATCGTGTCGGTGGCCAGGTAGGTGCCGACCAGCCCGATCAGGTAGAGCGGGATCACCAGCACGAGGCCGGCGAGCAGCCTGGTGGTCACCAGGTAGGGGATCGGTCGGATCGCCATCGACTCCAGGGCGTCGATCTCCTCGGAGATCCGCATCGCCCCGATGCGCGAGGTGAAGCCGCAGCCGATCCGGGCGGCGAAGCCGAGGGCGGCCACGATCGGGGCCATCTCGCGGGTGTTCAGGTAGGCGGAGATGAAGCCGGTGAGCGGGGCCAGGCCGATCACCGAGAGGCCGTTGTGGCCCTCGAAGCCGACCTCGCTGCCGGTCAGCGTGGACAGCAGGATCACCACGCCGACCACGCCACCGCCGACGACGAAGACGCCGGTGCCCAGGCTCAGATCGGCCAGGATCACCCCGATCTGCTTGCTGTACTGCCGGATCGCGAGCGGGATGTTGCGGATCACCTCCCACCAGAACAGCAGCTGCTCGCCGGCCTGCTCGAGGGTCGCGAGCAGGTCGCGTCGGCGGTGCGCCGTACCGGCCCGTGTGCTCACAGCGCCCCTCCGCTGGCGGTGGTCATGATCTGGGAGATCGCGAAGTTGGCCGCGAAGAGGAGCACGAAGTTCACGACCACGGCGTCGGTGACGGCGTCGCCGACACCGGCCGGGCCGCGGGTGACGTGCAGGCCCTTGTACGCCGCGACCACGGTGCAGATCACCCCGAAGACCGCTGCCTTGGTCAACGACAGGACCAGGTCCGAGGGGCGCGCGAGGGTGCCCACCGAGGCCAGGTAGGAGCCGGGGGACAGGTTCATCACCACGGTGCTGACCAGGAGCGTGGTCATGATCGTGAAGAACATGACGACCCCGTTGAGCAGGACCGCGACGATCACGGTGCTCAGGGCGCGCGGCAGGACCAGCCGCTCGGTGACCGAGATCCCCATCACCTCGAGCGCGTCGAGCTCCTCGCGGATCTTGCGGGCGCCGATGTCGGAGCAGATCGCCGAGCCGGCGACCCCGGAGAGCATCAGGGCGGTGATGATCGGCGAGGCCTGCCGGACCACGGCCAGGGTGTTGCCGGCACCGGTGAAGGCGACCGCGCCGACCTGCTGGGCCAGCACCCCGACCTGGAGGGCGAGGATCACGCCGAACGGGATCGAGACCATCAGCGCGGGCAGGGTGCAGACCCGGATCGTGTACCAGGTCTGCAGCAGCAGCTCCTCGAAGGGGAACCGGCGGCGCGCGACCGAGGTGACCAGGTCGCCGGCCAGCCGGCCGAGCAGCCGCGCCATCCCGACCGTCTCCTGCAGCGGGCGCGCGGCACCCAGCACGCGACCCAGCCGGACGGAGATTGCGGCACTCACCTGGGACCCCCTCGGTTGGGGACCTCAACGACCGGCCCGAGCCGAAGTCACGTCATCGCACCAGAATTGTGCCAGTACTACTGTTACAGTCCGCGGTGTCAACCAGACAGCGGGAGAGGACCAGATGGGCACCGAAGACGCGTCCACGGAGGAGGAGCTCCTCACCGTCGACGAGCTCGCGTCCGCGACCGGGATGACGGTGCGCACCACCCGCTACTACGCGGGCCTGGGCCTGCTCCCGCCGCCGGTCCGCCGCGGCCGGATCGCCTACTACTCCGCGGAGCACCGCGCCCGGCTGGAGCTGATCCGGGCGCTCCAGGACCACGGGTTCACCCTCTCCGCGATCGAGAAGTACCTCGGCCGGGTGCCGTTGGACGCCAGCGTCGAGGACCTCGCGCTGCAACGGGCGATGCTGACCTCGTGGGGGGCCGGCCGGCGGGAGACGTTGACCCGCCGCCAGCTGGAGACCCGGGCCCGGCGCCGGCTGGACGACACCGACCTGCAGCGGCTGGAGAAGATCTACGCGATCCGGCAGGACGGCGAGCGCTTCGAGATCCTGCCGCCCTTCGAGGTGGCGCTGAAGCTGATGGAGATCGACATCCCGGTGGACTCCATGGAGGAGGCCGCGGACGCGATCACCCGGCACATGGACTCCCTCGCCGACGAGCTCACCCACATCCTGCGCACCCGCGTGCTGACGCCGTTCCGGGGCCAGGAGCACAGCGAGGCCGACAAGGCCCGCTTCGAGGTCACGATGTCCCGCCTGCGCCAGCTCACCCTCGAGGCGGTGGTCGCGGGGTTCCAGCGGGCGGCCAACCAGGTGATCACCCGGTCGCTGTCCGGCTCGAGCAGCGCGACGCCACCCGCCTGAGGAATCACTGCTTCGGGATGACCGCCCACAGCACCAGGTAGGCGATCGGCCCGATCGGGAAGGTGAAGATCCCGGCGATCACGGCGAGCACCCGGACCAGGGTCGGGTCGACCCCGAGGTAGAGCGCCACGCCGCCGCAGACGCCGCTGATGGGGGCGTCCCAGCTGGTGCGGGTCAGCCGCTTGATCGGTGGTGGGACGGGCGCGTGGGGCGGCTGCTGGCCGGCGGCGGGCTGCCCGTACGGGGGCTGCCCGTCGGGGGTCTGGGGTTGCTCGGTCATCGGAGCTCCTCGGTGATGTCGTCGCCGTCGTGGTGGTCGGGGGTCGTGTTCTCGCCGTGGATCCGGTTGCGCCGGTTGCGAGCACTGGCGAGGCTAGCCGCCAGACCGATCACACCGGCGGCGATCAGCAGGCCCGGTCCGATGTAGGTGAGCCGGTCGGCGGTCACCACGTCACCGGTCACGAGCGCCCAGAGCCCGGCGATGCCGAGGAAGAGCAGTCCGAAGACCAGGTGGGTGACCTTGACGCTGTGGTCGGCGGAAGGGGTGGGTTCTGACATGGGATCACTCCGTGGATCGGGGGTGGGTTAGCGCTGTTCGACGGTGATCTGACCGACGCGTGAGCTCAGGACGAGGTTGAACGGCGCATCGGGGTCCGAGGCCGACGTACCGGGGATCGTGGTCGAGACCGACTGGCCGAACCCCGCGTGCTGCTCGCCGTTGACGACGATCTCGCCGACGATGCTGATGTCGGCCTCGATGTGGACGTCGACCTCGGAGGGGACCAGCACGGTGATCTCCCCGGCGTTGACATGCACGGTGGCGACCCGCCCGTGGAGCTCCTGCGGGTCCCGCAGTCGGGTCAGGTCGAGCTCGACCGAGCCGGTGGAGGCGGTGTAGTCGGTGCGCACCGCGCCCGCGGTCAGCGGGGCGATCCGCACCGTGTCGGAGGACGTCGAGGTTCCGGTAGTCGACCCCACGACGCTGGTCACCGCCAGGGCGAGCGCACTCACGATGCCCAGGGCGATCAGCCCACCGGGTCGGCCCCGGAACGCACCGACCAGCAGCATCACGCCGGTGATCGTCAGTGCCAGGGCGGCGTACGCCGAGACCACGACCTCGTGGGAGATGTCGTAGCTGCCGAGGCTGCCCAGGGCGATCGCGATCAGCGCCAGGGTCGGCCACAACAGCACGGTTCCGGTGCGTCGCGGGCGGGGGACGTAGGCATAGACGTACGGCGGGGCGCCCGGCGGCGTCCAGGCGGGTGGCTGCTGCCCGGTGGCCGAGCCGGTGGCGGGGTAGGTGCCCGGCTCGGTGGCCGGGCCGGTCGTGGGGCCGGTCGTGGGGCCGGTGGTCGGGTCGTCGGTCACGGTCATGACGGAGCCTTTCGATGCTGGGTCGGGCGAGGGACCGGCTCCGGCCCACGGCGGGGGCGCCTGACCGGAGAGCCGCTTCTGGCTGCGGGACGCATAGATTGCGACGGCCACGAGACCGATGACCAGCAGGGGGAGGGGGACTCCCCACCCGCCGCCGAAGAACGGGGCGCCGAAGACCATCGAGAGCGCGAGCACGCCGAACACGATCAGCAGCACACGCAACCCGTCACCGCGCACGTCGACGACGGCGCGCTCCTTGCCGTCCTCGGGCACGAAGAGCCAGACGGCGGCGTAGATCAGGGCTCCGGCGCCGCCGAAGAGGGTGAGCACCACCAGGGTCACGCGGATCACGGTGGGGTCGATGTCGAAGTGCCGGCCGAGGCCTCCGGCCACACCGGCGACGTAGCGGTCGGTGCTGCTGCGGCGCATCCGGTCCACGTCGCGCATCTGCTCGCCGCTGACGCGGGGGCCGGATCGGCGGGGGTCGGCGCTGGAGGCCTCGGAGGTCCCGGAGGTCCAGGAGGTCCCGGCCTGGCCTCCGGGTGTGGGAGGGGTCTGGTGGCTCATGTGTCCATGGTGTGGGTTCGGGCTCCCCGGCGACATCGGGGATGGTCCTGGTTTCTCGGGGCCGGGGTCAGGGTCGGCACCTGATGCCTCCTCGGGGGTGGCGGTGACACGATGGACGGGTCATGAGCCAGACCTCCTCCACCGCGCCCCCCGTTCGAGCTGTGCCCGCCGCAGTCGACGGCCCGCGTCGCGCCCACCGCTCCGCCGACGACCGGTGGTTGGGCGGGGTGGCTGCCGGACTGGCGCAGCACCTCGGCCTGCCGGTGCTGTGGGTGCGGATGGGGATGCTGGCGCTGGTCGCGTTCGGGGGCTTCGGCGCGGTGCTGTACGCCGGCCTGTGGCTGCTCCTTCCCGCGCAGCGGCACACCGACCCGCTCCCGCCCGGGCTCGACGCCGCCACCCGCCAGGGCAGGCGGGGTGGTCGGCGGGAGCGGCGGTGGACCGACTTCGGCCCGCTGGTGGCCGTGGGTGCGATCGCGATCGGCGTACTGCTGCTGATCACGTTCGTGACCGGCCAGACCCTCGCCTACGGCCCGCTGCTCCTGGCCGGCGGGGGCGTCGCGGTGCTGTGGTGGCAGGCCGACGAGGCCCAGCGCAACCGGTGGAGCGACCCCTCCCGGCGGATGGGCCCGCTGCGGGCGGTGGTCGGTGGGGGCGGGTGGGGCGCCTACCTGCGCATCGGGACCGGCCTGCTGCTCCTGGTCGGGGCGATCACGCTGTTCTCGCTGCGTTCGGGCAGCCTCGTGGTCGCGCTCAACGTCGGGCTGGCCGCCGCGTTCGGCATCGTCGGGCTCGGGTTCATGGTGGGCCCGTGGCTGTTCCGGCTCTCCTCGGACCTCAGCGAGGAACGGGAGGCGCGGGTGCGCTCGGAGGAGCGGGCCGACGTGGCCGCGCACCTGCACGACTCGGTGCTGCAGACCCTGGCGCTGATCCAGCGCTCGGCCGGCGACGCGAGCACGGTCTCCCGGCTGGCACGCGCCCAGGAGCGCGACCTGCGCTCGTGGCTCTTCGACGCCGTGAGCGCCGGCCCGACCACGCTCTCGGTGGCCCTGCGCACGGCTGCGGCCGAGGTCGAGGACGCGCACGGAGTCCCGGTCGAGCTGGTCTGCGTCGGCGACGCCCCGGTCACCGATGCGGGCCGAGCCCTGGTGCTCTCGGTCCGGGAGGCGGTCACCAACGCGGCCCGGCACTCCGGGGCGACCGTGGTGGACGTCTACGCCGAGGTGACCTCGGCCGGCGCCGAGGTCTTCGTCCGCGACCGTGGCGCCGGCTTCGACGTCGGGGCGGTCGCCGAGGACCGGCAGGGAGTGCGCAGCAGCATCATCGGCCGGATGGAGCGCCACGGTGGCTCCGCCACGGTGAGCAGCGGCCCCGGTCGGGGCACCGAGGTGCACCTCTCGCTGCCGGCCCACCCGGCGAAGGAGTCCTGATGAGCCAGCGCAGCATGGGCCAGCCCGGCATCGGCCAGCGCACCGTCGTGATCGTCGACGACCATGCCATGTTCCGCAGCGGCGTCCGCGCCGAGCTGGGCAGCGCGGTCGAGGTGCTCGCGGAGGCGGCCGACGTCGACCAGGCGGTGGCGGCGGTCCTGGAGCACCGACCGGACGTGGTGCTGCTCGACGTACACCTCCCGGGCGGCGGTGGGGCCGAGGTGATGCGCAGGTGCGCGCTCTCGCCCGCGGCCGAAGCGGGGGGCCCGCCCACGCGGTTCCTGGCGCTGTCGGTCTCCGACGCGGCCGAGGACGTGATCGGCACGATCCGGGCCGGCGCCCGCGGCTACGTGACCAAGACCATCACCGGCGTCGAGCTGCTCGCGGCCATCGAGCGGGTGGCCTCGGGCGACGCGGTGTTCTCCCCCCGGCTGGCCGGCTTCGTGCTGGACGCCTTCGCCGGAACCATCGAGGTGGCGGCCGTCGACGAGGACCTCGACCGGCTCACCGAGCGCGAGCGCGAGGTGATGCGGCTGATCGCGCGCGGCTACTCCTACAAGGAGGTCGGCGCTGCGCTGTTCATCTCGATCAAGACCGTGGAGACCCACATGTCCTCGGTGCTGCGCAAGCTGCAGCTCTCCTCCCGGCACGAGCTCACCCGCTGGGCCTCGGACCGCCGGCTGCTCTAGCCGGCATCCGACCGAGCGCCCCCGGCGCCCGCTCCCGGGAGGGGCTTGTAACGCGGTGTTCGTGCTGCTTTTAGGGGCGCCGGCGCAGCAGAAAGCAACACGAACACCGCGTTACAAGCGGCCCGGGCCAGTGAGCAAGCGGACACCAGCCAAGCGGGCACAGGGGGGAAGCGCCCGAATCCGGTGCCTCAGCCGCGGGGGAGCAGGCCCGCCCAGGCTGGACGCCAGGGCACTGCTCGCTGCTGCATCTCCCAGGCGAGGTCGTCGAGGGTGGGGCCCTGGTCGACCTGGCGGACCTGGAACCACGAGGGCCAGCTGTCGAAGGCACGATCGAAGGCCACCACGACCCCGTCGGAGGCCACCCGCGCGAACAGCCAGGCGCCCGACTCCTCGCCCGCCTCCTCATGGTGCAGGCCGGTCAGCACGTTGGCCAGCGACCGGACCACGGGCTCGGCGAGCGGCGTGCTCGTGGGTGAGACGACCGTGCGGTGCCGGGTGATCATCACCGCGTGCTCGAACGGTACGCCGGGGCCGCTGGCGCGCAGCCACCGCACCAGCACCGGGGGCCGCTGCATCAGCATCCGGTCGCGCTCGTCGGCCTCGCGCATCTGCTCGTGGATCTGGTCGCGCAGGCGGGCGCGGACCGCGCCGGCCGCACCCACCGGGGCTCCCGGGACCGTCTGCCCGGCCCGCGTCACGAGATCGGCCGCCGCACCGAGGTGCTCACCGTCGGTCCAGCGCGCCAGGGCCGCGGCGTCCAGCCGGCCTGCGCGGGCCAGCTCCACGGCCCGCGGGTCGACGGTGAGGATCGGCCGCAGCAGGTGCACGGCGCCCTCGTCGGCTCCGGGGGAGCTGGTGTCCCACTCCCCGTGGGCGTACCACGCCAGGAAGGTCGGCCGCCGCCCCGCCATCGCCTCGGTCACCGCCCAGTCGGGGGCCGCGGCCCGGGCGTCGGCCGGCGCCTGCGGGGCCCGGCTGGACCGGCCCCACAGCGTGGCGCGGGAGCGCAGGGTGCGCTGCATCCGCACCCAGGATCCCGCGCTGGTCTCGAGTCGGAGCACCCGGAGTCGCTCGTCGAAGCCACAGTGGTCGTCGTCCACGGCCCGGTGCAGGGCGGCAAGCACCACCCAGGACCACCACAGGTCACCCGGGTCGGGGAGGTCGTCGGGCTCCACCCGGACATTGTGGTGTCCAGGACGGGTCCCGACGACCCCCCTCGCCGAGGTGCGCTCAGCGAGTGACCAGGAATCCGTCGACGTACGCCGTTCCGCGGGTCACCACGAGCTTGACCGTGTGCCGGCCGTCGCCGAGCCCGTTGAAGTTCTTCGTCGACATCACCGGCACCGACGAGTCACCCCCGCCGAACCGGATCCGGCCGTGTCCGCGACCGTCGATCAGGATCTTGGCGATGCCGCCGGAGCGCGCCTGGCCGAAGACCACGCGCAGCCGCCCGCCGGAGAACTTCGCAGTCAGGGTGTCCTTGCCCTTGCCCTTGCCGCGGTTGTCGCAGTAGCTGCCCCAGTAGCGGGAGCCGCTGCGGGCCAGCGGACGCCAGCTGCCGCGCTTCGCGACGCCGCGCTTGCCGCACTCCAGCTCCTTCCACACCCGGACGTAGCGGCTGGAGGTGTCCGAACGGCCCTGCGGGTCGGTCACGGTCAGGGTGATCCGCCGCAGGCCCGGCGAGCGGAACTTCGTGCTCGCCTTCGCGCCCGTGGCGTCCACGGCGCTCCCGCCGTCGCCGAAGTTCCACGCGTAGCTCAGACCCTGCGCGGCGGTCTCCGGGTCGGTCGACGCCGAGCCGTCCAGGTAGAGCTGCCGGATCGTGAGCGGGATCGCCGGCGAGGTGCTGATCCGGGCGGTCGGGGCGGTGTTGCCCGCCGTCGGGGCGGTCACCGTGACGGTCTGCTCGGCCGTGTCGAGCCCACCGCTCGGGTCGGTGACCGTGAGGACCGCCGTGCGCGCCCCGGGGGTGTCCCAGGTCTTCTTGACCACCGGACCGGAGGCGTCCTTGGTGCCGTCGGCGTCGAGGTCCCAGCTGTAGTCGAGGTCGTTGGGCGTCTCGGCGTCGGAGCTCTTCTCACCCGAGTAGGTGAACTCGGTGCCCACCGGACCCGTTGCCGGGGACACCTCCGCGACGGCCGTCGGCTCGACGTTGGGAACGACGTCGGTCGGGCCGTAGCCGTAGTTGTAGGCACCGCACCCGGCACCGAGGGTGAAGTCCACGGTCCCGGTCAGGTCGCCGTCGGAGGTCGCTGGGCCGTTGGTGTTGCCGGACATGTCCTTGACGGTGAAGCCGAGGCAGTCGTACTGGAAGCGCCACGGGTTGTCCACGCCGGGGTGGCGCGGGTCGGCGGTCTGCTCGGCGGGGTCGCTGTAGTTGTCGGTGTGCCCCTCCCCGGAGTCGGAGTACGTCGAGCGGGCGGCTGCGGCGGTGAAGGCCGCGTCGTCGAGGTTCGGCGCGTCGCTCCCCGGGGTCGGTGTGGAGTCCAGGGGGCTCTGCGCCGGCGGGTCGTCGGTGCCGGCGTTGCCGTAGCCGTGCGCCTCGTCGGTGTAGGCGAGGTAGAGGCCCGGCTCGAAGCCGATCGGGTCACGGTCGATCTGGCCGTGGCCGTCGAGGTCGAAGCCGGAGCGGTCGCGCATCTCGAGGTAGTAGGCGTGGTCGAAGGAGGCCTCGTCGCCGGCCTTGACGTACTGCCAGCCCTTGGTGCAGGTGCCGCCGAAGCTCTCGTCGCGACAGCCGCCGTTGAACACCCGGGCGTCGTCGGGGCCCATGTCGTCCTCGAAGTCCGTGGCCAGCAGCACCTTCTCGCCGCTCGGGGTGGTGGCGGTGACCGTGACGTCGTCCATGAACCAGCCGGGACGGGCCAGGCCGGGGTCGGTGGAGTAGCTCAACCGCAGGATCGGCGCCGCGGCGCCGGCGAGGTCGGAGACGTCGAACTCGTCGGCGATGAACGTCGAGTCGGGGTAGGCGCTGGTGAGCCGGTCCTTGTTCACCGTCACCGGGTCGGTGTAGGAGGCGCTGGAGCCGGTGATCCCGTTGCCGTACTTGGTCTGGCACGCGTTGGCGTTCGGGTTGGCCGACGTCGTGGTCGGGACCGAGCGCTCCGAGGCGTGCGAGGTGAAGTTCTTGCCGCCGTCGGTGGAGGTCAGGACGTAGCCGTAGTCGTAGTCCCACTCGATGTCGAAGGCCGACTTCAGGCTCAGCTTCACGGTGCTGCCGGCTGGGAGGTCGGCCAGGCCGGGCACGGCGAGGTCGAGGTTGTGCGCCTTGCCGTCGGCGGCGCAGCCGAAGTCGTTGCCGGAGCCGGAGAACCACGCGTGGCTCTTGGTGGCCTTGTCACCGGTGTCGAACTTGGCCGGGTCCAGCAGGTTGCGGCCAGGGAGCTTCGCGGCGTACATCAGCGAGTTGTGCACGGTGCCGTCGGTGCCCTGCTCGAGGGTGTACGGCGTGCCGTCGGCGGTCTGCCAGCTGATCTTGCCGGTGTCCTGCTTGGAGTCGCTCCAGTCGGTGACGGTCTTCTGCGAGCCCTTCGCCAGGACCTCGGGGACGACCCAACCCAGCTCCTGGCGGGAGTAGGCGTCCATGTTCTGCGACTTGTCGGTCGCCATCAGGTTCCAGTCGCCGTAGGTCTCGCGGTCACCGAGGGAGTAGAAGTCGGGCAGGCCGAGGGAGTGGCCGTACTCGTGGGAGATCACGCTGGCCCTGTCGATCGCGGTCTCGGGGTTCAGGTTGTAGGGGCCGACCCGGACGAACACCTTCCACTGGGTGGGCGTGGTGGTCGTCTGCTTGCGCTCGGCGCTGGTGTAGAACAGCGGCCGGTCCTCGAGGTCCTTGAGCTGGTCGTCGGTGGTGAAGCCGGCGAGCCCGGTGTCGGGGTCGCTGTAGTAGTACTCCAGCGAGGAGGAGTGCGGCCAGACGTTGTCGTAGGGGGTCTGGCTGTAGGGGCAGGCGCCGATGGGGTCGCCCGGCAGCGTCAGCTGGGAGGCACCGTTGCCACCGCAACCCGCGAAGACGGCCATGAAGAAGTCCACGACGCCGTCCTTGTCGGTGTCGTAGTCGGAGTAGTCGATCTCCGGGTCGGCGATCGCGGCCGCGTCCCAGACCATCTTGGCGGTCTGGCCACAGCCCGAGTCGATCTGCATCAGCGCAGCCTGGCCGGTGAGGGCTCCGGGCACCGCGGAGCCGTTGCCGTCCGCGCCGTAGTAGGCGGTGTTGCCGGGCAGGTTGTAGACCCCGTTGGTGATCCGCTCGGTGTACGTCGGACCGCCGACCGTGCCGGGAGCGGGCACCGGGCCGGTCTTGGTCGCGCCGCCGGTGCAGGTGTTCACGCCCTGGGGCTCGATCTGGGTGAAGTCGAAGCCGGGCTGGTAGTCGGTGAAGTTCGCGGTGGCGATGCCGTCGGAGGGGACGGTGCCGAGCGGGAAGAGCTGGCCGACCGACATCTCCTGGAAGAGGTTCAGCGTGGACCCCGGGTTCGCGGGGTCGTTGATGGCCTTGTCGAGGTCGGCGCCGTCGTGGTCGGGCTGGTAGGCCCGGTCGCGGTACTGCACCGGGACCACCGGGAACGGCCGGTCGCCGTAGCGGGCCGAGTCGTAGTCGCCGTTGGGCGGGATCACCTTGGGGCCGTGGCTGGCGTCGACCTCGTCGGCCTCGCCGGCCTGGGTGAGCGTGGCCCGCGTGGAGAGGTCGCGCCAGACCAGGGTCGGGACCTGTGCGAGGGTCTTGGCCTTGCTCTCGATCACCAGGGTCGCCCGGCCCGCGCCGGCAGCGGTCGCGGCCGGCACGCTGGGGATCACCCAGGAGATCTCGTCGGCGGCCACGGTCGGGGCCCCGGCAGCGGAGCGGGCGTCGACGAACGACGTACCGGTGGGGGCGGTCACGGTGACCGTCGCCGGCCCGGACGCCGTGTCCCCGGGGTTGGTCACGATGATCCGCGACGGGTAGCTCTCGCCAGGCTTCACCCAGCCCTTGGCGGAGACGAAGCTGTTCTCCACGCGCAGATCGGAGGTCGCGCTCGGGGCCGCGACCGCGGCGGGCCCGAGGGTGAGCACCAGCCCGGAGACGAGGGAGGTGAGGAGGGCGATCGAGGACGAGCGACGCAGTGGCGCTGCAGACATGAAGGATTCTCCAACGAGGCGAAAGGTGACCGGCGAGTGTCGTATCGATAGCCAAACGCTGGAGGAGCCCGGGGGTTACGCGGCTACTCGGCCACCTCGGCCAGGGAGGCGTCGATCAGCCACTCCACCGGCGCTCGGTCGTCGGTGTAGACCGTGCCTCCGCGCAGACCGGGCTCGAGTCGTGCGGCTGCCTCGGTCACCAGCGGGCGCACGTCGTCCGGCACGTCGATCTCCCGCAGCCGCTGAGCCGGGTCGTAGGTCCCCCGCGCGGCGAGCAGGATCGTGTTGGTGCTGTCGACGGGGTCGCGCCAGACCCGGTCGGCACCGAAGGAGGCCCTCATGGTGGCGGTCAGCACCTTCTCCAGGTCATCGGACCCCGGGACGTGCCCGACGTTCACCGAGACCGTCCCGCCAGGGGCCAGGCGGTCGCGGAGCACGTCGAAGAACTCCCGCGTGGCCAGGTAGAACGGGATGTAGGGCTGGCGGTAGGCGTCGACCAGGATCGCGTCGAAGGTGCGGTCCTGAGCCTGGATCCAGGGGCGGGCGTCCGCCGCGTGGGTGGTGATGTTCTCCCCGCCGAGGCCGAAGAGCTCCCGCCCGACCTCGGTCACGGCGGGATCGATCTCCACCGCGTCGACCTCGACCTCGGGGAAGTAGTGGGTCAGCCCGCGCGCCACCGTCCCGGCGGCGCTGCCCAGGTTGACGACCCGGGTGGGACGCTCCTCGCCCGCGAGCGAGAGGGCCAGCATCGAGTCCCAGTAGCCACCCATCAGGTACTGACCTTCGCGATAGATCGAGTGCACCGCCTGACCCTCGTTGAGCTCCAGGACCCGCTCGCCGTCGGGGGCCTCGATCACCCGGGCGTACTGGTACTCGGTCTCGCGCTCCCAGATCACCGTGCCGGCGCTGGTCACCGACTTGGTCACGCCGACGGGCAGCAGCATCAGCAGCACGATCGCGGTGGACACGGCGGCGGCCGGGCCCCACGTGCGGCGTCCCATGGCAGGAAGGGTGACCACGGCCAGGACCAGCGCGAAGATCAAGAAGGTGCGCTGGGTCCCGACCAGGGGGATCAGCAGCAGTGCCGAGAGGAAGGTGCCGGTCAGCGACCCGATCGTGCCGATGGCGTAGAGCCGTCCCGCCGTGCGGCCGGCGTCCTCCACCGCGTCGACCTTCAGGCGCACGGCGTACGGCGAGACCATGCCGAGCAGCAGCACGGGGACCGCGATCAGCACCCCGACCCCGACCAGGGAGCCGACGAACAACCCGCCGGAGAGCTGGTCGAACGCCTTCACCGACAGGCGCAGGAACGGACCACTGACGAAGGGCACCAGCGCCAGCAGCGCCGCGGCGAGCAGCACCCAGCGGGAGAGCCCCCGCAAGGTGGGATTGCGGTCGGCGAGCCGGCCACCGATCGCGTAGCCGACCGAGAGCGCCACCAGCACGGTGGCGATGGTGTTGGCCCACACGATCGTGCTGGCGCCGAACCAGGGGGCCAGCAGCCGGGCGGCGGCGATCTCCGCTCCCAGACTGGCCATGCCGACGCAGAAGACGATGATCTCGAGCAGGAAGCGGGGGCGTGGGTTCACGTCGAGAACCTATCCGGGGCACGGGCAGGGCGACGGGGCGGTGCGATGCTGGGCCCATGACCGAGCGCAACGTCCTGGGCGAGGACCTTGAGCCCTGCGGCCTGGACCCGCTGACCGGCTTCTTCCGGGACGGGTGCTGCAACACCGGGCCGCAGGACCTGGGCAGCCATACCATCTGTGCCGTCGTGACCGCCGAGTTCCTCGAGCACCAACGGAGCATCGGCAACGACCTGGGCACCCCCAGACCCGAATACGGCTTCCCGGGGCTGGTGCCCGGCGACCGCTGGTGCGTCACCGCGGTGAACTGGGCGCGTGCGGCACTCGACGGGGTGGCCGCGCCGGTGGTGCTCGCGGCGACCAACCGGGCAGTGCTGGACATCGTGCCGCTCTCCGCCCTGGCCCAGCACGCCGTCGACGTGCCGGCGGACCCAGGCTCGCTGGACTAGGCCGGGCCGGCGTCGTCAGGGGCGCAGCGGCTGGCAGGAGGGGCACCAGTACGTCGTGCGCTCCTGGCCGGCCGGCCCCTGGTCGGCCCGCCGGACCGGCGTACGGCAGCGCAGGCAGGGGCCGCGCCGGCCGTAGACCCACAGCCGGTGGCCGGGACGGCGGTCGCCGGTGGTGATCCGGGTGGGACGGTCCTTGTTGGCCTCGAGCAGCTGCCGGGCCCGGGCCACCATCGCGGGCAGGTCGGGCACCGCCGCGACCGGGGTCAGCGGGTCGACACCGGACAGGAAGCACAGCTCGGCCTTGAACACGTTGCCGATGCCGGCCAGGTTGCGCTGCTCGAGCAGGGCGTCGCCGATCGGCCGGGCAGGGTCGGCGGCGAGCCGGGACAGTGCCTCCTCGAGGTCCCAGTCAGGCCCGAGCAGGTCCGGCCCGAGGTGGCCGACGAGGTCGTCCTCGCGGTCCGTGGGCACGAGGTCGAGCAGCACCTGGAAGCCGACGGCCTCGGTCGACTCGGTGCGCAGCACCACCCGCGCGGTGTGCGCCGGCTTGCGCCAGCGGGAGCCCACGGGGTGCACCGACCAGGTGCCCTCCATCTTCAGGTGGGTGCGCAGGGTGAGGTCGTTCTCGAAGCGGGTCAGCAGGTGCTTGCCGCGCGAGCGGGTGCGCAGGACGCGGACGCCGCTGAGGTCGGCGGTCGCGAGCGAAGGGATCCGGAAGTCGCTGGCCCGCAGCACCTGCCCGCTCAGGGCGGTGTCCAGCTTCCTGGCCGCGCGGTAGACGGTGTCGCCCTCGGGCACGCCCTAGCCCCTGAGTCGCAGGCCGCGGGGGGTGGCCACGAACCCCGCGGTCTCCATCGCCCTGCGGAGCACCTCGGAGTCGGCGCCCAGGATGCTGGCGCCGTCGACCTTCTCCACGGTCAACCGCCCGAGCGCGCCTTCGCGCACGACGCGACCGAGCGCCTCGATGGCGCGGGCCAGGGTCTCGTCGTCGTCGCTGAAGGTCAGCAGGGTCTTGCCGCCGCGCTCGACGTAGAGGGCGAGCTCGCCGTCGACGAGGCCGACGATGGCCCCGGCCTTGCGACCCGGCCGGTGACCGGACTCCTGTGCGGGCCACGGCAGCGCCGCACCGAAGGGGTTGGCGGGGTCGGTGGCGGCGAGCGCCAGCGCTGCCGGCTTCTCCGGGGCGTCGCCGTCGCCCTGGTGCGTGCGCAGCCGGTCGATCGCCCCGACCGTGCCGAACTGGGCGGCGCCGAGCCCCTCCACGAAGTAGCCGCGCCGGCACCGGCCGCTCTCCTCGAAGGCGGCCAGGACGCGGTAGGTCGCGGCGAAGCCACCCGGCGTACGCTCGCCCACCACCGCGCCGCGGGTGACCACTCCGTGCCGCTCCAGCAGGCTCTCGGCGATGGCGTGCGCCCTCTTGGTGGGGTCGGTCTCCCGCTCCGGGAGCAGTGCCCAGCGCCCGGCCACCTCGGGCGGCGCGGCGCGCAGGGCGGCGCCGGAGAGCCGTGGCCGGGCGGGGCGCACCCGGCCGGGTGTGCGCTTGGCGCGGTGGGCGCCGCGTCCGGTGCGGGTCAGGGCGCGCAGCGGTGCCAGGGTGTCGTTGCCGACGCGACCCGACCAGGCCAGGTCCCACAGGGCGCCGGAGAGGGCCTTGTCGTCGGAGGTGCCGACCGTGCCGGCGAGCTGCCGGAAGAAGTAGGCGCCGCCGCCGGCGAGCGCGGCCAGCACCGCGGCGTGCAGCTCGGAGACCTCGAGCTCGCCGTGGTCGGGCAGCGTCAGCGGGGCGGTGTCGGCAAGGTGCAGCGAGACCCAGCCGTCGGACCCGGGCAGCCCGCCGTGCCCGGCCCAGAGCACCTCGCCGGTGGCGGTGAGCTCGTCGAGCATCGCCGGCTCGTAGTCGCGCACGCGGGAGGGCAGCACCAGCGACTCCAGCGCGGAGGCGGGTACGGCGCACCCGGCGAGCTGCTCGATCACGGTGACCACGCCGTCGACCCCGCGCAGTCGACCGCCGACGTGCTGCCACGACGGCAGGAAGCGGGCCAGCGCCACCGGCTCGACCGGCTCCACCTCGTGCCGCAGCCGGGCCAGTGAGCGCCGGCGCAGCGACCGGAGCACCTCGGCGTCGCACCACTCGGTGCCGGCGCCTGCCGGGCGGAACTCACCCTCGAGCACCCGTCCCTGCGCGGAGAGCCGGGCCAGGGTCTGCTGGCAGACGGCGACGCCGAGCCCCAGGCGAGCGGCGACCTCGGCGGCGAGGAAGGGGCCGTGGGTGCGCGCGTAGCGACCGACGAGGTCGGCGAGGGGGTCCTCCACCGGCTCGGTGAACACGTCGGGGACGCCGGGCGGGACGGGGACGCCGAGCCCGTCGCGCAGGCGGGCGACGTCCTCCACGACCGCCCAGCGCTCCCGGCCCGACATCAGCACCGGCACCACCCGCCGGGCGTCGGCCAGCTCGGTGAGCCACCCGGCGACCTCGTCGGGCTGCCGGCAGCGCTGCTGCACCTCCGCCGTCGAGAGCGGGCCGAGCAGGCGCAGCAGGTCGGCGACCCCCTCGCGGTCGCGAGCGCGACGATCGGGCGCCAGCCGCTGCAGCTCGGCCTCGATCTCGGCGAGCACCTCGGGGTCGAGCAGCTCGCGCAGCTCGGCGCGTCCGAGCAGCTCGGCGAGCAGGCCCTGGTCGAGGGTGAGCGCGGCGGCGCGGCGCTCGGCGATCGGGGAGTCGCCTTCGTACATGAACGCCGCGACGTAGCCGAAGAGCAGCGACTGCGCGAACGGCGAGGGGCGCTGGGTGGTGACGTCGACCAGCCGGATCCGGCGTTGGGAGATCTGCTGGTGCAGCGCCACCAGCGAGGGCAGGTCGTAGACGTCCTGGAGCACCTCGCGCACCGTCTCCAGGATGATCGGGAACGACGGGTAGCGCGCGGCCACCTCCAGCAGCTGGGCCGAGCGCTGGCGCTGCTGCCACAGCGGCGCCCGGCGCCCGGGGTCGCGGCGTGGCAGCAGCAGGGCGCGGGCAGCGCACTCACGGAACCGGGACGCGAACAGTGCCGAGCCCCCGACCTCGGTGGTGACGATCAGCTCGAGCTCGTCGGGCTCGAAGGCGATCAGCTCCGCGCCGGGCGGGTCCTGGTCGGTCTCTGGGATGCGCAGCACGATGCCGTCGTCGGTGGCCATCGCCTGCGCGTCGACGCCGTAGCGCTCCCGCAGCCGGCCGTTGATGGCCAGCGCCCACGGGGCGTGCACGGGCGTGCCGTAAGGGGAGTGCACCACCAGCCGCCAGTCGCCGAGCTCGTCGCGGAAGCGCTCGACCACCAGCTGCTGGTCGTGCGGCACCGCGGTGGTCGCCTCGCGCTGCTCCTCGACCAGGGAGACCAGGTTGTCGGCCGCCCACTCGTCGAGCCCGGCGCCGGTGGCCCGGGCGATCGCGTCCTCGCGCGACATCGCGGAGATCTCGCGGGTGAACGCCCCGATCGCACGGCCGAGCTCGGCGGGGCGGCCGAGGGTGTCGCCGGTCCAGAACGGCAGCCGGCCCGGT
The DNA here is from genome assembly GCA_963777195.1 of uncultured Actinomycetota bacterium. Lineage (GTDB taxonomy): Bacteria > Actinomycetota > Actinomycetes > Propionibacteriales > Nocardioidaceae > Marmoricola. The sequence goes on along the minus strand of CAVZPT010000010.1, from coordinate 268,761 downwards.
TGGCCGGGAGCGGGGGAGACCAGCACCCGGTCGTGGGTGATGTCCTCGATCCGCCAGCTGGTGGTGCCCAGGGTGAAGACGTCACCGACCCGGGACTCATAGACCATCTCCTCGTCGAGCTCGCCGACGCGGGCGCCGCCACGGCTGACGTCGGCGCCCACCAGGAAGACGCCGAACAGGCCACGGTCGGGGATGGTGCCGCCGCTGGTCACCGCCAGCCGCTGAGCGCCGGGGCGGCCGGTGAGCTCGCCGGAGACCCGGTCCCAGACCAGCCTCGGCCGCAGCTCGGCGAACTCGTCGCTGGGGTAGCGGCCGGCGAGCAGGTCCAGCGTGGCGTCGTACGCACTGCGGGGGAGGGTGGCGAAGGGCGCCGAGCGTCGTACGACCTCGAAGAGCGCGTCGGCGTGCCAGGCGTCCAGGGAGGTGGCGGCGACCACCTGCTGGGCGAGTACGTCGAGCGGGCTGGCCGGCACGTGCAGCGCCTCGATCCCGCCGGAGCGCATCCGCTCGACAGTGACCGCGGAGGGCACCAGGTCGCCACGGTGCTTGGGGAACAGCACCCCGCGCGAGACCTGACCGACCTGGTGGCCGGCCCGCCCGACCCGTTGCAGGGCACTGGCGACCGAGGGCGGCGACTCGATCTGGACGACGAGGTCGACGGCCCCCATGTCGATGCCGAGCTCGAGGCTGCTGGTCGCCACCACGCAGGGCAGCCGGCCGCGCTTGAGGTCGTCCTCGATGATCGCGCGCTGCTCCTTCGACACCGAGCCGTGGTGGGCGCGGGCGACCAGCGGGGCGACCCCCTCGGTCTGGCCGGACTGGGCCATCACCTCGGCCGGGGTGCGGGTGGCCGCATCGGCGGAGGGGTCGGGCCCGTCGTCGGTGGGGTCAGGGGCCTGCGTGGGGTCCAGGCCGGCCCGCTCGGCGGCGAGCTCGTTGAGCCGGGCCGTGAGGCGCTCGGCGAGCCGACGCGAGTTGGCGAAGACGATGGTGGAGGTGTGCTGCTCGATCAGGTCGAGCACCCGGCTCTCCACGTGCGGCCACAGCGAGCCGGCCCGGGGGCCGTCGTCGCCCTCCTCGCCGAGCTGGGTCATGTCCTCGACCGGCACGACGACCTTGAGGTCCCACTCCTTCTCCGAGGGCGGCGCCACCACCTCGACCGGCGACGACCCGCCGAGGAAGCGGGCCACCTCCTCGACCGGTCGCACCGTCGCGGAGAGCCCGATGCGCTGGGCGGGCCTGGGGAGCAGCTCGTCGAGCCGCTCCAAGGAGACCGCCAGGTGGGCGCCGCGCTTGGTGCCGGCCACGGCGTGCACCTCGTCGATGATCACGGTCTGCACCCCGCGCAGGGACTCGCGGGCCTGCGAGGTGAGCATCAAGAACAGCGACTCGGGGGTGGTGATCAAGATGTCCGGGGGGGCGGTCTGGATTCGGCGGCGGTCGGCAGGGCTGGTGTCCCCCGACCGCACACCGACCCGGATCTCGGGGACCTCGAGGCCGAGCCGCTCGGCGGTGTGCCGGATGCCGACCAGCGGCGCCCGGAGGTTGCGCTCGACGTCGACGGCCAGCGCCTTGAGCGGCGAGATGTAGAGCACCCGGCAACGGGCCCTCTTCTCCGGGATCGGCTCGTTGGCGAGGCGGTCGATCGACCACAAGAACGCCGACAGGGTCTTGCCCGAGCCGGTCGGCGCCACCACCAGGGCGTGCCGACCCGCCGCGATCGCGTCCCACGCCCCGACCTGGGCAGGCGTCGCCTGCGCGAACGCGGCCTCGAACCACGCCCGGGTCGCCTGACTGAACTGGTGCACCGGAACATCCTGCCCGACGGCACCGACAGGTCCCCCTTCCCGGGACGTCATACCTTCTGGTTGCGCGGGCGACCAGTTCGTATGACGTCCCGGGTCCGATCCCGGGGAGCGTCATACCTTCTGGTTGCGCGGGCGACCAGTTCGTATGACGTCCCGGGGTCTCAGGCGGTCAGCACGGCCGTCACCGCGAGGGCGATGCCGCTGGCGTAGGTGAGCGAGGCGCCGAGGTCGCGGAGCGGGCCATGGCTGGCCAGCGTCTTGGAGGTGAGCATCCCGAGGGCGTGGGCGTAGCGGGCGACCACCGCGCTCACGGCGAGTACGTCGACCCACCAGCCGTCCGAGAGAGTGGCGCAGACCAGGATCAGCACGCACAGGGTCGGGACGTACTCGGCGGCGTTGCCGTGTGCGCGGATCGCGATGAACATCTTGTCGGCGGGATCGGTCGGCATCTGGTTCCCGGTGCCGCCACGGGTCGCGCGGTGCCGGGTGACGTTGGCCCCGAGCAGGAACAGCAGGAGGCCGAGCAGGGCGACGCAGACGATCTGGAGCGTGTTCATGGGAGCACCCTTTCCGTGGTGTGGTGGAGCAACCGGCGCACGACCACGCCGGACAGGTCGGTCCCGAGCAGGGCATCGGTCTTGTGCATGCCGCCCGGGCAGGTCACGTTGACCTCGATCAGCCGGCCGTCGATCACGTCCAGCCCGGCGAGCACGATGCCCAGCCGGTCGAGCTCCGGGGCGAGCACGCTCACGATCTGCTGGTCACGCAGGTCCGGGGTCGCGGGGGCCGACGGCGGGCCGATCCGGAAGTCCTCACGGCTCGGGACCCGGTCGACCGCGCCGACGATCTCTGCGTCGAGAACGAACAGCCGCCTGTTCCCGGCAGCCGACGCGGCCAGGAACCGCTGGACGAGCACGTGCCGGGTCCCGCAGGCGGTGGCCGACTCCACCAGCGAGACCAGGTTGGGGTCCTCGCGCCTGAGCAGCCACACGTCGGTGCCGGCGAACCCGTCGATGGGCTTGACCACGGCATCGCCGTGAGCGCGGAGGAACTCGTCGATCCGGAGCGCGTCGGCCGTCACCAGGGTCTCCGGGCAGAGCTCGGGGAAGCGCAGGATGAACAGCTTCTCCTGGAACTCGCGCACGCCGGCGGGTCGGTTGAGCACGGGCACCCCCGCCGTCACCGCCACGTCCAGCAGGTACGTCGTACGCAGGTAGCGCGGGTCCACCGGCGGGTCCAGGCGCAGCAGCACGAGGCCGACCTCCTCGGCGACGTCGAGGACCCGCTGCTCGAGCTCGTCGTACCACGGGGACGGCACGTGCCAGCGATGGTCTCCGCGCCGCGTCCGGGGTCGCAGCTCCACCCGGCGACCTCGTGCCAGCACTCGCCCCTCGACCACGGCCAGGTCCTCTGGCTGGCACACCCAGACCGCGGCGCCCTCCGCTCGAGTCGCGGCCATCAGCCCGACGTTGCTGTCGATCCCGGCGTCGAGTCCCTCGAGGGGGTCGACCACGAACAGCACGTTCATGCCGCACCGGTCCGGGCCTGGGCCTCGAGGTGCTCCCGGAGACGGTCCTCGACACCCTCTGGGAGGTAACCGCCCGGTGCCCGTCGGATGCCCGCCAGGCAGAGCTCCACCAGAGCGAGGCCCTCGTCGGCGAGCTCGCCGGGGACGAGAGCCGCGAGACGCCAGCGCAGCGCCAGCTGCCCCTCGTCGCCGGCAAGCAGCCGGAGCGCACCCCGACGGCATTCGTCGTCGAAGAGCAGTGTCGCGAGCAGCGTGGTGGCCACGGGAACGAGGTGGTCGGGCTGGGCGTCGAGGAAGCGGACCTCGAGGTAGTGACCCCGAGGGCGGATGGGCGGGAACAACGTCGAGAGGTGGTGGGCGACGGCCGCAGCCGGATCGGTGGGCAGCGCGAAGCTCCCCGCGTGTACGGCGAAGTCGACGTAGCCGGCCACCGGGTCGGCACCCAGCAGCCGGCCGTCGAAGGCGGTCCTGCGGGGGTCGACCTCGAGCCAGGTGGCGAGCCGGGAGCCCGCGCCGCCACCGTGGGCGAACAGGGCAGCGACGACAGGCCCGGCGAGCTGCAGGAGGCGCCACTGCTCCAGCCCGGCACGGCCCGGCCACCAGTCCAGGCACACCTGCGTGGAGGCGGTCAGCCGCATCATGGTGCGGCCGGCGGGCCCGATGCCGTCGAAGTGCTGCTGCATGCCTGTGTAGCGGCGACTGGTCAGCTGCAGCGGGACCACGTGCCCCCGGTCGTCGACCGGAACCGGGTCGAGGAGCACCCCGGCCGCGGCACAGTCCGCCTTCAGCTCGCCCACCGTCGATCGTGCGGTCCTCGCCAGCTCGGCGACGGTGTCGTGGCACGGAAGGCTCAGCTCCACCTGCCCGCCCGGCTCGAAGCCCAGCCAGCCGGCGTACGACGCACCCAGCGACGCCCGGCGGACGCGCTCGACGCGCACCACCGACCCGTCGTGCGCGTCACGGGTGAGCTGCTCCAGCTCCACCCCGACCCGGAGGGTGCGGCGCCCGCTCGTGGCGAACAGGCCGGCGACGCTGGGGAGCAGTGACTCTCGGTTCATGGGCGGTCCTTGATATGGTAAGGAGACCTGTCTAATATAGGAAGGTGACCTTACCAATGTCAAGAGCCCCGGATCCTGGCGTCCTCGACCGCGAGCCGTTCATCGCTCTGGTGGACAAGGCCGGCCGGCTGCTGAGCGCCGACATGGTCCACCAGGCCCGGGCCGAGGGTCACCACGAGGTCAGGTACGCGCACAACGCGGTCTTCGGGCACCTGCCGCTCGAGGGAGCACGTGCCTCCGAGCTGGCGGCGCGCGCGCAGATCACCAAGCAGTCCATGGGCGAGGTCGTCCGCGAGCTGGTGGAGCTCGGACTCGTGGAGACGCGGCCCGATCCGGCCGACCGGCGCGCCAAGCTCGTCACCTACACCGAGCGCGGTCGCACGTTGGCCCTCCAGGGGCGCAGCCATCTGATCGCGCTCGAGCGGCGCTTCGCCGAGGAGTACGGCGAGGACTACGCTGCCGCTCGCCGGGTGCTCGAGAGTCTGATCCACTCCGGACTGTCGACGCCGTAGGTGGCCTTGCGGTGGACCGCGTGGGACGTCATACCTCCTGGTCGCCGGGGCGACCAGTTCGGATGACGTCCCCGGGTCGCCGTCAGCGTGTGTCGGCGACCCGGATCAGCCCGCCAAGGGTCCCGACGTACGCCGTACCGTCGGGCCCGAGGCTTACTGGAGCGTAGTTGTTGTTGAAGCCGAGGCCGCTGCCGGTGTACTTCGACCACACCTGCTTGCCGGTGCGCGCGCTGAACGCGGTGAAGAACCACGCGTCCGGGGCGAGCTCGTCCGGGAACGGCGCCGTGCGCGGGATCTCCGAGGGGCTGGGGTGGGTGTAGCCGTAGATCAGCCCGGTACGCCGGCTCATCTTCGCCACCACCGTCGGGATCCGGGCGGTGTTGTTGCGCCAGGCGACGTGGCAGCCGCCGCGGCGGTAGTCGACCGCGACCTTGACCAGTCCCGGCTCGGTGGTGGCCGAGCGCCCGGAGGGATCGGCCGGCAGCGGACCGGCGTAGCCGTAGTTGTTCTCCGCGACCAGGCCGCCGGGCACCGAGATCAGGCTGTTCTCGTCGTCGCCCCGGTCGGAGGCGAACACCGGCTGGCGGCAGAGCGGCGCGCGACCCGGCCCGGCCTTGCCGCGTCGGAAGACCAGCACGTTCATCCTCGGGTCGGCGTTGTCGGTGATCGCGATCGACCCGCCGCCGCGCGAGGAGGCACGGCCGATCAGCGTGGGCGTGGTGCCGCTGCCCTGGCTGACCTGTCCCGGCTTGACCCGCGAGCCCCGGTCGTAGGTCCGCCGCCAGGTCACCGACGGCTTGCTGCGGCGTACGTCGAACCGGTACAGCGCGTGCGTGGAGACGATGAAGACCCCGCCCGACTCGTCCATCGCGAAGCTGTTCGCGATGGTCTCGCCCTTGCGGAGGTGGACGCTGCGGACAGCGCCCCGGGGGGTGACGTAGCCGACCACACCTGAGACCGTGACGAACCAGATCCGCCCGGCCCAGTCGGGCAGCGCGCTCTGGATGCCCGACCCCTCGGTGACCTTGCTCAGGTCGACGTCGCGCACCACCTCGAACCCCTCACCCTTCTCGGCGATGGTGAGCAGGTGGCCGGTGAAGGTCGAGACGACGGCGCGGTCGCGGTGGTCGAGGAAGAAGTACCCGCCACCGGAGAAGTTGCTGAAGGAGAACGTGCCCGGCTCGCGCGCCGGGAGGTCGAAGCTGGCCAGCGTCGCCAGTGACGTCGGGTCCAGCATCCGCAGCGTCGCGCCCTGCGGCGAGACGCACACCGTGACGATCCGGCCGCGGCGGTCGAAGGTGACCGAGGCGCACTCGGCGGCGAACAGGGTGCTGGTGACCTCGGGGTCGCGTCCCAGCGGCCCCCCGACGTTGTAGGTGTCGCTCTGGTAGGCGTCGTTGTGGATGTTGCTGCGCTCGTTGGGCGCCATGTAGGGGTGGCGCGGCAGGTGCTGCGACGGGTAGGGGTTCGGGGTCGCGGCGCGGCCGGTGAAGTCGGCCACCGCGGGGCTGCGGGGGTCGGAGATGATCGGCACGGCGGGGGAGCCGGCTCCGGACGCCGCGAGCTCGCTCGTCGCGAGGACAGGGGCGAGGAGGGCGAGTGAGGCGGCGGTGGCCAGCAGGGCGCGGCGGGGTGGGGTGAGTCTCACGACCGCTCCAACGAGCGAGTGCCCCGATGGCAACGGCCGGTCTCGGAAAAAACGGGGGCGGACCGGCCTCGGTCGGGCCCTGCGTGGTGCGGAGGGTAATCGGCGTGCGGGCTGTCAGGGGAGGCGTCTAGTGTCGGGGATCGTGAGCACGCCAGCCGAGTCGATGATCCGGGCCGTCGACCTGCACAAGGCCTTCGGTGACTTCGAGGCCGTGCGCGGGATCGACGTCGACGTACGCCGGGGGGAGTCGTTCGGCTTCCTCGGGCCCAACGGGGCCGGCAAGTCCAGCACCATGCGGATGATCGCGGCGGTCTCGCCGGTGACCTCGGGCTCGCTGAGCATCCTGGGGCTGGACCCGGCCACGCACGGCCCGCAGATCCGTGGACGCATCGGGGTGTGCCCCCAGGAGGACACCCTCGACACCGAGCTCAACGTCTTCGACAACCTCTACATCTACGGTCGCTACTTCGGCATCCCCCGGGCCGAGGTCCGCCAGCGCAGCGAGGAGCTGCTGGAGTTCGTGCAGCTCACCGAGCGCGCGAAGGCCAAGGTGGAGTCCCTCTCCGGCGGGATGAAGCGCCGGCTGACGATCGCGCGGTCGCTGATCAACCGCCCCGAGGTCCTCCTGCTGGACGAGCCCACGACGGGGCTGGACCCCCAGGCCCGCCACGTCGTGTGGGACCGGCTGTTCCGGCTCAAGCAGCAGGGCGTGACTTTGGTGATCACCACGCACTACATGGACGAGGCCGAGCAGCTCTGCGACCGGCTCGTGGTGATGGACAAGGGGCTGATCGTCGCCCAGGGGTCCCCGCTGGAGCTGATCCGCACCCACTCGACCCGCGAGGTCGCCGAGCTCCGCTTCGGCACCGGTGAGCACGAGGCGATCGCCCCCAAGATCGAGGACCTCGCCGAGCGGGTGGAGGTGCTGCCCGACCGGATCCTGCTCTACGCCGCCGACGGCGAGGAGGCCATCGCCCGGGTCCACGAGCGGGGCCTCAACCCGGTGATGACGCTCGTACGACGCTCCTCCCTCGAGGACGTCTTCCTCCGCCTGACCGGCCGGACGCTGGTGGAGTGACGGTGGCTCGCACAGACGCCCACTCCGAGGTGCCGCTGCGCACCGGGCCCTTCGACGGAGCCGGCCGGCTCCTCGACTACTGGGCCACGGTCTACCGCCGCACCTGGCGCGGCTCGGTGATCAGCTCCTTCGTGGTGCCGTTGCTCTACATCCTGGCGATGGGCGTCCTGCTCGGCGGCTTCATCCAGGCCGACCCGGAGCGGCTGGAGGGCGCGACCTCCTACCTGGCGTTCGTGGCCCCCGGCATGCTCGCCGCCCAGGTGATGACCACGGTCATCGGGGAGATGACCTACCCGGTGATGGGCATGATCAAGTGGCACAGGATCTACTTCTCGATGATCGCGACCCCGCTGACGGTGGGTGACATCGTCTTCGCGCAGCTGGGCTTCGTGCTGTTCCGCGCGGGCACGGTCAGCGCGGTCTTCTTGGCGGTGATGGCCCCCTTCGGGGTCTTCGAGTCGCTGCCCGGGGTCGTCGGGGCCTTCTTCGTGATGCTGCTGACCGGCCTCGCCTTCGCCGCCCCGGTCTTCGCGCTCTCCGCGGCGCTGAAGGACGAGAGCGCCTACTCACTGGTGTTCCGGCTGGTGATGATCCCGCTGTTCCTGTTCTCCGGGGCGTTCTTCCCGATCACCAACCTCAGCCCCGTCATGGAGTGGTTCGCGCGGGTGACTCCGCTGTGGCACAGCGTCGACCTCACCCGGATGCTCGTGCTCGGCCGGGTCGACGCGTCGTCGGCCCTGGTCCATCTCACCTACCTCGGGGTGCTGGCGGCGCTGGGCTGGTGGCTGACCGTGCGGCTGCTGCGCCGGAGGCTGATCGAGTCATGAGCCTGCTCAACCAGGCCATCGGCCGTCAGGTCGGGGCGCAGCTCGGCGTCGGGGAGTCCACCCGCCTGCTGCTGCTGCGCAACTACATCGCCTACCGGGGTGCCTGGTGGATCTTCGTCACCGGCTTCCTCGAGCCGGTCCTCTACCTGTTCTCGATCGGCGTCGGCGTCGGCAAGCTGATCGAGGGCTTCGAGTTCAACGGTGTGCTGATCCCCTACGCCGAGTTCGTCGCCCCCGGGATGCTCGCGGCCTCTGCGATGAACGGCTCGGTGCTCGACTCCACGTTCAACTTCTTCTTCAAGCTCAAGTACAACAAGCTCTTCGACCAGATGCTGGCCACGCCGTTGACCACCTCCGACGTCGCCCGCGGTGAGCTCACCTGGTCGCTGCTCCGTGGAGGCATCTACTCCCTGGCGTTCTTGCTGGTGATGGTGGCGATGGGGCTGGTGCACTCGTGGTGGGCGGTGCTGGCCGCCCCGGCAGCGCTGCTGATCGGCTTCGCCTTCGGCGGCGCGGCGATGGCGCTGACGACCTACATGCGCTCGTGGCAGGACTTCGACTACGTCACCTTGGGCACGCTGCCGCTGTTCTTGTTCTCGGCCACGTTCTTCCCGATCACCGCGTTCCCGATGTGGCTGCAGTGGGTCGTCGAGGTCACCCCGCTCTACCGCGGCGTCGTGCTGGTCCGCGAGCTGACCACCGGGGCGGTGACCCTCGACTCCGCCTTCTCGGTGGTCTACCTCGTGGCGATGGGCACCGTGGGGCTGGTCATCGTCGGTCGGCGGCTCGAGCGACTCCTGCTGACCTGAGCAGTGGGGCCGGTTGGCACGATGGGTCCATGACCTCTCCCGACCAGCGGCACCCCAGGATCGCGGTGATCGGCGGCAGCGGGTTCTACGAGTTCCTCGAGGACCCCACCTCCGTCACCGTGACCACGCCCCACGGTGACCCCTCCGCCCCGATCGCGCTCGGCGAGGTGGCCGGCCGTCCGGTCGCCTTCTTGCCCCGGCACGGAGCGGGCCACGAGTTCCCGCCCCACCGGATCAACTACCGCGCCAACATCTGGGCGCTGCGCAGCCTCGGGGTGCAGCAGGTGCTCGCGCCGTGCGCGGTCGGCGGGCTGCAGCCCGAGACCCAGCCGGGCACGCTGGTGGTCCCCGACCAGCTGGTCGACCGCACCACCACCCGGGTGCAGACGTTCATGGACACCGGGGCGGCGCACGCCCCCTTCGCCGACCCCTACTGCCCCGACCTGCGGTCCGCGCTGGTCGGTGCCGCGGGCGACGGCGTCCTGGACGGCGGCACGATGGTGGTGATCGAAGGCCCCCGGTTCTCGACCAGGGCCGAGTCGCAGAGCTACGCCCGTGCCGGGTGGACCGTGGTCAACATGACCGGTCACCCCGAGGCGGTGCTCGCTCGCGAGCTCGGCCTCTGCTACGCCACGATCGCGTTGGTCACCGACCTCGACGCCGGGGTCAGCGCGGAGGAGTCGGTCGACCAGGCCCAGGTCTTCGCGCTGTTCGAGAAGCACATCGGCGCCCTCAAGGGCATCCTCGGCACGGTCGTCGCCACGCTTCCCGAGGAGCCGTCGAGATGCGGCTGTGCCAGCTGGCTGGACGACGTCACCGTGCCCTTCGAGCTGCCGGGTCCCGGCGCGTGAGGGTCCTGCTCACCGGCGCCGGCGGCTTCATCGGCACCAGGATCGACGCCCAGCTCTCCGCACGAGGCGACGAGGTCGTGCGCGTCGACGCGATGATCCCCGAGGCGCACGGCCCGGGGGTCGAGGTGCCCGAGGGCGTGCACCGGTTCGACGTACGCCGCGCGGGGGAGTGGGCCGACCTGCTCGACGGAGTCGACGTGGTCTGCCACCAGGCGGCGATGGTGGGCGCCGGGGTGACGGTGGCGGACCTGCCGCTGTACGCCGGCCACAACGACCTGGGCACCGCCGCCCTGCTCGCCGCGATGCACTCCCGGGGGGTCGGCGCGCTGGTGCTCGCCAGCTCGATGGTGGTCTACGGCGAGGGGCGCTACGCGTGCGCCGCGCACGGGGAGCAGCAGCCGCCGGCCCGCAGCCGGGCCGCGCTCGACTCCGGTGACTTCGAGAACCACTGCACGCACTGCGGCAGGGCGCTGACCTGGGAGCCGGTGCCCGAGGACGCGCGCCTCGACCCGCGCAGCAGCTACGCCGCGAGCAAGGTCGCGCAGGAGCACTACACGCTGGCGTGGGCGCGGCAGGCCGGGGCGCGAGCGATCGGGCTGCGCTACCACAACGTCTACGGGCCCGGGATGCCGCGCGACACCCCCTACTCGGGGGTGGCGGCGATCTTCCGGTCCTCCCTGGAGGCGGGCCGCGCGCCGCGGGTCTTCGAGGACGGCGGCCAGATGCGTGACTTCGTCCACGTCGACGACGTGGCCCGCGCCAACGTGCTCGCGATGGACGCGGTGCTCGCGCGCCCGGCCGAGTCGTGGTCGACGTACAACGTCGCCTCGGGCACCCCGATCCCGATCCTCGAGGTCGCCGAGATCCTGGGGCGCGCCGCCGGCGGACCGGCCCCCGTGGTCACCGGCGACTACCGGGCCGGCGACGTCCGCCACGTGGTCGCCTCACCGGCCCTCGCCGCGACCGAGCTCGGCTTCACCGCGCAGATCCCCCCGGCGCAGGGGATCGCCGAGTTCGCCACCGCCCCCCTCCGCTGACCGCCGAGACGTCACAGCTGAAACGCACCCGCCCCCGCCGAGACGTCACAGCTGAAACGCACCCGCCCCCGCCGAGACGTCACAGCTGAAACGCACCCGCCCCCGCCGAGACGTCACAGCTGAAACGCCCGGGCCGTCGCTCGAGAGGCATCGAGCCACCCGTGGCGCGGTGTCCCTCGCGCGCAGCGGTTTCATCTGCGACGTCTCGGCGGTGGGGCAGCGGTTTCATCTGCGACGTCTCGGCGGTGGGTCAGCCGTTTCATCTGCGACGTCTCGGCGGAAGGGGGTCACCAGCCGGTGTCGAGCAGGTGCTGTACGGCGAGCGCGACCACGATCTGTACGGCGAGGCCGGGGCGCCGCCAGCGGGAGGGCAGCAGGGCCGTCGCGACCAGCAGCCACGGCACGAACGGCAGCCAGATCCGCTCCACCTCGGCCTTGCTCATCTGGGAGGCGTCGGCCGCCACCACCATCGCGACCCCGGCGCCGGCCAACCACCGCACCACCCGCACCGACCCGTCGGGAAGCTCGAGGTCGCGCACCCTGCGGCCGAGCACGGCCAGCCCGGCCCCTGCGACCGGACCGGCGCTGAAGGCGAGCGCCGCGAGGTTGCCCCACATCCAGTAGGCCGGCGGCCGGTTGCTGGCAACGCCGTCCCAGTACCGCTCGCGCAGCACCGGCAGCGCCTCCCACCAGGTGAAGCCGAGCGCGGCGTAGGTGCCCACCACCGCCACCGCAGCCAGCACCGCCCAGGGCAGCGGCTGCCACGACCTCGCCACGACGAGGACGGCCACGGCGAGCAGGCCGAGCAGCGGCAGCCCGTAGGAGAGCATCACGGCGTAGCCGAGCAGCAGCCCGGCCACGACCGCCCACCCCACCTGCCGGCGTACGGCGGCTGCGGCGAGCGCCGCGATGCCCCAGGCAGCGACCGCGGCGAACATGGCGTCCGCGCTCACCGACTGCCACACCGCAGCCGGGCCGATCACCAGGAACGGCGCCGCCCGCCGCGCCACGTCCCCGGCCCCGAGCAGCCGCAGCGTCACCAGCACGGCCACCGCCGTGGAGGCCGCGATCAGGGTGACCACGATCCCGGCGGCCAGTCCGCTGCCCAGGCCGATCCGGTCGAGCATCACGAAGAAGGTCAGTGCGCCCGGCGGGTGCCCGGCGAGGTGCACCGGCCAGTTCGCCCCGGGGATGTCGTCGGGCAGGCCGTCGTAGGGGATCCGGGAGACGTACTCCGCGATCGCCGCAGGCAGGTCCGAGGTGGCCCGCGCCGTGCGGAGGTACTCATACTCCGTGTCCAGGATCTTCCCGACGCCGTCCAGCCCGTCCACCAGCGCCAGGCTGAACAGCCACGCCACCCCGGCGGCGTACGCCGTGACCAGCAGCGTGCGCCACGGCAGCCGGTCGGCCAGCGCGGTGCCGTGCCACAGCGCCAGCCCCCCGGTCAGTACGGCGGGCACGGTGCCTGCCCCGAGGCGTGGATCCCAGATCGCGTGCAGCGGAGGGAACCAGCGCACGTGCACGTCCCAGGCGAAGATCGCCGGGACCGCCATCCCCAGGGTGGCCAGCAGCACCGCCACAGCCAGTCCGGTCGCGGGCGCCCGGTTGAGTCGTCCGACGGAGGCCATGGTGCCCAAGAGTAGGAGGACCCAGGCTGCGACCCGTCCGATCGGGGCTCGGCGACGAATGCCTCCAGTGTGTGTTGACCAGTTCGCCGACCCGATCCGTGGCCCTGCCGCCTACGGTTGACCTATGACCGGGCCCGAGACGACCTGCGACGTGGTGATCCCGTGTCGCGACGAGGCGCTCGCGCTCCCCGAACTCCTGTCGCGGTTCCCCGCGGGCCTGCGTCCGATCGTGGTCGACAACGGCTCGCGCGACGGCACCGCCGACGTGGCCCGCAGCCTCGGTGCCCAGGTCGTCTCCGAGGAGCGCCCGGGGTACGGCGCCGCGGTGCACGCCGGCCTCGAGGCGGCCACGGCGCCCTACGTGGCGGTGATGGACGGTGACGGGTCGATGGACCCCGCCGACCTGGTCGCCCTGCTCGCCGACGTCGTCGAGGGCCGGGCCGACATGGCCGTGGGCAGGCGGCGACCGGTCGCCCGCGGGATCTGGCCCTGGCACGCCCGCGCCGGGAACGCGCTGGTGCTCTGGTGGCTGCGCCGGCGGCTCGACCTGGCGGTGCACGACATCGCGCCCATGCGGGTCGCGCGCCGCGAGGCCCTGCTCGGGCTCGGTGTCGAGGACCGGCGCTTCGGCTACCCCGTCGAGCTGCTCCAGCGCGCCGGAGCCGCACGGTGGCGGCTCAGCGAGCACGACATCGGCTACCACCCGCGTGCCCTGGGCACGAGGTCGAAGGTCTCCGGCTCGGTGGTCGGCACCGTCCGTGCCGCGCGGGACTTCGCCCGGGTGCTCTCATGACCCGCCTGCCGGTGCTGCTCGTGGTCGCCAAGGCGCCGGTCCCCGGCACGGTCAAGACCCGCCTGGGCCGGGTGGTCGGGATGGAGCGGGCCGCCGACCTCGCCGCGGCGGCACTCCTCGACACCCTGACCGCGGGCATGGAGGCGTACGGCGTACCGCGCTGCCATCTCGCCCTCGACGGCGACCTGGCCCGCGCGCACCGTGCCGGCGAGCTGCTCGCCGCGACGCGGGGATGGACACTGCACCCGCAGCGGGGGGAGTCCTTCGCCGAGCGGCTCCTGCACGCCCACCAGGACACCGCCGCCAGGTCAGGGGCGCCGGTGGTGCAGATCGGCATGGACACCCCCCAGCTGTCGCCGGAGGCGCTCCTCGAGGCGGCGGCGAGGCTCACCGGCCCCGACGAGGCCGTCCTGGGCCCCGCCGAGGACGGCGGCTGGTGGCTGCTCGGCGTCGGCGGACCGCATCTGCTCGCGCACCTCGCGGAGGTGCCGATGTCGACCGACCAGACCTGCGCCCGCACCCGCGAGGCCCTGCACCGCGCCGGAGCCAACCTCAGCGAGATCGGTGCGCTCCGCGACGTCGACGAGCTCGAGGACGCCCGTCTGGTGGCCGACGCTGCCAAGGGCAGCCACTTCGCCCGGGCACTGGAGCTGATGCCGTCGTGACCGCCACCGCGTCCTTCGGGACCGTCTTCGGCAACGCACTGCGCGGACGCCGTACCACCGTGGTGGGCATCGAGCCCTACGAGCACGAGCTGCCGGTGGCCGAGTGGCGCCGTCGGGCCGACCACTCCGACTGGCGGGTGCTGGACCACTGCCGTGGCACCACCCTCGACGTCGGCTGCGGGCCGGGCCGGATGGGGGCGCACCTCGTCGAGCGCGGCCACCAGGTGCTCGGCATCGACATCGTCCGGGAGGCGGTGGCTCAGGCCCGCGACCGCGGCCTGCCCGTGGTCAGGCACAGCGTCTTCGAGCCGATGCCGGGCGAGGGACAGTGGGACACCGTCCTGCTCGCCGACGGCAACATCGGCATCGGCGGCGACCCCGCCGCGCTGCTCGGTCGCTGCGCCCAGATGCTCGGTCGGGGCGGTCGCATCGTGTGCGACCTGGCCGAGCCGGGCGTCGGGGTCACGGTCAGTGACGCGTGGCTCACCAGCCACGGCATGCAGTCGCCGGTCTTCCGCTGGGCGCAGGTCGGCCCCGAGGCGATCCACGACCTGGCCTCCGACGCGGGACTGAGACGACACTGCGTGCGCGAGCACCACGGCCGTTGGTTCGCGGTGCTGACCCGATGAGGCTCCCGGCACTGCCCACGGAGGCCGCGTTCACCTCGGCCGTGCGCCACGAGCGGCTGAGCGCGCGCATCGGCGTGTGGCTCGGCGTCTGCTTCGGGCTGGCGTTCCTGACCGGGCTGGTCAGCCACTGGTACTACCTGCGCGACGTCCCGATCGTCCCGCCCACGCGGCCGATCTGGGGCTACCGCCTCACCCAGGGCACCCACGTGATCGCCGGTACCGCGGCCATCCCGCTGCTGCTCGTCAAGCTCTGGAGCGTCTACCCCAAGCTGTTCGCCGAGATCCCCTTCGGCCAGGCGCGCCGGCTGGGACTGCACCTGCTCGAGCGTGCCTCGATCGCGGTGCTGGTGGCGGCCTCGATCTTCCAGCTCGGCACCGGCCTGGCCAACTCCGCCCAGTGGTACCCCTGGGCGTTCTCCTTCCGCTCCACCCACTACGCCGTCGCCTGGATCGCGATCGGTGCGCTGCTGGTGCACATCGCGGTGAAGCTGCCGATCATCAAGGCGGCGTACGCCGAGCCGCTGCCCGAGCGCCCGCCCGGCGATGACCGCGGCGACGACCCCGACGACGACCCCGACGACGACTCCGGCGACGACCCCGGCGACGACTCCGGCCACCACCCCGGGGACGACGATGGGGTGCCGAGCCGCCGCGCGGTCCTGCGCACCGCACTGGTCGCCTCCGGGGTGGTGGTGCTCGCCACCGCCGGTAGCACGGTGCCGTTCCTGCGCAAGGTCTCGGTGCTCGGCGTCCGCTCGGGGGAGGGACCGCAGGGCATCCCGGTCAACAAGTCCGCGGCCGCGGCCAAGGTCACCGAGCTGGCGAGGGACCCGGGGTACCGGCTCGTCCTCGCCGGCCCCGGTGGCGAGACCACCCTCGACATGGCCGAGCTCGCCGCGATGACCCAGCGGACCCATGAGCTGCCGATCGCCTGCGTGGAGGGCTGGAGTGCCTCGGGCGACTGGACCGGCGTCCGCCTCTCCGAGCTGCTCGACCTGGTGCGAGCACCCGCGGACGCCACGATCCGGCTGACCTCGCTGCAGCCCAGCGGCGCCTTCCGCCGCAGCGAGCTGCCTGCGGACTTCGCCCGCGACCCGCTGACCCTGCTCGCGCTGGGCCTCAACGGCCAGGCCCTGAGCCTCGACCACGGCTTCCCGTGCCGCCTGATCGCGCCCAACCGCCCCGGGGTCTTCCAGACCAAGTGGGTCGGCCGGATCGAGGTGGTCACGTGAGGACCCGCCTGCTGATCGGGGCGCTCGGTCTGGCGATGGGCGCCTTCGGTGCGCTGCGGTTCCTGCAGCGAGACCTCGCCGACATCATCGACTCGGTGCTGTGGCTGGCCGGCGGGGTGGCGCTGCACGACGCCGTGGTCGCCCCGCTCACCCTCGCCCTGGGCGCCCTGGGCGCCCGGGTGCTCCCGAACCGAGTGCGCACCCGGGTCGTGCTGGGCTTCGTGGTGCTGGCGACGATGACCGTCACGGCGATCCCGGTCCTCGGCCGCTTCGGTGCCCGCGCCGACAACCCCTCGCTCCTGGACCGCAACTACACCGTCGGCTGGCTGACCGTCGCCGCTCTGGTCGTGGTCGGCACCCTGCTCGTGGGAAGGCTGACCACCCGTCGGGCACAATCTCAGCCGTGAGGCACACCGAGTTCTGGGACCGGATGGACGCAGCACTGGGAGCGGCGTACTCCCGCTCCTGGGCCGCGCTCTACGTCCTCGGTGAGCTCGGCGGACGCACCGTGGAGGAGTCGCTCGCGCAGGGCGAGTCGCCCAAGGTGGTCTGGCGTGCGGTCTGGGCCGCCCTCGAGCTGCCTGCCCGCGACCGCTAGCAACTGGTGTCAGATCGTTGCTCTCGGGGGTTCACGCGCCCCCCGGGTTCCGGGATAGCCTCGACCGGTCGCCTTGCCTGCTCGGGCACGACAAGACGAGGAGTCCCTGATGTCACACCCCCTGCAGACCCGCCGCCTGCTCGCGATCACTGCCGCCTCGGCCTGCGCGCTGCTGAGCATCGGCCTCAGCGGGACCGCGTCCCAGGCTGCCCCCACCAAGGCCGACCAGGACAAGCACCACAAGAAGTCCCGGCTGCTCGACGTCCAGCTGCTCTCGTTCAACGACTTCCACGGCAACCTCGAGGAGCCCAGCGGGTCGTCGGGGCGCAACGTGGTCGGCCACCAGGTCGACCCGAAGACCGGCAGGGCCGTCGACGTGACCACGAACGCCGGTGGGGTCGAGTTCCTCGCCACCCACCTCGCCGAGGCCCGGCAGGGGCACAGCCGCTCGCTCACCGTCGCCGCCGGTGACCTGGTCGGTGCCTCGCCCCTGCTCTCGGCCGCGTTCCACGACGAGCCGTCGATCGAGGCCCTGAACAGCCTCGGGCTCGACGTCGCGGCCGTGGGCAACCATGAGTTCGACGAGGGCTACAAGGAGCTGCAGCGCCTCGACGCGGGTGGCTGTCTCGAGGACGGCGACGGTGCGAACAACCAGAACTCCTGCCCCGACGGGTCCTTCGACGGCGCCGCCTTCGACTACCTGGCGGCCAACGTCACCTACTCCGGCACCGACCAGACGATCCTCCCGGCGTACTCGATCAAGAAGGTCGGCGGCGCCAGGATCGGCTTCATCGGGATGACCCTCGAGGGCACCCCCAACATCGTCACCGCCAGCGGCGTGGCCGGCCTCGACTTCGCCGACGAGGTCGAGACGGCCAACAAGCTGGTGCCGGTGCTGCGCAAGCGGGGCGTCAACGCGATCGTGGTCCTCGTGCACGAGGGTGGGCTGCCCGAGAAGGAGAAGTGGACCGACCCCGCGTCAGGCCGGCAGTACGACGTCAACCCCACCTACGACTACACCTGTGGGAAGGGGGGCAGTATCGCCGCCGGCTCGCCGATCCTGACGATCGCGGCCGAGCTCGACCCGGCCATCGACATGGTGGTCTCCGGGCACACCCACCAGCCCTACGTCTGCAGCGTCAAGGACCCCGCTCGTCAGGACCGGCTGCTGACCTCCGCGTCGTCCTACGGACGGCTGTTCACCGAGACCGAGCTGACCTACGACCGGCGTACCCGCGACATCGTGCGCTCCTCGGTGAAGGGCTCCAACGTCCAGGTCACCCGCGACGTGGCCCGCGACGCCACCCAGAGCGCGCTGCTCGCCAAGTACAAGGAGCTGGTCCGCCCGATCGCCAGCGAGGTCGTCGGCAAGGTGACCCAGGACGTGACCAACACCCAGAACTCCTCGGGGGAGTCCCAGCTCGGAGACCTGATCGCCGACGCCCAGCTCGCCGACGACAGCACCGTGACCGGCGGCGAGGTGCCGGTGATCGCGTTCATGAACCCCGGCGGCATCCGCAACAACCTGACCTACGACTCCTCCAAGTACGGCGAGGCGCCGGGCGAGATCACCTACGAGGAGGCCTTCAACGTCCAGCCGTTCAACAACTACCTGGTCTCGATGACCCTCACCGGGCAGCAGGTCCTCGACGTGCTGACCCAGCAGGTGACCGGCGCGAACGCGAACCCGCACAAGATCCTCGCTGTCTCCGAGGGGTTCACCTACGACTACACCGACGCCGGCCCGGTCGTCGGCACCGTCAAGCTCAACGGCGTCGCGATCGATCCCTCGGCCAGCTACCGGATCGTGACCAACAACTTCCTCGCCGACGGGGGCGACGGGTTCCCGGCGTTCGTCCAGGGCACCGACCGCTACTTCGGCGGGCTCGACATCGACGCGTTCGCGGACCGCCTCCAGGCGTCCTCCGGCGGCTACACCCCGGCTCCCCTGACCAGGATCACCAAGCGGTAGCCGGGCCGGCGTGTCGGGCTTTGATCGAACACATGTTCGTACTAACGTCTGGTGTCAACAGGCAGGGGTCGACACCGTGTTCTCCACAGCTCGGAGAGCGCAGCCGCAGGGTTGTCGGTGCTGGCTCCTAACGTCTGCCAGGACAGACGTCAGTGGCGCCGTGGGGCGCACGAACAGGTGAGGGACGACCATGGCCGCAGCCGGCAACAGCAACAACCGTGACAAGGCGCTCGACGTAGCGCTGGCCAACATCGAGAAGCAGTTCGGCAAGGGCTCGGTGATGCGCCTCGGTGACGAGACCCGGGCGCCCCTCGAGGTGATCCCCACGGGGGCGATCTCCCTCGACATCGCGCTCGGCCTCGGCGGACTGCCGCGCGGCCGCGTGGTCGAGATCTACGGTCCGGAGTCCTCCGGCAAGACCACGGTGGCCCTGCACGCGGTCGCCAACGCCCAGGCGGCAGGCGGCATCGTCGCCTTCATCGACGCCGAGCACGCCCTCGACCCCGAATACGCGCAGCGTCTCGGCGTCGACACCGACTCGCTGCTGGTCTCCCAGCCCGACTCCGGTGAGCAGGCGCTGGAGATCGCGGACATGCTGATCCGCTCCGGTGCGCTCGACCTGATCGTGATCGACTCGGTCGCGGCGCTGGTGCCCCGGGCCGAGATCGAGGGCGAGATGGGTGACAGCCACGTCGGCCTGCAGGCGCGGCTGATGAGCCAGGCCCTGCGCAAGATGACCGGTGCGCTGAGCAACTCCAACACCACCGCGATCTTCATCAACCAGCTGCGCGAGAAGATCGGGGTGATGTTCGGCTCGCCGGAGACCACCACCGGTGGCCGGGCGCTGAAGTTCTACTCCTCGGTGCGCCTGGACGTGCGCCGCATCGAGACGCTCAAGGATGGTGTCGAGATGGTCGGCAACCGCACCCGCGTCAAGGTGGTCAAGAACAAGGTCGCCCCGCCGTTCAAGCAGGCCGAGTTCGACATCATGTACGGCCTGGGCATCAGCCGCGAAGGCGGCCTGATCGACGTCGGCGTCGAGGAGGGTCTCGTCCGCAAGGCCGGCGCCTGGTACACCTACGAGGGCGACCAGCTCGGCCAGGGCAAGGAGAACGCACGGACCTTCCTGCGCGACAACCCCGACCTCGCCAACGAGATCGAGAAGCGGATCCTGGAGAAGCTCGGCATCGGCCCGACCGTGGACGCGCCCGCGGAGTTCTCGGCCGACGCCCCGGGCATCGACCCCGATGGCATCGACTTCTGAGGTCCCCCCGGGGCTGCACACCGGCCCGGACGCCGACCCGGAGTCGGTGGCGCGCAAGATCCTGCTCGACCAGCTGACCGGGCGCGCCCGGACCCGCTCCGAGCTGGCCACCAAGCTGGCCGGCCGCAACGTGCCAGACGACGTCGCCACCCGCCTCCTCGACCGGTTCGAGGAGGTCGGGCTGGTCGACGACGCCGCCTTCGCGCGCGAGTGGGTCGAGCAGCGCCAGTCCGGCAAGGGCCTTGCCAAGCGGGCCCTGGCCCAGGAGCTGCGTCGCAAGGGCATCGAGGACGAGGTGGCTGCCGAGGCGCTCGACGAGGTGGACGAGGACGCCGAGGTGGCCTCGGCCCGGAGGCTGGTGCGCGCCAAGCTGCGCACCGCGAGGTCGTTGGACCGCGATCGGGCCGTGCGCCGCCTGGTCGGGATGCTCGCCCGCAAGGGTCACTCGAGCTCGGTGGCGTTCCGGGTGGTCAAGGAGGAGCTCGACCTCGACGAGCATGACAACGACCCAGGGAACGACCCAGGGAACGACCCAGGGTTCGACCCAGGCGACCTCGACGCCTCAGACTGAGGCCATGGCGATCGACCTCCCCAAGGCACAGGTCCGGCGGGGGGAGTCGTGGGCGGAGGCCGCCGACCGGCTGGCCGCAGACCGACTGGCCGCCGACCGGCTCCCTTCGGGCCGGGGGCCGGTCTTGGCCCTGGACCTCTCCGGTGACCCGCTGCGCTTCGCCCTCGACGAGGAGCACCGGCTGGCGATCCGCCCGATGACCCCGGGGGACTTCGCCGACCTCAGCCGCTGGGTGAACACCCCGCACGTCGCCCGGTGGTGGGACGAGCACCGCAGCCTCGAGCAGGTCGAGGCCCAGTACGGTCCTGGTCTGCGCGGCGAGGACCCCGTGCGCTACTGGATCTGGGAGGTCAACGGCCGCTCGGTCGGCTTCAGCCAGGACTACCGGATCGCCGACCACCCGGAGTTCGCGCTGCTGTGCGGCCGTCCCGACGCGATCGGCTTCGACTACGTCCTCGGCGAGGCGGCCTTCGTCGACCGTGGCCTGGGCACCAGCCTGCTGTGGGTCTTCCTGCGCGACATCGTCGTACCGGCGTACCCCGGCTGTCGGGAGCTGTTCGCCGCACCGGACCACCGCAACACCCGCTCGTTGCGGGTGCTGGAGAAGCTGGGCGCCTCGCGGGGCCTGTGGTTCGACGAGCCGCAGCCCGACGGGACCGTCGAGACCGTGGTGGGGTGCAGCATCGATGTCCGGATGGTGCTGCGGTGGGGGTGACCCGCGTCGGCATCTCCGGGTGGCGCTACCCACCGTGGCGAGGTGACTTCTACCCCACGGGGCTGCCGCAGCGCCGGGAGCTGGAGTACGCCTCGCGCCAGCTCACCTCGATCGAGATCAACGGCTCCTTCTACTCCCTGCAGCGACCCAGCAGCTACCTGCAGTGGCGCGCGGACGTGCCCGAGGGGTTCGTGTTCGCGGTCAAGGGCGGCCGGTTCATCACCCACCTGAAGAGACTGCGCGACGTGCGGGCCCCGCTGGCCAACTTCTTCGCCTCGGGGGTGCTCAACCTCGACGAGACCCTGGGGCCGCTGCTGTGGCAGCTCCCGGCGAACCTGCCCTTCGAGGCCGACGTGCTCGCCGGGTTCCTCGACCTGCTCCCGCGCACCACCACCGAGGCCGCTCGGCTGGCGCTGATGCACGACGAGAGGCTCTCCGGCGACCGGCTGTGGTCCGGGCAGGTCGAGGAGCGTCCGCTGCGCCACGCCCTTGAGCCCCGGCACCCGGGCTTCGGCAGCGACGAGGCGCTCGCGCTGCTGCACGAGCATGACGTCGCCCTGGTGGTCGCCGACTCGGCCGGGAAGTGGCCCCGCTTCGAGGCCGCCGTCGGACCCTTCGTCTATGTGCGGCTGCACGGTGACACCGAGCTCTACGCCAGCGGCTACAGCGACGAGGCCCTCGACCACTGGGCACAGCGGGTGCGTGAGTGGACCCGCGAGGGCCGCGACGCCTATGTCTACTTCGACAACGACGCGAAGGGGTTCGCCCCCCACGACGCCAGGCGGCTGCTGGACCGGCTCGACGGCAGTCCTTCCCCCGCTCCTGCCTGAACCCCCACCCCACCCCCACGGCCCCCACCCCCCGCCCCGCCGAGACGTCGCAGATGAAACGGGCCCCCGCCCCCACCCCAGGGCCCGCCGAGACGTCGCAGATGAAATCGGGTACCGATTTCATCTGCGACGTCTCGGCGGGTGGGGGGAGCGAGTGAGGCTGCCCACAAGTCCGGTCTGCTGTCCGGTTCGCCCCGTAGGGTCTGCCCCCATGAGCCGAGTCCTCGACCTGTACCGCAAGACCCACGCGATCCCGGTCGTGGGCGACCGATTGTTCTCCTTCGCCTTCTCCCAGGTGGCGCCGTACTTCTGGACGATCCGGCCCCGGTTCACCGTCGTGGAGGCCAACCACGCCGAGCTGGTGATCCCCAAGCGCCGGGGGGTGCACAACCACATCGGCACCGTGCACGCGATCGCGCTGTGCAACGGCCTCGAGGCCGCGATGGGGGTGTTGGCCGAGGCCAGCATCCCCGCCGACAAGCGCTGGATCCCCAAGGGCATGGAGGTCAGCTACACCGCCAAGGCCACCAGCGACATCACCTGCATCGCCGAGACCGACCCCGAGCAGTGGACCGGCGACGACCCGGACGTGGGTGTCCGGGTCAAGGGGGTGCGCACCGACGGCACCGTGGTGATCGAGGGCGTCATCCGGCTGTGGGTGACTCCGAAGAAGAAGTGACGCTCCGGTCCCGGCTCAGTCCGTGCTCGCTGGCCGGGTCAGAGCGCGTTCCCGACGCCGCTCTCGACAGCGTTCGGAGTGGTGCCCGGTGACGACTTCCCGGCCTGGCCGAGGCGGCGCTCGACGTAGACCGCGAGCCGGGAGAGCGAGTAGTTCATCAAGATGAAGATCAGGCCCACGACGAACAGCGACTGGATCGGGTTGTCGAGGTTGCCGGCGATCAGGTTGCCGCGGCGCAGGAGCTCGATGTACAGGGCCAGGACCGCTGCCAGCGAGGTGTCCTTGAGTACGACGACGAGCTGGCTGATCAACGCCGGCAGCATCGTCCGGAAGGCCTGGGGAAGCTGCACCGAGGTCATCGTCTGCACCGGGGTCATGCCCACCGCCAGGGCAGCCTCGCGTTGACCGCTGGGCAGCGAGTTCACACCGGCGCGCAGGATCTCGGCGATGATCACCGAGTTGTAGAGCATCAGCCCGATCACGAGGTACCACAGGCCGTCCGGGCCCGGGAGCGGTGAGACGTCGATCTTGAGCTGCAGCGTGACCCGCCAGACGAAGAAGATCGTGACGATGACCGGCAGGCCCCGGAAGAGCTCGATGAAGAGGATCAGCGGCACCCGGAACACCGGCCGGACCAGGAGCCGGAGACTGCCGAGCAGCGTGCCGACCACCAGCGAGAGCGCGATCGCCAGGCCGGCTGCGACCAGGGTGGCTTGCAGCCCGTTGAAGACCAGGTTCCAGACCGCGCCGAAGCTCTCGTTGCCCGGGTCGATGAACGGGCCCCACAGGTCCATCGAGAACTGACCCTGGTCGTTGAGTCGCTTCAAGATGACCCCGAGCAAGGCCAGGATCACCAGTGAGGCGAGCACGGTGCCGATCAGGGCCCGGCGGCGGGCGCGCGGTCCGGGGACGTCGTAGAGGACGGTGTCGGCGGCGCTCATCGGACGATCGCCACCTTTCGCTCGAGGACGAGCAAGATCGCCCCGGCGGGAAGGGTGATCATCAGGTAGCCGATGGCCACGCCGGTGAGCACCGGGAGGGCGGCGTACCCCTGGGCGCTGGTGAGGTTGTTGCCGACGCTGAACAGGTCGCCGCCGACGCCGAAGGCGCCGACCACCGCGGAGTTCTTGAACATCGCGATGATCACGCTGCCCAGCGGGGGGATCGAGGTGCGGAACGCCTGCGGCAGGATCACCTGGCTCAGTGACTGACCGAAGGTCAGCCCGATCGCCCGGGACGCCTCGGCCTGACCGGCTGGCACCGAGTTGATGCCCGAGCGCAGCGCCTCGCAGACGAAGGCCGAGGTGTAGATCACCAGCCCGGAGACCCCGAAGAAGTAGAAGGAGCGGTTGACGCCGATCTCGGGCAGCCCGAAGGCGAAGAAGAACAGCACCACGGTGAGCGGGCAGTTGCGGATCACGGTCACCCAGGCGGTGCCGAACCAGCGCAGCGAGGGGATCGGGGAGACCCGGAAGGAGGCGATCACGGTGCCGACCACGAGGGACCCGACCATGCCCCACATGCAGATGCCCAGGGATCGGAGGAAGCCCGACCAGAACAGGTCGAGGTTGTCGGTGACTCCCTCCACGGGGGCCTCCTTGCGGTCAGTGGGCTGGAGACCTCGTTGCGGCGCCGGCGGGGCGCCGCAACGAGGTCAACGGGTGGTCAGGAGCAGGCGTCTGCGGTGGGCAGGGTCGGGGTCTCGGAGCCCTCGACCTTGCCGGCGGTGTCCTCCCAGGCCTTGGTGTAGGCCGCCTCGTTGTCCTTGAGCGTCTCGTTGATGAACTCGCAGAAGGCGACGTCGCCCTTCTTGACGCCGATGCCGTAGGGCTCCTTGGTGAACTGCTCGCCCACCAGCTTGAACTCGTCCTTCGACTTGGACACGAAGCCGAGCAGGATCACGTTGTCGGTGGTGACCACGTCGACCTGACCCGTACGCAGCGCGTCCGCGCACTTGTCGTAGACATCGAAGAGCACCAGCTGCTTGGGGTCGCCGAGGTAGGGCTTGATCTGCTCCGACGGCGTCGAGCCGGTGACCGAGCAGACCTTGGCGTCGGGGTTGGTCTTGAGGTCGTCGGGACCGGTGATGGTGCTGTTGTCGGCCTTGACCATCAGCTGCTGCCCGGCCTCGTAGTAGGGGCCTGCGAAGGTGATCCGCTGCTTGCGCTCGTCGTTGATCGTGTACGTCGCAACCACGAAGTCGACGTCACCGTCCTCGATCACCTGCTCGCGGATCGCCGAGGGGCTCTCCTTCCAGGTGATGTCGTCCGGCTCGATCCCCATCGCGCCCGCGATGATCTTGGCGATCTCGACGTCGAAGCCCTGGGGCTTGTCGTCGAGGCCGAGCAGACCGAAGCCGGGCTGGTCGAACTTCGTGCCCACGGTCACCTTGCCGGCGTCGGCGAGCTTGGCCATCGTCGTTCCCGAGTCGAACTTCGGCGCGTC
This sequence comes from uncultured Actinomycetota bacterium, assembly GCA_963777195.1. Taxonomy (GTDB): domain Bacteria; phylum Actinomycetota; class Actinomycetes; order Propionibacteriales; family Nocardioidaceae; genus Marmoricola. The sequence goes on along the minus strand of CAVZPT010000010.1, from coordinate 243,584 downwards.
CGCCACCTTCGGCTCGGACCCCCCGCTGTCACTTCCGCAAGCGGTGGCGAAGAGCATCGCCCCGCCCACGAGCAGCGCCTTGGTCCTGGTGAGTCTCATGTTTTTCTCCTCTTTCATGGGGGATGCGAATGAAAAGTCAGTGCTTGAGGATCTTGCCGAGGAAGTCCTTGGCCCGGTCCGACTGGGGGTTGGTGAAGAACTCCTCGGGGGTGTTCTCCTCGACGATGGCGCCGTCGGCCATGAACACCACCCGGTCCGCGGCCGTGCGGGCGAAGCCCATCTCGTGGGTGACCACGATCATCGTCATGCCGCGCTCGGCGAGGTCGACCATCACGTCGAGGACCTCGGCGATCATCTCGGGGTCCAGTGCGGAGGTCGGCTCGTCGAAGAGCATCGCCTTGGGATCCATGGCGAGCGCCCGGGCGATGGCGACCCGTTGCTGCTGTCCACCGGAGAGCTGGGCGGGGTACTTCTCCGCCTGGTGCCCCACACCCACCCGGTCGAGCAGCTCGCGCCCGCGCTTGTCGGCCTCGTCCTTGCTCTTGCCACGCACCTTGATCGGGCCCAGGGTGACGTTCTCGAGGATGGTCTTGTGCGCGAAGAGGTTGAAGCTCTGGAAGACCATGCCGACCTCGGCGCGCAGGGCGGCGAGCTCCTTGCCCTCCTCGGGCAACGTCTTGCCGTCCAGACTGATGGTGCCCTTGTCGATGGTCTCCAGCCGGTTGATCGCGCGGCACAGCGTGGACTTCCCGGAGCCGGAGGGACCGATGACCACGACCACTTCGCCCTTGCCGACGGTGAGGTTGATGTCCTGCAGCACGTGCAGGTCGCCGTACCACTTGTCCACCTTGTCGAGAACGATCAATGGCTCGTGCGTGGCAGTCCCTGCGGACGACCCGCCCTCCTGCTCAGGCTCAGTCATGGCTCGACACTATGAGGGCCGACACCTCCGAGTCGAGCGCGCCTCGCCTTCGTTGCACACTGGTGACCAGCCCGTGAATTCACCGCCATGGGCCTTTCGTGTTCTTCATGACTCGTTTGTCATGGTGGAAGTCGGGCACAACGACGTGAGTCCGCACGAACCCAGGAGAGGAAGAATGTTGACGATCAAGAGCACCGTCGCCGGTCTGACGAACGGGGTGAGCGCCGCGGTCTCATTGGCGCGCCACCCGCTGAGCACGGCCGCGAACGCAGCAGGCCTGGTCAAGGGCACGGCCGCGGCCTCGATCGGCCTGGTCCGCGGACGCAGCGTCGAGCAGACCCCGCGCACCGACGTACCCTCCGAGGTCGCCACTCCCGCGGCCCCGGTCGAGAGCCCCGCGCAGGAGAGCGCACCGCGTGAGCCGCAGGTGGTGCCGAAGCCGGTGCCGACCATCGAGGAGCTACCCGAGCCGATCGTGATCCACGCCGAGGACTCGACCGGGGAGTCCTTCCACACCGAGCCGAAGGCCGCGTCGCGCGATTCCGAGCACGGCGGGGCACCGGGTGACCGTGAGGAGGCCTCGGGCTACGTCGAGGAGATCCCCGAGTCGCTCGACGGCCTCGAGGAGGACGCCGAGGTCGTCTGGACCTCCGAGTCCGCAGACGCCCCACGCGGCTGAGCCTCGCGGCTCGGCGGCCGTGCCGGGCCGCGCAACCGGGCGAGTTCACTGCGGCAACGAGTCGGTCTCGTCCTAGATTGAGGACATGTCCGAGGCGATCGTCTGTGGCGCCGGGGCCGCCGGGTTGGCGGTCGCGGCGACCCTCGGTCGCGCCGGGCTCGAGGTGACCGTCCTGGAACGCGGCTCGAGCGTCGGCACGAGCTGGCGCAACCGGTACGACGGGCTGCGGCTGAACACCCCGGGCTGGATGTCGACGCTGCCCGGCTACCGGGCGACCCGCCGTCGTTACGGGGAGTACCCCTCGCGCGACGACTGGGTGCGCTACCTCGAGGACTACGCCGAGCACCACCGACTCCGGGTCCGGTTCCAGACCGAGGCTCACGCAGTCGTACCAGCCGAACGAGGCTGGTGCGTCGAGACCGCCGAGGGACCGCTCGACACGCGGTTCGTCGTGGTGGCCACCGGCTACGACCACGAGCCCCACGTCCCGGACTGGCCGGGGCTGGCGGGCTACACCGGCGAGGTGGTCCACGCAAGCAGCTACCGCACGCCCCACCCGTACGCCGGACGCGACGTCGTGGTGGTCGGTCCGAACACGACCGGGTCCGAGCTGGCCACCCACCTGGCGACGGGCGGGGCCTCCCGGGTGCGGCTGGCGTGCCGGAAACCACCCAACCTGACCGCACGCAAGTTCCTCGGAGTCTCGGTGAACGTGCCCGGGATCGTGCTCAACCGGCTGCCGCTGCGCGCCGGCGACCAGGTCGCGTGGCTCACCCAGCTGGCCATGTTCGGCCGGCTCGACGGGTTCGGCCTGCCGCGCTCGCCCGACGGGGTGGCCACCACGATGGCCCGGCAGCAGCGGGGACCGGCGTACGACGACGGCTTCGTGGCGCAGCTGCGGGCTCGTCGGATCGAGATCGTCCCAGCGGTGGTCGGCTTCGAGGGGGCGGAGGTGCTGCTCGCGGACGGCAGCCGGATCCGTCCTGACGCGGTGATCGCGGCCACCGGCTACCGGCGGGGTCTCGAGAGCCTGGTGGGCCATCTCGGGGTGCTGGACGACCAGGGGCTGCCGCTGGTGAGTCGTGGCGAGCAGCATCTCTCGGCGCCGGGGCTGTTCTTCAACGGCTACCAGGCCGACATGAGCGGGCAGCTGCGGCTGATGCGCTTCGGTGCCCGCGAGATCGCCGCCGCCGTACGACGCACACCCGTGCCCTGAGGGCGTCCGTCCCCCGGCCGTACCCTTGTCCGGTCATGACTGCCACAGCGCCGGCGAGCCTACGCACCTACCAGGTCCGCACCCACGGGTGCCAGATGAACGTCCACGACTCCGAACGGCTCACCGGCCTGCTGGAGGACGCCGGCTACGTCGCGGCGCCGGCCGATGACGTGGCCGACGTCGTGGTGTTCAACACCTGCGCCGTCAGGGAGAACGCGGACAACAAGCTCTACGGCAACCTCGGCCAGCTGGCGGCGGTGAAGCGAGAGCGGCCCGGGATGCAGATCGCCGTCGGCGGCTGCCTCGCCCAGAAGGACCGCTCCACGATCACCGCCAAGGCGCCGTGGGTCGACGTGGTCTTCGGCACCCACAACATCGGCTCGCTGCCGGCACTGCTGGAGCGGGCGCGGGTGCAGGAGGAGGCCCAGGTCGAGATCCTCGAGTCGCTCGAGGTCTTCCCCTCGACGCTGCCGACCAAGCGCGAGTCGGCGTACGCCGCCTGGGTCTCGATCAGCGTCGGCTGCAACAACACCTGCACGTTCTGCATCGTCCCGGCGCTGCGCGGCAAGGAGAAGGACCGCCGCCCGGGCGAGATCCTCGCCGAGGTCGAGGCGCTCGTCGCGGAGGGCGTCAGTGAGATCACCCTGCTCGGCCAGAACGTCAACGCCTACGGCGTGGAGTTCGGCGACCGGCAGGCGTTCTCCAAGCTGCTCCGCGCCTGCGGCCAGGTCGAGGGCCTCGAGCGGGTCCGCTTCACCTCCCCGCACCCGGCCGAGTTCACCGACGACGTGATCGAGGCGATGGCCGAGACCGCGAACGTGATGCCGTCGCTGCACATGCCGCTGCAGTCCGGCTCCGACAAGGTGCTGCGCGACATGCGCCGGTCCTACCGGCAGTCGAAGTTCCTCGGCATCATCGAGCGGGTGCGCACGGCGATGCCCGAGGCCGCGATCACGACCGACATCATCGTCGGCTTCCCCGGCGAGACCGAGCAGGACTTCCAGGCCACCCTGGACGTCGTCCGGGCAGCACGGTTCGCCGGCGCGTTCACCTTCCAGTACTCCAAGCGGCCCGGCACCCCCGCCGCCGTGCTCGAGGAGCAGGTGCCCAAGGACGTCGTCCAGGACCGCTACCTGCGCCTCGTCGAGGTCGCCGACGAGGTTGCCTGGGCGGAGAACCGCGCCCTCGAGGGGACCGTGGTCGAGCTGATGGTCGCCGAGGGGGAGGGGCGCAAGGACACCGCGACCCACCGGCTCTCCGGCCGCGCGCGCGACAACCGGCTGGTGCACTTCACCCCCGTGCACGCCGACGGTTCGGCGGTGCACGTGCGTCCCGGGGACATGGTCGAGGTCGAACTCAGCTACGGCGCCCCGCACCACCTGGTCGCGGACGGCCCGGTCCGGTCGGTCCGGCGTACGCGCTCCGGAGATGCGTGGGAGCGACGCACCGCCCCCGAGCCCGCACCCGCTGGCGTCTCGCTCGGCCTGCCCACCATCGGCGTCCCGGCCCCGCTGCCGGACGACGGGGGCTGCTCGCGCTGATCGTGCAGGCCCTGGTTGCGGGGCCGGCGTACGACCTCGCTCCGCCGCCGGGGGGCCGGCGTTCCGGCGTGCGACTTCGCTCCGCCGCCGGGGGGATTCGGCGTACCGGCGTACGAGCTCACTCCGCCGGGGCGGGGAGCCGCTGGGGGGCCGGCGTACGACCTCACTCCTCCGTCGAAACTGGCACTTCTCTGCCATTGCAACGGCAGAGAAGTGCCAGTTTCACAGGAGAACGTGAAAAACCGCAGGGCTCAATCCGGCTTGTCCACGCTCGGATCGACGTCGCGCTCCTCCTCGTCCATCTCCTCGGGCTGCTGGATCTCGTCGGGGACGTTCTCCTCCTCGACCTGGGCCGAGCGCGGCTGGTCGGGCGTCGACGGGGACTCGTGCTCCTCGTGGGTCTCCACGGCGTCGGCGGGGCCGCCGGGGCCGCCGTCGGGGGCGGGGTCGGTCTCCGGCTCGGGCCGGTCGCCGAGGTCGGGGGTGCTGGCGTCGCTCACTTCTGGCTCCCTCCGGGGAGGTCGTCGGACTTCCCGTCGAGGTCGTCCAGTGCCCCCTTGGCCTTGTCCAGGCCCTGCTGGATCTTGTCGGTGTGCTTGCCCCCGGTCTTCTCGTCCAGGGCCCTGCCGGCCTTGTCGAGGCCGTCGCTGATCTTGTCCCCGTGCGTGTCGACCGCGTCGGTCAGCTTCTTCTTGGCGTCGTCCAGGAATCCCATCAGGTTTCCTCCTCATCGGTCGTGGGGCGGGTGCCGACCGGCATGGCGGTCGGGCTCTTTGCCAAACTAGCGGCCGTGTCCAGCCGAGCCGCACCCCCTCCCGTGGTCGCGGTCGTGGGGGCGACCGCCTCGGGGAAGAGCGCGCTGGCACTCGACCTGGCCGCCGCGCTGGGCGGGGAGATCGTGAACACCGACTCCATGCAGGTCTACCGGGGCATGGACATCGGCACCGCCAAGCTCCCCGTCGAGGAGCGGCGCGGGATCACCCACCACCTGATGGACGTGCTCGAGGTCAACGAGCCCGCCACCGTCGCGGAGTTCCAGCAGTGGGCCCGCGAGGTGGTCGCGGACTGTCGAAGCCGAGGCGTGACTCCGGTGCTGGTGGGCGGGTCGGCGCTCTACACCCGGGCGATCCTGGACCGGTTCGAGTTCCCCGGCACCGACCCGCAGGTCCGCGCCCGGCTCGAGGCCGAGCTCGCGGAGCAGGGGTCCGCGGCGATGCACGCGCAGCTGGCCCGGGTCGACGCGACGGCTGCGGCGCAGGTGCTGCCCAGCAACGGACGCCGCGTCGTACGCGCCCTCGAGGTCGTGGAGATCACCGGCCGCCCGTTCAGCGCCTCGCTGCCCGAGCAGCGCTACCACCACGACCGGACGATCCAGGTGGGCGTCGACATCGACCGCGAGACCCTGAACGCGCGGATCGAGCGTCGCGTGGCGCAGATGTGGCAGGCCGGGCTGGTCGAGGAGGTGCGGGGACTGCTCGAGCACGGCCTGCGCGAGGGGCGTACGGCGAGCCGGGCACTGGGCTACCAGCAGGTGCTCGCGTTCCTGGCCGGTGAGCTGAGCGAGGACGAGGCGCGGGAACGCACCGTGACCGGCACCCGCAGGTTCGCCCGGAGGCAGGACAGCTGGTTCCGCAAGGACGACCGGGTGCGGTGGGTGCACCACGACGACCCGGCGCGCCTGGAGAAGGCCCTGGCGGCCGTGCGCGAGATCAGCTGAGCCGGTCCAGCTCGCGCGGGAGGTCGCGCATCGTGAGCAGCGGTGAGAACAGCACGAACATCGCGGCGACGGCCGACCCGGCCAGGGCGAACCAGAACACCGGCCGGACCCCGACGGCGTCGCCGAGGATGCCGCCGACGAGGCTGCCGATCGGCATCGTGCCCCAGACCACGAACCGGATCGAGGCGTTCATCCGGCCCAGCAGCGGTCGCGGGCACAGCCGCTGCCGGAAGCTGACCTGGGTGACGTTGTAGACCACGACCCCGAAGCTCAGCAGCAGGCTGGAGACGGTCAGCGCCACCATCGGGGGGACCACGATGCCGGCCAGCGGCATCAGCACGCCGGCAGGCAGCCAGACCAGGGTGGAGAGGGCGATCGTGCGCCCCTCGCCGAGCCATCGGTTCACCCGGGGGGTCAGCAGGGCGCCGAGCAGACCACCTGCGGAGCCGATGCCCATGGCCAGCCCGATGTGGCCGGCGCTGAGGTCCAGCTCGCGAAGCGCGAAGAGCACCAACAGGGCGCCGCTCATCGAGGAGGAGAAGTTGCTCAGGCTCGTGCACGCCGTGATCCGGCGCAGCAGCGGGTTGCCGAGCACGAACCCGAGCCCCTCGCCGATCTCGACGCGCAGCGGACGCCGGTCCGCGACCGGGGGCGGGGTGTCGACGTGCCGGATCCGGCGTACGAAGAAGGCGGAGCCGAGGAAGCTGAGCGCGTCCAGGGCGATGGTCAGCGGAGCTCCGAGGAGGCGGATCAGGCCGCCGGCCAGGGCCGGGCCGCCGATCATCGCCACCGACTGGGACGCCTGGAGCTTGGCGTTGCCCTCGCCGATGAACTCCGGCTCGACGATGTCGGGCAGGTAGCTCTGGTAGGCGACGTCGAAGAACACGGTGCAGGTGCCGATCACCAGCGCCACCACGAGCAGGTGCGCGAACGTGAGCGCATCCAGGGTCCAGGCCAGTGGCAACGAGAACAGGGCCACGGCCCGCAGCACGTCGTTGGCGACCAGCACCCTCTGCTTGCGCCACCGGTCCACCCACGCCCCGGCGGGCAGCCCGATCACCAGGAACGCGAGGAACTCGAAGGTGGCCAGCAGGCCCATCTCGAAGGCGTCGGCGTCCAGCACCCGCACCGCGAGCACCGGGAGCGCGAGCACGGTCAGCTGGGTGCCGAACTGGCTGATCGTGTCGCCGAGGAAGAGCTGCCGGAAGTCGTGGTGGTGCAGCAGGCCCCCGCGAGAGCGCACGGGGACGGCGGGCTGGGTGGGCATGGTGCTCATCCTGTGCCACTGGTTGGGATTTATCAATCAGTACGCCGAACCCGGCTATCGTGACGGCCATGTCCAGCGAGGAGACCGCCCAGCAGCAGCCGCAGCCGCAGCCGCCGCCGTACGGGCCGCTGCCCGTGGGCACCGGTCGCCAGGTCTGGGCCCGGCGCCCGGCCGACGAGGCGGAGGCCAAGGCGATCGCCTCGCCGCTGCGCCTGCGCATCCTGCGGGTCGCGCTGCACGAGCCGCGCACCAACAAGGAGATCGCCGAGGCGCTCGACCTCAATCCGGCCACGGCGCTGCACCACGTCCGCACCCTGGTCGAGACCGGCTTCCTGGTCGAGCAGCATCCGCGCCGGGGAGCCAGGGGGTCTCGCGAGCGTCCCTACCTCGCCTCGGGGAAGACCTGGTTCCTCGAGCTGGGGGAGACCGGTGAGGTGGACGGGCAGGACCTGTTGCTGCGGACGTTCCTCGACGACGTCGCCGCCCTGCCCCCGGGTGCCTTGAGCAGCACACGGCTGGGGTTCCGGCTCAAGCCGGCCGACCGGGAGCGTGTCCTGGACCGGATGGAGGCGCTGCTCAAGGAGATCGCCGCGCTCCCCAGCGATCCCGAGGGAGAGCCGTGGAGCCTCTACGTCGGCGCCCACCCAGAGGCCACGTAGGTTCACGTCATGATCCCGCGCCCCAAGACCGGCTGGAACTGGGCCCGCCGCCTGGTGGGCATGGTCACCGACGAGGCGAGGCCTGCGGTGACCGGCCAGGACGCGGCCCCCTCGACGCCACCGGTGCCGGTCGCGGTTCCCCGACCCGATGTCGAGTCCCTCAAGCGTGACAGGATCCATCCCGTGATCGAGTACTCCTACGTCAAGGGCCACGGCACCGAGAACGACTTCGTGCTCGTCCCGGACGCCAACGGCCGCACCGAGCTGACCGCGGGGCAGGTGGCCCTGCTGTGCGACCGCCGTTCGGGCATCGGCGCCGACGGCGTGATCCGTGTGGTGCGCACCGACGCCACCGACGATCCCGCGGCCGTGGCCGCGCGGGGCGAGGCGATGTGGTTCATGGACTACCGCAACGCCGACGGCTCCCTCAGCGAGATGTGCGGCAACGGGATCCGGGTGCTGGGGCACTTCCTGGCCACCCACGCCGATGTCGACCCGCGCAACGCCCTGCCGATCGCGACCCGGGCCGGGGTGCGGACACTCACCTTCGACCGCGACCAGATCACCGTCGACATGGGGGTGCCCGAGGTGCTCGGCCGCACCACCGTGACCGTGGGGGAGCGCACCTTCGAGGCGCAGCACCTCAGCATGGGCAACCCGCACGCGGTCGTGTTCGTCGACGACCTCGCCGAGGCCGGTGACCTGCGCGAGGCGCCGGGCCACGATGCGACGCTCTACCCCGACGGCGTCAACGTGGAGTTCGTGGTCCGCCGTGGCGAGCACCATGTGGCGATGCGGGTCCACGAGCGTGGCTCGGGGGAGACCCGCTCGTGCGGCACCGGTGCCTGTGCCGTGGCGGTCGCCGTGGCCACGGCCGACGGCGCCGAGCGCGGTACGCCGTACCGGGTGGACCTGCCCGGCGGCACCCTGACGGTCGTGTGGACCGCCGAGGGCACCGTGCTGATGACCGGCCCGGCCGTCCTCACCGCCGAGGGCGTCACCCGCCTCTGAGCCGCGGGCCCCCGGCCCGGACGTCATACGTTGTGGTTGTCATCGCCGCCAGAAGGTATGACGCAGCGCGGGACGTCATCCGAACTGGTCGCCATGGCGACCAGGGGGTATGACGCCGCGGGCGCACCCCTAGGATCTGGCCCATGGACATCAACGGAGCCAGTGCAATCGTGACCGGCGGAGCGTCCGGGATCGGTGCCGCAGCCGCCCGCCAGCTCGCCGCCCAGGGAGCCAAGGTCGTCGTCGCGGACCTCAACGCCGAGAAGGGCGAGGCGCTCGCCCAGGAGATCGGCGGCGCCTTCGTCAGCGTCGACGTGACCGACACCGAGCAGATCAAGGCCGCGATCGCGAAGGCCGAGGAGCTCGGCCCGGTCCGCATCCTGGTGAACTCCGCCGGCATCGGCTGGGCCCAGCGCACCGTCGGTCGCGACGGGGAGTTCGACTCCGCCGCCGACCTGGGCGCGTTCTCCAAGGTGATCGCGATCAACCTGATCGGCACCTTCGACTGCATCCGCCTCGTCGGTACGGCGATCGCGCGCAACGAGCCCACCGAGACCGGTGAGCGCGGCGCCATCGTCAACATGGCCTCCGTGGCGGCCTTCGACGGCCAGATCGGCCAGGCGGCGTACTCCGCCTCCAAGGGTGGCGTCGTCGGGATGACCCTGCCGATCGCCCGTGACCTGGCCGCGGTCGCGATCCGGGTGAACACCGTGGCCCCGGGCCTGATCGACACCCCGATCTACGGCGAGGGCGAGGCGGCCGAGCAGTTCAAGGCCAAGCTCGGCGAGAGCGTGCTCTTCCCCAAGCGGCTCGGGGTGCCCGACGAGCTGGCCAGCATGGTCGTGGAGTGCGTGACCAACTCCTACATGAACGCCGAGACCATCCGCGTCGACGGCGGCATCCGGATGCCACCGAAGTAGCACCGCCACAGGTCCGGTCGGCCGCGCGCTCGAACCTTCATCTGGGGGCGCGTCGCTGACCGCGTCAGCGCGTCCGCTCCTAGGGCGCGCTGGTGTACGCCGACTGCTCCGGCGGCGGGGTCTCCGCGAAGTGCCGCTCGACGTAGGTCGGGGCCGTCGCGTGCGTGACCGGCTCGTCCTGACCGCGGACCAGCCCGAGTCGCTCGCTGCTCACGCCCATCTCCCCGGCCAGGCCCTCGGTGCTGTCGGCGTTGGGGTCGGACTCGGCGATCTTGCTGAACGGGGTCTCGTCAGTGGGGTGCTCGGTCATCGTGCTCACTCACCTGAGGGTTGGTCGAGGGAGGTCTCGGCGTTCTCGTCCTGGAGGTCGTGCTTCTCGTGCGGGGCCGGGTCGGGCTGCTCGTCCTCGATCGGGATCGTGGACCCGGGACCAGCGTCCGAGCCAGCGTCCGAGCCCGCGAGCAGCGTCCGAGCCGGTGTCTGGAGCCGACGCCCGCTCCTTGGCGCCGTCGACACCGTCCTGACGCTGGGGGCCTCCGGGCGGGGTGGGAGCGTCGGCGCCCTCCGCGGCGGGGTTGGCCGGTCCGGGCTTGGCCTGGTCGGTGGACGGGGCGTTCGACGCGGAGTCGCTCATGGTTGATTCCTACCCTCCACGGGGTCCGGCAAACGCGGGGCGGTTGCGGTCGGGCCCGTGAGATGTGTCAATGGGCACTCGCATCGGCGCAGTCTCGGGAGGACTCATGTCGCAGGTTCGTCGTCACCTCATCGCCGCCTCGGTGGCCGGCGCCACCGCCGTGGCAGGGATCGGGCTGGGGTCGGTGGCCCCCGCCACGGCCGGCCCCCAGCCGCAGCCGCAGCCGCAGCCGTCGGCCGCCGCGGACCGGCGCCCCGGGGACCCTGGACTGGGCGGGCATCGCTACAACACCAAGACGCCGACCAGCCGCGGGTACGGCGGAGCCGTGAGCTCGGTCGACCCGGAGGCGTCGCGGATCGGGCTGCGGGTGTTGCGCCGAGGCGGCAACGCCGTCGACGCGGCCGTTGCGACGGCGGCTGCCCTGGGCGTGACCGAGCCCTACAGCGCCGGGATCGGCGGCGGTGGCTACTTCGTCCACTACAACGGCCGCACCGGCAGGGTCAGCACCCTCGACGGCCGCGAGACCGCACCCCGCTCGATGCCACGCAACGCCTTCGTCAACCCACGGACCAAGAAGCCCTACACCTTCCCCGAGCTGGTCAGCAGCGGCGTCTCGGTGGGCACCCCCGGCACCCTGGCCACCTGGCAACGGGCGCTGAGGCTCTGGGGGAAGACCCGGCTGCGGCGGGCACTGGCACCGGCGACCCGGCTGGCGCGCCGCGGGTTCGTCGTCGACAGCACCTTCGCGGAGCAGACCGAGGACAACCGCAAGCGGTTCGCCCAGTTCCCCGCCACCAAGCGGCTCTTCCTGCGCAACGGCAAGGCCCCGGCGGTCGGATCGGTCTTCCGCAACCGCGACCTCGCCGCGACCTACGCCCTGATCGCCAGACGCGGCCTCGACGCCTTCTACGGCGGTCGGCTGGCCAGGCAGATCGTGCGCACGGTCAAGCACCCACCCAAGAGCAGCGACGCCACCCTGCCGGCCCCGGCCGGTCACATGGAGACCAGCGACCTGCGGCGCTACCGGGTGCTGCGCCAGGCGCCGACCCGCGTCGGCTACCGGGGCTACGAGGTCTACGGGATGGCTCCTTCCTCCAGCGGCGGCTCCACGGTGGGTGAGGCCCTGAACATCTTGGAGCGCTTCCCGCTCGGGAGGATGAACGACGCCGACGCGCTGCATCACTACCTCGAAGCGAGTGCGCTGGCGTTCGCCGACCGCGGCGCCTACCTCGGCGACCCGGCGTACGTCGACGTGCCGCTGCGCGGCCTGCTCTCGGACCGGTTCGCCGCGGAACGGGCGTGCGAGATCGACCCGGACCACGCGGCCACCAAGCCGGTTCCGGCGGGCGACGCGAGGCGCTACGACGGCACCTGTGACGGCGCCACCGGGCCCTACTCGCGCCAGGCTGACACCGAGAACATCTCCACGACCAACCTCACCGTGGCCGACCGGTGGGGCAGCGTCGTGGAGTACACCCTGACCATCGAGCAGACCGGCGGCTCGGCGATGGTGGTGCCGGGCCGCGGATTCCTGCTGAACAACGAGCTCACCGACTTCTCCACGGAGTGGGACGCACAGGACCCCAACCGTCTCCAGGGCGGCAAGCGGCCGCGTTCGTCGATGTCGCCCACGATCGTGCTGCGCAACGGCAAGCCGTTCGTGGCGCTCGGCTCGCCGGGCGGGTCGACGATCATCACCACGGTGCTGCAGATGCTGGTCAACCGGCTCGACCGGGGGATGAGCATCACCGAGGCGCTCGCGGCGCCGCGCGCCGCCCAGCGCAACACCGAGGAGACGACCGCCGAGCCGAAGTTCATCAGCGCCTACGGGCCGCTGCTGGAGGCCTACGGGCACCGGTTCAAGCTCATGGGTGACGCCTTCACGAGCAAGGCCGAGATCGGCGCGGCCACCGCGATCGAGTTCGGTCGCCGGGGTCAGCTGACCGCGGTCTCCGAGCCCGTACGCCGCGGCGGCGGGTCCGCGCTGGTGGTGCGCCGGGGGCGCTGACCGGCCGTGGCGGAGAGCTGCGGCGAGCCCTCCGCGGGGTCGGGGTCCCCGGCCTCGGTGCCGGGCAGGGTGAACACGATCGTGGTGCCGGTGCCGTCATCGCCGTCGGTGGCCTCGATCGTGCCGCCGTGCCGCTCGACGGTCCTGGCGCAGATCGCCAAGCCGAGGCCGGTGCCGGCGTACGCTCCGCCCGCGGCGCGGTAGAAGCTCTCGAAGACGCGTCCGCGGGCTGCCTCCGGGATCCCGATCCCGTTGTCTGCGACCCGCACCTCGACCATGTCCCCGACCCTGCGGGACTCGACGCGCACGCGCGGCTGGGTGCCGGGATCGACGTACTTGGCGGCGTTGCCGAGCAGGTTGGCGATCAGATGCCTGGCCAGGGTGGGGTCGGCGACCACCGTGTCGAGGGGCCCGTGCTCGATCAGTGGGCGTGGGTCAGTCAGCGAGAGAGCCAGCTCCCGCGTGACCGCGTCGACCAGGTCCCCCATGCTCACCTGCTCAGGTCTGAGGTCGCCGCTCTGGGCTTGGGCGAAGGCGAGCAGGTCCAGGATCAGGTGCTCCATCCGGTCTGCCGTGGCGTACATCTGGATCATGTTCGACCGCAGGCCGCTCACGTCGCCCTCAAGCTGGTCGAGCTTCTCGTCACAACCCTCCAGCGTCATCTTCATCGCCCCCAGCGGGGTGCGCAGGTCATGGGCCACCACCCCGGCGAAGGCCTGGGCCTCGCGCTCTCGGGCGCGCTCCTGGGTGACGTCGCGGATCACCATCACGACCGCGGTCGGGTCCCCACCGTGGCGCATCGGAGCACTGGTCACCGAGAGGACGCGCTGCTTGCCGGTGCGCGGGTTGTGGTGGAGCACGTCGAGCGGTGGCACCGACTCGCCGCGCAGCACCCGCACGTGCGGCAGGCCCTCGGAGTCCAGGGGATGACCGTCCACGGCCCGCAGCCCGTGCACTTCGGGATGTCGCAGGTCGAAGGACCCGTCCGCGGCGAGCGCAAGGGCCGCGGGATTGCTCAGCGTCACCTCGCCGCTCGCCGTGACCACCATCAGCCCGTCGCTCATCGCCGTGGTCACCGCGTCGAGCAGGTCGGCGCGGGCAGACGACTCGGCCTCGGCGGTCCGGATCTCGGTGGTCAGCCGCTGCCGCTCCCGGCTCCCCAGCGCCAGCAGCAGAACCAGGAGCGTGGTGAGCGCGACGTAGAGCTGCATCACGTTCGCGCGGGCCACCAGGCTGCTCACGGCCCCCAGTGGCCCCCACCCCACCATCGTGGCCACCAGCACCCCGATCCCCAGGATCATGGTGTGCACGATGCCCACGATCGGAGCGAACCGGAATCCCACCCAGACCGAGCAGGCGATCACGGCGAAGGTGAGTGGAAGCTGCTGTCCCGGGGAGTAGACCGCGCCCGCGCTGGCTCCGGTGACGAGCACCAGGGCTGCGAGTTCGGCCCGGACGTGACCTCGCGGCTCACCGGTGAGCAGGCTCCCGCCGCCGGCCAACACCGCTCGGGCCTCGCGCAGTGTTGTCGCCCGGGTCAGGGCGGCGGCTGCGATCACGTACGCGCCACAGGCATGGCGGATCACCCAGGCGAGCTGACTCTCCCCGCTCCACTGCCCCGTCTGCACCCAGCCGGCCGTGGTCCCGATCGGCGAGCCGAGCGTGGCGGCGACGATGCTGGCGCCCAGCAGGATCACGGTCCCGCGCAGCGTCACCAGCTCCGACCTCACCGGCACTCCGCCTGGGGCCTGCTGGACGTGCGCTACCACCACCCGGATCACCAGTCCCTGGAGCACGTTGGCGAGGCTCAGCAGCAGTGCAACCAGCGGCGTCCGTCCGCCCGCGATGCCGAAGCTCAGGGCCCCGAGGAACAGCACGCTCGCATCCACGACCAGCTGTGCTCCGCTCCTGGCGCGCATCATCCACAAGGCGGCCACGCCCGCGGCCGGCCAGAACAGGGCCAGGGTGGCCCCCTCGGGCACGGTGAGCAGTCCCAGTCCCACCGTCGCCAGATAGAGGATGAGATAGCCGAGGGTGGAGCGCCAGCGGACCGAGTCCATGGCCCGAGTCTCGCCTCTCCCCGGTGATCGGGCACCTCCCATCCAGATATTGATTGCGTCCCCGCATAGCCTTGACCTCGTATGACGAACTCACCACAGGACTTCGACCTCTCCCAGGCGCTGGCTGACACCGCCGACTGGGACGAGCCCGAGGACCACGCAGACCCCGCTCCGGACCTCGACGCCCCCGACCCCGACGCCCCCGACCCCGACGCACCGGACCCCGAGGAGACCACCGGCTCCCTCGACCTCGCCGAGCGCTACGCGCTGCGCAGGGTCGCGGGCCTGTCCACCGAGCTCGAGGACATCTCCGAGGTCGAGTACCGCCGACTCCGCCTGGAGCGGGTGATCCTCGTCGGCGTCTGGACCTCCGGCTCGGTGCAGGACGCGGAGAACTCGATGGCCGAGCTGGCGCTGCTGGCCGAGACCGCCGGCTCGGAGGTGCTCGACGCGCTCTACCAGCGGCGCGACAGCCCTGACCCGGCCACCTACATCGGTCGCGGCAAGGTCGAGGGGCTGGCCGAGATCGTGCGCGCGACCGGGGCCGACACCGTCATCCTCGACGGCGAGCTCGCGCCCAGCCAGCTGCGCAACCTCGAGGACAAGGTCAAGGTCAAGGTCGTCGACCGCACCGCGCTGATCCTCGACATCTTCGCCCAGCATGCGAAGAGCAAGGAGGGTCAGGCGCAGGTCGAGCTGGCCCAGCTCAGCTACATGAAGCAGCGCCTGCGCGGCTGGGGCGGCAACCTCTCCCGGCAGGCCGGTGGCCGGGTCGCCGGCGGTGCAGGCATCGGCGGGCGCGGTCCCGGTGAGACCAAGATCGAGACCGACCGGCGGCGGATCAACACCAAGATCGCCAAGCTGCGCAGGGAACTGGCCCACATGAAGACCACGCGCGAGACCAAGCGCGCCAGCCGGAACCGGCACGAGATCCCGAGCGTGGCGATCGCCGGCTACACCAACGCCGGCAAGTCCTCGCTGCTGAACCGGCTCACCGACGCCGGCGTACTCGTCGAGGACGCGCTGTTCGCGACGCTGGATCCCACGACCCGGCGTACGACGACCAGCGACGGTCGGATCTACACGATGAGCGACACCGTCGGGTTCGTGCGCCACCTCCCGCACCAGCTCATCGAGGCGTTCCGATCGACGCTGGAGGAGGTCGCCGACGCCGATCTGGTCCTGCACGTCGTCGACGGCTCCCATCCCGACCCCGAGGGGCAGATCTCGGCGGTGCGCGAGGTCTTCGCCGAGATCGGCGCCGACAAGGTCCCCGAGCTGATCGTGATCAACAAGGCCGACATCGCCGACCCGCTGGTGATCGCCCGCCTGCGCCAGCGCGAGCCGCACTCGGTGGTGGTCTCGGCCCAGACCGGTGAGGG
Source organism: uncultured Actinomycetota bacterium (assembly GCA_963777195.1). GTDB lineage: Bacteria > Actinomycetota > Actinomycetes > Propionibacteriales > Nocardioidaceae > Marmoricola. Next base: position 227,568 of record CAVZPT010000010.1, on the reverse strand, counting down.
CATCGCCGAGGCGCTGGTCGCGGTCGAGGCCGACCTGCCGCGACCGCAGATCGAGATCACCGCGCTGCTGCCCTACGAGCGGGGCGACCTGCTCAGCCGCGTGCACGAGAACGGCGAGGTGCTCTCCGTGGAGCACACCGGCACCGGGACCCTGCTCAAGGCCAGGGTCAACGAGTCGCTCGCGGGGGAGCTCACCGCCTACGTCGCAGGCTGACCCCGACTGGTCTAGTACGGTTCCTCCTGAATGGGACAAAGCCCCCCCGACGGCTAGCCTCCGTCCATGAAGCGTGCGGTGCTGCGAGCAGCCGGCCTCCTCGTCCTGCTCGTGCTGGTGTTCTTCCCGGCGCTGTCCTTCGACGAGAACACGACCGTCGAGCCCGACCCCGCCGCGATCAGCGACTACCGGGCGACCTTCGAGGTCTCCGCCGACGGTGACGTCGCCGTGGTCGAGACGCTGCGGGTCGGCTTCCCGGTCTCACGCCACGGCATCTTCCGGTTCTTCGACCTCGTCGACCCGCAGGACTCCGGGGCGCGGTTGGAGCCCCGCGACATCTCGGTGACCCGCGACGGCCAGGACGAGGACTTCGAGGTGCTCACCGAGGGCGGCGGGCGCTACCGCAACGTCAAGATCGGCTCGGCGGCCCGGACGATCACCGGCGAGCACGTCTACGAGATCGGCTACACCGTTCAGGGCGCGATCTCACCGGCCCCCGGAGGAGGGTCGCAGTTCCGCTGGAACCTCATCCCCGGCGGCTGGCGGATGCCGATCGCCGCGTCCACGCTCACCGTGCGGCTGCCGGCGACGCCCGGTGAGGTGAGCTGTGACCTCGGAGCGGGCCGAAGTGGCGGCTGCACCGCCGCGACCAAGGGTGAGGTGGTGACGGTCCGGACCGGTGCCCTGCCTCCCAACACCCCGGTGACCGTGACCGCCCCGCTCGACCTGGCGCCTCCGGCCCGCGAGCAGGTGGCCTGGCCGATCGACTTCGACCCGGTGCTGGGGCGCAGCGTCGCCGGGGTGGTGGTGATCCTGCTGCTGGCGCTGGGCGCAGCGGTGCTCGGTGCGCGGTTCGGCCGGGGCACGCGCGAGAAGCCGCCGCAGTTCCCGCTGATGTACGGGCCGCCCGAGGGCATCGGCCCCGCCCAGGGCAAGTACCTCTACGACGAAGAAGTCGGCAAGGAGGCCTTCGTCGCCTCGATCATGCACACCGCCGAGCGCGGGGCCACCCGGCTCGACCGCACCGACGGCTGGACCATCAGCGACGCCGGTGACGCCTCGCGGTGGTCGGGCATCGACCCGGTCTCGGCGTACACCGTGCAGTCGCTGGGCGTCCAGGGGGGAGCCTTCACCGCCAACAGCAGCGCCGGGGCAGGAAAGATCCTCAAGACGGCACTGGGCGGTTTCGAGGGCGCCACGAGGAGGTGGGCGCAGGAGAACGCCCTGATCACCAAGGCCGGCATCGGGGGTCTCGGCGCCGTGCTGACCGTGCTGGCGGTCATCTCCGCGCTGGCGATCGCCTTCATCAACCCCGTCGGGATCTCGCTGCTGGCCCTGGTCCCGGGCCTGTTCGCGGTGATGTCGGTCGAACTGCTCTTCACCGGCGCCAGCACCAAGCGCACGGCGGCAGGCCGCGAGCTGTGGTCGCGTGTGGGCGGCTTCCGCCGGGTGCTGTCCACCTCCTCGAGCGAGGCGCGCTTCGACTTCTCCGGTCGCAAGGAGGCCTACACCGCCTTCATCCCGTGGGCGGTGGCGCTCGGCGTCGCCGACGAGTGGGCCGCGAAGTACCGCGTCGAGACCGGCGAGGAGCCGCCGTCCCCGCTCTACTTCGGCACCGCTGGGTACGCCGGCGGCGGGTTCGCCTCGTCGCTGAGCGATGACTTCTCCGACTCCGTGGACTCCGCGATCTCCGCCTACGAGGCGACCCAGTCGTCCTCCTCCAGCGGTGGCGGCGGTGGCGGCGGGGGAGGCGGCGGGGGTGGCGGCGGAGGTGGTGGTGGCTCGTGGTGAGCCAGTGCCCCACAATCAGGCCGACGGGTGCTCCAGCCGGCCCGCATGTTGACAGCGGTGACCGACGAGGTCGGCTCACCCAGATGAAAGGCGAGACCGCATGACGATTGCCCTCACGTTGGTCGGAATTGTCGTGGCGCTGGTCGCCTTCGGCATCGTCGGCTTCAACAAGCTCCGCACCGCCGACATCGGCGCGCAGGAGGCGCTCGGCGGGATCGACGTCCAGCTGACCCGGCGCGCGGACCTGATCCCGAACCTGGTCGAGACCGTCAAGGGCTACGCGGCCCACGAGAAGGGCGTCTTCGAGGAGATCACCCGCGCTCGTGCCCACGTGCAGCAGGCGGCCGCCGGGGACGACGTACCCGCCAAGGCGAAGGCCGACGCCGAGCTCGCCGGTGCCCTGGTGAACCTCAACGCGGTGGCCGAGGCCTACCCGGACCTCAAGGCCAACACCAACTTCTTGGAGCTGCAGACCCAGCTGGCCGAGACCGAGAACCAGATCTCCTTCGCGCGGCAGTACTACAACGACGCCGTCGCCACCCTCAACCGCCTCACCCAGACGATCCCGTGGATGTTCTTCACCGGCATCGCCAACGTGCACAAGCGCGAGTTCTACGACGCGCCCGCCGGCCAGGAGCAGGCGCCCAGCGTGAGCTTCTAGCGGTGCCGGTTTTTCACGTTCTCTTGTGAACCTGTCACTTCTCTGCCGTTGCAACGGCGGAGAAGTGACAGGTTCACAAGTTCTCCTGAAAAACCGACAGCAAGGCGTACGCCGCTAGCGCCCGTCCTCCGACCGCTCGACCGAGATCGAGAAGTCGTCGCCGTGCCGGGTGACGCCCTGGACGACGGCCTGCTCGACGGCGTCGGCGGCATACCGGCGGCGGACCATCAGCGGGTCGGCGCGGAGGTCCTTGACCAGGGCGAAGGCCAGGCCGATCATCACCAGCACGAACGGCAGCGCCGCGACGATGGTGATGTTCTGCAGGCCGGTCAGCGCGTCGTCGCCGCCGATCAGCAGCATCACCGCGGCCGCGCCACCGGTGGCGACGCCCCAGAAGATCACCGTCCAGCGGCTCGGCTCGAGGGTGCCGCGCTCGGAGAGCGAGCCCATCACGATCGAGGCGGCGTCGGCGCCGGAGACGAAGAAGATCGCGACCAGCGCCATCACCAGCACGGTCGTCACGCCGGCCAGGGGCAGGTTGTCGAGCATCCCGAAGAGCTGGCCCTCCACGCTGGACTTCGCGCCGAGGTCGACGCCGTCCTGCTGCATGTGGATCGCCGCGCCGCCGAAGATCGCGAACCAGACCAGGCTGACCAGACTGGGCACCAGCAGCACGCCGGTGACGAACTGGCGGATGGTGCGGCCACGCGAGATCCGCGCGATGAACATGCCCACGAACGGCGTCCAGGACAGCCACCAGGCCCAGTAGAAGACGGTCCAGCCGGAGAGCCACTCGGCCATGCCGTCGCCGCCCGCCGCGTCGGTACGCGCCGACATCATCGCGAGATCCTTGAAGTAGGAGCCGACCGCGGTCGGGACCAGGTCGAGGATGAAGACGGTCGGGCCGACCACGAAGACGAACAGTGCCAGCACCACGGCCAGCACCATGTTGATGTTCGAGAGCCACTGGATGCCCTTGGCCACCCCGGAGATCGCCGAGGCGATGAAGGCGGCGGTGAGCACGGCGATGATCGCGACGAGTACGCCGTTGCCGACCGTGCCGATGCCCGCGACGATCTCCAGGCCGCTGCCGATCTGCAGCGCGCCCAGGCCGAGGGAGGCGGCCGAGCCGAAGAGCGTCGCGAAGATGGCCAGGATGTCGATCACCCGGCCGGCAGGGCCTTGCGTGCGCCGCTCGCCGATCAGCGGCGCGAAGGCCGAGCTGATCAGCTGGGGGCGGCCCTTGCGGTAGACGCCGTACGCCACGGCGATGCCGACCACGGCGTAGATCGCCCACGGGTGCAGCGTCCAGTGGAAGAGCGTGGTCGCCATCGCGGTCTGTACGGCGTCGGTGTCGCCGGCGCCGCCCGTCCCGGGGGGAGGTGTGACGAAGTGGGAGAGCGGCTCGCTCACGCCGTAGAACATCAAGCCGATGCCCATCCCGGCGCTGAACATCATCGCGATCCAGGAGACCGTCTTGAACTCCGGCTGCTCGTCGTCGTTGCCCAGCGGGATGTCGCCGAAGCGTCCCATCGCCAGCCAGATCACGAAGACCACGAACGCGGAGGCGGTCAGCACGAACAGCCAGCCCATCGAGGTGACGGTCCAGCCGAGGGCGGAGGAGGAGACGTCGCCGAGGGAGACGGTGTCCACGAAGCCCCACACCAAGAAGGCGAGCGCGAGGGCAGCGGTCACCCCGAAGACGATCCGATCGACGCCGCCGGCGGCGGTGTGCTCCTCGACCGGGCTCTCCAACGCCGGGTGGTCGGCGGCCTCGGCGGCCGCGGCAGGATCCTCGGAGGGCGGGGGTGACCCGGGGGACGTCTCGACGGTGGTGGGCATGGGCAAGGACCTACCCGGGGTGCCCGGGTGGAAACCCACAGACCCCTGTGCGCTCCCTCACGTGCCGCCCGACCCACCACATAGGGTGCTCTGGTGGTCGAGTCGGTCGAGGAAGCAGCCGAGGGTCGCCGGGTCCGCGAGGTGCTGGCCGCGGCGGTCGCAAAGCTCGGTGGCGAGGAGCGGCCAGGACAGGTCGCCATGGCCGACGCGGTCGCGGACGCGATCACCGACGGGCGCCACCTCCTCGTCCAGGCCGGCACCGGCACCGGAAAGTCCCTGGCCTACCTGGTCCCGGCGCTGCTGCACCATGACCGCGTCGTGGTGGCCACGGCGACGCTGGCTCTGCAGCACCAGCTGGTCGAGCGCGACATCCCGGCGCTGCTCGACGCGACCCGTGAGCAGCTCGGGGAGGACGTCTCGTTCGCGGTGCTCAAGGGCCGCTCCAACTACGCCTGCCTGCACCGCGTGCGCGAAGGCGTCCCCGACGACCAGGGCGCCCTGGTCGACCTCCCCGAGGGCTCGGTCGGCGCCGAGGTCGTGGCCCTGCGCGAGTGGGTCGAGGAGACAGCCAGGGACCGCGGCACCGGCGAGCGCGACCACGCACCCCGGCACACCGACCGCGTCTGGCGCCAGGTCAGCGTCAGCCACCGCGAGTGCCTGGGGGCGGCCCGCTGCCCCTACGGCACCGAGTGCTTCGCCGAGCAGGCCAAGGAGCGCGCCGCCCGCTCGCAGCTGATCGTGACCAACCACTCGCTGCTCGCGATCGACGCGATCGAGGGCATCCCGATGATCCCGGAGTACGACGTCGCGGTGGTCGACGAGGCCCACGAGCTGGTCTCGCGGGTGACGCAGGCCGCGACCGACGAGCTCGCCGTACCCGACATCGAGCGCACCTCGCGCCGGGCCCAGCGCCACGTCGAGGGCAGCGAGGCCGACGACCTCGCCGACGCGGCCGACGCCCTGCGCCGGGCCGTCGACGACACCCCACCCGGACGGGTCGACCGCCCGACCGAGGAGCTCGCGGACGCGCTCGTGCTGGTCCGCGACGCCGCCCGTTCGCTGGTCTCGGCCTTCCCCAAGGAGGCCCCCGCCGGTGGGGGCGGGCAGCCCGACGCCGCCAGCACCCAGGCCAAGGGGTGGGCGCAGGAGCTGTTCAAGACCGCGGAGCGGATGGCGGCCGGGTCTGAGAAGGACGTCTTGTGGGTCGCGGAGCGGTCGGGTGGCCGCGCCGACCGCGCCAGCCGCAGTGCCTACCTCTGCGTCGCGCCGCTCGAGGTGGCCGGCCCCATGCGCGAGCGACTGCTCGCCGAGAAGACCGTGGTGTTCACCTCCGCCACGCTCAAGCTGGGTGGCGACTTCGACCCCGTCGCGGCCTCCTTGGGGCTGAGCCCCCGGGACCGGGTCGGCGCCGGCGGTGGGGAGTCCACCTCGCGGTCCTGGCAGGGCCTCGACGTCGGTTCGCCCTTCGACTACGGCAAGCAGGCGATCCTCTACGTCGCCCGGCACCTGCCGCCCCCCGGCCGGGACGGGCTCACCGAGGCCCATCTGCAGGAGATCACCGAGCTCGTCGACGCGGCCGGTGGCCGCACGCTCGGCCTGTTCTCGAGCCGGCGGGCCGCCGAGACCGCCGCCGAGCACGTCCGCGAGCAGCTGCCCCACCTGACCACGCTCGCCCAGGGCGATGCCCAGCTCCCCGAGCTCTCCCGGCAGTTCGTCGGCGATCCGCACACCAACCTCTTCGGCACCCTGGGGCTCTGGCAGGGCCTGGACGTGCCCGGTGAGACCTGCCAGCTGGTGATCATCGACCGGGTGCCCTTCCCGCGGCCCGACGACCCGCTGATGTCGGCCCGGCAGCGCGCCGTGGACCGCGCCGGAGGCAACGGGTTCATGGCGATCGCCGCCACGCACGCAGCCCTGCTGCTCGCGCAGGGGTCGGGCCGGTTGATCCGCACCACCACCGACCGCGGGGTGGTGGCCTGCCTGGACCCGCGGCTGGTGACGGCCCGGTACGGCGGATTCCTGCGCGCCAGCCTGCCGCCGATGTGGCAGACCGACGACCCGGCCGTGGTCCGAAAGGCGCTGACCCGACTAGCGGGTGGCTAGGCCGGTTCGACATCGAGTCGGCCGGGCAATCGGGGGCGTTGCATAATGCACCGCCAGAGCAAGTGGTTCCAGACGGGGGCGGGGAAGTCGATGCGACGCAGGTGGTGGCTGGTTCTCGGGGTGGCCCTGATGGGACTCGGGGTCGCGGTGCTCTTCGCCGACCCACGCGTGACCGAGCGCGAAGCCGTCTACCACCCCACCTTCGCCCGCCAGGTGGAGCTGTTCGGCGGCCTGAAGCTCACCTTGGGCAGTGAGACCGCGCGGTTCGTCGACGGCGACTCGGTGGTCGTGGTGCCGCTGCTCCTCGGCGCCGGCATCGGCCTGGCGCTGGGCCTGCTGCTGTGGGGTGTCGGTGCGCGGGTCCGGCACACGGCGTACGCCTATCTGCTCGGCGGTCTCGGCCTGCTGGTGCTGGCCCTCGACGAGCTGTTCGGGGTGCACGAGACGATCGGTCACAACCTGGGCTTCCTCGAGGGCATGGGTGCCGAGCACCCCGACGACGTGGTCTTCTTGATCTACCCGGTGGCGATCGCGATCTACGTCTGGAAGTTCCGCGACATCCTGCTCGAGCGCAAGCGCCAACGCACGGGTTTCCTCGTGGCCGCGGTGCTGGTCGCGCTGGCTGCGTTCTCCGACCTGTTCATCCACCCGCCGGAGCGGCTCGAGGACCTCGTCGAGCTCGCCGCGGTGGCGGTGGGGGTGCTGACGCTGGGCGACCTCGTACGGCGCGACCTGCGCAGGCTCGGCCGGGCGCTCGAGCGCGCCATCGTCATCGGGCGCTGACGATCCTCGATCGGCTCGACCAGGGCGAGACCCCGGCGCGGTTGCGGGCCGCGACCACGAAGACGTAGCGCCCCTTGCCGAGCCGCAGCTCTGCCGTGCGGGCGGAGGCCGGCAAATAGGGGGTGACCTGGACGCGCACCACCGTGTTGCGGCGGGAGAGCTTGGCCGCGCGGATGCGGTAGCCCGTGATGCGCGCGCCCCCGCTGGTCCGCGGCGGTGCCCACCGGACCGTGGCCGTCGAGGGCCCGCCCCGGCGTCCGGACGAGGCCACCCCGATGCGGGGCGCCGCGGGGCGCGTCACGGTTGCGGTCGGGGGCGCGGTGGGTGCGGGGTCGGTGGGTGCGGGGTCGGTGGGTGCGGGGTCGGTGGGTGCGGGGTCGGTGGGCGCGGGGTCGGTGGGCGCGGGGTCGGTGGGTGCGGGGTCGGTGGGCGCGGGGTCGGTGGGCGCGGGGTCGGTGGGGCCGCAGCCGGAGGCGCTCAGGTGGTACTGGCCCAGGCTGCCGTAGTCGGACCAGCCGGACCCCAGCGGCGAGCCGTTGCCGACCCCGTCGACGCGCAGGAAGTGCCGGCCGGTGACGCCGGGCACGGTCAGGGCGGCGTCCATCCCGGTCGAGACCGGCGGGAAACCGGTGCGGGCGGCGGCCGGGTCCGAGCGCGCGAGCACCCGCCCGGTGGCGTCGAGTACCTCCAGTGCGAGGTCGAGTGTGGTCTGCGGGCCGATGCCGGTCGCGTTGACGACGAGGTCGGTGGTGCACGGCAGGTCGATCGCGAACACGTCGGCATCGGTGCGGGTGGAGATCACGCCGTCGGCGGTGTAGGACGCCCGCTCGCCGAGGGTCGTCGCGGTGCCGGTGCTGCCGCCATGGTCGTCGGCGCGCCCCGAGAGACCCCGCGAGCCCATCACCGCGAAGTCGTCTTGGAGGTTGTTGGCCCCGGCGTACTCACCCTGGCTGAACTGCGAGACCGCGCGCAGCATGGCCGAGCCCATGATCGGGCCCCATCGCTCGGTGCCCGAGTAGTAGTCCTCGCTCAGGGTGCCGTCGTGGTCGAGCCCGGCCGTGTGCCCGACCTCGTGGGAGACCGCCTGGGCGGCGATCATCGGGTCCATCCCGGGGTCGTCGGCGAAGACCCAGGCCGGCTGGAACTCACCGTCGGGGTCGATCGCGTCGAAGGTGCCGAGGTAGGCGGCCCCGAGGCAGCCGCCGCAGAGCTGGTTCTTGGGTGAGGAGGAGCTGGTGACCAGCACGTGGGTGCCGTAGGTCGAGTCGCCCGCGCTGGAGCGGCGTACGGCGGCTGCGCCGGTGTCCTCGGTGGTGACGTCGACGTCGAAGGGCGAGTAGGCCTCGGCGACCTGGCGCCAGACCTCCTGGATCCAGGCGTGCTCGGCAGTGCTGAAGGTGCTCGGCGAGCCGTCGGAGTCCCAGCCGATGTGGGTGGCGTTCGCGATCGAGCCGTCGGTGTTCCAGCCGGTGTCGGCCACCGTGGCACCGTCGGTGTCGAGGAAGATCGTGCGCGCCGACCCGGGGCGGCTGTGCAGCTTGAAGGTCTGGGAGGTGGGCAGCGCCGGTGCTGCCAGGGGCGCTGCCGCGCTTCCGGTGGCGGCGGGGCGGATCTCCTTGTAGAAGACCTGGCCGACGGGGGAGACCCACGCCGTGGGGTCCTCGCGCAGGATCGCGCGCAGGCGGTCGGGGCTGAGCCGGCTGCGCAGGGCTGCCTCGTCGAGACGGGGACCGAGCGTGCGGATCGCCGTGGGGCCGCGCATCGCCCGGGGGAGCAGCCGCTCGTCCGGGGCTCGCTCGGCGTCCGGGGCTCGCTCAGCGCCCGGGACTCGCTCAGCGTCCGGGGCTCGCTCAGCGTCCGGGGCTCGCTCGGCGGCCTCGGCCTGGGATGCAGCGGGGGCAGCCGCGGTGGCAGCGGCGGTGAGGGAGCCCGCCAGCCCCAGAGTGAGAGCGAGGGCGGAGAAGGCTGCCCGGGTGGGACGACGCATGGTCATGAGTCTGGGGGCAGGCGCCGGTCGATGGGGCGGATTGGCTACATCCGGCGCAGAACGGCGGTGACCTTGCCCAGGATGGTGGCGTAGGTGCCGTCGATCGGGTCGTAGGCGTCGTTGTGCGGCAGCAGCCACACCTTGCCGTCGCGCTTGCTGAACGTCTTCACCGTCGCCTCGCCGTCGAGCATCGCCGCGACCACCTCACCGTTCTCGGCGTCGGGCTGCTGGCGGACCACGACGTAGTCGCCGTGGCAGATCGCCGCGTCGATCATCGAGTCACCGGAGACCTCGAGGAGGAACAGGGTGCCGTCGCCGACGAGGGACTTGGGCAGCGGGAAGATCTCCTCGACCCGCTCCTCGGCCAGGATGGGTCCGCCGGCCGCGATCCGGCCGACCATCGGCACCATCGTCGCCGTCGGGACCGCGTCGCCGACCCCGGTGGGGTCGAAGCCGGACTCGTCGGCACTGGCGATCGCCCGCCGCGCGGCCATCAGCTCGGGGATGAAGACCTCGAGGGCGCGGGGCCGGTTGGGGTCGCGCTTGATGAAGCCCTTCGACTCCAGCACTCGCAGCTGGTGGGCCACGCTGGAGGAGCTGGTCAGGCCGACCAGCTCGCCGATCTCGCGGATGCTGGGCGGGTAGCCGCGCTTCTCGATGGACTCGCGCAGCACGTTGAGGATGCGTTGCTGCCGTGGCGTGAGTCCGGTGCTGTCGGGGGCGGCATCGGGCAGCTCGGAGACCGAGCCGCGCGACGGAGGGGTGTTCTTCTGCTCGCGAGTCGCCATAGGGGCAAGGTAGTCCAGCCGGGAGGGGACTTCAAACACATGTTCGAACGGCGTGTCGGACTCGTCCCGGGCCACGCTGCTCGACCCCGGGCCGGCTCGCTAGCCGAAGTCGACCGCCTCGGTGCTGACGGTCCCGGCGGTCCGGCCGGGGGCCGTGTGGTATCTCCAGTAGAGGTTGGTGTGGTCGATCACCTTCTCGGGGGTGGGGGCGCCGTAGGGGCTGAGGTCCTCGGTGGTGTGGGCGTCCTCGACCAGGGTCGCGTCGTAGCCGCGGACGATCGCGCCGTGCAGGGTGGAGCGGATGCAGGCGTCGGTCTGGGCCCCGGTCACGATCAGGCGGCCGACCCGGCGCGCGGCGAGGACGCCCTCGAGGTCGGTCTCCTCGAAGGAGTCGCCGTAGTGCTTGTGCACGACCGGCTCGGAGTCCGCGATCTCGAGCTCGGGAACATAGCGCCAGCCCTCGCTGCCCTCCGGGAGCCCCTCGTCGGTGTGCTGCACCCAGACCACGGGCACGTGCTCGCTCCGAGCGCGGCCCACGAGGGCGGCGATGTTGGCCACGACGGCGTCGCGGTTGTGGGCGCCCGAGACCACGTCGTTTTGCACGTCGACGACGAGCAGGGCGGTGTTCGGGCGGTCGGTCAGGGTGGTCATGGCGCTCTCCTCGGCCTCTGTGGCGGTGCGTCCCACGCTAGACCCAGGCACCGACAACGGCGGTGCCGTCACGACACGCTGTTCGAACATACGTTCTTGCATCGTTCGAACACATGATCTAACGTCGCACGTGTGTTCGATCGAACACCTGATCGACTGGTCGCTCCACCGGGCCTGTCGGTGGGGGCGGATAGACATCGGTCAACACACAGCAGGGGTCGCACTTCGACCGCTCGGCCACAGGGGCCGGGCACTTCCCCGAAAGAGGTAGCACCGATGAGCACACTGAGCATCTCGCCCGCGTTCGAGCCGAGCCCCACCGCCGAGCGCATCCGCCGTTCCGACGTACGCCTGACCCGTCGGGGTCGGGTCGTGGCCGTCCTCGTCTTCCTGGTGTTGGCGCTGGCGCTGATGCTCACGATGAGCGGTTGGGCCACGGCCTCGCTCGATGCGGGCACCCCGGCACCCGTCCGGGTCGTGCAGGTGCAGCCCGGCGACACCCTCTACGGCATCGCCGCAGAGCTGGCCGAGCCCGGCAAGATCCGCGAGACGGTGCACCGGATCCAAGAGCTGAACTCACTGCCCGGCGCTGCCATCAGCGAGGGCCAGAAGCTCGCCGTCCCCGTCGGCTGAGCGCCTCCCGCCAGGCGCAGGCCGGCACGAGACGTGCCGACGACTCGCTCGACCCGGGTCGTCGGTGCTGGGGAAGAGATGGGGTGGGACCGATGCGCTCGGTCCCACCCCATCCGTCTGTCCCGGGGGGCCTTCGTCGCGCCGGGACGTCATACGAACTGGTCGTCATCGCAACCATCACGTATGACGTCCTGGGGACCGATGGCGTTGCGGGGTCAGGCGCGGGCGGCACCCTCGCTGAGCAGGAACTGGGCGGCGGTGTAGGTCGCCATCACCCCGGTCTCGAGCGCGGCCGGAGGCGTGGTGAAGACGAACTTGCGTACGGCGAGCATCGAGTCCGAGAGCATGAACAAGGTGGCGCCGGCCGCCGTCAGCCGCCGGGCCGAGACCGGCAGCGTCGGGTCGAGGTGCTGGGCACCGGCGGTCATCGCCGCGAGGAAGGTGGCATACCCCAGCACCGGCCCGCCCAGCTCGCGGTGGCGCCGCGCAGCCATCAGCGCCATCACCGGTGCCGAGAGCGCCCAGGCACCGGCCACGGCGCGGGGCCCGGTCGCCTGCCTGACCGGGGCATGGTCGCGGTGGTGGAAGAACCCGTGCAGGTAGGCCGCGTGGCCCAACGCAAAGGACCCGGCGCCGGTGACGAACGGCTTGGTGCCCTCACCGAGCAGCGCGACGTCACCGCCCCAGCCGCCGAGCTGGGCGGCGAGCGTGGTGGTGCGCAGCGGTGAGTCCTGCGCCCGCGGGTTGGTGGCCAGGGATGCGGCCAGCGTCGGCATCAGCAGCGGCTTGGTCAGGAACCGGGCTCGGTGGGCGGCCTTGCCTGGCCGCCCGGAGAGCCAGGTGTCTGCGGCGGCGATGCCGACGTAGGCCAGCTTGAGCTTGGTCGAGGTCGTCAGGTGGCGCTTGAGTCCGGTCACGTCACCGAAACCTAGTCCCCTGCCCTGCGGGGCGCGAGGGGTTCGGCGTCAGTGGCCGGCGCCGGAGAGGGCGGGCGAGGCCTCGGCGACCCGCAGCGGGGTCGGCGGGCCGCTCGTGGTCACGGTGCCGTTGACCGCACGCAGCGGGCCGCCGTTGAGCGAGTACTCCGCCGTCCAGGTGACCACCACCCGGTGCAGCACCGTGGTGTGGGCGTCGGCGTAGCGGTGGACGACGTCCTTGCGGGGGTACGGCGCCCCAGCGGTCTGCGTCGCCTCCGAGGTCCCGTCGCCGTGCACCCACTCGAAGCGGCTCGGTTTGATCTCCAGCCGGATCCGCTGGCCGAGCAGCGTCACCTGCCGCGTCAGTGGCCGGGCGTCGGTGAAGAAGATCGTGTCGAAGTTGATCAGGGTCTTGTCGGCCGGCTGGCTGTGCGAGCGCAGCGAGGGCAGCGGGATCCGCCGGAACGCGTTCAGGATCATCGCCTCGGTGACCTGGGGCTGCGCCGGGAGCGCGGGGGCTCCGTCGCCGGAGCAGACCAGGCCCATGGGTCGCGCCGGAGGGGGTTGGATCTGCCAGAGGCGGTAGATCTGCTCGCCCGGGGGACAGGAGTTCTGGGGGCAGATCGGGTCGCTGCCGTTGACGCCGGTGCCGCATGGATTGCGCCATGCGATAGCGGAATGCGGCGGCTTGTGGCACCTCTGAGGAGCTTGGAGCGTCAGCTTCGGGTCTGCGCGCTGCGGTGCGCTGCGTGCGCTCGCTGAGGTGCCCGCATTGAACCGTTGCGCGTCGTAATGCCGCCGCGGCGGGGCCGACTGCGAGTCTTCAGCGCTGAGTCACAACCGATTGGGCCAGAGCAGGCAGACGAGGGCCAGGACTTCATGCGGTGCGGATCCAGTGCGCTCGACGCGCCACTTCCCCGATTCGCCAGCGCCAGGTTGGAACGCCTTCAGATTGTTGTGACTGGCCGCGTTCGAAATCTCTTGGGCTGCCGCATTGAGCTCCTGACCCAGACTTGGGATTCGTATGTCGACAACTGCATCCACGCAACGCGACGTCGTTCTCGCATGGCGTAGAACCTAGTACGCGGTGTGCACGCCAATCGCCTCCTCGAAGTAGACCCACCTGCTGCGTATGTCTCGTCGAATGCCGTCGGCGATCGCCTCACAACGCGTGCACGATGGCGTATGTAGAGTTCACGCAGGTCCCGGGTCGTTTCCCGTATCGCCGGCGTAGTTGAGGGCGCCGATAAAGAACCGCGCGAAGGCGATCGCCCCCTGCTTCGTCTTCTTCCTCGCCGCGGCCGGCATCACCGGGGGCGTCGGGGACGCGGACGGGGAGGTGGACGTGCTCACCCTCGGTGAGGGCGCGGGGGCCGGCTCCGGGTTGCCCCCGCAGCCGCTGAGCAGCACGCCGAGGAGCAGGCACTGCACTGAGCCGGCGGCCAGTGGGGCGGCGAGGCGCATGCTTACTCCCGTGAGGTGCGATCCCGAGTCGACAGGGAGTTAACTACCCCGCGAGCGCGACGGCTACACCGCGCCGGCAAGCTGTGGACAACCGCGCAGGGCGTCGCGCCGACGGGTCGACCGGAGCCAGCTCAGCTGTAGCGGTGCGACTTCGCCGCATGCCCGTGCTCGCGCGTGCAGGTGCGCCCGTTCATCGACTTGTGCCCGCACAGCTGCTCCCCAGGGGCGTCTGCCTCCGGGGCGACAGCGGCCCTGCGTGGGGCGGCGGTCGGCACGGTCGGGGCCACGGGGGCTCCCGACTCCTTGCGCTGCGGTGCGGTCGTGGACTGCAGCCGGGCGTACTTGGCTTCGCGCATCGCCCGCTGCGCATCCATCTTGCTCATCGTGTGCTCACGGGCGCAGCCTACGGCGGCCCACCGACAGCACCGCTGCGCGGATCGCGGGTACGGCGAAACGCCTCATCTGGCGGCGCGACGGCCCCCCGGCACCCGCACCGGAGCCGCACCACCCGGGGCCGAGCCACCCGGAGCCGCACCACCCGGAGCCGAACCACCCGGAGCCGCACCACCCGGGGCCGAGCCACCCGGCGCCGAGCCACCCGGCGCGGTCCTGCGCTCGGCGAGCACCTCGACGGCCTTGCTGCCCAGGATCAGGGTCAGGAACAGGCAGCCTGCGGCGCCGACCGTTGCCAGGGTCAGGAAGATCCAGCCCTGCGCCTCCCCGGCTCGTCCCTGCTTGCCGAACTCGATGGCCGCGAAGACCAGCACCCCCCACACGACCAGGGTGGCGGTGATGCCGGCAGCGAGCAGGAGCAGCTGCTTGCGGGGGACTCCTGCGGGCGGTCGCGCTGCCCGCGTCCCCGAGTGCTTGCTCACCCGGCTCATTGTGGACCACGGATGCGATCTCGGCACATTCCGCCGCACGGCACCCGGCCGCCTCGCCTGATCGCTCTCCGCCCGGCGCGGAACTGGGCCCGACACGCACTGGTCGGCCCAGTTCTGCGGGGGTCGGGTGCGGCCTGACCTGCGGGTTTGTGGCATACCGAAAGTACGTCGATTTTGTTCCGATCCTGGTGTTGCACCGTCCCGGATCCCGGGCGTACGGTGACCACTACATCTAGTAGTTACACGGATGTAGTTATCCACATCTAGTCGCACAGGTTCGGTGGGGTTCCCCACAGGAGAACCAGCTTATCCACAGGTGAGCACACAGTTTTCGGGGATGGATGACCCCCGGAGCGGTGTTCCATCTACTGAGTCCACAGGGAAAGGAGGACCCGCGATGCACTGCCCGTTCTGCCGCAGCACCGACACCCGGGTCCTGGACTCCCGCGTGGCCGACGACGGCTCCTCGATCCGCCGGCGGCGCACCTGCCCGGCGTGTGAGAAGCGGTTCACCACCGTGGAGCAGATGCAGCTCACCGTGATCAAGCGCAGCGGCACCACCGAGCCGTTCACCCGTGAGAAGTCCATCAGCGGCGTACGCAAGGCCTGCAAGGGCCGACCCGTCTCCGAGGACGACCTGGCCCGCCTGGGCCAGACGGTCGAGGACACCCTGCGCGGCGTCGGCTTCGCCGAGGTGCCGGCCAACGAGATCGGCCTGGCCATCCTGGGTCCGCTGCGCGAGCTCGACGAGGTCGCCTACCTCCGCTTCGCCAGCGTCTACCGGGCCTTTGAGTCCGCCGACGACTTCGAGACCGAGATCGCGATGCTGCGCGCCGAGCGGCCCTCGCTGGCGGCCGCCGGGTCGCCGCAACCTCAGCCCACGGGCTGACCCCAGACGCCCGGCGTGGTCGTGGGGAAGCGGCCGCGCCGGGCAACCAGCAGAAGAAGAAGAAGAGCACACACCAGTTCACGCAGGTGAAGCAGACGAGCAGGGATGAGGAAGAACATGACCGAGACGGTGAGCGGGGCAGCACAGGCAGCGGGCCGAGGTGCCCGCAAGAAGGGCCTGAAGATGGAGCGTGTGTTCTCCACCGAGGGCGTGCACCCCTACGACGAGCTCACCTGGGAGCGTCGCGACGTCGTCCAGACCAACTGGAAGACCGGTTCGGTCGTCTTCGAGCAGCGCGGCGTCGAGTACCCCGACTTCTGGAGCGTCAACGCCTCCACGATCGTCACCACCAAGTACTTCCGCGGCGCGGTCGGCACAGACGCCCGCGAGTGGAGCCTCAAGCAGCTGATCGACCGGATCGTGAAGACCTACCGCAAGGGCGGCGAGGACAACGGCTACTTCGCCACCCCCGCCGACGCCGAGCTCTTCGAGCACGAGCTCACCTGGCTGCTGGTCCACCAGTACTTCTCGTTCAACTCCCCGGTCTGGTTCAACGTCGGCACGCCCTCCCCCCAGCAGGTCTCGGCCTGCTTCATCCTCGCCGTCGACGACTCGATGGACTCCATCTTGAACTGGTACAAGGAGGAGGGCTTCATCTTCAAGGGCGGCTCCGGCGCCGGCTTGAACCTCTCCCGGATCCGGTCCTCGAAGGAGCTGCTCTCCAGCGGCGGTACGGCGTCGGGCCCGGTCTCCTTCATGCGCGGCGCGGACGCCTCCGCCGGGACCATCAAGTCCGGTGGCGCGACGCGTCGCGCGGCGAAGATGGTCGTGCTCGACGTCGACCACCCCGACATCGAGGAGTTCGTGATGACCAAGGCGCGCGAGGAGGACAAGATCCGCGCGCTGCGCGACGCCGGCTTCGACATGGACCTCGGCGGCAGCGACATCACCTCGGTGCAGTACCAGAACGCCAACAACTCGGTCCGGGTGAGCGATGAGTTCATGCGTGCGGTCGAGGACGGCACCGAGTTCGGGCTGCGCTCGCGCACCACCGGCGAGGTGATCGAGACCATCGACGCCCGCGAGCTGTTCACCAAGATCAGCAAGGCCGCCTGGGAGTGCGCCGACCCCGGCCTGCAGTACGACGACACCATCAACGACTGGCACACCAACCCCGAGACCGGCCGGATCACCGCGTCCAACCCGTGCTCGGAGTACATGTCGCTGGACAACTCCTCGTGCAACCTCGCCTCGCTGAACCTGCTGAAGTTCCTGCGTGAGGACGACACCTTCGACGCGCCGCTGTTCGCCAAGGCCGTGGAGTTCATCATCACCGCGATGGACATCTCGATCTGCTTCGCCGACTTCCCGACCGAGGCGATCGGAGACACCACCCGCGACTACCGCCAGCTCGGCATCGGTTACGCCAACCTCGGTGCACTGCTGATGGCGATGGGCCTGGGCTACGACTCCGACGGTGGCCGCGCGATGGCGGCGACGATCACCTCGCTGATGACCGGCCAGTCCTACAAGCGCTCGGCCGAGCTCGCCGCGGTCGTCGGTCCCTACGCCGGCTACGCCCGCAACGCCGACGCGCACAAGCGGGTGATGCGCAAGCACCAGGCCGCCAACGACGTGGTCCGCACCCTCGGCGTGCACGACTCCGGCGTACACAAGCTGGCGACGAAGGTCTGGGAGGACGTGCAGAAGCTGGGGGAGAAGAACGGCTTCCGCAACGCGCAGGCCTCCGTGCTCGCGCCCACCGGCACCATCGGCTTCATGATGGACTGCGACACCACCGGCATCGAGCCGGACTTCTCGTTGGTCAAGTTCAAGAAGCTCGTCGGCGGCGGCTCGATGCAGATCGTGAACCAGACGATCCCGCGGGCGCTGAAGAAGATGGGCTACCAGCCCGAGTCGATCGAGGCGATCGTGGAGTTCATCGCCGAGAACGGCCACGTCATCGACGCCCCCGGCCTCAAGCCCGAGCACTACGAGGTCTTCGACTGCGCGATGGGCGCCCGGGCACTCAAGCCGATGGGTCACGTGCGGATGATGGCTGCCTGCCAGCCGTTCCTCTCCGGTGCGATCTCCAAGACGGTGAACCTGCCGGAGAACGCCACCGTCGAGGAGATCGAGGACATCTACCTGCAGTCCTGGAAGCTCGGCCTCAAGGCGACGGCCGTCTACCGCGACAACTGCAAGGTCGGCCAGCCGCTCTCGGACGGCAAGTCCGACTCGGCCAAGAAGGACCAGGGCCTCGCCACCACCGAGGCGCCCGCCGCGTCGGTCGAGCCGGTCGTGATCCACAAGCCGTTCCGCAAGCGCCTGCCCAAGAGCCGCGCCTCGCGCACGACCTCCTTCACCGTCGGCGGCGCGGAGGGCTACATGACCTCCGGTGCCCACGACGACGGCGAGCTCGGCGAGGTCTTCCTCAAGCTGGGCAAGCAGGGCTCGACCCTGGCCGGGGTGATGGACGCCTTCTCGATCGCGGTCTCGATCGGTCTGCAGTACGGCGTACCGCTGGAGACCTACGTCTCGAAGTTCACCAACCTGCGCTTCGAGCCCTCGGGGATGACCGACGACCCGGACGTGCGGATGGCGCAGTCGCTGATGGACTACGTCTTCCGCAGGCTGGCCCTGGACTACATGTCCTTCGAGGACCGCTCGATGCTCGGCATCCACACCGCCGAGGAGCGTCAGCGTCACCTCGAGACCGGCTCGTATGAGCCGCTGGAGGAGACCGGTGGCGCCGAGGAGCTGATGGTGCACCCGATCCTGGAGGAGGCCGAGCTCGTCGAGGAGACCGTGGCCGAGGCGTCGGTCAAGCCGGCCCCCGCCGACGCGCACACCTCCGCCGAGCTGCTGGAGAAGATCACCGGCACCGCGATCGACTCCCCGCTGTGCATGACCTGCGGCACCAAGATGCGTCCCGCCGGCAGCTGCTATGTCTGTGAGGGCTGCGGGAGCACCTCGGGCTGCAGCTGAGCCCCGACGACGCGGGCCGGTCACCCCTTCGGGTGGCCGGCCCCGTTGTCGTTCTGGGGGAGCGGGATCGTCAGCCTGCCGGACGGCTCCCGGACCCATCGGGCAAGAGGCGGATCCGAAACGGTTCAGCGGTTTGCACTCTGATTCGAACAGGTGTACGATCGAGTCAAGCGGTGGTGATAGTGATGCTGGGGCCCCCGCTGGACCCGTACGACGCGCATGGGTCGCCTCTCACGGGCGTGCTGCATCGACATGTGAGCCGAAGCTGGGTGCTGTCGATGAAGGAGGCGCCGTGGAACCCAAGGCCAGGACCCCGGGTCATCCGCTGCTGGCCGGCGTGGAGGCGATCGAGGCCGCGCTGGAGGAGATGACCGCCAGCAACCCGGTGTTCCTGGACGCGGCGGCCAAGCGGAGCTTGCTGGTCCGGCTGGCACGGCTGGAGGCGCGATTGACCGCGGTGCGGTTGCGCACGATGGCGGTCGCCGACGACGTCGCCACTGCTGAGGGCGCGCGCGACATCGCCGCCCTGCTGACCTGCCAGACCCGCGGCGACGGCCCCGCCCACCGGCGCGAGCTCGCGCTGGCTCAAGCGATGGACCGGCGCTGGGGGCTCGTGCAGAGCTCGCTCGCGACCGGCGACCTCAACGTGGCCCAGGCCCAGGTGATCGCCCGGGCGATGGAGGAGCTGCCTGACGACCTCGATCCGGAGATCCGGGCGCTGGCGGAGGCCCACCTGGTGGCCGAGGCCGCCCACTACGGGCCGCGTGAGCTGCGGGTGCTGGGCCGCAAGATCGTCGAGGTGATCGCGCCCGAGACCTTCGAGGACCACGAGGCGAGGCAGCTGATCGAGGAGGAGCGCCGGGCCCAGCGTAGGACGAGCCTGGTCAGCACCCGGCTGGGTGACGGCACCACCCGCATCGCGATCACCGTGCCGGATGCCGTCGCGGCACGGCTGCACACCTACCTCGAGGCGTTCACCGCACCGAGACATCTCGGCGGACACCTTGACGGACACCTCGGCGGACACCTCGGGATCGGGGAGACCGATCGGATCCCGGTCGACCGCCGGCGTGGCCAGGCGTTCTGCTCGCTGCTGGAGGCCGTCGAGCCCGGACGGCTCCCGGTCCACGGTGGCGACGCGACCACCCTGATCGTCACCGTCTCCTTGGAGTCACTGCGCCACGAGCTCGGCAGCGGTGCCCTCGGTCCTGCGGAGCGGTTGTCGGCAGCGCAGATACGGCGTCTGGCCTGCACCGCCCGGATCATCCCGGCCGTGCTGGGCGGCAAGTCCGAGGTGCTCGACCTCGGTCGTTCCTCGCGGCTCTTCAGGCCGGCCCAGCGCAAGGCGATGGTGCTCCGCGACCGGGAGTGCCGCGCCGAGGGCTGCTCGATCCCGGCCGCTTGGTGCGAAGCCCACCATGCGGGCAGACCATGGGCCGACGGCGGCCGCACCGACCTCGCCGACGGCGTACTCCTCTGCTCCTGGCACCACCATCGGGCCCACGACGCCGCCTACGACACCCGCCGGATGCCCAGTGGAGACGTGCGATTCAATCGGCGGCCCTGAGGTTCGGGGCGCTCGGAGGACGTCGCCTGGGGAGGGGCCTGGGGAGGGGCCTGGGGAGGGGCCGGGAGCCGATTGGTCTGGACCGCGGCGGGCCTCCGTGAAGCGAGGTCTGGTGAAAATCCGTCGCGAGTGCGACCTTCGCCTGGAGCGCACCGCTCGGCCGCTGCGGAGGTCCCGCGCGAGTCCAGTGACAACGGGGGTTGGGTGCGATGGCATCTGGGGAGGTACGACGGCTGTCCGCACGCAGGGTGCGCGCAGCCGCAGCAATCGGGATCGTCGGCACTGTGGTGCTCGGCGTAGGGATCGCCAGCGCAGCGCCGGGCAGCGGCGGAGTGATCACGGCGTGCTACTTCAAAGCGGTCGGGGTGCTCCGGGTGATCGACACCGACGCCGGACAGAAGTGCCTGAAGTCCGAGACCAAGCTCAGCTGGACGAGCGGAGGGGCCGTGACGCTGCCGGACGGCTCGGTCGCCGGTGGACCGGGAGGGGTGGTGCTCGACGAGTCCTTGACCAAGCACGACCTGGCGCCCGACTCGGTCGAGGCCGCCGAGCTCGCCGACGGCGCGGTCGACGCGGGGGCGATGCTGCCCGGTGCCGTAAGCGGTGGTCCCGGTGGGACGATCGCCGACGGCAGCATCGGCGCGGTCGACCTGGCCGACGGGTCCGTGGGCACAGCGAAGCTCGGTGATGAGTCGGTGGTCACCTCCAAGCTGGGTGACGGGTCGGTCATCGGTGACAAGCTCGCTGACGGGTCGGTCACCGGCGACAAGCTCGGCAATGCCTCGATCACGGGGGACAAGCTCGTCGACCGGACGATCCGTCACGACAAGCTGGCCGACGGGGCGGTGACTCCGGACAAGCTCACTGCGGGGGCGGCGATGGGGACCGGGGGCGCGACCATCATCGCGTCTGGAGCGGAGGAGGCGGTCGCGACGGCCATCACCAGCGCGACGACCGGCCACAAGCTCCTGGTCCTGGGTCAGGCCCAGGTGACGTGCTGGTGCTCGGGTCTGGTTGGCGGACCCACGGTGCGTTGGCAGGTCTTTGAGGGCAGCACCCCGGTGAGCCAGGCCTACCAAACGGTGCTGAACCAGACCAGCGTGGAGGCGGTGGCCACGGTCTCCGCGCTCACCACCCCGACGACCACTGGCTCGCACGCCTACGAGCTGCGCGTCTCGGTGGCCGACGACCCGAGCTCGACGGTGACGGTCAGCAAGGGTTCCCTGACGGTCGTCGACCTCGGCGGCTGATCGGCGCGACACCTGGACACCTGGACACCTGGACTCCGGGCCTTTTGGACACATGGACTCCTGGACACCTGGACTCTTGGACTCTCCGGTGGTCACTCCGGCCTCCGCCAACGGCCCTACCAGCCCGGAGGACCGCCCGCAAAGGGTGGTCCGTACAACCATCTGGACATACCGGATGCTGTCACCCGGGACCTCGGGCGAAGGCGCATGATGGAGGGAAGCGACACACCTGGGGGAGCCATGGGGCGACTGGTGGAGTTCGAACTGGAGAACGGCGGCACCGTGCTCGTCGAGGTCGAGGAGCATGAGGGGCCGGCGCGTTCCCAGGCGAGCGTGCCGGAGCAGCCGGGCCAGCGCGACGGCACCCCGACGGTTCGTGGGCTGCCCGGGCGCGACATGCCCCAGCATGCCCGCAAGTCCTTCGAGGAGGGGGTCGCCGGCGTGATGCCGGCGGTGGAGAACGTGATCGCCCGGCTGCGGTCACTGGCCGAGCAGCCCGACGAAGTCCGGGTCGACTTCGGCCTGGACCTGCACGCCGAGGCCGGGGCGTTCGTGGCCTCGGCGAGCGCCGGTGCCAACTTCTCGGTCTCGATGACCTGGCGGCGGGACACGCCAGGGGAGACGACGGGAGAGACAACAGGGGGCTCGGATGGGTAAGGACCTGGAGATCGAGATCCGGCTCGGGAGCGGTCCTGGCAGCTACGAGGTGTCGGTCGACTCACCTGCCGGCTCGGCGAGCGGCACCATGCAGCTGGACTCCGCTGGCCTCCTGGGCCGCAGGCGGGAGCTGGCCGCGAGCGTGCTGGCCTCCGCCGTCACCAGCCGCTCGGGCTTCTCCACGCTGGAGCGGCCGGTGCGCGACGTGGGCCAGGCCTTGTTCGAGGCGCTCTTCGACGGACACGTCTACGGCCGCTACACCGCCAGCCTGCAGGAGGCCGCCCGACGCGGTGAGCCGCTGCGGATCGTGCTCCGCCTGCGCGCCCCCGAGCTGGCGGGCATCCCGTGGGAGACGATGTTCGACTCCGAGAGCGGCGAGTACCTCTGCCAGCGGGAGCCGGTCGTCCGGTACGTCGACACCGCCCAGTCGTCCTCGCCGCTGGCGACCACCGGCCCCCTGCGGATCCTGGGCATGGTGGCCGCCCCGCGGGACCTGGCCGCCCTGGACACCGCCGAGGAGCGGCGCCGGCTCGACGACGCGCTCGGCGAGCTGTCCTCGCAGGGCCTGGTGGAGATGGTCTGGGTCGAGGGCGGCAACTGGGCCGCGCTCCAAGGGCAGCTGATGGCCGGTCCCTGGCACGTGCTGCACATGATCGGCCACGGCGGGGTGGGTCCGGAGGGTGGCGTGCTCGCCCTCGAGGACGAGCACACCGGCAACTCGACGCTGGTCTCCGCCGTACGGTTCGCGCGCCTGTTGCACGCCTGCCGGCCGGTGCCCCGACTGGTGGTGCTCAACGCCTGCAGCTCGGGGGAGTCCTCCGCCGAGGACCTGCTCTCCAGCACCGCCGCATCCCTGGTGCACAGCGGCATCAGTGCCGCGGTTGCGATGCAGTTCGCCGTCACCGACCCCGCGGCGCTCGCGTTCTCGCGCGGCTTCTACCAGGCGCTGGCGCAGAACATCGCGGTCGACGAGGCCGTGCGGCTGGGCCGGATCGCCATCGACGGCACCAGTGAGCAGACCCTGGAGTGGGTCACGCCGGTGCTCTACCTGCGCACCGAGGACACCCACCTCTTCCAGCTCACCGCCTCCGGTCGCGCGGCCCCGACCAGGGCGACCAAGGAGGAGGAGATCCCTCACGAGGCGGCGAGGTACGGGCTCTACGTCCAGGCGCTGGCGGCCCTGCGCAAGCAGCGATACGACGAGGCGGTCGCCCTGCTCGACAGCCTGATCACGTTGGACCCGACCTACCGCGACGCTGCGGCGCGCCGTGATCGGGCCAGGCAGGCGCAGCGGCTGGAGATCGCGTACGCCGAGGCGCGGGCAGCGGAGGACGCCGAGGACTGGGAGGCCGCCCGCCGCGGCTTCCAGGTGATCCTCGATGCCGACCCGGGGTTCCGCGACAGCCGCCAGCGTCACGACCAGTGCCAGCAACGGCTCAACGTCTCCAGCCTGCAAGATGAGCTCCGGGTGCACGCCGACGAACAGGACTGGGCCGCGGTGCTCACCGTCAGTGCCGACCTGGCGGCGATCGACCCGTCGGCCGCCGATCCGGAGGGGTTGGCGACGCAGGCCCGCCAGGCGCTCGCGCCCGCGGCCGACCCGGAGCCCGTGGCGCGCGCCACGCCGGTGACCGAACCAGTGGCCGCACCGGTCACGGAGGCGGTCCAGCCTCCGGCGGAGGTGGCCCCGATCCCAGTGGCCCAGACCCCGGTGGCCCAGACCCCGGTGGCCCAGACCCCGGTGGCACCAGACCCCGGTGGCCCGACCTCCCGTCGACCCGCCGGCCGGTGAGGCCTCCGCGGGCGGCCCCGGAGACGACGGTGGCGGTCCGCGAAGGGTGCCGCGGATCCTGGTCCTCGCGGGCGCTGTGGTCGTGCCGGTCGTCCTGGCGCTGGTGGTGTGGGGGCTCACCCGAGGTGGGGACGAGCCGACCGTGGCCACCGGCGCCCCGCCGGGTGACTCCGCCGGACCGACGGCCGGCAACGACGGCACCGACGGCACCGACACCACCGACGACACCGGCGCGGACGGTACCGATGTCTCCTGCTGGGACGGCACCACCGCGGCGGAGGCTGCCGCGTGCCCGCTCCCCGAGGGGCGGGCGGGGATGATCTCGGTCTTCCCCTCCATCGACGACGCCTGCACCGAGGGCAACGCCGACGGGGGCACGATGATGTCGGGCAAGCCCGAGCTCTTCGAGTGCAACCAAGGGGACTACACCGTGCGCTATTCGCGGTGGGAGGAGGACTTCGACCGGATCGGCTACCTCGACAGCCACAGCCACGGCGCCCAGCGCTCGAAGTGGAAGGTCGGTGGTGAGGTCTCCGGGCTGCGCTGGGTGGGCGGTGTCGACGAGAAGGCCGACCGGCTGAAGTTCCGCTGGCAGGCGTCCTACGGTGACTACCCCTACGACGTGCTCGTCAAGGCGGTCGACGAGAGCGCGATGGAGGAGGGCATCGCCACGATCGAGGCCAAGCCGCAGAGCGAGATCGGACTCCCCTGAGGGCTCAGAGCGGGCGGGCTCAGATCGGGCGGGCTCAGAACGGGCGGGCTCAGAACGGCACCTCGGTGCCCAGGAGCCCCGGGGCCGCCGTCCGCCCGGAGACAGCCCGGCAGAACTCCAAGGCGTCCATCACGATCTGCTCGCCGCCGACGCCGAACTCCCAGCGACCGCCGGCGGGCCCGGAGAGCTCGAGCGTGCACGCGACGCCGTGCCGGCCGGCCCACTCCCGGACGACGTCGTCGACGATCACGCCCTCGTGCTCGGGGGTCGGTGGCAGGTGCACCCCGGTGGCCTGGGCGATGTCGATCCGGTGCATGAACGGGTCGCGGGTCAGGATCGTGTGCAGCAGGTAGCCGACCGTCCAGTGCTCCTGGACCCCACCGATGACCTGGGGCTCCACGGGCCGGTTGCGCATCAGCGCCGGGACGCCGAAGCGTAGACGGACCGCCTTGGGGGCGTGGGCGCGCAGCCGTTCGAGGAGCTCGGTGGTGCTCAGCTGTGCCTGCTCCTCGACCTGGAGGGCGGTCATGGCGTCGATGGAGGGGCCGCCGTCGCGGCGTACTCGGCGCTTGGAGGCCTGCATCTGACGGACCATCTCGCGCACGGAGGACGCCATCTGGGCCATCCCGACCATGTGCCCGGCCATGGCGCGCACGTCCCAGCCGGTGCAGTCGGTCGGCTGCTCCCAGTGCTCGGGCTCCAGTCGCTCGAAGGTGGCGACCACCCGGTCGTACTCCGTGGCGGCGAGCCCTCTGGCGACGTCGGGATCCAGAGCCGAGGCGTACGGCGCCTTGCGAGTTCCGGTGGTCAGTGTGCTGGTGGACATGAGCTTTCCCTTCGGGGCTGATTACGGGGCTGGTGACGGGCTTCAGGCCTCCGGGGGGAGGCCGACGTTGTCGCAGAACATGTCGACCACGCGGTCGACCAGGCGCGCCCAGCGGTCGCCGCCGGGGTCGTTGGCGAGCTGGGCGTCCACCAACCCGCCGATCTGTGAGGTGCACAGGTCCACGTCCTCGTCGCGGGTGACGCCGAGCGCTGCGAGCTGCTCTCGGAACAGCTCCAGCACGGCGACGGCCGGGGCGTAGCTCTCGGCGGAGGGTACGAAGCCCGCGATCGTGCGCTGGTTCATCAGCTGGTGGCGGGCCAGGTCGGCGACGGCGAAGTCGAAGAAGGTGCGGGCCAGGTGCCGCAGTGCGGCGCGTGGTGCCGACGGCGCGGAGGAGCCGGCGGCTCGGGAGACCTCGAGGTACTCCGCCCAGGCCTGGCCGAACATCGCGTCGTAGATCGCGTGCTTGGAGTCGAAGTGGGAGTACAGCGACGGGGCCTGCATGCCGACCTTCGCGGCCACGGCGCGCAGGGTGAGCTGAGCCAGTCCCTCGTCGCGCGCCACCTCCCACGCGGCGTCGAGGATCTCCCGGCGGGTGGCCGCACGGCGTTTGGCTTGCCTAGTGACGTTCGGTGTATCTAACACAGTTAGGAGCATCCGCCGGTCCCGGCCCCTTGTCAAGGGGTCGGGACCGTGGAGTGCTGCGTGCGCCCGGTCGGCAGCGGTCGGCAGGAGTCGACAGGAGTCGACAGCGGTCGGCAGGGTCGGCAGCGGTCGGCGGGTCGGCAGGAGTCGGTCAGCCCACCCTCACATCCCGGGGACCGGCAGCGCCTCGTGCACCTCGATCTCGCAGCCGCCGGGCATGTTCAGGTGCGGGTGGGCCTGTGCCAGCGCGACCGCCGCGTCGAGGTCCTCGGCCTCGATCATGGTGTAGCCGGTGACCTCACGGCTGCTGGGCGAGGTGCCCTCGGTGGTGACGCGGGTGCCGGCGCCCAGGGGAGTGCCGAAGTCGACCATGCCGTCGCCGACCCGGCCGGCCCACTCCATCCACTGGCCCATCACTGCCTGCATGTCCTCCGGTGACATCTCAGGGGCATCGGCCGGTGCGGCGGGGGCGTGGTAGGTGATCAGGAACTTGTTCATGGTGGTTTCTCCTTGTGTGGTGGTGCTGACTTCCGAGACGGACATCAGGCGGGCTCTCGTGCGCTGATCGGCGTACGCCCCGCGAACGCGGCCAGCCGGTCGACCGGGCTGGCGTCGGGGGCGGCCGGGACCTCGGCGGCGAACGAGTCGCCCTTGCGGCCCTCGGGCACGAGGTTCTCGGCGAAGGCCCGGACGTAGGCGACCAGCTCCTCGGAGATGTGCAGCGTCTGGCCGCTGGTCTGGGCCAGGTCCCAGCCGTGCAGGGTCAGCTCGAAGGCGAGGAGGTTCGCGGCGAAGCCTGCGGGCAGCTCGTTCTCGCCGGCCTTGACGGTGCCGGTCGGATCGACCGTTCGCCAGGCGTCGATCGCCTGCTGGGTCATCACCGAGACGCGGTTCTCCAAGGAGCCCTCCTCGGGGTTGACCACGGTGCCACCGGCCATGGCGCCGAGCGTGACCAGCGAGCCCAGCAGGTGCTCGGCCAGCTGGTGGCCGGTGAAGTCCGCGCACGGGCTCTGCTTGGGCTGGTCGGCCGGTGTCAGGTTGCGCAGCATCGGCTGGATCACGGCGAGGGCGGCCTCCGCGGCGGTGATCGGGTCGAGGACCTCGGGGCTGTAGGCCCACTCGTCGGGACCGGCGTCACCGGTGGAGGCGAGGGTCTGGAGTCGCTCGAAGTAGTGGTCCCACCCGGTGGCGTGCATCGTCGCCTGGTCGGGGCTGAGCCCCTCGTGGGTCAAGGTCACGGTCGAGCCGCCAGCGGCGGGCTCGATCACCACGGTCACGGTCGAGGCGTCCGGCGGCAGCTCCTCGCTGCCCTCCCAGCCCCAGCCGAAGACGATCCGCCGGCCCGGCTCGAGCTCCTTGTAGGTGCCGGCGGCCACGTGGCCGGGGGTGATCGTCCAGCGGAAGTCGCCGCCCGCGCGCAGGTCGACGTACGCCGAGACCGTCTGCCAGCGGCGCAGGCGCTCGGGGTCGGTGATCAGCGCGAACGCCTCCTCGGGTGAGACCGGGAGGGTCGCAGTCTTGGTGTAGCTCATCGGGTTCTCCTCATTGCGTGGGCGTCGACGACGAGCGCGTCGAGCTCGTCGGTCCAGAACTTGTCGATCTCTGCCTGCAGCCGCTGCAGTCCCGAGGGCAGCACCCGGTAGATCCGCTGGCGACCGACCTTCTCGGCCTCCACCAGGCCGACCTCGGCCAGCACCAGCAGGTGCTGGGAGATCGCCGAGCGGGTCACGGTGAACTGCCCCGCGAGGTCGGTGACGGTGCGCGGCTGTGCGGCCAGCAGCTGCAGCAGTCGTCGCCGGTTGGGCTCGGCAGCGGCAGTCAGCGGGTCGGTCACGACAAATACGTTAGTCGTCACTAACGCATTTCGCAAGCTCGGACGCCGCTCCATCGGGCAGGATGGCCGCATGCCGACAAACGACCAGCACGGTCTCGTTTTCCCCGCCGACGACGACGGTCGCCGCAGCACCTCCTCCCTCGGGCGGGCTGTGGTCGCCGATGCCCTGCGGGCGACGGACCCGACAGGGGCGCGCGCGGTGGAGCAGGAGACGGCCTGGCGCACCGGCTACCTCGCGCACTTCCGGCGGATGGTCGAGGCCGGTCTGACCTCCCCCGACTCGGCGCGCTCGGTGGCCCGGCACGGGCTGGACTCGTTGCACGAGCGGATGCGAGTCCTCGACAGCCGCGGCGAGGAGCACGGCCTCGAGGACTGGCCCGAGGCGGAGAAGCTCGAGCAGCAGGAGATCCACGGGCGCGGGGAGGTGGTCGAGGAGCTGGTGCTGCCCTATCGCGGGGAGCGGCTGCGCGGGCCCGGCGTACGCCGTCGCGTGCAGCGCTGGGTCGAGGCCGGGGTGGTCGAGCCGTCGGTGGCCGAGGCGATCGAGGAGGTGCTGGCCCATCCGGAGTGGCTCCGGCTCGAGGGGCACACGGTCGCGGTCCTCGGCGCCGGAGCCGAGATGGGGCCGTTGCCCTCGCTGATGCGCTGGGGTGCCCGCGTCGCGGCCGTGGACCTCGAGCGGCCGGAGATCTGGCAACGGGTGCTGCCTCTCGCGCGTGAGGGCGCCGGGACCCTGGTGGTGCCGATCCCCGCCGGGAGAGCCGACCAGCCGGTGGAGAAGGTGGCCGGCGCCGACCTCCTCTCCCAGGTCCCCGCGATCGAGCGCTGGCTGACCGATCAGCCGGGCACCCTGGTGGTCGGCAACTACGTCTACGCCGACGGTGCCACCAACACCCGGGTCTCGATGGCAGTCGACACCCTCACCACCCGGTTGATGGCCGCCCGGGACGACGTCGCCCTCGGGATCCTGGCCACGCCGACCGATGTCTTCGCGGTGCCCGCGGACGCCGTCGCCCACTCGACCCGCGCCTACGACGGGCGCTCCCGGGGGGCGAAGACCCTCGGCCGCCCGCTGCGCACGCTCTCGGGCGGACGGCTGCTGCGGCGCGCCTACGTGCCGGGGTCCGAGCCCGGCATCAACGACGCGCTGGTCCCCCAACAGGGGCCGAACTACGCCCTGGCCAAGCGGCTGCAGCGCTGGCGCGCGACCGTGGCCCGCGAGCAGGGCAGGACGGTCTCGATGAACGTCGCGCCCCCCACCAGGACCCGGTCGGTGGTCAAGAACCGTGCCCTGGCCGCGGCGTACGCCGGAGCCCACCGGTTCGGCGTCGAGGTCTTCGACCCGGCGACCTCGAACGTGTTGATGGCCGCCCTGCTGGTGCACGACCTGCACACCGGCGGCGGGCCGCGGCACGAGCATCCCTGGCAGGACGAGGCCTACGCCGCCGCGCACGGTGGGCTGTGGCGCGCGCCGTACGCCCCGCGCAGCGCCCTGGGGCTCGCGGCCCTGCTCGGGTACGGTTCCGCGCGTGGCTGACCCGACTCCCCTCGACGTACGCCGGGCGGGCGTCTTGATGCACATCACCTCGCTGCCCTCCCACGAGGGACAAGGGGACCTCGGCACCGAGGCCCGCCGGTTCGTGGACTTCCTGGCCGCCGCGGGCTGCACCGTGTGGCAGGTGCTGCCGCTGGTGCCGACCCACCAGGACGACGGCTCGCCGTACAACTCGCTCTCGGCGATGGCCGGGAACCCCGACCTGGTCAGCCACGAGCTGCTGGCCGCCGAAGGGATCGCGGGGCCGGAGACACTCGATGCCCCGCGCCTCGAGGCCTTCCGCTCCTGGTGCGAGGAGCAGGGCCACTGGCTGGACCCGCACGTGGAGTTCACCGCCCTGCGCCGGCTGCTCGGGGGACGTCCGTGGCCGACCTGGGAGCCGCGGCTGCGCGACCGCGACGCCGACCGCGTCGCCGAGGTGCTGGCACCGCACGCGGACCTCACCCTGGCGCTCCGGTTCGAGCAGTGGGTCTTCGCCGGCCAGTGGCGCAGCCTGCGGGAGTACGCCGCCGCGCGGGGTGTGCTCCTCTTCGGGGACCTGCCGATCTTCGTCTCCCACGACAGCGCCGACGTGTGGGCCTCACGGGAGCTGTTCCAGCTCGACCCCACCGGCCAGCCGATCACGGTCAGCGGCTGCCCGCCCGACTACTTCGCCGTGGACGGCCAGCGCTGGAACAACCCGCACTACGACTGGGACGCGATGGCCCGGGACGGCTTCGCCTGGTGGCGCGCCCGGATCGCGCGGCAGCGCGACCTCTTCGACCTGGTCCGGATCGACCACTTCCGCGGCTTCGAGGCGGCCTGGCACGTGCCGGTGGAGGCGCCGACCGCTCGTGACGGGCACTGGGTGCCCGGCCCGGGGCGCGCGGTCCTCGAGGCGATCGTGGAGACCGCCGGGCCCGGGACCCTGGTCGCCGAGGACCTCGGGGTGATCACGCCCGAGGTCGACGCGCTGCGCCGGGAGTTCGGCCTGCCGGGGATGAAGATCCTGCAGTTCGCCTTCGACGGCGGTGCGGACAACCCCTACCTGCCGGGAAACCACGGCGAGCAGAGCGTCGTCTACACCGGCACCCACGACAACGACACCACGATGGGCTGGTGGTCCGCGCTGGGGGAGGACACCCGAGCGCAGGTGCGCTCGGTGCTGCTGGACCCGCAGGAGCCGATGCCGTGGGCGCTGGTCAGGCTGGTGCTCGCCTCGACCGGACGGCTCGCGGTGGTGCCCGCCCAGGACCTCCTCGGGCTCGGCGCGGAGAGCCGGATGAACACCCCGGGCACCGACGAGGGCAACTGGGGCTGGCAGGCGCGGGCCGGAGCACTGGACGCCGAGCTCGCCGCCCGGGTGCGGGTGCTGGTCGAGCACAGCGACCGGCTCGGGCCGTCCTGACGGACCTCAGGCCGCCAGATCGTCGGGTGCCACCACCACGATGCCGACGTCGTTGGCGCGGTGGATGGGGTGACCCCGGAGCCCGGACCCCCGACCCCCGGCCAGCAGCCTGGCCGCGAAGTCGCGGTCGAAGGCGGTCACGCCCTCTCGTCCGGGTCTGGTGAGCAAGAAGGCGACGCTGGTGCCTGCGGGCAGCTCCTCGCAGACCAGGTCGAGCACCTCGTAGAGGTTCGCGACCTCCTCGGGCTCGGGCGGCACCTCGCTCTCGGCGATCTCGAGAAGGTGCCTCAGCGGGCGGCCGTCGTCGCCGATGAGGGTCACCCACAGGCTGGTGCCGACGAAGCCCAGGGGCTCCATCAACAGCTCCCACATCCGGTGGAGGTCTCGCTGGCTCTGCACCAGCAGGTTGTCCAGCTCGGTCAAGATGTCGTCGTCCATGCAGGCAACCTTGCCGCGGGAGCAGCGCCTCCAGGGCGTTGTCCACAGGGGTATTTCGAGGCCGGCACCCCGGCCCGGAGTGAGCCGGATCGTACCCTCACAATGGCGGGGTGACCGAGAGCCGCGAGACCTACAAGATCCTGGACCTGGGGCTCCGGATCGGGGAGATCCTGCTCTCCTCGGGCGCCGGCGCCGCCGACGTGACCGCCACGATGCTCGGGATCACCCACCACTTCGGGCTGCGCAACGCCGACGTCGACGTCACCTTCACCTCGCTGCGGATGGGCTACCAGCTCGACCCCGACGAGGTGCCGGTGCTGCTGACCCGCAACATCAGCCAGCGCGACATCGACTACGACGACCTGACCCGGGTGCACGAGCTGGTCCTCGACGTGCTCGCGGACCGGACCGGCCTGGCCGAGGCGCGGGCCCAGGTGGCCCGGATCAACTCGACCGGCCACTGGCTGCCGCGGTGGGCGGTGGTGCTCGGCTCGGGGGTGATCGGCGGCGGCATCGCGCTGATCCTCGGCGGCGGCGTCGTGGTGACGGCGGTCGCGACCCTCGCCGGCATGGGCATCGACCTGCTCACCCGGATGCTGAACCGGCAGCGCTGGCCGATGTTCTACCAGCAGATCGCGGGCGGGCTGCTGGCCACGCTGCTGGCCCTGGCCACCACGGCCCTGGACCTGGCGGTCGACACCTCGCTGGTGGTCACCGCCTCGATCGTGCTGCTGCTCTCCGGGATCGGGTTCATGGGGGCGATCCAGGACGCGCTCAGCGGCTTCTACATCACCGCCGGTGCCCGGATCATCGAGGCGATGCTCGCGACGTCCGGGCTGATCGCCGGGGTCTCGGCCGGGCTGGCGCTGGCGGACCCGCTGGGGCTGAGCCTGGGACGGGTGCAGCCCGGCAACGTCCGCCTCGGCGAGCTGCCGCTGGTGCTGGTCGGGGCGATCGTGGCCGCAGCCGCGTTCGCGTTCACCTGCTACGCGCCGCTGCGCTCACTGCCCGCGATCGCGATGACCACGCTGCTGGGCCACCTCGTCTTCGTGAGCGTGCACAGCCCCGGGGAGTCGATGCCCTGGGCGGCCGCGTGCGCCGCGGTCACGATCGGCCTGGTCAGCTACCTGGTCGCCGGCTGGGTCGGCGTACCCCCGCTCGTGGTGGTCGTGCCCGCGCTGGTGCCGATGCTGCCGGGGCTGCTGATCTACCGCGGGCTCAGCTTCATGTCCGCGGGCGAGACGCGGGGCATCCTGCTGCTCTCCGCGGCCGCCGCCACCACCATCGCGCTGGCCGCGGGCGTGATCTTGGGGGAGTACGTCGCCCAGCCGGTCAAGCGCAACGCCCGGCGGCTCGAGGGCCGGCTCGCGGGGCCCAGGATGGTGGGCGTGCTGCACGGCCAGGTCGGTCGACGGGCCAGGCAGCGGTCCTGAGCAGCGCCTCGTCGGCGGCATCCGCGCGCGCTCAGAAGCACTCGCCCCGGCCCAGCTCGGCCAGGCCGATCCGGTCGCCGTTCCCGAACTGGTGACGGCCGACGTTCTCGGAGTACATCAGCTCACCGGGGTCCTGGACGTGGTCGAGCCCGACGAGGTGACCGAACTCGTGCAGCACGATGGCCAGCTGCTGGTCGTAACCGTCCATCCGGCCCTGGATCCGGTCGAAGGACTCCGAGTCGAGGGTCACCTGGCCGGTCACGTAGTGCCCGGTGCCGAACTGGTCGGTCACCCGGACGCTGCCGCCGACACCGGCCACCCGGCCGGCGAGCTCGGGCACCTCCTCCTCGTCGGCGAACGCCACCAGCACGGGGTCGTTGCCGCCGACGCCCTGCGGGCGGTTGGTCCCCGCCCACCGGGGGCGGTCTGCGGTGGTCCCGTCGTAGACGAACTTCAACCCGGTGGCCTGACCGATCAGGTCGATCGCCTCGCGGACCAGCTCCTCGCCGTCCCGGGGCTGGTCCTGGGGGTTGTAGACGACGTGGATCTCCCGGCACGGGTCGTAGGCGACCGGGGCGGTGCCCCCGCGCTGGGTGGCCAGGAACTTGTAGGACCCGGAGCCGTTGACGTCGGGCGCCTCGCCGAGGGGTGAGCGCTGCACCCCCAGTGCCTGGGCGACCGGGTTCGGCAGCAGGCTCGGGGCGAAGATCGCCACAGCAGCGATCGAGACCCCGGCGGTCACCGCCATCACGAACGAGGAGCGCAGCCGCTCGGTGGCCCGCGAGGGGTGCGGTGCCGAGCGCGGCAGCCGCTGGGGCCGCGGTGCGGGCCAGTCCTGCTCGTCCCAGTGCTCGAGCGCGCGCAGCTGGCGTTCCATTCGCCGCCGTCGCCGAGCAGGCCCGAGGGTCACACGGTCGAGGAAGGGCATCGGCATCCAGGTTTCGAGGTCTTGGGTCTCGATGCTAGCCGGGGCCCGTCGGGGCGGTCCGGGCTTCGGCGAACCGACCGGGCTCTCCAGCCGGGCTTTCCCGGTCGGGCTTTCCCGGTCTGGCTTTCCCGGTCGGGGAGACTGGAGGGGTGACCCGCCCACGCCTGCCCCTCCTCGCCGCACTCGCCGTCGTCCCTGCCCTCGGGAGCGCGGTGGCCGGGGCGACCCGGGGGGTACGTCGCTCCCTGGGAGCCGACCGGCCCGACCACGACGTCAGCGACTCCCCGCAGTGGCGCGACGGGCTCTTCCACAACCGGCTGCCGGCGCCCGTGGTCGAGCGCGGCGCCAGGTCCTCGATCGCCGCGGAGTTCATCGCCAAGGGTGGCCGGGGACGGCCCCGGAGCCCCGTGACGCTGGAGCGGCCGACCTTCCCCGAGCAGGCCGCCGAGCTCGCGGCGACCTGGTTGGGTCACGCGACCGTGCTGCTCGAGGTCGAGGGCGTGCGCGTGCTCGCCGACCCGGTGTGGAGCGACCGGGTCTCCCCGTCGGCCACGGTCGGGCCGCGACGCAGCCACCCGGTGCCGATCACGCTCGCCGAGCTGCCCCGCATCGATGCGGTGCTGATCTCCCACGACCACTACGACCACCTCGACGTGGCCACCATCGACGTGCTGGCGACCTCCGCGGAGCCGCCGCTGTTCGTGGTGCCGCTCGGCGTGGGCGCCCACCTGCGCCGCTGGGGGGTCCCGGCCGACCTCGTCGTGGAGCTGGACTGGGACGGCTCGCACCAGGTGGGCGGACTGACCCTGACCTGCACCGAGGCCCGGCACTTCTCCGGACGCGCCTTCACCAACAACGCGACCCTGTGGTCGTCCTGGGTGGTGGCCGGCGAGCGGCACCGGGTGTTCTTCGGCGGCGACAGCGGGTTCACCCCTGCCTTCGCCGAGATCGGTGAGCGCTTCGGGCCCTTCGACCTCACGATCCTGCCGATCGGTGCCTACGACGTGCGCTGGCCCGACGTACACATGGATCCGGAGGAGGCGGTGCGCGCCCACCTCGCGCTGCGCGGCGAGGTGCTGCTACCGATCCACTGGGCCACCTTCGACCTCGCCTTCCACGAGTGGTCGGCCCCCGTGGAGTGGGTGATCCAGGAGGCCTCCGAGCACGGGGTCCGGCTCTCGCTGCCGGCTCCCGGTGGCCGGTTCGACCCGACGGGGGAGCTGCCCGCCGAAGCGTGGTGGCAGGCCTCGACCTGAGGGCGCACCGGGACCGAAGCCCTTCCCATGTCGGTGCCGGGTGGTTAGGTTCGAGGCCGCTGGGACAACCCCAGCATCTCGGGAAGGAAACAACACATGCGTTCCAGTCGTGCACTGGCCGCGTGTGGAACGGCTGCTCTCGTGGCAGCTGCCCTGGCGGGACCCGCCGGCGCAGGAACCTCGAGCCGCACCGCCGACCACACCGGCAGGACCCAGAACTACCTCGTGCTCGTCAAGCCGGGATCGGACGCGGCAGCCGTCGCCGCCGGCCTGCGGTCGCAGGGGGCACAGGTCACCTCGGTCAACGAGCAGGTCGGCCTGGTCGCGGCCGGCTCCGACGACGCGGACTTCCGCTCCAGGGCCGCTGTCCTGGCCGGAGTGCAGGGAGTCGCTGCCGATCGGGCGATCGGCCACTCACCCAAGGACCAGGTATCGAAGGACCGGGTATCGAAGGACCAGGTATCGAAGGACCGGGTGATCGAGGTCGAGCAGGAGAACCGGCTCGCCGCGAGGTCGGGTCAGACGGTGCGTCCGGCCGACAAGCCTGAGCGGCGTACGGCGAAGGGCGATCCGCTGGACTCCTACCTGTGGGGCATGCGGATGATCCACGCCGACCGCGCGCACGCCCGCACGCTGGGCAAGCGCAAGGTGCTGGTGGGGGTGATGGACACCGGTGTCCAGGGCGACCACCCCGACCTGCACCCGAACTTCGATGCCGCGCGGTCGCGCAACTTCACCACCGACATGGTCGACGTCGACGGTCCGTGCGAGCGCCCTGGCTGCGTCGACCCGGCCGACGTGGACCACAACGGCCACGGCACCCACGTGGCCGGCACGATCGCCGCGGCGATGAACGGCTTCGGGGTCAGTGGCGTCGCACCCGGCGTGTCGATCGTGAACGTGCGGGCCGGCCAGGACAGCGGCTACTTCTTCGCCGGTCCGACGGTCGAGGCGCTGACCTACTCCGGTGACGCCGGCCTGGACGCGCTGAACATGTCCTTCTACGTCGACCCGTGGCTCTACAACTGCCGCGGCGGTGCTCCCGAGGACAGCCCGGAGCAGGCGGCCGACCAGGACGTGATCATCGAGAGCGTCACCCGTGCGCTCCGCTACGCCCACCGCAAGGGCGTGACCCTGCTCGGTGCTGCCGGCAACGCGCACACGGACATGGCCGAGCCGGGCACCGACAGGAGCAGCCCCGACTACGGCGAGCCCCCGCACGATCGGACCATCGACAACGCGACCTGCTTCAACCTGCCCGCTGAGGGCCCGCATGTCCTGGGGATCAC
Source organism: uncultured Actinomycetota bacterium (assembly GCA_963777195.1). Classification (GTDB taxonomy): domain Bacteria; phylum Actinomycetota; class Actinomycetes; order Propionibacteriales; family Nocardioidaceae; genus Marmoricola. The sequence continues at coordinate 191,404 of CAVZPT010000010.1, read as the reverse complement.
CGCGTTGGGCCCGTCCGGGCGCAAGGCGGACTACTCCAACTACACGACGCGGCCGCGCTCCGGCGAGGTCGAGCTGTCGGCGCCGGGTGGCTGGTTCCGCGACGGCTACGGCACCGAGACCTACCGCTCCAACGGCAACCTGATCCTCTCCACTGCTCCTGTGGGGGTCCTTCAGCAAGCCGGTCAGGTGGACGACCGGGGCGACATCACCCCCGCCGGGGAGACGGCCGGTGTGATCAGGCAGTGCCAGGCCAAGCCGGTGCGCGGCACCAGCCGCTGCGGCTACTACCGGTGGTCGCAGGGCACCTCGATGGCCACCCCGCACGCCACCGGCGTCGCCGCCCTGGCGATCAGCGAGCGCGGGCGTCCGCAGGCGCGCCGCGGCTTCGGGATGGACCCTGACGCCGTACGCCGACTGCTGCTCTCCTCGGCCACGGACCACGCCTGCCCTGCGGGCGGGGTCCAGGACTACACCGCCGAGGAGCGACCGGCGGAGTTCACGGCCACGTGTCAGGGGACTCCCGCACGCAACGGGTTCTACGGCGAGGGCATCGTCGACGCACTGGGCGTTGTCCGCCGCTGAGCGACTCTGGGGTGAACACCTGATCGGCGGGCGGTGCGAGGACGGTTACGGTTCCACCATGTCCTCGCACCGTCTCCACCCCCTCGGTCTCGTCTCGGTGACCCTCGTCCTGCTGGTCTCCGGCTGCGGCGGCGGCGACGCGACCAGCGCCGCCACCCAGCCCGGCGCCAGTGCCGGGATCGCGGTCAGCCCGACCTCGCCCAGCGCCTCGGCCACCTCCCCCGGCGCCGCATCCTCGGCGACGTCGCCGAAGGCGAGGGCGTCGGTGTCGGCATCGGAGTCGGGGGGTGCCACCACGACGGCTCCGCCGAAGACGCTGCCGACGACCGCGGTCCCCACGGGGCGTCGCCCGGACCCGGAGCGACCCAAGAAGGGACAGGACTTCGTGGTCTCGCTGGTGGAGAGGAGCGGCACCTACAAGGGCGAGGCCAACCTGAGTGAGGTCAAGATCGACCGGGCCCCCCAGGACCCGGCCCTGGCGGACCAGCAGGCCGTGCTGCTCTACTACTCGGCGATCAACACCGGCTCCAAGACCTACCGCGGAGCCGACCCGGTCGGCGACCGGTTCTTCGTGCGCTCCAACGACCAGGTGATGGGCCAGCAGCACCTCTACGGACCCGACGACGCCGACGCCCCCGGTGAGTGCCGGACGGCGGGCAAGGTGGAGTGGAAGCGCGGCAGTGTGCTCACCGGCTGTGCTGTGATCACGCTGCCCCGCGACGCCGTGCTCGGCGGGGTCGCCTTCTTCGACGGCAACCGCAAGAAGCCCCGGCTGCGGGTGCTGCGCTACCCCTGACGCAGCACCGGCCGGCACGGATCCGGGTGTCGGCCCGGCCACGTAGGGTGGCCGGTGCGATGAATGACTTTCCCCTTCCCGGCATGCCCGTGGCCGCTCCCCGGCCTGCTTCGGCCGATGAGGGGCAACCCGGCGGGGACAGCGTCGGCACCGGGGGGCGCCGCCGCCGTGGGCCGACCCGGGAGCAGCTGCTCGAGGGGCTCAACGAGCCGCAGCGCCGCGCCGTCGTACACGAGGGGGCGCCGCTGCTGGTGGTGGCAGGCGCCGGGTCGGGCAAGACCCGGGTGCTGACCCGCCGGATCGCCTGGCTGATCTCCGAGCGCGGAGCACATCCGGGCTCGATCCTGGCGATCACCTTCACCAACAAGGCCGCGGCCGAGATGCGCGAGCGCGTCGAGGAGCTGGTCGGCGGGCGCGCCCGGATCATGTGGGTGAGCACCTTCCACTCGGCCTGCGTGCGGATCCTGCGCAAGGAGATCACGCAGTTCAACCAGCAAGGGGGGTTCGGGTTCAAGTCGAGCTTCACCATCTACGACGCCGCCGACTCCAAGCGGCTGATGACCCTGGTCTGCCGCGACCTCGACCTCGACGTGAAGCGCTACCCGCCGCGGGCGATCCTGAACTGGGTGAGCAACGCCAAGAACGAGCTGCAGGACCATGAGGACGCCGCCAAGGACGCCCGCAACGGGCAGGAGGAGACCTACGCAGCGGCCTACGCCGAGTACCAGCGCCGGCTCCGCCAGGCCAACGCGCTGGACTTCGACGACCTGCTGATGATGACCGTGCACCTGTTCCGGGCCTTCCCGGCCGTGCGGGAGAGCTGGCGGCGCCGGTTCCGGCACGTGCTCGTCGATGAGTACCAGGACACCAACCACGCCCAGTACGCCCTGATCCACGAGCTCTGCGCGGCATCCCTGGAGCAGCCCGAGACCGAGCTCGAGTCCGCCGACGCGGTGAAGCCGGCAGAGCTGATGGTCGTCGGTGACGCCGACCAGTCCATCTACGCCTTCCGCGGGGCCAACATCCGCAACATCATGGACTTCGAGCTGGACTTCCCCGACGCCGGCACGGTGATGTTGGAGCAGAACTACCGCTCCACCCAGACGATCCTCAATGCGGCCAACGCGGTGATCACGCGCAACGAGAGCCGCAAGGCCAAGAACCTGTGGACCGACGCCGGCGAGGGCGAGCGGATCGTGGGCTATGTCGGCGACGACGAGCACGACGAGGCGAGGTTCGTCGCCGAGGAGGTCGACAAGCTCACCGATGCCGGCCACGTCCGCGCGGGCGACGTCGCGGTCTTCTACCGGACCAACGCCCAGTCGCGGGTCTTCGAGGAGGTCTTCATCCGGGTCGGCCTGCCCTACCGGGTGGTCGGCGGGGTGCGCTTCTATGAGCGCCGCGAGGTCCGCGACGCGCTCGCCTACCTGCGGGTGCTGGTCAACCCCGCCGACTCGGTCTCCCTGCGCCGGGTGCTGAACACCCCCAAGCGAGGCATCGGCGACCGGGCCGAGGCCTGCATCGAGGGGCTGGCCCAACGCGACCGGATCACTTTCTGGGAGGCGCTGCAGCGCGCCGAGGACGCTCCCGGCCTGGCGACGCGGTCGCTGAACGCGATCCGCGGGTTCGTGGACCTGATCGAGCAGCTCCAGTCGATGGTGGCGGCCGGCGAGCGCGCCGACGTCGTGCTGGAGCAGGCGCTGACCCGCAGCGGCTACCTCAAGGAGCTCGAGGACTCCGAGGACCCCCAGGACGAGACCAGGGTGGAGAACCTCGGCGAGCTGGTCGCGGTTGCGCGGGAGTTCGCCGACGACCCCCAGCTGGGCCCCTCGGCCGACCCGGCCGACGCCGAGTCTGGTGCCGACGCGGAATCCGGTGCCGACGACGCCGAGGGTGGTGCGCAGGGTGCTGGTGCGCAGGCTGGGCCGGTGCCGGACCCGCCCGGACTGGTGGACTTCCTCGAGCGGGTGGCGCTGGTGGCCGACTCCGACCAGATCCCCGACCCCCCGGCCGACGGCGACGGCGACGGCGACGGCGCCGGCGAAGGGGAGCCCGAGCCCGCCGCCCAGGCGGGGATGGTCACGCTGATGACGCTGCACACCGCGAAGGGCCTGGAGTTCCCGGTGGTGTTCCTCACCGGTCTCGAGGACGGCGTCTTCCCGCACATGCGGTCCCTGGGCGACAAGCCCGAGCTCGAGGAAGAGCGCCGGCTGGCCTATGTCGGGCTGACCCGGGCCCGCGAGCGGCTCTACGTCTCCAGGGCCGTGGTGCGCTCCGCGTGGGGCGCCCCCCAGCACAACCCGGCCTCGCGGTTCCTCGACGAGCTGCCCGTCGATCTCGTGGACTGGCGTCGCACCGCCGCCGAGATGACCTCGTGGAACCGGCCCTCCTACGGCACCTCCCAGGTGGGCGCGCGGGCACCCCAGCGTCGGTTCGGTACGGCGACGGCCCGCTCCGACGCCGCCCGCAAGGCCAAGGCCGGCCGGGCGATCCCGTCCCTGGACCCGGGCGACCGGGTGCAGCACGACACCTTCGGGCTCGGCACCGTGGTGGCGCTCGAGGGCGCGGGCGACAGTGCCGTGGCCTCGATCGACTTCGGCACCGACGGCGTCAAGCGGCTGCTGCTGCGCTACGCCCCGGTCGAGAAGCTCTGAGCAGCCGCCCCAGGGATGGGCGGCAGGGACACGCCGGCAGGGACACGCGGGCAGCGCGGGCAGTGACAGAGCCGGGGGAGTGCTCGATCAGGCGGCTACGGCGTGACGCCGTGGAAGACCAGCGCGCCGAACGGGTCGACGGGGTCGCCGCCGCCGGGCCGGACCTCGAGGTGCAGGTGCGGGCCGGTGGAGTTGCCGGTGTTGCCGATCTCGCCGATCTGCTGACCGCCGGTCACGGTCTCGCCCACCGAGACCCCGATCGAGTTCTGGTGGCAGAACCAGATCTCGGTGCCGTCGTCGAGGGTGAGCACGGTGCGGTTGCCGTAGGCGCCGTCGTAGCCGGTCTCGGTGATCGTGCCGTTGGCGACCGCGACGATCGGCGTACCGACCGGGCCGGCGAAGTCCAGGCCGGTGTGGCCGCTGGACCACAGACCGCCGGCCATGCCGAAGCTGGCGGTGAGGCGGTAGTTGCTGGTGGGCAACACCCACTGGTTCTCCGCGATCTCGCTCGCGCGGGCCTCGGCGGCTCTGCCCAGGGACTTCAGCTCGGCGTTGCGCTCCGCGGCCTGCTGCTCGGCGGCACGCATCAGCTTGGCCTGGGCGGCGTCCTGGAGTGCCTGGCGCTCGGAGTCACGACTCAGGGCCATCGCGCGCGGGGTGCCGACGAAGCCGATCGCGTCGGTGCCGTGCAGGTCGGGGTTCGCAGCCGAGGACGCGAGCTGGACCGCGCTGCTGACCGGAGCCGCAGCCGCACCCTCCCCGAGGGTGATCGCTCCGGTGCCGGCGATGGCCAGCGCGGCCAGGCCGACCAGGGTGGGCACGGCGGGGATCCGGGTCAACAGCGGGGTGCGGACGGGCCTGTCGGCGCGGCGGCGCCCACCGGTCGAGGAGACGGCAGCGGTCGTTGCGGCCGCGGAGGCGGGCCGGGCGACCGGGGGCGCCACTCGGGAGGAGCGACGCGGTGCGGCGGGGACGACTCGCGCTGAGCGGCGAGGTGTGGGGGACGCCTCAGGGGTCACCGAGGAGCGGCGAGCACCGGACTTGGTCCGATTGCGCGGCTCTGCCCGATGGTTTCCCATACGTCACCTTTCGCCTTGGGGGTAGCCCTGTGGGGGACGGCGAGCATGAACGATAACGGAATGGCCACGACGCGCGAAATCGGGGGCGTTTGAATCGGTGTACAACGGGGTATCCCACGCGGAACGCGCGCACGCGATGCGGTCGAGGTCACCACCGCCGGGACCACCCGATAGCCTGCAGCCATGTTGCGCATCGTGGTGGCCAAGCCGGGTCTGGACGGACACGACCGGGGCGCGAAGGTGGTCGCCCGGGCGCTGCGCGACGCAGGTCACGAGGTGATCTACACCGGACTCCACCAGACCCCCGAGCAGATCGTCGAGACCGCGATCCAGGAGGACGCCGACATGATCGGCCTCTCCGTGCTCTCGGGCGCCCACATGACCCTGTTCCGCAAGATCGTGGACCTGCTCGCCGAGCGCGACGCCAGCGACATCGTGGTCTTCGGCGGCGGCATCGTGCCGGAGGAGGACTTCGCCCCGCTCGCCGAGATCGGGGTCGCGAAGATCTTCACCCCTGGCGCGACGACGGGGGAGATCACCGGCTGGGTCTCGACGATCGAGGAGTCCCAGGCCTCCTGAGGCCCCGGAACCGCCCGCCGACGTCGCACCGCTCACCGAGCAGGTCCTAGAACGCCAGTCGGGAGGTCAGTGGCAGGGCCAGCGTGCTGGGTGCCGACGGGCTGGTGCTGATCGTCACCGGCTGCGCGGCGGTGTTGCCCGCGTAGGCGAAGTCGCTGGCGGCCAGCACGACCTGGAGTCGGTGCCCGGTGGCGAAGCGGTGCACCACGCCCGGGAGCCGCACGGTGACCGCCTTGGTGACGTCGGTGACCCGCAGCGGTGAGATCAGCCGGTTCTTGAGCACCTTGGAGCCGTCCGGGGCGACGTCGTAGAGCTTGGCGAAGAGCACCAGTTGGCCCGACGGCCCACCGGCCTGGGTGCCCGCGGCCACGGGGGCGTCGAGGTGCACCCTGAGCACCGGGCCGCCGACGAGGTCGGCCGGAGCCTTCAGCGGGGCGGAGGTGAACGCCGCGAAGGTGCCCGGGGCGTCACTGGGCGGGTTGTTGACCTGGCCGCCCTCGAGCCCGGAGGTCTCGGAGTACGACGTGGGCGCCGGGCCGGCGTTGCCGTAGCTCGCCGAGCCGGCCTGCACCGCAGACCTGGTCGGGGTCAGCGCGTCGGCACCGCTCAGGTAGAGCGTGTGCGTCGGGTTCCACGAGACGCCGCGGCGCGAGGTGTAGGCCTTGGCGATCGCGGTGCCCGCACGCGTCTTGCTGGTGTTGTAGGGGACCCAGTCGCGGAAGTACTCGAACTGCGGCCCGGTCGAGACCTTCGCGCGACCGCGCACGAAGTGGTCCATCCAGTTCAAGAAGCGCCGGCCGAGGTAGGAGTCGCGCAGGGACTTGGCGCCGAAGTCGAGCTCGCCGGCGACCGGGCTGGACCCGGAGTGGCCCCAGGACTGCCAGATCATCTTGGTGGTGGTGCCCTGCTTGCGCAGGGAGTTGTACGTCGCCACCGACTCGTTGAGGTTGAACAAGGTGTCCTTCTGGCCCTGGACCAGCAGGGTGGGTGCCTTGATCCGCTTGATGTAGGTGGCCACCGAGGCGGCCTTGGCCAGCGCCAGCGTGTCGGCGTCGGGGTAGCCCAGGGTGTTCATCGCGGCCGCGCCCACGCAGGCCTGGTCGACGAAGTTGGGGCAGCCCACCATCGTCTCGGGGTCGGCGGTGGCGTTCTCGGCGCCGGAGGCGATGCCGGCGCCGAAGAACAGGTCGATCCACTGCTTCTTCGCGACGTTGTGCGGGGCCAGCGAGTAGGCCAGGTCGTTCCAGGTGATGATCGGGACGATCGCATCGATGCGCCGGTCCTGCATCGCCACGGCGTACTGGATCTGGCCACCGTAGGAGCCGCCGATCATGCCGACGCGGGGGTCGCCTGGCCTCTCCGTCGCGATGGTGCGCAGGTAGCGCTTGGTGCTGCTGCCCGCCTGGAGGTAGGGGCGCTTGCCCGCGAGGACGTCGACCATCTGCTTGCCGGCCTTGCCGTCCCAGTCCGGGTTGTCCATCTGCACCTTGCAGGTGGTCTTGCCGAAGCCGAGGCCGGAGTAGCTGAGCACGACGTACCCCTGCTTGACGAAGCCCCGGCCGACCGCGCTCTGGTTGCCGTCGGCCTTGTCGCCGCCGAAGCCGTTGGTGGTCAGGATCGCCGGTGCCCTGCGGCGGCGGCTGGTGCCGTCGGGGACGTAGAGGTCGGCGTCCATCCGGCAGGGAGTGTCACCCTTGGGCCCGACGAGGACGTCGACGCTGATCGCCTTGAGCGAGTAGCCCGGGGTGGTGTCGGTGGCGGCGGCGGTGGGCCCACCCACCACGGCGGTGCCACTGGCGATCAGGACAGCGGCCGTCAGGGTGGCCTTGGCGCGAAGGTGCATGTCTGTGAAACGACCGAGTCACACCTGGGTCACGAAGTCTCGGTATTGACGTGTCGTGGATCACACCGCTCCTGGATCAGACAGCTCGTGGATCAGACAGCGGCTGGACGGGAGCCACCGGCTCCATGGTCGACGACGAAGGCGACGACCAGGGCGGCGAACTCCTCCGGACGCGCCCGGGGGAGCCAGTGGCCCGCGTCGATCTCCACCCGGGTCAGGTCCCGGCAGCGCGCCTCGAGGCCGGCGACCGCGCGCGGAGTCACCCACGGGTCCCTGGTGGCCACCACCAGCTGCACCGGGACCGACGTACGCCACGAGACCGGGGAGCGGAGCTGTCGCACCACGTTGGCCCGGTAGAGGTTCACGCTGTGTCGCGCGTTCGAGGCGACCTCGCGCCCCCACGGGAGCAGGTCGGTCGTCGGGTCGACCCGGTGCAGCAGCGGCCGCAGCCGGTGGTTCGCGCGCCAGACGAGATCGGGCAGCCAGGGGATCAGGAACAGCCAGACGTACCAGCTGTGCAGCACCTGCGGCAGCAGGCGCAACCGGCCGCGCCACGTCGAGGCTTGAGCGCCGAGGTGGTCCAGGGACGGACCGCTGGCCGAGGTGTACGTCGCGATCCGGCCCTCCAGGCGCGGGTCCCAGGTCTCGGCGGCGATCGCATCCCAGGCGGCGATCGAGCCCCAGTCGTGGGCCACCAGGTGCACCTGCTCCTCCGCGGGCACGGTGGCGTCGAGCACCGCGACCAGGTCCTCGACCAGGAGGGCCGTGCGGTACGCCGCGACGCCCTCGGGCCGCGACGAGCGGCCGGCGCCGCGGACGTCGTAGGTGACCACGTGCCACTCCGGCGGGAGCAGCCGCACGACCGGCCCCCACATCGTCTGGTCGTCGGGGAAGCCGTGCACCAGCACCACGTGGGTGGGGGCGGCGCGGTCGCCGTACTCAGTGACCGAGAGCGTCACCGGGGGTGAGACCGAGGGCGTGACCTGGGTCTCGATGCGTTCCACGAGCGGCACCCTACGTGGCCGACCCCCCGCGTTCGGGTCTATGGTCGGGCAGGCGGTCGCCGCAGGACCCTGTGCGCCCGCGAACCCCGACAATCATCAAAGGAGCGGTTGACCCGTGGACCTGATGGAGTACCAAGCGAAGGAACTCTTCGCCAAGCATGGTGTGCCGGTGACCCTCGGCCAGACCGTCGAGACCGCCGCCGACGCGCGGGCAGCAGCCGAGGAGATCGGCGGCACCGTCGTGGTCAAGGCGCAGGTCAAGGCCGGCGGCCGCGGCAAGGCGGGCGGCGTGAAGCTGGCCAAGACCCCCGATGAGGCCCAGGAGCACGCCGAGGCGATCCTCGGCATGGAGATCAAGGGGCTCACGGTCAACCGTGTCCTGGTGGTCCCTGCCGAGTCGATCGAGGAGGAGTACTACTTCTCCTTCCTGCTCGACCGCTCGAACCGGTCCTACCTGTGCATCGCCTCGGTCGAGGGCGGTGTGGAGATCGAGGAGGTCGCCAAGACCAACCCCGACGCCGTGGCCAAGATCGCGATCGATCCGGGCACGGGCGTCGACGAGGCCAAGGCGACCGCGATCGTCGAGCAGGCCGGCTTCCCCGAGGTGCTCAAGGAGCAGGCGGTCCAGCTCGTGCAGGCACTGTGGAAGGTCTTCGTCGAGGAGGACGCCACCCTCGTCGAGGTCAACCCGCTGGCTCGACTCGCCGGCGACAAGCTCGAGGCGCTCGACGGCAAGGTCTCCCTCGACGAGAGCGCCGAGTTCCGTCACGAGGACCACGCCGCCTTCGAGGACAAGGAGTCGGCCGACCCGCTGGAGGCCAAGGCCAAGGCCAAGGGCCTGAACTACGTCAAGCTCGACGGCTCGGTCGGGATCATCGGCAACGGTGCGGGTCTGGTGATGTCGACGCTCGACGTCGTCGCCTACGCGGGCGAGGCCCACGGTGGGCAGAAGCCGGCCAACTTCCTCGACATCGGGGGTGGGGCCTCGGCCGAGGTGATGGCCAACGGCCTCGACGTGATCCTCCACGACGAGCAGGTCAAGTCGGTCTTCGTCAACGTCTTCGGTGGCATCACCTCCTGCGACGCGGTGGCCAACGGCATCGTCGGTGCACTGGAGATCCTCGGCGACGAGGCGACCAAGCCGCTCGTCGTACGCCTCGACGGCAACAACGTCGAGGAGGGCCGCCGGATCCTCGAGGAGGCCAACCACCCGCTGGTGACGCTGGTGGACACGATGGACGGTGCGGCCGACAAGGCCGCCGAGCTGGCTGCGAAGTAAGGGGCCCGGAGACATGTCGATTTTCGTCAACAAGGACAGCAAGGTCATCGTCCAGGGGATCACCGGCGGCGAGGGCACCAAGCACACCGCCCTGATGCTCAAGGCCGGGACCAACGTGGTCGGCGGCGTCAACGCGCGCAAGGCCGGCACCTCGGTCACCCACGGGGACAAGGAGCTGCCGGTCTTCGGCAGCGTCGCCGAGGCGATGAAGGAGACCGGCGCCGACGTGTCGATCGCCTTCGTGCCGGCGCCGTTCACCAAGGACGCCGTGATCGAGGCCATCGACGCGGAGATCCCACTGCTCGTGGTGATCACCGAGGGCGTGCCGGTGCAGGACTCCGCCGAGTTCTGGGCCTACGCGCAGGGCAAGGGCACCCGGATCATCGGGCCCAACTGCCCCGGCATCATCACCCCGGGCGAGTGCCTGGTCGGGATCACCCCGGCCAACATCTCCGGCTCCGGCCCGGTCGGCCTGGTCTCCAAGTCCGGCACCCTGACCTACCAGATGATGTTCGAGCTGCGCGACCACGGCTTCTCGACCGCGATCGGCATCGGCGGTGACCCGATCATCGGGACCACCCACATCGACGCCCTCGAGGCCTTCGAGAACGACCCGGACACCAAGGCGATCGTGATGATCGGCGAGATCGGCGGCGACGCCGAGGAGCGGGCCGCGGAGTACATCCGCGACCACGTCACCAAGCCGGTCGTCGGCTACGTCGCGGGCTTCACCGCCCCCGAGGGCAAGACCATGGGCCACGCAGGCGCCATCGTCTCCGGCTCCTCGGGCACCGCGCAGGCCAAGAAGGAGGCCCTCGAGGCCGTCGGGGTGAAGGTCGGCAAGACCCCCTCCGAGACCGCTCAGCTGATGCGGGAGATCCTCGAGGGGCTGTGAGTTCTCGCTGGTAGGAGTGCTGGTTTTTCACGTTAACCTGAAAAACCAGCACTTCTCTGCCGTTGCAACAACAGAGAAGTGCCAGTTTCACAAGGTCTCCTGAAAAACCGCAGCCGCTAGGTCACCGCACCCCGCACGCCGTACGCCGGGTCGGCGAACTCGGACTTCTCGATCACCAGCGCCAGCCGCTCGACGGCGAGGCGGACGTGCTCGGGGGTGTTGTAGAGCGGGGCGAAGCCGAAGCGGGCGATGTCGGGGTCGCGGAAGTCGCCGATCACGTTGCGGGCGATCAGCGCCTGGACGACGCCGTAGGCCTGCGGGTGCCGCAGCGAGACCTGGCTGCCCCGGCGGGCGTGCTCGCGGGGCGTGACGATCTCGAACTCCCCGGGCAGGGTGTCCTCGACGAGCTCGATGAACAGGTCGGTGAGCTCCAGTGAGCGTGCCCGGAGCGCGGCCATCGAGACGCCGTCGAACGCCTCCAGGGCCGCCTCGAGTGCGGAGAGGGCGAGCACCGGGGGCGTCCCCGAGGCGAAGCTCCCGATGCCCTCGGCCGGGTCGTAGTCGCGCGCCATCGCGAACGGGCTGCGGTGACCCATCCAGCCGGTGATCGGCTGCTGGGCATCGGCCTGGTGGCGGGGGGCCACCCAGAGGAACGCGGGGGAGCCCGGTCCGCCGTTGAGGTACTTGTAGGTGCACCCGACCGCCAGGTCGGCCCCCGCCGCGGTCAGGTCGACGGGGACGGCGCCGGTGGTGTGGCACAGGTCCCACTGGACCAGCGCGCCGCGATCCTGGGCCGCTCGGGTGACCGTGTCGAGGTCGAACATCGCACCGGTGCGGAAGTCGACGTGGGTCAGGCTGAGCAGGGCGACGTCGTCGTCGACCGCCGCGAGCGGGTCCGCGGGGTCGCACCAGCGCAGCTCCAGCCCCATCAGGTCGGCCACTCCGGCGGTGATGTAGCCGTCGGTGGGGAACGTCGAGGGCTCGACCACCAGCACCCGCCGCCCAGGGCGCAGGCGCGCCGCCGCCACCGTGGTCTTGAACAAGCTCACGCTGGTGCTGTCGCCCAGGTGTACGTCGGCCGGGTCGACGCCGATCAACGGGGCGATCCGACCGGCGACCCGGCGGGAGAGCTCCATCCAGTGGGCGTCGGTCCAGGAGCGGATCAGGCCCTGGCCCCACTCGCGGGTGACCACGTCGAGGAGGCGGTCGCGGACCCCGGTGGGGAGCGCGCCCAAGGAGTTGCCGTCGAGATAGACCACGCCCTCGGGGAGCTCGAAGCCGGTCATGGGCGCGAGGGCCGGGACAGCTCGAAGAGCCGGTCGCGGGCGCGGATCACCAGCGCCTCGAAGGTGTCCACGTCGATGTCGTTGGCGCCCACGGGCGTGAAGTTCACCTGCGCGACGTAGTTGCCCACCCGCACCACTCCCATCCAGAACCCGATGGTGTCCTGCCGTTTGTTGATCTCGCTGTCCAGACGCCACAGCGCCAGCTCCGAGCCACGGTAGCCGCGTGGCTGTAAGACGGCGTTGCTGACCTTCGCCCCGAGGTCGCGCTTCTCGCAGCTGGCCATCCGCCGGCTCACGGTCTGCACCAGGGCACGCGCCTTGGCCTGGGTCGGGAACGCGCCGTAGGTCTCGGTGATCCCGAACCGCCGCGGCAGCTTGGCCTGCGGGATCAGGAACGTCCGGGTCATCGGGCGCCGGGCGCCGGCGCGGACGAAGTTGGCCTTGTCGCAGGTGGTGGCGGCGACGTTGACCCGGGCGGGGACGGGGTCGGTGCCGACCCAGGGACGGTTGATCCGCCCGACCACCGGGAGGTCGCCCGCGGCCAGCGTGCCCGGCGTCTCGCCCGATCTCGGCGGGAGCACCGGCGTCACCCGCAGGTACAGCGGGCACTTGCCCGCCGGCTGGCTCATGCAGACGTTGCGGACCGCGGTCATCAGCGCGTTCGCGGAGTCCTTGACGCCGACGGCCCGGCCCTCGACGGTCTCGAGCACCGTCGAGACCGTCAGCGCCCCGGTCCGGGCGATCGAGACCATGGAGGTGTGCCGCCCGCGGTCGGCGATGCGCAGCTTGAGCACCCGTGCCTCGTCGCCGAGCCCGGTGACGGCGTACGACGTCAGCAGCTGCACCCGTGCCTCGCTGCAGCCGGCGAACCACCCGATGGTGGTCTGGTACGCCGTTCGGGCGGCCACCTCGGAACGGGAGATCTCCACCGTCTGCACCAGCGTCCTGCGGGGCTGGCCGCTCGCGGCGAACTTGCGCACGATCGTGCCCACGCCGTCAGGGTCGGCGAACCGGCGGCCCTGGCAGAGCGAGTTGATCCCGGTGCCGGCGGTGTTGTCGGAGGTGCTCAGCATCCGCCAGGCCTGGGGTGGTGCCAGCGTGGTGATCTGGTCGGCGTTGAGCATCAGGGCACGGGTGACCGGGCGGGAGCGGGCAGCCTTGGGGGTGCTGCTGGCCGATGTGGTCCCGTCGTGTGCGACGAGCTCGCCGGCGAGCAGGGTGAGCAGGACCAGGACGACGGTCCCGACGACCCCGTGCAGCTGCCGCCGCCGGCGCCCGTTGCGGTGGATCATCGGCGGGCGCGGCAGCGCGGCCGCCTCGGCGATCGGGGCCAGGCTCTCCAGCGAGCCGCGCACATGGTCCTCGGCGCACTCGGTGCGCTCGCAGAAGGCGCTGGTCGCGGCGAGCAGCTGCTCCTCGACCCGGGCGCGCGGTTCGCCGAGCTCCCGGCCGATGTCGGCATGGGACAGCGCGGCGAGGTGGGCGAGCAGGAGGACCTTGCGCTGCTGGTCGGGCAGGTGGTGCAGGGCGTCGAGCACCGAGGTCTGGCTCGCGCTCAGGCCCTTCTCCCGATGCCAGATCCGGGCGACGTGACGGCGCTGGGCCATCGCCCATGCCCGGGGCCGGACCCACTCCTCGGGGTCGGGGAGCCGGCCGACCTTGCGCCAGTGGTGCCGGGCGACCACGAAGGCGTCGCGGACCGCACCCCGGGCCGCGGCCAGGTCGCCGGTGAGCGCGTAGGCCTGCAGCACCAGCCGCCTGCGGCTGGCGAGGTAGAACTCGTCGAACTCGGGGCCCGACGGGGGCGGGGACGTGGGCATGACGACCCAGAGGCTACCCGCGTGCCTGCGCCGGACCGCAGCCGTGCTGGGTCAGGATGGTCGCGATATGACTGACCTGCTGAGCCGTCCTGCCGCCAAGGGCTCCGCCAGACCCCCCACACGCGGGTCCGACGGCACCCCCGAGCAGGGGCGGCCGCTGAGCGTGTCGGCGGCGATCGCCTCGGTCCTTGCCGCCACCGGCACGCTGGTGGCCTGCCTCGCCGTCGCGGTGGTCGGCTGGTTCCTGGCCGACGCGGGCGCGCACGGTCAGACCACGGACGCGCTGAGGGTCGGGGGCGACGCGTGGCTGGTCGGGCACGGCTCGCGCATCACCGTCTCCGGCGTACCCCTGGGCATCGTGCCGCTGACGCTGACCGGCTTGTTCGCCTGGGTGGCCTACCGCGCCGGACGGTGGGCGGCCGAGTCCTCGGCGCCCCCGGAGGACGACCGGGCCTTCGCCCTGGCCGGCACGGTCTTCGCCGGCCTCTACGTGATGATCGCGGTCGTGACCTGTGTGCTGGCCAGCACCGACTTCGCCGCTCCCGGGCTGGGGCGAGCGATCATCGGGGCGCTGCTCCTCTCCGGGGTCGCCGGCACGCTCGGGATGACCGCCGCGACCGGTCGACTGGCGGCGTGGGTCGCCATGGTGCCCGGCTGGATCCGCTCGATGGTCCACGGTGCGCTCGCCGGTCTGCTCGTGCTGGTCGCGGCGTCCTCGGCCCTGGTGGCCGTCTCGATGGTGCTCGGGCTGAACGAGGCCGCGACGGTGATGTCGCAGCTGCGCCTCGGGCCCGGCGACTACCTGATGTACGCCGTGGCCACGGCCGCGATCGCCCCCAACGCCGTGCTGTTCGGTGCCGCCTACCTGCTCGGACCCGGGTTCGCGGTCGGCACCGGCACCGTGGTGGCACCCACAGGGGTCGCCCTCGGGCCGGTGCCCGCCTTCCCGCTGCTCGCAGCGCTGCCCGCGCCCGGACCGACCCCCTCCTGGGCGATCGCGCTGATCGCGGTGCCCGTGCTCGCCGCCGCGGTCGGTGCCGCGATGGCGCAGCGCTCCTACGGCGTCCCGGCCTACGACTCGGCCGCCCTGCGCGGGTTCGGCTGCGGTCTCGGCGCGGCCCTGCTGACCACCCTCGCGATCGCCCTGGCGGGCGGGCCGATGGGCACCGGCCGGATGGCGGACATCGGTGCGCCCGTGCTCACGGTCCTCGTGGCAGCGACCATGGCGATGAGCCTCGGCGGCCTGGTCGCCGGTTCGGTGACCGCGTGGTGGCAGCGGCGCGGCGCTCGGTAGCCTGTCCGGGTGCCCGCCTGCCGAATCGTCGTCCTCGTCTCCGGCGCCGGCACCAACCTCCAGGCCCTGCTCGACGCGTGCACCGATCCGGCGTACGGCGCCCAGGTGGTCGCCGTGGGGGCCGACCGGCCCGGCATCGAGGGCCTGACCCGCGCCGAGGCGGCGGGGGTCCCGACCTTCGTGCGGTGCGTCGCCGACTTCGAGCACCGGGGGCACTGGGACGCCGTCCTGAGCGACACCGTCGCCGCGTTCGAGCCCGACCTGGTGGTGCTGGCGGGCTTCATGAAGCTGGTCGGGGCCGAGTTCCTGCGCCGGTTCCCCGGCCGGGTGGTCAACACGCACCCGGCGCTGTGCCCGGCCTTCCCCGGTACGTCGGGCCCGGCCGATGCGCTCGCCTACGGGGTGAAGGTCACCGGCGCCACCTTGTTCGTCGTGGACGAGGGCGTCGACACCGGCCCGATCATCGCCCAGGCGGCTGTGCCCGTGCTCGAGAGCGACGACGTGGACACGCTGCACGAACGGATCAAGGTCGCCGAGCGGCAGATGCTCGTCGACTCCGTGGGCCGGCTGGCCCGAGAAGGATTCACCATCACCGACAGGAAGGTGCGGATCGGCTGATGTCCGAGAGCACACACCCCAGCACCGCCACCCCCGACCGGGACTCCGACCGGGACTCCGACCGGGACTCCGACCGGGACTCCGACCGGACGGCCGGCCTGATCCCGATCAGGCGGGCCCTGGTCTCGGTCTACGACAAGACCGGGCTCGACGCCCTGGTCCGTGCGCTGGACGACGCCGGCGTCGAGCTGGTCTCCACCGGCGGCTCGGCCGCGCTGATCGCCGACCTCGGCCTCCCGGTGACCCGCGTGGAGGACCTGACCGGCTTCCCCGAGTGCCTCGACGGCCGCGTCAAGACGCTGCACCCGAGAGTGCACGCCGGGATCCTCGCCGACCGGCGGCTGCCCACCCACGTGGCACAGCTGGCCGAGCTCGGTGTCGAGCCGTTCGACCTGGTCGTCTCCAACCTCTACCCGTTCACCGCGACGGTGGCCTCCGGGGCCTCGCCGGACGAGTGCGTGGAGCAGATCGACATCGGCGGCCCCTCGATGGTGCGTGCGGCCGCGAAGAACCACCCCTCGGTCGCGATCGTGACCTCGCCGACCCGCTACTCCGACGTACTCGCGGCGCTGCAGGCCGGCGGCTTCAGTCTCGAGCAGCGCAAGCACCTGGCCGCTGAGGCGTTCGTGCACACCGCCACCTACGACGTCCACGTCGCCAGCTGGATGGGCAACGTGCTGACCGACACCTCCGACGGCGCCGGGTTCCCGGCCTGGGTCGGTGGCACCTGGGACCGCGCCAACGTGCTGCGGTACGGCGAGAACCCGCACCAGCCGGCGGCGCTCTACCTCAACGGCTTCGGGACCGGCCTCGCGCAGGCGCGCCAGCTGCACGGCAAGGAGATGTCCTACAACAACTACGTCGACGCGGACGCGGCCCGACGTGCTGCCTACGACTTCGACGCTCCCGCGGTCGCGATCATCAAGCACGCCAACCCGTGCGGCATCGCCGTGGGCGAGGACGTCGCCGACGCCCACCGCAAGGCACACGAGTGCGACCCGGTCTCCGCCTTCGGCGGTGTGATCGCAGTCAACCGTCCGGTGTCGGTGCAGATGGCCAGGCAGGTCGCGGAGGTGTTCACCGAGGTGGTGGTGGCCCCGGGCTACGAGGACGGCGCCGTGGAGATCCTGGCCGCGAAGAAGAACGTGCGCCTGCTCGAGTGCGAGCCGCTGCAGCGCGGCGGCGTCGAGACCCGTCCGATCTCCGGCGGCATGCTGATGCAGGTGCGCGACGCGATCGACGCCGACGGTGACGACCCCTCGGCCTGGACCCTGGCCACCGGGGAGGCCGCGAGTGCCGAGGTGCTCGAGGACCTGGCCTTCGCCTGGAAGGCCTGCCGGGCCGCGAAGTCCAACGCGATCCTGCTCGCGACCGGAGGGGCCTCGGTAGGCATCGGCATGGGACAGGTGAACCGGGTCGACTCCTGCCGACTGGCGGTCTCCCGGGCCGGCGAGCGTGCAGCAGGCTCGGTGGCGGCCTCGGACGCGTTCTTCCCCTTCGAGGACGGCCCCCAGATCCTGATCGACGCCGGCGTGCGCGCCATCGTCCAGCCGGGCGGCTCGGTCCGCGACGAGCTCACGATCGAGGCCGCCAAGCGGGCCGGGGTGACGATGTACTTCACCGGCACGCGACACTTCGCCCACTGACCGCGGATGAAAGGGTGAGCGGGTGACTGCACAGAAGCTGGACGGAACGGCCACGGCCACGGCGATCAAGACCGAGCTGGCCGTGCGGGTGGCCCGGCTCCGCGAGCAGGGTGTGACGCCGGGCCTGGGCACCGTGCTCGTCGGTGACGACCCGGGCTCGACCTGGTACGTCAACGGCAAGCACAAGGACTGTGCCGAGGTCGGCATCGAGTCCCTGCGCGAGGACCTGCCGGCCACCGCGACGCAGGACGAGGTCCTGGCCGCCGTACGCCGCCTCAACGAGGACCCGGCCTGCACCGGCTACATCGTCCAGCTGCCGTTGCCGAAGGGGATCGACGAGAACGCCGTCCTCGGCGCGATCGACCCGGCCAAGGACGCCGACGGCCTGCACCCCACCAACCTCGGCTGGCTGGTGCTGGGCAAGCCGGCACCGTTGCCGTGCACGCCGTTCGGGATCGTCGAGCTGCTCCGTCGGCACGGGGTGGAGATCAAGGGGGCCGACGTCGTCGTCGTCGGCCGGGGAGTCACCGTCGGCCGCCCGCTCGGCCTGCTGCTCACTCGCCGGTCCGAGAACGCGACCGTCACCTTGTGCCACACCGGGACCCGCGACCTCGCGGCACACGTGCGCCAGGCCGACATCGTGGTCGCGGCGGCGGGCGTGCCCGGCATCATCAGCGCCGACATGGTCAAGCCCGGGGCCGCTGTGCTCGACGTCGGGGTCTCGCGCGTGGACGGCAAGCTCGCCGGCGACGTGGCCGCCTCGGTGTACGACGTGGCCGGCTGGGTCTCCCCGAACCCCGGTGGGGTGGGACCGATGACCCGCGCGATGCTGCTCTCCAACGTCGTGGCCGCCGCCGAGGACAGCCTGTCGGCGTGACTCCCGACCAGGAACGGCGCCGGATCCCGTCCACCCTGGGTGGGCTGGTCTACCTGATCGTGGTCGCGACCTGCTCGGCCGGCCTGCTCGTGGTGGCCTTCGGCCCGTGGCGGCGGGGGATCGCGGTGATCGGTCTGGGGTTGCTCCTCGGCGCGGTGATGCGTGCCTCGATCTCCGACGCGGAGGCCGGCATGTTGCGGGTGCGCCGCAGCCGCTGGCTCGACGTACTCATGCTCAGCGCCGTCGGTGTCGCCCTGATCGCACTGGCGAGCGTGATCCCCGACCAACCCGGCTGACGGCCGGGTCGGCTTTGCAGGACCGATGGTCTTGAGCAGTAGTCCCGCCGCCTCCGCGCCGTCACCGGCGAGCGAGCGCTCGCCGTCGCGCCAGCCGGGTGCCGCCTGCCCGGGAGCTAGGACTGCCCCAAGGCGGCAAGGCCGACTCGGTCGAGCACGAGCGACTCGCCGTGCAGTGAGCACGACCGACCGTTCGACTCCGCGAACGGCGCCACCTGGGAGGTCGAAATCACCCGCACCGAGGCACCACGGTCGCGGTGGGCCTCGACGACTTACCCGTAGAAACAGGCACTTCTCTGTCGTTGCAACGGCAGAGAAGTGCCTGTTTCACAGGAGAACGTGAAAAACCGGCAGCCCTAGATCAGGCCGAGCTCGGTGACCGCGTCCCGCTCCTCGGTGAGCTCGGCGACGGAGGCGTCGATCCGGCCGCGGGAGAAGTCGTTGATCTCCAGGCCCTGGACGATCTCCCAGTTCCCGTCGCGGGTGGTGACGGGGAAGGAGGAGATCAGGCCCTCCGGGACGTCGTAGGAGCCGTCGGAGGGCACGGCCATGGAGACCCAGTCGCCCTCGGCGGAGCCGGTCAGCCAGTCGCGGGCGGCGTCGATGGTGGCCGATGCGGCGGAGGCGGCCGAGGAGGAGCCGCGGGCCTCGATGATCGCCGCGCCACGCTTGGCCACGGTCGGGATGAAGTCGTTCTCCAGCCAGGTCTGGTCGTCGACGGTCGCGGCGGCGTTCCTGCCGGAGATCTCGGCGTGGAAGATGTCGGGGTACTGGGTGGCGGAGTGGTTGCCCCAGATCGTCATCTTCTTGATGTCGGTCACCGAGGCACCGGTCTTCGCGGCCAGCTGGGAGATCGCCCGGTTGTGGTCCAGGCGGGTCAGCGCGGAGAACCGCTCGTTGGGGATGTCGGGTGCGTTGGTCATCGCGATCAGCGCGTTGGTGTTGGCCGGGTTGCCGGTCACGCCGATGCGGACGTCGTCGGCCGCCACCTCGTTGAGCGCCTTGCCCTGCGCGGTGAAGATCGCGCCGTTGGCCTCCAGCAGGTCGCCGCGCTCCATGCCCGGGCCTCGGGGGCGGGCGCCGACGAGCAGGGCGAGGTTGACGCCGTCGAAGATCGTGTTCGCGTCGTCACCGATCTGAACGCCCGCCAGCGTCGAGAAGGCGCAGTCGTCGAGCTCCATCACGACGCCCTCGAGCGTCTTGAGCGCGGGGGTGATCTCCAACAGGCGCAGCTCGATGGGGCGGTCGGGGCCGAAGAGCGCTCCGCTCGCGAGACGGAACAGCAGGCTGTAGCCGATCTGGCCGGCGGCGCCGGTGACGGCGACCTTGAGGGGGGCCTGGGAGGTGGAGGGGCTCACGAGTACTCCTGGGTGCGTCGAGTGGGACGCCCCGACGCTAGCAGCGCAGGGAGGGGGTGGCCGAGCCGGGCGCTGGCGACGCACCGAGGTCGAGTGCTGAGGTGGTCGTCCTGGCAACCACCTCCGCACTCAACCGCGCACGAAGGTGATGGTTGTGCGGGTCCGGTCGGCCCTGTCAGGCTGGCCGACGGATCGCCTTCCGCGGAAGTGCGGTATCTTGACGTGAAGATAAATCTGCCCGTCGCACCGTTCCCTCAGGAGTCACCCGTGACCGAGTCGAAGATCATCTACACCCTCACCGACGAGGCGCCCCTCCTGGCGACGTACTCGTTCCTGCCGATCATCGAGGCGTACGCCGGCAAGGCCGGTGTGGGCGTCGAGACCCGCGACATCTCGCTGGCCGGGCGGATCATCGCGCAGTTCGGGGACCGGCTCCCCGAGGACCAGCGGATCGCTGACGAGCTCGGCGAGCTGGGGGAGCTGGCCAAGACGCCCGAGGCCAACATCGTCAAGCTGCCCAACGTCAGTGCCTCGATCCCGCAGCTCAAGGCGGCCATCGCCGAGCTCCAGGAGCAGGGCATCGACCTGCCGGACTACCCGGACAACCCGCAGTCCGAGGAGGACAAGGACGTCCGGTCCCGCTACGACAGGGTCAAGGGCAGCGCCGTCAACCCGGTGCTGCGCGAGGGGAACTCCGATCGCCGTGCGCCGGAGTCGGTGAAGAACTACGCCCGCAAGCACCCGCACTCGATGGGCGCCTGGAGCCCGGACTCCAAGACCAACGTGGCGCACATGAGCGCCGACGACTTCCGCTCCAACGAGCAGTCCGTCGTGATCGAGAAGGCCGGCTCGCTACGGATCGAGCTGGTCCCGGCCGACGGCGAGGACACCCAGGTGCTCAAGGACTCGGTCCCGGTCGAGGCCGGCGAGATCGTCGACGCCACCTTCATGGACACCGCGGCACTGCAGGCCTTCCTCAAGGAGCAGGTCGCGCGCGCCAAGGCCGAGGGCGTGCTGTTCTCGCTCCACCTCAAGGCCACGATGATGAAGGTCTCCGACCCGATCATCTTCGGCCACGCCGTCCAGGCGTTCTTCCCCGAGCTCTTCGCCGAGCACGGTGAGGCGCTCCTCGAGGCCGGGCTGGACCCCAGCAACGGTCTCGCCGGCATCGTCTCCGGCGCCGAGAAGCTCGGCGGCGAGGCGGGCCGGGCGATCCTGGACGCGGTCGAGAAGGGTCTCGCCGACGGGCCGGAGCTGGCGATGGTCGACGACCGCTTGGGCATCACCAACCTGCACGTGCCCAGCGACGTGATCGTGGACGCGAGCATGCCTGCGATGATCCGCACCTCCGGTCACATGTGGGACCCCCGCGGCGAGGAGGCCGACACCCTGGCGGTGATCCCCGACAGCAGCTACGCCGGCATCTACCAGGTCGTAATCGACGACTGCCGTGAGCACGGCGCCTACGACCCGGCCACGATGGGCTCGGTGGCCAACGTCGGCCTGATGGCTCGTGCGGCCGAGGAGTACGGCAGCCACGACAAGACCTTCGAGATCGCCACGGCCGGAACCGTCCGTGTCGTCGACCAGGACGACCAGGTGCTGATGGAGCACCAGGTCTCGCCCGGTGACATCTGGCGGGCCTGCCAGGCCAAGGACGTGCCGATCCGCGACTGGGTCAAGCTCGCGGTGACCCGGGCCCGCGCCACCGGCCAGCCCACGATCTTCTGGCTCGACGAGACCCGCGCGCACGACGCCAACGTGATCGCCAAGGTCGAGCAGTACCTCCCCGACGCCGAGATCGTCGGGGACACCGAGGGTCTCGACATCCGGATCATGTCGCCCGAGGACGCCATCAAGGTCTCGATCGACCGCATCCGCAAGGGCGAGGACACCATCTCGGTGACCGGCAACGTGCTGCGGGACTACCTCACCGACCTGTTCCCGATCCTCGAGCTCGGCACCAGCGCGAAGATGCTCTCCGTCGTCCCGCTGATCAACGGCGGTGGCCTCTTCGAGACCGGCGCCGGCGGCTCTGCGCCCAAGCACGTGCAGCAGCTGGTCAAGGAGAACTACCTGCGCTGGGACAGCCTCGGTGAGTTCCTCGCCCTGGCCGAGAGCTTCGGCAAGTACGCCGAGGCCACCGGCAACGCGCACTCCAAGGTGCTCGGCGAGACCCTCGACCGGGCCACCGGCACCTTCCTGGACGAGAACAGGTCACCGGGCCGCAAGCTCGGCACGATCGACAACCGGGGCAGCCACTTCTTCCTGGCGCTCTACTGGGCCCAGGAGATCGCCGGGCAGACCGACGACACCGAGATGGCCGAGGCGTTCGCGCCACTGGCCGAGAGGCTGGCCGAGCAGCAGGACCAGATCGCCGAGGAGCTGATCGCGGTGCAGGGCTCGCCCGCGGACATCGGCGGCTACTACCGGCCCGACCCCGAGAAGACAGCCGCGGTGATGCGTCCCTCCACGACGCTCAACGAGGCCATCGCCTCGCTGGCCTGAGCCCGCGAGACCCCATCGCACACATTCAGGCCGCCGTCGGGGAATCCCGGCGGCGTTCCTGCGTTGAAGCACAGGTGACCCCCGTGACCCCCGTGACGAACGACGCTCCGCGCGCCGAGCAGCCCGAGCGGCGCACCCCGCGCTCGGGGGTCGGCGCGCCCGGATCGTCCCTGCACACGGGACTGGCCCTGCTGGCGCTCGCGATGGGCGGCTTCGCGATCGGCACCACCGAGTTCGTCTCGATGGGACTGCTCCCTCAGCTCGCCGCGGGGGTCGAGGTCTCCATCCCGATGGCCGGCCACGTGATCTCGGCGTACGCCGTCGGGGTGGTCGTGGGCGCGCCGCTGATCGCGGTCTTCGGCGCCAAGCTGCCCCGGCGCGAGCTGCTGGTCGGGCTGATGGTGGTCTTCCTGGTCGGCAACGCCGCGAGCGCGCTGGCCTTCGACTTCGCCTCCCTGACCGCGGCCCGGTTCTTCGCCGGCCTGCCGCACGGCGCCTACTTCGGGGTCGCGTCGCTGGTCGCCGCGGACCTGGTCAGTCCCGAGCGTCGCGGCCGCGCGGTCAGCCGGGTGATGCTCGGGCTGGGCGTCGCCAACGTCGCGGGGGTGCCGGCGGCCACCTGGCTGGGGCAGAACCTCGGCTGGCGCTCGGCCTACTGGCTCGTCGCCGTGCTCGCCACCGTGACGATGACGCTCGTGCTGTGGCTGGTGCCGCACGTCGCGGGCAACCGCGGCGCGACCGGACGCAACGAGCTGCGGGCCTTCAAGGACCCGCAGGTGCTGCTGACCCTGCTGGCCGGGGCGATCGGCTTCGGCGGCATGTTCGCGGTCTACACCTACATCGCGCCCACGGTCACCGACGTGGCCGGCTTCGGTGAGGGTCGGGTGCCGGTCTACCTGCTCGCGTTCGGCCTGGGCATGGTCGTGGGCACCCCGGTCGCGGGCCGGCTCGCCGACTGGTCGATCTTCCGCTCGCTGCTGCTCTCCTCGGTGGCGATGTCGCTGACGCTGGTGGCCTTCACGGTGACCGTGAGGTGGTTCGTCCCGGGACTGCTCACCGCGTTCTTGCTGACGCTCTTCGGCTCGGTGCTGGTGGTCAACCTGCAGATGCGGCTGATGGAGGTGGCCGGCGACGCGCAGACGATCGGGGCGGCGATGAACCACGCGTCGCTGAACATCGCCAACGCCCTCGGCGCCTGGCTCGGCGGGCTGGTGGTGGCGGCCGGGTTCGGCTACACCTCCACCGCCTGGGTGGGTGCCGGGCTCTCGCTGGCGGGCCTGTTCGTGCTGGTCGCCTCCGCCGGCCTGCACCGGCGTACGTCGGTAGCCGGCCGGGATCCGGGCCAGAGCACGGGTCAGTCGGTGGCCACGAGCTCGGTCGCCAGCAGGTCGTAGCCGGCGAGGTCGTGCCGGCCGTCGCGGACGTCGGCAGCGAGCCGCTCGACCCCGGTGAGGTGGAAGCCGTTGGCCTCCATCACCCGCCGTGAGGCCAGGTTGTCCGTCGCGGCGTACCCGGTCACGCGTGGGTAGCCCAGGCCACCGTCCTCGACGGGGATGAACGCGTGTCGCACGGCCATCCCGACGGCCTCGGTCATCAGCCCCCGCCCGCGCGCGGCAGGATGTCCCCAGTAGCCGACCTCGGCGTCGAGCCCGGGCCCACGCAGGATCAGCGAGACGGCGCCCAGGCACTCGTCGGTCTCGGGGTCGGCCATCATCCAGTGCAGCGCCGAGCCGGTCGCCATCGCCTCCTCCCGCCGGGAGAGGAACTCGTGCGCGTCCTCGAGGGTGTAGGGCTGCGGCAGGAAGCCCAGCCAGTACGCCGTCTGCTCGTCGCTGCAGCCTTCCTGCACCCGGGCCGCGTCGTCGTCGCGGTGCCGGCGCAGGACCACCCGGCTGCCGGTCACCCGGGGGACCTCGAACCACGGCGTGCGCGGCGCCAGCTCCTCGCCGCGCAGCAGCGTGCCGGTCCAGGCGTCGGCCAGCTCGCCGCGCTGGGGCAGCCAGTCCCGCAGCGTCCCGCCGAAGTCGAACCCCACCTTCCAGGCCAGCCGTCGTGACGCCCAGTTGCCGCGCTCGGCCAGCCAGACCACGCTGTGGAGGTCGCGCTCGGCGAACCCCCAGTCCAGGAGGAGCCGCAGGGCGCGCTGCATCACCCCGCGACCTCGCGCCCACGGGTGCGCGCCGTAGGCGATCTCGGCCCGGCCGTCGTCCCGGTTGCGCAGCGAGACCGAGCCGGCGAAGCGGCCGGTGCCGGTCTCGTCGACCGCCTCGACCACGAAGCCCCACTCGCGATCGCTCTCCCAGCCGTCGGGGATGACGTGGCGCAGGTAGCGTCTCGCGTCGTCCGGGGTGTAGGGGACCGGAGCCGTGGTCCACCGCTGGGACAGCGGGTCCTGGCACTGCTCGACCGATCCCTCGATGTCGGTGTCGTTCGGGGCACGGAGGGTCACCACGCCGTCGGTGAGCGTGGGGATCGCGATCATGGCGCCCACCCTGCCATCCGTGCCCGGAGGTGCTGCCCCTCTCCGGGCACGACGCGCGGGGCTGGAACAATGGCCGGCATGTCCACGCAGCCCCCCGCCGAGCCGGCAGCCCTCCCCAGGGTGCTGTCCGGCATCCAGCCGACCAGCGACTCGTTCCACTTCGGCAACTACCTCGGCGCGCTGCGGCAGTGGGTGGACCTCCAGCAGGGGCACGAGCCGTTCTTCTTCATCGCCGACATGCACGCGATCACGCTTCCCCAGGACCCCAAGAAGCTGCGTGAGCGCTCCTATGTGGCCGCGGCCCAGCTGGTGGCGATGGGGATCGACCCCGAGCACTCCGCGATCTTCCTGCAGTCGCAGCTGCCCGAGCACGCCGAGCTCGCCTGGGTGCTGCAGTGCCTGACCGGGCTGGGCGAGGCCCGCCGGATGACCCAGTTCAAGGACAAGGCCGCCAAGGAGGGTGAGGGTGCCGCCTCGGTCGGGCTGTTGACCTATCCGATCCTGCAGGCCGCGGACGTGCTGCTCTACCGGCCGGCGTACGTGCCGGTGGGGGAGGATCAGCGCCAGCACCTGGAGCTCACCCGCGACCTGGCCCAGCGGTTCAACCACCGTTACAAGTCGACGTTCCGGCTGCCCGAGCCCTACATCCTCAAGGCGACCGCCAAGATCACCGACCTGCAGAACCCGTCGGCGAAGATGTCCAAGTCCGCCTCCAGCGACGGCGGCATCATCTTCATGCTCGACGACCCCAGGCGCTCGGCCAAGAAGATCCGCTCGGCGGTCACCGACTCCGAGGCCGAGATCCGCTTCGACGAGGAGAGCAAGCCGGGGGTCTCCAACCTGCTGCGGATCTTCTCCGCCCTCTCCGGGCGCAGTGTCGAGGACCTCGTCGGTGCCTACGCAGGCCAGGGGTACGGCGCACTGAAGGGCGACCTCGCCGACCTCGTCGTGGAGACGGTCACGCCGTTCCGCGACACCGCCCTGGCACTGCTCGACGACAAGGCCGAGCTGGACCGGATCCTGGAGGCCGGTGCCGAACGGGCGCAGGCGGTGGCGCGCCGGACCCTGGCCGACGTCTACGACCGCGTGGGCTTCGTCCCCCGTCGCGCGGCTCGCTAGGCTCCGACGCGTGTCGACCATCGGAGTCTCCATCGCGGTGCCCGACCCCTGGGGCAGCGAGCTCCAGCAGTACCGGATCGACCTCGGCGACGACTCCGCGAGGCACATCCCGACCCACATCACGCTGCTCCCGCCCCACGAGGTGCCCGACGAAGAGCTGGACGGTCTGGTCGAGCACCTGGCCGCGGTGGCGGCGCGCTCGGTGCCGTTTCGCGTGCACCTGCGCTCCACCGGGACCTTCCGTCCGATCTCGCCGGTCGTGTTCGTCGGGGTGGTCGAGGGGATCAGCCAGTGCGAGCAGCTCGCGGCCGGCGTACGCCGCGGCCCGCTGGAGGTCGAGAAGGCCTTCCCCTACCACCCGCACGTGACCGTGGCCCACCACCTTCCCGAGGCCGACCTGGACCGGGCGTTCGCCGAGCTCGACCGCTTCGACGTGGCCTTCGACGTCTCGGAGATGTGGATGTACCTCCACGACGACCACTCCGGTTGGCGCCCGAGCCGCTCCTTCCCACTGGGAGTGCGGGCGCCGGTCGGCTGAGGTCAGCGGCTGGGCGCGAACATCGTGACGGTGTAGGTGCGGGTGTAGCGCTTGCTCGAGCCCGACCTGGTGATCCCGCTGACCACCACCTTGAAGGTCCCGCTGCGCGCGACCGAGTCCGGGAGCTCCCAGACCAGCGTCGGCTGGGCATAGCCGTTGCTCACCGGGTTCTTCGTCGCCCGCACGGCCGAGCCGTTGCGGGTGACCCGGACCGTGGCCCGGGCGAAGCTCATCGTCTTGTTGCCCGCCGAGAGCGACCAGCGGCCCTTCGGCTCGAGGGTGTTGGGGAAGTAGCCGGGCGTCGGCCAGGAGACCCACGCGGGGTTGGGTCGCGAGGAGGACGTCGGACCGATCACGGTGATCGCGTTGGCGTTGTCCGTGGCGCCGTTGCCCATGGCCGTGGCGAAGGGGTTCATCAGCCAGCGCCGGTGCCCGACGGTGCGGTTCGGGGCGCCGTCGTCCTCCATGTAGAGGTCCACTGCCGCGCCGGCGCGCAGCGTCGGGTAGGCGAGGGCGAGGTTGGCGCGGCCGGCGTTGTCGGCGCCGGTCTTGGTCCAGCACCTCCAGGACCGGTCCGGGTGGTGGTCCAGGCGCTCGTTGGCCGACATCATCAGCGCCGTCTGCTGGGCGCGGCCGTCGAGGGTCGCGGAGAACGAGACCGGTCCCAGGCCGCTCAGCGAGCGCACGAAGTTCAGCGCCCGCAGGGTGGCCTCACGCGCCTGTGCCGAGATCGTGCCGGCCACGCAGCGCTCGTCGTTGCCGGTGTAGCCCGACGGCGTGCTCAGCCCGGGGGCGTAGTCGCGCCAGTACGCCGCGTTGACCTGGGCGCGGTCGCTGGTCCGGATCGAGCCGGACCAGCGCGGCGTCGTACGCGGCGTGCCGGAGGTGCGCGCGGCGGCGGGGGAGTGCACCTCGGCGGAGCTCGACAGGTGCTGCGGGCCGGCGGCGAGCGGGGGTACGGCGGCTCCGGCACCCGTGAGCAGCAGCACCACCGCCACCGGTGCGACCGCCAGCGCCCGAGCCGTGGTGGGGATCCTCATAGGCAGCAGGATAAGCGGCAAATGTCCGCTTGTCCGGTTTCTGGGACTACCCGAAACGGCCCGACCGAGATCGGTGCCGCGCCGGGGTCAGTGGCCGTGACGGATCGCGGTGCGCAGGTCCCTGTTCAGCTGGGAGATCACGTCGAGCGGGATCTCCTTGGGGCAGGCGGCCGTGCACTCCCCGATGTTGGTGCAGCCGCCGAAGCCCTCGTGGTCGTGCTGGGCGACCATGTTGACCACCCGGCTGTCCCGCTCGGCCTGGCCCTGGGGGAGCTCGCCGAGGTGGGTGACCTTGGCACCGACGAACAGCGAGGCGGAACCGTTGGGGCAGGCGGCCACGCAGGCGCCGCAGCCGATGCAGGTGGCCACGTCGAAGGCGCGGTCGGCGTTGTCCTTGGGCACCGGGGTGGCGTGGGCGTCCGGGGCGGCACCGGTGTTGACCGAGATGTAGCCACCCTGCTGGATGATCCGGTCGAAGGCCTGCCGGTCGACGCACAGGTCCTTGAGCACCGGGAACGCGTCCGCGCGCCAGGGCTCGATGGTGATGGTGTCGCCGTCCTTGAACGAGCGCATGTGCAGCTGGCAGGTGGTGGTGACGTCGGGGCCGTGCGCCTGCCCGTTGATCATCAGCCCGCACATCCCGCAGATGCCCTCGCGGCAGTCGGAGTCGAAGGCGATCGGCTCCTCGTCGCGCGCGTGCAGCCGCTCGTTGAGGACGTCGAGCATCTCCAGGAACGACATGTCCTCGGAGATGTCGTCGACGTCGTAGGTGTGCATCGCACCGGCCGTGGCCGTGCTGGCCTGGCGCCAGATGTTCAGGGTCAGTCTCACTTGTAGCTCCGCGCCTTCATCTCGACGAACTCATAGGTCAGGTTCTCCTTGTGCAGGACCGGCTTCTCGTCCTCGCCGCCCCACTCCCAGGCCGCCACGTAGGCGTAGAGGTCGTCGTGGCGCAGCGCCTCGCCCTCCTCGGTCTGCGACTCCGCGCGGAAGTGCCCGCCGCAGGACTCGCGGCGGTTGAGGGCGTCGATGCACATCAGCTCGCCGAGCTCGAAGAAGTCCGCCACCCGGCCGGCCTTCTCCAGGGACTGGTTGAGGCTGTCGGCGGTGCCGAGGACCTTGACGTTGCGCCAGAAGTCGTCGCGCAGCGAACGGATCAGGTCGATCGCCTTCTTCAGGCCGTCCTCGGTGCGCTCCATGCCGCAGTACTCCCACATGATGTTGCCGAGCTCGCGGTGGTAGGAGTCGACGCTGCGGGTGCCGTTGTTGGTCATGAAGTGGTCGATCCGGCCCTGCACCGACTGCTGGGCCTCGGTGACCGCCGGGTGGTCCTCGGGGATCTTCTCGAACGGGCCGTCGGCGAGGTAGTCGCGGATGGTGTTGGAGAGCACGAAGTAGCCGTCCGCCAGACCCTGCATCAGTGCCGAGGCGCCGAGCCGGTTGGCGCCGTGGTCGGAGAAGTTGGCCTCTCCGGTCACGAACAGGCCGGGGATCGAGGACTGCAGGTCGTAGTCGACCCAGAGCCCGCCCATCACGTAGTGCACGGCGGGGTAGATCCGCATCGGCACCTCGTAGGGGTCCTCCCCGGTGATCCGGGCGTACATGTCGAACAGGTTGCCGTACTTGTCCTCGATCGCCTTGCGGCCCAGGCGGCCGATGGCCTCGGCGAAGTCGAGGTAGACCCCCCGTCGCACCCCATCGACCTCAGGACCGACGCCGCGACCCTCGTCGCACATGTTCTTGGCCTGCCGGGAGGCGATGTCGCGGGGGACCAGGTTGCCGAAGGAGGGGTAGATCCGCTCCAGGTAGTAGTCGCGGTCCTCCTCGGGGATGTCGTTGGGGTTCTTCTCCGCGTCCTTGGCGTCCTTGGGGACCCAGATCCGGCCGTCGTTGCGCAGCGACTCGCTCATCAAGGTGAGCTTGGACTGGTGCGGGCCGGAGACCGGGATGCAGGTCGGGTGGATCTGGGTGTAGCAGGGGTTGGCCATGTAGGCGCCCTTGCGGTGCGCTCGCCAGGTGGCCGTGACGTTGCAGCCCATCGCGTTGGTGGAGAGGAAGAAGACGTTGCCGTAGCCGCCGCTGGCCAGGACCACCACGTCGGCGAAGTAGGTCTCCAGCTCGCCGGTGACCATGTCGCGCACGATGATGCCGCGCGCACGGCCGTCGACGACGATCAGCTCGACCATCTCGTGGCGGGTGTAGGTCTTCACCGTGCCGGCCGCGACCTGGCGCTCGAGGGCCTGGTAGGCGCCGATCAGCAGCTGCTGGCCGGTCTGGCCGCGAGCGTAGAAGGTGCGCGAGACCTGCACGCCGCCGAAGGAGCGGTTGTCCAGCAGGCCGCCGTACTCACGCGCGAACGGCACGCCCTGGGCGACGCACTGGTCGATGATGTTGCGGCTCACCTGGGCGAGGCGGTAGACGTTGGACTCCCGCGAGCGGTAGTCGCCGCCCTTGATGGTGTCGTAGAAGAGCCGGTAGACCGAGTCGCCGTCGCCCTTGTAGTTCTTCGCGGCGTTGATGCCGCCCTGGGCGGCGATCGAGTGCGCGCGCCGCGGGGAGTCCTGGTAGCAGAAGGACTTCACCACGTAGCCGGCCTCGCCGAGGGTGGCGGCGGCGGAGGCACCCGCCAGGCCGGTGCCGACGACGATCACCGAGAGCCGGCGACGGTTGGCGGGGTTGGCGATCCGAGCCTCGAACTGGCGGGTGTCCCAGCGCTCGTCGATCGGGCCGCCCGGTGCCTTGGTGTCGGAGATCGGCTCACCGGGGGTGTAGTAGCCGGCGGCGTCGTCGCTCTCCTCCTCGGAGTCGGCGTGGTGCGAGGGGTCGGAGGTGAGCGTGGTGTCGGGCATGTCTGTCATGAGGTGCTGACCCCTTACTTGGTGATGACGCCGGCCAGGACGAAGATCGGAACCAGCGAGAACCCGCCGGCGATGATGACGGCGAGCACGAAGCCGACCTGCTTGTAGGCGGTGCGCGAGCGCTCCGAGTTGGTCAGGCCCATCGTCTGGGCCGAGCTCCAGATGCCGTGGTGCAGGTGCGCGCCGAGCATGGCCATCGCGACCAGGTAGATCAGCGTGAGCCACCAGACCTCGAAGCTGTCCACCAGCAGGTTGTAGGGGTCGCTGGTCGACCCGCCCTGCACGTTGACCTTGCCGACGGTGAAGTTCAGCAGGTGCCAGACGATGAAGACCAGCAGCGTCAGGCCGCCCCAGCGCATCAGGTGCGAGGCCTTGGTGGAGTGGTTGTTCTTCTTCATCACGTACTTGACCGAGCGGGCGCTGCGCGCGCGGCGCCACAGTACGACGGCGCAGTAGACGTGCACCCCGAGCGCGGCGAGCAGCATGACGCGCAGGATCCACAGCAGGCCGGCGTACGGGAGCATCGGCTCGCCGAAGGTGCGCAGGTGCTCGGCGTACTCGTTGTAGGCGTCGTGTCCGGCGAAGGCCTTGAGGTTGCCGTACATGTGCAGCAGGACGAAGCCGATGAAGACGAACCCGCTGAGGGCCATCAGGAGCTTCAGCGCAATCGTCGAGCGGGTCGACCGGCTGCCTTGGACGAGGGTCGGGGTTGCCACAGAGGTCACCGTATCTCCCCGTCCCCGGGACCGTGAGCACAGGGGATGTGAGATATGCCCCTTCGGGCGCGCCCCTTTCGCTTTCCCCTGCGATACGGCAAGAGTGGTCCCCGTCACACATGCGATCAACCAGGCACGGAGGTGGCGATGGCGTCGACCGACGCGGGCGTACGGGGACCGACTCGAGCCCAGATCCCCGAGAAGACGCTTCGCGAGGACCGGTGGTGGCTCTACCCGCTGGTCACGTTCCTGGTGTTCAGCGCGTTCGTCGTCTACGCCACGGTCAGGGCCTTCCAGGGCTCGCAGTACTACGCGGCGCCGTACCTCTCACCGTTCTACTCGCCCTGCCTGGGCGACTGCGTGGAGGGAGCATCGGACTTCGGGCAGCCGTTCGCCTGGTGGCCGCTGTCGGCGGCGCTGATCATCTTGATCTTCCCGCTGGGGTTCCGGATGACCTGCTACTACTACCGCAAGGCCTACTACCGGGCGTTCTGGTTGAGCCCGCCGGCCTGCGCGGTCGCCGAGCCGCACCAGTCCTACAGCGGCGAGACGCGGCTGCCGCTGATCCTGAACAACCTGCACCGCTGGTTCTGGTACGCCGCCGTCGTGGTCGCGCTGATCTTGACCTTCGACACCGTGCTCACCTTCCGCAACGCCGACGGCGAGTGGGGGCACATGGGCCTGGGGTCGCTGATCTTCCTGGCCAACATCGCGCTGATCTGGATGTACACGCTCTCCTGCCACTCCTGCCGGCACGCGGTCGGCGGGCGGCTGCGGCACTTCAGCAAGCACCCGGTCCGCTACAGGATGTGGACCTGGGTCTCCAAGCACAACGCCCACCACGCGCGCTACGCGTGGCTCTCCTTGTTCTCCGTGGCCATCGCCGACCTCTACGTCCTGCTGCTGGCCAACGGCACCTTCACCGACCCGAGGTTCTTCTAGATGGTTTCGACAGGATCGACCGCCGAAGGCACAGGTGCGGCCAACGGCCCCGGGGGCGACCGGCACCCGATGACGGGCAACCGGATGTCCGCCGAGGCCTCCACCGGCACCCACGGCATCGAGCAGCACGCCTACGACGTGGTGGTGATCGGTGCCGGAGGGGCCGGGCTGCGTGCCGCCATCGCCGCCCACGAGGCGGGATCGCGGACCGCGCTGGTGTGCAAGTCGCTGCTCGGCAAGGCGCACACGGTGATGGCCGAGGGCGGCATCGCAGCCTCGATGGGCAACGTCTACCCCGACGACAACTGGCAGGTCCACTTCCGCGACACCATGCGTGGCGGGAAGATGCTCAACAACTGGCGGATGGCACAGCTGCACGCCCAGGAGGCCCCCGAGCGCGTGCAGGAGCTCGAGGACTGGGGGGCGCTGTTCGACCGCACCCCCGACGGCCTGATCTCCCAGCGCGACTTCGGCGGTCACAAGTACGCCCGGCTCGCCCACGTCGGCGACCGCACCGGCCTGGAGATGATCCGCACCCTGCAGCAGCGCGCAGTCGCGCTGGGCATCGAGGTGTTCATGGAGTGCACCGTCACCGAGCTCCTGCTCGACGAGGCGGCCGGCGGTCCCCGGATCTCCGGGGCGTTCGGCTACTGGCGCGAGACCGGCCGGTTCGTGGTCTTCGAGGCGCCGTCGGTGATCCTGGCGACCGGTGGCATCGGCAAGTCGTTCAAGGTCACCTCCAACTCCTGGGAGTACACCGGCGACGGCCATGCCCTGGCCCTGCGCGCCGGCGCCTCGCTGATCAACATGGAGTTCGTGCAGTTCCACCCCACGGGGATGGTGTGGCCGCCGTCGGTCAAGGGGCTGCTGGTCACCGAGTCGGTGCGCGGCGACGGCGGGATCTTGAAGAACTCCGAGGGCAAGCGGTTCATGTTCGACTACATCCCGGAGTTCTTCCGCTCCGAGACCGCCGACACCGAGGAGGAGGCGGACCGCTGGTACGACGACAAGACCAACAACCGGCGTCCTCCCGAGCTGCTGCCGCGTGACGAGGTGGCGCGGGCGATCAACTCCGAGATCAAGGCCGGCCGGGGATCACCGCACGGCGGCATCTACCTCGACATCGCCTCGCGCCGCGACCCGGAGTTCATCCGGCGCCGGCTGCCCTCGATGTACCACCAGTTCAAGGAGCTCGCCGACGTCGACATCACCGCGGAGCCGATGGAGATCGGCCCGACCTGCCACTACGTGATGGGCGGGGTCGAGGTCGACGCCGACACCGAGCTCAGCGGCGTCACCGGGCTCTACTCCGTCGGCGAGTGCTCCGGTGGGATGCACGGGTCCAACCGGCTCGGGGGCAACTCGCTCTCGGACCTGCTCGTGTTCGGGCGACGTGCCGGTGAGGCCGCTGCGGCGTACGCCTCGGGCCTGGGGGACCGTCCCGCGGTGAGCCCCGAGGACGTCAAGGCCGCCGAGACCGACGCGCTGGCGCCGTTCGCACCCGAGGGGGAGCAGACCGAGAACCCGTACACCATCCAGCAGGACCTGCAGCAGACGATGAACGACCTGGTCGGCATCATCCGCACCGCCGAGGAGCTGAGCCGCTCGCTGGCGGAGATCGAGAAGCTCAAGGAGCGGGCGCGGCACCTGCTGGTCGAGGGTCACCGGCAGTACAACCCGGGCTGGCATCTCGCGCTGGACCTGCGCAGCATGCTGCTCGTCTCCGAGGCGATCGCCAAGGCGGCGCTCGCCCGCGAGGAGTCACGAGGTGGACACACCCGCGACGACTTCCCGACGCCGGACCCCGGCTGGGGCGCCAAGAACCTCGTGGTGCGGCTCGATGCCGCCCGCACGGGGGTCGAGCTGACCGAGCAGCCGCTGTCGGTCATGCCCGACGAGCTCAAGTCGTTCTTCGAGTGAGTGAGTGAGGCAACCCCATGGGCTATGAGCTGAAGCTGCGGATCTGGCGCGGTGACCAGGACGGCGGCGAGCTGGGCAGCTACGCCGTGGAGGTCGAGGAGGGCGAGGTCGTGCTCGACGCGATCCACCGCCTCCAGGCCACCCAGGCCGGTGACCTGGCCGTGCGGTGGAACTGCAAGGCCGGCAAGTGCGGCTCGTGCAGTGCCGAGATCAACGGCCGGCCGCGGCTGCTGTGCATGACCCGGCTCTCCGACTTCGGGCCGGAGGAGACGATCACGGTCACGCCGATGCGCTCGTTCCCGGTGATCCGCGACCTTGTCACCGACGTGTCCTTCAACTACGAGAAGGCCAAACAGGTGCCGGCGTTCGCGCCACCGCCGCGGGACCCGGACGGCAAGCGGCGGATGGCCCAGGTCGACGTCGAGCGCGGCCAGGAGTTCCGCAAGTGCATCGAGTGCTTCCTGTGCCAGGACACCTGCCACGTCGTGCGTGACCACGAGGACAACAAGCCGGCCTTCGCCGGTCCCCGCTTCTTCCTGCGGTACGCCGAGCTGGACATGCACCCCCTGGACACCCACGACCGGCGCGAGCTCGCCCAGGGAGCGGCCGGCCTCGGGATGTGCAACATCACCAAGTGCTGCACCGAGGTCTGCCCGGAGGGGATCAAGATCACCGACAACGCGATCATCCCGATGAAGGAGCGCGTCGTCGACCGCAAGTACGACCCGCTGGTGTGGCTGGGCAACAAGATCGGCTTGCGCAGCAAGGACGACGAGGGGCGCAGCGAGGTCTGACCTCGCCCCTCGGTCCGGTCGCTGCTAGGCCTGGACCGAGATCAGCTCGGAGAGCCAGGCCTGCGCGCCGATCTCGGTGAGCGTCGCGACCGCGCCTTCCGACAGCGTCGCCGCCTCCTCCGTGCGGCCCAGCGACTGGAGCAGTGCCGCAAGGTCACCCTCCGTGCGGGCGCGGTAATGGGGGGTGCCCCAGTCGGTGAAGTCGCTGATGGCGCTGCGCAGCATCTGCTCCGCAGCCTTCGGATCGTCCCGGAGGGAGAGCAGCCCGGCGATCCGCGAGCGGTGGGCGCGCACCCCCAACGGGATCCGGGCCCGGCCGGCGGCACCGTCGACCAGATCGAGCAGGCGGGTCAACGCGTCGTGGTCCTGCAGGGACAGCGCCAGCTCCGCGGCGACGGGCCACATGTGCACGAAGTCGTCGGCGACCCCGGACAGCTGGAACATGCCCATGACGGCCCGCGTGGCGGCTTCGAGCGCCACCTGGTCGCGTCCCTCGACCCGGGCCGCCTGGGCCTCCGCAAAATCGGTCCAGGCGAGCACGGACGCGTCGTCGCTGACCCTGTGCTCGGCGGCTGTCCACGGCAGCACGAAGGGCTCCCCGCGGAGGAGCCGCACGGTGGCCTCCACGGCCACGGCTACCTCGGGGCTGGAGCGGTCTCGTGCCAGGAGCGACTCCAGCTCGCGCCACTGACCCGAGGCAAGCAGAGCCAGCAGCAGGTTGCCGTCCGCGTAGTACTGCCACATGGCCACACCGCACTGGTCCGCCACCTCGACGCCCTCCCGGGCAGCCTCCACCCCGCGGGCCAGGTCGAAGGCGTTGTACTCACTGGCGAGGTTGGACAGGCAGCGGGCCAGGGCCACCGGCTGGTGGGCGTTCCGGGCGAGCGTCGCCGCGGCTCCCATCAGGATCGTCGCGGTCTCGGAGGAGCCCATGGAGCTGTAGGACAGCGCGAGGGCGGTCAGGGAGTCGGCCAGGTGGGCGCGGTTCCCCACCCGCTCGGCGATCATGATGCGGCGGTCCAGGACGTCGCGCCGCTCCGACCCGAGGACCCGGCTGCTCGCGAGCCCGATCACCTTGGCCAGCTCCAGCAGTGCGAGGTCGGCGCCGGGCTGGTCGAGGAGCGCCTCCCACCGTGGCCGGACCACCTCGAGCGCACCGGCGTTGTCCCCGGAGGACGCCAGCGCCAGCCCGCGTGCCGCCGCAGCCAGACCGGCCGCCACGGCGTCCCCGGAGGCGTCGTAGACCTCCTCCGCCCTGAGCGCGTGCTCGCGGGTGCGCTCGTCCTCACCGGCGTCCGCCAGGGCCCAGGCGATCAGGCTGTGCAGCCGGGCACGGTTGAGCTCGTCATCGGCGAGGTCGAGCGCAGCCAGGAGGTGGTTGGCGGAGTCGGCGACGGCACCCAGCGAGCGTGCCCTGACGGCGGCGCGCTCCAGCTCGGCCCGGGCGCGTGCCTTGAGGTCGGGCACGTCCGGCTCGCCGGGCAGGGCTTCGACGGCGCTGAGGTAGTGCTGGGCGATGATCGGGGCGAGGTCACCGGCGGGGTCGGTGGTCGCCTCGGTCTGGGTGGCCACGGCCAGGTGAAGCGCTCGCCGGTCGCGACGCGACAGCGTCGCATAGGCCACCTGGCGCACGACGGACTGGACGAAGTGGTACTGCCCGAAGTCGGCGCTGAACCGGCTGGTCATCCTGCCCAGGATCTGCTGACGGGTCAGGCCGGCGAGCAGGGCCTCGACGTCGCCCAGATCCGCACACAGCTCGTCGATCTCCGTGCGCGAGAAGGCGTTGCCGATCACGCTGCACCGCTCGACCAGTCGGCGCTGGTCGGGCGCGAGCGCGTCCAGTCGGGCGGCGATCAGCGCCTGCAACGAGGCCGGCGCCCCGATCGAGTCGAGGTCGAGCGCCTCGGGATCCGCGAGGACGTAGCGGCCGCCGCGCGGGACCACGAGGTCGCGGTCGATCAGCGAGCGCACCGTCTCGACGGCGAACAACGGCACCCCCTCGGAGCGCTCCACCAACGAGGTGCGCACCGCCTCCGGCACCCCGAGGACCAGACCGTCGAGCAGGGTGGCAATGTCCCTGTCGTCCAACGCCGCGAGGTGGCTGACGGTGGCACGGCGGTTCGTCGCCAACGCGGGATGCTCCTCGAGGAGTCCGGGGCGGGTCAGCAGGACCACGAGGCAGCCGAAGTTCGCAGCGGCCAACAGGTGCTCCACGAACTGGAGCAGGCCGTCGTCGGCGTGCTGGGCGTCGTCGATCAGCAAGGTGACGGTGTTCTCGGCCCCGACCCGCTCCAGGAACACGGTCCAGGCGGCGAAGAGATCCTCGCGGGGGAAGCTCGCGACCGCCCCGGCCCCGAGCAGTACGGCGAGCCGTGGGCGCAGCCAGTCGCGCTCCTGCTCGCTGGGGACGTAGGTCTCCAGACCGAGCTGGAGCAGGCGGGTCTGGTCCTGGGTGGAGGCCTCGTCGGCGGTTTCACCGTCGGGCACCAGCGCCCGCAGGCGCGGACGGATCGCCTCGGCGAGCGCGAAGAACGCCAGGCCCTCGCCGTAGGCCACGCACCTGCCGCTGTGCCAGCGCACGGTGGTGTTCAGGCCGTCGATGTACTTCTCGAACTCCCAGCCCAGGCGGGACTTGCCGACGCCAGGTTCGCCGACCATCACCAGCAGCCGCGGCTGGTGGGCCTCCTCGGCGGAGTGGAAGACCTCCTTGAGCAGGCGCAGCTCACGGTCGCGACCGACCAGCGGGGCCTCAAGACCGTCGGCGCGCTGCGCACCGCCGACGGAGGCGACGACCGCCTGCACCGCCCACAGCGGCATCGGGTCGGTCTTGCCCTTGAGCCGGTGGGAGCCCACGCCCAGGTAGGTGATCGCCGAATGGGTCAGCAGCCGGGTGGTCTCGTCGACCCACACCTGCCCGGCCTCGGCGACGGTCTGCACCCGGGCGGCGGTGTTCACGGCGTCGCCGGCGACCATGCCCTGCTGCTCGGCCCCGACGGTGACCGCGACCTCGCCGGTGACGATGCCGACCCGCATCGCGAAGTCCGCGATCGCCACGTCCTGCCCGAGGGCGGTCGCCATCGCGACCAGCTCCAGGCCGGCCCGGACGGCGCGCTCGGCGTCGTCCTCGTGGGCGGTCGGCACCCCCCACACGGCCATCACGGCGTCGCCGATGAACTTCTCGACCGTGCCGCCGTACCGGTCCACGATCTGGCGGCACTCGTCGAAGTAGCGGGTCAGCAGCTCACGCATCTCCTCGTGGTCGCGGGACTCCGAGATCGTGGTGAAGCCGACCAGGTCGCCGAACAGCACGCTGGTCACCCGGCGCGAGGAGACCGGCTGGTGCAGCGCCGTACGTCCCCCGGCCTCACCGCCCGTCGGTGGCGTCGCGCCCGGTCCCTGGGGCGCGCCGCACTCGTTGCAGAACCTGGCGCCGGGGAGGAGGGCCGCGCTGCAGGAGCCACAGGCGGCGGCGGTCATCGCGTGTCCGCAGCTGGCGCAGAAGCGAGCGCTTTCGGGTTGCTCGGCCGCACAGCTGGGGCACTCGATCATCGCAGCGTCCTCACATCGCCAGCCGGCGGTTGGCGACGCTCTCCGCCGTACGCCGGGACTCGCCGTGCCCGGACACGGCCTGGAGGAACTCCTCGCGGGCGATGGCCTGCACCACGGTGTCCTCGACCGCGGTGATGGTGGCGGTCCTCGGCACATCGCGCAGCAGTCCGATCTCGCCGAAGTACTCCCCGGGGCCTTCGCGCCGCAGCACGCGTTCACCCTGGGTGACCTCGA
Organism: uncultured Actinomycetota bacterium; assembly: GCA_963777195.1. GTDB lineage: Bacteria > Actinomycetota > Actinomycetes > Propionibacteriales > Nocardioidaceae > Marmoricola. Next base: position 152,797 of record CAVZPT010000010.1, on the reverse strand, counting down.
CGAGTCCGCTCTGGATGACGAAGAACGTGTCGGACTGGCCACCCTGACGCACCAGGACGTCCCCGGCGGCGAACCGGATCTCCGTGGCCACTCTGGCGAGCGACTCCACCTGGGTGGGGGCGAGCGGCGCGAAGATGTCGACGCTCTCGATCAGCGCAAGGTTGGCGGGCGCGGCCAACCTGGTCTCCAGGCGACGCAGCGCGGGCACCAGCGCCAGCGTCATCAGCACCACCGGGCCCGCTACGAGGAGCAGCGCGTAGCGCAGACCCAGCCAGTCGATCGCGAACGGCATCAAAGCCGAACCGAGTGCCATCGTCGCGATGAAGCAGGCCTCGAGGGCACCGAAGACCCGACCGAGGACCTCGTCGGGGGAGAGCCGCTGCATGATCGTGTCCAGGTTGACGTCCACCAGCGGGTTGCCCAGGCCGAGCATCGCCATCACCGCGAAGCAGGTGATCGGTGAGGGCCAGATGGTCACCAGCAGCAGCGGTGCGGACCACAGCAGCACCCCGACCGCGAGGTCGGATCCGAGCCTGCCCCGCGTCGCCCGGGAGATGGCGAGCATGCCTCCGAAGATCGATCCGATGCCGAGCACGGCGTCGAGGTACCCGAGTCCCTCCGGCCCGGTGCCCAAGATCTCGTCCGCCATCACCAGGGCGAACACCGTGGAGGCTCCCGCGATGACCGTCTGCACACAGGCGGCCGCGGTCACCACGACCAGCCCGCTGTCGGAGGCGATGGTCCGGAAACCGGCCGAGGTCTCGGCCAGGAAGCCGGACTCCACCGGCTCGGCAGCCTCGACGCGCGCGGCCTCGCTCTCGCTGGGATGCGGGACGGAGAGGCCCATCACCAGCAGCATCGACCACACGAACGTGGCCACGTTGACGAGGAAGACGACCTCGATGCTGGTCACGCCGATCAACAGTGCCGCGAGCGCCGGGCCGGCGAAGAACGAGATCGACTCGATCGTGCTGGCTGTGCCGTTGGCCGCCGTGAGCTCCTCGGGCCGCTCGGCGAGACTCGGCAGGAGCGCACGCTGCGCCACCATGAACGGAGTGCCGAGCAGCGAGGTCAGCGTCGCCAGCACGTAGATCGGCGCCGATGGGGTGTCCAGGAAGAGACACACCGCTGCCGACGTCACGAGCAGCGCGCGCGCCAGGTCGGTGATGATCATCAGCAGCTTGCGCGACATCACGTCGGCGAGCCGGGAGGTGAACGGCGCGGAGACGGCCATCAGGGCGAACCGGATCGCCATCCAGATGCCGACCGCCTTGGCGCCGCCCTCCCCGTAGGCCCAGACCGCGACCGCCGTGCCGTAGGCCCAGTCGCCGATCGAGGAACCGACGAAGGCCAGCTGGATCCGCCGGATGTTGCGGTTGCCCGCCACCGCGGCGACCGATCTGCGCAGCTCCTTGGCGTAGCCGCGCCGCGGAGCCGGGTCGTCGGCCATGTCGTCGTCGTCGGTCACGTTCGTCACTTGACCCCCCGGTCGCGACGCCCGGCGACGTCAGGGAACCGAGGATAGGCGCGCAGCGAGCAGTTGTCGCTGGACGCGCGCTAGAGGATCCGGACCGGGGCACCCGACGAGGTGAAGGACCACAGCGTCCGCGAGATGGCCGCGGAGAGCCGGATGCAGCCGTGCGAGGTGGCCAGGTCGGTGCCGAGGTACCAGTCCGGGTGGATCTGCCTGCCCCCCGACTTGTGGCGGGGGATCCGGTGGAAGCCGTAGCCGCACGGGGCGAACCGCACGAAGTTGTCCAGCCACAGCGACCCGCTGGTGTTCAACCTGATCCGCGCCGCCCGGCCGCAGTAGGAACCGGTGCGGTAGCCGCCGCGGCGCAGGTTCCCGGAGTTGTCGATGATGCCTCCCTGGGCGCGCACCTTCCCCCCGGCCTCGACCAGCCACACCCAGTTCTGCCGCTGGCTGACCACGATCCGGCGGCCCGACCCCGAGCCCGCCGGCACGGGTCTCCGGTCGCAACGCATCGCCGTGTCGGCGTACAACCGGCGCCGGGTGGGTGCGTCGAGGGAGCCGCTCTGGCGCAGGCCGTGGCGCGACTGGAACCGGACCACGGCGGACCGGGTGTGCGGCCCCACCTTGCCGTCGGCGGGACCCGCGTCGCAGTGCAGGGCGTTCAGCCGGCGCTGGGCCGGGGCCGCACCGTCGGCGGCGGTGGCCGGGCCGGCGACCAGGACCGCACCCAGCAGCGTCAGCGTCACCAGGGGGGCCAGGACCAGCAGGTGTGCACGACGTCGCCCCATGGGTGCTCCTTCGTCACGGTGCCGGAGCCGGCCGCGGATGGCCGGTCTCGCCCGCCGCTCGACGCCTCACACGAGGCTGGCGGAGCGCCCGACCGCTTGAGGGTAGTGCACCTCGAGGAGGTCGTCGACGGCGTCGTCCCAGCTGCGGCCGACGACCGACGCGCGGGCCGACGAGGCCAGCCCGAAGCGGAGGTCCGGGCTGGCCGCGAGCCGTGCGATCGCGCGGCGCAGGGACTTGCCACCCCGGTCGGCCTCGACGAGCAGCCCGTTCACCTCGTGCTGCACCGCGGCCGCCGCCGTACCGGTGGCGAAGGCGACCACGGGGACGCCGCTGGCCAGGGCCTCGAGCACGACCGGTGCGTAGGCGGCCCGCTTGCGGGGCTGCACCAGCGCGTCGAAGGTGGCCAGGCAGCGGGCCCGCTCGATGCCGGTGGCGGAGGTGATCACCTTCGCGCCCGCGGCACGCAGGTCCCCGGTGCCGGGTCCGTCGCCGAGCACCACGAGGCGTACGCCGGGCAGGCCAGCGATCGCGGTGAGCCGGGTGACCAGCTTCCTGGTGGCGAGCGGACCGACGTACCCCACGACGAACTGGCCGCCGTCGGGGGCGTGCGGACGTGCCCACCGCTGGTGCAGGCTCAGGTCGCGCAGGCCCTCGTGGTGGTCCTCGAGGTCGACTCCAGGACTCCAGCGCTCCGGGGTCAGGTAGACGGTGGGTACGCCGAGCCGGTCGGCCGCCTCGGCGGCCTTGAGCCCGACCCGGTGCGGGTCGATCAGGTGGCACAGGTCGGGGCGGGCGACGGCCATCGCCTCGCGCACGGCGCTGGTGGGGGTCATCCGGCTCGCCCAGAACAGGCGCGCGCCGCCGAAGCTGGCCTGCCCGCGGCCGCCGGCGAAGACCATCACCTCGTGCCCGCGGCGGGTCAGGTGGGTGACCACCGCCCGCGTGACGTGGGCAGCGGGCTCGTTGCTGGGGGTGAACTCCTCGGTTGCCAGTGCGATCCGCATGAGGGGAGCCTGCCGCACCCCGGAGTCGGCTCGATGACGCCGAGATGAGCGTCCGGTAAACGGTTCGGGCATGCTCACCCGGTGCCGGCCCCCGGGTTCGGGGGACGGCCGCGTCCGAGCAGGCCACCGACGACGGCGGCGACCAGCGCGAGCGCGAGCAGGTAGGCCGCCGAGGACGGCGTACCCCCCAGGATCGGGTCGGAGAAGCCCAGCTGGGCGTAGAGGGACAGCGCGCCGAGCCCCGCGAGCGCTGTCGCTGCCTGGGCCGCCCGTGCTGGGCCGCCGCGGGCGCTGAGGACCACCAGCGCCCCGGCGACCAGGAGCACCACGCCGCCCAGCAGGTTGTAGTGGCCCAGGCCGATCGAGAGGTCCGTGGACCACAGACCGGTGCCGCGCTTGGCCAGTGGGTCGCCTGCCGAGCCGATGATGCTCACCAGCCCCAGCACGATCGACAGTCCGCCCCAGACCTGGCCGAGCAGCGGCATCGACTCACGCCGGGCACGGACGCCGTCCACGCCGAGCGCGCAGCCGCTGGCGGTGACCAGCAGGGCCAGGTGGGCACCGATCATCAGCCAGTAGGACCACGGCCACTCGTGGGGCGCGTAGGCCACCGAGAGCGCGATCGCCACCGACTGGGTCATCCCGACCAGCGCGGCGAGCCGCACCCAGGCCCCGGTCAGCAGCAGCACCGCCAGCGTGGTCTCGGCCGCGAGCACCAGCCAGCCGAACGGGGTGAAGACGTTGAGGACGACGTTCTCCACGACCCAGCTGTACGGCGGGAACACCGGGTCACTGACCGCGTAGGAGGTGAACTTGTAGAGCCCGTTGCCGGCGTCCTGCCCGAAGTCGGGTGCGCGCTTCCAGGAGACGTTGTAGAGCCACATCAGCCCGAGCAGGACGCGCAGCGCGGTCATCGCGGCCAGGTGTCCGCGGGTGCCCTCCTCGGTGGCGGGGGCCAGCAGCCAGTCGCGGCTCGTGTCGAGGCGCTCCTTGATGGTGCTCATCGGGTTCCTCCGGTCTCGACAGGTGTTCAGCGGGCAGGCGGGTGGGTCAGGCGCAGCGGAAGACCTCGCGCCCCGAGCGGAGCGCGGCGTCCTGGACCTCGAGGGTGTCCCGGACCACCCCGAACACCTCGGCCAGTGGCAGCGGCGAGTCGGCGATCCGCATGTTCGGGTTGGTGACGGCCACCGGGTGCCACCAGGCACCGTCGGCGGTGATCGTCGGCTCGGGCTCGAGGTTGTCGATGGAGACGTGCACGCCGGTCTCGGCGAAGCCCTCCTGCGCGACCGGCCGGATCACCCGGTCCTCGCCGGCGATGCCCTCCGCGTCGAGCCGCGTGTGCAGCTCGCGGACACCGACGGGGTCCTCGTCGTACATCGTGGCCGCGACGCGCACCCGGAAGCCGAGCGCACGTGCCTGGCCGATGCCGGTCAGCGCCCGGGACCACGACCCCGCACCGCGCTGCCTGTCGTGCAGCTCGGCGGTGGCGGAGTCCAGGCTGACCTGGAGCACCACGGAGCGGTCCATCTCCTCCAGGGTCTGCAGCCGCCGACCGCGGCCGAAGATCATCGCGTTGGTCAAGATGGTGCGCTCCAGGCCCTCCGCGGCACTCACCAGCTCCCCGAGCTCGGGATGCATGAACGGCTCGCCACCGGTGAGGAACAGCTCCCGGCCGCCCATCGCGGCGAACTCGGCGAACACCGCGCGGGCCACGTCGATCTCCAGCCGCCGCGAGGGCGCCTTCGGAGAGGACTCGGCGCAGCAGTAGGCGCACGCGAGGTTGCAGTCGAAGTTGGTGTAGGCCCAGAGCCGGTGGCCCACCGGCGTGCGCTGGCCCAGGCTGAACACGGTCCCGGTGGAGGCGCTCGCCGCGTTCTTGCGCACCGCGAACCACCACGGACCCTGGTCGGACTCCGCGACCTCGGCGTGCACGTCGTGCCCGACCAGCTCGGCCCACACCGGCAGGTCGGTGAGCACGCTCGGCTCCGCGCTCCGGATGCCGAGCAGGTCTCCGGGCTGCAGGCGCCGCATCGCCCGGGTGATCAGCAGCAGCAGGCCGCTGCCGCAGTCCATGTCGCCGCCGTCGATCAGCGCGGCCACCTCGCCCACGGGGGTCTGCGGCGGCGGGCCAGGTGTCGCGGCGGTGGTCATGTCCTTCAGGTTAGGGGGAGTCGCCTCCTCATTTCGGACACTGCCGCTTGCGTTTCGCCGACGGTTCCGGCTTGCGTCATACGTCTTGGTCGCCCTGGGTGCCAACACGTATGACGTCCCCCGGGTGCGTCATACGTTCTGGTTGCCATGACGAGCAGAAGGTATGACGTCCGGAGCGGGCTAGCCTGCAAGGAGCACGAGGATCCAGCTCGGAGACCGGAGGCCAGATGACACACGACGCTGTACGACGCCCACTGGACCATGACGCCCGCGCGGAGTACTGGGAGGGCGTCCACGACGGCAAGGACGTCGACGGGGTCTCGTGGTGGCAGTCCGTGCCCGAGCTCTCGCTCGGGCTCGTCGACGAGACCGGGGTGCCCAGGGACCGGCCGGTGATCGACGTCGGCGCCGGCTGGTCGACGCTGGTCGACCATCTCTTCGAGCGCGGGTACACCGACCTGACCGCGATCGACCTCTCGATCAGCGCGCTGAACACGGTGCGCGAGCGACTCGGCCCGGGCGGCGAGGACGTCGTCCTCACGGTCGCCGACGTGCTCGACCTCGACACCGGCCGCCGCTACGACCTGTGGCACGACCGTGCGGTCTTCCACTTCCTGATCGACGAGGAGGAGCGCGACGACTACCGCGCCTCGCTGCTGCGCTCCCTGGTCCCCGGTGGCTGGGTCGTGGTGGCGACGTTCGGCCCCGACGGGCCCACCACCTGCAGCGGGCTGCCGATCGTGCGCTACACCCACGCCGAGCTCGCCGCGGAGTTCCCGGACTTCGAGCTGGTCTCCACCGCGGGCGAGGACCACCTCACCCCGTGGGGCACCGCGCAGCAGTTCACCGCCGTACTGCTCCGGCACCGGGGCTGAGGATGCGCCCAGCACCGACGTCGGCGCCGACACCGAGGTCCCGGGTCGGGTATTTCACACTCGCTGGTCGCGCCACGACCGTGGTCCCTATCCTTCGCGCATGAGCTCTGACGCCCACCTCTCGCTCGCCGAAGGTCACGAACACGACGTGGCGGAGTGGGAGCAGGCCGCGGCCGCCGTGCTGCGCAAGGCGGGCCGGCTCTCCGAGGGCGACGCGGACCACGAGGTGTGGGCACGGCTGGCCCGCCGCACCCTCGACGGCATCGCGATCACCCCGCTCGGCACCCCGGCGCTGGTGGAGGACCTTCCGGCCCCGGTCCGCCCGCCCGCCCGGGGCGACGGCTGGGACGTGCGCGCGCTGCTGGCCGACCCCGACCCGGTGGCCGCCAACGCAGCGGTGCTCACCGACCTGGAGAACGGCGCCACCTCGCTCCTGGTGCAGGTCGGCGAGTCCGGCCTCGCCTCCGCGGACCTGGGTGCCGCACTGAAGGGCGTGCTCCTCGACGTCGCGCCGGTGGTGCTCGACGCACCGTCGGACCCGCTGGGTGCGGCGCGCGCACTCGCCGACGTCGCCGCCGGCACGGCCCTGGCGGCCGGCACCAACCTCGGCGTCGACCCCGTGGGGGCGCTGGTGCGCACGCGTGGTCTCGAGACGCTCGCCGGCGCGAGCTGCTCGACCGGCGGGGTGGTCGCCGAGGCCGCGACCCTCGCCGGCGAGCTCGGCTGCCGTGCCCTCGTGGTGGACGGGACGGCCGTGCACGACCTCGGTGCCAGTGACGTGCAGGAGCTCGGCTGGGTGCTGGCCGTGGCGGCCCACTACCTGCGCGAGCTCACCGAGGCGGGACACGACGTGGACGCCGCGCAGGGGCTGGTCGAGTTCCGGCTCGCGGCCAGCGACGAGCAGTTCGAGACCATCGCCAAGCTTCGTGCCGTACGCCGCCTCTGGGCGCGGATGCTCGAGCTCAGCGGCGCCTCGAGCGACCGGCGCACGATGGTGCTGCACGCGATCACCTCACGCCCGATGATGACCCGCTACGACCCGTGGGTGAACATGCTGCGCACCTGCGTGGCCGCCTTCGCCGCCGGTGTCGGCGGTGCCGACGTCGTGACCGTGCTGCCCTTCGACGCGCGCCTCGGCCTGCCGGACGCGTTCGCGAGACGGATCGCCCGCAACACCTCGGCGCTTCTCGTCGAGGAGTCGCACGTGGCCAAGGTCGCCGACCCGGCCGGCGGGGCCTTCGCGGTGGAGAAGCTCACCGACGACCTCGCCGTCGCCGGGTGGGAGGAGCTCGGCCGCCTGGAGGAGGCGGGCGGGGTGCTCGGCGCGCTCGCGGACGGTTCGCTGCGGTCCCGCATCGGCGAGGTCGTCACCGAGCGTGACCAGCAGGTCGCGCGCCGCAAGCGGCCGATCACCGGCCTCACCGAGTTCCCCAACCTGCAGGAGACCCTCCCCGAGCGGAAGCCGTACGCCGACGGGGCGATCGCCGTACGCCCCTACGGGCACGCGTTCGAGGCGCTGCGCGAGCAACCGGCCGGGAGCAAGGTGTTCCTGGCCACGATGGGCACGATCGCGGCGCACACGGCCCGTGCCACCTTCGCCACCAACCTGTTCGCCGCCGGGGGGATCGAGGTCGTCAACTCCGGTCGCCATGACGACGTCGAGGCCGTGGTCAAGGACTACATCGGGCCCGAGGGCGGTCAGCGCGTGGTCTGCCTGGTCGGCCACGACAAGGCCTATGCCAGCTGGGGCGTCAGCCTGGTCGCCGCACTGCGCGAGGCCGGCGCCACCCACGTGATCCTGGCCGGCAAACCGGTCGAGGGCGTGGAGGTCGACGACACCTGCGCGGTCGGGGTCGATGCGCTCGACTTCTTGACCCGGACGAGGGAGAAGCTGGCATGAGTGTTCCGGAGAGCTTCGCGGGGCTGCCGCTGGCCGGCGAGGTCGCCGCGGTGGAGCCCGGCGGGACCACCGGGCAGACCTGGGAGTCGCCCGAGGGGATCGGCATCCTGCCGGTCTACGGGCCTGAGCACCTCGAGGGCCTGGACGCGCTGGACACCTACCCCGGGCTGGCGCCGTTCCTGCGCGGGCCCTACCCGACGATGTACACCACCCAGCCCTGGACGGTGCGACAGTACGCCGGCTTCTCCACCGCCGAGGAGTCCAACGCCTTCTACCGCCGCAACCTCGCCGCGGGCCAGAAGGGGCTCAGCGTCGCCTTCGACCTCGCCACCCACCGGGGCTACGACTCCGACCACCCGCGGGTGAAGGGCGACGTCGGCATGGCCGGGGTCGCGATCGACTCGATCTACGACGCCCGGACCCTCTTCGAGGGGATCCCGCTCGACGAGATGTCGGTCTCGATGACGATGAACGGCGCCGTGCTGCCGGTGATGGCGCTCTACATCGCCGCGGCCGAGGAGCAGGGGGTGAAGCCGGAGCAGCTCACGGGGACGATCCAGAACGACATCCTCAAGGAGTTCATGGTCCGCAACACCTACATCTACCCGCCGCAGCCGAGCATGCGGATCATCAGCGACATCTTCGGCTACACCGCGCAGAAGATGCCGCGGTTCAACTCGATCTCGATCTCGGGCTACCACATCCAGGAGGCCGGGGCCACCGCCGACCTCGAGCTCGCCTACACCCTCGCCGACGGGGTGGAGTACATCCGGGCCGGGCTCGAGGCCGGGCTCACCATCGACGAGTTCGCGCCGCGGCTGAGCTTCTTCTGGGCCATCGGGATGAACTTCTTCATGGAGGTCGCCAAGCTGCGCGCGGCCCGGGCACTGTGGGCGCGGCTGGTCGGCCAGTTCGAGCCGCAGAACCCCAAGTCGCTCTCGCTGCGCACCCACAGCCAGACCTCCGGCTGGTCGCTGACCGCGCAGGACGTGTTCAACAACGTGCAGCGCACCTGCATCGAGGCGATGGCCGCGACCCAGGGGCACACCCAGTCGCTGCACACCAACGCCCTCGACGAGGCGATCGCGCTGCCGACCGACTTCTCCGCACGGATCGCCCGCAACACCCAGCTGCTGCTGCAGCAGGAGTCGGGTACGACGGGCACGATCGACCCGTGGGCCGGGTCCTACTACGTCGAGCGGCTGACCCACGACCTGGCCGAGAAGGCGTGGGGGCACATCCAGGAGGCCGAGCAGGCCGGCGGCATGGCCAAGGCGATCGAGGAGGGCCTGCCGAAGATGCGGATCGAGGAGGCCGCCGCTCGCACCCAGGCACGGCTGGACTCCGGGGCGCAGAAGCTGATCGGCGTGAACACCTACCGGCTCGCCGACGAGGACCCCCTCGAGGTGCACCGGGTCGACAACGCCAGCGTCTACAAGCAACAGCTCGCCAAGCTCGAGCGGCTGCGCGAGGAGCGCAACGACGACGACGTCGAGCGCACCCTGAACGCGCTCACCCGCTCCGCCGAGGACGGCCACGTGCACGGGTCGCTGGACGGCAACCTGCTCGCTCTCGCCGTCGAGGCCGCGCACGCCAAGGCGACCGTCGGTGAGATCTCCGATGCGCTGGAGAAGGTCTACGGCCGGCACCGTGCCGTGATCCGTACGATCTCGGGTGTGTACAAGCGCGAGTCCCAGTCACATGGCCAGTCCAACCCGGCCATGGCCGCCGTGCTCGCCGCCACCGAGAAGTTCGCCGAGGACGAGGGCCGCCGCCCGCGGATCCTGGTCGCGAAGATGGGCCAGGACGGCCACGACCGCGGGCAGAAGGTGATCGTCACCGCCTTCGCCGACCTGGGCTTCGACGTCGACGTCGGGCCCCTGTTCTCCACGCCCGAGGAGGTCGCCCAGCAGGCGGTCGACGCCGACGTGCACATCGTCGGGGTGAACTCGCTGGCCGCCGGTCACCTGACCCTGGTGCCGGAGCTGAAGCAGGCGCTGGCCGACCTCGGGGGCGAGGACGTGATGATCGTGGTCGGCGGCGTGATCCCGCCCGACGACGTACCCACACTGATGGAGATGGGGGCAGCGGCCGTCTTCCCGCCGGGCACGGTGATCGCCGAGGCGGCGCTCGACCTGCTCGAGAAGCTCTCGGCCCAGCTCGGTCACTGATGGCGGGATCGAGCAGGACCGTCGACGTCGCCGCGCTCGTGGAGGGAGTCCAGGCCGGTCAGCGTGCCGCGGTCTCGCGGGCGATCACCCTGGTCGAGTCGGCCCGGCCCGACCACCGGGCCGCGGCCCGGGAGCTGCTCACCGAGCTCACCGCCCCGGGCGCCGGCTGCGTGCGGGTGGGCATCTCCGGGGTTCCGGGGGTGGGCAAGTCGACGTTCATCGAGTCGCTGGGCATGCACCTGACCGAGCGCGGCCAGAGTGTCGGCGTACTCGCCGTGGACCCGTCCTCGGTGCGCACCGGCGGCTCGGTGCTCGGCGACAAGACCCGGATGGCCGCACTCTCGGCCAACCCGGGCGCCTACATCCGGCCCTCACCCAGCGCGGGCACCCTGGGCGGTGTCGCCCGGGCCACCACCCAGGCGATGACGGTGCTCGAGGCCGCCGGGTACGACGTCGTCCTCGTGGAGACCGTCGGCGTGGGCCAGTCCGAGGTCACCGTGGCCGGCATGGTGGACACCTTCTTGTTCCTGACGCTGGCGCGCACCGGCGACCAGCTCCAGGGCATCAAGAAGGGGATCCTCGAGATCGCCGACGTGATCGCGGTCAACAAGGCCGACGGGGACCGTGAGGCCGAGGCCAAGTCCGCTGCCCGCGAGCTTGCCGGGGCGCTGCGGCTGGTGCACTCCTCGGGCGACGGGTGGGTGCCGCCGGTGCTGACCTGCTCGGGCCTGCACGGCGCGGGTGTCGAGGAGGTCTGGCAGCGGGTGCTCGCCCACCGCGAGTCGATGGGGGAGCAGGGTCTGGCCGAGAAGCGCGCGGAGCAGCAGCTGGACTTCACCTGGGCGCTGGTGCGCGACGAGCTCGACCAGCGGCTGCGCCGCTCGCCCGGCGTACGCCGGATCCGTGACGACGTACGCCGTGAGCTGCTGGCGGGCGAGCTGACCGCGCCGCTCGCCGCCGACCGGCTGGTGGCCGCCTACGACGAAGGCTCCGCCCGGTAACGTTGTCGGTTGTGTCCTCCTCCCTCCTAGCCCAGGCCCAGGCCGAGGTCGACCGGCTCGCCGGTGAGCTGGTCGAGTTCCGCCGCGACCTGCATGCCCACCCGGAGCTGTCGTGGGCCGAGGAGCGGACCACCGCCGTGCTGGCCAAGCGGCTCGACGAGGCCGGGCTGGTGCCGGTGACCCTCCCGCGCGGGGGCTTCACCGTCGACATCGGCACCGGCTCGGGAGCCGTGGTCGGGATCAGGGCGGACCTGGACGGGCTGCCCGTCGAGGACCGCACCACCGATCCCTGGGTGAGCACTGTCTCCGGCGTCGCCCACGCCTGCGGTCACGACCTGCACGCCACCGCCCTGCTCGGCGCCGGCCTGGCCCTGCACGCGCTCGGCGACGCGCTGCCCGGACGGGTGCGGCTGATCTTCCAGCCGGCCGAGGAGATCATGCCCGGAGGAGCCCTGACCTCGATCGCGGCGGGGGCCCTCGCGGGCGTCGACCGCATCTTCGGGCTGCACGTCGACCCGGGCCTGGACGTCGGCACCGTGGGCCTGCGCGAGGGTCCGCTCACCGGGGCGGCGGACTCCCTCGACGTGCGGCTGAGCGGGAAGGGCGGGCACACCTCGCGGCCCCACCTGACCGAGGACCTCACCTTCGCCCTCGGCAAGCTGGTGATCGAGCTGCCGGCAGTCCTGTCCCGCCGCCTCGACCCGCGGGCCGGGGTGAGCGTGGTCTGGGGCGTGGTCCGCGCGGGCTCGGCCCTCAACGTGATCCCGTCCTCGGGCCGCGCGGGCGGCACCGTGCGGATGCTGGACGCCGTCGCCTGGGCCGACGCCGAGGCGCTGGTCCGGACCACGATCGCCCAGATCGTGGAGCCGTACGGCGTCAGGGCCGAGGTCACCTACGTCCGCGGGGTGCCGCCGGTGGTCAACGAGCACCGCTCCACCCAGCTGCTCGGCCAGGCCGTCGAGGACGTGCTGGGGGAGGAAGGCCACGTCACCACCTCGCAGAGCCTCGGTGGCGAGGACTTCGCGTGGTACCTCGAGACCGTCCCCGGAGCGATGGCCCGGCTCGGGACGAGGACTCCGGGCGGGCCGACGTACGACCTGCACCAAGGTGACCTGCGCATCGACGAGCGCGCCGTCGGGATCGGCGCGAAGGTGCTGGCGCTCGCCGCGCTGCACGCGATGGTCACCGACCGATAACAAAGCCGGCTCGGGGCCGTCCGCGGTGATGCATCACACAGTCGTTGACCTAGGGTGTCCCCGGCGGGCCTCGAGGCCTGCCTTCTCGTCCCGACTCCACCAGGAGGCTCCGTGCGCAAGGTTGCCCGTTCCGTAGCTCTCGCAGCTGCACTCACCCTCGTCGTCGCCGGCTGCGGCCGCGGCGACTCCGAGGCAGACAGCGGCTCGACCAAGTCCGACGGGCCGGTGAAGGTCGAGTTCCCGCAGCTGGACGCGCCCGACTTCAAGGCGTGCATGGTCTCCGACTCGGGCGGCTTCGACGACAAGTCGTTCAACCAGACCGCCAAGGCCGGCCTCGACGGTGCCTCGAAGGACTTCAAGGTCCAGCAGTCGGCCGTCCAGTCCAAGGCCGACGCGGACTACGTGCCCAACATCGCCGCGCTGGTGCGCCAGAAGTGCAACTCCATCACCACGGTGGGGTTCCTCCTCGGTGACGCGACCCTGGCCTCGGCCAAGGCCAACCCCGAGATCGACTACTCGATCGTCGACTTCGGCTACAACGACCCCGAGACCGGCGAGAACGTCGCCCCGGACAACCTCAAGGCGCTGATCTTCGACACCGCCTCCCCGTCGTTCATGGCCGGCTACCTCGCCGCGGGCATGTCGAAGTCCGGCTTCGTCGGCACCTTCGGTGGCGCCCCGATCCCGACCGTCACCATCTTCATGGACGGCTTCTGGGAGGGCGTGCAGTACTACAACGAGCAGAAGAAGAAGGACGTCAAGGTCGTCGGCTGGGACGAGACCACCCAGAAGGGCTCCTTCACCGGTGACTTCGAGGCCAAGGGCAAGGGCCAGACCGTGGCCACTGGTCTGATCCAGCAGGGCGCCGACGTGATCTTCCCGGTCGCCGGTCCCGCGGGCCTCGGTGGCCTGCAGGCTGCCAAGGAGAAGGACGCCAAGGCGATCTGGGTCGACACCGACGGCTGCGTCTCGGCAGCGGAGTACTGCGACATCCTGCTCACCTCGGTGATGAAGGGCATGGACGTCGCCGTGCAGAAGGCGATCCAGGACGCCGTCGAGGACAAGTTCTCCAACGAGCCGTTCGTCGGCACCCTGGAGAACGGCGGGGTGGAGATCGCGCCGTACCACGAGGCAGACTCGACCATCCCGGACGAGCTCAAGCAGGAGATCGACGACATCCGCGCCAAGCTGCTCAGCGGTGAGATCACGGTCAAGTCCAAGGCCGTGCCGAAGAGCTGACAGGTCCCACCTGCACGACCGACTCGGGGAGGGGAGCCATCGGCTCTCCTCCCCGAACCGGTGAGGAAACCCCGCCCCAGGAGGGCAGATGCTGCTCGAGATCCGTGGCCTGACCAAGCGTTTCGGCTCGTTCACCGCCAACGACTCGATCGACCTGACCATCGAGCCCGGTGAGATCCACTGCCTGCTCGGTGAGAACGGGGCCGGCAAGTCCACGCTGATGAACATGCTCTACGGGCTGCTCGAGCCCTCCGATGGTGGCATCTGGATCGACGGGAAGCCGGCCGGCTTCCAGAGCCCGGCGGACGCGATCAGGGCGGGCATCGGGATGGTGCACCAGCACTTCATGCTGGTGCCGGTCTTCACCGTCGCGGAGAACGTGATGCTCGGGCGCGAGCAGCTCAAGTCCTTCGGGCGGCTCGACCGCAAGGCCGCGGCCGAGCGCGTCCGCGAGCTCTCCGCCACCTACAAGCTCAAGGTCGAGCCCGACTCGCTGGTCGAGTCGCTGCCCGTGGGCGTGCAGCAACGGGTGGAGATCCTCAAGTCGCTCGCGAACGACGCGGAGGTGCTGATCCTCGACGAGCCCACCGCCGTGCTCACCCCGCAGGAGACCGACGAGCTGATGGAGATCATGCGCTCGCTCAAGGCTCGCGGGACCTCGATCATCTTCATCACCCACAAGCTCCGCGAGGTCAAGGCGATCGGCGACAAGATCACCGTGATCCGGCGCGGCAAGGTCGTCGGCACCGCCCCGCCGAGCACCTCCGAGGCCGAGCTCGCCGAGATGATGGTCGGGCGCGCCGTGAAGCTGATGGTCGAGAAGGACCCGGCCCAGAGCGGTGCCGACGTGCTCTCGGTCAAGGACGTGACCGTGATCGACAGCCGTGGCGCCACAGTCGTCGACGACGTCTCCTTCACCGCCCGCGCCGGTGAGGTGCTGGCCATCGCCGGTGTGCAGGGCAACGGCCAGACCGAGCTGATCAAGACCCTGATGGGCCTGATCGAGCCCACCGCAGGCAGCGTCGAGCTCGACGGCGAGGACATCTCCCACTACGACCCGCGCCGCAGCCTCGCGGCCGGCATCGGCTACATCCCCGAGGACCGGGCCCACGACGGGTACGTCGGCTCCTACGGCGTCGACGAGAACCTCGTGCTCGACCTCTTCCGCGAGCCGGAGTTCTCCTCGCGGGGCATCCTGCGGCTCGACGCCATCGAGCAGAACGCGCGCGACCGGGTGCAGGAGTTCGACATCCGCACCGAGACCATCAAGAGCAGCCTGACCTCGCTCTCGGGCGGCAACCAGCAGAAGGTCGTGGTGGCCAGGGAGCTGTCGCGGCCGTTGCGCGTGCTGATCGCCTCGCAGCCCACCCGCGGTGTCGACGTGGGCTCGATCGAGTTCATCCACAAGCGGATCATCGAGGAGCGCGACCGGGGAACCGCGGTGATCATCGTCTCCACCGAGCTCGACGAGGTGTTCGCCCTCGCCGACCGGATCGCGGTGATGTGCGGCGGACGGATCGTGGACACGGTCTCACCCGACATCCAGCGCGAGGAGATCGGCCTGCTGATGGCCGGTGGAGGAACCCATGAGTGAGACCCAGAACCCGCCCCAGGCGCCGGCGCGTCGTGAGCCGGCGTGGATGAGCCTGCTGCCGACGGTGCGGATGACGCTGCTCTCGATCGCCGTGGCGCTGGCCTTCGGTGCGGTCCTGATCGCGATCAGCGACCCCCGTGTCGTCAGCGCGGACAGCTTCGGCGCAGCGATCAAGGGTCTGGGATCGGCCATCGGTGGCTCCTACTGGGCCCTGGTCACCGGGTCCGTCGGGAGCTGGGACTCGATCGTCGACACCCTCACCAAGGCCGCGCCCCTGGTGTGTGCGGGCCTCGGGGTCACGCTCGCCTTCCGGGCTGGCCTGTTCAACATCGGCGCCCAGGGCCAGCTGGTTCTCGGCGCGGTCTTCGCCGGGTACGTCGGCTTCGCGATGGACCTTCCGGTCGGGATCCACCTGGTGGTGGCGGTGGTCGCCGCGGGGATCGGTGGCGCCCTGTGGGGAGCCATCCCCGGCCTGCTCAAGGCACGCACCGGCGCGCACGAGGTGATCACCACGATCATGCTCAACTACGTCGCCGGCAGCCTGCTGCTCTACCTGCTGACCAACGTCTCGGCCTTCGGGCGCGAGGGCCAGCTGAACCCGAGGTCGCGGCCGGTGGACGCCTCGGCCACCTTCCCGACGATCTTCTCCATCCACACCGGCGTGCTCCTGGCCGTGGTCGCCACAGCGGTGGTCTGGTGGCTGCTCGAGCGCACCACGCTGGGCTTCCAGATGAAGGCGGCCGGCGCCAACCCCCAGGCCGCCCGCACCGCCGGCATGAACGTCCCGCGGCTCTACATGTACGCGATGATGGTCGCCGGAGGTCTCGCCGGCCTCGGAGCCGCCATGACGGTGCTCGGCCAGCGGCTCTCGCTGACCACCTCGTTCGCCGGCTCGCTGGGCTTCGACGCGATCACCGTCGCCCTGCTGGGCCGGGCGACCCCGGTCGGCACGCTGCTGGCCGGCCTCCTCTTCGGGGCGCTCGACGCAGGCGGCGTACAGATGCAGGCCGGGCAGGGGACCCCGATCCAGCTCACCGAGGTGCTCAAGGCCCTGATCGTGCTGTTCGTGGCCGCACCGGCGGCCGTGCGCGGGCTGCTGCGGCTCAAGGGCAAGGCGCCGGAGACGACCATGGCGGCGAAGGGGTGGGGAGGATGAGCACCATCACGACCGAGCGTGCGGACCGGCCGGCCCCCGTGGTCCGCGACCCGGCCGAGAAACGGCGGCGCATCAAGGCAGTCGTGGTGCTGACGCTGGTGCTGCTGCTCCTGGTCTACTTCGCGCTCGACGCCAAGGCCGAGACGGTCAAGTACATCCTCGGTGAGCGGGTCTCCCAGGAGTTCCCCACCAAGGAGCTCTCCGCCGGCCCGGTCGCGTGGGGCTGCGTGGTGATCGTCGCGGTGGCCCTGCTGCTGGCGGCGATGAACCGGCTGCGTCGGCAGGCGGTCGCCGTGCCGGTCTACTTCCTGGCCGGGCTGGTCTTCTACATCGGCTTCATGGTCTGGGAGTTCCGCGACCAGGGAGGCGCGTTCCAGGCGGCGATCAGCAACCCGCTTCCCGGGACCATCGCGATCGCCACGCCGCTGATCCTCGGCGCGCTGGCGGGGGTGATGTGCGAGCGCGCCGGAGTCATCAACATCGCCATCGAGGGCCAGTTCCTCGTCGGCGCCTTCCTCGGCTCGGTGTTCGCCAGCCTGGTCTTCAGCGCCTTCGTCGGCCTGATCGCCGCCGTGGCCGGCGGGGTCCTCGTCGGTGCGATGCTGGCCCTGTTCGCCATCCGCTACCAGGTCAACCAGGTCGTGGTCGGTGTCGTCCTGGTGGCCTTCGCCTCCGGCCTGACCGCCTTCCTGGTCAACCAGATCCCGGAGTCGGGCAAGGGCAAGGAGTACCTCAACCAGCCGCCGATCCTGGAGAAGATCGCCATCCCCGGCCTCTCCGAGATCCCGCTGGTCGGCAACGCGCTGTTCACCCAGACCGTGCTGGTCTACCTGATGTACCTCGCCATCGTGGCCGTGCCCTTCGTGCTCTACCAGACCCGGTGGGGCCTGCGGGTGCGCTCGGTCGGCGAGCACCCCAAGGCCGCCGACACGGTCGGGATCAAGGTCACCCGGGTGCGCTGGCAGGCCGTGCTCGCCGGGGGCGGGCTGGCCGGACTCGGCGGCGCCTACTTCACCGTGGGCTCCTCGGGCTCCTTCGACCAGGACATCTCCAACGGCCAGGGCTTCATCGCCCTCGCCGCGGTGATCATGGGCCGCTGGCACCCGGTCGGCGCCACCCTGGCCGCGCTGTTCTTCGGGTTCATGTGGAACCTGCAGAACCAGGTCGGGCTCGTCGGCAAGGTGCCCAGCGAGTTCCTCGGAGCAGCGCCCTACCTCGCCACCATCATCGCCGTCGCCGGCTTCGTGGGCCGCGTCCGCCCGCCGGCCGCGGACGGCGAGCCCTATGTCAAGGGCTGAGCGATGACCGCCGACGCGGTCGACTGGGACGCCCTGACCGGGCACGCCCGCGAGGCGATGGGGCATGCCTACGCGCCCTACTCCCGCTACCCGGTCGGGGCCGCGGCCCTCGTCGAGGACGGCCGGGTGGTCGCCGGCTGCAACGTCGAGAACGCCGCCTACGGGGTCACGCTGTGCGCCGAGTGCGGCCTGGTCTCCCAGCTCCACCTCACCGGCGGCGGGCGGCTCACGCACTTCGTGTGCGTCGACGGAGCCGGTGAGCTGCTGATGCCCTGCGGGCGCTGCCGCCAGCTGCTCTGGGAGACCGGTGGGCCCGACCTCGAGCTGCTCACGCGGGCCGGCGTACGCCGTCTCGAGGAGCTGCTTCCCGACGCCTTCGGGCCCGACGACCTGAAGAGGACCTGACATGGGGGCACACGACGCCGTCGAGGTGATCGTCGCCAAGCGCGACGGCGCTGCGCTCAGCGACGGCCAGATCGACTGGGTGATCGACGCCTACACCAACGGCGAGGTCGCCGACGAGCAGATGTCCGCACTCGCGATGGCGATCCTGCTCAACGGGATGGACCGTCGCGAGATCTCGCGCTGGACCGCGGCGATGATCGCCAGCGGCGAGCGGATGGACTTCTCCGCGCTCTCGCGTCCCACCGCCGACAAGCACTCCACCGGCGGTGTCGGCGACAAGATCACGCTGCCGCTGGCCCCGCTCGTCGCCGCGTGCGGAGTCGCCGTGCCGCAGCTCTCCGGCCGTGGACTCGGCCACACCGGCGGCACCCTGGACAAGCTCGAGTCGATCCCCGGCTGGCAGGCGGCGCTGTCCAACGAGGCGATGATGCGCCAGCTCGAGGACGTCGGCGCGGTGATCTGCGCGGCGGGGTCGGGGCTGGCACCCGCCGACAAGAAGCTCTACGCCCTGCGCGACGTGACCGGGACGGTCGAGGCGATCCCGCTGATCGCCTCCTCGATCATGAGCAAGAAGATCGCCGAGGGCACGGGCGCGCTGGTGCTCGACGTCAAGGTCGGCACCGGTGCGTTCATGAAGGACCTCGAGCGTGCCCGCGAGCTGGCCTCCACGATGGTCTCGCTGGGCCAGGACGCCGGGGTGCACACGGTGGCCCTGCTCACCGACATGTCCACGCCCCTGGGGCTGACCGCCGGCAACGCCCTCGAGGTGCGCGAGTCGGTGGAGGTGCTCGAGGGCGGCGGACCGGCCGACGTCGTCGAGCTCACGGTCGCGCTGGCCCGCGAGATGCTCGCCGGGGCCGGGCGCGAGGACCTCGACCCGGCCCAGGTGCTCGCCTCCGGAGGCGCGATGGACGCCTGGCGCGCGATGATCTCTGCTCAGGGCGGCGACCCGTCGGCGAGGCTGCCCACCGCCCGCGAGACGCACGTGGTCACAGCTCCGTCGAGCGGGGTGCTCACCCGGCTGGACGCGATGGCAGTCGGCATGGCCGCCTGGCGGCTGGGCGCGGGCCGCGCGAAGCAGGGTGCCGCCGTGCAGGCCGGAGCCGGTGTCGAGTGGCACGCCCGCCCCGGGGACACCGTCACCTTCGGCGAGCCGCTGCTGACCCTGCACACCGACGAGCCGGAGCGCTTCGAGCGGGCGCTGGCCTCCTTGGAGGGTGGCTACGACGTGGCGCCGGCCGGGACGGCGTACGACGCGACGCCGCTGGTGCTGGACCGGATCAGCTGAGCCTCGAGCCGGTCAGCTGAGCAGCAGCACGACCGTCTCGGCGACGCAGGCCGGCTTGTCCTGGTCCTCGATCTCCACGACGTACTTCAAGGTCAGCTGCTTGCCAGCGGGGATGTCGGTGACCTCGCCGACGGCGACCTTGGCGCGCACGCGGGAGCCGACCCGCACCGGGTTGGGGAAGCGGACCTTGTTGACGCCGTAGTTCAGCTTGGCTCCTGGTGTCGCGAGGTCGAAGACCTGGCTGCCGAGCCACGGCACGAGCGCGAGCGTGAGGTAGCCGTGGGCGATGGTGCCGCCGAACGGGCCCTCCTTGGCCTTCTCCACGTCGACGTGGATCCACTGGTGGTCACCGGTCGCGTCGGCGAACCGGTCGACCCGCTCCTGGGTGATCTGGACCCACTCGGTGGTGCCGATCTCCTCGCCCGTCGCGGCTTCGATCTCCTCGAACGTGCTGAACACGCGCATCTGCGGCGCTCCTCGCGGCCCGCACGATGCCGGGCCAGGTCAGGGGTGTTGGATGGGAACGTGTCCGAACCTACCGCGCTGTCCGAAGACGTCGTCCGGGCCGCCCCGAAGGTGCTGCTGCACGACCATCTCGACGGTGGCCTGCGCCCCTCGACGATCGTGGAGCTGGCCCGCGAGGTCGGCCACACCCTGCCCGCCGAGGAGCCCGAGTCCCTGGGCCAGTGGTTCACCGAGTCCGCGGACTCCGGGTCCCTGGTGCGCTACCTGGAGACCTTCGACCACACCGTCGCGGTGATGCAGCGCGCCGACCACCTGACCCGGATCGCTCGCGAGTGCGTCGAGGACCTCGCGGCCGACGGGGTGGTCTACGCCGAGGTCCGGTACGCCCCCGAGCAGCACCTGGAGGGCGACCTGAGCCTCGAGGA
Organism: uncultured Actinomycetota bacterium; assembly: GCA_963777195.1. GTDB lineage: Bacteria > Actinomycetota > Actinomycetes > Propionibacteriales > Nocardioidaceae > Marmoricola. Next base: position 132,366 of record CAVZPT010000010.1, on the reverse strand, counting down.
GGTGGTCGGTGCCGTGCAGCAGGGCTTCACCGAGGGGATGGCCGGCACCGGGATCGTGGTCAAGCAGCTGCTCACCGCGATGCGGCACCAGGCCCGTTCGCGCGAGATCGCCGAGCTCGCCGTACGCCACCGCGACGACGGCGTCGTCGGCTTCGACATCGCAGGTGCGGAGGCGGGCTACCCGCCCACCCGGCACCTCGACGCCTTCGAGTACCTCCAGCGCGAGAACGCGCACTTCACGATCCACGCCGGCGAGGCCTTCGGACTGCCCTCGATCTGGCAGGCGCTGCAGTGGTGCGGCGCCGACCGGCTGGGCCACGGCGTGCGGATCATCGACGACATCACCGTCGACGAGGACGGCCATCCCCACCTCGGTCGGCTGGCGCAGTACGTCCGCGACAAGCGGGTCCCGCTCGAGCTGTGCCCGCACTCCAACATCCAGACCGGCGCCGCGGCCTCGATCGCCGAGCACCCGATCGGCCTGCTGACCCAGCTGCGGTTCCGGGTCACGGTGAACACCGACAACCGGCTGATGAGCGGCACCTCGATGACCAGGGAGATGACCGCGCTCTCGGAGGCCTTCGGCTACGGCCTCGCGGACCTGCAGTGGTTCACCGTCAACGCGATGAAGTCGGCCTTCTCGCACTTCGACCAGCGTCTGGCCCTGATCAACGAGGTGATCAAGCCGGGGTATGTGGAGCTGGGAGGGTAGGGGGCGTGTCGGTTTTTCAGGTTCTCTTGTGAAACCGACACTTCTCTGCCGAAATTTTGGGGGAGAAGTGCCGGTTTCACAAGAGAACATGAAAAACCTGTGACCCAGGAGGTCAGCCCACCAGCGCGACGATCCGGCGGTACGCCGCCTGCGGGGACGTGACCTGGCAGCCGAGGAGCTCGGCGTGCGCGACCACGGCTCGCTGGGCGGCCAGGAGGTGCAGGCCGCGCCGGAGCAGGACCCACGGTGACTTGCGGTGCTCCCGCAGGTCCCGGGAGAGGCGGCGCAGGAACGTCAGGACGGGGTGCTGGGTGACACACAGCGCGTCGGCGAGCAGTCCGCGCCGGAGGCACTCGCCGACGATCTCCTGGGCGAAGATGCCCTTCCGCGACGACGTGGACCGCCTCACCCAGCTCGACCACCCGGTGGCCGGTACGCCGGCTCGCCGCGATGTCGTAGACGGGCGCGTCGACCCGCCCGGTGTGTGCGAGCTCCTGCAGCGCGGCCACAGCTGCCTCGGCGTTCCACGAGGCAGGGTCGTCCCAGTCGACGATCGGTTCCCCGCCGGCGAGGTCGATCCGGGGGAGCGAAGGGTCATCGCCGTCCTTGTAGAAGTCGTCGAGCCGGAGCACCGGCAAGCCCGTCCGGTCGGCCAGGTGTGACTTTCCGGAGCCGGAGGGGCCGGCCAGGAGGATCACCCGAGCGTGCATCCGCGGATCATCCCATCCTCCGACGTCATACAGCCTGGTCGCTCGAGCAGCCACCTTGGATGACGCCCTCGCGGGACGTCATACGTCCTGGTCGCTCGAGCAGCCAGAAGGTATGACGCAACCGGGGACCCCACCCCACTCCACCCCAGCCCCACCCCACCCCACCCCAGCCCACCCCAGCCCCACCCCAGCCCACCCCACCCCAGCCCCACCCCAGCCCACCCCAGCCCCACCCCAGCCCCACCCCAGCCCCACCCCCCAGCCCCACCCCCCTCGGAGAGCCTCAGTGGCGCCCGGTGATCGACAAGGTGTTGCGGCCGGGCTCGGAGGCGCTGACGCGGGCCGGAAGGACGAGGTGGCGTTGCGCGACGGCGGAACCGTTCATCCGCTCGTGCAGCAGCCGCAGAGCGGTCACCCCCATCTCCCGCGCCGGGAGGGTGGCGGAGACCACGGCCAGGGGAGAGGCGTCGTTCGCCCCGAGCTCGTCCATGTTCGCCAGCTCGACGGTTCCGGGGAAGCCGCCGGCGAGCCGCAGCAGGTCGGAGGCGGCCAGGTTCATCGTCGCGGCGTTGCCACCGATGATCGCCGTCGGCGCGTCGGGGCCCTCGAGGAGGGACCGCAGCCGAGCCTGCCGCCGGGCACTGGCCAGGGCGGTGTAGCTCTTCAGCGCCGAGCGCTCCGGCAGCTCGGGGAGCCCGCGCTCGCGCAGCGCGCGATAGTGCCCGCTGAGCCGGTCGCGCACGCTGGTGACGTCCTCCTCGCTCCACAGCACGGCGAGCGCCCGGTGCCCTCGGTCGAGGAGAGCCGCGGTGACGTCGTAGCCGATGGCGAAGTCGTCGAAGACGACCGCGTCGCTGGCCATCGAGGGCAGGTAGCGGTCGACGAGTACGACGGCGACGCCGCGACGGCGCAGCCGCTCCAGGGCGGGAGCGGCCCGGGAGCGGTCCCACGCGAAGACGATCAGCCCGCGAGCACCCTGGTCGACCACCCGGTCGAGCACGGCCTCCTCCGAGCCCAGGTCCCGGGTGGTGGCCACCATGAGCGGGCGCCCGCGCAGCTCGCACTCCGCGGCGATCCCCGAGCGGATGGCCACCTGGTGCGCGTCCACGTCGTCGGGGCTGACGAAGGCCACCGCCCCCTGCGCCGCGTCGGGCTCGAGCGATCCGGCAGTGTCGACCACGAACGTGCCCCGGCCGCGTCGCCGGACCACCAGCCCGTCGGCGACGAGGTCGTTGAGCGCCCGGACGGCGGTCGTGGTCGAGACGCCGAAGCGCTCGACGATCTCGCGCTGGGTCACGAACGGCTGGCCCGGGGTGTAGTCCTGGCGCTCGATCGCCTCACGCAGCGCCGTCTTCACCCACGTGAAGAGCGTCGTGCCGGGCGGTGGCTGGCCCACCGAGGATCCCGTCTCCATGGCCGACTCCTTCTGCTCGTTGCCACGGTGCACCGACGACGGCAGCTGCCTTGATGTATTGACGCACCAAATGCGGCCATCCTAGGGTCAGGCGACATACACCACGTGTCTCGGGAAGGACGTGGCTGATGCACGACGATCGGATCCAGGTCGAGCGCAGGATCGACCGGATGCTGGCCGAGCGACTGCGCCCGGCCGTCCACGGCGAGACGGCGCCGCTGCTGCTGGAGTCCTGGCAGGCGCCGGGCGAGCCGGTCCCGGTAGGGATCGGACTGGGCGCGCAGTACTCCGAGACCAAGGCCGGCGAGTCCTGGGGACCGCCCTGGGGCACCACCTGGTTCAGGCTCACCGGCACCGTCCCCACGGGGTGGGCGGGCCGTGAGGTGGAGGCGATCGTCGACCTGGGGTTCACCCTGGACCGCCCCGGCTTCTCCGCCGAAGGGCTGGCGCTCCGCCCCGACGGCTCGCCGATCAAGGCTCTCAACCCGCTGAGCACGTGGCTTCCGGTCGGCGCGCCGGTGGCGGGCGGCGAGCCGGTGGAGATCTACGTCGAGGCGGCCTCGAACCCGGACATCCACGGATCGGGCGTGGGCACCTCGCTGGGCGACCTGCTGACTGCCGGCAACGAGCCTCTCTACCGCGTACGACGCGTCGAGCTCGCCGTGTTCGAGCGCTCAGTGTGGGAGCTCGTGCAGGACATCGAGGTCCTCGACCAGCTGATGCGGCAGCTCTGCGCCGACGACCCCCGCCGGTGGCAGGTGCTGCGCGCCCTCGAGCTCGCCCTGGATGCGCTGGACCTGACCGACCTGCCCGGATCGGCCGCCACCGCACGCGACCTGCTCGCGCCTGCCCTCGCGGCGCCGGCGCACTCTGGCGCGCACGTGGCGAGTGCGATCGGCCATGCGCACATCGACTCGGCGTGGCTGTGGCCGCTGCGGGAGACCGTGCGCAAGGTCGCCCGGACGATCTCGAACGTCACCGCGCTGATGGACCAGGACCCCGACCTCGTCTTCGCGATGTCGTCGGCGCAGCAGTGGGCCTGGATGAAGGAGCACCGTCCCGAGGTCTGGGCCCGGATGCTGGAGAAGGTCGCCACCGGGCAGCTCGTGCCCGTCGGCGGGATGTGGGTCGAGTCGGACACCAACATGCCCGGTGGTGAGGCGCTGGCCCGCCAGTTCGTGCACGGCAAGCGCTTCTTCCTCGACGAGCTCGGGATCGAGACCGAGGAGGTCTGGCTGCCGGACTCCTTCGGCTACACCGCCGCGCTGCCGCAGCTGGTGGCCCTCTCCGGGTCGCGGTGGTTCCTGACCCAGAAGATCTCGTGGAACCAGACCAACCGGCACCCGCACCACACGTTCTGGTGGGAGGGCATCGACGGCACCCGGGTCTTCACCCACTTCCCGCCGGTGGACACCTACAACTCCGAGCTCAGCGGGGCGGAGATGGCCCACCTGGTCGCCAACTTCTCCGAGAAGGGCGTGGCCAACCGGTCGATGGTGCCGTTCGGGCACGGTGACGGCGGTGGCGGACCGACCCGGGAGATGCTCGCCCGGGCGACCCGGCTGCGCGACCTGGAGGGCTCGGCGCGGGTGGAGATCGAGGCTCCCTCGGCGTTCTTCGCCAAGGCACTCGAGGACCATGCCGCCCCGGCCGTCTGGGTCGGTGAGCTCTACCTCGAGCTGCACCGGGCGACGTACACCACCCAGGCCGACACCAAGCAGGGCAACCGCCGCAGCGAGCACCTCCTGCGTGAGGCAGAGCTGTGGGCCACCACGGCCACGGTGCGCCTCGGCGTCCGCTACCCGGCCGAGGCCCTCGACCGCCTGTGGAAGACGGTGCTGCTGCACCAGTTCCACGACATCCTCCCCGGCTCCTCGATCGCCTGGGTGCACCGCGAGGCGCGGGACACCTACGCCGAGGTGGCCCGCGAGCTCGAGGACATCATCACCGACGCGCAGCAGGCGCTCGCCGGCGACGACGGCGCCCCGGGACGGGTGGTCTTCAACGCGGCCCCGCACGCCCGGGGCGGCGTCCCCGCGGGCGGCGCGGTGGTGGCGCCCCCGACCCCCTCGGGCACGACGCCGGCTGTCCAGGACGACGGCAGCCACGTCCTCGACAACGGCCTGGTCCGAGCTGTCGTCGACCAACGTGGACTCCTGACCTCGGTGGTCGACCTCACCGAGGGTCGGGAGGCGATCGCACCCGGGACGGCAGGGAACCTGCTGCAGCTGCATCCCGATCTCCCCAACGAGTGGGACGCCTGGGACGTGGACCGGCACTATGTCCGCAGGTTCACCGACCTCGTGGACCTCGACTCGCTCGAGCGCGACGACACCGGTGTGCGCGTGGTCCGCCGGTTCGGCCGGTCCACCGTGACCCAGGTGGTGTCGCTGGCTGCCGGCGCCCGGCGCGTCGACATCGAGACCGACATCGACTGGCACGAGAGCGAGTCGTTCCTCAAGGCGGCGTTCCCGCTCGACGTCCGCGCCGACCGGTCCTCGGCCGAGATCCAGTTCGGCCACGTCCACCGCGCCACCGACACCAACACCAGCTGGGAGGCAGCGCGCTTCGAGATCTGCGCCCACCGCTTCCTCCACGTCGGCGAACCCGGCTACGGGCTGGCCCTGGTCAACGACTCGACGTACGGGCACGACGTCACGCGCACGGTGCGCGACGACGGCGGTACGACGACCACGGTCCGGCTCTCCCTGGTGCGGGCGCCCCGTTTCCCTGACCCGGAGACCGACCAGGGCCGCCACCGCCTGCGTTACTCCCTGGTCGTGGGGGCGGACCTCCTCGATGCCACCCGCGAGGGCCACTGGCTCAACCTCCCGGAGCGCAGCGTTGCCGGCGACGCCGCGGTGCAGCCGTTGGTGTCCCTCGACAATGACGGGATCGTGGTCTCGGCGGTGAAGTTCGCCGACGGCCCCGGCGACCCCGGCGGCGACGTGGTCGTGCGGCTCTACGAGGCCCTGGGTGCGCGGGCGACCGGCCGACTCACCTTCGACTTCCCGGTGGCTTCGGTCACGACCACCGACCTGCTCGAGCGGCCGCTTCCCGGCGGCCTGCTCGACCTGCACGACGGCGAGCTGCAGGTGGCGCTCCGCCCGTTCCAGGTGCTCACCCTGCGTCTGACCCGTCCACCCGCTACAACCGGCGATTCGCCGTCTCGGAGGAACTGATGTCCCACTCGGAACGCTCGTCCCACGTCCCCGTCCGGCGGCTGCGCTCGACTCTGGTCGTCTCGGCCGCGGCGCTGCTCGCCGTCTCCCTGGCCGCCTGCGGGGGTGGTGGCGGCAACGGGGGCAGCGACACGCTGACGGTCACCTACCAGCAGTTCGGCGACTCCATGGTGCAGGCGAACTTCCTGAAGGGGGTGAAGAAGGAGTTCGAGGCCAGCCACAAGGGCATCACCGTCGAGCTCGAGCCGATCAGCGCCTCGGAGGACGACTACTACACCAAGCTCCAGCTGCAGATGCGCTCGCCCAAGACCTCTCCCGACCTGGTCTACGAGGACACGTTCCTGATCAACTCCGACATCGAGGCGGGCTACCTGCGACCCCTCGACGACAACCTCGAGAAGTGGGAGGACTGGAGCCAGTTCGAACCCTCGGCGAAGAAGGCCGCGCAGGCTCTGGACGGCAAGACCTACGGAGTCCCGGACGGCACCGACACCCGCGCGCTGTGGTTCAACAAGCGGATCTTCGCCAAGGCCGGCCTCCCGACCGACTGGCAGCCCAAGACCTGGGAGGAGATTCTCGAGGCGGCCCGGACCATCAAGTCGAAGGTCCCCGGGGTCACCCCGATGAACCTCTACGTCGGCACCGGGGTCGGCGAGGCCGCCACCATGCAGGGTTTCGAGATGCTGCTCTACGGCACCGGCGACACCCTCTACGACACCGAGTCCGAGAAGTGGGTGGTCGGCAGCCAGGGCTTCGTGGACTCCTTGGAGTTCGTGAAGACGCTCAAGGACGAGGAGCTGATGCCCGAGGCGAAGGACGCCCTGAAGCCGACGTGGAGCAACACCGTTCCGCAGAAGCTGCTGCCCGAGCAGAAGCTGGCCATCGCCCTGGACGGTTCGTGGGTGTCGCTGAACTGGCAGGAGAGCGGAGCCACGCCGTGGAAGGACTGGCCCTCCACGATGGGCACCGCCCCGATGCCGACCCAGAACGGTGACGGGGACGGCAAGGTGAGCCTCTCGGGCGGCTGGACCTGGGCGATCCCGAAGAACTCCGACAACCCCGAGGCCGCCTGGGACCTGATCGAGCTGCTCGGTGACAAGGAGCACCAGCTCGAGTGGGCGATCAAGCAGGTCCAGATCCCGGTGCGCAAGGACGTCGCCGCCGATCCGGCGTACGCGCAGGCCAACGCGAGCAACGAGTTCTTCGCCTCGCTGGTCCCGATCACCACCTACCGGCCGGCCTACTCGGTCTACCCGCGGATCTCCAAGGAGATCCAGGTGGCGACCGAGTCCGTCGTGACCGACAGTGCCGACCCCGAAGAGGCGGCCAAGAAGTACGACGAGCAGGTCAAGGGCATCGCCGGAGACAGCGTGGAGAGCGCATCTGGCTCGTGAGCGGCTCTCTCACCCTCGCTCCACGCCAGGGGGCACGGTTGCGCCGGGGCCTCGCCCAGGGGCTGCCGCTCGCGCCGGCGGTCGTCCTGCTCGCGGTCTTCCTCGCCGGCCCGATCATCTACTGCCTCTACGCCGCGTTCACCGACATGGCGCTCACCGGTGCGGCGGGCGCCCGGTTCGTGGGGCTGGACAACTTCCGGCAGGCCTTCGGCAGCAGCGAGTTCCGGCAGTCCCTGGTCTACACGCTGGTCTTCACGCTGCTCTCGGCGATCATCGGGCAGAACGTCCTGGGCATGGTCCTCGCGCTGCTGATGCGCGCGGGCACGGCGTGGGTCCGTGCGTTCGTGAGCGCGATCGTGGTCGGCGCCTGGGTGATGCCGGAGGTCGTCGCCGGGTACATGTGGGTCGCCTTCCTGGGCGACGACGGCTCACTGAACGACATCTTGGGCAAGCTCTCGCTGCCCGGCCAGGACTGGCTGTTCACCGTGCCGATCCTGGCGGTGTCCCTGGCCAACATCTGGCGCGGAACGGCGTTCTCGATGCTCGTCTACTCCGCAGCCCTCTCCGAGGTGCCCAAGGAGATCGAGGAGTCGGCGACGATGGACGGCGCCGGCACCGTGCAGCGGCTCTGGTCGGTCACCCTGCCGATGATCCGGCGCACGATCGCGACCAACCTGATGCTGATCACGCTGCAGACGCTGTCGGTCTTCGGACTGATCTGGACGATGACCCGCGGTGGTCCGAGCAACAAGAGCACCACGCTGCCGATCTTCGCCTACGAGCAGGCGTTCCAGCTCTCCCAGCTCGGCTACGGTACGGCGCTCGCGCTGGTGCTGCTGGCCATCGGCGGCGTCTTCTCCTTGGTCTACCTGCGCGCGCTGCGCCTCGAGGAAGGGCCCCGATGAGGTCACCGCTGCCCGCCCGGCCCTCCTCCCTGCTGGTCAGCAGGGCGGCCGTCAACCTGGCGCTGCTCGTGCTCGTCGTCGGGTTCCTGGTACCGCTGGTGTGGCTGGTCCTCGCTGCGTTCGACGCACAGGCCGGCGCGGCGGTGTCCTGGCCGGACCCGTGGACGCTGCGCAACTTCGACGCGATCCTCACCGTCGACACGACGTACCGGCCGATGCTGAACGGCGCCATCCTGTGCGGTGGCGGCACCGTCTTGACGGTGATCGCCTCGGTGCTGGCCGCCTACCCGCTCTCGCGCTACCAGTTCCGCGCGAAGCGGCCGTTCCTGCTCACGATCCTGTTCGCCACCGGCCTGCCGATCACCGCGATCATGGTGCCTGTCTACGGCCTGTTCGTGCAGACCAACCTGATCGACACCCTCAGCGGGACGATCCTGTTCATGGCCACCACGGCGCTGCCGATCTCGATCTGGCTGATGAAGAACTTCGTGGACGGCGTGCCGATCGAGCTCGAGGAAGCCGCGTGGACCGACGGCGCCTCCGCCATGCAGAGCCTGCGCGCCATCGTGCTTCCGCTGATGTGGCCGGGCGTCGCCGTGGTGACGATCTACACGTTCATCGGGCTGTGGGGCAACTTCTTCGTGCCCTTCGTGTTGCTCTCGTCCAACGACCAGCTGCCGGCGTCGGTGAGCATCTACACCTTCTTCGGCCAGTACGGGCAGATCGTCTACGGCCAGCTCGCGGCGTACTCGATGCTCTACTCGCTCCCGGCGGTGCTGCTCTACCTCGTGCTGTCGAGACGACTGGGCGGAGCGTTCTCCTTCGGCGGCGCGGTCAAGGGCTGATCGCCCAGAGCCGGGACCTCGGGACCTCGGGACCTCGGGACCTAGATCCCCATCGGGTGCCAGACGGTCTTGGCCTCCTGGAAGGTGGTCATCCGGTCGAGGGCAGGCGTGGCGAGGAGGTCCTCGACACCGGGGCGACGGACGCGCTTGAGGTTCTCCGCGGCCGCCACCTCGAGCTCGAGGGCCAGCGCGGGGTCGGTGACGCCGGTGAGGTCGATGCCGTTGACGTCCATGTGCGAGGCCAGCCAGGGCGCGATCTCGGCCTGCGGGCCGGTGAGGATGTTGACCACACCGCCAGGCACGTCGGAGGTCGCCATCACCTCGGCCAGGGTGATCGCCGTCAGCGGGTGCGGCTCGCTGGCGATCACCACGCAGGTGTTGCCGGTGACGATCACGGGCGCGACCACGCTGACCAGCCCGAGCAGCGGCCCCGCCGGGGCGACCACGGCGATCACGCCGCTGGGCTCGGGCGAAGTGTGGTTGAAGTAGGGCCCGGAGACCGGGTTGGCGCCGCCGGTGACCTGGGCGATCTTGTCGGCCCAGCCGGCGTACCAGACCAGCCGGTCGACGGCCGCGTCGACGTAGGTGCGCGCCTTGACCGCCGAGACGCCCTCGGCGGTGCGCAGCTCGGCCTCGAACTGGTCGCGGCGGTCCTCCAGCACCTCGGCGATCCGGTAGACCACCTGTCCGCGGTTGTACGCCGTGCGGCCGGACCAGCCGGCGAAGGCGGAGCGGGCCGCCACCACGGCGTCACGACCGTCCTTGCGGGAGGCGTGCGCGGCGTTGGCGAGGAAGCTGCCCTTGGCGTCGTTGACGACGTAGGAGCGACCCGACTCCGAACGGGGGAAGGCCCCGCCGATGTAGAGCTTGTAGGTCTTGCGCACGTCGAGGCGCTCGCTGGTGCCCGTGGTGGAACGCGCCATCTCACTGACCGCCCTTCTGGCTCGGTGACCTCAGGTAGCCCTCGAGCCCGTGCCGGCCGCCCTCGCGGCCGTAACCGGACTCCTTGTAGCCGCCGAACGGGCTGGCCGGGTCGAACTTGTTGAACGTGTTGGACCAGATCACGCCGGCCCGCAGCTTCGAGGCCATCCACAGGATCCGCGAGCCCTTGTCGGTCCACACGCCGGCGGAGAGGCCGAACGGGGTGTTGTTCGCCTTCTCGACCGCCTCCTTGGGGGTGCGGAAGGTCAGCACGGAGAGCACCGGGCCGAACACCTCCTCACGGGCGATCCGGTGAGCCTGGCTGACCCCGGTGAAGACCGTCGGCGGGAACCAGAACCCCTGCTCGGGCAGGTCGCAGGTGGGCGACCAGCGCTCGGCCCCCTCGGCCTCGCCGATGTCGGAGAGCTCGCGGATCTTGGCGAGCTGCTCGGCGGAGTTGATCGCGCCGACATCGGTGTTCTTGTCCAGGGGGTCGCCGAGGCGCAGGGTCGACATCCGGCGCTTGAGCCGCTCGAGGACCTCCTCGGCGACCGACTCCTGCACCAGCAGGCGCGACCCGGCGCAGCAGACGTGGCCCTGGTTGAAGAAGATCCCGTTGACGATGCCCTCGACGGCCTGGTCGACCGGCGCGTCGTCGAAGACGATGTTGGCCGCCTTGCCGCCCAGCTCGAGGGTGACCTTCTTGCGCGAGCCGGCCACGGCCTTCGCGATCGCGCGGCCCACGTCGGTGGAGCCGGTGAAGGCGACCTTGTCGACGTCGGCGTGGGAGACCAGCGCCTGCCCGGTCGCACCGGCGCCGGTGATGATGTTCACCACGCCCGGGGGCAGGTCGGCCTGCTGGCAGATCTCGGCGAAGAGCAGCGCGGTCAGCGGCGTGGTCTCCGCCGGCTTGAGCACGACGGTGTTGCCGGTGGCCAGGGCGGGGGCGATCTTCCAGGCCAGCATCAGGAACGGGAAGTTCCACGGGATGACCTGCCCGGCCACACCGAGCGACTGCGGGTTCGGCCCGAAGCCGGCGTGCTCGAGCTTGTCGGCCCACCCGGCGTAGTAGAAGAAGTGCGCGGCGGCCGTCGGGATGTCGACGTCGCGGGACTCCTTGATCGGCTTGCCGTTGTCGATCGACTCCAGTACGGCGATCTCGCGGGCGCGCTCCTGGATGATCCGCGCGATCCGGAACAGGTACTTGCCGCGCTCGGCGCCGCTCATCCGCGACCACACCTTGGTGTGCGCGCGCCGCGCCGCCCTGACGGCCGCGTCGACGTCGGCGTCGCTGGCCTCGGCGACCTCGGCGAGCACCTCCTCGGTGGCCGGGGAGATCGTCTTGAAGGCCTTGCCGGAGCCGTCGACGAACTCGCCGTTGATGAACAGCCCGTAGGAGGACGAGATGTCGACGACCGAGCGGGACTCGGGCGCCGGTGCGTAGTCGAAGATCTCAGGCACGGTGCTCAGGCCCCTTCAGTCGAGGGTGAAGTAGTCGGGGCCGGAGTAGCGCCCGGTGGTCATCTTGGTGCGCTGCATCAGCAGGTCGTTGAGCAGCGTGGAGGCCCCGAAGCGGAACCAGTCGGGGTCCAGCCAGTCGGGACCGGCGACCTCGTTGACCGTCACGAGGTACTTGATCGCGTCCTTGGCGGTGCGGATCCCGCCGGCCGGCTTGACCCCCACCATCTGGCCGGTGGTCTCGCGGAAGTCGCGGACCGCCTCGAGCATCACCATGGTCACCGGCAGCGTGGCGGCGGGCTGCGTCTTGCCGGTCGAGGTCTTGATGAAGTGGCCGCCCGCCATCATCGCCAGCCAGCTGGCCCGGCGTACGTTGTCGTAGGTCTGCAGCTCGCCGGTCTCGAAGATCACCTTCAGGTGCGCGTCCTGCCCATCCGGGCGGGCGCAGGCCTCCCGGACCTGGGCGATCTCCTCGAAGACCGACATGTAGCGCCCGGAGAGGAACGCGCCCCGGTCGATCACCATGTCGATCTCGTCGGCCCCGGCGTCGACGGCGTCCTTGACGTCGGCCAGCTTGATGTCCATCGCGGCGCGGCCGCTGGGGAACGCGGTCGCCACCGAGGCGATGTGCACGCCGGAGGACCCGAGGACCTCCTTGGCGAAGGGCACCATGTCGGGGTAGACGCAGACGGCGGCGACCTGGGGGCAGGTCCGGTCGGCGGGGTCGGGCCGCATCGCCTTGGTCGCCAGGGCACGCACCTTGCCGGGGGTGTCGGAGCCCTCGAGCGTGGTGAGGTCGACCATCCGGATCGCCAGGTCAAGGGCGAAGGCCTTGGCCGTGGTCTTGATCGACCGGGTGCCGAGTCCGGCGGCGCGCTGGTCGGCGCCGACCTGGTCGACAGCGGGGAGTCCGTGCAGGAAGCGGCGCAGCGCAGCGTCGGACGAGGTGGCGTCCGCCAGCGAGCTCGCCGTTGAGCTCGTCAAAGTCACCCGTGCAGTCTAGTCGCGGGGGGAGGGGGCAAGGCCAATCGGTGCGGTCGCGCGAACCGGGTCAGGACAGCGCTCGCTGTTAGTCTCGCGACCGGTCCGACGACGGCGAGGTGGTCATGGAGCAGCAGCGGCACACGCAGCGGTTCTTCATCCATGCCGGGCTGCCCAAGACCGGCACCTCCTACCTCCAGGACATCCTCTTCGGGTCGCGCGAGGTGCTCTCGGAGCAGGGCCTGGAGCTGCTGCCACGCCGCCGTCACGGCCACTTCGAGCTCGCCTTGAAGGTGCGCGGACTGCTCCAGTCCTTCGACGACCCCGCCACCCACGGAGTGCTGGACCGGTTCGCCGACCAGGTGCAGCGCAACCAGGCGCCGACGGGGCTGCTCACCCAGGAGGCTCTCGCCGGCTGCACCCCCGAGGCGGTGGCGACGCTGCTCGAGCCGCTGGCCGGCTACGAGGTGCACCTGGTCGTCACCGCCCGCGACCTCGGCCGGCAGATCCCCTCCGCCTGGCAGCAGGCGGTCAAGGGCCGGCGCACCCTGGAGTACGCCGAGTTCCTCGACGCCGTCGTCGCACGCGCCGAGCCGGCCCGGGACTTCTGGCGCAACCAGGGCCTGCTCGACGTGCTCGGGAGCTGGTCCACCGCGATCCCCCCGGAGCGGATCCACGTGGTCACCTGCCCTGCGTCCGGAGCCTCGCCCGACCTGCTGCTCGAGCGGTTCGCGGGCGTGCTCGGCGTCGACCCGACCGGCCTGGACACCACGGCCCCCACGGTGAACGCATCACTGGGGCACCCGCAGGCCGAGCTGCTGCGGCGGGTGACCGTGGCGCTGGGCGACCGGCTCCCGCACAGCCGCGCCGGCTACCGCAGGGTGGCCCGCACGTTCCTCTCCGACAAGGTGCTCCAGCCGCAGCGCGGCCCCCGGGCGCTGCTGCCCGAGCAGCTGCGCCCCTGGGTCGAGGAGCTGACGGCGGAGTGGACCGAGCACCTCGCGACCGGTGGCTACGACGTCGTCGGCGACCTCGCGGAGCTGGCACCGGCCGACTCGTCGTACTCCCCGGAGCTGAGCGCCGCCACCGAGACCGAGCTGCTCGAGGCGGCCACCACGGCGCTGGCCGAGATCCTCGTGGTCCGCGACCGTGAGCTCGACGAGCGCGCGGAGGACCGGGCCAGGATCGCCGCCCTGCAGCAGCACGTCCACGAGCTCGAGTCCGGACCCGGCCCCGGGATCGCTGGGCGCCTCGCCCGGTTCAGGCGCCGTCCCCACGACGGGTAGCGTGGCGGGGAAGAGACCGACGAACCGCCGCGCACCGCTGCTGACCGGGCGCGCGGCACACCTCCAGGAGACTCAAGCCATGGCGTTCGACCTGTCCGAGGACCACGAGCAGTTCCGTCGTTCGGTGCGCGACTTCGCCGAGAAGGAGATCGCCCCGCACGCGGCGCAGTGGGACCGTGAGCACCACTTCCCGGTCGACGTCGTGCACAAGATGGGCCAGCTCGGCCTGATGGGTCTCACCGCCCCCGAGGAGTACGGCGGCGCGGGCGGTGACTTCACCAGCCTGTGCGTGGCGATCGAGGAGATCGGCCGGGTCGACCAGTCGATGGGGATCACCCTCGAGGCGGCCGTCGGTCTCGGCATCAACCCGATCCTGACCTTCGGCACCGACGAGCAGAAGCAGACCTGGCTGCCCGACCTGGTGTCCGGCACCACGCTCGCCGGCTTCGGCCTGACCGAGCCCGGCGCCGGGTCGGACGCGGGAGCCACCAAGACCCGCGCCGAGCTCGCCGACGGCGAGTGGGTGATCAACGGCGCCAAGCAGTTCATCACCAACTCCGGCTCCGAGATCACCTCCGTGGTCACCGTGACCGCCCGGACCGGCGAGACTCCGAGCGGCTCGCCCGACAAGCCGGGCAAGGCCGAGATCTCCACGATCATCGTGCCCAGTGGCACGCCCGGCTTCACCGCCGAGAAGGCCTACGACAAGCTCGGCTGGCACGCCTCGGACACCCACCCGCTGTCCTTCGCCGACGCGCGCGTGCCGGAGGGCAACCTGCTCGGCGAGCGCGGCCGCGGGTTCGCGCAGTTCCTCGCCACCCTCGACGACGGCCGCGTCGCGATCGCGGCGCTGGCGGTCGGCTGCATCCAGGCCTGTCTCGACCTGAGCGTGCAGTACGCCGGGGAGCGGACCACCTTCGGCGTACCCATCGGGCGCAAGCAGGGCGTGGCCTTCCAGATCGCGGACCTGGAGGTGATGCTGGCCGCGAGCCGGCAGCTGACCTACAAGGCCGCGTGGATGAAGGACGCCGGCAAGCCGATGAAGGAGTTCAAGCAGGCCGCGGCCATCGCCAAGCTCTACGCCACCGAGTCGGCCGTGACGGCGACCCGGATCGCCACCCAGGTCTTCGGCGGCTACGGCTTCATGGAGGAGTACCCCGTGGCGCGGCTCTACCGCGACGCGAAGGTGCTCGAGATCGGCGAGGGCACCTCGGAGGTGCAGCGGATGCTGATCGCGCGGGGTCTCGGCCTGCCGGTCGAGTAGCGCGGTTAGGCTCGCGCCCATGTCTGGTCACGGTGCGCCCAAGGTCCCCCAGGGCGCAGCGCCCGCTCGCGGACATGGAGGATCCGCCTCGCTCGGGGCACCGGAGTACTGGTGGTACCGCGCGCGCACCGAGCTGCTGCGCACGGTCCTCGAGGACCGGATCGGCGCCAGCGAGGTGCTGCTCGACGTGGGCAGCGCCGACGGCCCCAGCGTCGGCTGGCTCGACGGCCACGGCACCCGGATCATGCTCGACATCGACCCGCGCGGGCTCGAGCCCGGCGGCGTGTGCGGGTCGGCGATGGCGTTGCCGTTCGCCGATGAGACCTTCGACGTCGCGTGCGCCTTCGACGTGGTGGAGCACTGCGAGCCCGAGTCGCTCGCCGTGCAGGAGCTCGCCCGGGTGCTCAAGCCCGGCGGCCGGCTGCTGGTCTCGGTCCCGGCCTACCAATGGGCCTGGAGCGAGTTCGACGAGGAGAACGGCCACCACCGGCGCTACACCCGCGGCCGGGCGGTGCGGGCGCTCGAGGCGGCCGGGTTGACCGTGACCCGGTCCACCTACGCCTTCGCCGGGGTGTTCCCGTTCTTCGCGGCCGAACGGCTGCTGCGCCGGGCCCGGCGCGGGCTGAGCCGCACCGGCGTGGAGCAGCACCCGGCCGACACCGTCAGCCTCCCCGAGGTGCCGCGCACCCTGGAGCGGCTGTTCTTGTGGCTCTCGCGCCGTGAGGCCAGGCTGCTGCGGCGGCGCGACCTGCCGTTCGGCTCCTCGGTGGTCCTCGCCGCCGTCAAGGCCTGAGCTGGACTACGGCGTACTGCTCGGTCTCCAGGCGTACGTCGGCCAGCCGGCCCAACGCCTCCAGGTCGGGGTCGCGGCCCTTGTCGACGAAGAGCCAGTCGACGCCGTGGCGACGGTGCAGCTCCTCGAGGCGCGCGGCGGTCGGGGCGGTGAAGGCCTCGTCGTTGAGCCGCAGCAGCTCGGGGTCCCAGAACTCCGCGGGGCCCGCGGCCGCGTTGTTCGCGTCGGTGGAGGGCAGGCCCACCACCTCGGGGGCGATGTAGGCCCACCCCTCCACCAGCACCCGGCGCTCGCTGTAGGCCGAGATCCAGAAGTTCCGGTGGTCGAAGGATGCCGCCTCGCTGAGCATCTGGGTGTGGACGTTGGTGGCGACCAGGTCGTCGGGGCTGCTGTGCTCCCGCAGCCAGGTGGCCGCCTCCAGCCCACCCTCCCGGACCGGGATCCGCGCCGCCGACCGCGGGGGCTGCGCGCCGTCGCGGAAGGTCGCGACCGTCGCCAACGGGTAGGGCAGGCACATGCCGACCACGAGACTGATCGCCACGAGCAGGCTCTGTCCGCGCAGTGCCGCCGAGCGCCGCGAGCCGAGGTGGAACGCGGCGGTGAGCACAAGGACGCCGGAGACGGCGATGCCCAGGGGGAGCCCGAACGAGGCGAGCATCCGGCCGGCGTCGGTCGAGGCGGAGCGCAGCGGCTCCTCCGAGCTGGTCAGGGCCGAGACCAGGACGGCCCAGCCGAGGCCGACGAGCAGGGCCGCGCCGACCACGGTGACCTTCGCCCGGGACGGGTGACCGACCGCACGGGCCCAGCCGAGCGCCGCGAGCAGCACGACCGGGACCACCCCGCTGGCGTAGAAGTAGTACTGGCCGAGGCCGGGGTGGCGCATCAGCAGCAGCACGCCGATGCCGGCCGCCCACGTGCCGAGCAGCAGCCAGGGGACGGGCCGACGCCAACCGCCGTGGCTGAACAGTCCCAGTGCGCCGACCGCCGGGGCCGCGACGCAGAGCACCAGCGCTGCGGTCATGACCGCCTGGACGATGCCCGAGGCGGCGGCATCGGTCTCGGCCAGGCCCAGGCCGGCAGCCCTGAAGTCGACGTACTGCAGTGGCTCGAGAGTCAGCGCCCGCGACCCGCGACCGTAGAAGATCGCGGTGGCCAGGGCGAAGACGCCCACGGAGAGCACGGTCAGGCCTGCGAGTCTCCAGGCGGCCCGCCGGCGCAGCAGCACCATCACCACGGTGGCGCCGAAGAGGCCTGCGACGAACAGCGGTGGCATCGCCGACTTGGCGCCGGCCACGGCGAGCAGCACCACCGCGGTGAGCAGCCAGTGGCGCGGACGGGTGGCGGCGCCGCGGGCCACCGCGACGACCAGCACGACGAGCAGTGGCGCCAGCGCGTTGGCCAGTGCCTGGGTGGGGGAGATGTAGAACGCCCAGCTCGGCGAGATCCACGGCTCGGCGCCTCGGCTCCAGCCCATCACGTCGAGGGGGGAGACCGCGCAGGCGAGCGCGGCGGCCGCGACACCGGCCCAGCGGTGACCGCTGAGCCGCGTGGCCGCCGCGGCCACCCCGAGGAGCATCAGCGCCCCCAGGGCGGCTGGGCCCAGCAGCTGCAGGAGCACGTGCGGCTCGACGCCGGCGCCCCAGGAGGAGGAGGCCAGGAACGGGTAGACCAGCCAGTGGTAGCGCAGCGGTGTCCCGCTCACGTAGGGCATCGTGGCGGGGAAGTGGTGCCGGAACTCCCCGACCAGGGAGAGGTGGAAGGGCACATCGACGTACGGCCCCCTCAGCGACTCGGGGGTGAGGGCCTGCTCGCCCCAGAAGTCCACGGCCGAGAAGCCGACCGCGAAGAGCATCACCGCGGCCAGCGACCACGACCACCACGGTGGGGTGGGTCGGGCCTGGCGCCGCAGCAGCAGCACTCGGCCGCGGCGGCTCAGGGCGGCCGGCACCAGCACCAGCAGCGGCCAGGCGGCGACCAGCAGCGGCAGCCCGGCGGCGACCGCCAGGAGGTACGCCGGGATCGCGACGATGATCCCCAGGATCGAGCCCAGCGCCACGTCCTCGGGGAACGGGCGCGCTCGTCCGCTGCCCACAGGGGCCCGCCAGTCCAGGGCACGCCAGAGGACCACGCCCGGGACGGTGTGCGCCCAGACCAGCCAGGCGGTGAACGCCATCGTGTCGCGGACCTCGACGAGACCCACGTCGTGGAGCAGCGCCACCGCGACGGCGTAGACGAGCAGGGCCGGGATCCAGCCCGATGCCAGCAGGGAGCGGGCGCGGCCCGGTCGGGGGGCGGTGGGAGTGCTCAGCGCCCCGGGACCTCGCCGTTGCCCGCGGACACACGGGACTCGGCCAGGGTCATCAGCAGGTAGGCGCCCGGGATCCGACCCGTCCCGGAGACGATCTCGCTGGTGGTGGAGGCGAACCACGGGGCGGCGAGGGCCTCGAACTGCTCGGGGTAGCGGACGAACTCGCCCCGGTCGTTCTCCGACATCCAGCGTGAGAGGCGTCCCTGCTGCGGGACGAACGCGGTGTCCACCGAGACCACCCTGCCGCCGGGAGCGAGGATCTGCGCGCACAGCTCGAGCAGGTCAGCCGAGTCCTCGTCGCTGAGGTGGTGCAGGAGGCCGAGCAGCAGGATCGCGTCGGGCGCCGGGAGCGCGGCCGCGGCCTCGCGGTCGAAGCTGCCGACGTGGAAGCTCGCCCGGTCGCCCCACTTGCCGCGGGCCCACTCGATGTAGGTCTCGTCGGTGTCGAAGCCGTGGTAGGTCAACGGCTGGGGGAGCCGCTCGAAGTAGTACGCGGGGCCGCAGCCGACGTCGATGACGACGTCACCGGGCTGGATCCGGGCAGCCTCCAGGCAGCGGTAGCGCAGCCGGTCCGCGCCGACGGCCTTCTGGAGACCGACGTAGAGCGGCACCTGGGAGAGCAGGTCCTTCATCGATGCCATCTGGTCTGCCTCCGAGCAGGGGAGTGGTCGGTGTCCGGTTCGCGTGGGCGCGGGCCAGCCTACCTGTGGCCTGCTCCCGGTCTGGGGTGGGCGTGACTGCGCCGGAAGGAGAAGTACAGGTGCCCGACGTAGTTGAACACGATGATCACTCCCACCGAGAGTGCTTGGGCGAGGACCAGCGGCACGTGCAGCAGCTCGTGGAAGAACGGCAGGCTCACCGCGTTGAGGCCCAGTGCCGCCGCCTGCACCATCGTGAACCGGACCAGGTCCTTGACCACGTGGCCCTCGACCTTGAAGACCAGCGTCCGGTAGAGCACGAACCCGAGCAGGATCGCCGGGACGTAGGCGAGGGCCAGCACGTACAGGTAGCCCAGCCGGTGCCCGAGGAGGGCGTGCAGGAGGGCGAACCAGCCGACACCCTGCACGACGTTGAAGCCGCCGACCAGCAGGAAGTGGAAGCGGTGGTCGGCGAGGATCCGACGGAGGTGATCGCTCCGGGTCGGCACCCCGCCCTCGGCAGCCACGCCGATGACTATAGTCACGCCAATGAGCGCGCAGCCCTCGGCACCCGGGACCGAGCACCAGGTCTCGGTGGTGATCCCGGTGTACGGCGGGGAGGCGCATCTCGCCTCGGTCGTCACCGAGCTCGCGGCGCGTACCGAGGCGCAGACCAGCGCCGGTGGGCGGAGCTTCCGCGTCACCGAGGTGCTGCTGGTGCACGACTGCGGCCCCGACGACTCCGCGCGGGTGATCCGCGAGCTCGAGTCCGAGCACGACTTCGTCCGGCCGATCTGGCTGAGCCGCAACTTCGGCCAGCACGCGGCCACGCTGGCCGGGATGGCCTCCTCAGGTGGCGACTGGATCGTGACGATGGACGAGGACGGGCAGCACGACCCCGCCTACCTCGGCGACCTGCTCGACGCGGCGCTGGAGGGCCAGGCGACGGTGGTCTACGCGAGCCCCACCAACGCCGCCCCCCACGGTGCCGTCCGCAACCTCGCCTCGCGGGGTGCCAAGCGGGTGGTCAAGTCGCTCACCGGGGGTGCGAACACCGAGATCTTCCACAGCTACCGGTTGATCCTGGGCGAGGTCGGCCGCAGCGTCGCGGCGTACGCCGGGTCGGGGGTCTACCTCGACATCGCGCTGGGCTGGGTCGCCGGCCGGCCGACCACCACGCCGGTGCCGATGCGCACCGAGGGCGACGACCGACGCTCGGGCTACTCCCTGCGCAGCCTGCTCTCGCACTTCTGGCGGATGGTGCTCACCGGGGGCACCCGCGGCCTCCGGCTGGTCAGCGTCACGGGCGTGCTGTTCGCGCTGCTCGGCCTGGGCATCGCCGTCTTCCTGGTCGTGCGCCAGCTGATCGAGCCCTACCCGGTCGCCGGCTGGACCTCGCTGGCCGTCGTGCTGCTGATCTGCACCGGGGCGATCCTGTTCTCCCTCGGGGTGATCGCGGAGTACGTCGGGGTGGCGGTGAACATGGCGATGGGCAAGCCGCTCTACCTGATCACGCAGGATCCCGTGGACGGTCCCCTTGGTCGCCGAGACGACGCCTGAGCCCGGCCCGGCGTGGGTGGTCGGCGCCACCGGCCTGCTCGGCCGGGCGGTCGTCCGTGGCCTGAGCGCGCGAGGCCGCGAGGTCCTCACCGCGCAGGTGCCGTGGTCCGACCACGACGCCGCCCTGCGCGTGCTTCTGGACCACGCCCGGGGGCTGCCCGCGACCGGGTGGGAGGTCTACTGGTGCGCCGGGGCCGGGGTCGTGGGGACCAGCCCCGAGCAGCTCGATGCGGAGGTCGCCCTGCTGGAGGCGTTCCTGCTGCGGTGGGAGCCTGTGGGTCCCGGGGCGTTCTTCCTGGCCTCCTCCGCGGGCGGGGTCTACGCCGGGTCGGCGCACCCACCCTTCACCGAGCTCTCGGCGCCGTCGCCGAACTCGCCGTACGGGCACGCCAAGCTGCGCTCCGAGGGCCTGGTCGAGGCCTTCGGCGAGCGCACGGGGGTGCCGGTGCTCGTGGGCCGGATCTCCAACCTCTACGGGCCGGGACAGGACACCGGCAAGCAGCAGGGGCTGATCTCGCTGCTGTGCCGGGCCCAGGTCACCCGCCAGCCGCTGAGCATCTACGTCTCGTTGGACACCAGGCGCGACTACCTCTTCGTCGACGACGCCGCCGCGATGATCCTGACCGGCCTCGACGCGGTGCGCGAGCGAGGCGGCCGGCACCTCAAGGTGCTCGCCAGCGAGCGCTCGACCACGATCGGGGCCATCCTCGGCGACCTGCACCGGATCACCCGACGGCGACCGCCGGTGGTGCTCGGCACCTCCCCGATCGCCCGCTTCCAGGTCCGGGACCTGCGGATGCGCTCGGTCGCGTGGCCGCCCACGGCCGGCCTGGCCCGGACCCCGCTGATGGCCGGGATGGCCGCCACGATGGCCTCCGTCGGCGTCCAGATCCGCTCCGGCTCTGCCGGCCGGGAGGGGCGCCGCTAGTCTGCGGTCCACGTTCGGCAACGCCCGAGACGGGCTCGAAAGGCAAGGCATGCGACTCCTGGTCACCGGTGGGGCCGGCTTCATCGGCAGCCACTACGTGCGCTCGGTGCTCACCGGAGCATGGGGCGGGCTCGTGCCCGAGAGCGTCGTGGTGCTCGACAAGCTCACCTACGCGGGCAACCTGGAGAACCTCGCCCCCGTGCGCGACGACCGGCGGCTGCGGGTCGTCGAGGGCGACATCCTCGACCGTGCCCTCGTGGACACGCTGGTCGCCGAGGCCGACGCGCTCGTGCACTTCGCGGCCGAGAGCCACGTGGACCGCTCCATCACCGGTGCCGCCGACTTCGTGCTCACCAACGTCGTCGGCACCCAGACGCTGCTCGACTCAGCCCGCGAGCACGACCTGGGCAAGTTCGTGCACGTCTCCACCGACGAGGT
Source organism: uncultured Actinomycetota bacterium (assembly GCA_963777195.1). Classification (GTDB taxonomy): domain Bacteria; phylum Actinomycetota; class Actinomycetes; order Propionibacteriales; family Nocardioidaceae; genus Marmoricola. The sequence continues at coordinate 110,629 of CAVZPT010000010.1, read as the reverse complement.
CTACGGCTCCATCCCCGAGGGCAGCTGGGACGAGGACCAGCCGCTGCTGCCGAACTCGCCGTACTCCGCCTCCAAGGCCTCCAGCGACCTCCTCGCCCGCGCCTACCACCGCACCCACGGGCTCGCGGTGTGCATCACCCGCTGCTCCAACAACTACGGGCCCTACCAGTTCCCCGAGAAGGTGGTCCCGCTGTTCGTGACCAACCTGATCGACGGTCTGCAGGTGCCGTTGTACGGCGAGGGCGCGAACGTCCGCGACTGGCTGCACGTGGACGACCACTGCCGAGGCATCCACCTCGTGCTCGAGGGCGGTCGCGCCGGCGAGGTCTACAACATCGGCGGTGGCACCGAGATGACCAACAAGGAGCTCACCGGGCTGCTGCTCGAGGCGACCGGGACCGGGTGGGAGCGGGTCGACCGGGTCACCGACCGGCTCGGCCACGACCTGCGCTACTCGGTCGACATCACCAAGATCAGCACCGAGCTCGGCTACCGGCCCGAGGTGCCCTTCGGCGAGGGCCTCGCGGCGACGGTGGAGTGGTACCGCAGGAACCGGGAGTGGTGGGAGCCGCTGAAGGCTCAGAGGTTCTCGCCCGTGACCAAGCCGAGCAGGTAGGCGCCGTAGCCGGACTTCATCAGCGGCTCGGCCCGCGCTCGGAGCTCGTCGTCGCTGAGGAAGCCCTGCCGCCAGGCCACCTCCTCGGGCGCGCTGATCTTCAGCCCCTGCCGGTGTTCGATCGTGCGGATGAAGTTGTTGGCCTCGTTGAGGTCGTCGAAGGTCCCGGTGTCCAGCCAGGCGGTGCCGCGCTCGAGCATCTCGACGGCGAGCCGGCCGCGGTCCAGGTAGTGCCGGTTGACGTCGCTGATCTCGTACTCCCCACGAGCCGAGGGCTTGAGGTCGCGGGCGATCGCGAGGACGTCGTTGTCGTAGAAGTAGAGCCCCGGGACGGCGAAGTGGCTGCGGGGGCGCACCGGCTTCTCCTCCAGCGAGATCGCCGTGCCGTCGGCGTCGAACTCGACCACGCCGTACGCACTGGGGTTGGCGACCCGGTAGGCGAAGATCTTGGCGCCCTCGATCGCTTCGAGCTCACCGAGCTTCCGGCCGAATCCGGGGCCGTAGAAGATGTTGTCGCCGAGGACGAGGGCGCTGGTCTCGGTGCCGATGAAGTCGGCCCCGATCGTGAAGGCCTGCGCCAGGCCGTCGGGTGAGGGCTGCGGGGCGTAGGTGATCGAGATCCCGAACCTCGAGCCGTCGCCGAGGAGCCGGTGGAAGCCGTCGGCCTCGTGGGGCGTGGTGATCACCAAGATGTCGCGGATCCCCGCCAGCATCAGCGTGCTGAGCGGGTAGTAGATCATCGGCTTGTCGTAGACGGGGACCAGCTGTTTGCTGATCCCCAGTGTCACGGGGTGGAGACGGGAGCCGGTGCCACCGGCGAGGATGATTCCGCGCATGCGCTCATGATGCCAACACGATCGCTAGCCTGTGTGCATGCGCGCCCGTCTGCGCCGCCTGGGCAACGAGGCCGCCAAGTTCTCCGCCGTCAACGTGGTGGCCACCGTCATCGCCGTGGTGCTGTTCAACGTCCTCGCGCACGGCATCGTCGGCCTCCACCGGCCCGGCCCGCTCAACGGCTGGCCGCTGACCAGCTGGTTCATCGCCAACTGGGTCGGCATGTGGATCAGCTTCTACGGCAGCCGCCGCTACGCCTTCAAGCACCGTCAGGCCGCCGGACCGGGCGGTGGGGCGCTGATCTACACGGTGGTCAACCTCGCCTCCTTCGTGATCCCGATGGCCTGCCTGTGGCTGACGCGCAACACGATGGGCTGGAACAACGCGCTGGCAGACAACATCTCCGCCAACGTGGTCGGCGCCGGGCTGGGGATGGTCTTCCGGTTCTGGGCGTTCCGCCGGTTCGTGTTCAAGAAGCGGGTCCTGGGGCGCGAGCACGGCCAGCACCTGGGAGCGACCGGGCCCGACCCCGCCCGGGCACGCGTCCCCTAGCCCGATGGCGGAGTCCCGCCAACTTGGTGTCGGGGTGCAGACAAGTGTGGGGCCTGTGGGTCAGGGTGTGCCCATCGGGACGGCGCGGCCGTGATGCCCCGCGGGGGGTGGCACCTCGGGGTCGCGTCGGTCCCGATAGCGCCTGCAGACGGCGTTTGAGAGGATTGTCAGGTGAGCTCGGGATTCACGCTGGCAGACGAGCCGGCACACGTGCGCGACCTGCGTGCGCGCGCCGACCGGATCCGCGCGCAGCTCGCCGCTGTCGCCGAGCGCCGCGACCCACGCCTGCGGCTGCTGGTCGGGGTGCACGCCCAGGTCGCTGAGCTGGCGGTGCTCCAACCGCTGGCTCGCCACTCGTGCCGGATCACCCAGCCGCGCTACTTCTACGACCCGGAGGACCCCGGGATCCCGCTCGTCCGGCAGGCCCGTGCCCGGGGCGTCGAGACCGAGCTGGTCACCCGGCGCTCCACGGTGCAGATGCACCCGCTGCTGCCGTCGTTGTTCCCGCGCGCCCTGCTGGGGCCGGTGTTCCTGCGCTCACTGGTGATCGACGAGCGCTGGCTGGTCGTGGAGGGACCCGACACCGCCGACGGCGACCGCACCTCCTGGTGCACCGAGCTCCCGGAGCTGGTGGAGCCGGTCGCAGAGCTGTGGCGGCGCACCGTCGAGCACTGCACGCCGATCCTGCCGCCGGGGACGCCGCCGCCGCTGACCGAGCGGCGCCTCGACGTGGCGCGGCTGGTGGCCGTGGGGGAGAGCGACGCCTCGATCGCGCGGATGCTGCACCTCTCCGGACGCACCGTGGAGCGCGACGTGGCCGCGGTCATCTCCGAGCTGGGCGCCCGCAACCGGACCGAGGCGGTCCTGCTGATGCGGGGCCGAGGCGTCAATGGCGGTCGGCCCCGGGCCTGACCGCCCAGAAGTCCGTCCACACGAAACCGAGCTCGTCGAACATCAGGCGCAGCAGCGGCAGGCTGATCCCGACGACGTTGTGCGGGTCGCCGGTGACCCCGGAGACGAACGCACCGCCGAAGCCGTCGAGGGTGAACGCCCCGGCCACCTCGAGCGGCTCACCGGTGGCGACGTAGGCGTCGATCTCCTCGTCGGTGACCTCCGCGAACCGGACCTGGGTGGCGGCGGAGCGGGCCAGCCAGACCTCGCGGTGGTTGTCGATGACGCAGTGCCCGGTGTGGAGTACGCCGGCCCGGCCGCGCATCTGCCTCCAGCGGTCGGCGGCCTCCTCCTCGGTGGCCGGCTTGCCCAGGATCTGCCCGTCCAGGGAGAGCACCGAGTCGCAGCCGATCACCAGCGCCCGCTTCTCCTTCGCAGCGACCGCGGCCGCCTTCAGCTGGGCCAGCTTCAGGGCGTGCTCGGCCGGTCCGAGGTCGACCACCCGGGACTCGTCGACGCCGCTGACCACCACCTCCGGGGAGAGCCCGGCGGCACGCAGGGTCTTCAGCCGCGCGGGCGACGCGGAGGCCAGGATCAGGCGGGGAGTCGCAGTCGGGGGCATCGTCGAAGGCTACTCAGCGCGGCAGCGCGCCGGCGCGCCACGCGCCCGGCGCGGGCCGGTGGATGCCGCGGAGGCGGCGGTGGTTGGCCGACCACTCCGAGCGAGGCCGGGCCTGGGCGCCTGCTGCGGACGCCCCGGTGGCCATCGCCGAGACGACGGCGACCAGGGCGGCGACCTCCTCGGGGGTCGGGTCGCCCTTGACCACCCGCAGCAGCGGGGGGCTCTCCTCGCTCACAGCGGGATGTTCCCGTGCTTCTTGGGCGGCAGCGTCTCGCGCTTGGAGGCGAGCAGCCGCAGTGCCCGGACGACCTCGATCCGGGTCTCGTGGGGGCTGATCACCGCGTCGACGTAGCCACGCTCGGCGGCGACGTAGGGGTTGGCGAGGGTGTCCTCGTACTCGGTGATCAGCTCGGCGCGGCGCTGCTCCACGTCGCCGCCGTCCTTCTCCACCTTGGCGAGCTCCTTGCGGTGCACGATGTTGGCCGCGCCCTGGGCGCCCATCACCGCGATCTGCGCCGTCGGCCAGGCCAGGTTGATGTCGGCGCCGAGGTGCTTGGAGCCCATCACGTCGTACGCCCCGCCGTAGGCCTTGCGGGTGATGATCGTGACCAGCGGGACGGTCGCCTCGGCATAGGCGTAGATCAGCTTGGCGCCGCGGCGGATGATGCCGTTCCACTCCTGGTCGGTGCCGGGGAGGAAGCCCGGGACGTCGACGAAGGTCAGCACCGCGATGTTGAAGGCGTCGCAGGTGCGAACGAAGCGGGCGGCCTTCTCGGAGGCGTCGATGTCGAGGGTGCCGGCGAACTGCATCGGCTGGTTGGCGACCACGCCGACCGACCGGCCCTCGACCCGGCCGTAACCGATCACGATGTTGGGCGCGAACAGCGGCATCACCTCGAGGAACTCGCCGTCGTCGACGATGCCCTCGATCACGGTCCTCATGTCGTAGGGCTGGTTGGGCGAGTCCGGGATCACGGTGTCCAGCGCCCGGTCCTCGTCGGTGACTTCCAGGTCCGCGCCCCCGGAGGCCTGCAGGGTGTCGTAGACCGGCGGCTCGTCGAGGTTGTTCTGGGGCAGGTAGGAGAGCAGCGCCTTGGTGTACTCCAGCGCGTCCTCCTCGTCGGCACCCATGTAGTGGGCGTTGCCGGACTTGGTGTTGTGCGCCCGTGCGCCGCCGAGCTCCTCCATCGTGACGTCCTCACCGGTGACGGTCTTGATCACGTCGGGACCGGTGATGAACATGTTGGAGGTGCCGTCGACCATGATCGTGAAGTCGGTGACCGCGGGGGAGTAGACGTGCCCACCGGCGCAGGAGCCCATGATCAGGCTGATCTGCGGGATCACGCCGCTGGCGTGCACGTTGCGGCGGAAGATCTCGCCGTACAGGCCGAGGGAGACCACGCCCTCCTGGATGCGCGCGCCCGCACCTTCGTTGATCCCGATGATCGGGGAGCCGGTCTTCATCGCGAGGTCCATCACCTTGCAGATCTTCTCGCCGTAGACCTCGCCCAGTGAGCCGCCGAAGACGGTGAAGTCCTGGGAGAACACGCACACCTGGCGGCCGTCGATCGTCCCGAAGCCGGTGATCACGCCGTCGCCGTAGGGGCGGTTCTTCTCCAGGCCGAAGGCCACCGAGCGGTGCCGCGCGAGCTCGTCGAGCTCCACGAACGAGCCCTCGTCGAAGAGGTGCTCGATGCGCTCCCGGGCGGTCCACTTGCCCTTGGCGTGCTGCTTCTCCACCGCCTTGGCGGAGCCGGCGTGCACGGCCGCGTCGATGCGGCGCTCGAGGTCCGCGAGCTTGCCGACGGTGGTGTGGATGTCGATGTCCTCGGGGACGTCGGTGCCCTCTCCGGGTGCTGCGCTCACTGCTCGGCTCCTCAAGCTCTGGCCTGGGCGTCCGGTGGCCCCGTCGGGGCCTGATGCTGGCCGCCACCTCGTTCCTGCGCCAATCTAGTGGGCATGACCGGCAACGAGGACACACGCCCACCCATTGACCCCGCCGCGACCACGGCCGCCCTCGCCGACACCGGCCGGTGGCGTGTCGAGGTGGTCGAGGAGGTCGCCTCCACGAACGCGGCGGTCGCCGAGCGCGTCCGCCAGGGGGAGCCCAGCGGCCTGGTGCTGGCCGCCGAGCACCAGAGCGCCGGGCGCGGACGGCTGGGTCGCGAGTGGGTGGCTCCGGCCGGGAGCTCCCTCACGGCCTCCTTCCTGCTCGTCCCCGACAACGTTCCCGCGGAGCGCTGGCCCTGGCTGCCGCTGCTCGCCGGGATCGCTGCCGCGCGCGCCGTACGCCGGGTCACGGGGGCCGAGGTCGGCCTGAAGTGGCCCAACGACGTCCTGGCCGAGGACCTCAAGGTCGGCGGGATCCTGCTCGAGCGGGTCGAGGGCGGAGCGGCCGGTCCGGCGGCGGTGGTCGGCATCGGCTTGAACTGCACCCAGACGCGCGAGCAGCTGCCGGTGCCGGGGGCGACCTCGCTCGCGCTGGTCACCGGCGAGGACGTGGACCGGTCGGCACTGCTGGCCGCGACCTGTGACGCGCTCGCAGCCACCTACGACCGCTGGCTGGCCGGGGAGGACCTGCGGGCCGCCTACCTGGAGCTGTGCACCACGCCTGGGCAGCAGGTGAAGGTCACGGTTCCCGCCGGTGAGGTGGCCGGTGAGGCCCTCGACATCGACGGGGCCGGCCGGCTGGTGGTGCGCACCGAGCTGGGCGAGGAGCACCTCGGTGCGGGCGACGTGGTGCATGTCCGTGGCATGGCATGATCGCTTTTGTGGCGATCTCAAAAAAGCTCCTCAACGAGGGCGAGCATGTCGTGCTCAGCACTCGCACCCACGTGAAGGTGCTGTTCTTGCCGACGGTGGTGCTGATCCTCCTGGCCGGGATCTCGGGCTACCTGAGCAGCCTGCCCACCGGCGACGCGGCCGGCACCTGGCGCCTGGTGATCTGGGTGGTCACGGGGGTGCTCGTGGTGTGGTTCGTGGTGGCGCCGTTCCTGCGGTGGCTGTTGGCGACCTACACCCTGACCGGCCGCCGGCTGGTCACCCGGACCGGTGTCTTCACCCGCCGCGGTCACGACATCCCGCTCAACCGGATCAGCGACGTCTCCTATGAGAAGGGCGTCATCGACCGCGTCTTCGGCTGCGGCACCCTGGTGATCTCCGACGCGAGCGAGCTCGGCCGGGTCGAGCTCCACGACATCCCTCGGGTCGAGAAGGCGCAGCTGGTCCTCAGCGACCTGTTGCACCACGGCACCCGCGGCTCCGATGACGGCGCCTGAGGACCTCGAGCGAGCCATCCTGGGTGAACGTCCGCACCTGACGGGCGAGCAGGTGGCCGCACCGGCCGGCATGACGGTCAAGCAGGCGCACCTGCTCTGGCGTGCGCTCGGGTTCCCCGAGCCCACCGAGAACACCGAGTTCAACTCCGCGGACGCCGAGGCTGTGATGCGGGTCGCCGCGATCGCTCGGGAGGGCCGACTGGACTTCGAGACGATCGTGCGGATGACCCGCGCGGTGGGGCAGACGATGGATCGGCTCGCCGAGTGGGAGGTCGCCACCGTGCTGGGGGTGCTGGACCACTCCTCCGGCGAGGACTCACTGCGCACCGAGGCGTTGCGCCTGGCCACCGAGGTCGGCCCGCACTTCGAGGCGCTGCTCACCTACGTCTGGCGCCGCCACCTCGCGGCTGCGGTCGCGCGGGTGGAGAGTGCCGAGGCGGCCGCCGAGGAGGAGCAGGTCGCGCAGGCCACCGTCGGCTTCGCCGACCTGGTCAGCTTCAGCGCGCTGACCAACGACCTCGACGAGGACAAGATCGGCGACCTCGTCGAGGTCTTCGAGGCCAGGGCCCACGAGGTCGTCTCTCGCCGCTCCGGCCGGGTGGTCAAGACCCTCGGCGACTCCGTGCTCTACCTCGCACCGACGCCCACCGAGGGCATGGACATCGCCTGGGACATCATCAAGATCATCGGCGGTGACGAGCTGCTGCCCGACGTGCACGTCGGGGTCGTCAGCGGCTCGGTGGTGCTCCGGATGGGTGACGTCTACGGCCCGGCGGTCAACCTCGCCGCCCGGCTGGTCGGTGTGGCGCGCCGCAACCGCGTGATCACCGACATCCACACCGCCGAGATGCTCCCCGAGGACCTGTTCGAGACCCGGGTGCTCCCGGCCCGTCCCCTGCGCGGCTTCGGGGCCCTCGAGCCGGTCGCCGTACGCCGCATCGAGGCTGGGTAGGGTCACTGCGTGCCCGATGCGCTCGCCCCCACCGTCGCCGTGATCGGCGGCGGCCAGCTGGCCAGGATGATGGCCGAGCCCGCGGCCGCCCTGGGCATCCCGCTGCGCCTGCTGGCCGAGGCCGAGGGCGTCTCGGCGGCCCAGGTGATCCCCGACCACGTCGTCGGCGACTACCGCGACCTGGAGACCCTGCGCCGGGTCACCAAAGGCGCCACCGTGGTCACCTTCGACCACGAGCACGTCCCCACCGAGCACCTGCACGCGCTCGAATCGACGCTCGCCGTGCGTCCCGGGCCGGCGGCGCTGGTGCACGCCCAGGACAAGGGGGTGATGCGCCGTCGGCTGGCCGAGCTCGGGGTGCCCTGCCCGCGCAACGCGCTGGTCTCCTCGGTCGAGGAGGTGGCCGCCTTCGGGTTCCCCTGCGTGCTCAAGACCACCCGCGGCGGCTACGACGGCAAGGGCGTCTGGTTCGTCACCGGCCCCGAGGACTGCGCGGAGGCGTTCGCCTCGGGCGCCTCGTCCGGCACCGCGATCCTGGCCGAGGAACGTGTCGACTACCGCCGCGAGCTCTCCGCCCTGGTGGCCCGCTCGCCGTCGGGACAGGTCGCGGCCTGGCCGATCGTGGCCTCCACGCAGCGCGACGGCATCTGCCACGAGGTGGTCGCCCCTGCCCCCGACCTCGACCGCGACCTCGCCCTGGAGGCCCAGCAGATCGCGCTGCGGATCGCCGGTGAGCTCGACGTCACCGGGATCCTCGCCGTCGAGCTCTTCGAGACCCGGGACGGCCGGGTGCTGGTCAACGAGCTGGCGATGCGGCCGCACAACACCGGTCACTGGACCCAGGACGGGGCGGTCACCAGCCAGTTCGAGAACCACCTCCGCGCCGTGCTCGACCTGCCCCTGGGCTCCCCGGAGCCGCGGGAGCGCTGGACGGTGATGGTGAACATCCTCGGCGGTCGAGACCAGACCGGGCACCTCTACGACGGCTACCCGCATGCGATGGCGCGCGACCCGCGGCTGCGGGTGCACCTCTACGGCAAGGGCCTGCGCCCGGGCCGCAAGGTCGGGCACGTCAACGCCTACGGCGAGGACCTCGAGGACTGCCTCGAGCGCGCCCGCCACGCAGCAGCCTGGTTCGCCGGAGAGTTGGGAGAGCACAGTGAGTGATCCACAGGTCGGCATCGTGATGGGGTCGGACTCGGACTGGCCGGTGATGAAGGCCGCTGCGGAGGCGTGCGAGGAGTTCGGGATCGCGTTCGAGGCCGATGTGGTGTCCGCCCACCGGATGCCCGAGGAGATGCTCGCCTACGGCAGGCAGGCCGCAGGGCGCGGGCTGCGGGTGATCATCGCCGGCGCGGGGGGTGCGGCCCACCTGCCCGGCATGCTCGCGGCCGTGACGCCGCTGCCCGTGATCGGGGTGCCGGTGCCGTTGAAGTATCTCGACGGCATGGACTCGCTGCTCTCGATCGTGCAGATGCCGGCCGGGGTGCCCGTCGCGACGGTGGCCGTGGGCGGTGCCCGCAACGCCGGCCTGCTCGCCGTACGCATCCTCGCGGCCGGCGATCCGGCCCTGCAGCAGCAGATGACCGAGTTCCAGGAGGCGCTGCGGCAGACGGCGCGGGACAAGGGCCAGGCCGTGCGCGGGGAGGCCGAGCACAAGCTCGGTTTCTGACCCCGGGGCGGTGCAGAACGGTCAGGCTACGGATCGCGCGACCGTGCGGGGCAGCACCACCACCGCGAGGGCGGCGAGCAGGACCGCGAGGCCGAAGCCGGCGAGATAGCTGGTCTGCTGGTCCAGGAGATACCAGCGGGCGAAGACCGCACCCACCAGCCCGGCCGCGACGCTCTGTCCCAGGGCGTCGCTGAGCTGGATCGCCGAGCCGCTCTCGCCCTGTCGCCCCGCCGCGGAGAGGTCCAGGACCAGGGTCGAGAGCAACGGCGTGGCCAGCCCCATTCCGACCGCCATCGTGGCGAACCCGGCGATCGCGACGGCGGCTGCGACCCAGGGCAGGTGGTCGATCGGCACCAGCGCGAGTGAGATCGCCGCACCCGTGAGCAGGGCCAGCGCGGCCAGGCGCAGCAGCCGACCGAACCTGCCTGGGCCCACGACGCGCCCGGAGCAGGCCGACCCGCCCGCCCAACCGAGGGCGCCGACCATCAGCACCAACCCCGACAGGGTCGGGCTGAGCCCGCTCTCGCGCTGCAGGACCAGCGGCAGGAACATCTCCAGGCACACGAAGGCACCCCCGATCAGGCCGCGACCAGCGATGACCGCCGGGAGGCCGGCCCGTGCGGTGAGCGTGCCGGCCGGGAGCAGCGGACCCACGGAGAGCCCGAGCGCCAGCAGGCCGAGCAGCAGCAGCACGGTGGTGCTCCCGGCACTGCCGTGGCCGGCGAGGTGCAGCGCCACGACGCCCAGCGCGGCGAGGACGGCGTACGCCGGGCGGCGGCCCCAGGCGATCGGGGACGTGCGCACGGCGAGGTGCGGGCCCATCGCGATCCGCACACCGAGCGTGCCGAGCGCGGCGAAGACCGCCACCACCAAGAACACCGAGCGCCACCCGGCGAGGTCGACCAGGGCGCCGGTGACGAACGGCCCGGCGATCGACGGCACCACCCAGGCCGTGGCGAACAGCGAGAACACCCGGGCACGCAGAACCGGGGGATAGGCGTCGCCGACCGCGACGTACATCGCCGTCAACGCAGCGCCGCTGGTGACCCCCTGGAGCAGCCGTCCGAGCACGAACACCTCCATGCCGGAGGCCAGCCCCGAGACCAGCAGTCCTCCAGCGAAGCCCAGGCCGCCCAGCAGGATCGGCAGCGCGGGCCCGCGGGCGTCGCTCCAGGTGCCGCCGACGACCATGCCGACGATCGCGGCGGTGAGCAGGCCGACCACGGCGATCGGGTAGAGCGTCTCCCCGTCGAGGTCCCGAGCGACGCTGGGCATCGCCAGGCTGACTGCGACGGCCTCGAAGGCGAACATCGTCACCAGTGCCATCAGGCCCAAGGTGATCGCGCGGTGGGCGGGGTCGAAGGCGCCCGGAGAGGTCCGAGAGGGGGCCAGGATCGTCATGGGCTCAGCCAACTACCTCAACTATGGTTGAGGTCAAATGGATATCGCCAAGGAGCTCACCCCGGGGCAGCTGGCCGAGCGCTCAGGGGTCGCGGTGTCGGCGCTGCACTTCTACGAGCGCGAGGGTCTGATCGAGAGCCGTCGCACGCCCGGGAACCAGCGGCGCTACCACCGCGACCAGCTGCGTCGCGTCGCCTTCATCCGGAGCTCGCAGCGCGTGGGCATTCCGCTGGCCGACATCCGTGCCGCCCTGGCCACCCTTCCCGAGCGCAGGTCGCCGACCAAGCGCGACTGGAGCCGGCTCTCCAGGATCTGGCGGCACGATCTCGACCAGCGCATCGCGCAGCTGGAGAAGTTGCGCGACACCCTCGACGACTGCATCGGCTGCGGCTGTCTCTCGCTGCGCTCCTGCGTGCTCAACAACACCGACGACCGGCTTGCAGAGGAGGGCAGCGGGGCACGGATCCTCAATCCTGACTGAGGATGACGCTCAGTCGCCCTGCACCCGCCCGCGCATCGCCTTGACCTGGGAGCGTCGCTTCTTGCCCTCGATCCGCCGGCGCTGGGAGCCGCGGGTCGGCTTGGTGGGCACACGCGGCAACGGCGGTGGTGCCAGGGCCTTGCGCAGACGGTCGGCCAGCCGCTCGCGGGCCGCCACGCGGTTGCGGTGCTGCGAGCGGTGCTCAGAGGCGGTGATCACCAGCCGCTCGGCGCCGAGGTGGGCGATCGCCCGTTGCCGCATCGCGTCGGTGAGCACTGTGGAGGCCACGAGGTCGAAGACGATCTCGACCCGGCTGTCGGTGGTGTTCACCGACTGGCCCCCGGGCCCCGAGGACCTCGAGAACTGCTCGGTGATCTCGCCGGCGGGCACGACCAGTCCGCGCGGGAGGCCGGGCCCGGGACGGAGCGCCAGGTCGCCACCGGGAGCAGGAGCGGCCGGGTTCACCGCCGGTGCCACTCGATCTTCGGGCAGGTGTCCATCACCATCGGCACCCCGGCGGCGCGGGTACGCCGGAAGGCGGGCTCGTCGACCACGCCCAGCTGGAACCACACGCCCTTGGCGCCGACGGCAACCGCCTCGTCGGCGAACTGCCCGGCCGAGTCGGAGCGCCGGAAGACGTCGACCACGTCGATCTCGAACGGCACGTCGGCCAGCGTCGGATAGCCCTGCTCGCCCAGCACGGTCGGCGCGTCCGGGTGGATGGGCACGATCTTCTTGCCGCGCTCCTTGAGCAAGGCGGCGATCTGGTACGCCGTACGGTCGGTCCTGCCGGAGAGCCCGACCACCGCCCACGTGGTGCACTCGTCGAGCATGTAGTCGATCGCCGCAGGCTCCTGCCACTCGTTCACCGGGCCAACATAGACTCCTGCGCCATGAGCGCTGACTTCCCCGTGTATGCCCTGACCGACGAGCACCAGGCCATCCGGGAGGCCGTTCGCGCCGTGGCCGACGCCAAGATCGCACCCCACGCCGCTGCGGTGGACGAGGAGGCGCGCTACCCGCAGGAGGCGGCGGACGCGCTGCTCGCGGCGGACTTCCACGCCCCGCACGTGCCCGAGGAGTACGGCGGCGCCGGTGCCGACGCGCTCGCGACCGTGATCGTGATCGAGGAGGTCGCCCGCGCGTGCGTCAGCTCCTCGCTGATCCCGGCAGTGAACAAGCTCGGCTCGCTGCCGGTGCAGATCTCCGGGTCGGAGGAGCTGAAGAAGAAGTACCTCACCAGGCTCGCTGCCGGCGACGGCGGGTTCTCCTACTGCCTCTCCGAGCCCGACGCCGGCTCCGACGCGGTCGGGATGAAGTGCCGCGCGGTCAAGGACGGCGACCACTGGGTGCTCAACGGCGTGAAGCGCTGGATCACCAACGCCGGTGAGTCGGAGTTCTACACCGTGATGGCCGTGACCGACCCCGACGCCCGCAGCAAGGGCATCTCCGCCTTCGTCGTGGAGAAGTCCGACGAGGGCGTCTCGTTCGGGGCGCCGGAGAAGAAGCTCGGCATCAAGGGCTCGCCGACCCGCGAGGTCTACTTCGACAACGTGCGCATCCCCGCCGACCGGATGATCGGGGAGGAGGGCACCGGCTTCGCGACCGCGATGAAGACCCTCGACCACACCCGCGTGACCATCGCGGCGCAGGCCGTGGGGGTCGCCCAGGGGGCACTGGACTACGCATTGGACTACGCCAAGGAGCGCAAGCAGTTCGGCCAGGCGATCGCCGACTTCCAGGGACTGCAGTTCATGCTCGCCGACATGGGCATGAAGGTGGAGGCCGCCCGCCAGCTGACCTACGCGGCGGCGGCCCGTTCGGAGCGCGGCGACTCCGACCTGACCTTCTTCGGCGCCGCGGCGAAGTGCTTCGCCTCCGACGTCGCGATGGAGGTCACCACCAACGCCGTCCAGGTGCTCGGCGGCTACGGCTACACCCGCGACTACCCGGTCGAGCGGATGATGCGCGACGCCAAGATCACCCAGATCTACGAGGGCACCAACCAGGTGCAGCGGATCGTGATGGCGCGCCAGCTGCTCGCCGGAGTGCAGTCACAGCTCTGAGACCTTGGGGGCCAGGTAGCCGCGCGCACCCTCGCTGGTGACCGCCTGGGCGGCGATCGCGCAGGCGTCCCGGGTCGCGGCGAGCAGGTCCCATCCCTGGGCGAGGCGGGCGGCAAGCACCCCGACGAGTACGTCGCCGGCCCCGGTGGTGTCGACCGCCCGGACCGACGGTGCCGTCACCTGCGTGTCGGTCTCACCCGCCACGACGCTGGCGCCCGCGGCGCCGAGCGAGACCACCACCGAGACACAGCCGAGGTGGTCGCGCAGGATCCGGGCGAGTGAGTCGGTGGGGTCGACGGGGGAGCCGACCGCGATCCCGTGCTCGCGGAGCAGGTCGCGGGCCTCGTGCTCGTTGACCACCAGCGGGTCGGCGTGGCGGAGCACCTCGGCGCTGAGGCCCTCCACGGGTGCGGCGTTGACCACGAACCGGGCGGAGACCCGCCGCGCCTGCCCGAGGGCCGCGTCGATCGCCGCGAGGCCGGGCTCGGTCTGCGCCAGCACGACCTCGACGTCGCTGTCGATCGCGGCGGCGACGTCGTCCGGGCCCAGGGTCGCGTTGGCGCCGGCGCCCACGACGATCGAGTTCTCCCCGTCCGGAGTGAGCACGATCATCGCCGTCCCCGTCGCCGTCCCCTCGGCCGCGCGGACTGCGCTCACCTCCACCCCGGCCTCCCGGAGCCGGTCGAGCTGTTCGCGGCCGGCCGCGTCGTCCCCGACGGCGGCGCACAGCCGCACCCGGGCCCCGGCGTACGCCGCCGCCACCGCCTGGTTGGCACCCTTGCCCCCGGACGAGACCACCGGCCCGCTGCCGACCACCGTCTCGCCACCCGCGGGGCGGGTCTCGGCGCGCACGGTCAGGTCCTGGTTCACGCCCCCGACAACCACCATCTCAGCCATGGGCCCACGCTCTCACGAGTGGCCTGCTCAACCTGCTGCAGGCGCGGAGCAGGCTCAGTTGCCACGGAAGCTGGCCAGGTAGTGCTCCCAGTCCCACTCGGAGAGGAACTGCGTGGCAACCGCTTGGCCGTTGGTGAACAGTGCCGTCGCCTGGGTCCGGCTGATCCCGAAGTCGACCGGGTTCACACCGGCGGTGTCCACCTGCATCGTCCGGATCCTCACCCAGGGCTTGGCGAGATGTGCCTGGTCACGGCCCACGATCATGGTCATCGCCAGGTCCGCGGCCAAGGAGACCGGGCCGTGCTTGAACAGGCCCGCGATCGGCAGCAGCTTGGCCGCGTCCAGCGGGAGGACGGGCAGCAGCTTGACCCCGAAGGTCGGCCATCTCGGCGTACGGCCGTCGGTGCGGTCGAAGATGTCGATCGGGAAGTTGGACAGCACACCCCCGTCCACCAGGGTCGAGGACGTCCCGTCGGAGGCCACCAGGCCGGCGGGCTCGTAGAAGAACGGGATCGACATGGAGGCCCGTACGGCGTCGACCACGCGCTGCTTGCCCGGCTCGAGGCCGTAGCTGCGCTCGTAGTCCCAGGGGAAGTACACGAGCTCGCCACGCGTCACGTCCGTGGCGGTGACCACCAGGCGGAACCGGCGTTCCGGCGGCAGGGAGGACTCCGGGTCGGCGATGGCGAGGTCGTCGAACGTCTCGACCCCGCACTCGTCGACGAGGACGTTGCCCAGCCACTCGCGCAGGTGGTCGCCCTCGAAGACCCCGTTGTCCACCAGCAGGGAGAGCAGGGGACCGCCGACGGGAACCCGGTCCAGCAGCGACCGGTCGGCGAAGCGTCGATAGTCCAGCGCCGACATGATCTCGGTGAGCCGCGACGCCGGCATCCCCGAGGCCACCAGCGCCCCGACGATCGCGCCGGCGGAGGTGCCCGCCACCCGAGGGAAGGAATAGCCGGCGTCCTCGAGCACGGAGATGGCGCCGACGTGACCGATGCCCAGGACCCCGCCACCCTCCAGGACCAGATCCGCGGCAAGCGACGACGACTGAGTCATGGGTTGCGAGGCTAGTGCGCCCCGTCCGGTGTCGCAATCACCCGCGCTCACCCCAGGTAGCGCACCGCGCCCCAGTAGTTCGCGCCCGTCCGGGTCGGGGTGACCCGCACCGGCGTCAGGTGGTTGTAGGCCTCGATCATCTTGCCGCGCCCGACGTACATCGCCACGTGGTAGATGGACTTGGGGTCGGCGGAACGCGACCAGAACATCAGGTCCCCGGGCCGCAGGTCGTCGGCGGCCACGCGGCGGGCGCGCTCGTCCTGCGCCTGGGGGCCGGAGTCGCGCGGGATCGTGATGCCGTGGACCTGGTAGACGGTCCCGGTCAGGCCGGAGCAGTCGAAGCCGAAGCCCGAACGCCCCGCCCACACGTAGGGCTGGTCCAGGAACGCCTTGGCGGTGCGGACCAGGTCGCGCCCGGTCGGCCGCGCGATGGCGCGCTCGCCGCGGTGGACGCTTGCTCGCGACCGGGGGAGCCACCTGCGCCCGTCGTCGGGGGTGGCCACCAACAGGGCGCGGGGAGTACGGCGCAACACCGGCAGCCGGGTGTTCGTGCTCACGGTGAGCACGCGGTGCCGCATCGCCCGGTCGGCGAACAGGCCGGTGCCGATCCCGCGGTCGACGAGGGCGAAGGGCCGGTGGTCGCTGGCGGCGGCATAGCGCCTGCTGCTCGTGAGCTGCACGGTCGGGATCCAGCCGGGGTAGCCCTGCGCGTTGCGCGGGGTGGGCTGCCGGGGGACGACGACCTGGCTCCAGCCGCCCTGCTGGTCCAGGACGAGCACCTCCGCGCCGTACAGCGCCTGGGTCTGGGTGCGGTTGCTCTCGCTCAGGTCCCCGCTCTGCTCGGGTGTCATCTCGCGCAGCCAGCGGCGGGGGTGCGCGGGATTGGTCAGGGCCGGCCGGTCGACCGGTCGAGCCTTGCCGGGGTCGGTCCACACGGTCGCGACGTTGACCGCCACGAACATCCGCTGCGTCGCCGCGGCGGCGGGAGCGGCCGCGGACGTGCCCGGGGCAGCGAGGAGGGTGGCGGCGAGCAGGGTGGCGAGCGCAGTCGCCAGGCAGACAAGGCGGCGCGCGGAGCTGGGCATGGTGGTGGGGCGCATGGGTTTCCTTCCGGTCCCGAGAATGCCGGTCCCCGCCGATCCTGCCGCACGCCGGGGTGTTGTGGTAGGAACGGGCCGAGACAGCCGCTGTGCCGACCCGCTCGGAGGGGAACCATGACGACATCCAGCCGGGCCGACGGGCCGCCGGGAAGGGAGTTCGTCGACGCGGACCTGCGCGGCGCCCGGTTCGTCCGGGCCGACCTGTCCGGCGCGGTGATGCGCGGTGTCGAGATCCAAGGTGCCGACGTCGACTCCCCGTGGCTGGTCGAGTCCGGCGGCTCCCTGCTCGTCAACGGCGTCGACGTGGTCGGGTTCGTCGATGCCGAGCTGGACCGTCGCTTTCCCGGCCGCGCGAAGAGGCGTGCCGCAGACCCCGAGGGCCTGCGATCTGCGTGGGCGGCGCTCGAGCAGACCTGGGCGGCCACCGTCGAGCGCGCCGCCGCGATGCCGTCGGGCACGGTCGAGGTCTCGGTCGACGGCGAGTGGTCGTTCGCGCAGACACTGCGACACCTGGTGATGGCGACCGACACCTGGCTGCGGGGCGCGGTCCTGGGGATCGAGCGGCCCTGGCACCCCCTGGGCCAGCCCAACGTGGAGTACGAGACCGACGGCAACGACGGCTCGGTGTTCACCGGCACCCCGCCATCGTTCGCCGACGTGCTCGAGGTCCGCGCGGAGCGCGTCGCGATGGTGCGCGACTTCCTCGCCGCCGTCACCTCCGAGGAGCTGGCCGAACGGCGCCAGAACCCGTGGAACCCTGCGGCTGAGGAGACCGTCCTCTCCTGCGTGCACACCATCCTCGAGGAGGAGTGGGAGCACCACCGCTACGCCGTGCGAGACCTCGCTGCGATCGAGTCGTCCTCAGGCGACTGACCCCGACGGGCGGGACTGCCCGTCAGCCGCGCAGTCCCTCGTCGAGCTCGCTGAGGGCCTCGGCGAGGCTCACGGTCGGGGTCCAGCCCCAGGCCCGGGCCCGGTCCGCCCGGAACCGTGCGGTCCAGGCCGGGGCGTCGCCCCAGACCGCCTCGATGCCGAGTGCACCGGTGACGGTCTCGTAGTAGTCGCCGACCGTCGCGTGCTCGCGGCCGGCGAGGTTGACCGGCGTGCAGCCGCCCTCGACCGGCCCTTCCTGGGGGTCCGTCGAGGGCGCGATCCTGCCGGTCGCCACGTCGGCGGACAGGGACGCGAGGTCGTCGAGGTGGACCCAGGGGAACGTCTGCTCCCTCAGGGCGTGCCGGGCCGCTTGCTGAGCGCGGATGGCGGCCGGCCGCAGCGTGTTCCACACCGAGGTCTCGCCGGCCCCGAGGATCGAGGGCGGGCGCACCAGGACGCGGGTGATCCCGTCGACCTCGGCCAGCGCGAGGTCGGTGTCGCGCTTGGTCACGGCGTAGTCGTTGGCGTCGTCGGGGACCAGGGGCGAGGACTCGTCCTGGTCGCCGGACTCGGGCGGGCGGTCGTAGACGGCGGCCGTGGAGATGTGCACCAGGATCGCGACCCCGGCCTCCCGGGCGGCGCGAGCCAGCACGGGCGTGCCCTCGACGGCGATCCGGTGCTGGGTCTCGCGGTCCGAGCCCATCGGGTGCACCGTGGTCACCACCGCGTCGGCACCGGCGACCACCTCCGCGGCGAAGTCGGGCTCGTGGAACTCGCCCACCCGCTCCTCGACCCCGGTGAGGTCGGGCGCGGTGCCGTGACGGCGTACGACGGCTCGCACCCGGGCGCCCCGCCCGACCAGTGCCGCGCAGATCCGGGCCCCGACGAGACCGTTGGCCCCGGTGACCACCACGACCGGGGAGGCGCTCGACTCACTCACCACCTCACCTTGGCATGCGCGACCAACCCAGGTGGACGGCCGAACCCCCCGTGTGGGTGGTAGACGACGCGAGTCGCCCGGAGGAGGGTGGGGGTGCGCCCCGCTCGACGTGCAGACGACGCAGACATGCCGACCCCGTCGGCCGGCCCACCCGCTCTCGGTGCCGATCCCGCATTCGCGACAAGGATCTGCGATGAAGACGCAGCTGCCCTTTCCCTCCGTCGGTGAGGTGGGGGCCACGGCTGAGCAGTTCCGCGTCGCGGCACGAGCCCGGGACGCCGGGATCCTCCCGGACGAGTACCAGTGCAACGTGCTCGTCCTCAACTACACGATGCAGTGCCCGCTCGCGTGCGACTTCTGCTGCTACTCGTGTGGACCGCACCGCACCGAGACGATGGAGCAGCAGGTCGCGGTCGACCTGATCGACCAGGCTGCCGACCTCGGCGTCTTCGGTGCCGTGGCGTTCACGGGCGGCGAGCCGTTCACCTTCCACGACGAGCTGGTCGAGCTCTCCGAGGTGCTGGCCCGGCGCGGGTTGCCGATGCACGTGATCACCGCCTGCAGGTGGGCGACGGCGGACACCGACCCGGCCGAGGTCCTCAGACCGCTGGTGGACAACGGGCTCACCCGGCTCGCGGTCAGCCACGACCCCAGCCACGAGCGCTGGGTCTCGCGCGACCAGGTCCGCTCGGTCGTGACCGCCGCCGTCGGGATGGGGCTCGAGGTGAGCGTCTACGGCACCTTCTACGACCAGCACAGCTCGCTGGACGAGCTCTTCCCCGAGTACGCCGGGGCCGGGCCGGTGCAGCTCTCCAGCAGGCTGGCCGCCCCCCAGGTGGGACGTCGCCGCAAGGCCGCTCCGCTGCCGGTCCAGGGCCCGCACCCCGACCTCGCACGAGCCGACACCTGCTACAGCCGCGTCTTCCACGAGATCACCGTCTTCTGGGACGGCGAGGTCTATCCGTGCTGCTCGGTCTACAACCGGGAGACCCCTGGCATCTCCTACGGCAACGTCTACGACAGCTCGCTCGGCGAGATCTGGCAGCGCATCGACTCCTCGCTGTTCCTGCGGCTGATCAAGCGGCGGGGCTACTTCGAGATGTTCGAGCTCCTGCGGGACAGGGCCCCGGACGTCTGGGCGCTGCTGCCCGATCCGCTCGCAGCAGCCAGCGCGTGCCACCTGTGCCACCTGGTGATGCGCGATCCGGTGCTCGGCGCCAGGATCCGCGAGGCCATCGACGGGTGGGCACCGCAGCCAGCAGATGCAGGTCGAGACACCAGCAGCCGAGGGAGGTGAACACGATGACAGCACGAGACGACGCCGTTCTCACCGACGAGGCGGGGGCGGTGGGGGAGGAATCCGATCTCGAGGTCGCCGACGGGAAGGACCTGACCGGCTCCTTCGCAAGACCACCGGCGCACTGAGGCCGGTGCGGGGGCGTCGGGGTGGCGGGCGGGGCGTCCGCTGCCCCGGCGTCAGAGCGATCCGGGGCGAGGCAGCGCGAAACTAGACCACCCGCCACACCAGCACCTGCGATGTCCGTTCTGTCCTACAGTGTCGCCGAACCGGTCGGCGGAGACCGGTCACCACAGGAGGAACGATGTCCGAGACGATCAACCCCCAGCAGGCCCCTTCGGCACCACTCGGGGCGGCGCCGATCGGTCAGATCCGCAGCACCGGGACCTGCGTCCTGCTCTCGATCGTCACCCTCGGGATCTACACGTGGGTCTGGTACTACAAGACCCACGACGAGATGAAGCAGCACAGTGGCGAGGGCATCGGCGGGCCGCTCGCCCTCGTGCTCGCGATCTTCGTCGGCGTCGTGATGCCGTTCATCACCCCCAACGAGGTGGGAGGCCTCTACGAGCGCCGCGGCCAGGAGCGCCCGGTCACCGCGATGACCGGCCTGTGGGCCATCCTGCTCGGCTGGCTGTTCTTCGTCGGGCTGATCGTGTGGTTCGTGAAGACCAACAACGCGCTCAACGAGTACTGGCGCTCGCTCGGCGCCACCGGCTGACCCCCGAGCACCAGGACTGACCGGCCCGGACCTGACCTCCGCACGAGCACGCCTACGATGGGGCCGTCGGAGAAGACGGCTCAGAGCTAAGGGCACTCGTGATCGCAGGCAGGTACTCGCTGGACCGGGAGATCGGTCGCGGCGGCATGGGCGCCGTCTGGCTCGGCACCGACGAGGTCCTCGGCCGTCAGGTCGCACTGAAGAAGATCGGCATGATGCCGGGGACCGACGGCACCGACCTTGCCCGCGCCGAGCGGGAGGCCCGGCTCAGCGCGAGCCTGCACCACCCGCACGTCGTGACGATCTTCAACGTCGTCCAGGAGGAGGACTCCGACGCCCGCTGGCTGGTGATGGAGTACGTCGAGGGCGTGCACCTCGGCCAGCTGGTCCGCGACGAGGGGCCGCTCTCGCCCGACGACGCGGCCCCGCTGCTCTGGCAGGCCGCCGACGCGCTGGCCGCGGCACACGCCGCCGGCATGGTGCACCGCGACGTCAAGCCCTCGAACATCCTGGTCGACCGCAACCGGGTGGTGAAGCTCACCGACTTCGGCATCGCCCGGGTGATGACCGACCCGGCGCTGACCCAGACCGGCCTGCTGATCGGGTCCCCGGCCTACCTGGCCCCTGAGGTCGCCACCGGCGGCAAGGGCGGCGAGGCCGCCGACGTGTGGTCGCTGGGCGCCACGCTGTTCCACGTGCTGGCCGGGCACCCGCCGTACGACATCGGCGAGAACATGATCGGCGGGCTCTACCGGATCGTCAACGAGGACCCGCCGCGGCTCGACGACGCCGGCTGGCTGACCCCGCTCCTCGACGCGACGCTGGTCAAGGACCCGGCTGCGAGGTGGACGATGGCCGAGGTCCGCGACTTCCTGGTCGGTGGGGTCACCCCGGAGGGGCGGGCGACCGGGACCCAGCCGCTGACGCCCGTCGAGCCCGACGAGCCCGACGAGCCCGAGCCGTCGACGACGGTGCTCCCCCCGACACCCACCCCGGCACCCACCCCGGCACCCACCCCGGCACCCACCCCGGTGCTCCCCCCGGCGCCCACCCCGGCGCCCACCCCGGCGCCCACCCCGGGCCGCGCGCGCACCCCGGCGGTCACCGTCGAAGGCACTGCTGCTCGGCCTCGGTCTGGTCGCGGCACTGATCCTCGGCCTGGTGGCGTACGCCGTGACGGCCGGCGGCGAGCCGGCGGCGAAGAGCCCGTCCGGCTCGGGCAGCTCCCCGAGTGCGGCTGCCGAGCCGACCGAGGAGGGGATCAAGGCCTTCATCGAGGACTACGTCACGAAGGTGGCCGACGACCCCTCGCAGTCCTGGCAGATGCTCACCCCGAAGTTCCAGCAGGAAAGTGGCGGCTTCGAGAAGTACCAGAGCTTCTGGGGCTCCGCCACCAACGGCCGCCTGCTGAGCATCTCCGCGAACCCCGAGGACCTCTCGGTCAGCTACCAGGTGCGCTTCGACAACTTCGACAACGGGCCCGGGCCGACGGTGCTCGACCTCACCTTCGAGGACGGCCGCTACCTGATCGACGGGGAGCGCACCGAGGGGTTCACCCCGGCCGGCTGAGACGGGTCAGCTTGCGTCGACCTCGAGCCACTGCCGCAGGCGGGCGGGGTCGCGGAGCTCCATCTCGTCGAGGCAGGCGCCACGGAGAGCGACGAGGTGCGCCAGCTCGAGGGGCTCGGGGCCGAGGTGGAGCCGGGCGCCGCTGAGGTGCCAGACCCGCTCGAGGTCGGCGGAGGAGATCCGGCTCAGGTCCGGGCCGTACTGGGTGGCCGGGCGGGGGTCGAGCAGACCGCGAGCCCCCGGGTCGTCGAAAGGACGCCGCTCGACGAGGCGGTCCCGCAGCCAGACCAGACCCCCGGGTGTCCCGAGACACAGCGCGAGCAGCACCGCGAGCGACCACGGGCCGAGGGTCGCCGCCAACCCCTGGGTGCTCACCGCGACGACGCCGCCCCACACCGCGGCCGAGACCGCCAGCCGCTCCGGCAGCAGGGAGACCGTGGTCCAGGCCCAGACGCTGCTCCCGAACGTCAGGGCCACCGCGGCGAAGAGGCCGGCGATGGTGGCGACCGGCAGCGTCACGCCCGCGCCCACGATCCCGAGCGCACAGGCCGAGCCGAACGCACCCGTCCACGCCAGCCGGTAGCCCCGCCAGCACGCCGCCCGGTAACGACCTCTCATCCGTCCACGCTGCGCCGGGCGGAGGCGGCGCACCAGGGCCGAAGGGTGGGGATGGCCCGGGACCGAGGTCCCGTCGCGCAGCTCGGGTGGGGGTTGGGACAGTGCTCGGCGGGGCACTGACCGGCATGAGCCCACGCAAGGTCGGTGTCGAGGAGGAGCTGATGCTGGTCGATCCCACGACCAGCCGGCTGAGCGCGGTCTCGCGGGCTGCGGTGACGGCCAACGAGGCCCCGGAGGAGGTGGGGGAGGAGCTGTTCCTCCAGCAGGTCGAGACCTCGACCCCTGCGGTGGTCGGTGCCGCCGACCTGCGCGAGGCCATCCGGGCCGGTCGCCGTGCGGTCGGGGAGGCCTCGGCCGCGGCCGGCGTCCGAGCGGTCGCGATGGCGACGCCGGTGCTGGGCGACGAGGGAGCCGTGTCGTTCACCCCGTCGCCGCGCTACCGCCGGATCAAGGAGGGGTACGGCGAGCTGGCGCGCCAGGCCCTCGCGTCGGCGATGCACGTGCACGTCGACGTCGCCGACGACGAGGAGGGCGTGCGCGTGGTCGACGGGATCAAGCCCTGGCTGCCGCTGCTGGCCGCGATCAGCGCGAACTCGCCGTACTGGCAGGGTCGAGACACCGACCACGCGAGCTGGCGCGCCCAGGTGTGGAACCGGTGGCCGACCGCGGGCGCGGCCGTGCCCTTCGGCGACGCGGCGACCTACCGGGAGGTGACCCGGCAGATGGTCGAGTGGGGCGGGGCGCTCGATGAGGGGATGCTCTACTTCGACGTCCGTCTGTCCGCGAGCTACCCGACCGTCGAGGTCCGGGTCGCCGATGTCTGCACCGACCTCGACGACGCGCTGCTGGTCGCGCTGGTCACCCGGGCTCTGGTCGCGTCCGTGGCGGCGCAGCACCCGCCCCCCACGTGGCGCGCCGACCTGCAGCGGATCGCGACCTGGCGCGCGGCCCGCCACGGTCTCTCGGCCGATCTCGTCCACCCGGTCGAGGCGAGACTGGTGCCGCCGCGGGTGGCGTTCGAGGCGCTGGTCGGCTTCGCCCGGCCGGTGCTGGAGGAGGCCGGCGACCTCGAGCTCGTGCAGGACTCCTTCGAGCGGCTGCTGGCACACGGCAACGGCGCGACCAGGCAGCGGCGGGTCTGGGAGCGCACGGGCTCGCTGCGTGCGGTCGTCGAGGACCTGGCTCGGCGTACCGAGGAGTCGTGGAGCGGCTGAGATCGCGATCCGGGCCGGACCACGACGGGTGTGGTGGGGTGTGGGGTCGGCGACCGGTGCCGGCGTCTGGTCTGCTTGTCCTGTGACCCAGACCCTCGCTGCCCGCAACGCCGTGGCGTTGGTGTTCTTCCTCAACGGGCTGCTGTTCGCGAGCTGGATCTCGCGCATCCCCGGGGCGCGCTCGGCGCTGGCGCTGAACAACGGCCAGCTCGGCCTGCTGCTGCTGGCGATCGCTGCCGGCTCGCTGCTGTCGATGCCGACGACCGGCGCCGCGATCGAGCGGCTCGGCACCGTCCGGGTGGTCAGGCTCGCGGGCGGGAGCAGCCTGGTCGGCGTCGGGCTGGTCTCGGCGGCGTTGGAGGCCCAGCTGGTCTGGCTCGCCGCGGTGGGGCTGTTCCTCTACGGCGTCGGCACGGGCGTGTGGGACGTCGGGATGAACGTCGAGGGCGCCGCCGTCGAGCGGCACCTGCGCCGCAACGTGATGCCGCGCTTCCACGCCGCGTTCAGCCTGGGCACCGTCGCGGGATCTGCTGTCGGGGCGGCTGCGGTCGGGCTCGACGTGCCGACCCTGTGGCACCTCCCGCCGCTGGCCGTGGCCGCGGTCGCGATGCTGCTGTGGAGCACCCGCGCGTTCCTGCCCGACGAGCCCGAGGAGCAGCACGGCGTACGCCCCTCCGCGTGGAGCGCCTGGCGCGAGCCCCGAACCCTGCTGATCGGGCTGATGGTGCTGGCGCTCGCGCTGACGGAGGGTACGGCGAACGACTGGCTCGCCCTGGCACTGGTCGACGGCTACGACGTCGAGCACTGGGTCGGTGTCGCCGGCTTCGCCGTGTTCGTGACCGCGATGACGATCGGACGGATGGTCGGCCCGGTGCTGCTCGACCGCTTCGGCCGGGTCAGCGTGCTCTGGGCAACCATGGTCGCGGCCGGGGGAGGAGTGCTGCTGATCGTCTTCGGCCAGCACCCGCTACCGGTGGTGAGCGGGATCGTGCTCTGGGGCCTGGGGGCCAGTCTGGGCTTCCCGGTGGGGATGAGCGCCGCCGGCGACGACCCGCGCCGCGCGGCGGCCCGGGTCAGCGTGGTCTCCACGATCGGCTACGCCGCCTTCCTGGCCGGGCCGCCGCTGCTCGGCTTCGTCGCCGACAGCGTCGGCACGCTCCAGGCACTGCTGGTGGTCGCGCTCGTGCTGGTGCCTTCGGCTCTGGTGGTGCCGAGCGCACGTGAGCGCGGACCGGGCCCGGAAGGCGCGCGCTAGCCAGCTCGGCCCGGTCGGTGTGGGGATCGTGCACGTGGGGCGAGCGGCCGACGACCGTGGTTGTCGGTGCTCGGTGCTTGAGTGCATGCATGACGGCACTCCGGGCCCCCGAGCTGCACCCGCTGCAGCCGGTCGCCGCGTGCCTCGAGGCCGTCGGCGAGGTGTTGGAGCACCTGCCCGACGGGCCGATCCCCACCGGTGACGCGCAGGCGCTCGAGGCTGTCGTGGTGGAGGCCGCCCGCGTGGAGCGGAGGCTCGCTGAGCTGAGACTGTGCCTGGCGCGGGCCGCCGAGCTGAGCCGGGCCGCCGAGGCAGATGCCTCGAGCGGCGTCGACGCGTGGCGAGTCCCGGCTCCACACCAAGGCCCAGCGGCTGGCGCTCTCGGCACGCCACGACGGCTGTGCCGCCGAGGGCTGCGAGCGGCCGTTCGCGTGGTGCGAGATCCACCATCCGCAGGCCTGGGCCTGCGGTGGCCGCACCGACCTCACCGGGGTGCCGCTCTGCGGCTGGCACCACCGCAGGGCCCACGACGGGCGATACGACCTGAGCACCCTGGCGAGCGGCGAGGTCCGCTACCGCCGGCGCCGGGAGGCCGCGCTAGCTGCTAGCTGCTAGCTGCTCAGAGCGACCTCCGGGGTGGCTGCGGCCGCTGGTGACCGGCCTCGCCACCGATCCGTCCGCCGTGCGGCCGGCCGTGGTCGGCGTACTCCTCGCGGTAGAAGGACAGCTGGTGGGCTCCCACGTCGATGCGCGCACCCGTGCGCAGCACCGAGAACGCGTGCACGACGGCGCCGTGGACGCGGGCCTCGGGGCCGAGGTTGCCCAGGACGAACTCGTCCTCGCCGTCGTGCTGGACGACGGTGTGCACCGGTTCGAGGCCGGGCAGCACGATGTCGCAGGACGCGTCCGAGCCGATGGTGGTCTCCGCATCGTTGAGCCAGAAGACCGGCTGGTGCTCGCCGTCCCAGATGTCCTTCTTCTTCAGCACCAGCCGGGGTGCGCCGCTACCCGAGGGGTCGTGGGTGGTGGTCACCTTGCGCCGTGGATAGCGGGCGAACGTGGGCAGGATCGGGAACAGCGTGGGTGGGGGCAGCGACCCGGTGCTGGGCAGCACCGGCTCGCCGGCCGAGGTGCGAGAGCGCAGGCTGGTCCAGGCGCCCCGCCAGCTGCCGACCCGGATTCGCCGCGACCCGGTGGCGCGACGCTGCCACCAGGGAGCCGACACCGCGCCGATCGAGACCAGGTGCACGCCCTCGTGCTCCACCCGGATCTTCACGCCACGGCCGGCCAGCACGTCGGCCAGGCTCCTGACCATGGCCGCGTCGCCGCTCCCGGCGAAGACGCCCGGGTTGTCGAGCTCGAGGGTGAGCCGTCCGTGGGTCCCGTGGAGGTGCCCTCCGGCGCTCTGGCCGTCGGGCCCGGTGAAGCTCACGGTGAGGTCGGCGGCGACGTCGACGCGGGTCATGAGACCGGGCGGGTGTCGTTGTCCTGGGTGGTCACGGTCAGGGTGCCGTCGATCTTCCAGGTGGCCCGCGGGGCGTTGCTGCCGGTGTCGCGCGGGATCTCCACGGTCATGTCGGAGAAGGTGTAGTTGATGGCCGCCTCGCGGCCGGTGAGGAAGGTCCACATCCGGCGGCCCAGGTCCGTCCAGTCCACTACCTCATCGGTCCTGCCGCCGGTCTGCTGGCTGCTCACTGACATCTGATTCTCCAATACTTAGACATTGACTTCAACAAGTTGTTGAGGTTTGATCAGAACATGAACTCGCCGAAGACGCAAGAGCCGACCTCCGAAACCGCCGAGGAGGCCTCGCTGACGATCGGCGACCTCGCCGACCAGACCGGGCTCAGCCCGGCGACGCTGCGGATGTGGGAGACCCGGCACGGGTTCCCGCTGCCGCACCGGCTGGAGAGCGGTCACCGTCGCTACCGCGACTCCGACGTCGACACCATCCGCACCGTGGTCCGCCACAAGGACGCCGGCACCCGGCTGGAGCTGGCCATCGCCGCCGCGATGGCCGAGGCCGAGCCGGCCGCCCCCTCGATCTACGCCTACCTGCGTCGCCGGCACCCGCACCTCGGGGTGCACCGGCTGAAGAAGTCCACGCTGCTGGCGCTGTCCTGGGCGATCGAGGACGAGTTCTGCGCCAAGGCCGACAGCGCGATGCTCTACGGCTCCTTCCAGCGGGAGCGCTACTACCGCCACGCCGAGGACCGCTGGACCGAGCTGGCCCGCGTCTCGGCCGGCACCGTCGCCCTGGCCGACTTCCCCGAGCCGGACCTCGAGGGGTCGCCGATCCTGGTCGGCCTGCCTCAGGGAGCGCCGATGCGGCGGGAGTGGGCCGTGGTCTGCGACTCGCGCGACCTGCCGGTGGTGCTGACGGCCTGGGAGCTTCCCGGCCAGGTCGACGTACCCGAGCGGCAGCGGCTCTTCGAGTCGATCTGGACCGTCGAGGGTGCCGCGGTGCGCGATGCCGCGAAGGTCTGTGCCGCCGTGGCAGTGCGCAACGGCGCCGACCCTGCCCGGGTCGGCGCCCCGAGCAGCCCGGCGCCCGGCGCGGCAGACGTTCCGGCGGTGACCAACCTGTTCAACCGGATGGTCGCCTACGTGGACCGCATCGACGACTGAGCCTCGCCGCCCGCCCAGCATCCGACCCGCGTCCCGACGTGCCGCCGCGCGCGGGCAGGATGGGACCACCCCCTCAAGGAGCCGCCCGATGAGCCTGCCCGAGACCCTGCACGACACCACGATCGCCGTCCTGGGCGGAACCGGGCCCCAGGGCCGCGGCCTGGCCCGGCGCTTCGCCGACGCCGGGCTCCCGGTGGTGATCGGCAGCCGCAGCGCCGAGCGCGCCGAGGAGACCGCGCGCACCCTGGCCGAGGCCACCGGTGGACAGGTCACCGGAGCCGACAACGCCGGCGCCGCGGCGGCCGGTGACATCGTCGTGGTCGCCGTGCCGTGGGACGGCCACGGTGACCTGCTGCGTGAGCTCGCCCCGGCACTGGCCGGCAAGATCGTGGTCGACTGCGTCAACCCCCTCGGCTTCGACAAGCAGGGTGCCTACGCCCTGGTGGTCGAGGAGGGGTCCGCGACGCAGCAGGCGGCCGCCCTCCTTCCCGACAGCACCGTGGTCGGCGCCTTCCACAACGTCAGCGCGGTCAAGCTCGAGGACCCCGAGGCCTCGGTCGACACCGACGTCCTGGTCCTCGGCGAGGTCCGCGAGGCCACCGACCTCGTGCAGCAGCTGGCCGACACCCTGCCCGGCGTGCGGGGGGTGTACGGCGGGAGACTGCGCAACGCCCATCAGGTCGAGGCGCTCACCGCCAACCTGATCAGCGTGAACCGGCGCTACAAGGCGCACGCCGGCGTCCGGATCACCGACATCTGAGCCAGAGGTGAGCACCCACCGCAGCACTCACCACTGGCGCGACTGGGACCTGGAGACCCTGCTCGCCCGCAAGCAGGAGTCCGGGATCACCGCCAGCCTCGTGGTGCCGGCCCGCAACGAGGCGGCCACCGTCGGTGACGTGGTCTCGCGCGTGCGAGAGGCGCTGATGGAGACCGCCGCCCTGCTCGAGGAGATCGTGGTGATCGACTCCGACTCCACCGACGAGACCTTCGAGGTGGCCTCCGACGCCGGCGCCGTGGTGCACCGCTCCTCTGAGATCAGGCCCGACCTCGGCTCCCATCCGGGCAAGGGCGAGGCGATGTGGAAGTCGCTGTTCGTCACCCGGGGCGACCTGCTGGTCTTCATGGACGCCGACCTCGTCGACTGGGACACCCACTTCGTGCGCGGCCTCCTCGGCCCGCTGCTGGCCGACCCGGCGGTGGCCCTGGTCAAGGGCTTCTACGAGCGACCGCTGCGCGACCAGGCGGGCAACGACAGCGTCTTCGAGGGCGGCCGCGTCACCGAGCTCGTGGCCCGGCCGCTGATCGCGCTGGACTGGCCCGAGCTCGGCTGGCTGGTGCAGCCGCTGGCGGGGGAGTGGGCGGTGCGGCGCGACCTCTTCGAGCGGCTGCACGTGCCCACCGGCTACGCCGTGGAGCTGGCTGCGCTGATCGACACCCACCGGCTCCTCGGCGGGGGGTCCATCGCGCAGGTGGACCTCGGCCGCCGGGCGCACCGGCCGCAGGCGCTGCGCGACCTCGGGGCGATGGCCACCCAGATCATCGCCGTCTCGGAACGCCGGGCGCGCGGCACCGGCCCCGACCGGGTGGCGCTCAACCAGCACCGGGCGGCACCCGGCGGGGTGCAGACCGTGCTGCGTGAGATCCCGCTGGTGGAGCGGCCACCCGCAGGCGGCGTACCCACCTCGGTGGGAGGATCCGGAGCATGACGCTTCGCCTCGGCCGGCACTGCTTCGCCGACGACCGGCGGCTGATGATGGCCATCGTCAACCGGACGCCCGACTCGTTCTACGACAAGGGCGCCACCTGGGCCGAGGACAAGGCCTTCGACCGGGTGGCCGAGGTCGTGGGCCAGGGGGCCGAGATCGTCGACATCGGCGGGATCAAGGCAGCACCCGGTGAGGAGATCGACGTCGAGGAGGAGATGCGGCGCACCGTCGGCTTCGTCGAGCGGGTTCGCGCCGCCCATCCCGACGTGGTGGTCAGCGTGGACACCTGGCGGGCTCCCGTCGCCCGGGCGGTCTGCGAGGCCGGTGCCGACGTGCTCAACGACGCGTGGGGCGGCGCCGACCCCGGCCTGGTGGACGTGGCCGCGGAGTTCGGCGCCGCGATCGTGTGCACCCACACCGGCGGGGTCACGCCGCGGACCCGTCCGCACCGGATCGAGTACGCCGACGTGGTCGCCAGCGCGATCGCGGACACCACCGCCTACGCGAAGAGGGCGCTGGAAGCGGGGGTGGCCCGGGAGAGCATCGTGATCGACCCCGCGCACGACTTCGGCAAGACCACCCAGGACTCGCTGCTGCTCACCCGGCGGCTCGACGAGATGGTCGGGACCGGCTGGCCGGTGCTGGTCTCGCTGTCCAACAAGGACTTCGTCGGGGAGTCCCTGGACCTCCCGGTGGGGGAGCGGCTCACCGGCACCCTCGCTGCGACCGCGGTCGCAGCCATCCACGGCGCCCGCGTGTTCCGGGTGCACGAGGTCGTCGAGACCCGGCACGTCGTCGACATGATCGACGTGATCTGGCAGCGGCGCGCCCCGGCCCGCACGATCCGGGGGCTGGCGTGATCGAGACCGTCCTGGTGCTGCCGATGCCGCGCGCGCTGCTGCCGCCGGTCTCCCGCGAGGACCCCGTCGCGGCGCTGCGCGCGGCCTGCGACGACGCGATCGTGTCGGTGCTTGCGCCCTCGCCGGCCCGGGTCGCGGTGCTCGCGCCCCCCGTCGACGTGGCCAACCGGGCCCGCGGTGTCACCGAGCCGCTCGGTCTGAGGGTGGCGCGCCACCTCTTCGACGCTCACCCGGCCGGGCGTCTCGCGAAGCTGACCGAGCACGTGGCGCTGCCCTACGCCGCGGCCGCGCTGCTCGAGACCGCCGAGCCGACCACGCTGGTGGTGATGGCCGACGGCTCCGCCAGCCGGGGCGAGAAGGCTCCTGGCCACCTGCACCCCGAGGCGGTCCCGTTCGACGACGTGATCGCCCAGGCGCTGCGGACCGGGGACGCGGAGGTCCTCGCCGCCCTCGACCCGGTCCTCGCCGCCGAGGTCTGGTGCGAGGGGGTGGCGTCGTTCCGGGTGCTGGGCGAGGTCGCCCGCGGGCGCGAGGTCACGGCCATGGTGACCTACGACGACGCGCCGCACGGGGTGGCGTGGTGGGTCGCCCGGTGGGACCTGGGGGACCCGACCTCCTAGTTCGGGGACCGGTGCACCCGCAGGTCGCCGCTCGCGGTGCGGGCGCTGATCTGCAGCCGTCGCTGCTCCGGTCCGGGGGGCTCGGACTCGCCGAGCTCCTGGTGCACCCTGCCCGAGGCGGTGGAGACGTCCAGCCAGGCCGCCGTACCCTCCTCGATCCCGATCGAGATGTCGCCGCTGGCGCCGCTGGCGCGGATGGTGCCGGCGCTGGCACGGCGCACGGTCAGGTTCCCCGACCCCGACTTGGTCTGCAGGGTCCCGTCCAACCGGTCCACCTCGACGTCGCCGGAGCCGGTCCGGGTGGCCATCTCGCCGGGGGCGTCCCCCACCCGGATGTCCCCCGACCCGCTCTTGAGCCGGGCGGACCCGCTGACGGTGTCCACGTCGATGTCGCCCGACCCGGTCCCGATCGAGGCCTCGGCGTAGTCGCCGCGGGCCCGGACCGGGGCCGAGCCGGTGCGCACGTCCAGGGTGCTGCCGCGCGGGCAGGTGATGGTGACCCCCACGGACCCGGCGTGCCGGAACAGGCCGGCGTGACGCGGCAGCACCACGGCCACCGCGGAGCCGCGCTGCTCGACGACGGCCTCGGCCACCGCCGTCTCACCGGCCGCGTCGAGCGGGGTCAGCTCGACCGTGGTGCGGTCGGTGTCGTCGGTCGCGAGGTCGACCCGGCCGGCGCCGAGCTCGACCACGACCGTCGGTGCGCTCGGGGTCTCGAAGGTGTGCTCGACGTCGTTCATGGTGCTGCTCCTGTTCTGCCCGAGGGCTGTCCTGCCGGGGAGGGTCAGCTGACCCAGCCCCGGATCTGCTTGCGGCGACCCACGTCGCCGGTGACGGTGAGCCGGCTGCTGCCGACCTCGAGGTCGATCCGGCGCCCGTCGAGGGCGTCTCGGACCGCGTCGACCAGCCAGCCGTTCAACGACTGCCCGATCGCGTTGGCGGCCTCCTCGGCCCGCACCTTGACCGACTCCGGCAGGCGCAGCGTGATCCGTGACTGGCTGTCGTCCTCGGGTCCAGGTGGGGCCGGGGGCGGTGGCGGGTCCGGGGGGCCGGGGACGCTCCGGGGCTCGAGGCGGGTGACCACGAACGCGGGCTCGCGGCCCGCCAGCCGTACCTCGACCGCGTCGGTGTCCAGCGACCCGGTGATCTCCGAGGCGGCGTCGGAGAGCGCCTCGAGGAGCATCATCCGGGTGGCCGGGTCCAGGGCCAGGGTGAGCCGCTCGGCGGCGGCCCGGGTCTCCGGCCCGCCGGCCGCGGCGGCGTCGGCGAGGTCGCGGCGCAGCCGCTCGACGTACGGCGTGAGTTCCATGACGTCACGATGACATCGTGATGACGTCAGTGTCAAGAGAGTACGACGTCACATTGATGTCAGTAGTGGTGCGGGGGTGGGCGGTGCGAGGCTGGGCGCGTGGCTGGCGAGATCCCCGACATCACCCGTGCCCGGCTCGAGGAGCTGCAGCTGACCCGGCTGCGAGCGACCCTGCAGGCGGCCTACTCGCGGGTGCCGCACTACACCCGCGCCTTCGACGCCGCCGGGGTGACACCGGGCGATCTGCGCACGCTCGGCGACCTGTCCCGGTTCCCGTTCACCACCAAGGCCGACCTCCGGGCGAACTACCCCTTCGGGATGTTCGCGGTGCCGCGAGAGCAGGTCGCGCGGGTGCACGCGTCCAGCGGCACGACCGGCAAGCCGACCGTCGTGGGCTACACCGCCGCCGACCTCGACACCTGGGCCGAGGTGATGGCCCGTTCGATCCGTGCGGCGGGCGGCAGGCCGGGCGAGGTGTGCCACGTGGCCTACGGCTACGGCCTGTTCACCGGGGGGCTGGGCGCGCACTACGGGGCCGAGCGGCTCGGCTGCACGGTGGTCCCCGTCAGCGGCGGGATGACCGAGCGCCAGGTGCAGCTCATCCTCGACTTCGAGCCGCGGATCATCATGGTGACACCGTCGTACTTCCTGGCCATCCTCGATGAGATGGACGCCCAGGGCGTCGATCCGCGCTCGACCAGCCTCGAGGTCGGGATCTTCGGCGCCGAGCCGTGGACCGACCAGATGCGGCGCAGCGTCGAGGAGCGCAGCGGGCTCCGCGCGGTGGACATCTACGGGCTCTCCGAGGTGATGGGCCCCGGGGTCAGCCAGGAGTCCGGTGCGACCCAGGACGGGCTGCACATCTGGGAGGACCACTTCCTGCCCGAGGTGGTCGACCCGGTGACGATGGAGGTGCTCCCCGACGGCGAGGAGGGCGAGCTGGTCTTCACCAGCCTGACCAAGCAGGCGATGCCGGTGGTCCGCTACCGCACCCGCGACCTGACCCGGCTGCTCCCCGGCACGGCGTACCCCGCCTTCCGCCGGATGCAGAAGGTCACCGGCCGCACCGACGACATGATGATCGTGCGCGGGGTCAACGTCTTCCCCAGCCAGGTCGAGGAGCAGATCCTGACCGTCGAGGGGCTCAGCCCGCACTACCTGTGCGTGCTGACCCGGCCCGGCAACCTCGACCGGCTCACCGTGCGGGTGGAGCGCGCCGAGCGCGGCGGCGGCACCGAGGACCTCGCGCTCCTCGGGGCGGCACTGCGCGCCCGGGTCAAGGACCGCATCGGGGTCACGGTCGACGTCGAGGTCGTCGAGCCGCACGCGCTCGAGCGCTCGCTCGGCAAGGCCAAGCGGATCAGCGACCTGCGGGAGCGGTCGGGCTAGAAGATCCGCGGGAGCTCGCTGGCCCGGCCGGTGAACCGCGGGTCGCGCTTGTCCCTGAACGCCGCGACCCCCTCCACGCCGTCGCCGATGCTGGTGTGGAACATCGCCAGGCTGTCGGAGCGGTGCGCGGCGATCGGGTGGTCGGCGGCGCCGTTGCGGTAGAGCAGCTGCTTGGCCAGGCCGGTGGCGACCGGGGAGCGGCCGACCACGAAGCTCCGGGCCAGGGCGTACGCCGCCTCGAGCAGGTCCTCGGGCTCGTGCACCGAGCGCACCAGCCGGCCGGCGTGCGCCTGCTCGGCGGTGAGGATCTCCGCGGAGTAGACCCACTCCAGCGCCTGCTGGATGCCCACGATCCGGGGCAGGAACCACGACGAGCAGGCCTCGGGCACGATCCCGAGCCGGCCGAAGACGAAGCCGATCCGGGCCTTGGTCGAGGCCATCCGGATGTCCATCGCCAGCGTCATCGTGGCGCCGATGCCGACCGCGGCGCCGTTGATGGCGGCGATCACCGGCTTGGGCAGCTCGTGGATGGCCAGCGTCACCTTGCCCCCGGTGTCGCGCACCCCGTCGGCGATCTCGGGGTCCTCGAGCCGGTCGCGCAGGTCCTCCGGGGTCGGCGACAGGGTCTCGTCCAGGCCGAAGACGTTGCCCGGCGCCGAGAGGTCCATGCCGGCGCAGAACGCCCGACCGGCCCCGGTGACCACCACGGCACGCACTTCGTCGGACATGGCGTCGGTGCGGAAGACCTGCTCGAGCTCGCGGGCCATCGTGACGGTGAAGGCGTTCAGCGCCTCGGGACGGTTCAGGGTCAGCGTGGCGATGCCGTCGGCGTCGACCGCCCAGTCCAGGGTCTGGTACGTCGGGCCGCTCACTCGGTCACCCCGGGAAGGCCGGTGGGGGTGCACAGCCGCTTGGGGATGTCACCGGTCCGGTCCTCCTTGATGTACTTCAGCAGCGCCAGGGCGCGCTCACGGTCCCAGTTGATCGCCTGGTCGGCGATCGGGATGCCGCAGGTCAGCCCGCTCGAGCCGTTGACCCGGGTCATCGCCAGCCCGAACTTCCCCAGGGCCACCGGGCCGGTGCCCTTGCTGATCACCAGCGAGGAGGTGGCCGCCTCGTTGACCCGGAAGTAGCGCACCGGGTTGATGAAGGTCCACGGTGACTTCACCTCGGCGCCGATGCCGCTGACCACCTCGCGCTGGTGACGTGCACGGTCGATGTCGCCGTACTTGCTCACCTTGCGCGACCTCGCGTAGCCGAGCGCGGTGACGCCGTCGGCCTGCTGGCAGCCCTTCTTGATCCGCAGGTTGGCCTGGGGGTCGACCATCCGCTCCGTGGGGCAGATCTCGATGCCACCCACGGCGTCGACGGAGTTCACGAAGCCGCCGAAGCCGATCTCGACGTAGTCGTCGATCCGCAGGCCGGTGTTCTGCTCGATCGTCTTGACCAGCAGCTTGGGGCCGCCGATGGCGAAGGCGGAGTTGATCTTGGTGCGGCCGTTGCCCGGGATCTCGACCAGCGAGTCGCGCGGGATGGACATCAGCAGGCTGGGGCCGCTGCCGGTGTGCAGCACCATGATCGTGTCGGTGCGCTGGCCGACGTCGCCGACCCCGCCGGTACCGAGTCGCTTGTTCTCCTTGCGCGAGAGCCCCTTGCGGCTGTCCGAGCCGACCAGCAGGTAGGTGGTGCCGGGCTGGGAGCCGGGACGGGCGCCCGCGGGGTCGGCGTCGACCTTCTCGATCTTGCTCCACGCCCACAGCGGCACGGCGACCAGGAAGGCGATCCAGGCCACCAGGACCAGCAGCACGAGCCGACGCGCCCGGAACCGGCGGCGCGGCCGGCGAGGGGGGCTCGCCGGCGCCGGTGGCTGGGCGGTGCGCCCGGGACGTGAGGGGGGCGGCGGGGCCGAGGAGGCCGGCGCACCGGTGGACCGCTCGATCCGGGGCAGCATCCGGGTGGGCTCGGGGTCATCAGAACCCTGGTGCTGGGTGTCTCGCTGCTTGCCGTAGAGCCAGTTGTACTCCGGCTCCTGGCCCTGCGAACCGTCCCCGGTCCCGCCGTTCCCACGCTGAGGCATGGCGCGAAGGCTACCGCTAGCGTTCCGGCCATGAGCGCAGAGCACGAGCCGCACGACCAACCCGGCCCCGGGACGCGTGCGCCCGCCTTCGGCCGGGTGGTGCTCACCTTGCTGGCGAACCAGTCGCACGTGAACCTGCTCGGCAACGTGCACGGCGGTGAGGTGATGCGGCTGGTCGACTCGACCGCGGGTGCGGCCGCCGGCCGGCACAGCGGTGGCGCGGCGGTGACCGCGGCGATGGACGAGATGGCCTTCCTCGCACCGGTGCACGTCGGTGACATCCTGCGCGCCAGCGCGCAGGTGAACTGGGCCGGCAGGACCTCGATGGAGGTCGGGGTCCGCGTCGAGTCCGAGCCGTGGAACCAGGCCGGGACCGAGCCGGTGCACGTGGCCTCGGCGTACCTCGTCTTCGTCGCGGTGGACACCGCCGGGCGTCCTCGCGAGATCCCACGGCTGGAGCCGGAGACGCCGCAGGAGGTGCGCCGGATGCGCGAGGCCCGGATCCGCCGCTCGCACCGGCTGGCGCGCAAGACCGAGATCGACGAGGGCAGGAGCGGCGCGGCGTCACCGGAGTGACCAGTGTGACTGGTGATACTGGGCGGCATCGTCCGCCGCCCCTCGACGCTGAGAGGTCTTCCCCCATGGCGCCCGTCACGTCCTCCCCTCACCGACCCCTCACCCGGGGACCCCAGCCGGGCCGGGTGCAGTTCCGCCGCGCCGTGACGCTGATGCTGATGACGCTGGTGCTGCCCGGCTCCGCCCAGCTCGTCGCCGGCCGCAAGGAGACCGGGCGGCTGGCGCTGCGGATCTGGCTCGGGCTGATCGCCTCGGTGGTGCTGCTCTTCCTCGTCGGGCTGGTGCTGAACTCGTTCGTGTTCTGGCTGCTCACCAACACCGTCGTGCTCTCCCTGGTCCGGCTGGCGCTGATGGCGGTCGCGGTCGGGTGGGCCTACCTGTTCATCGACGCCTGGCGCCTGGGCGACCCGCTCGCGCTGCGGCAGAAGCAGCGTCTCGCGATGGTCG
The DNA here is from genome assembly GCA_963777195.1 of uncultured Actinomycetota bacterium. Taxonomy (GTDB): domain Bacteria; phylum Actinomycetota; class Actinomycetes; order Propionibacteriales; family Nocardioidaceae; genus Marmoricola. The sequence continues at coordinate 74,106 of CAVZPT010000010.1, read as the reverse complement.
GCATCAACGGGGTGCTGTGCTTCAGCGTCGCCGGGACCCTGCTCTTCGCCTCCCACGTCGTCGGGGTCCAGAAGGACTTCATGAGCGCGATGTTCACCAACGGGGTGGCCACCGACGCCCACGCCGGGCGCTACAACATCCTGCTGCTGGGCGGTGACTCCGGATCGGACCGCTGGGGTCTGCGTCCTGACAGCCTCTCGGTGGCGAGCATCGATGCCGAGACCGGCAAGGCCGTGCTCTTCGGCCTCCCGCGCAACATGTTGAACTTCCCCTTCCCCAAGGGGTCGATCATGGCCGAGCAGTTCCCCGACGGCTACGACTGCGGCGCGGAGTGCGAGCTGAACTCGCTGGCCACCTGGGCCGAGGACCACAAGCGGCTGTTCAAGGGCGTGGCCAACCCCGGGGTGGAGGCCACCACCCAGGGCGTCGAGGGGATCACCGGGCTGAGCATCAACTACTACGCGATGGTGAACCTCCAGGGCTTCCGCCGCCTCGTCGACGCCGTCGGCGGAGTCACCATCAACGTCCGGGACCGGATCCCGATCGGCGGGATCGGCTCGAAGGTCACCGGCTACGTCAAGCCCGGGCGTCGCAAGCTCGACGGCTTCGAGACGCTGTGGTTCGCGCGGTCGCGGGTGGAGGCCGACGACTACTCGCGGATGGCGCGGCAGAAGTGCGTGATGAACGCGATGCTGCAGCAGCTCAGCCCGAGCACGGTGCTGCGCAAGTTCGACAAGATCGCCAAGGCCAGCCAGGCGCTGATCACCACCGACCTGCCCAAGAGCGAGGTCGACACCTTCATGCAGCTGGCGCTCAAGGCCCGCAGCCAGCCCGTGCGCACGGTCTCCTTCGTGCCGCCGCTGATCAGGACCTCCACGCCCGACATCGACCTGATCCACTCCACGGTGCAGAAGGCGATCGACCGCTCCGAGGGCACCTCGAGCGGCAAGGCCAAGCCCGGCAAGCCGGCGCCGGCCCAGGCCGACACCGGGTCCGTCGGCGGGTCCCTGGGGAACCTGCGCGACGGGTACGCCGCCAACCAGAGCGAGGACCTCTCCTCGGTGTGCTGAGGCTCCCGTAGGGTTCCGGGCGTGCCCACCGCCAAGCCTGTGAACGCCCGCGTGGTCGCGGTCGTGGTCACCTGGAACCGCCGCGAGCTGCTGGCCGAGTCCATCGCCGCGCTCCGGGCCCAGGAGCACCTGCCCGAGGTGATCGTGGTGGTCGACAACGCCTCCACCGACGGCACCGACGAGCTGCTGGCGGGCGAGACCGGCCTCGACGTCGTACGCCTGCAGCACAACACCGGTGGTGCCGGCGGCTTCGCGGTCGGGATGGAGCAGGCGCTGACCCACCACCCCGACCTGGTGTGGCTGCTCGACGACGACACCGTGCCGACTCCCGGTGCCGCCGCCGAGCTGGTCCGCGTCTGGGGGCAGTACGCCGAGACGGCCGGCGAGGCGCCCGCGGTGCTGGCCAGCCGCGTGGTCTGGACCGACGGCCGCGACCACCCGATGAACACCCCGCGCGCCAAGCCCGGAGCCGGCCGCCGCGAGACCGAGGCCGCCGAGCGCGTCGGCGCGATGCCGGTGCGCTCCGCCTCCTTCGTCTCGATCATGTGCGACGCCGAGGTGGTCCGCGAGCGCGGGCTGCCGCTGGCCGACTACTTCTTGTGGAACGACGACTTCGAGTACTCCACCCGGCTGATCCGCGGCCGCGCCGGCCTCTACTGCCCCGAGAGCGTCGTGGTCCACAAGACGAAGGTGTTCGGTTCGACCGACGCCGACCCGGGGGAGCGGTTCTTCTTCGAGGTGCGCAACAAGGTATGGCTCTTCAGCCGCTCCCGAGGGCTGCGACCGGGCGAGAAGCTGGTCTACGGCGGGTCGACGCTGCGGCGCTGGGGCCGGACCTTCGCCGGGTCGAGCGACCGCGGCACCCTGCGGCGCGCGCTCGGTCGTGGGCTGCGAGCCGGGCTCCGCGCGGGCCCGCGGTCCAACGCCGTCGTGCTGGCCGAGGCGGGCTGGTCGGCGGACCGGACGCACGCCTTGCCGCCGGGACAGCCGTTCACCCTCCTGATCAGCACCTGGGCCGGGGACCGCCCCGACTACCTGCGCGAGGCCTTCACCTCCACGGTGGTCGCGCAGACCAGGCGTCCCGCGGAGGTGGTCCTCGTGCAGGACGGGCCGGTGCCGTCCGAGCTCGCCGCCGAGATCGCGCGGCTGCGCGAGGCCAGCCCGGTGCCGGTGCGCCACATCGAGCTGGAGACCAACCAGGGTCTCGGTCCGGCCCTGGACGCCGGGCTGCAAGCCTCCTCGCACGAGATCGTGGCGCGGATGGACTCCGACGACGTCAGCGTCCCCGAGCGTTTCGAGAGGCAGCTCCCGCTGATCGAGGCCGGTGCCGACATCGCCGGCTCGGGGCTCTTCGAGTTCGGTGCCGACATCGACGACGTCGTGGGCCGTCGTACGCCCCCGACGGACCCGGCCGAGATCCGCCGCGTGGTGCGCTTCCGCGACCCCTTCAACCATCCCACGGTGGTCTACCGGCGCACCGCCGTCCAGGCGGCCGGGGGGTACGCCGACATGGCACTGATGGAGGACTACTTGCTGTTCACCCGGATGGTGGCCGGCGGCGCGGTGCCGGCCAACCTGCCCGACCCGCTGGTCTTCTACCGCGTCGGGGACGGTGCCTACGCCCGGCGCGGCGGCAGGGAGCTGCTGCGCTCCGAGCTGGCCCTGCAGCGCCGCTTCCGCGACCTCGGCCTGACCACCCGACGCCAGTACCTGCGCAACGTCGCCGTGCGTGGTGGCTACCGCCTCGTGCCCGAGCGTGTGAGAAAGGTCGCCTACCGTCGCCTGTTGGCGAACCGCACCGGTTCCGCGCGCGGCTAGACTGGCGCGGGCCCGCGTGGTCCCGCGCAGCCCTGATGTCGCATTCGCCGGGGGCTCCCCTTCGCCCCGGCCCAGTGAGGAGAGTCATCCGTTGAACCCCGAGCAGTCGCCCGACCTGGTCATCGTCGGATCAGGGTTCTTCGGCCTCACCATCGCCGAGCGCTGCGCCAACGAGCTGGGCCTGAAGGTCCTCGTGCTCGAGCGCCGCCACCACCTCGGCGGCAACGCCTACAGCGAGCCCGAGCCCGAGACCGGCATCGAGGTGCACGTCTACGGCGCCCACCTCTTCCACACCTCCAACGAGAAGGTGTGGGAGTACGTCAACCGGTTCACCACCTTCACCAGCTACCAGCACCGGGTCTTCGCCAAGTACCAGGGGCAGGTCTACTCCTTCCCGATGAACCTCGGCCTGATCAACCAGTTCTTCGGCCGCAGCCACACCCCCGACGAGGCCCGCGCGCTGATCGCCGAGCAGGCCAGCGAGATCGACACCGACGCAGCCACGAACCTCGAGGAGAAGGGGATCAGCCTGATCGGGCGCCCCCTCTACGAGGCCTTCGTCAAGGGCTACACCGCCAAGCAGTGGCAGACCGACCCCACGCAGCTCTCGCCGGACATCATCAGCCGGCTCCCGGTCCGCTACAACTTCGAGAACCGCTACTTCAACGACAAGTACGAGGGCCTGCCGACCGACGGCTACACCGCCTGGCTGACCCGGATGGCCGACCACCCCAACATCGAGATCCGCTTGAACACCGACTTCTTCGACCCTGCCAACGGGTGCGCCGAGGAGTTCCGGGGCAAGGTCCCGATCGTCTACACCGGCCCGGTCGACGCCTACTTCGGCAACTCCGAGGGCGCCCTGTCCTGGCGCACGGTCGACCTCGAGCCGGAGGTCGTGGACGTCGACGACTTCCAGGGCACCTCGGTGATGAACTACAACGACCAGGACGTGCCCTACACCCGGATCCACGAGTTCAAGCACTTCCACCCCGAGCGCACCTACCTGCCCGGCAAGACCGTGATCGTGCACGAGTACTCCCGCTTCGCCGAGGAGGGCGACGAGCCGTACTACCCGATCAACACCGCCGAGGACCGCGAGAAGCTGCTCAAGTACCGCGACCTCGCGCGCAAGGAGCCGATGGTGCTCTTCGGAGGCCGGCTCGGCACCTACAAGTACCTCGACATGCACATGGCCATCGGGTCGGCGCTGTCGATGTTCGAGAACAAGCTCAAGCCACACTTCGCCGACGGCGCGGAGCTGAAGTCCGGAGGCGTCGATGAGTGAAGCAACCGAGCGCAGGGTCCTGCAGCGCTTCGTCCTGCCCGCCGACAGGGACCTCGACGTGGTCCCGTTGTACGTCGACACCGAGCCGGTGGTGCTCGACGCCGACAAGGCCTCGATCGGCTCCAACAAGGTCGCCAAGAACCTCAACCGCGCCTCGCTGCGCCAGTCGATCTCGACCGGCACCTCGTTGCCCCCCGACGCGATCCTCGACCGGCACCGGCTCCGGGTCGACGGTGGCGAGCGGGTCTCCGCCGGCACCTACTTCAACGGCTTCGCCGCAAGCTACTGGCGCCGCTGGACCATCGTGGACAAGGTCACCCTCGAGGTCACCGTCTCCGGGCCCGGCGCCACCGTGACCGTCTACCGCTCGATGGCCAACGGCCGTTCGCAGCGGGTGGACTCCGCGACCACCGAGCGGGCCGAGGCGACCACGTTCGAGTTCGAGCTCTCGCTGGTGCCCTTCGTCGACGGCGGGTGGTACTGGTTCGACCTCGGCGCCGACGACGACGACGTCGTGCTCGAGCAGGCGCTCTGGACCGCCCAGGTTCCCGCCGACCGGGTCGAGCCGGGTTCGGTGACGGTGGGCATCACCACGATGAACCGCCCCGACTTCTGCGCCAAGCTGGTCGGGCAGATCGGCGCCGACGAGACCGTCAAGGGGCTGGTCGACGAGGTCCTGGTGATGGAGCAGGGCAAGGACCTGGTCACCGACAGCGAGTTCTTCCCCGCGGCCGAGGCCTCCCTGGACGGCAGGCTCCGGGTGATCGTGCAGGGCAACATCGGCGGCTCCGGCGGCTTCGCCCGGGCCCAGTTCGAGTCGCTGAAGGCGGGACGCTCCAAGTACGTCTTGTTCCTCGACGACGACATCGTCGCCGAGACCGAGAGCATCCTGCGAGCGGTGACCTTCGGGGACCTCGCGCGCCGTCCCTCGATCGTCGGCGGCCACATGTTCAGTCTCTACAGCAAGGCCCGGCTGCACAGCTTCGGCGAGATCATCAACCGCTACCGGTTCTGGTGGACCTCGCCCACCTCGGTGGAGACCGACTGGGACTTCGGCGCCCGCAACCTGCGCAGCACGCGGTGGCTGCACCGCCGCGTCGACGTCGACTTCAACCCGTGGTTCATGTGCCTGATCCCGCTGGAGATCGTGCGCGAGATCGGGCTGAGCCTGCCGCTGTTCATCAAGTGGGACGACTCCGAGTACGGCGTCCGCGCCCAGGCGGCGGGCTACCCGACGATCACCATGCCCGGTGCCGCGGTGTGGCACGTCCCCTGGACCGACAAGAACGACGCGCTGGACTGGCAGGCCTACTTCCACCAGCGCAACCGGTTCGTGGCGGCGCTGCTGCACTCGCCGTTCCCGCGGGGCGGACGGATGGTCCGGGAGAGCTTCAACCACCAGGTCAAGCACCTGATCGCGATGCAGTACTCCACCGTCGAGCTGCGACACCTTGCTCTGGAGGACATCCTCGCCGGGCCCGGCCAGCTCCACGACGACCTCCAGTCCAAGCTGCCGCAGGTCCGCGAGCTGCGCAAGCAGTTCCGTGACGCGCAGCTCCAGGCCGACCCGGACGCCTTCCCGCCGCCGCGTCGCGCCAAGCCCCGCAAGAAGGACCTCGACTCCGAGATCCCGGGCCGGCTCTCCGAGCTGGTCTCGGCCGCGAAGGGCTCGGTGCGCCAGTTCCTGGGCACCCGTGAGCTCTCGCGGGAGTTCCCCGAGTCCGTGGTGCCCGCGATGGATGCTCGCTGGTCGCGGCTGGCCACGCTGGACTCCGCCGTGGTGAGCATGCCCGACGGCACCTCGGCGGCGTTCTACCAGCGCGATCCCGAGCAGTTCCGCGACCTGCTGCGCCGCACCATCGAGATCCACGAGCGGCTCTACCGCGAGTGGCCGCGGCTCGCGGCGCTCTACCGCGACCAGCTGGGCGACATCACCTCGACGCAGCGGTGGGAGAAGACCTTCGCCGCGTCCGTGCAGGAGCCACGGTGAAGGCCGCCGACAAGGCCGGCCAGTCGTCGCAGCCCTCCGAGTCCGGTGACGCGGGTCCGGTCCGCGGCAAGAAGGCCGCCAAGAAGGCTCGGAGGCTGATGGCCCGCCAGGCCGACGCGATGCCGGTCGTGGAGGCTCTGGACGGCCCGGTGCGCCAGCGGGTGGTCGACGCCGAGCTGGTCGAGCCCTCGCCGCGTGGCGGACTGGTGGAGGTCTTCCAGCAGTCCTACGTGCTCCGGCTGATCGTCTCGCGCCAGCTCGCCCAGCAGTACGCCGCGTCGCTGCTCGGCCTGCTGTGGTCCTACGTGCAGCCCGCGATGCGGTTCGCCGTCTACTACGTCGTGTTCGGCTTCGTGCTCAAGCTGCACGAGGGCACGCCGTACTTCGCGATCCACCTGTTCACCGGGATCGTGGTGGTGCACTACTTCGGGGAGACCTGGAGCGGCGGCACCCGCTCGATCTGGCAGAACAAGGGCCTGGTCAAGAAGATGCGGATGCCACGGGAGATCTTCCCGGTGGCGGCCATGCTGGTGGCGGCCTACCACACGGTCCCGCAGGTGCTCCTGCTCGTCGTGGTCTGCCTGATCACCGGCTGGAACCTCACCTGGACCGCCGCGGCCGCGGGGTTGCTGGGGATGCTGATCCTGGTGGTGTTCGCGATGACGCTGGGCCTGTTCTTCTCAGCGGTCAACGTCTTCTACCGCGACTTCCAGAACATCGTGCAGACCGTGCTCCAGTTCATGCACTTCCTGGTGCCGATGATGTACTCCTTCGAGCGGATCTGGGCATCGCACGCGACGCACCCCGTGATCTACAACCTCTACGTCTCCAACCCGGTCGCCCAGGCGGTGCTGCTGCTCCAGCGGTTCTTCTGGTACCCGCTGATCGACGACACCGAGGGGCTGGGGCGGCAGTTCCCGCCCGACCTGTTCCAGCGCGGCCTGATCACCCTGGGGGTCTGCCTGCTGCTGCTCTGGCTCGCCCAGAAGTTCTTCACCCGTGTCGAGGGCAAGTTCGCGGAGCGTCTGTGATGGCTGTCTCGATCGAGGTCGACCACGTCACCAAGCAGTTCACGATGCAGTACCACCGCACCCTCAAGCAGATGGCGGTGGCCTCGATGCGGCGGTTGCCCCTGCACGAGCACTTCCAGGCCGTCAGCGACGTCTCCTTCACCGTCGAGCAGGGTGAGTCGGTCGGACTGATGGGTCTCAACGGCTCGGGCAAGAGCACCCTGCTCAAGCTGATCAACGGCGTGATGCCGCCCGACCACGGCACCGTGCGCACGCGCGGCCGGATCGCCGGCCTGATCGCCACCGGTGCCGGGTTCCAGCCGCAGATGACCGGCCGGGAGAACCTCTTCCTCAACGCCGCGATCATGGGGATGAGCGCGGCCGAGACCAGGGCCAAGCTCGACGAGATCGTCGACTTCGCCGACCTCGGCAAGTTCCTGGACACCCCGGTCTCGCACTATTCCTCGGGAATGTATGCGCGCCTTGGTTTCTCGATCGCGATCCACGTCGATGCCGACATCTTCCTCGCCGACGAGGTGCTCGCGGTGGGGGACCGCCCGTTCAAGAAGAAATGCATGGCCAAGATGCAGGAGATCCGTGCGCAGGGCACCACGATCTTCTACGTCAGCCACGCCGCGGCGTCCGTGCGCGCGATGTGCGACCGGGTGCTGGTGCTGGAGTCCGGCCACCTGAACTTCGACGGCGACGTCGCCGAGGGGATCCGCTTCCTGCAGTACGACGACCCCGGTGACAAGGAGCACGACGACGAGGCCGACATGGACGAAGAACTCGGCGCCGACGTCTGAAAATGCATTAAACACGCCGTTGTAATTCATCGGAATACACGCTTGTAATTCATTAACTACAGGTTTGTAATTCGGTCAATAACTTGCAAAAAGGCCTGTAACTGGTGTGAAACTTGGTACTCGTGTGAATGTCTTCCCCCTCACAGTGAGTACTTTTCTATGCGATTCAGCCGGGCCCGTTACGTCACCTTGTGCCAACAGTCCCTGGTGACGGCTGCCGTGCTCGCGGTCGGTGTCTCCGCCGCCGGCATCAAGACCCTCGACATCGTGCCCGCGCCCTCGCAGCTGGCGCAGCACCCGGGCACCTCGGCGCAGGGGCAGGACCCCGCGGTCGCCGCCCGCCGGCCCAAGCCGCGCAGGACCCCGGTCGAGACCGCCCCGGTCACCCCGCAGGTGCGCGAGGTGAAGGTCCCGGCGATCCGGCCCGACGAGGCCGCGCGGGTGGCTCCCCGCAAGCAGGCCCCCGAGAAGCAGGCCCCCGAGAAGCAGGCCCCCGAGAAGCAGGCACCCGAGAAGCAGGACCCGGCCGAGCCGTCGATGCGGCCGGTCGCGATGACCGACCCGCAGCCGGTCCGGGGCTACGCCACCGTCGGCGTCACCTGGGCGCCCTCCTCGACGTACGCCGAGGACCAGCTCGATGTGCAGATCCGCACCGAGAAGGACGGCTCGTGGACGCCGTGGGCTCCGGCGTCCTACGACCCCGACGAGGGCCCGGGCCAGGGTTCGGACGGCACCGGGCAGGCTGTGCGCCCGGGCACCGACGCGCTGCTCGTCGGCGAGGTCGACCGCGTGCAGATGCGGCTCTCCACCGCCGACGGCTCGGTTCCCGACGACCTCGAGCTGGCCGTGATCGACCCGGGCACCGGGAGGCTGCAGACCGAGGCGCCGGCGATCGACACCGCCAAGCTGGGACCCAGTCGGCATCCCAGTCGGCATCCCAGTCGGCATCCCAGTCCGGCACCGAGGACCAGGCCGCGCTCTCCGCGGCGAGGTTCTCCGAGGACCCCGCCCAGCCACAGACATCCACCACCACCGACGACGCGTCGCTCTCGGCGATGAAGGTCGCTCCCAGGCCCTACATCTACTCCCGCGCCCAGTGGGGTGCCAACGAGAAGATGCGCGACCAGTCCAAGCCCAGCTACGGCACGATCAAGGCCGGCTTCATCCACCACACGGTCAACGCCAACGACTACACCTCGGCGCAGGTGCCGTCCCTGCTGCGCGGCATCTACGCCTACCACACCCAGTCCAAGGGCTGGCGCGACGTCGGCTACAACTTCCTCGTCGACCGCTTCGGTCGGATCTGGGAGGGCCGCTGGGGTGGCGTCGACCGGCCGGTGGTCGGTGCGCACACGCTGGGCTACAACGAGGTCGCGTTCGCGATGTCGGCGATCGGCAACTTCGACGTCGCCAAGCCGCCGCAGCCGGTCGCCGACGCCTACGCCCGCCTGTTCGCGTGGAAGCTGTCGATGTACAACATCCGCGCCGACGCCACCCGCCTCTACGTGAAGAACCGCTACCTGGCCGCGATCAACGGACACCGTGACACCGGCCAGACGGCGTGCCCGGGTCGCTACCTCTACGCCAGGATCCCCGCGATCAGGACAGCCACGCAGAAGCTCCAGAACGCCGCCCAGTCCGGCACCCCGACCCCGACCCCCACACCGACCCCCACCCCCACCCCCACCCCCACGCCGCCGCCCACGTCGGAGTTCACCTCACCGACCCAGACTCCGCGGCGCGCGACCAAGCAGCCCGCGATCAGCTTCCCGAAGGGGACCAACCTCGCCGGCTCGGCCCACCCCGACCTCGTGCTGAAGTCCCGTTCCACCGGCGCCGTCCGAGTGCTGCCGGTCGGCGGCATGACCGGGTTCAAGGGCGCGGTGACCACCGCCGGTGCCTGGTACACGATGAACCTGATGGCCGCCGTCGGCGACCTCACCGGGGACGGGCGCGGCGACATGCTCGGTCGGGTCTCCCGCAACGGGCTCACCCGCGTCTACCGCGGCGACGGTGCGGGCCACGTCTCCCGGTCGGGGATCCAGGCCACCAAACGCTTCCGCTACGCCGACATGGTGATCGGCGCCGGTGACTGGAACCGCGACGGCAAGCGCGACGTGCTGATGCGCACCAAGACCCGCGGCTGGCTCTACCTGATCCCTGGCAGGGGCAACGGCAGCTTCGGCTCACCTCGCCTGCTGAGCAAGGACTGGTCGGGCTTCTCCGACACCGCGGTGGCCGGGGACCTCACCGGGGACGGCCGACCCGACATCGTCGGGATCCACAAGGGCGTGCTCTACGTCGTGCCCAGCACCGCGAGCGGCACCCTCGGCGACTGGGTCTGGCAGCGTCGCGTCGGCCGGGCCTACGACGCCTTGATGGGCGGTGCCGCCGACCTCAGCGGTGACGCCGCGGGGGACGTCGTGGTGCGCTCGCGCAACGGCGGCGGGCTCTCGATCATCACCGGGCGCAGCGACTCCAAGGTCGGCGCCCTGCTGGGGCAGTTCTACGGCGCCGAGGCGCTGAAGAACCTCTCCGCGGGCCAGCTGGTCGGTGGCGCGCAGCCCGACGTGGTCGGCACCAACGAGGCCGGCACCCGGCTCTACGTGCTGCCCAGCAACGGGCTCACCAACGCCGGCAGGGCACTGCCCACCAACCTCAAGGTCGCCGGCGCGACCCAGGTGCTCAGTGTGGGGGACTGGAACCGCGACGGGCTGGGTGACGTGATCACCCGGCAGGACTCCGGTGACTCGCTGGTGCTGCGGCCAGGCCTCGGCGACGGGCGCTTCCGCAAGGGCCAGCTGATGAGCAAGGGGTGGGCGAGCTTCACCACCCTGACGGCCGTGGGCGACGTGACCGGGGACGGCCGGCCCGACCTCGCCGGCAAGACCCGGGACGGCGCGATGACGATCTTCCCCGGTGACGGCGGCAAGAGCTTCCAGGCCCCGGCCCTGGCGCCGGACTCGATGCGCACGTTCAACCAGATCGGCGCCGGCTCCTGGCGGCCGAGCAGCATGCCCGGCTCCGCGTTCCTGGGCTCCGACGGCTCGTTCGTGCCCTTCACCGGCACCAACGGCGGTGACCCCTCGTCCTTCGACTGGGTGATCGGGCCCGGGGACGTCGACGGCAACGGGGTCGCCGACCTCGTGGTCCGCGACAGCCGCGGCACGCTGTGGCTGCTGCCCGGCTACTCCAAGGGCTACCTGAACGCGCGCTTCCTGGCCTCGGGGTACGCCGGCTACTCGCTCGGCGGCTGACCCGCCCGCAGCACGGCGGTGGTGCGCTCGCTCTCGGCGCGGGCCGACCAGTCCGCGTCCGCGGCCGCGCCCGCTCCCGTGACGAGGACCACCGACCCACCCGCGAGCAGCGGCGCCAGCAGCACCGGCACCCCCCGGTCCTGCGCCGGGTGCACGTCGGTGAGCAGGCGTACGCCGGAGGCTCGGCCGGCCGCAGCGGCCGCGCCCAGCAGGTCGGCCTGGGTGGAGTCGCCGTCCCGACTGCGCCAGCCGGTCGTGGCCGGCCCGACCGGCTCGATCGCGAGGAACACGTCGCTCTGTCCCGGCCAGGTCAGGCCGTAGTCGACGACCCCGCCCGGCAGCGGCTCGGCGAAGCGGACCGCGAACGGCCGCAGCGAGCACCCCAGCACCCGGTCGCGGCCGGAGGCCACCTGCGCGGCCAGCGTCCCCGGCCCGCAGACCACGGCGTCGCTCCCGGCGGCCGCCTCGGTGCTCACCACCAGGCCGGCGCTCCAGGCGGCCCCCAGGAAGACCGGTACCAGCCAGTGCGACGGCAGGTCGAGCAGCACGGTGTCCCCGGGCTCGAGGTCGAGCTCCTCGGTGAACAGGTTCGCGGTCTTGCTGACCCAGTTGGCGTAGGTGGTCACCGAGAGCTCGGTGCGCTCACCGCTGGTGTCGTCGTACGCCGTCACCAGGGGCTGTCCGGGGTCGGTGCGCAGCCTGGCGGCGAGCAGGTCGGGGAAGGTGCGTGGCGGGTTCACCCGATGCACGCTAGCGCCGCGCCCGGCTGGCAGGATGCCCGCCATGGACGAGAACCCGGGTGACGGCGTCATCGACCGCCTGTGGGCCGTGGTCCCGGCGGGCGGCGCCGGCACCCGGCTCTGGCCGCTGTCGAGGGCAGCCGCACCGAAGTTCCTGCACGACCTGTCCGGCAGCGGTCGCTCCCTGATCCAGGACACCCTGGACCGGCTCGCGCCGCTGGTGGGCGCCCGGGTCGTCGTGGTCACCGGGGCCGCGCACGAGACGGCCGTGCGCGCCCAGCTCGGCGAGCGCGTGCGGGTGGTCGCGGAGCCGTCCCCGCGCGACTCCATGGCCGCGATCGGGCTCGCCGCGGCCCAGCTCGAGCGCCAGGACCCCGATGCCCTGATCGGCTCGTTCGCGGCCGACCACGTGATCACCGACCAGGCCGGCTTCGCCGACTGCGTGCGTGAGGCCGCCGCAGTGGCGGCAACGGGCCTGCTCGTCACGATCGGGATCGAGCCCACTGGGCCGGCGACCGGCTTCGGCTACATCCGCAGCGCCGGTCCGCTGGAGGGTTTCGCCACCGCGCGGGCCGTCACCGAGTTCGTGGAGAAGCCCGACGCCGAGCGCGCCCGGGCCTACCTGGCCTCGGGGGACTACCGCTGGAACGGCGGCATGTTCGTGGTCCGGGCCGCGACGCTGCTCGACCTCCTGGCCGCCGAGCACCCGGACCTGGCCTCGGGGCTGCGCGCGATCGCCGCCGATCCCGACAGCCTCGCGGAGCGCTGGCCAGGGCTGACCAGGATCGCCATCGACCACGCCGTGGCGGAGCCTGCGGCCGCAGCCGGACAGGTCGCGATGGTTCCTGGCGCCTTCGGGTGGGAGGACGTCGGCGACTTCGCCTCGCTCGGTGCCCTCACCGCCGCGGCGGGCGACCTCGGCGTCCTCGGGGACCCGTCCCTGGTGACCGCCTCCGACACCAGCGGGCTGGTGGTCGCGGCGAGCGGTCGCCAGGTCGTCGTGATCGGCCTGGACGACGTCGTGGTGGTCGACACCGGTGACGCGTTGCTGGTCACGACCTACGAGCGAGCCCAGGACGTGAAGGCGATGGTGGAGGAGCTCAAGCGCGCCGGCCGGTCCGACCTGGCCTGACCGGTCAGGCTGCTCCGGGCTCGGGCGTGTTCGAGGACGGGTAGTCGGTCATGAACTCCGAGACCACGGCCCCGCTGGGCGCCTCGCAGTACTGCGTGACTCCCTGCTGGTCCTCGGGCCCGGTCCAGTGGGTCAGCGCCACGTGCTTGCCGGAGGGGAACGCCCCGCCGTCGGAGGACTGCCACGGGGCGGCCATGAAGTAGCTGTCCAGCTTCTCGGCCATCGCCTTGATGTCGGTGTAGGCCTTGGTGCCGGGCTTCACGGTGGAGTCGTACCAGAGGATCGTGTGCCCGTGCTCCAGGGAGTGCACCATCCGCTCGAGCTCGGGCCGGTCCTGGACGGTGTAGAACGGCCGGATCTCCGAGCCCTGCAAGAAGTTGCCCCAGTGCGGGCCCGAGGCGGGCGGTGCGTCGGGGTAGTCGATCTTCTCCGGCGGGGTGATGTGCTGGTTGTTGCCGGTCGCCTTCTTCTTCGACACCGGATCGCAGCCCGCGGCGGAGGCGGAGACGCCGATGTCCTTCACGGGCGTGCCCGCGAGCCGGTTGTTCTCCCGCGTCTGCTTCACGTAGGGGATGATCGCGGCGGCCAGCAGGCCCAGCACGATGGCGATGCTTCCTCCGAGGATCAGCATGCCGCGCCGGCGCTCCTTGCGCTGCTGCTGCTTGCGCAGCTGCTCGACGACTGCTCGTCGCTCGTTCTCGCGCGCTTTGCTCTTGGCCACTCATCCGCCTTCGTCTCGGGTCGCTGCTGGGGCAGAGTCTACGGAGCGAGAGGTGAGAGCGTGACGGCACCGCCGGATCGTGCTCCGGCCCCCGCGGTGGAGTCGCTGTGGGGACGCCAGCCGTGGGCGTGGGCCACCAGCCGGGCGCGCTCGAGGTGCACGACCTGGTCACGGGGCTCGCCGGCGAGCTGCACCACGACCGAGGAGCCCAGGACCGTGGCCTCGAGCCCGCAGTGCGCGAGGGCCGTCACCACCTCCGCCGCGGGGGCCGGGGTGCCGAAGCAGTCGGGGTCGCGCCCCGACACGGCCGCCAGCACCGCCTCGCGGGCGCCCAGGGCGAACATGTCGTGCTCGCGGGGCCGGACCAGCGCCCGGGCACCGGGACCGTCCTCACCCACCGCGAGCACCCGCTCGCCGAGGCCGCGGACCACGCTGACCGGGCGGCCGCCGAGCTTCCCGGAGACCAGCTCCGCCAGGCCGGCGACCTCGTCGGCGACGGCCGGGGCGGTCACGGCGAGCGGGTTGCCGTAGGAGTCCGTGGTGCCGGCGAAGTCCTGCAGCGGCTCGAGGCCGGCGACCCCGACGGCGAGATCGGTCTGCCCGGTGCGCCAGGCCCGCCCCGCGGTGTCGCTGACCACGACGGCCACGTTGCGGCCGGTGCCGGCGTACACCCTGGCCCGGAGGGACCTGGCCGAGGCGTCCGGGTCCTCGGGAAGGAGTACGACGCTGCCCGGGGCGACGTTGGAGGCGTCGACACCGGCAGCGGCCATCACCAGGCCGAGGTGGTTCTCCACGATCGCGGTGGCTCCGCGACGGGCCACCACCCGCACGGTCTCCTCGCGGACGACCTGGTCGCGGTCGCCCCGGCGGACCCGGCCCTCGGCCTTGCTGACCACCTTGCTGGTGACCACGACGACGTCACCGTCGGCGAGGTCGAGGCGGCACAGCAGGGCACCGAGGTCGGTGGAGGTGCTCACCTCGCCGATGCCGTCGACGGACCAGGCCTCCAGCCGCGTCATCGCACCAGGTCGATGGCAGCGGCCGCGATGGCGGCGGTGGCGTCGAGGTCGGTCATCCACAGCGGGACGGCGCGGCAGCGCATCCCGGTGGCCTGCACCCGGGAGACCAGCGACTCGTCGGCGCTGTCGACCAGCCAGCCGTCGAGCAGCCCACCTGCGGACCGGGAGCCGTAGTGCTCGGCGACCCCTGCCGCCGAGACCTCGACGTCGATCACCTCGAGCAGCTGGCGGGCCATGCCGCGCACGTGGTCGCGGCCGATGATGCCGGAGACCCCGACCACCGGGGCCGCGGTCGAGCCCAGCGCCTCCCTGATGCCGGGTACGCCGAGGATGGTGCCCACCGAGACCACCGGGTTGGACGGGGGGATCAGCACCAGGTCGGCAGTGGTGATCGCGTCGGTGACCCCGGGCCCGGCTGTGGACTCGGCGATGCCGACCGGCACCACCGCGTGCGCCCGGACCGCTGCCTGGTGGCGGATCCAGTACTCCTGGAAGTGCACCGCCCGGCGCTCCCCGCTCTCGGGGTCGTCGATCACCACGTGGGTCTCCACGCGGTCGTCGGTCATCGGCAACAGCTCCACCCCCGGCTGCCAGCGCCGGCACAGCGCCGCGGTGACGGCGCTGAGCGGGTAGCCCGCCTCGAGCATCTGGGTGCGCACCAGATGGGTGGCGAGGTCGCGGTCGCCGAGACCGAACCAGGTCGGCTCCACGCCGTACGCCGCGAGCTCCTCCTTGGCGTGCCAGGTCTCCTCGACCCGGCCCCAGCCGCGCTCGGTGTCGATGCCCTCGCCCAGGGTGTACATCACGGTGTCGAGGTCGGGGCAGACCTTCAGGCCGTGCACCCAGATGTCGTCGGCGGTGTTCGCGACCACCCTCACCTCGGCCGCGGAGCCGACCAGGTGCAGCAGCCCCTGGAGGAACCTGGCCCCGCCGACGCCGCCGGAGAGCACCGTGATCCGTGCGGGGATCCGTGCGGGGATCCGTGCGGGGATCTGCGCGGGGACGGCTGCGGTCATGGCCTGCGTCCTGTCCGAATCGGGTGAATCACAGCAATCGGGGCGAAGAGTTGGGTGCTCGCCAGAGTGGACCAGTCGGGTGCAATACCAGACTTCGGCTTGACGAAGCGGGTACGACAGGCATGTAATCACACCAGTGTGATGAGCAACTCGGTCCGTCAGGATCGAAGGGTCGAATAGGGGCGAACACTGTGCGCGAACTGTATCTGCTGGATGACCAGCCCGAAGATCCCGGTTGGGCGGAGCGCGGTCTGTGCGCTCAGACCGATCCGGAGGCGTTCTTCCCCGAGAAGGGCGGTTCCACCCGGGAGGCCAAGAAGGTCTGCCTGACCTGCGACGTGCGCCAGGAGTGTCTGGAGTACGCGCTCGAGAACGACGAGCGCTTCGGCATCTGGGGTGGTCTCTCCGAGAGAGAGCGCCGCAAGCTCAAGAAGCGCGCCGTCTGAGACTCCCGCCACAGCGCCCCGGTCCGCCTGGGCCGGGGCGCGGCGGGCGCCTCGTAGGGTGACCTCTCGTGAAGGTCACCGCCCTGCTCATCAGCCACAACGGCGCGCGCTGGTTGCCCGCGGTGCTCGCCGGCCTGGAGCAGTCCACGGTCCTGCCCCACGAGATCGTCTCCGTGGACACCGGCTCGGTCGACCAGAGCCCCGCCCTCGTGCGCGAGGCCCTCGGCCTGGAGCCGATCGTGCTGCCTCCCGAGACCGGGTTCGGCGCCGCCGTCCGCGCCGGCCTGGCCCAGCAGCCCGCTGCCCAGCCTGACGAGTGGGTCTGGCTGCTCCACGACGACGCCAACCCCGCGCCCACCTGCCTCGAGGAGCTCACCGCCGCCGCCGCCGAGGCCGGTGAGGAGTACGCCGTGATCGGGCCCAAGCTGTGCGAATGGCCCTCACTGCGCCGGCTGCTGGAGGTCGGCGTCACCATCTCCGGCACCGGGCGCCGGGAGACCGGTCTCGAGCCGGGGGAGTACGACCAGGGCCAGCACGACCGGATCCACCCGGTGCTCGCCGTCAACACGGCGGGCATGCTCGTGCGTCGCGAGGTCCTGGAGCAGATCGGCTTCGACGACCTGCTGCCGATCATGGGCAACGACCTCGACTTCGGCTGGCGGGCCGCGCTCGCCGGCCACCGCGCGGTGGTGCTGCCGCAGGCCGTGATGTACCACGTCGAGGCCGCGCACCGCGGGCAGCGCGAGACCACCCTGGTCCGCCACCCGCGGCAGTCCGAGCGCGCCGCCGCGATCAGCACGCTGCTGTTCAACAGCTCCGCCGCACTGCTGCCCTGGCGGGTGCTGCGACTGTTCTTCGGCGGCCTGCTGCGGGTCGTGGGCTTCTTGCTGGTCCGCGCCAGCGAGGAGGCACGCGATGAGCTCGCGGCGCTGCTGTGGGTCTACCTGCGTCCCGGCCGGATCCTCGCCGGGCGGCGCGCACGCCGGGGCCGGGCCACCGTGGAGCGGTCCGAGGTCCGTCCCCTGCTCGCCCCGGCCTGGCTTCCCTACCGGCACGGGCTGGACTTCTTCAGCGATGTCGCCGCCCTGCTCCTCGATCTCGGCCGGGAGTGGCTGACCCGGCGCGACGAGCAGGGGCACTCACCGGTGCGGCGCGCCCTGACCAGCCCGGCACTGTGGGCCGCGGTGGCGCTCGCGGTCGTCTCCGGGCTCGCCAACCGGGACCTGCTGAGCGGCAACCCGCTGCACGGCGGTGCGCTGCTCAACTCACCCGACGGCGTCGGCCACTGGTGGAGCCTGTGGGCCCAGGGATGGCACTGGCTCGGCACCGGGACCTCGGCGCCGGCACCCGCCTACGTGCTCGTGCTCGCCGCCCTCGGGACCCTCCTGCTCGGCGCCACGTCCTGGGTGATCTGGCTGCTGTTCGTGATGGTGGTGCCGCTCTCGCTGCTCTCCGCGCACCGGTTCGCGCGCCGGGTGATGCCGGGCCGCTGGGCCCCGCTCTGGGCGGCGGTCGCCTACGCGCTGGTGCCGGTGCTCTCCGGAGCCGTCCAGCAGGGGCGCCTGGGCACGGTGGCGGCCGCGATCCTGCTGCCGGTGGCGGCGACCTCCGCCCTGGGGATGGCCTCGCCGGATCCCGAGCGCCGCGAACGCGCCCGCTGGCGTACGACGATCGGGGTCGGCCTGCTCGTCGCCTTCGTGCCGGTCGCCCTGGTGCTGGTGCTCCTGCTGCTCGCGCTCGCGCCCTATCTCCTCGGGCGCAGCGTCGACTGGCGTCGGGTCCTGGTGATCCCGGTGGTCGCGCTGCTGCTGGTGCTGCCGTGGGTGCTCGGGACGCTCACCGAGCCGGGCGCCTGGCTGCTCGAGGCCGGGCGGGCCGACGTACTCCCGCTCCAGCCGACGGCGTGGGAGCTGCTGCTCGGCCGGAGCGGGGGACCGGGCTCGGCACCCTGGTGGATGGCGGTGGGCCTGCCGTTCGCCGCGCTGGCCGCGCTGGTCCGGCCCGACACCCGGCAGCGGGTGGGACGCGCGTGGGCGGTGGTCGCGGCGGCCGCCGTCGTGCTCGTGGGCCTGTCCTTCGCCCAGGTCCAGCTCCCGGGCCTGGTCGGAGAGGTCCGGCCGTGGGTGGGCTTCCCGCTGCTGGTGATGCAGGCCGGCCTCGTGGTGGCTGTCGGGATCGGTGCCGCCGGGGTGGTACGGGTCGCCTCGGAGGCCAGCTTCGGCTGGCGCCAGGTGGTCGGCACGGTCGCCGCCGTCGGCGCGGTCGCCGCCCCGGTGCTGGGCGGCGCCTGGTGGTTCACCCAGGGCGACAGCGGGCCGCTCAACCGGGGGGCGCCCGCCACCCTCCCGGCGTACATGACCGAGCTGTCGGGCACCACCGACTCCAACGCGGTGCTGGTGCTGCGGGGCGGCGCACGCAGCACCGACGTGCGCTACCGGGTCCTGCGCGAGGACACCTTGCGCGTCGGTGACGACGCAGTGCTGGCCCTGACACCGGAGCGCACCGACCTGACCACCTCGCTGCGACGCCTGCTCGCCGGCACCGACGCCGGCGTCAGCCAGCAGCTGTCCTCCTTCGGCATCGCCTACGTCTATGCCCCGCCCCGGGTCAGTGCGGCGGTCGCCGGCGCCTTCGACGCAGCCGAGGGCTTCACCGGCGCGAGCGCCCCTGCCGAGGACTCGCGGGCGTGGCGGCTCGAGGGCCCGGCCACGCTGACCTCGGTGGGCAGCACCTCGAACCTGCCGCATCTGCTCGCCGTGCTCGTCCAGCTGGTCGCGATCCTGGCGACCGTGGTGCTGGCCCTGCCCGGGAGGAGGAGCCGATGAGCCTGCCCGGGACAGCCGCCCGCGCGCGCCGGCCGTGGCCCGCGCTGGTGGCCGTGGTGGTCACCGCCGGTGCGCTGGCCCTGGCCGGCCAGGCCGGCCTCCCCGCCAAGGTCGCTCCCGGCGTGGGCGCGCCGCAGGAGGTGGGCCGCACGCTGGTCTGCCCGGGCGGACTTCCCGGCGCCTCCTTCGAGTCCGGCGCCTCGGCCCTCGACGGTGCCAGGGGCGGACGGGTCCGGACCGGACCGCTGCCCGGGGCGACCACCGAGGCCCGCGAGGTCGTCGTACCTGCGGTCGAGGCAGCCGGGGCGTTCGCCTCCCAGGTCGCGCGGACCGGGCGCTGGCTCGCACTGGCCACCTGCCCCGAGGCGCGTGCCGACTGGTGGTTCGTCGGCGCGGGTGGCAGCGAGACGCACTCCTCGACGCTGCTGATCGCCAACCCCCGCGAAGGCGACGCCGTGATCGACGTGGAGGTCTACGGACCCAAGGGCCCGGTGGACGCGCCCGGACTGCGCGGGATGTTCGTGCCCGCCGGGACCACCACCGCGCTCGACCTCGCCCGGGTCGCCCCGGCCGTCGGCGACCTCGCCGTGCACGTGACCACCACCCGCGGCCTCGTGGCGGTCGTCGCGACCGACTCCTTCGCTCCCGACCTCGTCGGCACGCCCGTGCGGGAGTGGCTCGCTCCCCAGCCGGCGGCGTCTCGGACCCTGGTGCTCACCGGGCTGCCGGCCAGACCGTCGAGGGCGACGCTGCTGGTCGCGAACCCCAACGAGGCCGAGGCGCTGGTCCAGCTCGAGGTCGTCGGGCCCAAGGGCACCTTCGAGCCGCCGGAGAACGACACCCTCCGGGTCGCTCCGGGATCGGTGCTGGCCGTTCCGGTGACCGAGGTCTTCGACGGAGAGCCGCTCGCCCTCCGGGTCACCTCGGCGAGGCGGGTCACCGCGACCGTGCGCTCGGTCGCCTCCGGCGACGAGGCGTACGCCGGCGCGGCCGGCCTGCTCGGCGACGGTGCCGCCCTGGGCGTGCCCGAGGGGGTCAAGGCCGAGCTGCGGGTCTCGGCCTCCGCTGCGGCCGGCTCGGTGGAGGTGCTGGCCTTCGACCGCGGCGGGAAACGGCTCGTCGTGAAGCGGCTGGCGGTCAAGGAGGCCGCCACGGTCGGCTACGCCCTGCCGAAGGGCACCCGGCACGTCGTACTCCGCTCGGCGACCACCGGCCTGCTCGCAGGGCTGGTGGTCTCCGCGGACAAGGGCCTGGGCTCGGCCGTCTTCGAGGCGGCCGCGCGGGCGGCGCGCACCCCGGAGGTCCGGCCCGAGTGAGGCAGCCGGCGGCTCAGTCCTCGTAGTCGGGGTGGACCTCCTCGGGCGGCACCCCGAGGTGGTCGGCGAGCTGCTCGGCGACCACGGTGAGCACGAGCGCGGCCAGGTCGGTCTGGGTCTGTGCGCGGTGCTCGATCGGGCGCCGGAAGAGCACCAGTCGCGCGGGCACGGTCGCCGTCGCGGGCACGAACGAGGCCAGTGGCACCCGCGGCGCGACCCAGGTGCCGGGCAGCACCGGGATGTCCTCGACGGCCAGCTCCACCAGGGCCAGCTCGTCGGCCCACAGCGCCTCGACCTCGCTCATCACCTCGACCGCGATCCGGTCGAAGCGCTCGCGGCCGCTGAGGTCGGCGGGCACCTTGCCGCCGAGCGCGCCCTCGCCGAAGGCGGGCCCGCGCATCCCGCGTCCGCGCCGGTCGCGGTGGCCGGTGGCGCGGTGGGGCGTCGGTGGGCTCACGCCGCGAGCCTAAGGGTGCGTGGCCCCGAGAGGTTGTAGCGTCCTGCTCGTGGGTCTTCTACGTCGCTGTTCGCGCACCGCCTGCGGGCGACCCGCCACGACCACGCTCACCTACGTCTACGCCGACCAGACCGCCGTGGTCGGCCCGCTCGCCACCTACGCCGAGCCGCACGCCTACGACCTGTGCGACCCGCACAGCGAGCGGCTCTCCGCCCCTCGTGGGTGGGAGGTCCTCCGGCTCTCCCACGACCACGAGCAGGGCCCCACCTCCGACGACCTGCTCGCGCTCGCCGACGCGGTGCGCGAGGCGGCCCAGCCCCGTCCGGTCGAGGTGCCGCTCCACGGCCCCCCGCCCGCGGAGGGTGTCCGCCGCGGCCACCTGCGCTCCCTGCGCACGGAGTAGCCCGCTGCCGGTCGATAGGGTCCAGCCATGTCGACCAGTGACCCGGCCAGCCTGAGCCTGACGTTCAAGGCCTACGACGTCCGGGGAACGGTTCCCGACCAGATCGACGACGATCTCGCGCACCGGGTGGGCAATGCCTTCGTCGCCGTGACCGGGGCCGGCAGCGTCGTCGTGGGCCACGACATGCGGCCCTCCTCACCCGGCATGGCCCGGGCCTTCGCCGACGGTGCCGCCCTCGCCGGCGCCGACGTCACCCTGATCGGGCTGGCCAGCACCGACCAGCTCTACTTCGCCTCCGGCCACCTCGAGCGCCCCGGGGCCATGTTCACCGCCAGCCACAACCCGGCGCGCTACAACGGGATCAAGATGTGCCATGCGTTCGCCGCGCCGATCGGCATGGAGACCGGGCTCGCCGAGATCCGGGATCGCGTCGCCGGCGGTGAGCTGCTGCGCGCCCCGGAGCCCGGCGCCGTCGAGGAGCAGGACGTGCTGGCCGCCTACGCGGCCCACCTGCTCGCGCTCGCTCCCGTGACCGGGCGCCGCCTCAGGGTGGTCGTCGATGCCGGGAACGGGATGGCCGGGCTGACCGCCCCCGCGGTGCTGGGCCAGGTCGACCTCGAGGTCGACGACCTGTTCTTCGAGCTCGACGGCACCTTCCCCAACCACGAGGCCAACCCGATCGAACCGGCCAACCTGGTCGACCTGCAGGCCCGCGTGCGCGAGACCGGGGCCGACATCGGCCTCGCCTTCGACGGCGACGCCGACCGCTGCTTCCTCGTCGACGAGCGCGGCGAGCTGGTCAGCCCCAGCGTGCTGACAGCCCTGATCGCCAAGCGCGAGCTCGCGAAGTCGCCCGGTGAGACGATCATCCACAACCTGATCACCTCCCGGGGTGTCCCCGAGGTCGTCCTCGAGGAGGGCGGCGTCCCGGTGCGCACCCGGGTGGGGCACTCGTTCATCAAGGCCGAGATGGCCCGCACGGGCGCGGTCTTCGGTGGGGAGCACTCGGGCCACTTCTACTTCCGCGACTTCTGGCGCGCCGACTCCGGCATGCTCGCGGCGCTGCACGCCCTGGCGGCGCTCGCGGAGAGCGCGCAGCCGCTCTCAGAGCTGCTGGCACCGTTCGTGCGCCACGTCGCGAGCGGGGAGATCAACTCCGAGGTCGCCGACCAGGCGGCGGTGATCTCCGAGCTGGAGACGGCCTGGTCCGGCCGGGACGACGTGGTCGTCGACCACCTCGACGGCCTCAGCGTCACCCACGCCGACTGGTGGTTCAATGTGCGGGCGTCCAACACCGAGCCGTTGCTCCGCCTCAACGCGGAGGGCGCCGACCAAGCCACCATGGCCAGGGTGCGCGACGACGCACTGGCCGTGATCAGAAGGAGCGACCGATGAATCTCGACAGTGTGCTGCTCGACCTCGTGGTCTGCCCGGCGTGCCACCAGTCCCTGGCGGTCGACGAGGCCGCCGAGGAGCTGGTCTGCGTCGGCTGCGGCCTGGCCTACCCGGTGCGTGACGACATTCCGGTGCTGCTCGTCGACGAGGCCCGCAAGCCGGCCTGAGCACGATGACCTTCGACGACGGACTGCTCGACGACGAGGTCGCCCTCGCCCGGGCCGACGTACGCCTGCGCTACCTCGCCGAGAGCGGGTCGCGGGTCCGCAGGGAGGGCGTCGCGTCCTCCGAGGCGGTCGCCGACGCGGTGCAGCGGCTCAGCGACAGCCCGCCGCGCGCCGTGCTCGCGGCCGGTCCCGACTCGCGGCTGCTGCGCGCGGTGCTGGAGCCGGTCTGCCCGGTGCCGTTCGTGGCCTGGCCCGGTCCCGGCCTGCCCGGGTGGGCCGGGAGCCTCGACCTCGCGGTCGTGCTCGCGCCGCAGGGGCGTGACCTGGCGACCGCCGGCGCCGTCGCGGAGGCCGTACGCCGGGGCTGCCAGCTGGTCGTGGCCGCCCCGGCCGGGTCGATGGTGGCCGAGCACGCGCAGGGTCGCTACGTCACGTTGCTGCCGACGCAGACCGGCGACCAGCTCGCCGTCGCGGTCGTGGTCCTGGACCTGCTCGACCGGCTCCACCTGGGGCCGCAGACCGACCCGGACGTGGTCGCCGACGCACTCGACGAGGTGGCCCTGGCGTGCGGTCCGCACAAGGACATCGCGATCAACCCGGCCAAGATCCTGGCGATCGGCATCGCCGACTCCGACCCGCTGATCTGGGGCGGCACCGTGCTCGCGGCCCGGGCCGGGCGTCGCATCGCCGAGTCGATCCGCCGGGCGACCGGACGCACCGCCCTCGCGGCCGACGCCGAGCACCTGACCCCGGTGCTCGAGGCGGCCGCCCCGGCCGACGTCTTCGCCGACCCCTTCGCCGACGGCGGCCCCCAGAGCCGTCCGGCCCTGGTGGTGCTGGACGACGGGTCCCAGGACGAGTCGGTGATCGAGACCCGGTCCCGCCTCGAGGAGACCGCCCGGCAGATGGGGATCCGCGTGGAGCGGATCGGCTCCGAGGCCGAGGGCGACGTGGCCCGCTACGCCGCGATGCTGCTCACCGGCACCTACGCGGCCGCCTACCTCCAGCTCGGCCTTGGCTCGTGAGACGTCTCGCTATGCTCGCGCCCGTGCCTCCAGCCTCGAACTCCCGCCAGGAGCCCCGGTGAGTGCCGGGCTGTTCGGCCTCCTCGATGACATCGCCGCCCTGGCGCGTCTCGCGGCTGCCTCGGTCGACGACATCGGCGCCGCGGCCGGCCGAGCAGGACTGAAGTCTGCCGGGGTCGTCGTCGACGACACCGCGGTCACGCCGCAGTACGTCCACGGCGTCACTGCCGAGCGCGAGATCCCCATCATCAAGCGGATCGCGCTCGGTTCGTTGCGCAACAAGCTGCTGTTCATCCTTCCTGCGGCACTGGTGATGAGCCAGTTCGCCCCGTGGCTGATCACACCGCTGCTCATGCTCGGAGCGACGTACCTCTGCTACGAGGGAGCGGAGAAGGTGTGGGCCGCGTTCCGCGGGCACGAGGACCACGGGACACCGGCGGCACTCAAGGGCCCCGACGCGGAGAAGACGGTGGTCAGCGGGGCGGTCCGCACGGACTTCATCCTCTCCACCGAGATCATGGTGATCGCGCTCAACGACGTGGCCGATCAGCCCTTCGTCTCGCGGGCGCTGATCCTGGTGGTGGTGGCGATCGGCATCACCGCGCTCGTCTACGGGATCGTC
This sequence comes from uncultured Actinomycetota bacterium, assembly GCA_963777195.1. Lineage (GTDB taxonomy): Bacteria > Actinomycetota > Actinomycetes > Propionibacteriales > Nocardioidaceae > Marmoricola. The sequence continues at coordinate 49,583 of CAVZPT010000010.1, read as the reverse complement.
GGTCTCATCGTGAAGATGGACGACGCCGGCCTGCTGCTCAGCCAGCGGTCCTCTGCCACGGCCCGCAAGATCGGCGTGGGACTGGTTCGAGCCATGCCGCGACTGCTGTCGGCGGTCTCGGTCGTCGGGATCGCAGCGATGATCTGGGTCGGCGGCCACATTCTGCTCGTCGGCACCGACGACCTCGGCTGGCACGCGCCCTACGACCTCGTGCATCACCTGGAGGCCGCCGCCCACGACGCCGTGGCGGCTCTCGGTGGCGTGCTGGGGTGGGCGGTGAACACGACAGCCTCGGCTGTGGTCGGACTGCTGGTGGGGGCGCTCGCGCTGGTCGTGATGCAGGTGCTGCCGTTCGGACACCGGAAACCGGCCGAGACATCGCACAGCGACCAGGCCTGAGCCCAGGCCTGAGCCCAGGTCTGGGCCCGGGCCTGAGCCCGGCGGCCCGGCGCTTGGGGAGGCGTGGGCGAGTTGAGTAGGATGACCGCGCGCGCCTTTCGCACGAGATCGTGGTCAGACGCAGCCGCACGCTTCGCCGTGCGCTGACCGATCGACCCACCGCACTCAAAGGACATCCTCATGGACCACAAGGTCGCCGACCTTTCCCTGGCCGATTACGGCCGCACCGAGATCACGCTGGCCGAGCACGAGATGCCCGGCCTGATGGCGATGCGCGAGCGCTACGGCGCCGACAAGCCCCTCGCCGGGGCCCGCATCGCCGGCTCGCTGCACATGACCATCCAGACCGCCGTGCTCATCGAGACCCTCGTGGACCTCGGTGCCGAGGTCCGCTGGGCCTCCTGCAACATCTTCTCCACCCAGGACCACGCCGCCGCCGCGGTCGTCGTCGGCCGCGACGGCACACCCGAGAACCCGCAGGGCGTGCCGGTCTTCGCCTGGAAGGGCGAGAGCCTCGAGGAGTACTGGTGGTGCACCCAGCAGATCCTGGACTGGGCCGACGGCACCCCCAACATGATCCTCGACGACGGCGGTGACGCCACGATGCTGCTGCACCTCGGCGTCCAGGCCGAGAAGACCGGCGAGGCTCCCGACCCGGCCACCGCCGCCAGCACCGAGCAGCGGATCGTCTTCGAGGTCCTCCAGGCCCAGCTCGCCAAGAGCGCCACCCACTGGACCCCGATCGCCAACGCCGTCAAGGGCGTCACCGAGGAGACCACCACCGGGGTGCACCGCCTCTACGAGATGATGCGCGAGGGCTCGCTGCTCTTCCCGGCGATCAACGTCAACGACTCGGTCACCAAGTCCAAGTTCGACAACAAGTACGGCTGCCGCCACTCCCTGATCGACGGCCTGAACCGGGCCACCGACGTGCTGATCGGCGGCAAGGTCGCGGTCGTGTGCGGCTACGGCGACGTCGGCAAGGGCTGCGCGGACTCCCTGCGCGGCCAGGGTGCCCGCGTCATCGTCACCGAGATCGACCCGATCTGCGCACTCCAGGCGGCGATGGACGGCTACCAGGTCGACACCTTGGAGAACTCGCTGGCCTCGGCCGACATCATCATCACCTCGACCGGCAACAAGGACGTGGTCACGGTCGACCACATGCGCCAGATGAAGCACAACGCGATCGTCGCCAACATCGGTCACTTCGACAACGAGATCGACATGGCCGGCCTCGAGGCCGACGGCGTGGCGGAGCGCAAGAACGTCAAGCCGCAGGTCGACCTGTGGACCTTCCCCACCGGCAAGGCGATCATCGTGCTCTCCGAGGGTCGCCTGATGAACCTCGGCAACGCGACCGGTCACCCGTCGTTCGTGATGTCGAACTCCTTCACCAACCAGGTCCTGGCGCAGATCGAGATCTTCACCAAGACCGAGGAGTACCCCGTGGGCGTCTACGTGCTGCCCAAGCACCTCGACGAGGAGGTCGCCCGGCTGCACCTGCCGGCCCTGGGCGTCAACCTGACCACCCTCACCGACGACCAGGCCTCCTACCTGGGCATCCCGGCCGAAGGTCCCTACAAGTCCGACCAGTACCGGTACTGAGACGGACCGGGGCTCGAGCGCGTGGCACCTCCAGACGTGGCTGACCGGCCCAGGGTCCTCGTCGTCGACGACGACGCGGCCCTGGCCGAGATGCTCACCCTGGTGCTGCGCCAGGAGGGCTTCGCCAGCGAGATCGTGACGCGCGGAGACGTCGCCATGGCGGCGTTCCGCTCGTTCCGTCCCGACGTCGTGCTGCTCGACCTGATGCTGCCCGGCAAGGACGGCATCGAGATCTGTCGGGAGATCCGGGCCGAGTCCGGCGTACCCATCGTGATGCTGACCGCGCGCAGCGACACCGTCGACGTGGTCGTCGGCCTCGAGTCCGGGGCCGACGACTACGTCGCGAAGCCGTTCAAGCCCAAGGAGCTGGTCGCCCGCATCCGTGCCCGCGTACGCCGTTTCGAGGTGCCCACCCCCGAGGACCTCCACCTCGGTGACCTGACGATCGACGTCGTCGGCCATGCCGTGACCCGCGACGGCGCGCCGATCGGGCTCACGCCCCTGGAGTTCGACCTGCTGGTCTGCCTGGCGCAGAACCCGCGCAAGGTCTTCACCCGCGAGGTCCTGCTCGAGCAGGTGTGGGGCTACCGGCACGCCGCCGACACCCGCCTGGTCAACGTGCACGTCCAACGACTGCGAGCCAAGATCGAGGGTGACCCGGAGAACCCGACCCTCGTGGTGACCGTGCGCGGCGTGGGCTACAAGGCGGGCACGGCAGATGAGTCAGCGGCGACCGGCTGACGCGGTCGCGTTCCTGCGCCACCTGCCCGCGAGCGCCCTCAGCTTCTGGAAACGGTCGCTGCGGACCCGGGTGGTCAGCGCGATCGTGGTGCTCAGCGCCCTGGTCGTCGGCTCAGTGGGCGTGCTGGTGATCCGCCAGATCACCGACGGCCTGGTCACCAGCCGGGTCAAGGCGTCGGTCGCCGAGGCCCGCAGCGAGACCGCCACCGCGCGCGAGCGGCTGGGCTCGGCGGGCGGGAACGACTTCGACCCCGAGACCCAGCTGCGGCTGCTGGTCGAGAGCCTGGTGGCGCGCGGTGAGGTGAAGGGCTTCGAGGTGATCGTCCTCGGCCCGGTCGGCGAGGGCACCACCGCTGGTGGCGTGCGGACCACGCCCGCGGTGGACGAGCGCAGCGTGCCCCAGAAGATCCGCACCGTGATGGAGAAGGGCGACGACGTCCTGGCCTGGACGTTCACCCGGATCCGCTACCTCGACGCCCGCGGCGGCGAGCCCGGGGTCGCCGTGGGGTCCACCGTGGTGCTGCCCTCCGACGGCGGCACCTACGCCCTGTACTACCTGTTCCCGATGGGCCAGGAGCAGCAGACGCTGCTGCTGCTGCGCCGGGTGCTGCTCACCGCCGGCGTCCTGCTGCTGCTCCTGGTCGCCGGTGTGGCGCTGCTCGTGACGCGCCAGGTGATCACCCCGGTGCGGCTGGCCCGCCGCGTGGCCGAGCGGATCGCGTCAGGCCGCCTCGAGGAGCGGATGCACGTCAAGGGTGAGGACGACATCGCCCGGCTCGCCACCTCGTTCAACCAGATGGCCGAGGCGCTGCAGTCGCAGATCCGCCAGCTGGTGGAGCTCTCGCGGGTGCAGCGCACCTTCGTCTCCGACGTCTCCCACGAGCTTCGTACGCCGCTCACCACCGTCCGGATGGCCGGCGACGTCCTCTTCGACGCCCGGGCCGACTTCGACCCCGTCACGGCCCGCTCGGCGGAGCTGCTGCAAAAGGAGCTCGACCGCTTCGAGAACCTGCTGGCCGACCTGCTCGAGATCAGCCGCTTCGACGCGGGTGCCGCGGTGCTGGACCTCGAGGACACCAACCTCGCCGACATCGTGCACCGCGTGGTCGCGGCCACGGCCCCGATGGCCCGTCAGCGCGGCGTGCAGCTCACGATCGAGGACGAGGGCGTGTTCCTCGCCGAGGTCGACCCGCGCCGGGTCGAGCGGATCGTCCGCAACCTGGTCACCAACGCGATCGACCACGCCGACGGGTCGACCGTGACGCTGCGCCTGGCCTCGGAGGGCTCGGCGGTGGCGCTGACCGTCCGCGACCGCGGGGTGGGGTTGCACCCCGGCCAGTCCGCGATGGTCTTCAACCGCTTCTGGCGTGCCGACCAGGCCCGGGCGCGCACCACGGGCGGCACCGGTCTCGGTCTCGCGATCGCACTGGAGGACGCCCGGTTGCACGGGGGCTGGCTGCAGGCCTGGGGCTCGCCGGGCGGCGGTGCCCAGTTCCGGCTCACCTTGCCGCGCCGCGCCGGGGACGCCATCGCGCACAGCCCGCTTCCGCTGATCCCCGCCGATGTCCTGGGCTCCCGGCCCGGGACGGTCGGCGTGACCGGCGCGCTCTCATGAGCCTGCGTCAGCGGCGTCCGCGCCCCGTGCTCGCCGCCCTGGTGGTGGCGGTGCTCGTCGCCGTCGCGGGATGCGCCACGCTGCCCGAGTCGGGCGTGGTGCACCGCGAGGCCGTCGACCCGCCCGGGCTGCAGTCGGACGCGCCGTACTTCAACCCGCCCGGCCCGGCCAAGGACGGCTCTCCGGCGGCGATCGTCTCCGGGTTCCTGGTCGCGATGCAGGCCAACCCGCTGAGCATGTCGGTGGCCCGCACCTTCCTCACCGAACGGGCCCGGACGACCTGGGAGCCCAACCGCGGCACCGTCATCTACGAGGCCCCCAACGTGGTGACCACCTCCTTCGGTGCCCGGGTCAGGCTCTCCGACACCCGGCGTCTGGACCCCCGCGGCGGATGGCTCGGCGGACGGATGGGCAGCGCCGAGACCGTCGACCTGCAGCTGGTCTCGGAGAACGGCCAGTGGCGCATCGACAACCCGCCCAACGCGCTGGTGGTGCCGACCTCGTTCTTCCAGCGCAACTTCGCCCGCTTCAACCTCTACTTCTACGACCAGACCGGGCAGGTGCTGCTGCCCGACCCCGTGTTCATCCCCCGGGGTGAGCAGACGGCGACCAACCTGGTCCGCGGACTGCTCGCCGGTCCCAGCAGCACCCTCGCGCAGGTGACCCGCTCGGCGATCCCCTCGCGGACGGCCCTGGACCTCTCGGTGGTGGTCACCGTGAGCGGGGTGGCCGAGGTGCCGGTCTCCCGCGAGCTGCTCAAGGCGCCGCCCGGTGAGCTCGAGCGGGTGATGGACCAGCTCGCCTGGACCCTGCGTCAGGTCCCCGGGATCAGCCGGGTGCGGGTGAGCGTGGACGGTGCGCCCGTGCCGCTCGCCGGCGGCCGACTCGACGTCTCGGTGTCCAGTGGCGAGCAGTACGACGCCGGGTCGGACCCCGACGGCTCCCGGCTGTGGGGCCTGCGGGGCGGGAGGGTCGTGATGGCCGACGCCGCGGCCGGTGAGCCGGCCACCGGCCCGCTCGGCCGCGCCGGCTACTCCCTCCGGAGCCTCGGCGTGGGCGGGTCCCCCCGACAGGTGGCCGCGGTCTCGGGCAACGGGACGACGGTGTTCGTGGCGCCCGCCGGCCGGGCAGGAGCAGAGCGTCGCACCGGCCACGCGCGCGTTCCGCGGGACCGACGTGCTGCGGCCCTCGATCGACCTGTTCGGAGACGTGTGGCTGGTGGACCGGAGCCGCTCGGGAGCCCGGGTGTGGGTGCTTTCGGACGGCAAGGCGCGACAGCTCCGGGTGCCCGGCATCACCGGTGCCCCCGTGGTGGCCTTCTCGGCCGCCCGCGACGGCAGCCGGATCGCGTTCGCGCTCGCCGGCGACCCGGCTCCGGCGCTGCGGGTCGTCGACGTGCTGCGCAGCAACGAGGGTGCCGTCTCGGGGGCGGGCCAGGTGCGCTCGGTGCCCACCGGGATCCTCGACGCGGGCCGGATCGCGGACCTCGGCTGGCGCGACCCGGCCACGCTGGCACTGCTGAGCCGGCCGTCCGCGGAGACCAGCGCGGTCTCGTTCGTCTCCTCCGACGGGTCGCCGGTCTCGCAGGCGCTGGTCGAGCCCGAGCTCTTCCGCGAGGTCGCGACCTCGCTGGTGGTCGCGCCCGATGCCGACCTGCCACTGCTGATCGTGACGCCCGACCAGCGGCTCTTCCGGCTCACCAGCAGCGCCCAGTGGTCGAAGTCGGCTGAGCGCTTCCTCGCGGCGACGTACGGCCGCTGACCGGCTGCGCCGCACACAGCCCGTCGCCACCGCACGCTCTCCACAGACGGCGCCCCGCCGCAGCCGACCGCGGGCGGCGGGCGGGCAGGCTGCGGAGGTGCGCGACGCGTGGCTGGACCTCGTCCACGGCGGGCGCTGCGTCGGCTGTGCGGCTCCGGGCCGGGCGCTGTGCCGCCGGTGCTCGGCCGCCCTGCCCACGCTCGCCCTGTCGGTGCGCCCCACGCCGTGCCCGCCGGGACTGGCGGCCTGCTTCGCCGCGGGGGAGTACGACGGAGTGCTGCGCGCCATGGTCCTCGCACACAAGGAGCACGCCGCGCTGAGCCTGGCGCGACCGCTGGGGCAGGTGCTGGCCCGTGTCGTCGAGGCGGTGCTGCCGGACCGGCCGGCCGCCGGCGTGGTGGTGCTGGTGCCGGTGCCCTCGCGGCCGGAGGTGGTCCGTCGCCGGGGTCACGACCCGATGCTGCGGGTGGCCCGTCGGGCGACGGCGGTCTTGCGCGGTGACGGTCACTCCGTGCTGCTGAGCCGCGCACTGAGCGGGATCGCGCTGGTGGAGGACCAGGCCGGGCTCGGATCCGCGGAGCGGGCCCGCAACCTGCGCGAGACGATGGCGCTGCGACCGGTGGCCCGATCCGCCCTGGCTCGCCGCGGGGTGCCCCTGTCCGTGGTGGTCTGCGACGACGTGCTCACCACCGGTGCCACGGCGAGGGAGGCGCAGCGGGCGCTGGAGGACGCGGGCGTTCGGGTCCGGGCGGTCGCGACGGTCGCGGCGACCCGGCGCCGGCTTCCACCGGGGACCGCGGGGGCCGCCGATCTGGGGAATCCCTACCGCTTTCAGGCACGGCCGACTAGCGTCGCTACATGGAGTACCTCCGGTTCCACGACTTCATCGGGGAGCCGGGGCCTGCGTCCGGAACCGGACGCAGCGAACAGCCTGCTGGGGTGAAGATCCGGTCGGGCGCCGCCACGTCGTTGGCCTCCCTCCCGCAGCCCCGAGCACGTGCACTCCGTCCCGCCTGGCCGGACGGGAGTCTCCGGCCAGCAGAACGCAAGGTTCGTCGAACACACTGGAGGTCTGCGGTGGATGTCGTGGTCAGCAGCCGGCACTGTGAGGTGTCGGAGCGGTTCCGTCAGCACGTCGAGGACAAGCTTGCTCGGCTCGAGAAGCACGATCACCGGATCATCCGGGTCGAGGTGCTGATCGAGAAGGAGGCGCGGGCCCGAGAGCCCGAACGCGCCGTACGCGTCGAGCTCACCGCCCACTCCAAGGGCCCCATCGTGCGCGCGGAGGCGGCGGCGGAGGACAAGATGGCCGCTCTCGACCTCGCCTTGGACAAGATGGCCTCGCAGATGCGTCGCGCGGCCGACCGCCGCAAGGTGCACCGCGGCCAGCACACCCCCGAGTCGGTGGCCCAGGCGATGGCCCGCAGCCTGCCCCCCACCACGGCTGACGAGGTCGACCCCGTGGCCGAGCGCAAGGTCGGCCCGGTCACCGTGACCGGCGACGGCCCGCTCGTGGTGCGCGAGAAGACCCACCCCGCGAGCAAGATGACCCTCGAGCAGGCCCTCTACGAGATGGAGCTGGTCGGCCACGACTTCTACCTCTTCGTCGACAAGGAGAGCGAGAAGCCCTCGGTGGTCTACCGCCGGCGGGGCTACGACTACGGCGTGATCTCCCTCGACCTGACCTGATCTGGCCATGCGTGTGGTGGTCCTGGTGGCCCGTTGTGACCACTACACGTAGTTCCTTCAGCCCCCATCGACCCCCTTCCTCTGCCATAGTTGGCTCATGGGCGTCCCGGCAGAGCCAGCCACCGCGCAAGAGGATGAGATCCGTGTCGTCGTGGTCGACGACCAGGAGCTCTTCCGCCGCGGGCTGGTGATGCTGCTCGGGGTCGAGCCCGGGATCGAGGTCGTGGGCGAGGCCGGCGACGGGGTCACCGCCGCCGACCTGGTCGCGGCCACCGTGCCGGACGTGGTCCTGCTCGACGTTCGGATGCCCAAGGGGTCCGGACTGCAGGCCTGCGTGCGGATCAAGGAGCTGGCCCCGAGCGTGCGGATCATCATGTTGACGGTGAGCGACGAGGAGGGCGACCTCTATGAGTCGGTCAAGAACGGCGCCAGCGGCTACCTCCTCAAGGACTCCTCGATCGACGAGGTCGCCCAGGCCGTGCGCGTCGTCGCCGAGGGCCAGTCGCTGATCAGCCCCTCGATGGCGGTCAAGCTGATCGACGAGTTCAAGGAGATGGCGCGGGCCGACCGCGAGCAGGCGCTGACCCCGCGGCTGACGGACCGGGAGCTGGAGGTGCTCCGGCTGGTGGCCCGCGGGATGAACAACCGGGACGCGGCCAAGGAGCTCTACATCAGCGAGAACACGGTGAAGAACCACGTCCGCAACATCTTGGAGAAGCTGCAGCTGCACTCGCGCATGGAGGCGGTCATGTACGCCGTTCGCGAGAAGCTGCTCGACATCCCGTGACCGCTCGCCTCTCGGAGCTCTCCCTGCCACAGGCCCGCCGGATCGCTCTCGTCGCCCAGGGCTTCCGCGACCCGCGGCACACCCTGCCGACGATGCGCACCTTCTCCCGGACCCTGGCCCGCACCGGGGTGCTGCAGGTGGACTCGGTCAACGTGCTCCAGCGCGCCCACTACATGCCGCTGTACAGCAGGATGGGGCCCTATGACACCAGCCTGCTGACCCGTGCCTCCGAGCAGCGGCCGCGACGGGTGGTCGAGTACTGGGCCCACGTGCAGGCCTTCATGCCGGTCGAGCTCTGGCCGGTGATGCAGCACCGGATGCAGGCTTGGAGGGCGCGGGGCCATGAGTGGCGCGTGCTCCGGGAGAAGCCCGGCCTCGCGGCATCCCTGCTTGCTGAGATCCACGAGGTCGGCGCCTCGACCGCACGTCACCTCGATGACGGCCTGCCGAAGTCCCGCGAGCACTGGGGCTGGAACTGGAGCGACACGCGCGAGGTCCTGAACCACCTCTTCCTGGCAGGGGAGCTGGCGATCGCCGGCCGGAACCCGCAGTTCGAGCCCCTCTACGACCTCCCCGAGCGAGTGATCCCGGCCGAGCACCTGCACGCCCCCACGCCCACCCGGGAGGAGGCCGACCTCGAGCTGGTGCGCAGGGCTGCGCGCTCCCACGGCATCGCGACCGAGCAGTGCCTGCGCGACTACTTCCGGATGCGCTCGGACGCCACCCGACCGGCGATCCAGACGCTCCTCGAGCAGGGCGAGCTCGTGCCGGCCACCATCGAGGGCTGGGCACGGCCGGCGTACCTCCACTGCGAAGCGCAGCTGCCACGCAGGGTGCACGCGCGCGCACTGTTGAGCCCCTTCGACCCGCTGGTGTGGGAGCGCGAGCGCACCGAGCAGATCTTCGACTTCCACTACCGCATCGAGATCTACGTCCCCGAGCCGAAGCGCCAGTTCGGCTACTACGTGCTGCCGTTCGTGCTCGGCGACCAGATCGTGGGCCGGGTCGACCTCAAGGCCGACCGCAGGTCCGGCGTACTCCTGGTCAAGGCGGCGTACGCCGAGCCCGGTGCCCCCTCGGAGACGGCCCCCGAGCTCGCCGCGGAGCTGCGCGACCTCGCGACCTGGCTGGGGCTCGACGACATCGCGGTCCACGACCGTGGTGGGCTCGCTCCCGCGCTGGCCGCGCTCTGCCGCTGAGCTCGGCGCGTCAGACCCTGGCTTCCCGGCCGCGCCGGTGGGCGGTCCCGAGAGCGAACGTCTCGGCCTCGTCCTGACACCGCGACAGCGCCGTGGTCTAGGCCGGGGCAGCAGCCCGACCCCCCAAGACCGGGTCTGAGCGTCCGCGTCGGAGCAGGAGAGGAACCAGGTCGGCGTACCTGCCGAGATCCTTGGGCGCCGGATCGCTCAGGGGCGATACCGTGGCCAGCCGACTCGGGCGGTGCGGGCGATGGTTTCGGAAATCGGTGCGGGTGCCGGCTCCACCCGCCTCCAGGAAAGGGGCCGAGATGACCGACGCGATCCTCGCGGAGGGACTCGTCAAGCGCTACAAGGACGTGACCGCACTCGACGGAGTGAGCTTCCGTGTGCCTGAGGGCAGCGTGCTGGGCGTGCTCGGCCCCAACGGCGCGGGCAAGACCACCGCCGTGAAGATCCTCACCACGCTCGTCGACGCCGACGAGGGACGGGCCGAGGTGGCCGGCCTCGACGTCCGCCGAGACTCGCGCGGCGTGCGCCGGCTGATCGGGGTCTCGGGGCAGTACGCCGCTGTCGACGAGTACCTCACCGGCTTCGAGAACCTCGACATGATCGGACGGCTCTACCATCTCGGACGTCGGCCCAGCGCGATCCGGGCCCGTGAGCTGCTGGTGGACTTCCGTCTCGACGAGGCGGGCGACCGGATGGCGAAGACCTACTCCGGCGGCATGCGGCGGCGCCTCGACCTGGCGGGCGCGCTGGTGGCCCGGCCGCCGGTGCTCTTCCTGGACGAGCCCACCACGGGCCTGGACCCGCGCAGCCGCACCGAGATGTGGGAGATCCTCCAGGGCCTGGTGGCCGCGGGCACCAGCCTGCTGCTGACCACTCAGTACCTCGAGGAGGCCGACCTGCTCGCAGACAACATCATCGTGATCGACAAGGGTCGAATCATCGCCGAGGGCACGGCCGACCAGCTCAAGTCCCAGGTGGGTGGGGAGCGCCTCGAGATCACCGTCAGCGACGTGGCCCGCGTCCGTGCGGCCGCGGAGCTGATCGGACCCCTCGGCATCGGCGAGGTGTCGCTCGACGAGCAGCGCCGGTCGCTGCTGGTGCCGGTGACCGGCGGGGCCGCCCTGCTCGCCGACGCCTTGCGCCGGTTGGACTCGGCCGGCATCGCGGTCGACGACGTGGGGTTGCGCCGCCCCACGCTCGATGACGTCTTTCTCTCCCTCACCGGCCACGTGGCCGACGACAGCGCGCCGCAGGAGACCCGATGAGCCCCGCATCCACCCTGACCGACGCCTACACGGTGGCGCGGCGCAACCTGATCAAGGTCAAGCGGGTCCCGGACCTGCTCGTGTTCACCACCATGTCCCCGATCATGTTCATCCTGCTCTTCGCCTACGTCTTCGGCGGCGCGATCGACCCGTCCGGCGGCGGCGCCGGCTACCGCGAGTTCCTGATCGCCGGGATCTTCGCGCAGACGGTGGTCTTCGGCTCGACGATCACCGGCGCCGGCCTGGCCGAGGACGTGCAGAAGGGGATCATCGACCGGTTCCGCTCGCTGCCCATGTCGCCCTCGGCGGTGCTCGCGGGCCGCACGCTCTCCGACGTCCTCAACAACGTGATCGTGCTCGCGGTGATGAGCCTGACCGGGCTGCTCGTCGGCTGGCGGATCCGGGGCAGTGCCCTGGACGCGCTGTGGGCCTACGTCCTGCTGCTGGTCTTCGCCTACGCGATCTCCTGGATCATGGCGTGGATCGGGATGCTGGTGCCCTCGCCCGAGGTGGTGAACAACGCCTCGTTCATCGTGATCTTCCCGCTGACCTTCGTGGCCAACACCTTCGTGCCGCTGGCCACCCTGCCCGGGCCGCTGCGTGTCTTCGCGGAGTGGAACCCGGTCTCGGCGGTCACGGCGGCCGCACGTGCTCTGTTCGGCAACGCCGACCCGATCCCGGGTCCGGCGTCCACGGCGTGGTCGCTGCAGCACCCCGAGATGTACACGCTGCTCTGGTCCCTGGTCATCCTGGCGATCTTCATCCCCCTGGCCACCGCCCAGTACCGCCGCGCCACGAGCCGCTGAGCCCGCCCCTGAGGGTCGCGTCCGCCCAGGGGGGCACTTCGGCGCCGCCTCGCCCGTTACGATGGTCGACGGGCGTGACAGCCACGTGCGCCCACCACATCTTCGTCCATCTCAGGGAGTACTCCGCGTGTCGCTCATCGACAAGGTCCTGCGCATCGGCGAGGGCAAGATCCTCCGCCAGCTCGAGGCGATCGCCAAGGCCGTCAACGCCATCGAGGACGACTTCGTGGCGATGTCCGACGAGGAGCTGCGCGCGCAGACCGATGACTTCAAGAAGCGCTACCTCGAGGGCGAGGACCTCGACTCCTTGATGCCCGAGGCGTTCGCCACCGTGCGCGAGGCGGCCAAGCGCGTCCTGGGACAGCGGCACTTCGACGTCCAGCTGATGGGTGGTGCGGCGCTGCACCTCGGCAACATCGCCGAGATGAAGACCGGTGAGGGCAAGACCCTGGTCTCCACGCTGCCGGCCTACCTCAACGCGATCACCGGCAAGGGCGTCCACGTCGTCACCGTCAACGACTACCTCGCGCGCTACCACGCGGAGTGGATGGGCCGTGTGCACCAGTTCCTCGGCCTGAGCGTCGGCGTGATCCTGCCCGACATGCGTCCCGACGAGCGCCGGGTGGCCTACGGGGCCGACATCACCTACGCCACCAACAACGAGCTCGGCTTCGACTACCTGCGCGACAACATGGCCAACTCGCTGGACGAGTGCGTGCAGCGCTCCCCGCACTACGCCATCGTCGACGAGGTCGACTCGATCCTGATCGACGAGGCCCGGACCCCGCTGATCATCTCCGGTCCCACCCAGGACGAGGTGCAGTGGTACGCCGAGTTCGCCAAGGTCGCCAACCGGCTCACCAGGAACACCGACTACGAGGTCGACGAGAAGAAGCGCACCATCTCGATCCTCGAGCCGGGCATCACCAAGGTCGAGGACTACCTGGGCATCGAGAACCTCTACGAGTCGGCGAACACGCCGCTGATCTCGTTCCTGAACAACTCGATCAAGGCCAAGGAGCTGTTCCGCAACGACAAGGAGTACGTCGTCCTCGACGGCGAGGTCCTGATCGTCGATGAGCACACCGGCCGGATCCTCTCCGGGCGCCGCTACAACGACGGCCTCCACCAGGCGATCGAGGCCAAGGAGGGGGTGACCGTCCGCGAGGAGTACCAGACCCTGGCCACGATCACCCTGCAGAACTACTTCCGGCTCTACGAGAAGCTCTCCGGGATGACCGGTACGGCGATGACCGAGGCCTCGGAGTTCAGCAAGATCTACAAGCTGGGCGTCACCCCGATCCCGACGAACATGCCGATGGCCCGGGCCGACGAGAAGGACCTCGTCTACCGCACCGAGGAGGCGAAGTTCGCCGCCGTCGTCGACGACATCGCCGAGCGCAACCACCGTGGACAGCCGGTCCTGGTGGGCACGACCTCGGTGGAGAAGTCCGAGCTGCTCTCCGGCCTGCTGCGCAACAAGGGCGTCCCGCACTCGGTGCTCAACGCCAAGCAGCACGCCGACGAGGCGAAGGTCGTCGCCCTCGCCGGCCACAAGGGCGCGGTCACCGTCGCCACCAACATGGCCGGTCGAGGCACCGACATCATGCTCGGTGGCTCCACGGAGTTCCTCGCCGACCAGGAGCTGCGGTCCCGCGGCCTCGACCCGGTCGAGGACGCCGACGAGTACAACGCCGAGTGGCCCGCGACCCTCGAGCACGTCACCGCCCAGGTCCAGGCCGAGCACGACGAGGTCAAGGACCTCGGCGGGCTCTACGTGCTGGGCACCGAGCGTCACGAGTCGCGCCGCATCGACAACCAGCTGCGTGGTCGCTCGGGCCGGCAGGGCGACCCGGGCGAGTCCCGGTTCTACCTCTCCCTCGGCGACGACCTGATGCGGTTGTTCAAGTCCGACTGGGTCGAGCGGGTGCTGCTGGCGCTCAAGGTCCCCGACGACGTGCCGATCGAGAACAAGTCGGTGACCCGGTCGATCGCCTCCGCGCAGGCGCAGGTCGAGTCGATGAACTTCGAGTCCCGCAAGAACGTGCTCAAGTACGACGACGTGATGAGCCGCCAGCGCGAGGTGATCTACGCCGAGCGCCGCGAGGTGCTCGAGGGCAAGGATCTCACCGAGCAGATCCACCAGATGATCGACGAGGCGGTCGCCACCTACGTGACCGCGGCGACCGAGAGCTTCCCCGAGGAGTGGGACCTCGCGGCGCTGTGGACCGCGCTCGGCACCTTCTACCCGATCTCACTGCGCCACGCCGACCTCGAGCGCGAGGCCGGCGGTCGTGACGGCATGGACCGCGACACCCTGCTGGCCGACCTGCAGGCCGACGCCCGCAAGGCCTACGCCGCGCGCGAGGCCGAGATCGGCTCGGAGGTGATGCGCGAGCTCGAGCGCCGCGTGCTCCTCTCCGTGCTCGACCGCAAGTGGCGTGAGCACCTCTACGAGATGGACTACCTGCGCGAGGGCATCGGTCTGCGGGCCTACTCCCAGCGCGACCCCTTGGTGGAGTACCAGCGCGAGGGCTTCGACATGTTCAACGCCATGAAGGAAGGCATCCGCGAGGAGACGGTCGGCTACCTGTTCAACCTCGAGGTCCAGGTCGACGAGGAGCCGCTGGAGGAGGTGGAGGCCGACGAGCTCGAGCACGACCACGCGCACCACCATCACGACCACGCGCCGGTGATCCACGCCAAGGGACTCGAGGCGCCGCGCGCGCCGCGCAACCTGACCTACTCCGCGCCCACCGAGGACGGTGACGTCGAGGTGAAGGCCCAGCCGGTCTCGAACGCCGACGACCCCTATGCCGGGGTCAGCCGCAACGCGGACTGCCCGTGCGGCTCGGGGAAGAAGTACAAGCGCTGCCACGGCGCTCCGGGCGGGCCGACCGGGCTGACCGCGCGCGCCAACGGCTGAGGTCGCGGCCGCTGCTCAGCCGAACTCCAGGGCGGTGCAGCACCACCGACCCTCGACGAGGTCGAGCCGCGCCGCGATCGCTCGGGAGCGCTCGCCCTGGCGCACGTGCACACTGAGCTCAGCGGCACCGGGGGAGGGGCAGAACACGTGCACGCTTCGGACCCGGCTGCGCAGGCGGCGTACCCGGCGGTCTCCCGGAGTGGTCCGTCGCAGCAGCGCGGCGCGCTCCTGCAGCTCGCCGTAGACGCGCTCACTGGTCCAGCGCAGGAGCTGGTTGGGGCCTCGGTCGCCGCCCACCACCTCGACCACCGTCCGGGCGAAGCTGCGGGCGAACGCCTCGAGCTCGAGGCGTCCGCCAGGCACCACCCGTAGCTCGGGGGCGGCGCCACCGCGGTGGCGCAACGGTGGACCGAAGTCGAGGGCCAGGGTCCCCTGGACGCTGGACATCGGCACCGGTGCGGGGGTCTGGCGCTGCACGGCGAGGGTCATCGCTGCTCCTTGTGTCGTGAGGTGGTCCAGGGCACCCGCAGGCGCTGCCCGGGCTCGATGTGATCGGGGTCCGGTCCGACCACATGACGGTTGGTGTGGTGCAGCTGCCGGACCAGCCGGACGACGGTGCGATCGGTGGGCGAGGTCCCGTCCGGGGCGGCAGCCGTCGCCGCGGCGATGGTCCAGAGGCTGTCGCCGGGGCGGACCGTCACCTGCTGCGCCGGGCCGCCGCGCTGCGCCGGGCCGCGCTCGGCGAGCCGACCGGTGGCGCGCTCGGGGGCGGCGACCGAGGAGGCGTCTGCCGGCCCGCCGGCCGCGGTGTCCGCTGCCCCGGCGGAGGCCGGCACCTCGCACACCAGCGCCACGCCCAGGGCCAGGAAGAGGGCCCGCCGGAGTCCGGGAGGACAGCCCACCCACTCCAGGGCGGGCAGCCGGCCACCGGTGCCGGTGTCACAGGCCAGCGCCGCCAGCAGCAGGACCGTCCATGCTCCGCACGCCAGGAGCAGCCAGCCGGCCAGCGCGGTGACCAGTCCTGCGAAGTCGCCCATCTCGATCCTTGCGTTTGCTTGTGTTTGCCTCAGACAACGTCGCTTAGACCTCAGTGTCAACCGTTCGTCCACAGCGGGGTTTGCTCCGCTGGGGCTGCGGGCACAGGAGAGACATGGGTTGGGAAGAGACGATGTTCGCCATGTTCGACGACCTCGAGCAGCAGGCCGAGGGCCTCGCGCTGGCCGAGCGACAGGCCGAGGTGGCCGAGCTGACGATCGCCGAGTACGCCCAGGTCAGCCTGGCGTCACGGCTGCACGCCTCGTTGGGGCGTGAGCTGCGGGTGCGGCTGGTCGGCGGCGTGGTCCTGGCCGGCCGGCTGGCCCGCGTCGGCGAGGACTGGATGATGGTCGTCGAGGGAACCACCGAGCACGTCGTGCGCAACGCGGCCGTCGTCGCCCTCTCCGGGCTCTCGCCGCGCGCGGCCAGCGAGCAGACCTGGCGGGCGATCGACCGGCTGAGCCTGCGCGCGCTGCTGCGGCGGCTGGCGGTCGGGGCCAGCACCTGCGCCGTGCAGTTCCTCGACGCTGCGGTGCTGGAGGGTCGCGTCGGCCGGGTCGGCCGCGACTTCTTCGAGATCTACGTGGGCGAGGGGCGCGACCGCGTCACTCAGGTGGTGCCGTTGCGCACGGTGGCCGTGCTGCGGGGACGCGGCTGAGATGACGCGGCCGGCGCTGGTGGTCTGCTCAGTCGCGCGGCGCGGCACCCTCGACGAAGGGGTGCTCATCGATGAACCGGTCGGCGTCGGCGTACGCACGCTCGATGTAGGCCTCGAGCTCGCTGACCTCGACGCGCCACTGCCCTCGGCCGCCGATCTTGACGGCCTTGAGGTCCTTGCGGCGCACGAGCGCGTAGACCTGGGCGCCGGAGATGTTGAGGATCTCCGCGACGTCGGCCAGCTGCAGGAAGCGCGGGGCTCGTTCCATGTGGGTCACTGTGCCACCAGTTGCGCCGGCTTGCGACCGGACACGACGCTTTGGCTGTGGAAAGGACGGTCCGCGCGATGACGCTGCTCGGCACCCCGACCGACCGGACGACTGCTCCGCGAGCCAACCGCGCCCGCGTCCCGGGGTGGCGCAACGCGCGCCTGCTCGTGGGTCTCGTGCTCGTCGCCGGGTCGGTCCTGCTCGGGGCACGGGTCCTGGCCGCGGCGGACGACACCGTGGGGGTCTGGGCGCTGGCGCACGATCTCCCCGCCGGAGTGCCGGTGGGCGAGGACGACCTCGTCGTACGCCGGGTCCGGTTCCCCGACACGGCGACGGCCGACGCCTACCTCTCCTCCGCCCAGGCGCCGGACTCGGCCGCTCGGCTCGGCCGGGCCGTCTCCGCCGGCGAGCTGCTGCCCCGTGCCGCGCTCGCCTCGCAGGACTCCGCCGAGCTGGTGGAGGTCCCGGTCAGCCTCGTCTCCGAGGACCTTCCAGCCACGGTCGCCCTCGGCTCGACGGTCGACGTCTGGGTGGCGCCGGGCGTCTCGGCGGTCAGCGAGCGCAGGCCCAGGGCGGTGCGGGTGCTGCGTGAGGTCCGGGTCGTGGCCGTTCCCCGGGCACAGCAGGGGCTCGGGCCGCAGACCACCCGCCAGGTGATCGTGGGGGTGCCCCTCTCCCGGGTGGGTGAGCTCGAGACCGCGCTGGGCGCGATGTCCGGTGGCCGGGTCATCATCGCCAGGATCAGCTGAGCGTGGCTACGCGGCTGCCGGTGCTGCTGACCGCCGGGGGAGAGCCCTGGGAGGCTGCGGCACTTCGGGCCCTGTCCGGTGACGGCTGCGCAGTGCTCAAGCGCTGCGTCGACCTGCCGGACCTGCTGGCGACCGCGGCGACCGGGCTCGCCGAGGTGGCGGTGGTCTCCGGTGACCTCGCGGGTCTCGACGCCGACGCGGTCACCCGTCTGCTGCGGGCGGAGGTGGGCACCGTCGCCGTGGGCGGCACCAGCGAGCGGCTCCTTCAGATCGGTGTGTCGGCGGTGGTGCCCGTCGACGACCTCGCGGCACTGGGCCGCACGGTCCGGGCGGTCGGGGTGCCGGCGGTCGAGGACGTGGCGCCCCCGGAGCCGGCACCCGCCAGGGACGGCCGGACGGGGCGGGTGGTCGCGGTCCACGGTCCCGCCGGGGCCCCGGGGCGTACGACGGTCGCGATCGCACTCGCGGCCGAGCGCGCCAGGGACGCCGGGCGCTGCATGCTGGTCGACGCCGACCCCTACGGCGGGGCCGTCGCACAGCACCTGGGGGTGCTCGACGAGGTCTCCGGGCTCCTTGCGGCCGCCCGGATGGTCAACGCCGGTGCCCTCGACAGCTCCGCGCTCGCCCGCTCCCGCCGTCACGTGGGCGAGGGCCTCGAGGTGCTGACCGGGCTACCTCGTCCCGACCGGTGGGTCGAGGTGCGCAGCGGCGTACTCGAGGAGGTGCTGGCCGCCAGCGTCGGGACCGGTGACGTCGTGGTCGACACCGGGTTCAGCCTCGAGGACGATGCGGACCTCGATCGCGGCCCTGGTCGCAACCAGCTCACCCTCGACGCGGTCGCAGCGGCCGACGAGGTCGTCGTGGTCGGCTCGGCGGAGCCGACCGGCCTGGCCCGGCTGGCCCGGACCCTGGTGGACCTGCGCGACGTCAGCGACGCACCGGTGCGCGTGGTGGTGAACCGGATGCGCGACTCCCTGGGCTGGAGCCGCCGGGACATCACCGCGATGGTGGAGGGCTACGTCCGGCCGCTGGCGGTGCACTACCTGCCCGAGGACCGGGCCACCACCGACCGCGCGCTGGTCTCCGGCAGGTCCGTGGTCGAGTTGGGCGACTCCGGGCTGCGTCGAGCCTTCACCGAGATCCACCAGGCGCTCTTCGCCCCTCAGGCCGCGCCCATCAACAGGTAGAGCCCGGTGGCGGTGTAGCCGACCATCACCACGAGCATGCCGAGCTGGCCGATCACCTGGTGACGCGGAGGCAGCAGCCGCAGCGCACGGTCGTGCGCCGCCACCACGCCGACGACGTGCCCGGCGACCACGGCCAACACCTTGAGCGAGGCGAGCAGCGTGGGGTGGAAGGACAACCAGTAGTTCACCGACCAGTTGGCCGTGCCGAGATAGTTGTCCCCCCGGACCAGCGGGTCGCTGAGCTGGATCAGGGTCCGCTGTCCCTGCTCGACCAGATAGCTGAGGTAGTGCGCGGTCATGTAGCCGACGATGATCGGCAGCACCGAGTGCGCCAGCAGGCGCGGCAGTTCCCGGTGGCGTACGCCGCTGTGCTCGGCCGCCAGCGCGGTGGACATCGCCGCGGCCGTGAACGTGCCGGCGACCGCGGCGCAGAACGCCAGCAGAGCCACGGTGTTGACCAGCACCTCGTTGCTGCCGATCCGCTCCACGAGGCGCAGCCAGGTCAGGGTGTCCTTGAAGCTGTCGTAGGCCGTGGACCCGAAGAGCACGGCCACCACGGCGACCAGACCCGGCCGCGGGCTGACGGTCGCGAGGTTGGCCAGGGGGCTGCGCACCACCAGCCGCCCGTCGTCGTCACGACCCCAGAACGAGAGCTTGGAGAGCAGGGTCGAGTAGACCTCGAATGGGTCGGCACGCCGGAACCACACCTCGCCGAAGACGGCGCCACCGACCAGCATCACCGCGAAGTAGACCGCGAGCCAGAGCCGGACCGTGCCCAGGTAGGTGCTCTGCGGGTTGACCAGCTCCTGCCAGACGAAGCCGAAGAGCCCCAGGGCGGCGGGCCAGTAGCCGAGCCGCTCGGGATATCGCACCAACCCGCTCGCCGGGTCACCGCCCGTCGCCCCAGCCAGGAGCAGGTTCAGCGATCGCACCGGGCTCAGGGCACGCACCACCGGACCCAGCAGCAGCGAGGCCGGGACGAGTCCCACCCAGAGCAGGACGTAGAAGACGCCCAGGACCGGGTTCACGACCAGGTCGGGGCCGGCGACGAGCGCCCACAGCACGTAGGCGGTGAACAGCAGCCCGAACCCGCGCAGCGCCCAGACGAAGCCGGCACTGTCGAGCACGCGGGCGAGGGGAGGCCACACCGCTCGACCGGCACGGGCGTCCTGGTAGCGCGGCCTGCGCCAGGCCAGCATCAGCACGCAGAACGAGACCACCAGGGCCGCCACGGCCGCCGCGACTGCCAGCGGGAACGGGATCGGCAGGTCCTGCTGACCGCCCAGGCCGTGCATCGGGACCAGGCCCGGCAGGGCCCCGGTCACGAGCACTCAGCGCACCTCGAGCTTGACGACCAGCTTGCCCAGTCCATGGTCCTCGACGTCGACGATGCCCGGCTGGTCGAGCGTGATCTCGTGCTCGCTGCTGCCGGCGGGGTAGTCGATCTGCTGCTCCGGTGAGCTGTGCACATGCAGCTCACCTGCGTTCTCCGCCGTGATCCGCAGGGTGATCGGCTCTCCGGCCTTCACCTCGAGCTGCTCACCTTGTGGCTCCACACTGGTTGCGGTGACCGTGATCTCGATGGTCGTGCCCGTGGCCTCCGGAGTCGCCTCCACGGTGGTGGAGGTCTCGGCGTCCGGTGTCGTCGACGTGGTGGGGGAGGTCTCGGCGTCGGCGCCGCACGCCACACCGGACACGGCGACCATCAACGAGACACACACCCCGGCGGCCAGACGGCTCCACGGACGGCTTGGCGACGACACAGGTTCCTCCAGTACTGGTACGGCGTTCGCTCGCGCGAAGGGCTCTGACAGAATCCCATGGGAGCCAAGGGTGTCCCGCAGGGGGATCGCGTCGGGTGACGCACGCTACGAGGAGGGGGAGGTCGCGATGAGCGAGCGGTTGCGGACCAGCGACCTCGCGCTGCTGGCGGACGAGACCCCGCAGACGCCCCTGCACAACGCGACCCTGGAGATCTTCGACCCGGGTGACTCCGGGCTGGACTACGCCCGGCTGCTGGCGCACATCGACGACCGGATCGCCTTCGTCCCGCGCTACCGGCAGCGCGTGCGCCGGGTCCCGGGCTGGCTGGCCAACCCGGTCTGGGTCGACGACCAGGACTTCGACCTCGCCTACCACGTACGCCGCTCCGCGCTGCCGCGACCGGGCAGCCTGGACCAGCTGCGTGAGCTGACGGCCCGGATCATGTCCCGCCGGCTCGACCCGGACCGGCCGCTGTGGGAGATCTACTTCGTCGAGGGCCTGGAGGGGGGCCGGGTTGCGCTGCTCTCGAAGTCCCACCAGATCCTGGTCGACGGCATCTCCACGGTCGACCTGGGCCAGGTGCTCCTCGACGTCGACCCCGGACCGCGGCAGATGGTGCACGAGGGCTGGGTGGCCCGCAGCGAGCCCACCCCGGCCGGGTTGGCGCTCGGTGCGCTCGCCGAGTCGGCCCGCCACCCCCGCGTCGTGGCCGCCACGGCCCGCAGCAACGCGGCCGCGCTGACCCGCTCCGTGGGCGCCGCAGCCACCCGTCTGAGCACGTTTGGTGGCGCGCTGACGGGACGGCGTACGTCCTCGGAGTCGCCGTTCAACATCGAGCCCTCCTCCCAGCGCCGGGTGGTGCTGGTGCGCACCTCGCTCAAGGACTACCGCAAGGTGCGGCGCATGCACGGCGGGACGGTGAACGACGTCATCTTGGCGACCTTGGCCGGAGCCGTCCGCACCTGGCTGATGACGCGCGCGGAGTCGGTGGGGTCGGGTCGACGGCTGCGGGCGCTCGTGCCGATGAGCGTGATGGACGAGGAGCTCGAGCCCACCTCTCTCGGCTCGCAGGTGATCGGTCACCTCGTCGACCTGCCGATCGGCGAGGGCTCGCCGGTCGTCCGGCTGCACCAGGTGTCCTACGCCCTGCGAGCGCACAGCGAGACGGGCAAGGCGGTGGCCGCCGACCGGATCGCCGGTGTCGCGGGGTTCGCGCCGACCACCTTCCACGCACTGGGGTCGCGGGTGGCCCACCAGGAAGCCCGCGGCAATGTGAACCTGGTGATCACCAACGTTCCCGGACCGCAGTTCCCGATGTTCCTGGCCGGGGCGGAGATGGTGCAGACCTACCCGGTACCCCCGCTGCACCCCGGTTTCTCGCTGGCGGTCGGGGTGACCTCCTATGACGGCGGCGTCTACTACGGCATCACCGCCGACCGGGACGCACTGCCTGACATCGAGGTCCTGGGGCAGTGCGTCCGCGAGGCGCTCGACGAGCTCGTCGACAGCGCCAGCGACACCCGCACGCGTGCGCCGCGCGGTCGCAAGCATCCCGAGAAGCCGGGTCGCTGACGTGCGCGTCTATGTGGGCTCGAACCTGGACGCCCTGAGCGGCCACCTCGCAGACGGTGGCGTGGGCCCCTCGCCGCTGCTCGGGCACGCCGTCACCCAGTGGCTGCGTGAGCAGTGGCCCGACGCCTCGGAGGAGGAGTGGGAGTACGCCGCGCTGATGGCAGCGGCCGACGACTCGCTGGCGTGGCTCGGCCCCGATGCGCGCCCGAGGCGGGTCGTGCTGGTCGCGGAGGTCGAGGGCCTGACCGAGGACCGCGAGTCCACGGGCGTCCAGGTGGACTCCGCGATCCCGCTGCGGCTGCTGCAGGCGGTCCACGCCGACACCGAGGACCTCGACCCGGCGGCGTCGGACCCAGGTGATCTCGGCTGGTTCGCGGTCCAGGAGATCCCCGACCTGATCGGCTGAGCCGGATTGGTGGCAGGCGTGAGCGTCTGGCAGCATCGCGGCATGGACGCCATCACCACGCCTCCGGCTCCCGTCAACGAGCCGAACCTCGACTACGCCCCCGACAGCCCCGAGCGGGTCGCGATCGAGGCGGAGCTCGCCCACCTCGCCGCCCGGCCGCTCGACCTGACGGCCACCATCGGCGGGCGCAAGACGATGGGCGGCGGCGCCGAGATCGAGGTCGTGCAGCCGCACGCGCACGCCGAGGTGCTCGGCGTACTGAAGAACGCCACGAAGAAGGACGCCCAGGCGGCCGTGAAGGCCGCTGCCGACGCCGCGCCGGGGTGGCGGGCGATGAGCTTCGACGACCGTGCGGCGATCCTGCTCAAGGCCGCCGACCTGCTGGCGGGTCCGTGGCGCGCGCGCCTGAACGCCGCCACGATGCTGGGCCAGTCCAAGACGGCCTGGCAGGCCGAGATCGATGCGGCCTGCGAGCTGATCGACTTCTGGCGCTTCAACGTCCACTTCGCGCGCCAGATCCTCGAGGAGCAGCCGATCGCGAACAGTGCCGGGGTGTGGAACCGCACCGACCACCGGCCGCTGGAGGGCTTCGTCTACGCGATCACGCCGTTCAACTTCACCGCCATCGCCGGCAATCTGCCCACCGCGCCCGCGCTGATGGGCAACACCGTGATCTGGAAGCCGTCACCGACCCAGCAGTTCGCCGCCCACCTGACCATGGAGCTGCTGGAGGAGGCCGGAATGCCCCCGGGCGTGATCAACATGCTCCCCGGCGACGGGCTCGAGGTCTCCGAGGTGCTGTTGGACCACCCCGACCTCGCCGGCATCCACTTCACCGGTTCGACTCCCACGTTCCACAAGCTCTGGGGCGCGGTCGGCGCCAGCCTGCCGACGTACCGCTCCTACCCGCGGATCGTCGGCGAGACCGGGGGCAAGGACTTCATCGTGGCCCACCCCTCGGCCGACGTCGACGTGCTGCGGGTGGCGATGATGCGCGGCGCCTTCGAGTTCCAGGGACAGAAGTGCTCGGCGGCCTCGCGCGCCTACGTGCCGCGCTCGGTGTGGAAGCGGCTCAAGGACCAGCTGGTCGCCGAGACCGAGAACCTCACGATGGGCAACGTCACCGACCTGTCCAACTTCATGGGCGCCGTCATCGACGACCGGGCCTTCGCCAAGCACAAGAAGGCGATCGCCAGGGCGAAGCGCTCGCAGAAGCTCGAGGTGGTCGCCGGCGGTCAGGTCGACGACTCGATCGGCTACTTCGTGCGGCCCACGATCGTGGAGTCCGGTGACCCGACCGACGCGATGTTCCGCGAGGAGTACTTCGGCCCGATCCTGGCTGTGCACGTCTATGAGGACAACCGGTTCGAGTCCGTGGTGGACCAGATGGAGTCCTTCGCGCCGTACGCCCTGACCGGTGCGGTGATCTCCCAGGACCGCGGCGCCGTCGCGTGGGCCAGCGAGCGGCTGCGGTTCGCGGCCGGCAACTTCTACGTCAACGACAAGCCCACCGGGGCGGTCGTGGGACAGCAGCCCTTCGGCGGCGCACGCGCGTCCGGCACCAACGACAAGGCCGGCTCCCCTGCGAACCTGATGCGCTGGACCTCCCCGCGCTCGATCAAGGAGACCTTCGTGCCGCCGAAGGACCACCGCTACCCCCACATGGGCTGATGTTCGCGCTGCTGGCGCTCGGTCTGGTGGGCCTGCATCTCGGCCCGCTCCACCGGGGCGAGCAGGCGCTGGTCTACGTGTTGGCCTTCGGCCCGCTGCTGCTGCTTGCGGTCACCATCTGGGTCAGCCGGCGGCGTCGCTCCGGGGAGGCCGAGGTCCCACCGGATTGAGCCCTCCTCGCGGGTGCCGGCCCAGGCGTCCGGGTGCACCGAGGGCCTAGGCTCGGCGCCATGGAACGACGTGAGGCACCGCTGATCGGCTCGGAGCAGGAGGTGCTGCTCGGCTACCTCGACCACCACCGCGACACCCTGCGCTGGAAGACCGCCGGGCTCGACGCCGCCCAGCTGGGACGCACCCTGGGGCCGAGCACGCTCACCCTCGGCGGACTGCTCAAGCACCTGGCCCTGGTCGAGGACTCCTGGTTCACCAACGTCTACGCCGCGCGGCCGATGCCGGAGCCGTGGGCGTCGGCCGACTGGGCGGCCGACCCCGACTGGGAGTTCACCACCGCTGCCGCGGACGGCCCCGAGGAGCTGCGCCGGCAGTACGAGGAGTCGGTCGCCCGCTCGAAGGCCCTGGTCGGAGTCGACGCCGACTTCGACCTCGTCGTACCCCGCACCTCCGCACCGGACTCCCACCGCGAGCTCTCGCTCCGCTGGATCGTCGTGCACATGGTCGAGGAGTACGCCCGCCACAACGGCCACGCCGACCTGCTCCGTGAGGCGATCGACGGGGAGCGGGGCGACTGAGCCGGGGGTGTCTGAGTCGGGGGGTGTCTGAGTTTCAGGTTCTCTTGTGAAACCAGCACTTCTCTGCCGTTGCAAAGGCAGAGAAGTGCCTGTTTCACAAGAGAACCTGAAAAACTTGTGACGACTAGCGCCCCCCGGCGAGCCACTTCCGGCCGACCTTGTGCTCGGCGCGCAGGGCCTTGCTGAGGAGGTCGGCGACGAGACCCTCGATCTTGCCGCCGACGAGGGGGATGTTGACCTTCACGGTCAGGTTGACGGTCTCGGTGGTGCCGTCGGGATCCTGGGTGAGCAGGGCGGTGCCGGACATCTCGCCGGGCTTGCCGGGGATGGTGACGTGGATGTTGCCCCTCTCCGGTGAGGTCCAGTCCTCGCTCTGCACGATGTTGATCTCCTCGCCGACGAACTTCTTGGCGAACGACGGGATCCCCTGGGCGGCCTGCACCTGGTCGACGACCACGCTCATGCCGCTGCCCTGGGCATCGATCGTCACGGTACGGCCGCGCACGCCCTGGAAGTCGCAGACCTCCTCGCGGAAGGCGGGGTCGGCCAGCATCGCGTGCACCTGCTCGATCGTGGCACCGTCGTAGCGGAGCTCCTCGCTGACCTTCCTCATCGGGCACCGCCCGAGAGCCAGGCGACGCCCGCGGTGTGTTCCTTGTCCATGCCCTTGGCGACGAGGTCGGCCATCAGCGACTCCAGCTTGCCGCCGATCAGCGGGACCTTGACCTTGACCTCCACGTCGAGGGTCTCGGTGGTGCGACCCCCGGACTCGGCCAGCGACAGCGTGCCCCTGATCGAGGTGGGCTTGCCCGGCGTCTCGATCGAGATGGTGCCGCCGGCGGGGGAGGACCAGTCCTCGTCCTGTACGGCGCGGGTGGTCTCACCGGCGAACTTCCGCGCGAAGCCCGGCACGCCCTCGGTCGGCTGCACCTGGTCGATGTGGACGCTGATGCCCTCGCCTTTAGGGGTGATCGTGACGTCGGCTGAGATCACCCCCATAGCGTCGGCCGAAGCCTGCCGGAAGGCCGGGTCGGAGAGCATCGCGAAGACATCCGCGAGGGGGGCGTCGTAGGTGATCTCATGTCGCAGCTGCATGCCCGCATCATCCTGCATGGGGTGGCACCCGCATAGGTTGGGCCCATGGATGGAGAGAACTTCGTGTCGTTCGGCGAGGACGCGGCCCGCAAGGGCGCCCAGTTGACCTACGGCAGCTACCTGCGCCTGCCCCAACTGCTGGACGCCCAGCACCTGGAGTCCGACCCGCCGGCACACGACGAGCTGTTGTTCATCACGATCCACCAGGTCTACGAGCTGTGGTTCCAGCAGCTGCTGCACGAGGTCGAGGCGGTTCGCGACACCATGCTCAGCGTCGCGGCAGACCAGGGCGGTGGTGACCAGCTGTGGCGGGCACGGCACCTGATGAACCGCGTGCACGTGATCGCGCGGGTCCTGGTGCAGCAGGTCGACGTGCTGGAGACGATGACCCCCCAGGACTTCCTGGAGTTCCGGCAGCGGCTCGCTCCCGCGAGCGGGTTCCAGTCGGTGCAGTTCCGCGAGCTGGAGTTCGTCTCGGGCGCCAAGGATGCGGGGTACGTCGACCGGTTCCGCGGCCTCACCGCGGCCGAGCGCGAGCACCTGGGCCGCCGCCTGGAGGAGCCGTCGCTGTGGGACGCGTTCCTCTCCCTGCTCGGTGCCCGGGGCCTGGAGACCGCCACCGACGAGGAGGTGACCGCGTCGCTGCGCACGATCGCCTACGACCGCTCCACCCACGGAGACCTCTGGGCGATGGCCGAGGCGCTGATCCTGCACGACGAGCTGGCGGCCGCCTGGCGCGCCCGCCACGTGGTGATGGTGGAGCGGATGATCGGTTCCAGGACCGGGACGGGCGGGTCCACCGGGTCGACGTACCTCCGCAGCCGGCTGGAGATGAAGTACTACCCGCTGCTCTGGGAGCTGCGCTCCGCGCTCTGAGAGGTGGGCGCGGCGAGTGCACGCCATGGCGCAACACCGCCAGCGAACCGCCTGCCGGGTGCGGCCGGGCGGTCCTAGCCTTGCGCCATGACGAAGTGGCTGGTCTGCAGCGTGGCCGCCGCACTGCTTGTGGCCGGGTCCGCCGGGTGCGGCGGGAACAGTGGCTCAGCCGGCAGTACGCCGGTCGCCGAGGGCTCTCCCGCGGCGGAGTCTCCCGGCGAGGCCGCGTCGGCCACCCCGGCAGGTGAGGCGTCCCCGGCCGAGGGTGGCGACGCCAACCGGGCCTGCCTGGTCGGTGGCAGCCCGTGGCGGGTGAGCACCAACGACCTCGCGAGCCAGATGCCGCGCCTGATGCCCACGGTCAACGTGACCGACGTGCGGATCACCGGCGGCCAGACCCTGACGGTCGACGGCGACCTGAACGCCACCTTCGCCTCCGACATGGTCACCAAGATGACGATCGCCATGGACGCGGGGATGACCATGGTGATGACCCAGACCCAGAAGGGCACCAGCACCGGCCACTGGGTGGCCGACGGCGCTGACCTGACCTCGCCCGACCCGTGGACGGGCAGGCTCAGGGTCCAGACGAAGGTGGCGATCAACGGCCGGTCCACCACCTCGCCGGTGGAGGCCCCGGGCGTGAGCCTCGCGGGGGTCGACATGACCTACGACTGCGCGGACGGCACCTTGAACATGCAGATCGAGGGCTCGCCGTTCTCCTACCTGTTCCTGCGTGCTCACTGACCGTTGACGTGGCTGGGTGGGCGCCGCGCCCACTCGGCACCGAGCTCGAAGCGCGAGTCCACGTGGTAGTGCTCCATCGCCTCGGCGATGCGCCGCTGGACCGTGCGCAGCGAGGTCTGCTGCGAGGTGGCGATCGCCGCGTCGGACATCCCGAGCGCCATCGACCCGAGTACGTCGGACCACTCGTGGGCGAGGTCGCCGTAGGGCTGCGCCGTGTGCCAGGCGAGCTCGGTCAACGCCGAGAGCGCCGCGGTGATGGCCGGGTCCTTCACGATCAGGATGCTGGTCGGTGGGTTCTCGGCCCAGACCAGCGGCAGCGCGGACAGCACGCCCGGGTCGGCGTACACCCACGACTCCACGGTGCGTGCGAGCCGGATCTCGAACCCGGCCGAGCCGAGCCGGTCCAGCACGTCGCGGTCCTGGTCGGTCACCACCACCGAGGCCGGTACGACAGCACGGGCATGGAGACCCTCCGGGTGCGCCGCGAGCACGTGGGCGAGGTCGGGCAGGATCACCTCGCGGAGCACGTCCAGGGTGGGGTAGAGGTTCACCGGCGCCCGCGGGGGCGTGATCGCGGCATGCCGCTGCCAGACCCGCCACTGCTCCTCGTGCCCGTGCACGATCTCGACCTGGATCGCGTGCCCGTCACTGGCCCCTCGCTCCCACTCCCGCGCCAGGCCGGGCAGCGCTGCAGCCAGGGACGCGGTCGCCGCGACCTGCGCGGCCAGGGCCCGGTCGGGCGAGATCACCTGGAGCTGCTCACCGGCGAGGGTGAGGAACCCCGCCTCGGCGAGCTCGGCCAGCACCTCCTCGAGGCGGGTGGTGGGCAGCGACCTGATCGACCGGGCGTCCTGGAGCGTCAGCGGCCGCAGCCGGCACAGAATGGCCAGCACGGAGAGCGCCTCGGGATCCAGGGTCATGGGCACATGGTTCACCCGGCGGAGACCCAGCGCCAGATTCCCGCCGATTCGAGACCCAATCGGCGCCGCGTCAAGTTGTCGCGGACCGTGCGCAGCCATAACCTCGAGAGGTGACGGCGCTGGAGCAGAGCAAGTCCGAACTACTCACCAACCTGTGCGACTACGCGCGCTCACGGTCGAGCAAGGCCCCCGCGGAGGTCGATCTCGAGATCGTCCTGAACACCTTCTACCGTCACGTCGCCCCCGAGGACCTCCTCGAGCGCTCGACCGAGGACCTCTTCGGCGCGGTGATGGCCCACCTCCGGCTGGCCGAGGAGCGGCCCCAGGGCAAGGCCAGCATCAAGGTGTTCACCCCGACGGTCCCGGTCAACGGCTGGTCCGCCGAGGGACACACCGTCGTCGAGATCGTCACCGACGACATGCCCTTCCTCGTCGACTCGGTCACGATGGCGCTGGCCGACGGGGATCACGAGATCCACCTCGTCGTGCACCCGCAGTTCGTCGTACGCCGCGACCTCAGCGGTGCGCTGAAGCAGATCCTCGACGAGCAGGCCGAGACCGACCCGCACGACGTGTCGCGCGAGTCCTGGATGCATCTCGAGATCGACCGGGTCGGACCCGACGAGGTCGCGGCCATCCAGGACCGGCTGTTCAAGGTGCTCACCGACGTCCGGGAGGCGGTCGAGGACTGGGAGCGGATGCACGCCCAGGTCGACTTCCTGATCGAGGACCTGGCGGCGAACCCGCCACCGGTGCCCGCCGAGGAGGTCGAGCAGGGGACCGCCCTGCTGCGCTGGCTGGGCGACAACCACTTCACCTTCCTCGGCTACCGCGAGTACCGCCTCGAGCGCGAGGGCGAGAACGAGGTGCTGATCGCCGTGCCCGGCACCGGCTTCGGCATCCTGCGCGCCGACCCGCTGGTGCGCGGCGTGCTCCCGCCGGCCGTGGCCGCGCGTGCCCGCGAGAAGAAGCTGCTGGTGCT
Source organism: uncultured Actinomycetota bacterium (assembly GCA_963777195.1). Classification (GTDB taxonomy): domain Bacteria; phylum Actinomycetota; class Actinomycetes; order Propionibacteriales; family Nocardioidaceae; genus Marmoricola. Next base: position 20,099 of record CAVZPT010000010.1, on the reverse strand, counting down.
GGCCAAGGCCAACTCCAAGGCGACCGTGCACCGGCCCGTGCACCTCGACTACGTCGGGGTGAAGAAGTTCGACGAGTCCGGTGAGGTCGTCGGCGAGCGGCGGTTCCTGGGCCTGTTCTCCTCAGCCGCCTACACCGAGTCCGTACGCCGGATCCCGGTGCTGCGCGAGAAGGCGGCCAAGGTGATCGACACCGTCGGGCTCGACCCGATGAGCCACGCCGGCAAGGCGCTGATGGACGTCTTGGAGACCTACCCGCGCGACGAGCTCTTCCAGACCCCGGTCGAGGACCTGGTCCCGATCGCCTCGCAGGTGATGTACACCCGGGAGCGGCGCCAGCTCAAGCTGTTCGTCCGCCGCGACATCTACGGCCGCTTCCTGTCCTGTCTGGTCTACCTGCCGCGCGACCGCTACAACACCACCGTGCGCGAGCGGATCGCCGCGATCCTCAAGCAGCAGCTCGGCGGCGACAACATCGAGTACACCGCGCACGTCGGTGAGTCCTACGCAGCCCGGCTGCACTTCGTGGTGCGACCGGCCAAGGGCGAGCAGATCGGTGACCCCGACGTCGCGGACCTCGAGCGACGCTGCGCGGAGGCGGCCCGCTCCTGGCGCGACGACTTCGCCAGCGCGGTGATCAACACCTACGGCGAGGAGGACGGCAGCCGGCTGGTGCGCACCTATGCGCAGTGCTTCCCCGAGGCCTACAAGGAGGACTACCCGCCCCAGACGGGCGCCGTGGACCTCGGCCGGCTCGAGCAGATCGAGGGGGACGCCGGGATGGGCCTCTCGCTCTACGAGGAGATCGGCGCGGCCGCCGGGGAGGCCCGGCTGAAGGTCTACCGCATCGGTCCGCCGCTCTCGCTCTCCGAGGTGCTGCCCATCTTGTCCACCACGGGGGTCGAGGTCGTCGACGAGCGGCCCTACCAGCTCGAGGGCCTGGACCGGGAGTCCTACATCTACGACTTCGGCCTGCGCTACCCCAAGGCGCTGCCCGACGACGCCCGTGGTCTCTTCCAGGACACCGTGACCGCCGTCTGGGACGGCTACAACGAGAGCGACGGGTTCAACGCGCTGGTGCTGGCCGCCGGCCTGACCTGGCGGCAGGCGACATTGCTGCGCGCCTACGCGAAGTACATGCGCCAGGGCGGCACTCCCTTCGCGCAGGACTACATCGAGGACGCGCTGCGCAACAACGTGGACATCACCGGCTACCTCGTGCAGCTCTTCGAGGTGCGTTTCGACCCAGGTCGCAACGGCGGCATCCCGGCGGACAGCGAGGCCCGACTGGCCAAGTGCGCCGAGATCGAGGACCGGATCAGCAGGGCGCTCGACGACGTCTCCAGCCTCGACCACGATCGGATCCTGCGTTCTTACCTGACCAGCATCCGGGCCACGTTGCGCACGAACTACTACAAGACCGACGAGGCCGGGCAGCCGCTGCAGCGTCTTGCCCTGAAGTTCGACCCGGCCTCGATCCCCGAGCTCCCCGAGCCGCGGCCGAAGTTCGAGATCTTCGTCTACTCGCCGAGGGTCGAGGGCGTGCACCTGCGCTTCGGCGCCGTCGCGCGAGGAGGGCTGCGCTGGTCCGACCGACGCGACGACTTCCGCACCGAGGTCCTCGGGCTGGTCAAGGCACAGATGGTCAAGAACACCGTGATCGTCCCGGTCGGCGCCAAGGGCGGCTTCTTCTGCAAGCAGCTCCCGGACCCGCGCAACCGCGACGAGTGGATGGCCGAGGGGATCTCCTGCTACAAGACCTTCATCTCCGGCCTGCTCGACATCACCGACAACCTCGTCGACGGTGAGGTGGTCGCGCCGACCTCGGTGGTGCGCCATGACGACGACGACACCTACCTCGTGGTCGCGGCCGACAAGGGCACGGCCACCTTCAGCGACATCGCCAACGGGGTGGCGGGCGACTACGGGTTCTGGCTCGGCGACGCCTTCGCCTCCGGCGGATCGGTCGGCTACGACCACAAGGCGATGGGCATCACCGCCCGGGGTGCGTGGGTCTCGGTGCGCCGGCACTTCCGGGAGCTCGGCGTCGACTGCCAGAACGAGGACATCACCTGCGTCGGCGTGGGCGACATGTCCGGCGACGTCTTCGGCAACGGCATGCTCTGCTCCGAGCACATCCGGCTCGTGGCCGCCTTCGACCACCGCGACATCTTCTTCGACCCCGACCCCGATGCGGCGACGTCCTACGCCGAACGCCGCCGGCTCTTCGACCTGCCCCGCTCGTCGTGGCAGGACTACGACACCTCGCTGATCTCCGAGGGGGGCGGGGTCTGGCCGCGCAGCGCGAAGTCGATCCCGGTCTCCGCGCAGATGCGCGAGGCGCTGGGCCTCGAGGAGGGCGTCGCCGGCCACCGGATGACGCCGGCGGAGCTGATGCGGGCCATTCTGCTCGCCCCGGTCGACCTGCTGTGGAACGGCGGCATCGGCACCTATGTCAAGGGACGCAACGAGAGCCACGCGGAGGCCGGCGACAAGGCCAACGACGCGATCCGCGTCGACGGCCACCAGCTGAGGGCCAAGTGCGTGGGCGAAGGGGGCAACCTCGGCCTGACCCAGCACGGCCGGATCGAGTACGCCGCCAAGGGCGGTCGCATCAACACCGACTTCATCGACAACTCCGCGGGGGTGGACACCTCCGACCACGAGGTCAACATCAAGATCCTGCTCGACCGGGTGGTGGCCGCCGGCGACCTCACCCAGAAGCAGCGCAACGAGCTGCTGGCCTCGATGACCGATGAGGTGGCCGAGCTGGTGCTGGCCGACAACTACGACCAGAACCTCGCCCTCGCCAACGCCGAGTCGCTGGCGCCTGCCCTGCTGCACGTGCACGAGGACTGGATGCGCACCCTCGAGAGCGGCGGGCTGCTCAACCGTGAGCTGGAGGCGTTGCCCACCCGGCGCCAGGTGGCCGGGCTGCTGGAGCGCAGGAAGGGCCTCACCGGACCCGAGCTCGCGGTGCTGATGTCCTACACCAAGATCGTCCTGGCCGAGGACCTGCTGCGCAGCGACCTGCCCGACGACCCGTTCCTGCGCTCGGAGCTGTTCTCCTACTTCCCGGGCAAGATGCGCCAGGGCTACCGCGGCCCCATGGAGCAGCACCAGCTGCGTCGCGAGATCGTGGTGACCCAGCTGGTCAACCAGCTGGTGAACAACGCCGGCATCACCTACTTCCACCGCCTCGTCGGAGAGACAGCGGCGACCACGGCCGAGCTCACCCGAGCGAACTTCGTGGCGCGGGAGATCTTCGGGGCAGCGCGGATCAACCGGCAGATCGCGTCCTTCGACAACCAGATCGACGCCAAGGTGCAGACGCACATGCGCATCGAGATCCGCACGCTCGTCGAGCGCGCGTCTCGCTGGCTGCTCAACAACCGGACCCTCACCGCCGACACCGAGGCGGTGGTGACGCGCTTCGAGGTGGTCGTGGAGAAGGTGATGGCCGAGCTCCCAGAGCTGATGGCGGGCCGCGAGCTCGCGGCCTTCGAGGCGCGCAGGAACTCTCTGATGGACAAGGGCGTGCCGGAGGAGCTGGCGGTGCGCGTGGCCGTCTTCCCGCCGGCGTACATGATCCTGGGGATCGTGGAGACCGCGTCGCGCGACGAACGGGACCCGATGGACGTGGCCCGCAAGCACTTCGAGGTGGGCGAGCGGCTCGGGCTGCCGCTGCTGGTCTCCCGGATCCTGGCGCTGCCGCGCACCGACCGCTGGCAGACCATGGCGCGGGCAGCGCTGCGCGACGATCTGCACGCCGTGCACGCCCAGCTCACCGCGGAGGAGCTTGCCGGGAACGTGCCGGCCGAGAAGGACATCACCCAGGCGGTCAAGACGCTGGAGGAGATCTGCACCGACGACGACAGCGACCTGGCCCGGCTCTCGGTGGCGCTGAGGGTCGTCCGCACCCTGTTGTGAGCAACGAGCGGTCCGTGACCCCCGCGGTCAGCGTGCACGAGCTGGTGATGTCCTACGGCCAGCTGCGTGCCGTCGACGGCATCTCCCTGGAGGTGGCCGAGGGGGAGTTCTTCGGGATCCTGGGCCCCAACGGCGCCGGGAAGACGACCACCCTGGAGACGATCGAGGGGCTGCGCCGCCCCGACTCCGGGTCGGTGACTCTGCTGGGGCACCCACCCTGGCCGCGCGACACCACCCTGCTGGCCCGCGTGGGGGTCCAGCTCCAGGCGTCGGCGTTCTTCGAGCGGCTCACGGTGAGCGAGCAGCTGCACACGTTCGCGGCGCTCTACGACGTACCCGTGACCCGGGCCGAGGAGTGGCTCGAGCGCGTCGCCCTGACCGAGAAGGCAGGCACGCGCACCGAGGCGCTCTCCGGTGGCCAGGCGCAGCGGCTGGCCCTGGCGTGCGCCATGGTGCACGACCCCGAGATCGTCTTCCTCGACGAGCCCACCGCGGGCCTGGACCCCCAGGCCCGGCGCAACCTGTGGGACCTGCTCGCCGGGCTCAAGGAGGCCGGCCGGACCGTGGTGCTCACCACGCACTACCTCGAGGAGGCCGAGGTGTTGTGCGACCGGGTGGCGGTGATGGACCGCGGCCGGATCCTGGAGGTCGGTACGCCGGCCGGGCTGGTCGCGAGCCACGCCCAGCGCCGGGGCCCGGACGCCGGGACACGCCCCACCCTGGAGGACGTGTTCCTCGAGCTCACCGGCCGCGAGTACCGCGAGTGAGGGCCTTTCGCGCCCTCGCCGTGGCGATCCTGCGCGGCTTCCTGCGCGACCGGGCCGCGGTCTTCTTCGCCGTGGTCTTCCCGCTGATGTTCCTGGTGCTCTTCGGCGGGATCTTCAACACCGGGAGCCAGTCCCGCGCCGAGCTGATCGAGGTCGGGCGGGTGACGGTGCTCGACGACCTTCCCGACGACGCCCGCCGCGCGTTCGACCAGACCTTCCAGGTGACCCGCACCGACGATCGGGCCGCGGCCCTGGCCGAGGTGCGCAAGGGCGATGCCGATGTCGTGGTCGAGATGCAGGGCGAGACCCTGGTCGCGCACTACACCCAGTCCGACCAGGTCAAGGCTGCGATCACCCAGGGCACCTTGCGGGCGTTCGTGGACGGCGCCAACGTGGCGGCGTCGGGTCGGCCGCCGGCCTTCGGGTTCCGTGCCGTGCCGGTGGAGGACGCTTCGCTGAAGGTGATCCAGTTCGTCACCCCCGGCCTGCTCGGCTGGGCGGTCGCGATGAGCGCCGCCTTCGGGGCGGCCGCGACCCTGCAGGGCTGGCGCCAGAGCAAGCTCCTGCGCCGGCTGCAGCTCTCCCCGGCCTCGACCGGCACCATCGTCGGCGCCCGGGTGGTGGTCACCGTGGGCGTCGCACTCGGCCAGATGGTGATCTTCCTCGGGCTCGGGGCCGCGGCCTTCGGTCTCGAGCTCAGCGGCTGGTGGTGGATGGGGATCCCGCTCCTGGTCGCGGGCACGCTGTGCTTCATGGCCCTCGGGCTGCTGTCCGGAGCAGTGGCCCGCACCACCGAGGGAGCGGTGAACATGGCGAACTTCCTGGTGCTGCCGATGGCCTTCCTCGGGGGTTCCTTCTTCCCGCTGGACGGCGCCCCCCGATGGCTGCAGACGGTCTCGCTGGCGCTGCCGCTGCGCCACCTCAACGACGGCATGCTCGATGTGATGGTGCGTGGGCAGGGGCCCGCGGCGGTGCTCGCGCCGATGGGCATCCTGCTCGGGTTCGCCGCCCTGATGACCGCCCTCGCGGTGCGCCTGTTCCGCTGGGACCGGACCTGAGCGGCGACACGTCGCTACCCTTCGCTCCATGAGCCTGCTGGTCACTCCCGCTGCGCTGCTGCGGCGGCACCTCGTCGCCCCCGTCGCGCGGCTGGCCGGTGTCCCGCTCCCGAGCCCGCTGCAGCACCGGGTGGTGATGATCACCGGTGCCTCCTCAGGGGTGGGGGAGGCGTCCGCCAAGGCCGTCGCCGCCCGGGGGGCCGTGGTGCTGTGCGTCGCACGCCGGCAGCCCGAGATCGACCGCGTCGTCGCTGAGATCGGGGCGGCCGGCGGGTCGGCGTACGGCTACGCCTGCGACCTCACCGACGCCGACGCCACCGACGAGCTGGTCCAGCGTGTCCTTGCCGAGCATGGGGCTGTCGACATGCTGGTCAACAACGCCGGGCGCTCGATCCGGCGGTCGCTGGAGTTCTCCTACGACCGGATGCACGACTTCGAGCGGACGATGGCGATCAACTTCTTCGGGCCGGTCCGGCTCACGCTCGGGCTGCTGCCGCGGATGCGCGAGCAGCGGTTCGGGCACGTCGTCAATATCGTCACCTGGGGGGTGCAGCTCAAGGCGCCGAAGTTCTCGGCCTACATCGCCTCCAAGACCGCCCTGGACACCTTCGCGCGGATCGCGGGCCGCGAGACCTGGTTCGAGAACGTCACCTTCACCAACGTCCGGCTCTCCCTGGTGCGCACCGACATGATCGTGGCGACCGACGCCTACCGCCGCGCCCCTGCGCGTACGCCGGAGCAGGCGGCCGTCCTCGTCGTCCGTGCGCTGGAGGACCGGCCGCTGACCATCTCGACGCTGGCCGGGCGCGCGGGTGAGGTGATGAACCTGCTGGCACCCCGGGCGATGGACGCGGCGCTGGCCCTGATGGCCGCGAGGGTGCCCGACTCCGAGGCCGCCCGCTCGCACGTCACGCGAGGGTCGCGCGCGGTCGGCTGAAGCTCAGGCCTTCTCGTCGGGGACGCCGAGCGGAGCGGCGTACGCCACGATGTTCTTCTTGTAGTAGGTGCCGGTCCACTCGCTGCAGGTGATCAGCACCAGGCGGGCGCCGGGACGCTCCTGGCCGAAGATCTCCACCGAGCGCTTGGCCAGCTCCTCCTTGGTGTAGACGACGATCCGGGTGGTGCGATAGACCATCGTGCCCTTGGGGGTGACCACCTTGACCAGCTGGCCCCGGCGCAGTCGGCCGAGGTCGTCCAGCGCCCCGCCACCGGTGTGCACGGTGTGCCCGGTCAGGACCGTCTGGCCCGTCGTCGAGCCCGGCTTGGCGCTGCGCTGCCACCAGCCCACGTCGCGGGGGTTCCGTGGCGGGTCCAGGGACAGGTCGGGAGTGACCGAGATCGGCTGGATCGGAGCCCGCACCTTCAGCGACGGGACCACCAGCCGCACCGGCGGGGCCGGTGCGCCCATGGCGCGGTATCCCGGGACCGCCTCGGTCACGCTCGGCGAGGGCAGCACGAAGCCGAAGCCGATCATGAACGAGCAGAGCACCAGCAGGAAGGTCGTGAAACCGGCGATCCTGGCGTCGAGCTTGGCTCCACTCATGGTCGTGCTCCTGGCCGTCGGGTCACTCAGGCTCGGAGCCGGAAGCCGACCAGCGCGGTGCCGCCGACGAACAGGATGGCGAAGGCCGCCAGCACGATCGCGTTGGGGGAGCCGTCACCACCGGCACCCGAGCCAGGGGACTGGGCGTAGCCGGCCGGCACGTTCGTCGGCAGGTCGGTGGGGTCGTCGGTCGGGCTCGGCTTCGGGTTCGGCGGGGAGACCCGGTCGTTGGGGCCACAGGCCACGTTGGCGACCTGCAGGCCCAGCAGCGGGGCGCCGAGCTGGTCCTGCGCGGCGGGGAGCAGCGCGAGGTCGATCGCCCGAACCTTGATCGAGTCGGGCCCGGATCGGACCTGCTTGTTCAAGATCACCTTCAAGACGTTGTCACTCAGCGGCGTGAGCAGCTGCTCGCGGGTGGCCTCGACGAGGGCCACGATCACCTGGTCCTGGATGGCCTTCGGCAACGCGGCGAGCGGCGCCAGCGGGCCGGAGGCGGCGTCGGGCGCTCCGAGCATGGTTTCCAGCTGGGTCTGGACGGCGCCGAGGATCACTCCGGAGGCCGCGTCGAGGTTGATCAGCAGGTCGGTGTTGGGGGCGGGGTGGGCCGGCAGGTTGACGAGCACGACCTCCTGGCCGGCCACGTTGAGGACGAGCTTGGAGTCGATGATGTTGGCGTCGCCGTCGGCGGTGCCGGGGCGAGCCGTGCAGAAGGACTCGACGGCGCCGAAGCTGCCGCCCAGGCCCGTCGGGCCGAGCGGGGTGTCAGCGACACCGTCGGCCAGGGGCTTGGTGATCGCACCGAGGATCTGCGCCAGCGGCGCGTTCGCGGCGGCCAGCGGGCCCAGCGCCGACGCCGGGTCGATCACGAGGACGTCGGTGAGGTCCAGGTCGGTCAGGAACAGCGACACCGGGTCACCGGGGGTCAGGCAGCCCGAGTCGCCGATCTGGCCCACGGCGCCACCGTTGCCGGCGACGCCGGCACAGGCCGCGGAGTGGCCGACGCCGTTGGTCTTCTTGGCGGTGGCCTCCTGGGCCAGCACGCCCGCGTTGAGCAGCTTCTGGTTCTTCAGCACCGAGATCGGGGGGTTCGCCTGACCGGTCACCGTCTCCGTGGTGCCGTCGTGGGTCGCGGTGACCGTGCCGGTGCCGTCGCCGTTGCCGGCGATCGAGATCGTCAGCGCGTTGGCCCCCGCGACCGCGATGTTGCCGGCCGCCAGGGCAGGGGCCATCGACACGAAGCCGAGCGACACGGCCCCGAGGGCAGCGGCGAAGCGCAGGGATGAGCGGTGCATGTGGAGGTTCCTCCCCAGGACTACTCCGAGACGGGCCAGGCCCGGAAAAAAGATGGACTGCACGCCCAACGAGCCGTTCAGGTTTTGGTTACGCTGCCGTTATACGGCGAACCACCCGGTTTTGTCCCATAAATCGGGTTTTCCTCAGCTGGCCTTCCTGGCCGCCGCCTTCTTCGCCGGCGCCTTCTTGGCCGGCTTCTTCGCGGCCTTCTTCGCGGCCTTCTTCGCAGTGCCCTTCCCGGCGTTCTTCCCGGAGTCCTTCCCGGAGTCCTTCTCGGGGTCCTTCCCGGGGGCGTCCTTGGCCGCCGTGGCCCGGGTGCTCTCGGTCTCGGTCTCGTCGCCGCGCGCCGTCCGCGCCGCGTCGACGCTGCGCTGGAGGGCGGCGAGCAGGTCGACCACCTCGCCGGAGGACTTCTTCGCGGCGGGGGTGCGCTTGACCTCGCCGCCCTCGATCTTGGCCCTGACCATCTCCTCGACGGCCTCGCGGTAGTCGTCCTCGAACTCGGAGGCGTCGAAGTCACCTGCCAGGGTGTCGACGAGCATCGTGGCCATCTTCACCTCGGCCGGCTTGGCCTCGCTGGTGTCGACGGAGCCGAAGTCGGGAGAGCGGATCTCGTCGGGCCACATCATCGTCTGCATCACGATCACGTCGTCACGCACGCGCAGCACCGCCAGCGACATCCGGTTGCGCAGCGCCACGGTCACCAGTGCCATCCGGTCTGCGGCCTCCAGCGCCTCGCGCAGCAGCGCGTAGGCCTTGGCGCCGGTCTTCTCGGGCTCGAGGTAGTAGCTCTTCTCGAACAGCATCGGGTCGATCTGGTCGCTCGGCACGAACTTCTCGACGCTGATCTCGCGGCTGCTGCTCGCCGGCAGGTCGGCCATGTCCTCGTCGGTGAGGATGACCATCTCGCCGTCCTCGGTCTCGTAGCCCTTGGCGATGTCGGCGTACTCGATCTCCTCGCCGTCGATGCTGCACACGCGCTGGTAGCGGATCCGGCCCCCGTCCTTGGCATGGACCTGGCGGAAGGAGATGTCCTTGCTCTCCGTCGCGGAGTAGAGCTTCACCGGGACGCTGACCAGGCCGAAGGAGACGCTTCCCTTCCAGATTGCACGCATGTGATCAGGATGCCCTCTGGGCGCCCGCCGGCGCCACCCGCGGGACCGTTCAGGTCTCGAGGGCCTCCAGGCGCAGGAGGAGGAGCTGCTCGGGGCACAGGATCGGGACGGCGAGACCCACGCTCGTCAGCACCGAGCCGGGGAGCACGATCTCACCCTGGGAGACCCAGGCCGGCGGCGCGATCTGCATCGTGCGCGGGGCGCTGCCGGGAGCCTGCAGCCGGACGCGGTAGCTGCGCTGTGGGTCCAGCCCGGGGAGTACGACGCGCGTGGGGATCGAGCCCGCCAGGGTGCGCAGCTGCACCAGCGCGAACACGGCCTCCCCCAGATCGCGGGCGACCACGCCGTGGAGCTGGCAGCCGTCGTCGGTGTGGTCGGCGCGCACCACGTCACCGGAGTGCAGCAGCGCACGCAGGGCCTTGTAGCAGGAGATCCAGCCGGCGAGCTCGGCCTGCTCCTCGGCGGTGGCGGTGGAGACGTCCCATTCGATTCCGAAGTGGCCGAACAGTGCCGTGCCGGCGCGGAAGGAGAGGTCGAGGACACGCCCGGTCTGGTGGTTGCAGGGTGCGCTGACGTGGGCGCCGACGAGCTCGGGCGGAACCAGCAGCCCGGTCCAGCGCTGGATCTCCTGACGTTCCAAGGCGTCGGTGCAGTCGCTCGCCCAGATCCGGTCGGTGCGCTCGAGCACCCCGAGGTCGACTCGCCCGCCACCGGACGCGCACGACTCGATCTCCACGGTCGGGTGGCGCAGCCGCAGCTCGTCCAGCAGCGCGTAGAACGCCAGGGTCTGGCTGCGGAACCCGGGACGGCCGTCGTGCTCGGCGTCGGTGAGGTCGCGGTTGTGGTCCCACTTCAGGTAGGCGATCGCGTGGTCGGAGAGCAAGACGTCGAGACGCTCCAGGATGTGCTGCCAGGCATCGGGGTTCGCCAGGTCGAGCACCTGCTGGTGCCGCCACGATGGCGGGATCCGTTCCGGCGGGGCCAGCAGCCATTCCGGGTGGGCGCGGGCCAGGTCGGAGTCGAGATTGACCATCTCCGGCTCCACCCACAAGCCGAAGTCCATGCCGAGGTCGCTCACCCGTGCGATCAGGGGTGCCAGCCCGGTGGGCCAGACCGACTCCGAGACCGACCAGTCGCCCAATCCGGCCTCGTCGGAGGTGCGGCCGGTGAACCAGCCGTCGTCGAGCACGAAGCGCTCGACACCGATCCGGGCCGCGCTCTCGGCGAGGGCGCTCAGGTGGGTGAGGTCGTGCTCGAAGTAGACCGCCTCCCAGGTGTTCAGCACCACCGGTCGGGGGCCTCTCGGGTGCTGCTCGCGGGCGCGCGTCCAGTCGTGCAGTCGCCGGCTGAGCCCGTCGAGGCCCTCGGTGGAGTGCACGGCGTACACCCAGGGAGTGGTGTACGCCGCTCCGGGCCCCAGCCGCACCTCGCCCGGCCGGATCAGCTCGCCGCCGCCCAGGCTCACCCGGCCCTCGGGGAGGCGCTCGGCCCAGATGCTCGTGTCGCCGCTCCAGGCGACGTGCATCCCCCAGACCTCACCGGAGCGGAAGCCGAATCCCGGCGTGCCCGCGACCAGCAGCAACGAGGCGTCGTGGCCGGTGCGGCCGCGGCGTCCCTCGCGCACCCAGGCGCCGTAGCCGAGCGGGTGCCGCTGGGCGATCCGCTCCCGTGACCACCGCCCGGTCAGGTCCAGGAGCTCCCCGGCGCGCCCGGGCACGGACAGCTGCACCGGCAGGGAGGCCAGCTCGTAGGTCTCCGTGGCGTCGTTGCGCAGCGTGTGCCGCATCATCACCACGCCCTGGGGCTCCATCCGGAGCTCGGTCTCCAGACTCAGCCGGGCATGCTCGTCGACGGCCCGTACCAGGACCTGCTCACCCGATCGGGTGACCTCGGTCCGGCCGAACGAGGGGGACCACGCCCGGCCGTCCCGGCTCCCGGCGAGGACCCCGCGCCCGGCGTGCCCGTTCGCAGCCTGGGGGAGCAGCTCGAGCGGCGCGGGCTGGTCGAAGCCGCTGTTCGGCACCGCGGTCCTGACGGCATGGGCGACGGCGGTGGCCTCGGCGTCGCTGATCTCCCCGAGGTCCGCACCCCAGTGCACCAGGTGCGGCAGGCCGGTCGCGCTGGAGCTCAGCAGCAGGGAGACGCCCTGTGCCCGCAGGTGGATCGTGACACCGTCGGGCACCTCGTCGATCGTCCTCACCCCTTGGTTGCTCCGAGCGTCAGGCCGGAGACGAACTGCCGTTGCAGGACCAAGAAGACCACGAGCGTCGGCAGCGCCACGATCACCGAGGCCGCGGCGACGAGGTTGTTGTCGGTGAAGAACGCCCCACGCAGGTTGTTCAGGGAGCTGGTGATCGGGAACTTGCTCGGATCCTGGAGCAGCACGGTGGCCCAGAAGAACTCGTTGTAGATCCAGGTGATCTCAAGCACCGCCAGGGCGGCCATCGGGGGCCGGCACAGCGGCAGGGTGATCTGCCAGAACTGACGGAACACGCTGGCACCGTCGACCTCGGCAGCCTCGTAGAGCTCCTTGGGCAGCGTCTTCATGTAGTTGCTCAGCACGAAGGTGCAAAAGCCGGTCTGGAAGGCGGTGTTGACCAGGATCAGGCCGAGATAGCTGTTCAGCAGGGTGCCGCTGGTGCTGATGTAGTCGGGCATCGGGATCGAGCGGAACAACCGGTAGACCGGGATCAGCAGCGCCTGCGGGGGCAGCAGGTTGGCTGCCGTGAACAGACCGAGGAGCGCCAGGTTGAACCGGTAGTTGAACCGGGCGAGCACGAACGCCACGCAGGAGGCCAGCAGCAGGCTGGCGGTCACGGCCGGGACGGTGATGTAGGCGGAGTTGAGGAAGTACTTCCCGAAGTTCCCCCGCTCCCAGGCGTTGGTGTAGTTGTCCAGCGTCCACCCGCCGAAGGAGACGTAGCCGTTCTGCGAGGTGTAGGCGTAGTCGCGGAACGAGGTGAGCACGGCCCAGAAGACCGGGAACAGCCACACCAGGGCGAACCCGATCACGATCGTGTAGACGAAGGCCTGGCGCCGGCCGCCGGAGGGGCGGGCGGGCTTCGGCGCGACGCCCGCGGCGGGTGGCGGGGTGGGGGGAGCCGCGACGGCGGTGCTCATCACGCGTCCTCCTTCATCACGATGCGCAGATAGATCACGACGAACACCGAGGAGATCACCAGCATCACGGTGGCCAGAGCCGAGCCGAAGCCGACCCGACTGGCCTCACCGACGATGTTCTGGGTCACCAGGGCACCGATCAGCTCCAGGCCGTTGCGGCCCTTGTTGATCACCCAGACGAGGTCGAAGGCACGCAGGGACTCGATCACCGTGATCACCAGCACGATGATGTTGATCGGCCGCATCACCGGCAGCACGACCTTGAAGAAGGTCTGCCGCTCGGTGCAGCCGTCCATCAGGGCGGCCTCCCGCAGTCCGGGGTCGACTCCCTTCAGGCCCGCCAGGTAGAGCAGCATGATGTAGCCCGTGTGTCTCCAGCCGGCAGCCACGATCACCGCCCAGATGTTGACGTTGGGATCGCCGTACCAGTCGGTGGTGCCACCGGTGATCGCGTTGAGCAGGCCCTGGTCGCGGGAGTAGATCAGCTGCCAGATGAAGCCGATCAGCGCCAGGGAGAGCACCACCGGCATGAAGAGCGCGGTCTGGTAGAGCCTGCCGCCCCGGAGCTCCCGGTCGAGCAGCACCGCGAGGAAGATGCCCAAGATGGTGGGGATCAGGAACAGGGACACCAGCCAGTAGAGGTTGTTGCGCATCGCCGGCCAGAAGGCTGGATAGATGTTCACCATGTCGTCGTAGTTCTTCAGCCCGATCCACTGCGCGGTGCTGATGTCGCCCAGGCCGTTCCACCTGAAGAAGCTCAGCCCGACCGAGGCCAGTGCCGGCAACCAGACCAGCCCCACCACCAGGGCGGTCGGGATCCCGACCATCAAGATGACGGTGAGCTTGTCCTTGCCGTGCAGCTTGTGCTGGTTGGGTCCGCTGCGGCCGCGTTGCCGGCGGGCCGGGAGTTCTTCGGTGGCGTCGTCTACGACAGCGCTCATGCTGGGTCCTGCCTCTCGGTGCTCGGGACCTGGCTCAGCCGAAGATCGACGCGCGCTGCTGCTCGATGCTCTTGACCAGACCGTCCACGTCGTCGGGGGACTTGATGAAGGACTGCAGCGCCGGGATCATCACCGTCGAGGCGAAGGCCGGGTCGGTGTCGCGGTCGAGGAACTGCGCGATCGACTTCTGCTCGGCGATGAAGTCGGCCGCCCGCTGCTGCAGGTCGGTGTAGTTGCTGGTGTCGGCGTTGGTGTTCGTGGAGATCATCGGGATCTTCGCGGCGTTCAGGGCATCGTTGGCCTTGGCGGAGCCGAGGAAGCTCAGCAGCTCCTTGGCACCCTTCTCGTTCTTGGGGTTGGCCGACATGCAGAACCCGTCGATGGGTGCGTCGATCGCGTCCGCGCCGATGTTGGAGTCGATCTCGGGGAAGGTGAAGAAGTCGATGTCGGCCTGCTGCTCCACCGGCAGCGTGTCGGTGAGGAAGAGCCCCAGCAGGTACATGCCGGTCTTCTTCTGCTGCAGCGAGCTGACCGCCTCCTGGAAGGTGCGGCCCAGCGGATCGGCCTGCTGGTAGGGGAAGAGCCCGCGCCAGGTGTCGAAGACGGTCTTGACCTGGGTGGAGTCCCAGGACTCCTCACCGGCCATCAGGTTGATGTGGTAGTCGTAGCCGTTGATGCGCATGTTCAAGATGTCGAAGGTGCCCATCGCGGGCCAGCCGTCCTTGTCGGCGAAGGCGATCGGCTCGAGGCCGTCCTTCTGCATCTGCTTGCTCAGCGCCACCAGCTCGTCGAGGGTCTTGGGGACCTCGTAGCCCTTCTCCTTCCACAGGCTCTTGAAGTAGAAGACCGCCCACGGGTAGTTGTTCGTCGGGACGAAGTACTGCTTGCCGTCGGACCCGGTCGAGGCGGCCTTGATGCCCTCGGAGACGCCGTCGATGGGCCACACGTCGCTGACGTCGCCGACCAGGCCGTTGTCGGCGAAGGAGCGCACGCGGTAGCCGGCGAACCAGGTGAAGACGTCGTCGGGGCTGCCTTGCAGGTAGTTGTTGATGCCTTCTTGGAAGGTGTTGTGGTCGACGTAGCTGGCCTTGGCCTTCAAGCTGCCGGCCTGCTTGGCGAAGGCGTCGAGGCGGCCCTTGGCCTGCTCATAGGCGCGACCGGAGCCGACCGCCTCGTTCACCCCGACCGTGACCAGGCCCGAGGAGCTGCCGCTGGAGGAGTCGCTCCCGCAGGCCGTGAGCAGGCCGGGGACGCTCAGCGCGCCGGCGCCCAGGCCGAGGGCGCGCAGCACCGAGCGCCGGGAGTACGCCGAGGTCGCCAGGACCGACTGGGGCAGCGGGCCGGGGTACTGGGAACGGTTTCGCGAAGTCATCGGGTTCCTCCTGGCAGGGGTCCGCACTCACCACGAGTGAACGGATATCAACACAACAACCCGCACCTTCCATGGTGATCGGAGTGCTGTCAAGCACTGGTACAGCCCAGTTTGTGGCGCGAGTCACGCTTGAATCACGAAGAGATCACCGGGTTTGCGGGTGACTGTGGGGAAATGTGGGTTCACTGCACACTGGATGAATCTGGTGGTTTTTGTTGACACCGACATCCGGCCGGGCCATGGTGTCGGCCATGGCCTCGCCCGCGCTGCTGCTGCCCCGATCGAGTCGGTCGGGGCGTCCGCGCGGGCTGGGCTACGGGGGTGACTACAACCCTGAGCAGTGGCCCGAGCAGGTGTGGCGCGAGGATGCCCGGCTGATGCGCGAGGCCGGCGTCACCTTTGTGACCGTCGGCGTCTTCGCCTGGGCCCGGATCGAGCCGCGGCCCGGCGTACGGGACCTGGACTGGCTGGACCGGGTGCTGGACCTGATGCACGAGCACGAGATCGCGGTCGACCTGGCGACCGCCACGGCCTCGCCGCCGGCCTGGCTGAGCGCGGCCCACCCCGAGGTGCTGCCGGTGGACGCCGAGGGCCGGCGGCTCGGCTTCGGCAGCCGCCAGGCCTGGTGCCCGAGCTCACCGGTCTACCGGGCACGCTCGCTGGAGCTGCTGGAGACCCTGGCGGCGCGGTACGCCGAGCACCCGGCGGTGGTGCTCTGGCACGTGTCCAACGAGCTCGGCTGCCACAACGCCCACTGCTACTGCGAGGTCAGCGCCGCCGCCTTCCAGCGCTGGCTGCGCGAGCGGTACGGCGACCTGGCCGCGCTCAACGAGGCGTGGGGGACCGCGTTCTGGTCGCAGCGCTACGGCGCCTGGGAGGAGATCGGTCCGCCCGGCCTGAGCACGGCCCAGCAGAACCCCACGGCCCAGGTCGACTTCCGCCGGTTCAGCTCCGCGGAGCTGCTGGGACAGCACCTGGCCGAGCGGGAGGTGCTCGCGCGGCTGAGCCCGGGTGTCCCGGTGACCACCAACTTCATGGTGACCAACCACATCAACGCCCTGGACTACTGGCGGTGGGCTCCTGAGCAGGACGTGATCAGCAACGACCACTACCTCGACGGCAGGCTCGAGCGGCCGCACGTCGAGCTGGCGATGTGCGCCGACTGGACGCGCGGACTGGCGGCCGGCAGTCCCTGGGTGCTGATGGAGCACTCCACCAGTGCGGTCAACTGGCAGCCGCGCAACTACGCCAAGCTGCCCGGCCAGATGCGCCGCAACACGCTGCAGCACGTGGCCCGCGGGGCCGACAGCGTCGGGTTCTTCCAGTGGCGCGCCTCGCTTTCGGGCGGGGAGAAGTACCACTCCGGGATGCTTCCGCACGCGGGCACCGACAGCCGTGTCTGGCGGGAGGTCGTGCAGCTCGGCGACACCCTGGGTCGCCTCGGCGAGGTGGCCGGCACCGCGCCGAGCGCCGAGGTGGTGATCCTGCTCGACTACGAGTCCTGGTGGGCGGTCGAGCGCGACTCGCTGCCGCTCGAGGGGCTGCACTACCTCGACCGCGCGCTGGCGCTCTACGGCGCGCTGTGGGACCTCGGGGTCACCGTCGACGTGCGCCACCCGGCGCAGGACCTCAGCGGCTACCGGCTGGTGCTCGCGCCGACGCTGCACCTGCTCACCGACGCCGACGCCGCCCGGCTCGCCGACCACGTCGAGGCGGGGGGACACCTGCTGGTGACCTACTTCTCCGGGATCGTCGACGAGCACGACCGGGTCCGCGCCGGCGGCTACCCGGGGGCGTTGCGCGACCTGCTGGGGGTCCGGGTGGAGGAGTTCGTGCCCCTGGAGCGAGACGTCGTCTTGACGCTGGACGGGCCGGCCGGGATGCACGGCGCGGCCGACACCTGGGCCGAGGACCTCGCGCTGCGCGGTGCCGAGGCGGTGGCCGGCTTCCGCGACGGTCCGCTCCCCGGCACCCCGGCCCTGACCCGCCACGAGGTCGGCACCGGCACGGCCTGGTACCTCGCCACCCGGACCGATGCACCGACCACGGCGTACGTCGTCGAGCGGCTGCTGCAGGAGGCGGGGATCGCCGGCAGTGGTCTTCCCCCCGGCGTGGAGGTCGTACGCCGGACCGGCGAGGGCCGCAGCTACGCGTTCGTGCTCAACCACACCGGAAACGAGGTGCAGGTGCCGATGGACGGGACCGACCTGCTCACCGACTCGCCCGTCCGCGGCCACCTCACGGTCGCGCCCGGTGGCGTCGCCTGTGTGCGGGAGGGGTGAGGCGACGTGCTTGCCGCCCAACGCAGGGAACGGATCGCCGAGCTGATCCGGCGCACCGGCGCGGTCAGGGTCAGCGAGCTCACCCAGAGCCTCGGTGTCTCGGACATGACGATCCGTCGTGACCTGGAGGTGCTGGCCCGCCACGGACTGATCCAGAAGGTGCACGGCGGTGCCACGGCCGCCTCGAGCACCGACGAGCCCGGCTTCGAGGCCAAGTCGCTGCGCGAGAACGCCGAGAAGCTCGCGATCGCCCGCACCGCGGCCACGCTGGTGGATCCCGGCACCGCGGTCGGTCTCAGTGCCGGCACCACCACCTGGGCGCTCGCCCACGAGCTGCGCGACGTGCCGGGCCTGACGGTGGTGACCAACTCGATGGAGGTCGCCGACGTCTTCCACGACTCGACACGCGACGACCAGACGGTCGTCCTGACCGGCGGGGTCCGGACGAGGTCGGGTGCCCTGGTCGGCCCGGTCGCGGTGCAGTCGTTGCGCGGCCTCAACCTGGACATGGTCTTCATGGGGGTGCACGGGGTGGATGCGTCGGCCGGGTTCAGCACCCCCAACCTGATGGAGGCCGACACCAACCGCGCCCTGGCCACGGCGGGCCGCCGGCTCGTGGTCGTGGCCGACAGCACCAAGTGGGGCTCGGTCGGGGTGGCCACCTTCGCCCGGCTCGACGAGGCCGACATCCTGGTGATGGACGACAAGCTCTCCGCGCCGGCGCGCGAGATGCTCGCGGAGGCGGTGGGCGAGCTGATGCTCGCACCGACCCTGGACCCACCCGACCCCGACGAGCCGGGAGAAGTAGGAGCCGGCGACCCGCGGCTGCAAGGATGACGGCGTGCTGCCGATGCTCGCGACCACGGGGGACCATGTGCCCGGCGAGGGCTGGGTCCACGAGGTCAAGTGGGACGGCATGCGGGTGCTCGTGGACCGCGATGCCACCGGCGTGCGGATCTGGTCGCGCAACGAGAACGACGTCAGCGTCTCCTTTCCCGAGCTGGCCGGCCTGGCCGCGACCGGCCGCGACTTCCTGATCGACGGCGAGGTGGTCGCGCTCGGTGAGGGGGTGCCGTCCTTCGGTGCGCTCGCGGACCGGATGCACGTGCGCGACGCCACCCGGGCCGCCCGCCTGGCGGCGACCAACCCGGTGACCCTGATCGCCTTCGACCTGCTGCGTCTCGACGGTGAGGACCTGCGCGCGCGGCCGCTGCGCGAGCGCCGCGCCCTGCTCGAGGGGCTGGGTCTCGACGACGTCGCCTGGCAGGTGCCGCCGACCTACGACGACGGGGCGATGCTGCTCCAGGCAGCGGGGCAGCAGGGACTCGAGGGCATCGTCAGCAAGCGACTCGGCTCGCCGTACCGTGCCGGCCAGCGCAGCCGGGACTGGCTGAAGTTCCCGATCCGGCCCACCGGGTCGTTCGTGGTCGGCGGCTTCCGCCACGAGACCGGCAGCGATCACCGGATCGGCGCAGTCCTGGTCGGGCGGCCGACGGCCGACGGGCTGCGGTTCGTCGGCCGGGTGGGCAGCGGCATCGCAGGCAAGGCCGGCCGGCTGCTGACCGGGCTGCTCGAGCCCCTGGTCGCCGACGCGTCGCCCTTCGACACCGAGCTCCCGCGGCTCGACCGCCTGGGCACGGTCTGGGTCGATCCGCAGGTCGTGGTCGACGTGCAGTATCTCGCCCTGACCCGCGACGGCCGGCTGCGCCAACCCGCCTACCGCGGCGTGCGCGGTGACCTCGTCCGTCGCCGACCTGCTCGACGACCCCGTAGACCCCGAACCCGACGACAGGGGGGCTGAGATGGCCGCGAAGCGCACCGAGGTGCCGGTGGAGGTCGACGGCCGGGTGCTGACGCTGGTGAACCTGGAGAAGGTGATGTACCCGCGGACCGGGACCACCAAGGCCGAGGTGCTCAACTACTACGCCCAGGTCGCACCGGTGCTGCTGCCGCACCTCGCCGACCGTGCGGTGACCCGGATCCGCTGGCCGCACGGGACCGGGGATGCCTCCTTCTTCGAGAAGAACGTCCCGGCGGGCACGCCGTCGTGGGTGCGCACCGTGACCGTGCCGACGACCGGGTCGCGCACCGGGTCGGGGGAGGACGGGGAGCTGACCTTCCCGGTGATCGACTCCCTCGCGACGCTGACCTGGCTGGCCAACCTCGCTGCCCTCGAGCTGCACGTGCACCAGTGGACCGTCACCCGGACCGGCCGGCCGCGCAACCCCAACCGGCTGGTCGTCGACCTCGACCCCGGCGATCCCGCCGGGCTGGGGGAGTGCTCACAGGTCGCGCTGCTGGTCCGCGAGCGGCTGGCGGCCGACGGCCTCGACTGCGTGCCGGTGACCAGCGGCTCCAAGGGCCTGCACCTGTACGCCGGCCTCGACGGCAGGCGCACCCACGAGCAGGTCCGCGACTACGCCAAGGCGGTCGCCGAGGAGCTGGAGGAGCAGTCCCCGAAGCTGGTGGTCTCGCAGATGACCAAGGCTCGCCGCGGGGGCAAGGTGTTCCTCGACTGGTCGCAGAACACCGGCTCGAAGACCACCATCTCGCCGTACTCCCTGCGCGGCCGAGAGCTGCCCACGGTCGCGGCCCCCCGCACGTGGGCGGAGGTGGAGGCGGGCGCGGAGGACCCGCTCGCGCTCGAGCACCTGAGGTTCGAGGAGGTGCTCGAGCGGGT